>NZ_CP071247.1:1238843-2477687 GCF_017301335.1 Marinobacter salinisoli
CCAGCGCCTGGAAACCTGGCTCAACGACAGTAATGCGCCGGAAAGGCTCGATCTGGTGCGCCGTAGCCTGTATCTGAAGGCCGGCCTGCCGCTGACGCGGGCAGAGGCGTCGGCGGACCAGTGGCGGGTTCGCTTGCTGGGTGATCTGATCGCCCGATGGCAATGGTCCGAGGCCATTCTGGTGGAACTGGATAATCGCCACGCCTGGCGGGCCGAGGACGTGATCCGGATTCGCCGGACCATCGTGGCCGAACTGTCCCACAGTTACCGGCTGCTGTCGCGCCTGGCCCGGGAACACGGCGCTGAGGTGTCGATCAGTGAACACGATATCAACTTGCTGGGGCGCAAGCTGTACGCGGCGTTTCAGCGCAAGGCGGGCAAGGTCGAACCGATCAACCCGGGGCTGGTGCCGTCACTGACGGAGGAAAACCTGTCGTTTCATCACCAGTCCTATCAGGGCGGCGGTGATGGCTGGCAGCTGTACCGGGACCTGGAAGATCCCACCGATGCCTTCTGGCAACCGGTTATCCGTCGTTCCGGGCACCTGGCTGAGCTGATGCTCTGGTGTTACTGCAACGGCCTGCTGAACCGCTCCACGCGCCTGAATGTCCGCGCCGGGCGGACGGTTGCCTCGGTGAGTGAATTGCGGGAGATGCTGGATGCGCTGACCGAATTCCTGCCGTTTCCGATTGCCCCGGCCGGCCGGGATGCGTTGTCCGAGAGTCTGCATCCGCTGCGCCACCTGTTGTTGGTGAACGTGGGTGTTGATCCCCAGTCCCGCCTGACCGAAAAAGGACTGCACAAACTCAGTGCCCGGCACGACTCGCTGGGGTTCAGCGGTGGTCGGGAAAACCTGGTGGTGACCATCGATCAGATCACCTTCAACAGCTGGCACGAGGTGAGCCTTCAGCACTACGCCACCGGGGATACCCTGGTGCAGTGCCTGAAGAATGTTCTGGCCTCCGTTGCGGCCAGCCCTGCTCGGGTTCCCGACATTCGGGTGCATGCCCACAACCGTGGACACGGCGCCGCAATTGCCCGTCGGGTGCAAGAGCTGTTCGATGACGTGCTGAATCATTTTTTTGCGGGCGACAGCGGGCCCCACCCGTTGCGTTACGTGATCGAAATGGACCGGCGCTACTTCCTGCTTCAATTCCACGGGGCTGAGCCGGGCTTCGTCGCGCTCGATAGCTTTGCAGATCTGCTGGAACATCTGACCTTGCCCCAGGCCCGGTTCCTGCCGGTGGTGTTCGACCGCTGCGCAATCCCGGAGGATCCGGCGTTACGCGCGGTTTGCCAGGCCAGCGAACCGGATAATGTTCAGGTGTTCTTCTGGCTTCGAGGGCAGCGTGCGCGAATCTGGGTGGTGGATGAAGTCGGTTCGTTGTCCTGTTGGGAACAGCCGCTGGGTGACCGCCGTTACCTGCTGGTGCCCCTGATGCGATTCCTGGAAAATGTGCTGGAACGCCGAATGCTCAGGCAGGGCTATTCGTCCATTACTTCGTCGTCAGTTCAGTGTCGGGAGGTGGTGCTGCGCCACGGCCAATGGTCCACGGTAAGGTGTAAAGACTCCGGCCATACCGCCCCGCCACCTGGCCTGGAAGTGCAGGCGGTGGGCGTGCAGGAGGGGGACGGCCCCGTCCGTTTCGATCTGTTTTGCGGCAATCAGGAGTTTACGGTCCAGGAGCATGGCGACCAGTTAATTCCGGCCGTCGCTCAGTTTATCCGGTCGCAGAGGCGGGCTGGCGCTGACTACCCGGTCTACCTGACCGATGTTCATCTGCCCAACGATCTGGCACCGGAGGCCTATCAGCAGGATATCCAGACCAGCCAGTACCTGTACTATCGCTCGGCACTGGAGCGCTTGCTGAACCAGGCGCTGGAGGCGTCGTGATCGTGTCCTCGCCGGGCAGGTTGCGTCTCGGGTATACTCAGGCCAAAACACATGTAGAGGTTGCAGGAATGCGCGCCATAACGCTTTTATTGGCCAGCCTGAGTCTGATGCCGGTGCTTCAGGGGTGCGGACAGAAAGGCGATCTGTATCTGCCGGAGCCGGACGCATCCAGTCGTTCCGAAGCTCCGGCCGATGGCCAGCCGGCGCGTGAAGACGACGACACTGACCAGTAGTCGGTCTGCTCTGTGCCCGTTTGACGATTTAGGGAAACCATGGACCACTTCAATTACCGCAACGGCGAGCTGTTTGCCGAGGACGTGCCCGTCTCCGAGATTGCTGAGCGTTTTGGTACGCCGGCCTATGTTTATTCACGGGCGACGCTGGAGCGTCATTACCGGGCCTATGACGATGCCATGAGTGGCTTGCCTCATCTGGTGTGCTACGCGGTGAAAGCCAACAGCAATCTGGCGGTGCTCAATGTCCTGGCCCGGCTGGGTGCGGGCTTCGATATCGTATCTGCCGGCGAGCTTGAGCGGGTGCTCAGGGCGGGCGGCACGGCATCCAAAGTGGTGTTTTCTGGCGTTGGCAAACAGGAATGGGAAATGCGTCGCGCCCTGGAGGCGGGCGTGCGCTGCTTTAACGTGGAATCCGACACCGAGCTGGATCGCCTGAATGCGGTGGCCGGTGAGCTCGGCGTTCGCGCACCCGTTTCACTGCGGGTGAATCCGGATGTGGATGCGGGCACCCATCCGTACATTTCCACCGGTCTGAAAGAAAACAAATTCGGCATTGATATCGCCGAGGCACCGGCGGTTTACGCCCGGGCCAGCCGTCTGCCAAACCTGAACATCATTGGTGTCGACTGCCATATCGGGTCCCAGCTCACGTCCGTCGATCCATTCCTCGATGCCCTTGATCGGGTGGTGGAGCTGATCGATACCCTCGCCGAGCAAGGCATCACAATTCGCCATTTGGACATGGGCGGCGGCCTGGGCGTCACCTACGATCAGGAGCATCCGCCACAGCCATCGGATTACGTGCGCGCCCTGGTCGAGCGTCTTGGAGACCGGCAGCTTGAACTGGTGGTTGAGCCTGGCCGCTCCATCGCCGCTAATGCGGGCATCCTGCTGACCCGGGTGGAAATCCTCAAATGCACCGAACACAAGAATTTTGCCGTCATTGATGCGGCCATGAACGATCTGATCCGTCCGGCGCTCTACAGCGCCTGGCAGGCGATCGTGCCCGCCAAGCCCCGTCAGGATGGTGCGGAAAAAAGCTGGGACCTGGTGGGGCCGGTCTGTGAAACCGGCGATTTCCTGGGCAAAGACCGCAACCTCAGCCTGCAGCCCGGTGATCTGCTGGCGGTGCGTTCAGCCGGGGCCTACGGGTTCGTCATGAGCTCGAACTACAACACCCGTAACCGCCCGCCTGAGTTGATGGTGGATGGTGACCAGGTGCATGTGGTTCGGCGGCGGGAAACCCTTGAGGACCAGCTCGCACCCGAAAGTTGTCTGCCGGAATGAGGGAGACCGGGGAAATGAGTCAGCATCGCCGGGGGCAGGGCCCGTCACTGCGCTTCACCAAGATGCACGGCCTGGGCAATGATTTCATGGTGGTGGACGCCATCAGCCAACCGTTCCGTCTGCGGCCCGATATGATCCGCAAGTTGTCGGACCGGAACTTTGGTATCGGCTTTGATCAGCTTCTGGTGGTGGAGCCGCCGGGCCTGCCGGATGTGGATTTCCGTTACCGGATCTTCAACGCGGACGGTTCCGAGGTGGAGCAATGCGGCAACGGTGCCCGGTGTTTTGCCAGCTTCGTACGCGATCAGCGGTTGACCAACAAGAAGATCATCCGGGTTCAGACCGCCAAGGGCGTCATCGAACTCCGGGTTGGCAGGCAGGGAATGGTGACCGTCAATATGGGGGTGCCGGAGCTCAATCCCCCTGCCATTCCCTTCGCTGCGGATCGACAGAAAACCGTCTACACCGTTGACGTGGACGGGCAGACGGTGGATCTCAGCGCCGTCTCCATGGGTAACCCCCATGGCGTCTTGGTGGTGGACAATGTAGACACGGCTCCGGTGGAAACCCTGGGGCCACGGCTGGAATCACACCCCCGGTTTCCGGCCAGGGCCAATATTGGTTTTTTACAGATTGTTGATCGCAGTCACGCCCGCTTGCGGGTCTATGAACGGGGTGCCGGGGAAACCCTGGCCTGCGGATCTGGCGCCTGTGCTGCCGTCGTGGCTGGCTGTCTGCGGGGGTTACTCGATAGCCGGGTCGAGGTGGAGCTGCTCGGTGGCCGGCTGGTCATTGAATGGAAGGGGGATGGGGCCCCTGTTATGATGGATGGCCCCGCAACCACGGTCTTTGAAGGCCAGTTGCGACTGCCGGGCGGCGACAAGCCGAGCCGTCGCCCGAAACAGGGCAAGCCCGCAAGACAGCGGTCCTGACCATCAGGAGACAGAGCATGACAGAGCAGACGGCCCAGCAGACGGCTGAGGAAATAACCCGCGAACAGGTGGTGCAGTATCTGCAGGACAACCCGGACTTCTTTGTCGATCAGGATGAGCTGCTGCGCGGACTGACCTTGCCCCACGACAGTGGCCGGGCCATTTCCCTGGTAGAAAGACAGGTGCATCTGTACCGGGAGCAGCGGGACACGCTCCAGCATGAATTGAGCGAACTGGTGTCCATCGCCCGCCAGAACGAGCGTTTGTTCGAAAAGAGCAAGCGTATGCTGCTGCAGGTGATTGAAGCACGTAACGTCAACGACATGGCGGCGGTCATCGACGACAGCATACGTGGTGATTTCGGCCTGGATGCGGCCTCGGTGCTTCTGGTCACCGACACTAAGCTGCCAGATGCGTCCCAGGGCGCACTGCACGTGGTGACGCCGCAGGATGCGCAGGAACGCCTGGGCAGTTTGCTCGAAGGCGACCGTGCCGTCTGCGGCCAGTTCCGGGAAAGCGAACGGAATTTCCTGTTTCCCAACCGCGACGAACCGATCGCCTCAGTTGCACTGGTGCCACTGCGAAGTCAGGGTCTGGTGGGCGTTTTTGCGGTGGGTAGTTGTCAGCCGGGTTATTTCGACCAGAGCATGGGGTCGTTGTTTCTCAGCTACATCAGCGACACCCTGAGCCGGCTGTTGCCGCCGATGCTCGAGCGCCACAGCGCTGGGGCCGGAACCGCTGACCGGACCGCGGAGAAGCCCTGAGTGCACGCAGCTGTGCCAGAGGTCGCGGTGCCGGGTTCGCTCGCTGACCCCCTCGCGGCCTTCTTTGACCACCTGGCATCGGAAACCCGGCATTCGCAACGTACCTGTGACAGCTACCAGCGCGACTTGAACCGGTTCGCGGTCTGGCTGAATCAGCACCAGTATCACCAGTGGCAGGCGCCGAACTCCCATGATGTGCGCCGGTACGTGGCGGACCTGACACGGCAGGGTCTGAGTGGTCGCAGTATCGCCCGCCATCTCTCCGCCATCCGGCGCTTCTATCGCTTTCTGGTGCGCGAAAAACTCGCCACCGATAATCCTGCGCTCGACATCAGAGCGCCGAAGAGTGGCCGTCGGCTGCCCAAGGTGGCCGATGTGGATCAGGTTAACCATCTGCTCGATTCCCTCCCGGACGACCCGCTGGAAATCAGGGACGTTTGCATGTTTGAACTGATCTATTCGTCTGGCCTGCGGCTATCGGAGTTGGCGGCCCTGGATCTCGATTCCGTGGACCTTCGAGGCAGCCAGGTTCGGGTGCAGGGTAAAGGTGGCAAGGAACGGGATCTACCGGTGGGTCGCAAGGCCGTGGCGGCGATTCGGGCCTGGCTGCCGGTCCGGTCCGGCATGGCATCGGATGCCGAGCAGGCCCTGTTCGTCAGCCAGCGCGGCGATCGCCTGAGCCACCGCAGTATTCAGTCGCGACTGAGTCGCTGGGGGCTGGTGAAAGGGGCCGATCAGCGGCTCCACCCGCATATGCTCCGACACTCGTTTGCCAGTCATATGCTGGAGTCCAGCGGTGACCTGAGGGCGGTTCAGGAACTGCTCGGACATGCCGACATTGCGACAACCCAGGTGTATACCCACCTCGATTTCCAGCATCTCGCTCAGGTTTATGACAAGAGTCACCCCCGTGCGCGCCGGCGGCGTTATGATGGTGGCTCCGACAAGGACGCTCAGAATCACGAGTAAGTGACGATCAGGACGATCAACAACGAATGTGGTAGTGCAAGGGATTTGGGAGTGCCCAATGGCATCGGATGTGTCCTGGAAAGAAAAGTACTTCAAAGAGCTCGAGTCCGCTGAGACCCGGCACAAGCAGTGGCAAGACGAACGCAGTCTGCTCCAGCGCATGCTCGTGCGCACCAGCCTCGCGTCGGAAGGGCAAACGCCGGAGCTGGACGCGTTGCTGGCCAAACTGCGAAAGGACCTGAAAAAGAAACATTTCGATGTTGCCGGCTGGCGCCAGCTGCAGGAACAGATCGACCGCCAGGTGGCGCGCCTGGACGATCAGCCCCCGGCGGCTCCCAACCGCACTCCTGCAGAGACCACGCCTGTGGCACCCCGTCAACGCTCGCAAGTCCCGCACGACGCTTCGACGCCGGCAACAACAACGGCCGGCGTGCCGGGGGACTCGCAGGATCTGGCCGATCACGCGCAGCGTCTGCGGCTGGCCCGGCGGGTCGGGGAACTTCTTGACTACATGCTTGACCGTGTTTCTCTGGATGATCAGGCCGAGCGTCAGGCCCGGTCGCTGCAGCAGTCCCTGCTGACCAGTGAAAACTGGGATGAACTCCGGGAGGGGCTGAATCAGGTTGCCGAGCTGGTGATCGTGGCCATGACCCGAAGCCAGAAAGAGTTCGAGGCATTCCTCAAAAACCTCGATGAACGGCTGGCGCTTTTGCGCAGTCATTTCACCAGTCAGTCTTCGGCTCAGACCGAACGCCTGTCCGACAGCGAAACCCTGGAACGGGAGATTCGCGACGAGCTGGAACGGGTCGGTCAGGAAGTTCGGGCCAGCGAGGACTTGCAGCAACTCAAGGTATCGGTCAGTCAGAACCTGGCGTCCATAGGGCAGGCCGTGCAGCGCTTCCGGACGCGTGAAACCGATCGCGAACGGATGCTTTCAGAACAGCTTCAGGCAATGCAGGAAAAGCTGGCGGCCATGGAGGCGCACTCCGAAGAGGTGCAGAATCAGGTACGGCGCGAGCGGGTTCGGGCCATGACCGACCTGCTCACCCAACTGCCCAACCGTGAGGCCTGGCAGGAGCGAATGACGTTCGAATTCAGTCGCTGGCAGCGCTATGGGCATCCGCTGACCATCGGCCTGGTTGATATCGATTTCTTCAAGCGCATCAATGATTCCTACGGCCACAAGGCCGGTGACAAAGTGCTGCAGATCGTCGCCCGGGAACTGGGCGAGCGGGTCCGTGCAACCGATTTCGTCGCGCGCTACGGTGGTGAAGAGTTTGCGCTGCTGTTTCCGGAAACCTCGCCGGAGGAAGCCCAGGTTGCGGTCGAGAAACTGCGGCAGCATGTTGGGCGTTTGCCGTTCCATTTCCGCGGCGAACCGGTCAGCATCACTTTTTCAGCGGGGCTGACTGGCTTCGCGCCGGGTGATTCCGAGGAATCCGTGTTTGAGCGGGCGGACCGGGCGCTGTATGACGCCAAGGACGCAGGACGAAACCGTACGGTGATTGCGCCGTCGCTTCAATGACGCATCCTGGCATCCAGTTCATCAATGATTTCGGCCCAGTCGCTGTCCTGCTCCAGGCCCTCTTCCAGAAAGTTGGATTGGCTCTCTGACCAGAACGGTGCGTCCTGGATTGCGGTGCCTGCCGGGAGAGGGGAATGCTTGCCGATAAACTGATCCACGCTTGCCTCATCGGACGGCAGGCCAAGTTGTTCAAACAAAGTGTTCATGGTGTGTTTGCTGGTATCCATGGCTACGACGCTCCCGACAGTGTTTGCCCGAATGAAATTGCACCCGATTGCAGGTATGGTTCCCTGAAATGTAGCGGAACCCCAAAGGATATCCAGTGAAGGCCGTTCTTCCCCTTGTGATGCTCTGCCTGTTGTCTCTGGCCCCCACATTGTTGCGGGCTGATCCACCACAGGCTTCTCCGGCACCGGTGCTCGGGAGCTCTGAGCTGACCTGGCTGGAAGCGCAGGAAGGCTTTCGCATTGGCATCCGTAATCCGCAGGTTCCGCTGATCTTCGCAACGGGCGATGGAACGCTGGTCGGTATCTACGTGGATTACCTGCAGCGTCTGTCGGACAAGCTGAAAAAACCACTGGAACCGGTGATTGCCCAAGGCCAGGCCGGTATTGCCTCCGAGCCGGCTGACGCCGAACTGATCAGCCGCCTGCCCGATGCCCCGGTGCCCGCCGGCAAACGGGTTACCGAACCGCTGATGTCGCTGACCTATGGCCTGTTCATCGGCGCCGGCGACCGGTCGATCCGCAGCCTCGATGATCTGGAGAACAGCCGGGTAGCCATCATCGAGTCAGACCCCAATCAGTTTCCCATGCTGGATCCCGTGCAGCACTTCACGCCGGTAGAGGTGGGCAGTATTGGCGAGGCGGTCAGCAGTGTGCTTTCAGGCCGGGCCGATGCCTTTCTGGGCCCGGTTCTGGTGGTCTCCGAATACCTGCAGTCGACCATGATTGATGGCATTGGCCTGTCGCAATTGCTGGACCAGCGCACGGTGGACGTGGTGCTGCAGGTGGACGCCAAGAACGACCGCTTGTTCCAGGTTCTGGATCAGGCGGTCGCGGCCATCAATCACTATGAGCACCGTACGATTCGCCATTCCTGGTTACAGACCGATGTGCCGGAGCTTGAGCGTACCGGGCTGGAACTGTCGGCGTCTGATCAGGACTGGCTCAGGAAGAATCCGAACCTTCGGGTTGCCTTCCGTTCGGATTGGCCGCCGTTCGAGTTTGCCCAGGATGGTCGCCCCGGCGGTCTGGTGTCGGACCTGGTTTCCCGGCTGGAAAACAAACTGAATCTGCGCTTTGAGCGAACTCTGGTCTCCGATCGCATGACTGCCGAGGCGCAGCTCCGGGAAGGCACGGTGGATGTGCTGCCAGGCCTGGCCCGGACACCACGCAATGAAGAGGATTTCCTGTTCACCAAGGCCTACCTGAACGTGCCGATTGCCCTGGCCATCCGTGACGAAGGCCGTTTTATCGGCGACTTGCGGGAGATCCAGAGCGAACGTGTGGGGGTGGTCAATCGTCATGCGGCCCACGATTACCTGCTGATCAATCATCCGGAGCTGAACCTGTTCCCGGTGAGCACCGTGGAGGAAGGATTGCTGGCGCTGTCCAATGGCGATCTGGATGTGATGGTGACTCATATCCCTGCGGTCAGTTACACCGTGGCCCGGCTTGGCTTGTCGAATCTGCGGATCACCAGTATCACTCCTTACGCCTATGACCTGCGACTGGCCGTGCAGGCTGACCGGCCCGAACTGCATCGTATCCTGAACCAGGCACTCAGCAGCCTGGATGCCACGGAAACCGAAGCGATCTACAACCGGTGGATTCACCTGGATATCGAGCAGGAGCCAGACTATACCGTGGTGCGTCGGGTCATTCTGATCGCCGTTGTGGTTGTCCTGATCTTCCTGTACTGGAACCGCAAACTGTCCCGGGAAGTGGACGAGCGGATCCGGTCGGAGAATGCCCTGCGCCGGAGTGAGGACGAGCTGCGGGGGGCAAAACTGGAGGCGGAGCGACTGGCTCGGGAAGCCGAGGCGGCCAGCCGCGCCAAAAGTGAATTTCTGGCCAACATGTCGCACGAGATACGGACCCCGATGAACGCGGTCATTGGCTACAGCGATTTGCTCAATAACACGGTCACGGATCCTCAGCAGCGTAATTACCTCGAGGCGATCCGCGCCGGAAGTCGCAGCCTGCTGATGTTGATTAATGACATTCTGGATCTGTCCCGCATCGAGGCCGGCAAGATGCGCCTGGATTATTCTGCGGTGTCTGTACGGCAGTTGTTGGGGGATGTCCGGCATATTTTTGATCTGAGGGCCCGGGAACAGGAAATTTCCCTCGAAGTGAGCGTGGACTCCGGTATGCCGGCGGCCATGATGCTGGATGAGACGAGACTGCGTCAGGTGCTGTTTAATCTGGTCGGCAACGCCATCAAGTTCACCCATGAGGGTGGCGTGACGGTGCGGGCTACGGCAACGCCACTGACTGCAGAGTCCGACGGTGACGATGGCGAGTCCCAGATTACGGACGTTCAGCACTATCGCCTGGTGGTCACGGTGAAGGATTCGGGGATCGGGGTGCCGGAAGACCAGCGGGAGCGAATTTTCGAGGCTTTCGAGCAGCGCGAGGGTCAAAACACCCGGCGCTACGGCGGCACCGGTCTGGGCCTGGCCATCAGCCGGAAGCTTGTGCGCATGATGGGCGGTGAACTGGAGGTTGAAAGCGAGGCCGATGCGGGCTCGGTGTTCACCGTGGTGCTGCCCAACGTGGAAGCCACGGGCAAACAGGTTGAAGACCTTGGTAAGCCGAAGGAGGCTGAGACGTTACTCGCGCACGAATTGAGTATTCAGGAACGAGGCTGGCTGCGGGAGCAGCTGGCGGAAGATTTCGGCGATGAGTGGCAGGAGGTTCGAGAAAGCGGCGATCCGGAAGCGATGAAAGACTTTGCCCGGCGGGTGCTGGCCTGGGGGCAGCGCTTCCGGTCTCCGTCAGTGACGCAATATGGGGAAAAGCTGCTGGCCGATGTGGAGGCCTTTAATCTGGATGCGGTGAACAGCGCGCTGGATGCCTTTCCCCGATTACTGGGGCGCAAGGAGTAAGCGTAAAGGTTACAGGCAATCAAATTGCGAGCGACGGTCGAAGGCAACGGATACCATGTCATAACCGGAATCGGACAGTTCGCGGATCAGTGCGCGGTCTTTGAGCAGAGTCATACAGACTTTGTGCACACTGGCCTGGAGCTGTTCGGCCGGGGGTTGCTTGGCCGGAAATCGGAAGTCGACGATCAGGTACTTGCGATCAATGGCCGACGCGACAGGAATGTCTTCACGTTCCACGCTCTCGTACCCGATGTAGGTGGCTTCGTCATGGGCGAATACCTGACTCATCAGCAGGTCCAGGTTTTCGGCCTGGGCCGGCAACGCTGACAACATCAGCGTTGCGGCGAGGAGGCAGTGGAGACTGGAATTTTTCATGGTGACGCCGCCGGTGACTTTTTTGTCATATGTAACGAAGTGTAAATTTATGTCGTGGGTTATTTTTGCAAACTGGTTGGCATTTTAAACAATCCGGGCAAAAATTTTTTCAAATGTTTGCAGTTATCTGACACTGAGGAAAGGTGCCAGACCGGCGCTGATCGCGACGTTATCAACTATTCTGAACAATAAACAGCGGTATACGTAGAAGAGGAAGTGGCATGTTTCAGCTTGTGTTTAAAGGCGAGTGCGTTCCGGGCACCGACACTCAGAGCGCCCGCAACAACGCGCGGGCACTGTTCAAGGCCAGTGTCGAGCAGGTCGATCGTATGTTTAGCGGCCAGCCGGTGGTGATCCGGAACAAGCTCGAAGAGGCACAAGCGGAAAAATATCGGGCCGTTCTGGCCAAGCATGGCATGGTTGCGTATGTGCATCCGATGCCGGGCGCAGCGCCTGCACCTGAGGCCGCGACACCTCGTCCGACGGCAGCCGCACCGGCACAGCCGGCTCGGGCCGCCGAACCGGCCTCTGCAACCGGCGGTGCGGCAGCCGGTAAGGTTCCGCAAACCGAACCCGGTGAACGCCTGCCAGTGGCCGGTGAAAAGGTGGACGATATTCTGACCGGGTCCGGATTGAGTCTGGATCCGGCCGGGGTGACCCTGGCGGAGTCGGCAACGGTTGAGGCTCCGGCATTCCAGCATCTGGACGATTGGTCGTTGGCGCCGACGGGCAGTGATCTTGGTGTCAAAGAGGATCTGCCGCCGCCCATGGTTCCCGATGTGTCCCATCTGTCGCTGGCCGATGAGGAAACAGGCAGCAAGCAGTAACGGCCTCTCCAGCCCTCGTGAAGAAAGGAATCTTGTGGCAGTGAAACGCATCCTATTATTGTTCACCCTTGTGGGCGCCTTCGTCGCGCCCATGCTCCATGCAGCAGAGCGTCCCAAGGTGGGCCTGGTTCTCAGTGGCGGCGGCGCCAAGGGCATGGCCCACGTCGGTGTGCTGCGGGTGCTTGAGGAAATGAAGATTCCCGTGGATGTGGTGGTGGGAACCAGCGCGGGAGCGGCGGTTGGGGCCCTCTATGCCTCGGGCATGTCGGTCAAGGAAATTGAAAGTCGCTTCATCAAGCTGGATTGGGTGGCGAGCTTCAAGGACGACCCGGGCCGCATTTACAAGCCGGTGCGCCGCAAAAAGGATGAAACTCGCCTGCCGCTCGCACCGGGTATCGGCGTGGGTGCCGACGGTTTTCGGATGGGCGGTGGTATTGTCGCTGGCCAGAATCTGGGCTTTATCCTCAATGAGCTGACCCGTGACGACGCCCTTGTCGAGGACTTCGATCTGCTGGCTATTCCCTATCGGGCCATTGCCACCGACCTCGAAACCGGTGAGCAGGTGGTGATGGCCGAGGGCAACCTGGCCGAAGCCGTGCGTGCCAGCATGAGCATTCCCGGCGTCTATGCACCGGTGCGCCGCAATGGCCGCTTGCTGGTGGATGGCGGGGTGGCCAATAACCTGCCGATCAGCGTGGCCCGGAGCATGGGGGCTGAGATCGTTATCGCGGTCGACATCAGTGATACGCTGCTCGAATCGGAAGAGCTGACCGGCGCATTCACGGTGGTCGGACAGCTGACTACCCTGATGACCCGCCGCAACACCGATGAGCAGTTGAAACTGCTGGGCGAGCGGGACGTGCTGATCCAGCCGGACCTGGAGGGCTACACCTCCGCTGATTTCTACGATGGCCTGGTGCTGTTTGAACTCGGCGCCACGGCGGCCCGGGAACACGCCGTAGAGCTTCGAGGGCTAACGGTGCCGAAGAAGCAGTGGGCGCAGTATCAGGAACGCCGGGGCGGCGGCAGCTTCCGGGTCGGTCGTATCGCCCGCATCAATATCATTCACGGCAACGCACTGGCGACCCAGTTTCTGCGCGAGCGTATCCAGCAGCAGGAAGGCATGCCGCTGGAAGTGGATGTTCTGGAAGCCGATCTGAAGCGGATTTACGGCCTTGGCTACTACGAGACCGTGTCTTATTCCGTGTCGCCGTCGGCCGAGGGCACGATTCTGAATATCCTGGTGCAGGAGAAAAGCTGGGGGCCCAATTATCTGTCTTTCGGGTTGGGCTACGAAGACAACTTCGATGGTGACACCCGCTTCAACCTGGCCTCAGGCCTCACCTTAACGGAATTGAACGATCTGGGGGCGGAATGGGCCACCGGTGTCCAGTTGGGCACGGAGCCCTGGGTGCGTACCCAGTGGTACCAGCCGCTGGATTACGGCTACGAGCGTTTTCTGGTGGTAGGCGCCGAGTACGACCGGGATATTTTCGGAGTTTACGAAGGCGGCAATGATCCGGTCGCTGAACTGGAAGTATCTCATCGTCTGGTGGATGTGGCGCTGGGCATGGAGGTGGGCTCCGACAACGAAGTCCGATTGCAGTACTTCCGGGGCAAGGCCACCGTCGATGAACTGGTTGGCCAGGCGGTCATTGACGACGACGATATCCAGCAGGGCGGGATTAGCCTGCAGTGGGTGCATGACTCGCTGGACGATGCCTTCTACCCCTCGCACGGAACCTTCGCCGGCCTGCGGGGCCGTATCGACCGGGATGGCCTCGGCTCCGACAGAAGCTTTGATACGATTACCGGGATGGGCCTGGGCACAGACACCTGGCAGGATTTCAACCTGACCGGTCTGTTCTATGGAGAGCTTGTCACCCGGGGCGAGCCGGGACTCGAAAATGCGGCCCGGCTGGGTGGGTTCCGGCGGCTGTCGGCTCTGGGGCCTGGGCAAATCAGCGGGGATAACGCTCTGATGGCGGCCATGTACGGGCGTAAGAACTTCGGTGGGCCACTGGTGCCGGTTTTTGCCGGCGCGGGATTTGAGGTGGGTAACGCCTGGGAGTCACTGAGTGATGTCAGTTGGGGCAATACCGTGCGGTCCTGGAGTGTGTTTGGCGGCGTTGACACTTTCCTTGGTCCGGTTCAGCTGGCGCTCGCGTACAGCAATGCCGATACCTGGGGGGCCTATCTCAATATCGGTTACTCCTTCCCCGAGCTGTTCTACGATGCATTCTGATCAGGCGCCCTTGCGGTCGGTGCTGCGGATGGCTGCCAGCACCTGCTGGCATTGCTGCAACGCGTAGCGACCGAGGATGTCTGCCAGTCGCTGGTCGTCTCGCGCCCGAATGGCCTCAATGGATTCCTCCATGTGTGCCAGATTATCTTCCAGCACATGTTTGCCGCCTTTCTGGAAAGCCACGAACGCGCACCGTTTGGCAGAGGGCCACAGATCCTCAATGGCGGCAACGATGAAATAATTATCGGCGTAGGCCAGTGAGGCCTTGGTGTATTCGATGCCCAATTCCAGAAACGCCATCAGGTCACTGCGGTCGTAGCACTCTTGCATCTGTGCGTGCAGTGATTCCAGTCGTTCCATGTCCTCCGGCTTCCAGTTCTTTGCCAGCTTCTGGCCGGTATGGGTCAGGTACAGTTGCAGGGTTTCGTACAGGCTGCGTACGAAATACTCATCCAGTGGCGTCACGAAGGCGCCCTTGCGTGGCACGTTCCGCACCAGGTGGCGTTTTTCGAGAAGCAGCAAGCCTTCGCGGATCGAGCCGTGGCTGACGTTCATTTCCTTGGCCATCGCCGCTTCATAGATTCGCTCGCCGGAGCGAAGCTGGCCAAAGGCAATCAGGTTTTCAATATGGCGGGCGACCTGCTCGGTCAGGGTTTCTCTGGGCTTGAACGCATTCATATTGTTATATCGCTAAGGCGCCACTGGGTTGTCAGGGAATATTCGCACATTCCGGGGCCGCCAGACCAGAGGCGCATCCTCTGCTCAGAACAGTGGCCCGAGTAGCCGCAAGGCCCGACAGGTCAGGCGGAAGACAATGGACCGTGCCTGGTAGTCCTGTTCGGTCATTGTTCGGCTATTGCCGAAATCATCCTTCAGCATGGATTCCACACTTGCCACGAAATGAGCGGCTGTGGTGATCATGGAGATCTCAAAATTCAGCCGCATCGACCGGTTGTCCAGATTGGCCGTGCCGACGGCGGCGTAGCGGTTGTCCACCAGTACCACTTTCTGATGCAGGAACCCCGGCTGGTAGCGATAGATCCGGATGCCGGTCTGGGCGGCCTGCGCCAGGTAAGAGTACGCAGCCAGGCCAATGATCCGGCTGTCGGCTTTTTCCGGAATCAGGATGCGCACGTCTACGCCCCGCAGCGCGGCCAGTTGCAGTGCGTGCATGATCTGGACGTCCGGCACGAAATAGGGCGAGGAAATCCACAGCCGGCGCCGCGCGTTGTTGATGCAGTTGAGGAAGAAAAGGGTGCAGGTTTCCCACTCATCGGCCGGGCCCGTAGGCAGTATCAGCACCTTGTCCTCGCCCGGGGTGGCCTCGTGGGGCGCCCAGTCCAGCGACGGCACTTCATCGCTGGCCCAGTTCCAGTCCTCCAGCCAGGCCAGCTGCAGGCCGGTAACCGCTGGTCCTTCGATGCGGCAGTGGGTGTCGCGCCAGGGTTCCTGATCGATTGCGGTGCCCAGGTATTCATCACCGAGATTGATGCCGCCAACAAATCCCACCAGGCCATCGCACACCAGCAGTTTCCGGTGATTCCGGAAGTTGATCTGAAAGCGCCTGCGACGAACGTTACCATCGCCGAACGAGGCCACATGGGCACCGGCTTTGCTCAGCTCCTTCAGGTAGTGTCTGGGGAGCCATACCGAGCCGATATCGTCATACAGGAACCAGACCTCTACCCCCTCGGAGAGCTTGCGCTTGAGGATGCTCTTGATGCGCTGGCCGACCCGGTCCGAGCGCACCAGATAGAACTCCAGAAGGATGTATCGGCGGGCGTTTTCCATGGCCTCGAACAGGGCATCGAAGGTGTCGTCGCCATCGCGCAGCAACCGGCACTGGTTGCCCTCGGTGAATGGCTGCCGGCCCAGGCTGCACAACACCTGCAGTTCATCGGTGAAATGGCGGTCGGCCGGTTCGCTGATCGAGGTGGTTTGCTGCTCAAAATAATCCAGCAGGTTGGTGAGCGATTCATCGCCCATACGTCGGGCTTTGACGTAACCGCCAAACCGGTTGCGCCCGATCAACAGAAACAAGGGTACGGTCAGGTAGGGCAGGCCAAGCAGGCCGATGATCCAGGCGATGGCGCCCTGGGCTGTCCGGTAAGTGAGCAGGATCCGATAGATGCAGCCCAGTGCCGTCAGGTAGATGACACCAATGGCCACTATCAAAGCCCAGGACTCCACCATATCAGCGTGAGCCTTTTGCGATGTTGGAATGTTTGTCGGATGTGGTCTTCGGGGGCTGGTGTTTGGCCCGGTACTGAGCGGGTGACTGTCCCGTCCAGCGCTTGAAGGCGCGACTGAACGCGCTGAGTTCGGAAAAACCCAGCAGGAACGCGATTTCGCCCAGCGCATAGTGGTCTCCGGCCACGTACCGCAGGGCTTTGTCCTGACGAACCTGCTCCACCAGATCGTGGAAGCTGAGCCCCTCCCGCTTCAGCCGGCGGTAGAGAGTCTGCCGACTCATGTGGCACTTCTTCGCCAGCGTATCGGCATCAATCCGATCGGTGGACATCTGTTTGGAGATCAGACGCCGGATCTTGCGGCCGAAGGAACGCCTTGAACCCAGGCGGGCGAGCAGGCCGTTGACCTGCTTGAGTACCGCTGAATACACGTAGGGATTGCGCTTGGGTATCGGGTGGCTCAGGTGATCGCTGCTGAACGCCAGCCGGGTAGTCGGGCAATCGAAGCGCACCGGTCCACCCAGCAAGGTTTCGTACTCGCTGGCGTAGTCCGGCCTGGGGTGTGCTACCTCGACCCATTGCGCGGTGATCGTCGGGTGGATGAAGTGTCGGGTGCGGCACAGGGCTGCGGCCAGGGTGCGATCCATGTCTTGTCGGCAGTAATGCTCTGCTCCGTCCGGTTGCCAGGTCAGAATGGCTTCATTGCCGGTTTGCTCAAAACTCAGGGTAACCGATTCATTAATCAGCCGGTGCAACCGGACATATTGGGTAACGGCCTCGCCGAGCGTGTCGCAGTTAAAGAACACATGGCCCACCAGCCCCATACGTTCAGGGTCCACCACCTGGCCGGCATGAAGCCCGACTCCGGGGTCGCCGGTGACGCGCTCAGCGTATTGCCAGAATTGGTAATGAGCGTCAGCAGGGATGCGCAGGTCGGGCGCGGACAGGGCCTCAATGGTGTGGCCGAGAATGGGCTCTACCTTGGCGGCATCAAGTACACCCTGGCGTTGCAGGTAATGAACCAGGGCAAGGGTGCTGGATGCGGCGACCAGAGGTTTATCGTTGTTTTCAGCCAGAGGCGCATTCACGGTCATGTGTCCCTACGTTAACAGCCTGTTCCGAAGATTGGTACAAAATGTCAAATAGTTGAGACAGCCTGTCAACGGTTTGTCATGACAGTAACGATAACATTGTTTTCAGAAGGTTGAAGCAATGGACAAGCAGTCCCGGGAGGTCGCTATGGAACAGGAAATTTTTGTACCGCACACACAATCCGAACGTGAAAACGTGATGGCGCTGGCCGAGTATCTGAACAGCATTTTCTATTGCTGATCGCCTCAGCCAGGCATGGGAAGAAAAACCGGGGACTCCCCGGTTTTTTTGTGTCTGCAATTCCGCCTTGGTAGAGCTTGCCCACGGGTGTGTGGGTGGTAATGTAGCGGTTCTCGCGCAAACCTGATTTAACCGGAGGCCAGACCCTGATGACTGTTGATCTGAACTACCGTATCACTGGCGACGGCAAGCCGCTGATTCTCATGCACGGACTGTTCGGGTCGCTGGAAAACCTGGGCGGAATTGCCCGTCGGTTGCAGGACGAGTGGCAGATTCACGCCCTGGATTTGCGCAATCATGGCAGTTCGCCTCATACCGATAGCATGGATTATCCGGCCATGGCCCGGGACGTTCTGGCTTACATGGACGCCCAGGGGCTGGACCGTGCCTCGATTCTCGGGCACTCCATGGGTGGCAAAGTGGCTATGCAAATGGCGTTGATGGCGCCGGAGCGGGTAGAGCAGGTGGTGGTCGCTGATATCGCCCCGGTGGACTACCACCCCCGCCACGATGCGGTTCTTGAGGGTTTGGGCAGCCTTGATCTGTCGGTCCTGCGTTCGCGACAGGAGGCGGACAAGGCCCTGGCTGAGTACGTCGAGGAAGTACCCACGCGTCAGTTTTTGCTCAAGAATCTCGAACGCGTGCCCCGTGAAGAGCAGTCAGATAGCGGGCCGATGTTCCGCTGGCGATTGAATCTGCCCGTTATCGAGGCCAGCTACGATAACCTGACCCGGGCACCTCAAGGCGACGGGCCCTATTCCGGCCCGGTGTTGTTCATCAAAGGCGAGAATTCCGCTTACATTCAGGAAAAGCACCGCGAGGAAATCCAGCGCCTGTTTCCGTCCGCTGAGCTTCGTATCATCAAGGACACCGGGCACTGGCTACACGCGGAAAAGGCCGAAACGTTTGCCGCCCTGAGCCGGCGTTTCCTGGCCAAAAATGCATGACAATGAGCGGTCTGCAAGTTCAGGGCCCGGGTGCAGTCTGCTAAGGTAGGGGCCAAGACTAGGGAACGACATACGCAGGCGGGGATGGTCTATGAGATGGCTGATGATCGGGAGCTTGGTGCTGTTTGTGTTGGCGGGAGGCTTTCTGCTGGCTCCATCCCCCATTGATAGCCGGGCCTGGTCGCCGCCGTCTCCGCCGCCGCTGACCGGCCCGCTGGCCCCCAATGAGCGCCTCAGGCTGGCGGACCTGCTTGCCCGGGGCAAGGTGTACGGCCCGGAAGATACCGCTGTCAGCGCCGATGGTGTGCTTTACTCGGGTACTCAGGACGGCCGCATTGTCCGTCTGTTCCCCGATGGCCGCATCGAAACCTGGCTGGAAACCGAGGGCCGACCGTTGGGCATGGTCTTCGACCGGGACGGCAACCTGATCGTTGCGGACGCCTGGCGGGGGCTGCTCTCGGTGGCTCCGGATGGAGAAACCACGCTGCTGACCCGGGAAGCCGAGGGCACGCCCTTCCGGTTCACTGACGACGTCGATATTGCACCCGACGGCCGGATCTACTTCAGCGATGCCAGTTCCCGCTTCCAACAGCCGGATTACCGGTTGGATCTGCTCGAAATGCGGCCCTGGGGCCGGCTGCTGCGCTACACGCCGCGTACCGGTCGAACCGAAGTTCTGCTGGGTAACCTGCACTTTGCCAATGGCGTGGCGGTATCACCGGACGGTGCCTTTGTGCTGGTCAATGAAACCTGGAAATACCGTATCCTGAGGTACTGGATTACCGGGCCCAAGGCGGGGCAGGCCGAAGTGTTTGCCGATAACCTGCCGGGCTTTCCGGATAACCTGGCGGTTGATTCCGAGGGACGTTACTGGGTGGCCTTTCCGACTCTGAGGAACGCACAGGTCGATGCGCTGCACCGGACGCCCTGGCTGAAGGATCTGGTGGCCAAGTTGCCGGACAGCCTCAAGCCGAAACCACAGGAATATGGGCTGGTGGTGGCCTTCGACCGGGATGGCAATGTGATTACCAGTCTGCACGATACCCGAGGCACCCATTTGCAGGAGATCACCTCGGTCAACCCGCACAATGGCTATCTGTATTTCGGCTCGTTGCACAACGACCGTATCGGGCGCCTGCCATTACACGCGATTCCTGAACTCGGAGACGATGCATGAGCGCAGATGGCGCGATCGACTGGGATCTTCCCGATCCTTTCACCATGGAAATCAGGGTGGCCGCCGACGACACCGATCGGCTGGGGCATGCCAACAACGTGGTGTACGTACGCTGGCTGGAGGAGGTCAGCTGGGCGCATATTGCAAGCCTCGGCATGACCTGGGACCTGCATGAGCGCACCGGCCGGGCCATGGCCATTACGCGTACGGAGATCGACTATCTTGGTGCCGCCAACACCGGCGACCATCTGGTGCTGGGTACCTGGATAACGGGGTTTGATGGCCGGCTCCGGTCCTCGCGCCAATTTCAGCTGGTGCGCCCGGCGGATGGCAAAACCCTGGCGCGTGCCATCTCGACCCATGCCTGCGTCAATCTCGAAACCCAGCGCCCGGCGCGGGCGCCGCAGGCTTTTCGCGATATCCTTGCCGCGGCTGTTGTCGCTCGCGGGCAGGGCCTTCGTGTCGATTGACCCATCTTTGCTATTATCTTCTGCTAGTCTGAACAGACGTTCATTCCCGTAACCCCAGATGTCCGGAGAACACCATGGCGAATTCCACTGACACCCCCTCTGAATCCACCATGCGTCACGTGATCTATGACCGGTTTGGTGAGCGGGATGTCCTGCAGTTGGTTGAATCGGATATTCCCGAGCCGGATGCCGAACAGGTATTGATCCGGGTTCACGGTGCCGGGCTCAACCCGATTGACTGGAAAACCCGCAAGGGCCTGGGTTTTGCGGCCCGCCAGATTGAAAACACCCTGCCGTGGACGCCCGGCTACGATGTGGCGGGCGAGGTTGTGGCTGTTGGCGAGGCGGTGACCACGTTGGTGCCCGGTGATCGGGTGATGGGCATGATCGGTTTTCCCTCGGTCGGAGGTGGTTATGCCCAGTACGCGCTCGCCCAGGCCGACGAACTGGCGATCGTGCCGGAGGAGCTGGATCTGATGACGGCCGGGGCGTTGCCACTGGCGGCCCTGACCGCCTGGCAAGCTTTGTTTGAGGTGGCCAAGCTGGAGTCGGGACAAAAGATTCTGATTCACGCCGGTGCGGGCGGAGTGGGGCATTTCGCCGTTCAGTTTGCGCTTGAGCGCGGCGCGCACGTGATTGCCACCGCATCAGCACGCAACCGGGACTTCCTCGCCGAGCTGGGCGTGCATGAGGTCATTGACTATCGCACCACCGATGTTGCCGAAGAGTGCTACGGGCTGGATGTGGTGCTTGATTTGGTCGGCGGTGAAGCCGGCAAGCGTTCGCTGCACACACTGGGTGAACATGGGGTGTTGGTGACCATCCCCACCGTCACCGCCGATGATATTGTCAGCGCCGCCGAAGACATGGGCTTGCGCGCCCATGGCATGACGGTACGTCCTGACGCTTTCCATCTCGACGAAATCGCTGAGCTGATTGAAGACGGCGATGTTCGGGTGCACATTGAGCAGGCCTTCCCCATGGAACGGGTGGTGGATGCCCATGAAAAGCTCGAAGGCGGGCACGTACGTGGCAAGCTGGTTCTGGATTGCCGCTGACCCTTTCCTTTCCCAACCCATGATGCCCGGTGCCTGAAATCAGGCATCGGGCTGTTGTGCCGGATTCGCCGCCTTGTCTGCGCCGTTTCCGCCGTCTTTCGATTTTCGTTCTTTCCGTGCCTGAGGCGGTACCAGGCTGATCAGCATCCAGCCTTCTTCGGGCTTGAACGAGTCCATGTTCATCACCGGCTGAACATGACCCTTGCGGTCGAAAACAAACAG
The DNA here is from genome assembly GCF_017301335.1 of Marinobacter salinisoli. Classification (NCBI taxonomy): domain Bacteria; kingdom Pseudomonadati; phylum Pseudomonadota; class Gammaproteobacteria; order Pseudomonadales; family Marinobacteraceae; genus Marinobacter; species Marinobacter salinisoli. The sequence continues at coordinate 1,260,405 of NZ_CP071247.1, forward strand.
CACTAAGGCCTGTCCCTCGTACTTGCTCAGGAAATCGTCATAACTGAACTCGTCACTCAGCTGGGTGGTTTTCACGGTGTAGCCCTGGCTGGCCAGGCTCGCCAGTTTGGCGTAACTGACCCCGTCAAACAGGCCCCGCGTCATCTGGATTTTTTCCGCCGTCTGGTGCCGGGCTTTCTGGTCTTGATCGCCCTCTGCCAGGCTGAACACGTGGCCTTTGCCGAACCAGTCCAGGAAGTGATAGGTGGCCAGCGAATTCATGTGTTTATAGGGTGAGATAACCAGCAGATTACCAATCCCGGTCAGCTCGAGGTGTGTCGATGCATGTTCGGATACCGGATTGCCGAAGTAAGTACGAAGCCCTTCCATCCGTGCCTGGCGAACGTTTTCCCAGCTGGTGTCACTCAGGGTGACGGGAACTTCCTGCTTATCCAGTGCCCGACCAATCATCCGGGCCACCGGATTGGCACCCAGAATCAGGAAGCCGTACTCCGGAGGCGCTGCAACCTTGAGCAGTTTCGCCACCGGCCGGGCGGTCAGGCTTTGCAGAGTAACGGTGGTGATGATCAGCACGAACACCAGTGGCACCAGGGCGTCGGCACCTTCATAGCCAAGGTTTTCCATCTGGAAGGCAAACAGCGCGGAAACCGCGGCAGCCACGATCCCTCTGGGCGCAATCCAGCTCAGAAACGCCTGTTCCCGCCAGTTCAGCTTGGTACCAATCGCCGACAGCCCAATGCTCAGCGGGCGCGCCACGAGAATCAGGATGGCCAGCACCAGCACCAGTTCCCAGCCAAGGGCGGCTATGGCGCTGAATTCAACCCGCGCGGCAAGGATGATAAACAGACCGGAGATCAGCAGAACGCTGAGGGATTCCTTGAATTCCAATATGCTCTCGATGGGCACCTGCTTCATGTTCGCCATCCAGATACCCATGATGGTGACTGTCAACAGGCCGGATTCGTGCGCCATTTCGTTGGAAATGGCGTACACCCCCAGCATGAAGGTAAGGGTGCCGGCATTATGCAGGTACTGCGGAACCAGATGCTTGCGCAGTACCAGCCCGTTCAGGTAACCGGCCACGCCACCGATCAATAAGCCCACCGCGATGGTCTTGCCAAAAATAAACAGGGAATGGCTGAACACGTCGCCCTGGCCCCAGGACACAATGCCTTCGAAGACCAGAACCGCGAGCAGGGCGCCTACCGGATCGATGATGATGCCTTCCCAGCGCAGAATGTTGGCGAGCTTGGCGTCTGGCCGCACGGATCTCAGCAAGGGCGCAATGACGGTCGGTCCGGTCACCACCGATATGGCGCCAAACAGCAGCGCCACGGCCCAGGAGATGTCTAGCAGCCAGTGGGCGGACAGGGTGCCGATGATGCAGGTGACAATGGTGCCCACCGGCACCAGATTGCGCACCATCTTGCCGTGGCCGCGAATTTCCTCGTAGCGCAGCGTCAGGCTGCCCTCGAACAGAATGATGGCGACCGCCAGGGAAATGACCGGGAAGAGCAGATCTCCGAACACCGCCTCCGGTGCAAGGAAGCCCAGCAACGGGCCCGCGGCGATGCCGCCGGCAAGCAGGAACAGAATGGCAGGCATGCGAACCCGCCAGGCCAGCCACTGACAAAACAGGGAGAGAATGCCAATGCTGGCAAGGAGCATGACGGTGCTGACGGGCATGTTGTGGTCAAATCCTTTGGGTTATTGGTTGGCTTTTCGCGCAATTCGGTTCAGTAACCGGGATGCGGCAAAGAAACCAAAGCTGGCCGTGACCGGACTGGCCGCACCGAACCCGGTCGCACAATCCAGTCTCACCGGGCCTGACGAATCAGGCTTTTGCAGGCATACCTCGCCATCCCCGGCAGGATACGTTAGCTGTTCCAATGAGTATACGGCCTCCACGCCAAAGCGTCGCTTGGGGTTGCGGGAAAAACCGTATTCCCGGCGCAGCAGGTTGCGAACCTTGGCCAGCAGGGGGTCCTGGGTGGTTTTGCTCAGGTCCGCCACCTGAATCTGGGTCGGGTCCATCTGGCCCCCGGCGCCGCCGGCACACACGACGGGGATTTTTCGTCGCTGGCAGTGGGCGATCAGGGCGGCCTTGGCTTTCACGCTGTCGATGGCGTCCACCACGCCGGTCATCTCCGGTGTAATCAGGTCTGCGGTGTTTTTTGTCGTGACAAAGCCGAAGTGAACGTTCACCGTGGCGTGTGGGTTGATGGCCCGGAGCCGGTCCGCCATGGCATCGGTCTTGGTGCGACCATATTGCTGCTCCAGCGCGTGAAGCTGACGGTTGGTGTTGGAGACACAGATGTCGTCCATGTCGATCAGGGTGAGGGTGCCAATGCCGCTGCGAGCCAGGGCCTCGGCTGCCCAGGACCCCACGCCGCCAAGCCCCACGATGGCTATGTGGGCGTCACGGAAAGCGTGCAGGGCTCGCCGGCCATAGAGTCGTTCAATGCCGCCAAAGCGGAAAGCGTAATCGTCGGCGTTCATCGGGCCTCCGGTGGTGTCCGGTGTGCTGTCGGGGTGGTTGCAAGGGCGCCATTGTAACCCAGCGCTGGCGGGGACCGAAAAGCAGGCGAAAAAAAGCCACGCAAGGCGTGGCATGTAAGGAGAGGCCCAGTCCGATACTGGCCTGAGCTGGACTAGTTCAGAGACACTAATCAGCGACTTCATTATTCATTGTCGCCGTCCGCGCCAGAAGGTCACAAATAGCCATTCATCGGTCATTTGCGGCCACGGCTGAACCCGTGGCCGCGACGGCCCGGGTCACGCCACCCAGTGATCGTCCTCAAAGGCCATCATGCTGTCCTTGCCAGTGCGAATGTCGGCCAGCAGCCAGTGAACTTCCGGCAGCAGTTTTTCAAAGTAAAAACGAGCCGATACGAGCTTGCTTTCCAGCAGGGCCGGGTTGTTGCCCTTGTCACTGCCAGCCAGCTGGGTCTGGGCCTCGCCCGCCATGCGGGACCACAGGTAACCGATGACGGTCAGCGCCATCAGACGCAGGTACGGCGAGGCCGCGGCTCCGGCCTGCTCAGGATCAGCTGGCGCATTGCTGGCCAGCCAGCCGGTGGCTTCTTCCAGCGCGCTGATGGCCTCCTTGAGCTGCTCCCGGTGGGGCGCTTCCGGGTTGTCCTTGAGGTAGCCGACCAGGGTGGCAAACAGGGTGCGAACCAGCTGACCGCCTTTGAGGCTGAGCTTGCGGCCGACCAGATCCATGGCCTGAATCCCGTTGGTGCCTTCGTAGATACGCGCGATGCGCCCGTCGCGCACCAGTTGCTCCAGCGGCCAGTCGGTGGTGAACCCCGATCCGCCCAATACCTGCAGCCCGGTATTGGCGTTATTGAAACCTTCGTCGGTCAGGAAGGCCTTTACCACCGGTGTGAGCAGCTGCACCAGATCGTCTGCCGATTCCCGGGTAGCGTCATCGGGGTGGGCGACCGACACGTCCAGCTGCTGGCCGGTGAACAGCGCCAGCGCTCGCATGCCCTCGTTGAGAACCTTCTGGCGCATCAACATGCGGCGCACGTCCGGGTGAACGATGATCGGGTCGGCCGGTCCGTCCGGGTTCTTCGGGCCGCTCAGGGAACGGCTTTGCAGACGTTCCCGGGCGAATCCCAGACTTTCCTGATAGGCCATTTCAGCCAGGCCAAGACCTTGCATGCCCACCATCAGGCGAGCTTCGTTCATCATCGTGAACATGGCGCGCATGCCGTCATTGGCTTCGCCGACAAGCCAGCCTTTGGCGCCCTCGAAGTTCATCACACAGGTGGCCGAGCCTTTGATGCCCATTTTGTGCTCCAGACCCCCGCAGAAGGCCGGGTTACGTTCACCGGTGTCGGGCAGGAACTTGGGCACCACGAACAGGGAAATCCCTTTTGTGGTGTCCGGCGCGCCGGGCAGTTTGGCCAGCACCAGGTGCACGATGTTGTCGACCAGGTCGTGTTCGCCACCGGTGATCCAGATTTTGGTGCCCTCGATGGCGTAGCTGCCATCATCGTTCGGTTTCGCCCGGGTGCGAATCAGTCCCAGGTCAGTGCCGCAGTGGGGTTCGGTCAGGCACATGGTGCCGGTCCACTCGCCCGAGATCAGTTTGGCAAGGTAGGTTTGCTTGAGTTCGTCGGAGCCGTGGGCATACAAAGCGCTGATGGCGCCGTGGGTCAGTCCCGGGTACATGCCCAGCGACAGATTGGTGGAGCAGACCATCTCATCCACCACAAATTTGAGCGTGTGGGGCAGGCCCTGGCCGCCGAACTCCAGTGGTGCGTCCAACGCCGTCCAGCCCCCTTCAACGAAGGTCTTGTAGGCGGACTTGAAGGCGTCCGGCGTAGTCACGGAACGGGTTTCCGGATCGTATTGGCAGCCTTCCCGATCGCCAATCTGATTCGTGGGTTGAATGACCTCAGCCGCGAGTTTCCCGGCCTCGTCAATGACGGCGGAAATCAGGTCGGGTGTTGCGTCTGCGTACTTTTCCAGTTTGTGGAGTTGATCCACGCCCAGAACATCAAACAACAAAAATCGGAGGTCGTTCGCTGGAGCCTTATATTGCATGCCTTGCTCTCCTTACTTTGCCTGCTGTTTTTTTCATGGCCGGGAGGAATTGCCTCAATCCGCTGCCGGTTAAAACTGTCATTTCATACGGTTGTTTTAATTTTCCGGTTCACTGGCTTAAGCGGTCTGAGGCCGAAACTCGTCGTATCCTTCTACAGCTACAGCGGCTCTGGTGTGATTCATCGGAGACCTTTCCCGCCTGGCACTGGCCCAGGTGCTTAACTGGAGCAGGAAAGACTTATGAGACACGTCGTGATTGCAGGAGCCTCCGGCGCCATCGGTGGGGCCATGGCGCAGGCCATTCTGGACGCGGTTCCCGATAGCCGGATTGTGGGGTTGTGCCGCCGTCCGGAGCGAGCGGCCGAGCCCTTGCAGACCTCCGATCGGGTCGAGCTTATCCCTTGGGACGCGGAGCATCCCGAGTCGCTGACGGGCGTGACGCACGCTCTGGAGTCGGTTATGCCGGCCGAGCAGGGCGTGGATATGTTGCTGTACGCCGCAGGAATACTGCATGCGTCCGACATGTTTCCCGAAAAACGGCTGGAGGACCTCTCCGCCACAGCCATGACCCGGGCGTTCGCTGTGAATGCGACCGGGTTCGCTGTGCTGGTACGTGCGCTCTTACCCTGGTTCCGGCATCGGCGATTCAAGCGAATTGCGGCGATTTCGGCGAAGGTCGGGTCGATCAGTGACAATCGCTTGGGTGGCTGGTATGCCTATCGCAGTTCCAAGGCCGCGTTGAATATGCTGGTGCGGACGTTATCGGTGGAATTGCCGAGGCGCTGCAAGCCGGTCGCCTGTGTTGCCATGCACCCGGGTACCACGGAGTCGGAGTTGAGCGCACCATTTGGCCAGTCCCTGGCGCAGTTGCAGGTTCATCAACCGGCTGACACAGCAGCCAATCTGATGACCGTGCTCGAGGGCGTGAGCAGTGACGATAATGGTCGTTTTCTCAGCTGGGATGGCAGCGAGCTGCCCTGGTGAGGAGCCAAAAAAAGGGCACCGTCAGGTGCCCTTGCTCATCTTACTGCTGCTCACCGGATGAACGGGTTCAACATTCGGGAAAAGGTGCCGGTCAGTTTCACCGGCGCGCTCAGCACCGATAACGTGATGCAGTCCTCACACCCGACCGCAACCGGTTTGTGCTCGTCTTTTTCATTCAAAACAACGTAGTCCCATTGATTGAAAACCCCGTTCTGGTCAGCAAAAGCGCCTTGCAGTACGATCGTTGTCTCGTCGCCACGGTGGGTATGAGCCGGTGCCTTCCCACCTGCCGCAAGTTTCTGCAACACCACCTGCTGGCTCTGGCCAGGAAACCGGTCGGAAATATCCAGTACACTCACATCACCGAGTTGCCGCTTCCATGGCAGCTGATTGATGTCTTCACCGAGCAATTTCTGCAACGCACTGCGTCTCGGTTGCCTGTGACCAGAGGCACTTTCCAGGCTTGCCGCTTGTTCAGCGCTCATCGCCATCTCGTCATCAATACGGGCGAGGATATTGCTGAACATCTCTTCTTTTACCGATACTTTCGGCTGACGCTCCATCATCACCGCACCAAGGCTGTCCAGCATGTCGGCCCGGCCTCGGCATTCGGAGCACTCGTCCAGATGCAAGCGGATACACAGCGCCAGAGGCTCGCTCAAGCTGCCTGCACTGTAATCCATCAAACTCAAGCTATCGGGATGATGCCGTGTCATACGTTCTGATCCTGCAAAATTACTTTTAACTTATTCAGCGCCAGGCGCACCCGGCTCTTTACGGTGCCAAGGGGAATGTTGAGTTCGTCCGCGACCACCTGATGCGATTTGTGCTCCATGTACACTTTGGCAATGACGGTGATCTGCTCTTCCGGCAAATGGCTCAATGATTCGCGAATGCGCCTCTCAGACATCAGACGATGCAATGACGTCACCGGTTCATTTTCGTTCTCGCCGGGGATCTGCCACAGATCTTCTGTTTCCACCGCCATTTCCGCGCTCATTCGCTGCATCTTGCGCAGCATGTCGATGCGCTGATTACGGGCAATGGTGAAAATCCAGGTCGATGCGGCTGCCTTTCTCCAGTCGTACAGGGTGGCCCGCCGCCAGATCGACACGAACACCTCCTGCACCAGCTCCTCGGCGTGGCTCGCGAGCCCGTTGGCAATGGCGTAGTACTTGATTTGCGGGCCGAAATGCTCAAAAAGCTGGTGATAAGCTTCCCGATCCTGATGGCTCCCCACTTTCTGCAGTAACTGGCTCCAGGGATCTTTTCTTCCCTCTGAGCTAGACGGCGTGTGCTCCAGTGTGGTCACTGGCCGCTCCTTGACAGACGCATTATTTAAAATCGTTCTGGTCATTCTATGCACTCGTCCGGTATTTGTCAGTGACTGAACTTACGAGAGGTGGTCCAGTCTGGATCATTTTCTCGGCCAATCAGTCTGGCTCGCGGATCGGGTGGGTAACTCAGTGGTAAAAGTGCCGGCCTGGCCGCGTCGGACCGGAGATTGCCGAGCGGTTTCAACCGCATTAGGCTGCAAAAACAACAATAATCAGAGAGGCTTCCATTGATGAACGCCCCAACCAGTGCCGCCAATCAACCGTTTATCCACGCCCACTACGCCGACATCCTGTGTCAGTTGGTTCAGGAAAAGGGGGTTTCCCGCCCGTCGTTGCTGAGTGCTGCCGGGATCCGGCCGGGCCTGCTCGAGCATCCGGACAATCTGATCTCCATTCCACAGTTCGTTGCCCTGTGCCGTGAATGCCTGCAGCGAAGCGGTGACCCTGCGCTGGGGCTGGCGTTTGGCCTGAGGCTGAAGTTCACAACCCACGGCGCGCTGTCCCAGGCGGCGGTCAGCTGTGACACCCTGGAGCAGGCGATTTCGGTGCTCATCAAGTACTGCCGCACACGGTTCGTGTATATGGCGCTCTCGTTCTTCACCGAGTCCGACGAGGCGGTGCTGCAACTGGACGTTGTCCATCAGGTGGATGACCTGCGTCGCTTCACCATCGACCTGCTCATGGCCTCACTGATGGACGTGAATCAGCTGCTGTTCGGCGATAAGTTAACCAGGGCGGGGTGCTGCCGGTTTGCCTATCCGGAGCCAGAGGATACTTCGCCCTATCGAGGGCTGTTTGGCGACATTGTGGAATTTGGTGGCGAGGCCAACCAGATGCGGTTCCAGGCGCAGTTTCTGGCACTGCCACTGGTTCTGTCCAATCCGGTGACCCGTCGTATGGCCGAGGCGCAGTGCGAGGAACAGATGCGCACCATAGAGGCGACGGCCTCCATGGCCGATAAGGTCGAGCGAATACTGGCCTCGACCCGAGACGGACGTTTGCCGGGTCTGGAGCAGGTTGCCGACCAATTGCTCATCTCGCCACGCACTCTCCGGCGTCAGCTGACGCGGGAGGGGCTACGTTTCAAACAGCTGCAGGACCGGATTCGGCACGAGCGCTCGCTGGTACTTCTGCGCCGGCAGGAACTCAATCTGGACGCCATTGCCGATGCCCTGGGTTACAGCGATCCGTCGAACTTCGCCCGGGCATTCCGGAAATGGGAGGGTGTCGCACCCAGTGTCTGGCGGCAACGCGACCAGCAGGAAATCCGCCCGGATCACGTTTCCAGGTAGGTATAGCCCTCCAGTCCGGCTGCCAGTTCCGCCAACAGTGCCGTTCGAACCTCTTCAGGCAGTTCGCTGTCGGCCAGCTTTCTCTCATAGGACTTGAGCAGGCTGGCGGAGTCGAAGTTGACGTAGCGAAGGACCGTCGACACGGTATCGCCGGTCATCGGGGCACTGGTGTCGAATCCGTTGTTGCCGTTAAGCCGGACATCCACCGAATGAGTGTCGCCAAACAGGTTGTGCATATCCCCCAGTATTTCCTGGTAGGCCCCGGTCATAAAAAATCCCATCAGTAAGGCTTCCCCGGGCTGGTCTTCCGGCAGCGGGAGGGTGCTCTCAATACCCTGGCCATCCACGTACTGGTCGATCCGGCCATCGGAGTCGCAGGTGATGTCCTGAATGACGGCCCGGCGGTTCAGTGGCCGGTTCAGGCCGTTGATCGGCAGAACCGGGAAAATCTGGTCAATGCCCCAGACATCTGGCAGCGATTGGAACAGCGAGAAATTCACAAACAGCTTTTCAGCAAGCTTTTCATTGAGCTCGTCAATGATCTCCCGATGCACCCGGCTGGTGCTGTCGAGCGCGGCCCTCAGCAGGCGGCAGCAGCGGGTGTAGATCGTTTCGGCGTCGGCGCGGTCCTGAAGCGACAGCACGCCATGAGCGAACTGGGCGTGGACGTCCGAAATGGCATGCAGGATATCGTGATAGATCTCGGGCAGGGAGCGGGGCGAGTTTTCATCCTCCAGGCTGAGCAGGTCCCGCCACAGATCTTGCAGGGGGGCGGGCGCATCGGCTCCCGGCTGCGCCGGCACGAGGTCGTCGGGCGTGTCGCGATCAATCACGTTGGTCACCAGAACTGAGTGATGAGCGGTCAGAGCCCGGCCGGACTCGCTGATCAGGTCAGGGTGGGGCAGGTCGTGGCGGTCGCACTCAGCCTGCAGGGTCCGGATAACGTTGGAAGCGTATTCCTTGACGCTGTAGTTCATCGAGCAACTGCTGCGCGACCGGGTGCCTTCGTAGTCCACGCCCAAGCCGCCGCCGATGTCCACGGTGCTGATCGGTGCCCCAAGCTGACACAGTTCGCTGTAAAACCGTGCGCATTCGCGCAGGCCGGTCTGTATGTCGCGGATATTGGCGATTTGTGAGCCCAGGTGGAAGTGCAGCAATTGCAGCGTATGCAGGGCACCGGCCTCGCGGAGCGTCCGGACCACTTCCAGCACCTGCTGGGCTGACAGGCCAAACTTGGATTTTTCACCGCCAGTATTCTGCCAGTTGCCCTTGCCGATGCTGGCGAGCCTGGCGCGAACGCCAATCAGTGGCGAGACGCCCAGATCTTCCGCTTCGCGCAGAATGAGCGGCAGTTCGGAGCGTTTTTCAACCACGAGAAAAACCCGGTGGCCCAGCTTCTGGCCGATCAGGGCCAGACGGATATATTCGCGGTCCTTGTAGCCGTTGCAGACGATGACCGAGCCGGCTTTGGGTGACATGGCCAGCACCGCCATCAGCTCCGGTTTGCTGCCCGCTTCGAGGCCGATCTGTCCGTTGCTGGCCGCCGGTTCCGCTGATATCAGCTCTTCCACGACCCGCCGTTGCTGGTTCACCTTGATCGGGTAAACCGCGGTGTATTTGCCCTGATAGTCGTGCTCCTCGGCCATCGTGTTGAAGGCATTGCACAGTGTATTCACGCGATCGTGAAGAATGTCCGAAAAGCGGATCAGCACCGGCAACGCCACCCCGGAGGCCATCAGTGACTGCGTCAGCTCGGGCAGGTTGATGGCGGCGGAGTCCTGGCCGCGGTGGGGGCGGATCAACACCTCGCCCGCCGCACTGACACCGATGTAGCCGTCGCTCCAGTGGCTGATGTTATAGACCTTGTGGGCCTGGCGGCTGGCTTCGCTCATTGTCGTCATCCTGTTGGGAAACCGGGGTGGCAGCTTGAAGGTGGTCGTGCTGTGTATGGCCGCATTGTAGGTGGTCGCTGCCTTGCCTGAAAGAGCCGGATTCGCAGAAAAACAGCGTGCCAACAAACATTAAGGCTTCAGCTGAGGTGCATGCGGCCCTACAATGGCGGCACCAATTCAGCCCATGGAGCACAGGGAGGCACCGCATGTCATCATTGAACGAAGGCTGGTTTACCGAAATCTTCCAGGATCAGGGAACCGCTTTTTCCCTGCAGATCAAGCAAAAACTGCATGAAGAGCAGACGCCGTTCCAGAAACTCGAAATCTATGAGACCGAAACCTTCGGCAATCTGATGGTGCTGGACGGGTGCGTGATGCTGACCTCTCGCGACAACTTCCTGTACCACGAGATGATGACCCATCCGGCGCTGTTTACCCACCGGGATCCGAAGAAAGTCGCCATCATTGGTGGCGGTGACTGCGGGACCTTGAAGGAGGTGCTCAAGCATCCTGGCGTGGAAGAAGCCTGGCAGGTTGAAATTGACGAGCGGGTGACCCGCATGTCCGAAAAATACTTCCCGGAACTCTGTGAGTCCAACGAGGACCCCCGGGCCAATTTCTTTTTCGGCGACGGCATCCAGTGGATTCGGGATGTAGCCCCCGGCAGCCTGGATCTGATCATCATTGACAGCACGGATCCAGTGGGGCCGGCCGAGGGCCTGTTTGCGCTGGATTTCTATCGGGATGCGCTGCTGGCGCTGAACGAGGGCGGACTGATTGTCCAGCAAAGCGAATCGCCGATGCTGCACACCGATTCCATCATCAAGTCCATTCACACCGATCTGCGCAAGGCTGGCTTCGATCACGTCCACACCCTGCCGTTCCCGCAACCGGTGTATCCGACCGGGTGGTGGAGCTGCACCATGGCTGGCAAGCACAAGCCTGTGCAGTATTTCCGGGAAGAGGATGCCGATAACCGGCCGTTTGTGACTCGCTATTACAACGCGGGTGTCCACCGCGGTGCGCTGGCGATGCCGCAGTTCATGGCGGAAAGCCTTGGCGATCCGGTTCAGCCGGGTGAAGGGTAAGGTTTATCGCTAGACAAGGTCTGCTCTCGGTCTAGACTCAAAAACGATGTGGTCGAAAATTGCATCGACCCGGTCAGCATTGAGCAAGGAGAGTCTAGTGATGGATGTGCGCAAAGGAGAGTCTGAGAAGCACTGGTTCCGCAGCGACCGGTTTTCACTGGTAAACGGTAAGTGGTTCTTTCAGACCCGGGAAGGGTCGGTGGAAGGGCCCTATGACACACACCAAGAAGCGGAAACGGTACTGCTGCTGTATCTGCGTCACTCGGATGATTCGCTGTATCACGGAGTGCGTTGAGCGGTGTCCGTAAAGTAACGTTTGCTGGCACAAAAAAGGGGCGCCCATCGGGCGCCCCTTTCGTTTGCAGTCAGTTGATTACTGACGGGCGTTAACCCACTCCGGATAGGCTTCCATACCGCACTCGGACAGATCCACACCTTCGTACTCGTCTTCTTCGCTGACACGGATGCCCATGATGGCCTTGATGACCAACCAGGTGATCAGGCTGGTAACGAAGACCCAGATGAAGATGGTCAGGGTGCCTACCAGCTGACCCATGAAGGTCGCGTCGGCGTCGGACAGCAGTACCGCGAAGATACCCCAGATACCAACCACACCGTGAACGGAGATGGCACCAACCGGATCGTCAATGCGGATCTTGTCCATGAACACGATGGAGAAGACTACGATCGCGCCACCGATGGCACCGATGACGGTCGCCAGCAGCGGAGACGGATCAGCCGGCTCGGCAGTGATCGCAACCAGGCCAGCCAGGGCACCGTTCAGGGCCATGGTCAGGTCGGCTTTGCCGAACATGATGCGAGCAACCACCAGAGCTGTGATCAGACCGCCCGCGGCGGCAGCGTTGGTGTTCAGGAACACGTTAGCAACTTCGTTGGCAACGCCGATGCCACCCAGCTTCAGCGTGGAACCGCCGTTAAAGCCGAACCAGCCCATCCACAGGATGAAGGTACCGAGGGTTGCCAGCGGCAGGTTGGCGCCCGGGAAGGCGTTGATCTGACCGTTAGCGCCGTACTTGCCGGCGCGCGGACCCAGCACCAGCACACCCGCCAGGGCAGCAGCAGCACCAGCCATGTGAACAATACCGGAACCGGCGTAGTCACTGTAGTTCAGCTCGAACATGCCGAATACTGCGTCACCGTTCCAGGTCCAGGCGCCTTCCATCGGGTAGATGAAGCCAGTCATAACAACGGCAAACAGCAGGAAGGCCCACAGTTTCATACGCTCGGCAACGGCACCGGATACGATGGACATAGCGGTTGCTACGAACACAACCTGGAAGAAGAAGTCGGAAGCACCGCTGTACTCACCCATGTCGCCGAAACCGGCTTCGGTGGATGCTGCGATAACGCCTGCAATAGCTGCGTCGTCCATTTCAGCAACGGTAGTGATGCCGTCAAGGAACAGGCCACCGCCGTACATGATGTCGTAGCCGCAAATCAGGTACATGGTACAGGCGATTGCGAACAGGGCGACGTTTTTGGTCAGGATTTCAGTGGTGTTTTTGGCACGGACAAGACCTGCTTCCAGCATGGCAAAACCCGCGGCCATCCACATGACCAGCGCGCCGCAAATCAGGAAGTAGAACGTGTCCATTGCGTACTGCAATTCAAAAATATGATTAAGATTACTTTCCATTTTAAGCCCTCCGCACAAGGCTTGATTCGGTTAAAAAATTTGCGTTGGCAGTTCTGTCAGATCCGGATCACACCGCTTCTTCGCCGGTTTCGCCTGTCCGGATCCGGATGGCCTGCTCCAGTTCTGTAACAAAAATTTTGCCGTCACCGATCTTGCCGGTGTTGGCTGCCTTGGTGATGGACTCGATCACCTGGTCCAGCAGGTTGTCGCCAATGGCAACTTCTACTTTGACCTTCGGGAGGAAATCCACCACGTATTCCGCGCCACGGTAGAGCTCTGTGTGTCCTTTCTGCCGACCGAAGCCTTTGACTTCAGTGACGGTTACACCTTGAACGCCAATCTCGGATAGTGCCTCACGGACATCATCCAGCTTGAAAGGCTTAATGATCGCTGTCACAAGTTTCATTGCTGTCTCCTTGGTAAAGCCGGCCCAGCAGTGAGGGCCTGGCGGCCGACTGATGGGTTCGGGATGCTGCCACCTCGCACATCAACTGTGCGGATTGCGTACGAGGTAGAAAGCATTGGGTGTGCCAACGCAAAAAAAACATTATATATCAATGTCCTGGGCAATGCCTGTCCCAGATTGGCGCAAAAGTGCGCACCAATAAAGAGCATTGTGCACCTAAATAGCTCGATTTGGCACCACCCTTGTTCAAGGTCCCCAGGTGGGTCTCTGTCTGGGTCATCACACGCTCGCCAGAGGCCCTTGTGATACACTGCGCCCCTAGACGGCAGAGTTGGCGTCAGGCCGTGCCGGAATTGAGGTGAGCTACCAAGAGGAAGCCGTTCGTGAAAGGTCCACAGGATATTTTTGCCCAGTTGCAGGGCCAGTTTGGTCAGTTCGTGCCGGACATGGCCCGTGCCGCCAGAGAAGACTTCGAAACCCACGCCCGAGCAACGGTGATGTCTGTGCTGGCCCGGCTGGAACTGGTTACCCGCGAAGAGTTCGACGCCCAACAGGCTGTGTTGTTGAAAACCCGTGAAAAAGTCGACGCGCTGGAGCAGCGCGTGGCGGAGTTGGAGCAGCAGCTCAAGGCGAAATAAACGCCGGTTTGCCTGGCAGGATGCCGGGCCCGGAAGTGTCTGTAACCCATGAAACCATGGAAGGTTGTCATGCTTGCGATTGTCCATTCCCGCGCCAGTGTCGGCGTGGTTGCCCCCAGTGTCACCGTCGAGGTCCACCTCTCCGGAGGTCTGCCTGCGCTGTCCATCGTCGGAATGCCGGAAACCGCGGTCCGCGAGAGCCGGGAACGGGTGCGTAGCGCTCTGCTGAATGCCGGTTTCGAATTCCCTGCCCGTCGCATCACCATCAATCTGGCGCCAGCGGATCTGCCCAAAGAAGGCGCACGATTCGATCTTCCCATTGCTATCGGCATTCTGGCGGCGTCCGGTCAGTTACCGAGCGAACCGCTGGAGCGTCTCGAGTTCGTAGGTGAACTGTCGCTCGATGGCGCGTTGCGTGCCCTGAGTGGTGTATTGCCCGCCGCTGTCGCCGCCACCGAGGCGGGCCGGGCCATTATGGTGCCTTTGGCGAACGCGCTGGAAGCATCCCTGGTCAGTGAGGGAGAGGTATTGGCCGCCGGCCACCTGTTGGAGGTTTGCGGGCATATCACGGGACAATCAAAGCTCGGTCCGGTCCCGCCTGCACCGGTTGCACCCGGGCAAGCACCGGTCGAAACTCCGGACCTGGCCGATGTGCGGGGGCAGCACGTGCCCCGAAGGGCGCTCGAGGTAGCGGCAGCGGGCCAGCACAATCTGCTCTTTTTCGGGCCTCCGGGTACCGGCAAGAGTATGCTCGCAAGCCGGCTACCGGGGCTTCTGCCATGCTTGCACACGTCTGCCGCGCTGGAGGTGGCGGCCATTCACTCTGTGTCGGGGCACCCGGTGCCACCCGAGCAGTGGCGATTGCCGCCTTTTCGAGCCCCTCACCACACGGCGTCTGCGGTTGCCATGGTGGGGGGCGGCAGCAACCCGCGGCCGGGGGAAATCTCTCTGGCCCATGGTGGCGTACTGTTTCTCGACGAGTTGCCTGAATTTGAGCGCAAGGTATTGGAGGTACTCCGCGAGCCCATGGAGTCGGGAGTCATCGCCATCAGCCGTGCAGCGCGTCAGGTGATTTTTCCAGCCCGGTTTCAGCTGGTCGGTGCCATGAATCCATGCCCCTGTGGTTTTCTGGGGCATCCGACACGGGAGTGTCAGTGTTCTGCGCAGCAGGTGCTTCGATACCGCGCCAGGGTGTCGGGCCCTTTGCTGGATCGGTTCGATATGCATGTGGAGGTGCCGGTTCAGTCTGCCGATGTTCTGTTACACAGTGGCGCCCCGGGTGAGTGCAGTGCCGTGGTGCGCGAGCGGGTGCTGCAGGCCCGGGAGCGGCAGGATCATCGGGGCGGCATCAACGCGATGCTCACCGGCCGAGCGTTGCAGGAAGCGTGCGGGCTGGATTCGGCGAACGAGCAGATGCTGACGGGCGCGATGAACCGGTTGGGGTTGTCCGCCCGGGCATTGCATCGGATCTTGCGCGTTGCGCGAACGCTGGCGGATCTGGACGATGCGGCCACACTGAGCCAGTGCCACCTGGCAGAAGCTCTGGGCTATCGTCAGCTGGATCGCCAGCAGCCAAACCGCTCGCCGGTGTCCTCCTGATGGAACGGACTCTGGTAAACTGTGTGTTTGTTCTCGTTACTTTAAACCCGCAGCCAGCGCTTGAGGATTTCAAATGACCGACCAGAAAACACCGCCCGATTCGAACGACAAGGCGTCGGATTCGCCGGTAACGACGCGCCGAGGGATTCGTAGCTTCGTTCTGCGTCAGGGCAGAATGACTGAAGGGCAGAAAAAGGCATTCGATCGACTGTGGTCGCAGTACGGACTGACCCGTGAAGACGGCATGATCGATCCACGTCAGGTGTTTGGCCGTGACGCCGTTCTGAACCTGGAAATTGGTTTTGGCATGGGCAAGTCTCTGGCCGAAATGGCGGAGGCCGCACCAGAGCAGGATTTCATCGGTGTGGAGGTGCATCTCCCCGGTGTCGGTTCGCTACTGAAGGACGTCGACGAGCGGGGGCTGGAGAACGTTCGCGTCTACAACATCGATGTAAACGACGTGATCGATCTGTGCCTGCCGGATGCGTGTCTGGATCAGGTCATGATCTTCTTCCCGGACCCCTGGCCGAAGAAAAAACATCATAAGCGTCGCCTGGTGCAGTCGGAATTTGTTCAACGCATCCGTCACAAGCTGCGCGTTGGTGGCATCCTTCATCTGGCCACGGATTGGGAAAACTACGCCGAGCATATGATGGAAGTAATGGTTGAAGCCGAAGGCTTTGCCAATACCCAGGAAGACGGCGGTTATTCGCCCCGGCCAGACACCCGGCCCATCACCAAGTTCGAGAAGCGAGGCGAGCGCCTGGGGCACGGGGTGTGGGACTTGCTTTTTTACCGCACCAATTGATCGTTTCCGATCAGTGATGTTCTAACGGGTGGCGTCGGGCTGCCCGGATAATGATCAGGCCTGCGATGCCCAGCATCAGCCCGGCGTACTTGATCAGGGCAAAGATCGTGGCCCACAGGCTGAACGTGTCGCTGGGCGGATTGAAGTTATTCAGCAACAGGATGTTTTCCACCAGATCGCTGATGGCGGCGGTGACAAACAGCGTTCGAACCCAGCGGCCGACCATGCGCTCCCTCACACCCGGGCGGTCTCGCATCAGATGGCCCGTGAGCCGGAGCAGGGTGATCAGGTAGATGGGGATAAAGAGCAGGCTCAGCCACAGGTAGCTTTTGGCCCAGGTTTCACCGTCACGTTGCCAGCTTAACAGGATGGCGTGCGCCTGATCGGCTGTGCCCGCGACCTGGAAACTCACCACGCCCTGGGGCGCAGAGGACGTTTGCAACGGTTGGTTGATCAACCAGAGTGCGGCCAGCACCAACAGGGTTGCGACCAGCAGGATTTTGAGCTTCGGCGGCATGGCCGCCCATCCTCGGGGATGGTCCATTACAGAAAACGCTCCAGCAGGCTGTTCAGGTAACGCTGTCCCAGTTCAGTCGTCTGCAACCGGTCCGGTTTCAGCAGTTTCTCATCACGCAGTTGATCAATCGTCTCTTGCACTGAGGATAGCGGCAAACCTGTGCGACCGGCAAAAAGCCTTTCGTCTACCCCTTCGGTGAGTCGCAGGGCATTCATCAGGAATTCCAGCGGTCGCTCACTGGGGGCGATCTCCTCCGACCCGGCGGTACGACTGCCAATCCGCTTCAGGTAAGCCTCCGGTTGCCGGGTTTTCCAGTAGCGTCGAATGCGGCCGTCCGCAAGACTCACTTTGCCGTGGGCTCCGGCTCCCAGCGCCAGATAATCGCCGAACGTCCAGTAGTTCAGGTTGTGGCTCGACGCCATGCCGGGCTGTGACCAGGCCGATACCTCGTAATCCCGAAAACCCTGCGCGTGCAAAAATTCGGCACCCTGCTGATAGATGTCCCACAAGCGCTCATCGTCCGGCAGCCTCGGTGGCCGGCTGAAAAACTCGGTGTTGGGTTCGATGGTCAGCTGATACCAGGACAGGTGGGGTGGCTGGTGCTCCAGGGCCGCCTGCAGGTCCCTCAGGGCATCCTCCGGAGTCTGTTCGGGCAGGCCATGCATAAGATCAATGTTGAAGTTGTCGAACCCGGCCTGACGGGCGGCTTCAATGGCCTTGTGAGCGGCATCCCGGGTATGGATTCGGCCCAGGGTCTTCAGATGCTCCGGCTTGAAACTCTGCACGCCAATGGACAGCCGGTTAATACCGGATTCCCGGAAGCTTTCGAAGCGCCCCTGTTCCAGGGTGCCGGGGTTGGCTTCGAGTGTGATCTCTGCATCGTCGGCGATCACCAGTCGTGAGCTGAGTTCGGCGAACAGCCTCCGGTAGAACTCACCGCTCATCAGCGAGGGGGTACCGCCGCCGATGAATATGGTCTGTATTTCCCGGCCGTTGGCGAGCGCAAGATCCTGTTGCAGGTCTTCCGCCAGGGCCTGAAGGTAAGCGGCTTCGGGGATCTCATCGCGCACGGCGTGGGAGTTGAAATCACAATAGGGGCATTTGCGCACGCACCAGGGCACATGGATATACAGACTGAGGGGCGGCGTAACCGCCACCGGGACAGGGGCGGTCACCGGTTCAGGCTCCCGCTCTGAGCTGTTGAATCAGCTGCGTAAGTGCGCGTCCCCGATGGCTGATCTTGCCCTTTTGCTCCCGGGTCAGTTCGGCTGCACTGCATGCCTGTTCCGGAACCCAGAACAGCGGATCATAGCCAAACCCGCCGTCACCCCGTGGCGCGCTCAGGATAGCGCCGGGCCAGCGGCCGTGGCAGATCAGTGGCGTCGGATCGTCGGCATGTTTCAGGTAAACCAGCACGCAATGGAACTGGGCGCTGCGTTCGGTGTCTGGCAGATCGCCAAGAGCCGCCAGTAAAGCGGCGATATTGTCGCTATCGCTGGCCTGGCTACCGGCATAGCGGGCGGAGCGAACGCCTGGAGCGCCGTCCAGGGCGTCCACCGCCAGGCCGCTGTCGTCGGCCAGAGCAGGCAACCCACTTGCCCGGGCGGCATGCCGGGCCTTCAGGATGGCGTTCTCAACAAATGTCACCGCCGGTTCCTCTGCTTCGGATATTCCGAGTTCGCCCTGAGCAACCGGCTCGAATCCCACCGGGCCCAGCAGGTCAGTGAGTTCGGCGATCTTGCCCTTGTTGTTGCTGGCGATAACGAGTTTCTGGCTCATGGCTGGTGTCAGTCGCTGAACAGAGTGTGAGAGAACCGAACCGGCATATCCTGTTGCACGCCCGTTGGCCGTGCGGTGATGTTGAAGGTCATCAGCTCACCCGGGGAGTACTGGTACTCGGCAATAAAATAAACGGCATCACCTTCCTGAACACGGCGGAAGGCCAGAAAGCGGACCTGCTGCACGTCGTTGGTGGCTTTGCCTTCCACCTGGCCACCGACCGGCGACAGCGAGCCGTCGTCGTTTTCCTTCATGATCGCGATGTTGATGATGCCGATGCCCTTGCTGCGGCGTAAATCGTTGGCACGGGCCACTTCCGGGGCCAGGAAGGTGCTGGGCAGGACGCTCCAGTGCACCCGGTAGTCACCAAAATCCTTGTTGCCAGCGGCCTGGGCCTGAAGGCTGAGAACCAGCCAGGTCAGGGTAATCAGACATGTTCTAGCGAGCAGACGAGCAATGCTGTTGTTACTCATGTCCCGTTCTCCCGAGTGATGCGGTAAATGGCAATTTCTCCCAACAGGTTAGGCCATAACCGGGCCAGCCAGCTATTTTGATGCTTGCCGTCCACCACGCGCCGGCTTTTGATGCGGATGCCTTTCTGACGACACAGGGCTTCAAAATCCTTGAACGTGCACAGCCGGATGTTGGGCGTGTTATACCATTTATACGGCAGCGCTTCGGATTCGGGCATGCGGCCACTCAACGCCAGCCCCCAGCGCAGGCGCCAGTGAGCGAAGTTGGGGAAGGTGACAATGCCTTCGCGGCCCATCCGGAGCATTTCGTCGAGCACCTTGTCCGGGCGGCGCACGGCCTGCAGGGCCTGGGTCATCAGCACGACATCAAAACTGTTGTCGTCGAAGTTGTCGAGCCCCTGGGTATCGAGGTTCTGCTCAATCACCGCCACGCCTTTGGCCATGCAGGTGGTGATGTGGTCCGGGTTGATCTCGAGGCCGAAGCCGCTGGCGCCGCGCTCGCGTTGCAGGAAGTCCAGCAGCGTGCCGTCACCACAACCCAGGTCCAGCACGTGGTGGCCGGGCTGGATCCAGTTCTGGATGATCTCAAGGTCTGGTCTCATGCGCCCACCTCCCGTGCAACCCGATCCATATAGGCGGAAAACGCGCTGGTGTATCGGGGGGTGGGAATCAGAAACGCGTCGTGCCCCCAGGGTGCGTCTATTTCCGCGTAGCTCACCCGCTTACGGGCGGCAATCATGGCGTTAACCATCTCTTCGGAGCGGGAGGGGTTGAAACGCCAGTCAGTGCTGAAGGACAGCACCAGGAACTCGCACTGGGCGGTGGTCATGGCGCGGGCCAGGTCGCCCCCGAAATCGTGGGCCGGATCGAAATAGTCCAGCGCCCGGGTCATCAGCAGATAGGTGTTGGCGTCGAAGGTTTCGGAGAAGCGCTCGCCCTGGTAGCGCAGATAGCTCTCGACCTGGAATTCGGCGTCGAAGCCAAATTTGTAAGCCTGGTCCCGCAGTTCCCGGCCGAACTTCTCGCCCATGGAAGCATCGGACAGATAGGTGATGTGGCCAACCATGCGGGCCAGCATCAGGCCCCGGCGCGGGATCACGCCGTGGTCGTAGTAGCGGCCGCCATGGAATTCCTGATCCGAGGTGATGGCCTGCCGGGCGACCTCATTGAAGGCGATGTTCTGGGCGGTCAGGCGCGGGGTGGACGCAATCACTACCGCGTGCCTGAGCCGGTCCGGATAATCCAGGCTCCACTGCAGGGCCTGCATGCCCCCGAGCGAGCCACCCACGACCGCGGCCCAGCATTGAATGCCAAGCCGGTCGGCCAACAGCGCCTGACTCTTGACCCAATCCTGTACCGTAACGACGGGGAACTCCGGGCCGTAGGGCTTGTCGGTTTTCGGGTTGTTGCTGTTCGGGCCGGTACTGCCGTGACAACCGCCCAGATTATTCAGACTGACGACAAAAAACCGGTCGGTGTCGATGGGCTTGCCGGGGCCGATGCAGCTGTCCCACCAGCCGGGCTTGCGTTCCTCCGCAGAGTGATAGCCCGCGGCATGGTGATGACCGCTCAGCGCATGGCAGATGAGCACAGCGTTGCTGGCGTCTTCATTGAGCTCGCCGTAGGTTTCTACCACCAGTTGGTAGCTGTCCAGAGCTTGGCCACAGGCAAGGTCAATGGGGGTATCGAAACGGTAGGTCTGTGGGGTGACAATCCCAACAGAATCCGCGGGCAACGAATCAGACATTGGCGCGACAGGTTCCTGGTTCGGTCCGTGATAATCGGGAACAGCAATGATTGAGCCATTGCCAGCCCAGCAGTTTAAAGCCGGGCTGGCATCGCTGCAACTGAGCGTGCCGGGAGGCGCGCGGGGATCAGACCGCGCCGGAGATGGTGACGACTTTCTGTTGGATCAGTGTCGGGGCCGGCTTGCGGATCTGCCGTTGCATGGCGTCCGCCAGTTCCAGCTGGCGCTGCAGATCCGAAATGGTGTGGTTCAGGCGCACGCGCTCGGCACGGCTGTCCCGATCACTGCGTACCATGTCCCGCAGCCGTCGGATCTGGTGTTCCAGCAGCTGCTTCTGTTCCATCGAGTACTGCATGATCGGCAGCAGCGCTTCGTTGGGCCAGCGTTCCACATCTGCCCGCACTCTGGCGTGCAGGGTGCGGGCTTCACCCACCATGACATTGAAGAAGCGGCGCACCAGCAGCGACTGCTCGGTCAGCAGGTTCTTGGGGCTGATCCGGAAACGGCGGGCCTTCTTGCGCAGTTCGCGAATGGCAATGACATGGCGACCTGCACGCAGGGGAATGGGTTCGAGATGGCGCGCACGGGTGTCTTCGTTGTAACGGCGATAGATGGCACCGACCATTTTTTCCGCCAGATGACCTTCACTGAGCAGGTTGGTCAGGTCGGCTTCCAGCAATTCGAAGAAGCGGTCCATGGCCCGGTTCATGCCGGCGGTGGTCCAGCTCTTGCTCATGGTCTTGCGAATCTGATCGGCGTGCTCTTCGAACCGTTCTTCGCTCACCAGTTTTTTCAGCATATTGCCCTGGGAGTCCATGAGTCGGCGACTGGAACGCAGGGTGATCAGCTTTTTGTAATAGAAGTCGTAATCATTCTGGGCCCTTTCCGCCAGACGGCCCAGTGCCGGCTTATCCATGGTGGTGCCGGAGCACGCCTGCAGTTCCTCCTGCAGTCCGGCAAGGCGGCTCTGCATGGCGGCCTGGCTGTTTTGCAGCATGCCCAGCAGGTCGTTAATCAGGTTCTGGGTGATCAGTTGTTCCTTGTGGGCCAGAATGCGCTGGATGATCAGGCTCTCCAGATGCCCGATGTTGGCGCGCTCGAACAGGTCCTGGTCCTTGCGGACGCGCGCCAGCAGGCCTTGCTTGGCCGACAGGGGGATCACGTCCTGGCGATTGATGCCCAGATGATCGGCGGTGTAGCTCTGCACCCGGTCAATGGCGTCAGCGGTATGCTGCTCGCCTTGCAGGTCATCCCAGAGCACGTCGATTTTGTTGAGCACCGCGAAGCGGCCGGCGCGGTGGTCGGCGTGTTCGGTGTCGATGTGTTCTTTCCAGATGGTCATGTCGCTGGCGGTGACGCCGGTATCGGCGCTGAGCACAAAGAGCACCGCATGGGCCCGGGGCAGCATGCTGATGGTCAGTTCCGGTTCCGACCCCAGTGCGTTCAGACCTGGAGTGTCGAGGATGCGAAGACCGCGCTCGAACAGAGGGTGGCGGATACTGATCTGGGCGTTACGCCATGCCGGTACCAGGACGTTGCCCGGGGTGTCACGGTCGTGCTCCAGCATGTGCTCTTCGAAGCCGAGTTTGCGGGCTTCGTCCGGCGATACACTTTTGATTCGTGCCACTTCCGCCAGCACTTCGCGCATGACTTGCGGATCGTTTTCGTCCAGCTCGTGGCGAACCCACAGGTGAGGCTGCTTGCGCAGTTGCTGCAGGGATTGCTCTTCGGTGCGGGTTTCGATCGGCAGCAGCAGCAGGTAGTTCTGGTTGGCGCTGCGGTCGAAGAAAAGCTCGGTCGGGCACATGGTGGTGCGGCCAGCCTGGGAAGGCAGCATGCGCTGGCCGTACTCGGAGAAGAACAGGGCGTTGATCAGCTCGGTCTTGCCCCGGGAGTATTCCCCCACGAAAGCGATGGTCAGTTCGTCTTCAATCAGAAGCTCCAGGCCGTGGCGAATCCGGGTGCTCACGTCGTCGGAAAAGAGATCGTTATCCTGCAGCCACAGCCGGTAACGGCCGATCTGGCGGATCAGGTTCTTTTTCCAGTTGTGGTACGCCTCTACCTGCTGCGACAGAGTTCCCTGCTGATTCATTGGTCTATCCTTCTTCGCGACTTCCAAGTGCCTGCTGGTGACAACTCACGTGTGACAGATTACTTATCGGCAATAATATCCTGTTCCTAAGTCACTGGAAGCGCTCAAGAAGTTGAATGTGTCGCGGGTTTATGCAGAAGGGGGTATAAAAAAGCTGCAAAATCATAGGGATGATGATGCAGCTTGAGATTTTCGAGGGCTGGATTAGCTTGTAACGAATTGTTTCTGTGAGACTTTGTTTACATTCCCAGGCCGATGGAGCCGAGACCGGCGGCCAGCTTCATGTGTTTAATGACGACCGAAACCACGTTCAGGATCAGGAACACCACGATCGGGGACAGATCCAGCCCGCCCATGGACGGCATGATGTTACGAATCGGTCGGATCACCGGTTCGGTGATCTGTTCAACCAGCTGGATGGCCGGATGGGAGCTGCCCGGTGCGATCCAGCTCACCACAACCACCGCAATCACCGACCAGAAGTAGATCTTCACGATCAGGTCCAGCACGTTCAGAAACGCCCACACCAGCAGGGTAATCGGATTGATGGCCGGGATACCGCCGTTCAGCGCAATCAGGATCAGGAAAAAGGTGGCCGCCTGAATCAGGATGGCCAGCACCAGTGCGGCCCCGTCAATGCCGCCCCAGCCGGGGATGATGCGGCGCAGCGGGCGCAGCAGCGGATTGGTGGCCTTCACCGCGAACTGTGTGATGGGGTTGTAGAAATCCGCCCTGGCCAGCTGCAGCAAAAATCGCAACAGCACGATGGTCAGGTAGAAGGTTGATGCGATCAGCAGGATGGTGATCAGAATTTCTGCCAGCATGTAGCCGTGTCTCCGTTAACGGTTATTGTTTGCCTGCCAGTTGTTCCGCCATTTCCTCAGAACGCTTGAACGCAGTGCTATAGGCCTTTTGTATCAGATCGCGGAGGCCGCCGTCTTCAAAGGCGTGGATGGCGCGCTCAGTGACGCCGCCCGGGGACATGACATTCTGTTTCAGCTGTGCCGGGTCGTGCTCGCTGCGCGCGGCCATCTCGGCGGCGCCTGCCATGGTCTGGATGGCCAGGGTCCGCGCGGTGTCGTCGGCCATGCCGGCGTTCTTGGCGGCATCTTCAAGGGCTTCCAGGATCAGGAAGAAATACGCCGGGCCGCAGCCGGACAGCGCGGTAACCCCGTGCAGCAGGTTTTCCTCTTCGACCCACACAGCGGTGCCGATGCTGTCAAAGACCGACTGCACCATGGTTTTCTGTTCGTCACTGACCTGATCGTTGGCATACAGGCCAGCAGCGCCCTTGCCCACCAGTGAGGGCGTGTTGGGCATCACCCGTGCCACCGGGAGTCCGCCGCCGAGCCACTCGTCAAGGGTTTCCGCTGTCAGGCCTGCGGCAATCGACACCATCAATGGCCGGGTATTCTGCACCATCGGAGCGATATCGCGGCACACATCCGCCATCACCTGCGGTTTGACCGCCAAAATGACCATGTCAGCCTGCTGTGCGCAGTGCCGGTTGTCGGTGGTGACGCTGACGCCAAACTGTTTGCGGACGGACTGCAGATGTCCGTCATCCGGAGCACTGACCCAGATGTTGTCAGCCTCATAGCCGTGTTCGAGCATGCCGCCGATGATGGCGCTGGCCATGTTGCCGGCACCAATAAACGAAATGGTTGGTGTTTTGCTCAAGAGTTACTCCAGCGTTTGGTGACTTGGTTCGTATGACTCGTTGGTCCTGATCATAGCAGGAACGGGCCCGCTCAGTCCTTGCGTGGACGCGCGCCAAAAATGGCCGTGCCAATCCTGACCCAGGTCGCCCCTTCGGCCACCGCCATTTCGAGGTCGCCAGACATTCCCATCGACAGGGTGTCCAGCGGGCCAGCGTCGGGGAAGTTCTGTTTTAACTGGCTCAACGCGTTGGCCAGCTTGCGAAAACTCAACCTTAAAGCGGCTTCCGATTGATCCGGGTCCGGGATCGCCATCAGCCCGCGCAGCGACAGGTTCGGCAACTGGCCGATCTCGGCAGCCAGGTCGGGCAGGTCGTCCAGTGAACAGCCGGCCTTACTGTCTTCGTCATTAATATTAACCTGAAGGCAGAGATTCAATGGACCCAGCTCAGGCGCCCGTTGTTCGCTGAGCCGGCGGGCGATCTTCAGTCGGTCGACGCTGTGCACCCAGTCAAAAGCCGAGGCGATCTGGCGGGTTTTGTTGGACTGAATCGGGCCGATGAAATGCCACTCGATGTCGGGCAGATCGGATAGCGCCTCGATCTTGTCGAGCGCCTCCTGCAGGTAGTTCTCGCCGAAAGCGATCTGTCCGGCGGCTGCGGCCTCACGAAGATCTTCCGCCGGTCGGGTCTTGCTGACCGCCAGCAGCCGCACGGCGCCTGGCTCCCGGCCGGCCTGTAATGTTGCTTTTTGTATGCGTCGGGTTACGCTCCCGATGTTGTCTGCTATGCTGCTCATCGTGCGAGTTCGCCTGATCCGATCGGTCACTTTTGGGGGTGACACGTTACCCGCAGGTTGCTGAATTGCCAAGTAATCTGAGGCGGGCCCTCCATCGGGCGATTGCTCCCGAACAAGAAAGAAAATGCCTTCCGAGGAACCCTATGGATATTACTGAACTGCTTGCCTTTTCGGCCAAACAGGGTGCGTCTGACTTGCACCTGTCTGCTGGCCTGCCGCCGATGATTCGTGTTGACGGTGATGTGCGTCGTATCAACCTGCCGCCCATGGAGCACAAAGAGGTGCACGGGCTGATTTACGACATTATGAACGACAAGCAGCGCAAGGACTACGAGGAGTTCCTGGAAACCGATTTCTCCTTCGAGGTACCGGGCGTCGCCCGTTTCCGTGTCAACGCCTTCAACCAGAATCGGGGTGCCGGCGCGGTATTCCGGACCATCCCGTCCAAGGTACTGACCATGGAAGATCTGGGGATGGGGCAGGTGTTCAAGGACATTTCCTCGGTACCGCGCGGGCTGGTGTTGGTCACCGGGCCGACCGGCTCCGGTAAGTCCACCACGCTGGCGGCAATGATGGACTACATCAACGACACCCGCTACGAGCACATCCTCACCATCGAAGACCCGATCGAATTCGTCCACGATTCCAAGAAATGCCTGGTCAACCAGCGCGAAGTGCACCGGGATACCCTGGGCTTCAACGAAGCCCTGCGTTCGGCGCTGCGGGAAGACCCCGACATTATCCTCGTGGGTGAGCTCCGGGATCTCGAAACCATTCGCCTGGCATTGACTGCCGCAGAGACCGGTCACCTGGTGTTTGGCACCCTGCACACCACCTCCGCCGCCAAGACCATTGACCGGGTGGTGGATGTGTTCCCGGCCGAAGAGAAATCCATGGTTCGTTCCATGCTGTCCGAATCCCTGCAGGCGGTTATTTCCCAGACCCTGATGAAGAAAATGGGTGGTGGCCGGGTCGCCGCGCACGAGATCATGATTGGCACGCCGGCGATTCGTAACCTGATCCGGGAAGACAAGATTGCTCAGATGTACTCGTCTATCCAGACCGGGGGTTCTCTGGGAATGCAGACTCTGGATCAGTGCCTGGAACGGTTGCTCAAGAAGGGACTGATTTCCAGAGACGCGGCACGGGCCAAGGCAAAGATGCCAGACAACTTCTGATCCGAGATTAAGAAACAAGAACGACAGGTATTCTCATGGAATTCGAAAAGCTGCTTCGGTTGATGGTTGAAAAAGGGGGCTCTGACCTGTTCATCACGGCGGGCGTCCCGCCCAGCATGAAGGTCAATGGCA
Organism: Marinobacter salinisoli; assembly: GCF_017301335.1. Classification (NCBI taxonomy): domain Bacteria; kingdom Pseudomonadati; phylum Pseudomonadota; class Gammaproteobacteria; order Pseudomonadales; family Marinobacteraceae; genus Marinobacter; species Marinobacter salinisoli. The sequence goes on from NZ_CP071247.1 coordinate 1,287,037, forward strand.
AGGTGCTTCCCGTCACCAAGAACGCATTGACGCCCGAGCAGACCCGTGAACTGGTTTACGGCGCGATGAATGATAAGCAGCGCGCCGAATTCGAGGAAAGCCACGAGTGTAACTTCGCCATCAGCGCGCGGGGTATCGGTCGTTTTCGTGTCAGCGCCTTCTTCCAGCGCAACCTGTGCGGCATGGTTCTCCGGCGCATTGAGGTCAAGATTCCGCAGATCGATGACCTGTCGCTGCCGGAAGTGATCAAGGAGCTGGCCATGACCAAGCGCGGGCTGATTATTTTCGTGGGCGCCACCGGCACCGGCAAGTCGACCTCGCTGGCGGCCATGCTGGGGCATCGGAACCGTAACAGCCGCGGGCACATCATCTCCATTGAAGACCCGATCGAATTTGTGCACCAGCACCAGGGCTGTATCGTGACCCAGCGAGAAGTGGGCATCGATACCGAGAGCTTTGAAGTTGCCTTGAAGAACACCCTGCGTCAGGCACCCGATGTCATCCTGATCGGTGAGGTGCGCACGCGTCAGACCATGGAGTACGCCGTGCAGTTTGCCGAAACCGGTCACCTGTGTCTGGCCACCCTGCACGCCAACAACGCCAACCAGGCGCTGGACCGGATCATCCAGTTCTTCCCGCCGGAGCAGCACAACCAGATCTGGATGGATTTGTCCCTGAACCTGAAGGCCATTGTCGCCCAGCAGTTGGTACCCACTCCGGACGGCAATGGCCGTAAGGCGGTTGTGGAGGTCCTGATCAACTCGCCGTTGGCGGCGGACCTGATCCGAAAGGGCGAAGTCCATAAAATGAAGGAGTTGATGGCCAAGTCCAATGAAGGGGGCATGCAGACCTTCGACCAGGCGCTCTACAGGTTGTATGCTGAGGGCTCGATCACCTATGAGGACGCTCTCGCGCACGCCGATTCGGCGAACGATCTGCGTCTGATGATCAAGCTCGGTGCTGATGCCCAGGGCGCGGATAAGCTGTCATCGACGGTCGACCGGTTGTCGATTCAGGACGATTAAGTTCGACTTGCTAATCGGTGGTTTCTGAATCAGTAGGTTTCGTATTTGAGGCCGAAGGCCTGTGCTGCGTATACTCCGCGCCCGTCACTTCCAGGAGATATTGCGCACATGAGAACTTCTTCGACAACAATCGCACTCCGTTATTCCGCCCTGGCTGCGCTGATGGCGCCGGCCAGCCTGCTGGCCGGCGGCTTTGCCCTCAATGAGCAAAGTGCCAGTGCCATGGGCGTGGCTAACGCCGGTGCGGCGGCCAACCCCGAAAACGCCACGACGGTCCTGTTCAACCCCGCCGGTATGAGCCAGCTCAAGGGCACCAATCTGTCCTTCGGCGCGGCGCTTCTGGACATTGATGCCGAAGCCAAGGCTGACTCCATTTCCGTCCAGCGGCAGGTACCTTCTGTGCCCGTTGTCCCCGCAACGAGCGGTGGCGATATCGCTGACCTTGCCGTTCTGCCCAATTTCTACATGACTCACGAAGTCAATGAGTCCGTTGATGTCGGGTTTGGCATCCACGCGCCTTATGGCCTGGCCGCTGACTACGACAACGGCTTTGCCGGGCGTTTCTTCGCCGATAAAACGGAACTGACCGCCATCGCGTTTACGCCGTCTATCGCCCTCAGTAATGGCGAAGGCCTGTCCATGGGGGCCGGGCTGAACGTCATCTACGCCGAGGGCAGGCTCTCCAGGTTCTCAGATCCCAGCGGAATCGTCTTCCGTCAGGCGCTGGCCGCCGGCGCTGATCCGGCAACCGCGGCAGCGACGGCCGCGGCTGTTGTCGGCAGTTTGCCCGCCGAGCCGTATTCCGACGTGGAAGGCGATGACATCGGCGTGACCTTGCGGGTGGGCTTTCTTTATGAGCTGTCTGACCGCACCCAGTTTGGCCTGACCGCGCAGACTGGAACCGAGCTGCGGCTCAAGGGCGATATCGTTATCTCCGATTTTCCGGTTGTCGGCGGCCCGTCCGGTATAGCCACGACTTCCCTGACGGAAAGGGTTGAGGTTCCTGTCGCTATCCCGGAAAGCATTACGTTCGGTGCCCGCCATGACTTGACCTCCGAGGTGACGTTGCTTGCGGGTGCAACCTATGCCAAGTGGGGCGAGTTTGAAGAGCTGGATATTCGGAGCCGGGAAGGTAATACCGGTCAGGTTTCCTCCGCACTGGGCCTGACGCCGGGTCAGGAGGCGGAAGATCCCATCTCGCACGTCACCGAAAAATGGAAGAACACGTGGCAGTTCAATCTCGGTGGTATCTGGCAGGCAACGCCGGTGTGGGCGTTCAAAGCTGGCTACGCCTGGGACGAGTCGCCCGTCGATGAGTATGTCACCGCCCGTATCCCGTCAGAGGACCGCCACTGGTTGACCCTGGGCGCGCAGTGGCAGGATGCCCAAACCGGCTGGGCCGTCGATGCCGCTCTGGGAACCCTGATTTTCGTTGATGACGCCAAGGTCGATGATCGGGAGTACTCCCATGAGAACCCGACGGTGCCGGCCACCGATGCGAACTATCAGGCGGAATATGATCTGAGCGCATGGAGTGCGTCCGTCCAGATCAGTAAGTCGTTCTGAGGTCGACCCTCGCAAAGGGGTTGGCCGGCTGTCGCCGGTCAACCCACTACCTGTCCCCGATACACCACTCTGGATTTTTTGGCGTTCGGCGTCTCCGTTGCCTGCCCGCTGACACTTCCCGACACTTCGTTTTTACCATCCGATTCATGGGCAATCGGTTGTCCCCGGTACATTCGCCTGGAGGGCGGTTCGGGAGCCTGGTTCTCCAATGGCGGGTTTAGCTGTGGCACTTTTTCCTGAAGTGCTTGCCAGGCTCGTGCCAGATGGCTGGAGCGGGACTTGCTCGCATATTCGGCCAGTTGCTGTTCGAGGTGCTCTTCCGTGAGGTGCAGTTTCACGCCGAACTCTGAGTGGATCAGGCGCCGGCATTGGTGAAAAAGTTTGAGCAGGCTCGGGTCCAGCAACCAGCGTCGTTCTGATGCCAGTGATGTCATGGATACTGCCTCTGTGTCTGGTGTCACAACAAGGGTGGCGCCAGCGCTCGTCCTATTGAGCGCTCGTCACCCGACACAGGGAGTTACGCAGGAATTGTGCCGCTTTTCACACTGTTTAACAGTGCGGCCGGAATGTGGGGCAGGGCGGGGCTTGGTGGACAAAGTCCCTTAGGCCCCGCGACCGGAGCGGGGAGGTGATGACTGCTTCCTTTCAGTGCACCCAGGTATGGCTTTGCCCAGTTTCGGTAAGCCCTTGTCCTAGTGGGCCTGATCCCAGTTATCGCCGGTGCCAGCCTCGACCACCAGGGGGACATCCAGCTCGGCTGCTGCCGACATCCGCTCAATGAGCCCATCCCGAATGGTGTCGATGATGTCTTCGCGTACTTCCACGATCAGCTCATCGTGTACCTGCATGGTCATTCGGGCTACATCGGCATGGTCTGTCGTCAGCCAGTTGTCGATGTCGATCATCGCCCGTTTGATGATGTCCGCCGCCGTGCCCTGCATCGGCGCGTTGATGGCAGTGCGTTCCGCCGCCTGCTGCATCTGCTTGTTGCGGGCATTGATCTCGGGCAGATACAGGCGCCGGCCGAAGAGGGTTTCGACGAAGCCGTCTTCGTGGGCCTGTTTGCGGATGTTATCCATGTACTTGAGCACGCCGGGGTAACGATCGAAATAGCGATCGATGTACTCCTGGGCCTTCTTGCGTTCCACGCCCAGTTGTCGGGCAAGGCCGAAGGCCGACATGCCGTAGATCAGGCCGAAGTTGATGGCCTTGGCGCTGCGGCGCTGATCGGAGGACACGTCGGGGAGTGAAACGCCAAAGACCTCTGCAGCGGTAGCCCTGTGGATGTCTTCGCCGTGAGCGAAGGCGTCTAGCAGGCCCTTGTCGCCTGACAGGTGCGCCATAATGCGCAGCTCGATCTGCGAGTAATCGGCCGCGACCAGCTTATACCCGTCAGGGGCAATAAAGGCCTGGCGAATTCGCCGTCCCTGTTCGGATCGAATCGGGATGTTTTGCAGGTTTGGCTCGGAGGAGGACAGCCGGCCCGTTGCAGTCACCGCCTGATGATAGGAAGTATGCACCCGTCCGGTCCGGTGATGGATCAGCTCGGGCAGGGTGTCGGTGTAGGTCGATTTCAGCTTGCTCAGGCTGCGGTGTTCAAGTATCAGGCGCGGCAGTTCGTGCTCGTGCGCCAGTTCCTGCAGCACGGGCTCCGCCGTCGAGGGGGCGCCTTTCGGGGTTTTCTTGATCACTGGCAGCCCAAGCTTGTCATAGAAGATGGCCTGCAATTGCTTGGTGGAACCCAGATTGAAGGTTTCCCCGGCGACATCGTGAGCTTCTTTCTCCAGTTCCGCCATCCGCTCGGCCAGCTCCTGGCTATGCTGTCTCAGGGTGCTGGCGCTGATCAGCGTGCCGCGCTGTTCCATGCGCGAGAGTACCGGCACCAGGGGGAGGTCGATGTCGTTGTAAACAGACGCCAGTTTGCCGGTCTGCGCCAGTTGCGGAGCCAGCGTCTGATGCAGGCGAAGGGTAATATCGGCGTCTTCCGCGGCGTACGGGCCGGCCTTTTCCAGCTCAATCTGGTTGAAGGTCAGCTGTTTGGCGCCTTTTCCGGCAATGGACTCGAAGCTGATGGTGCTCTCGCCCAGGTACTGCATCGCCAGGCTGTCCATGTCGTGGCGGGTGGCCACCGAGTTGAGCACATAGGATTCCAGCATCGTATCGGCAGAAATGCCTTCCAGAGTGATGTCATGGTTGGCGAGTACATTTTTATCGTACTTCAGGTTCTGGCCGATTTTGTGGTGGTCTGCGGATTCCAGCAGTGGCTTGAGCTGCTCCAGCACAGTATCGCGGTCCAGCTGCTCGGGGGCGCCCATGTAATCGTGTCCCAGTGGGACGTAGGCGGCCTCGCCCGGTTCGATGGCAAACGACACGCCCACCACTTCGGCGTCAATGTAGCGCAGGCTGGTGGTTTCCGTATCGAACGCAAAGCTTTCGGCCTCGCTCAGGCGTTTCAGCCAGGCGTCGAACTCTTTCTGGTCGGTAACGATGCTGTAGCGCTTTTCCGCGGGTGGCTTGTCAGAGGCCACGTTTGTCGTTTTCACGGCTTCCGACGTGCCGTTGTTGTCCAGTTCGGCAATCCAGGTGCGGAATTCGTACTCCTTGAACAGGTCCAGCAGTTGCTCGTCATCCTGCTCCACCGGATTGAGTTCTTCCAAGCCCAGATCCAGATCGACGTCGGTCTTGATGGTGGCCAGTTCCCGGCTCAGCGGCAGAGTCTCCAGTGCGTCACGCAGGTATTCGCCAATTTTGCCCTTGATCTCGTCTGCGTGCGACATGACGGTGTCCAGGTCATCGTACTGTTGCAGCCATTTGACGGCGGTTTTGGGGCCGCATTTGTTGACGCCGGGAATGTTGTCCACCTTGTCCCCCACCAGGGCCAGGTAGTCGATGATCTGGTCGGGCCGGACGCCGAACTTGTCTTTGACGCCTTGCCGATCCATGCGGGTCTCGGTCATGGTGTTGATCAGCGTGACGTGATCGCTCACCAGCTGGGCCATGTCTTTGTCGCCGGTTGAAACCACCACATCAATGCCCTTGTCCGTGGCTTCGTAGGCCAGGGTGCCGATCACATCGTCGGCCTCGACGCCGGAAATGATCAGCAGTGGCAAGCCCATGGCCCGGATGATGTTGTGGATAGGTTCGATCTGGCAGGCGAGGTCCTCCGGCATCGGAGGGCGGTTGGCCTTGTACTCCTCGTACATGTCATGGCGGAACGTTTTGCCCTTGGCGTCGAAGACCACGACGATCTTGGAATCGGGAAAATCCTGTTCCAGCCGACGAAGCATGCTGATGACCCCTTTGATCGCGCCGGTGGGGAGATTTTTGCTCGTGGTGAGCGGTGGCAAGGCGTGATAGGCGCGGAAAAGATAGGACGAACCGTCCACAAGAACGACCGGTGGAGTCTTTTGCTGAGTCATGTCAAAACAGGTCCGGATTTCAATTGATGCGTGGGTTGGCTTGTGCAACTCTGTACGGAAATCGATTGCCAGAAGGGTACCATGAAAATGAAGCCTATCGCCCTCTCCCTAGGTGGCCTGATTGCCACGGTTTCGATGCTGGTTGTGGCCCAGGACAGCGGAAAGCTCGATGACAACCTGGTTCAGACACCCGATGAGCCGGTGGTGATTACGGATTATCAGCCAGACGGCGATGCGCCTCAGATTGTGATCCGTCCCGGTGACGAAGCGGTGTTCTACGAGTACCGGGTGAATGGCCAGATTGTCGAGATTAAAGTGGTGCCCGAGATAGGTTCTGAGTATTACCTGGTGCCCACGGACGGCGGTGGCTGGATTCGCGAAACCGAATCGGACATGCTGGTGCCCAGTTGGGTGTTGTTTCGCTGGTAGTAGTGACCAGCAGCCCGTTACCTCGCAATGATGTCTAGCGTCAGCGGTTCTGAGCGCGCGCTTTCCAGACCTTGTTGGTCCACCGCCGTGACGAAAATCTCATACACGCCTGTGGGCCATCCCGCCAAGAAGTAGTGTTCCGCCACCGGGTTATCCACGTCGACGATGTGGAGGCGGTTCTCATGCCGCATACGATAATAAATACGAAACTTCGCGATCTGTCCCGGTTTCAGGACAGATCCGTCTTCCCGCGTCAGCGGTGCTGACCAGGTCAGTTTCGGCGGAGCATCGAACGGGGCGTTATGGTTCCCGGGGTAAGAGTTTTGGCCAAAGGCTTCGAACAGGGTGTCTGTGGCTTGTTCGAGTCTGAGCTCCGTCAGTTCAGCAGAACGCTTCGCACTGGTTTTGCCGGCCCGGCTGTCTTCCTGACAGGCGGTCAGCAGCGCGTAGATGGACAGAATCAATGGCAAATAAAAGCCAGTCGGCCGGGCATCGTTCGGTCCCTGGCAGATAAGGTTGGTCATAGCGAACCGCTTGTGACGTCCGAAGTGTCTTGGGGGTGTTTTTCTGGGCTTGGGCCTGAATACGGCGGGGAGGCAGGTAAGCGTTGCCGATTATCGGGAATCTGAACGAGGGTTCAAGTGATTGGTGGGTAAAACTACGTATCGATCACAGAATTGCTTTTAGTATGAACATTCTAATTTTTCTCCGTACTGTGAAAGTCGGATATCAGAGAAGGCCGGCAGTTGTCGCTTGGTCGCCTGACTCTATGTACTTTCAGAAAACCAAGGAGATTAGACATGGGTAAACTTAAGACTTACCAGGAGCAGATTCAGGAAATCGTCGAGAAGGGCATCAACACTGCTGAAGAAAAGCAAAAGGAGCTGTCTGCCAAGCCGTTCGATTACGCTGAAAAACTGGAAGCAGAAGTTCGCGAGTATACGATCAAGAGCCTGCGTGAGCGCTACGATGGTTACAGTGAGACCCTGTTCGAGCAACTGCGCAGCCTGAACACCCGTTTTGGCGGCTTTGCTGCTGAGCTGGTGGCCAAGCTGGAAAAAGAAGCTGCTGACGGCGCGGACGCTGTAGCTGACGCGGCTGAAGAAGTGGCTGAAGCGGCTGGAGAGGTCAAGAAGACCGTTTCAACCAAGAAGCCGGCCGCTCGCAAGACCAAGGCTTCGACCGCCAAGAAGTCTACTGCTTCCGCCTAAGGAAGCACCTGACCGCCTGCCTTGAATCAAGCAGGCGTCAGCGAAATCAAAAAGGGCAGCGTGCTAAACGCTGCCCTTTTTTTGAGCCGGAACTGGCGGCAAGGCAAGGCAATGCCTTTACTGCGCTTTGGAGAGTTCCAGTGGCAGTGTGCGGGGCTCGCCGGTGACTTGCTCCAGGCGGGTGATATCGGTCTCAAAGTCCGCGCGCACCAGATCGATCTCTATGTTTTGCGAGCGGATTTCCGCTTCGAGCTCGTCGATCTTGCTTTCGAGACGGTTGATTTTGCCGAGCATGGCGTCCGGAATTTCACGGCCGGCACGTTCCAGGTCAGCGGCGCGCCCCTGTTCGTTTTCCAGCTGGCTTGCCAGAACCGAAATGTTGCCGCGTTTGATCTGGATCAGGCCCTCAAGCTGTCGTACTTTTCGGTGCATGGCCTCGACCGCCTGATCAGGATGGCTGTACCGGCGCAGCAGTTGCCGATCTTTTTCACGCTGGATGGCCAGCTCTTTTTGGCGTTGCGCTTCGGCCTCACGGGCGGCAATTTCTTCTGCGGTGGGGGCGGGTGCGACGGTTTCAACCACACGCCCGCTGCTGCCAAGGATTTCGTAGCCCCGCTTGGTGGCTGCTTGTGGGATGGTGTTACTGATGACGATTTGACCGTTGTCATCAGTGTAGCGATACATTCGAGCCTCGGCTGTCGTGGCAAGACCCATAGTGAACGCGAGTGCGACAATGGCTGACTTGCCCAGTGGGCGGGAATGATGGGGCATGCTCAGACTCCGTAACGAACCCGATACTTGGCGACGTTGTCGGCGTGTCCTGCAAATTCCGGCTTGGCCCGGAGGTAGTCCAGAATCTGTTCCAATCGTATGATGCTAACGACCGGGATGCCGAACTGTTGCTCTACTTCCTGGATGGCAGACAGTTCTCCATTGCCTTTTTCCTGCCGATCCAGGGCAATCAGTACGCCTGCCGGTTCAGCGCCGGCCTGCTGAATCAGATCAATGGACTCCCGGATGGCGGTGCCAGCGGTGATGACATCATCCACAATCAGAACCTTGCCTTTTAATGGGGCGCCGACGATATTTCCGCCCTCTCCATGATCTTTCTTTTCCTTGCGGTTAAAGGCAAAGGGTTTGTTGTTACCGTCTGTTGCAAGGGCCATGGCGGTCACGGTTGCCAGCGGAATGCCCTTATAGGCGGGTCCGAAAATAATGTCATAATTCAACTGACTGCGTTCTATTGCAGCGGCATAGGCCTTGCTTAGTTGAAGAAGATCGTCGCCGGTGTTGAACAGGCCAGCGTTAAAGAAGTAGGGGCTGGTGCGTCCGGATTTGAGAGTGAAGTCCCCGAAACGGAGCACGTTCCGACGGATGGCAAACTCGATGAAAGTCTTCTGATAGTCATGCATGGCAAGGGTTCTGGCGGGGTTGTATCTTTAATTCAGACGTAAAAACGGTATCATACACACAAACCTAATCAGGGAACACGTATGCGGGTAGTATCTATTAGTGTGAACGGTCTTGCCCGGGCCGTCGATCAGGGTTTTTTTGCATGGCTGGCCGGCCAGGATGCTGATGTGGTTTGTGTTCAGGATCACCGCATGCGGGCGTATGAAATTGAAGATCTGGGGCTGATCCCGGAAGGGTACGAGGCCTATTTCATCGACGGCGAGAAAAACGAACACGGTGGTGTCGGTATCTACACCCGCCATTTCCCCAAGGCCATCATGTACGGCTACGGCAACGAACTGGCCGACCGTGAAGGGCGTTTTATTCAGGCGGACTTCGACAAGGTATCGGTGGCCTGTGTGCTGGCGCCGTGTGCCCTCGGCCGGGAAGATGAGCCAATGGGTGAGGACGACCTGACCGAACTCGACCACAAGGATGAATTTCTGGATGGCTTCGGTTTGCACCTGCAGAAAACGCTTCGCAAGCGGCGCCAGTTTATTTTCTGCGCCAATCTCCAGACTGCACACCACGTCACCGACGCCAGTCCGCTGTATCACAAGCGTGACTTTTCCGGTTTTCTGGCCCACGAACGGGCATGGCTGGATCGCCTGATTGACGAGTTGGGTTGTGTGGATGCCTTCCGTGAAATCAACAAGCAGAGTGGCCAGTACACCTGGTGGCCGGAACAGTCCGAAGGCGCGCGCCGCAATGCGGGGATCCGGGTGGACTACCAGTTGCTGACGCCGGGAATCCGCAAGAACATCCTGGACGGCTGGATTGATGACTCAACCCGGTTCTCGGATCACGCTCCTGTGATCATGGAATACGACATCGATATTGGTTTCTGAGTGGCCGGGCTGCCGGATTGGCAGCCCGTACCTCGTCTCTTAGCCCGCCAGGGCTGCCTTTTGAATCTCGAAGATCTCGTCAATGCCTTGTCTGGCAAGAATCAGCATCTGGTCCAGTTCTTCCTGGGCAAAAGGTGCCCCCTCTGCTGTGCCCTGGATTTCGATAAAGCCGCCCTGATCCGTCATGATGACGTTCATGTCAGTTTCGGCCTCAGAATCTTCCGGGTAGTCCAGATCGACTACTGGCGTACCTTTGTAAACCCCGACCGACAGCGCCGCGATCATCTGCTTCAGTGGTGACTTGGTCAGCCGCTTTTCCGCGACCAGGTAGTTCAGTGCGTCCACCAGTGCCACGCAGCCGCCGGTGATGGCCGCAGTGCGGGTGCCACCATCGGCCTGAATGACATCACAGTCGACGGTGATGGTGTGCTCGCCCAGTGCGCTCAGGTCCACTGCGGCCCGCAGGGAGCGGCCAATCAAACGCTGGATTTCCACGGTGCGTCCGCCCTGTTTGCCGCGCGCCGCTTCACGGCCCATGCGGCTGCCGGTGGAGCGGGGGAGCATGCCGTATTCAGCGGTGATCCAGCCCTTGCCTTCACCACGCAGGAAAGGCGGAACCTTGTTTTCGACAGAGGCGGTGCAGATCACTTTGGTATCACCGAACTCAACCAGAACTGAGCCCTCCGCATGGCGGGTGTAGTTCCGGGTAATACGCACGTTTCTGGGCTGTTCGGGTGTTCTGCCACTTGGTCGCATAGTTAGTCCTGAAGAGTTTTGAGAATCGGCCCTGACGAGCCGACGAAGTGAATTAAGCAAGAGCGGGAGTATAACACGCTGTGGTTTTGCCGCAGGGTTGCAGTCCGTTCGCAGAACGCATTCAGCGCCTGCTAAACTTTTGTTTTCGTCGAACAGAATTGGAGAGTCCATGATCAGAAGCATGACCGCCTTTGCCCGCAGCGAGACACACGGAGAGTGGGGAACGCTCACGTGCGAGATCCGGACGGTGAACCACCGTTACCTCGAACCTTCTTTTCGATTGCCTGAGGTGTTACGGGAACTGGAAAACCCGTTTCGGGAGGCTCTGCGCAAGCACCTGAAGCGAGGCAAGGTGGATGTATCCATGCGGCTTCAGTCTGCCGAGAAAACCTCTGATGAGTTCGAGGTGGATGAAGATCTGGTCCGCGCGGTGGGCGCGGCGGCGGCACGAGTCAGTCGCCTTCTGGACAACGCCGCAGCCATCGACACGCTGGATGTTCTGCGCTGGCCCGGGGTGCTGTCGGTACCTGAGCAGGATTTCAGCGAGGCCAGGGCGGCCGCGATGGGCCTGTTCGATGAAGTCCTTACCGAGTTGGCCACGTCCCGTGCGCGGGAAGGCGAGCGCTTGCGGCCATTGTTCAGCGAGCGGCTTGCGACGATCACGCAGTTGGTTGCCGACGTTCGGGCCCTGATGCCCGAATTGCTCAAATCGCAGGAGCAGACAATCAAAGAGCGGTTTGAAAAGGCGCAAGTGGAGCTGGAGCCGGAGCGCGTTGCCCAGGAAATGGTGATGCTGGCGCAGAAGTGTGACGTTGCCGAAGAGTTGGATCGCCTCGATGCCCATGTCAGCGAGGTGGCGGAAACTCTCAGCAGTGGTGCTGCGATCGGGCGGCGGTTGGATTTTCTGATGCAGGAGCTGAATCGGGAAGCCAATACCCTGAGCAGCAAGAGTATCGATGCGCGGGTCACCCGCGCCGCGGTCGATCTGAAAGTGCTGATCGAGCAGATGCGTGAGCAGGTGCAGAATCTGGAGTGAGGTGCGCTTCGGTCAGCTTATCCGTATAATTTCGCGCCTTCTTTCCTGCAGGGGTCGCCGTTCGCGTCGCGGGCCCGTGCGAAACCATCGATGTTGGAGTACACACTCACATGAGTCAGGTAGGTGATCAGGGGACGCTGTACGTCATCTCGGCGCCCTCAGGTGCAGGCAAAACCAGTCTTGTTGCTGCCATGTTGAAGGCGGATAGCAAACTTGGCGTTTCCGTTTCCCACACCACTCGCCCAATGCGGTCCGGTGAACAGGACGGCGTGAATTACCATTTTGTCGAGCGCGAGCTGTTCGAGGCAATGATCGCTCGGGGCGATTTCCTTGAGCATGCAGATGTTTTCGGCAACTACTACGGTACGTCCCAGGTTTGGGTGCGGGAAACTCTCGCCAGCGGGCAGGACGTTATTCTTGAAATAGACTGGCAGGGTGCCGAGCAGGTTCGCCGTCTGATGCCCGAATGCGTCAGCATTTTCATTGTGCCGCCGTCACCGGAGGTGTTGCGCGAACGTCTGACCGGGCGCGGCACCGACGCGCCGGATGTCGTAGAGCGGCGCCTGGCAGAAGCGTCGGAAGAATGCCGGCATGCGCTGGCGTTCGACTACCTGGTGGTTAATGATCAGTTTGATGAGGCGCTGGCGGATTTGCTGGCCATTGTGCGGGCCCAGCGTTCCCGGATGGCGGTGCAGCAATACCGTCACCAGGCCCTGCTGGCCGGGCTGTCGGATTGAAAACAGTGCCAGCCTTGCTGTATACAAAGTGAACCGGGGAAAGTACACTACGCGGTCTTCTGATTTGGTCTGTTAATTTTCGGGGATAATATGGCACGAGTAACTGTTGAAGATTGCCTGGAACACGTTGATAACCGCTTCGAGTTGGTGATGCTGGCTACCAAGCGTTCTCGTCAGATTGCCACCAAAGGTGCCGAGCCGATGGTGCAGGAAGAAAACGACAAGCCGACCGTGCTCGCTCTGCGTGAAATTGCCGAGGGTAAGGTCAGCCGGACCATCCTGGACGAAACCGACGACGAATAAGTTTGAGCAGGTAGAATTACCTACCTGGCTCAAACGACATTGATCTTCTGCCCCGCGTTTTAATAGTGTATCTATAACGCATAGATTGTAGGCAGGATCAGGAAGCAACCCGGATGCGTGCATTCGGGTTTTTTTGTCCCTGATCATCAAGAGAGAGTGGAGGCGCGGTGTCGGCAGAGGCTACTGTAGAGGGTCTGACGAAAGAGCTCAGCTCCTACCTGGATATCAGTCGCATCAATCAGGTGCGCCGTGCTTACTATTATGCCGAGCAGGCCCACGAAGGGCAGATGCGCAAAAGCGGTGATCGGTATATTACCCATCCGCTCGCCGTTGCCGGCATCCTCGCGGGGCTGCGGCTCGACCACCAGACACTCATGGCAGCGATGCTGCATGACGTCATTGAAGATACCGGTATCCCCAAAGACGCCCTTTCCGAGCAGTTTGGTGAAGATGTTGCGGAGCTGGTGGATGGCGTCAGTAAGCTGACCCAGATTGAGTTTCGCACCCGGGCCGAGGCCCAGGCAGAGAATTTCCAGAAGATGACGCTGGCGATGGCCCGGGATATCCGGGTCATACTGGTCAAGCTGGCGGACCGCCTGCACAACATGCGAACCCTGGGCCCCATGCCCTATGAGAAGCGCCAGCGGATCGCGACGGAAACCCTCGATATCTATGCCCCCATCGCCAACCGGCTGGGTATGCACTCCATTTGCACCGAACTGGAAGATCTGGGCTTTGCCTCCCTGTACCCGATGCGCGCGAAGTACATTTCGCAGGCGGTGCAAAAACTGCGGGGCAGCCATCGGGAAATTATCGATGACATTCGAGGCAAACTGGAAGAGAAGCTCCGGGAGCGCGGCCTGCCCGGGCGTATCATGGGGCGCGAGAAGCATCTGAACAGCATCTACAACAAGATGAAGTTCAAGCAGAAGTCCTTCCACGAAATCATGGATGTGTACGCGTTCCGCATCATTACCGACACCGAAGACGACTGCTATCGGATTCTTGGCGCAGTGCACAGCCTGTATAAGCCGCTGCCGGGACGGTTCAAAGATTACATTGCCATGCCCAAGGCCAATGGCTATCAGTCTCTGCACACCACACTTTTCGGCATGCACGTGCATATCGAAATCCAGATCCGCACCGAAGAAATGGAGCACATCGCCAACAACGGTATTGCGGCGCACTGGATGTACAAGGACCAAGGCAGCAGTGTGACCAGTGTGAATCAGGCCCGGGTGGACCGCTGGGTCAAAGGCCTGATGGAAATGCGCGAGCGTGCCGAGGACTCGCAAGAATTTATCGAGCACGTGAAGGTGGATCTGTTCCCGGATGAGATTTACGTGTTCACGCCCAAGGGCAAGATCATGGAGTTGCCCAGCGGGTCGACACCGGTCGATTTCGCTTACGCGATTCACACCGATATCGGCAACGCTGCCGTGGCCTGCCGGGTCAACCGAAATCTCGGCTCGCTGAGTCAGCCGCTGGAAAGCGGCCAGACCGTCGAGGTCATTACCGCGCCGGGCGCCAAGCCCAACCCTGCCTGGCTCGGCTTCGTGGTGACCGGCAAGGCCCGTAGCAGCATCCGTCACACCCTCAAGAGCCAGAAACGGACCGAGTCTCTGGAGCTGGGCAAGACCCTGTTGAAAAAATCCCTCAAGGGCTTTGGTGCGACTCTTTCCGATATCAATGATGCCCAGATCCAGAGCGTTGTCAGTCACAACCAGGTCAACAGTTTTGACGATCTGGTCAGTGAAATCGGGCTGGGTAATCGCATGGCGTATCTGGTGGCCCGGCAGCTGCTGTCTGGCGGTGAGGAGACCGGCCAGGCGGCCCTGACCAAGGAGACCGGGCGCGGCGGCGAACAGAGCCCGGTTACCATTCGGGGCGTCGAGGGGCTTCTGGTGCGCTGTGCCACCTGTTGCAAGCCGATCCCCGGTGACCCGGTGGTGGGCGTGATGGATTCCGGCAAGGGGATGGTGATTCATTCCGATACCTGTGCCCGGTTGCCCGCAGATGACGAAGGGCGCGCGCGCCTGACGCACCTGAACTGGGCAAAAGACATTACCGACGAGTTCTCCGTCGACCTGAAGGTGGAACTGGTGCGCAAACGGGGTGTCATTGCCGAGGTGGCGAACGCCGTAGCCATTGCCGATGGCAATATCGAGCGCATCAATGTCGAGGAACAGAACGCCAAGTTCAGTGTTGTCAGCCTCGTGCTGCACGTTCAGGGGCGGCGGCATCTGGCCAGGGTAATGCGGCGGATTCGGAATATCCGTGCCGTTACCCACATCAGCCGGGTTCGTCACTGAGGATGACAGGGCGCCCGGTTGACACTGGCCGGGTTCTGAGGGGAGTATGGTCGTTTTGAAGAGAGGAAGTTTTTAACAATGACCAATAAGTCCATTATCCAGACAGAACAAGCGCCACAGGCCATCGGCCCTTATTCCCAGGCCGTCAAAGCCGGGGATACTGTTTACCTGTCCGGACAGATTCCGCTTGTGCCAGAAACCATGGAACTGGTATCGGGCGATTTTGCGGCCAACACCCGCCAGGTTTTCGAAAACTTGAAAGCCGTGTGTGAGGCAGCCGGTGGCGGCCTGAAGGACATCGTGAAGCTGAACATCTACATGACTGACCTGGCCAACTTCGCCACGGTCAACGAAATCATGGCCACCTATTTCAAGGAACCATATCCTGCCCGCGCTGCGGTTGGTGTGGCTGCGCTGCCCAAGGGCGTTCCTATTGAAATGGAAGCAGTGATGGTGCTGAGTTAACGCGAATCAGTGAACCATGAAAAAGGGCGGTTCAAACCGCCCTTTTTTGTTGTCGACTGTCCGTCAGTCTCCAATCATCTCGCGGTAACCTTCCCTGAAATCCGGGTATTCAAAGCGAAAACCAGAGTCGAGCAATCGCTGAT
Source organism: Marinobacter salinisoli (assembly GCF_017301335.1). Taxonomy (NCBI): domain Bacteria; kingdom Pseudomonadati; phylum Pseudomonadota; class Gammaproteobacteria; order Pseudomonadales; family Marinobacteraceae; genus Marinobacter; species Marinobacter salinisoli. The sequence goes on from NZ_CP071247.1 coordinate 1,302,739, forward strand.
TCCGGCACCGTTTGCTGCCTGCTCTTCCGCCTGTTCGTGCGTCCTCGACCGGCTCGGCGCAGGGCGTCTGCTCCCGAACCCAGGCGACTACCTTATCCAGTCTCGCCGGTTCGCTGTCGCTGGCCAGGTAAAGCTCTTCCAGTGGGCGGCCTGCCAGGGCGAGCCCGACCACATGCTCAACGGCCCGTGCCGCGTCATCCTCATGGATCCGGTTGCTGAATGGCGCCGGTTTGCCCGGGTTCATCCGTCCTTCGATCACCTCTTCCAGAAAACGGCGCCGTGACGGTCCGTAGATGCCACTGAAACGCACTACGGTAGCCGGGTGGCCGCTGTTGATGGCCGCCTGCTCGCCATGCAGGATTTGCTGGCCGCTGAATCGAGCTGGCTCGGCGGGGCTGGTTTCGTCCACCCAGCTGTCATCGTCCTGCGAGTACACACTGGTGCTGCTGATGAAAACTAACCGGGTCAGAGAGTGCGGGGGGATGTGCGCCAGCAGGTTGCTCAGGCCGGTGACGTAAGCACTCCGGTAGCCTTGCTCGTCGTAGCTGGCGGGGGTCAGGCAGTAAATGACGATGTCCAGGTTGTCCGGCAGTGCGTTGGTGAGAGTATCCGGCTCCGTCAGGTCTGCCCCGATGCCGGTGACGCCAGCGGGTACCTGATCCGGGTTGCGCCGCAGACCAAACACCGTGGCCTGAGCAGAAAGGCGCTGCGCGATCGCGCCGCCGAGTTTGCCGCAGCCGGCGACCAGAATCCGGGGTGGGTGAGAGGGTTCGCACGTTGCCATAGACTTTATCAATCCTTATCCTGTGACTCATAAATAAGTGAAAGTTCGATTCGCCTAACCGTGACCGGAGTTCGTCATGACTCTCACAGAGCTACGATACGTTGTAACCCTTGCCCGGGAAAAGCACTTTGGCCGCGCCGCCGAACGCTGCCATGTCAGCCAGCCCACGCTCAGTGTAGCGGTCAAGAAACTCGAAGAAGAGCTGGGTATTCCGCTGTTCGAACGAAGCAAGAGCAGCATCCGGGTCACCGAGACCGGACAGCGTATCATCGAACAGGCGCAGCGGGTGCTGGATCAGGTCGGGGTCATTAAGGACATGGCCCAGGACGGCAAGAATCAGCTCAACTCGCCCTTGAAAGTCGGGGCCATCTACACCATCGGCCCATACCTGTTCCCCCATCTGCTGCCTGAGCTCCGGCGGGCGGCCCCGGAAATGCCCCTGTACATTGAAGAGAATTACACCGCGGACCTGCGCCAGAAGCTGCGCCGTTCCGAACTCGATGCCATTATCATCGCACTGCCGTTCGAAGAACCCGAGGTAGTGACGTTGCCCCTGTACGACGAGCCGTTCGTGGTGCTGCTGCCGGCCGCCCACCCCCTGGCCAGGAAAGAAGAGCTGACTCCGGAGGAGCTGGCCAAGGAGCAATTGCTGCTGTTGGGGCCGGGCCACTGCTTCCGGGATCAGGTGCTTGAATCCTGCCCACCACTGGTGGAGGCGGTCACCCGCAAGGCGGATGCCAGTTCACCGGCGTTGGTGACTGAGGGCAGCTCACTGGAAACCATTCGGCACATGGTGGCCTCGGGGCTGGGCATCACCGTGTTACCGTTATCCGCCGCGACGGCCATGCATTACCCGGACGATATTATTGCCGTGCGCCGGTTCGCACCGCCGGTTCCGTTCCGGACCGTCGCGCTTGCCTGGCGGGTCACCTTTCCCCGGCCGAAGGCCATCGATATGCTGTCGCTGGCCGCCAGTCAGTGCCGCGTTATCGAGAAGGCAAAGTCCGACACTCCCGCCGTCGCTGAGCAGGCCTGACGCGGCTCATGGTGGCGCTGGAAGACATTCCGGTTTCCGAACTCAAGGGCGTCGGTAACGCCCTCGCCGAGAAACTGGCCAAGCTGGGCATTTCCTCCCTGCAGGACCTGTTGTTTCACCTGCCGCATCGCTACGAAGACAGAACCCGCCTGATCCCCCTGGGCAGTTTGCGGATCGGCGATGTCGCCTTGGTGGAAGGCGAGGTCATGAAGGCTGATCTGGTGATGGGCCGGCGCCGGAGTCTTCAGGTGACGATCAAGGACGACACCGGTTTTCTCGCCCTGAGATTTTTCCATTTCAACGCCGCCCAGAAAAAGCAGTTGAGCGAGGGCACCCGGGTCCGGTGTTTTGGTGAGGTACGGCCCGGCCGGGCCGGATTCGAGTTTTACCATCCCGAGTACCAGGTTAATCCACCACCGATGCCCGGTGAAGGGCAAGCGACCCTTACTCCCGTTTACCCATTAACCGAGGGTATCCAGCAGCCGCGCATACGCGCCCTGTGCCAGCAGGCGCTGGGGTATTTGCAGCGCTTTCCCGTGCGGGATTGGCTACCCGAGGCTGTGCTGGCGGATTACCAGTTGCCCGGTATCAATGACGCCATACGCACCGTGCACTCGCCCCCGGCCCATGCGCCGGTGCACTTGCTGGTGGAGGGTAAGCACCCCGCTCAGCAACGGCTGGTTATGGAGGAACTGCTGGCCCACCAGTTAAGTCTGCTCAAGGTTCGGCAGCAGATTCAGCATCGCCAGGCACTGCCCCTGCTACCGAGTGGCGACCTGGTGGATCGCTTCCTGGATTCCCTGCCGTTCCAGCTCACCCAGGCCCAGCGTCATGTGGTTGCCGATATTCGTCAGGATCTGAGCCAGCCATTGCCCATGCTGCGACTGGTGCAGGGGGATGTCGGCTCAGGGAAGACCGTGGTTGCTGCGCTGGCTGCCTTGCAGGCGCTGGGAGTGGGTGCACAGGTCGCGCTGATGGCGCCGACGGAAATTCTGGCCGAACAGCACTTTCACAACTTCCGGGCCTGGCTGGAGCCCCTGGGTGTCCAGCTGGCCTGGTTGTCGGGCAAGGTAAAGGGCAAGGCCCGACAGGACGTTCTGGAGACCGTCCGGTCCGGGGCGGCGCGAGTGGTGATCGGCACCCACGCCCTGTTTCAAGACGAGGTTGAGTTTCAGCGGCTGGCGCTGGTGATCGTGGATGAACAGCACCGTTTTGGTGTCCACCAGCGCCTGGCACTGAGGGAAAAAGGGGTGGGTTCCGCCATGGCGCCGCACCAGCTGATCATGACCGCTACCCCCATTCCCAGAACGCTGGCCATGAGCGCCTACGCCGATCTGGACACCTCCGTGATTGATGAATTACCCCCGGGGCGCAAGCCGATTGAAACCATCGTGATTCCGGACAGTCGCCGCGAGGAGATCATCGAGCGGGTGCGTAAAGCCTGCGCGGCCGGGCGACAGGCCTATTGGGTCTGTACGCTGATTGAAGAATCTGAAGCCCTGCAATGCCAGGCCGCCGAAGCGACGGCGGAAGAACTGGCCCAGCGGCTGTCTGAGCTGAAAGTCGGGCTAGTCCACGGCCGTCTCAAGGCGGCTGAAAAAGCCGAGGTCATGGATCGGTTCAAGGTTGGCGAGCTGGACCTGCTGGTGGCTACGACCGTGATTGAGGTCGGCGTCGATGTGCCCAATGCGTCACTGATCATTATTGAAAATCCCGAGCGCCTTGGTCTGGCCCAGCTGCATCAGCTGCGGGGCCGGGTCGGCCGTGGCGAGCAGGCCAGTTTCTGTGTGTTGATGTATCACCCGCCGCTGTCGAGCAACGGCAAGTCCCGCCTGCAGGCGCTTCGTGACAGCCAGGACGGCTTTGTGATTGCCGAGAAGGACCTGGAGATCCGTGGGCCGGGGGAAGTGCTCGGTACCCGCCAGACTGGCATGATGCAATTCCGGTTGGCGGAGTTTGAGCGCGACAAGGGCTGGATCGAGCCTGTTCGTGAAATGGCACCGCCGCTGATGCAGACCCCGGAGGTGGTTGACGCGCTGATCCGTCGCTGGCTGGGTGAGCGCATTCGTTACGGTGATGTCTGATGGCCGCCGTGATCTTGCAAGGTTCATCGCTTACGTCTCAGAATGGACCGGGCTTTGAACAGATAAGACGGTTACCCCGATAAAAAATGGGCCCCATGTCGGCCTGCAGCACGATTCAGGACAACACTATGCAAATACCTGTCGCAGTTCAGCGAGCTCTGGGAGAGTTCTCCTCGGGCGTTTCACTGCGCAGTGCAGGCCAGGCCGAGATCAAAGACTGCCTGCGCATGGTTCTGCTTACGGACGACGAGGGCCAGCTACAACTGGTGTGCCGAAAAGCCGACCTCATCGACCTGGAGCAGCTTAATACGCACCTTGGGCGACAGTTGAAGGTAATCGGCCGCCGAGAGCAGCTTCGCGTCCGGGAACGTGCCGGCGTGGTCGAGCTACCCGCGCTGCCAAAGCTCACCGGATGGGAAACTCTGGTGGACTCCGGAGTGGATGAGATGTCCTCGGTCACCCTTGAACTGGCGGAGCAGGATCTGGCGCTGGTGTTACCCGGAGAGGACTTCCGATCTCTGACCGAACATGCCCGACGGATGTCTTTTGCCGTAGCCGTTGATGCCATTGCGGTAAACCTGGATGATCCCGGCCGTGACCAGGCCCAGCTTCGCCAGGCGCTGAAAAAGTTTACCGGGTTGCGCATCCAGCAGCGTCTTGAAGACACTCTTGAGCTGCCTCCGCTACCGGAAAGCGCTCAGCGTATCATCCACCTCCGGGTGGACCCCAACGCGGTGATGGGGGATCTGGTGGATGTCGTGGAGAGTGACCCCAGCCTGGCGGCGCAGGTGGTCAGCTGGGCGTCATCCTCGCTGTATGTTTCCGCCGGACAAGTGCGTTCCGTTCACGATGCGGTTTCCCGGGTGCTTGGCTTTGAGCTGGTGATGAATCTGGCCATGGGGCTTGCGCTGGGGCGTGCGCTCAAACAACCGCAGGATCACCCGGAGGGGTATGTGGACTACTGGCAGCAGGCGATCTGGCAGGCACAGTCAGCCGGGCTCCTGTGCACCCTGATGCCGGCCGGGAAACGCCCTTTCTTTGGCCTCGCTTACCTCGCTGGCTTACTCAACAATTTTGGCTATCTGGTGCTGGCCCATGTGTTCCCGCCTCATTTTAAACTGGTGTGCCGGTCACTGGAGGCCAATCCGAACATTGATTCTTCGGTGATTGAACACCACCTGCTGGGGATTACCCGCGAGCAGATCGGTGCCCAGTTGATGGAGAACTGGGGCATGCCGCAGGAAGTGAATGCCGCCCTGCGCTATCAGAAACATGCCGGTTATGACGGCGCCCACAACGTATACGCGAGGCTGCTCTGGCTGGGGCGGCAGTTATTGATCGAGCGGGGCTTGTCGCTGGGGCCGGGCGAGCCTGTTCCACCGGGTATGTTCGAGTCGCTGGGATTGGACCCGGAAAAGGTCCGGGCCCGGTTTGATGAGCTGGTTGAGCAGAAAGACAGTGTCCTTGCCATGGCAGGGATGATGACCCAGTAAGCGGGGTAGCTTGGCCCGGTTAAGGAAACAAAAAAAGCCGGCCCAGAGGCCGGCAAGCTCACCCGCTTGTTGCAGAGGTATCGAAGAAGTCCGTCCAGACTGATCAGGAGAAACCACTGAGGGCCCGTAAACCGCATCAACTGTGCAGCACCCTACTTGTAAAGTTAGCCAAGGGCGGGCAAAAGAAAAGCCGGGGATTGCAGGCGCGAATTTATGAGGTGCGTGTCACATTTTCCGCGCTGCGAAAGCTCTTGATTTCCCTGGTGCTTAACGGAAAAGTCCGTAGCGCCAGGTTACAAAACATTACAAAAAGCCCCCGCCGAATCGCGAGGCTTACTTGAAGGTGTGCTGGCGTATCGCCCCGGCTGCCTGACGAATGGCTTCCGCGTGTTCTTTTTCGACCGAAAAACGTTCCTTGTCCATCTTTGCCACCAGCTTTTTGTCAGCGGTCTTTCGTGCCCGGTGGGTTGGCATGTGTTCGAGTTTCTCATGCACCAGCTGGAAGATGTCGTACGGAGGTTGGTCTAACAAGGCCGGCTCAACATGGTCAAGCAGGCCTTTCAGGCGCAGGCAGGCTTCAGAGTACTCGATCTGGTCTGCTTCCACCGCCAGCGCAATAACCCGAATGCTTTCGATCATGTCGGCGCGGCGCTGGGTCTGAAAAGCCTCGGCCTTCTGCTGTCGTTTTCGTTGCTCACCCAGGCCGGCGAGCTGTCGGCGGATAAAGGTCAGCAACACAACGATGGCCGCAAGGCCAGCAATGATCAGGGCCCACTGAAGCCACTGAGGCATGGTCTCCTCCTGGTTTTGGGTCAGGCGCGTTTGCGCTGTCGGTCAGGGCGCCAGACTTTGACCGAAACTGCCTGACCATTCAATACGGATGTGCCTACCAGTGGATCAATTTGCTCGTCGCTCAGCACATCGTTGATGCTCGCGCCCGGATGTGCCGCTGCAATTGATTGGCCGATGCCGTCCCGGTCGTGACCCCAACCGTGGGGAATGGACACCACCCCGGGCATGAGATCCTCGGTGATTTCGGCCGGCAGCACGATTTTTCGCCCTTCCGAGCTGATTTCCGCCGAATCGCCGGCCTGCAGCCCCAGCCGGGATGCATCCTTGGGGTTAATCATGAGGGTGCAGCGGTCCTTGCCCTTCACCAGTCGCTGGCTGTTGTGCATCCAGGAGTTGTTACTGCGCACATGGCGCCGGCCAATCAGGAGCAAATCGTCCGGTGCCTCCTGATTGAGGTGCGCAAACAGTCGCTCGACATCCTGCAGGTATCGTCGTGGTGCCAGATGAATCTTGCGGTCCCGGGTGAACAGGCGGTCGGGCAGAGTAGGCTTGAGCGGGCCGAGATCGACCCCGTTGGGATTGTCCTTGAGTACCGACAAAGACAATCCCTTGGGCAAATCGTTCCAGTGCCGGTTGAGCGGACTCAGCTTGGCCAGGCCCCGCAGTGGGTGGCGGCGCGGAAGGATGTCCAGAACCAGATCAATGGCCGGTTCGGCAATGCCCTTCAAGAGGCCGGCATTCATCCCATAGGGGCCGGAGCGCAGGAGCAGGTCCAGAATCGGGTCCGGGCCAAGTTGCTGAAACGCGCGCCAGCCGAGTTCGGTGCGCAGGGGCAGGCTGCCACCCTTGTTCAGCCGTTCGAGCCGGTGCGCCAGACCCAGCAGGATCTGCCAGTCGTGCCTGGTATCTGGGCCGGCATCAAACAGTGGCTCACTGTACTTGGCGGTATTTCTGACCGCGAACATGCTGAAGATCAGGTCGTAATGACTGCGTTCCAGAGCCGCGGTCGGCGGCAGGATCACATCGGCATGGCGGGTGGTTTCGTTCAGGTAGTAATCGACTGACACCATAAAATCAAGCTGTTCGAAGGCCTCCTCCAGTCGCCGGCCATTGGGGCTCGACAGGATCGGGTTGCCGGCAACGGTGACGAATGCCCGAATCTGGCCTGCGCCCGGCGTCAGGATTTCATCGGCCATCGTGCTGGCCGGGTACTCGCCGCCGAATTCCGGCAGGCCTTTGACCCGGCTGTGCCGTTTACCGAAATGCCCGCTTTGCCCGGCAAGAGCGCCCAGAACGACCAGATCAATGGCCGGCTGGTTGAAGAGCATGCCGCCGGGGCGGTCCAGCTTGCCAGTCAGTATGTTCAGGCAGGACGCCAGCCACGTGGCCAGGCCACCGAACACCTGGGTGCTGGTGCCCATGCGGGTGTAAAGTGCCGCTTTCGGGGTGTTGGCCAGCTGCCGGGCCAGTGCGCGGATGTCCTCGGCCGGCATTCCGGTGTGCGGGCTGGCGGCTTCCGGCGTGAACGGCATGGCGGCCAGGCGCAGCAGATCGACATCCTTGACCAGATGTTCGGTGGCGCCCAGGTTGATCAGGTCTTCAGCAAACAGGGTGTGGACCATTGCCATCAGCAGAAAGGCATCGCTGCCTGGCCGGATGAAGTGGAATTCGTCCGCCAGTTTGGCGGTTTCCGTGCGGCGTGGATCGATGACGATCATCTTGCCACCCCGGCCCTTGAGTTCTTTGATCCGGCCACGGAAATCCGGAACCGTCATCAGGCTGCCATTGGAGGCCATGGGGTTGGCGCCAATGCAGATGAACAGATCGGTTTGGTCGATGTCGGGGATGGGAAACAGAATCTGGTGGCCAAACATGTCCAGACTGGCCAGCATGTGCGGCAACTGATCGTTGGAGGTGGCCGAGAACCGGTTCTGGCTGCCAATTGCCCGCATCAGTGGTGTCACGGACATCAGGGCACCGTGGTTGTGGACGTTCGGGTTGCCCAGATAAACGCCAACGCTGTTGCGGCCGTATTCCTGGCGGGTTTGGTGGAGCTTCTCGGCCACCAGGTCCAGCGCCTCATCCCAGCTGATTTCCTGCCAGCCGGTTTCCGTGCGGCGAACCGGTTGGCGCAGCCGTTCCGGATCTTCGTGGAGGTCCTGCAGGGCGACGGCTTTGGGGCAGATATGGCCGCGGCTGAGGGGATCGTTTTCGTCCCCCTTGATGGAAGTGATGCGCCCATCCTGAGTTTCAATAGCGACGCCGCACATGGCTTCGCACAGGTGGCAGGTTCGGTAGTGGGTGCCATTTTCCATCGGGCAGGTCTCCTAATTGTTGTTATCTGACAGGGAGTTTCAATCTGCAACCAGATTAACAGGAATCGTCATCGTGCGAAAAGTGTTCAGTGCTGGGGGAAAAGCCAGCCCCGAGAGGCTGGCCTGAAAGGAGAACGGTCTGATCTCAGGGCGTTGCCGGTAGGTCCTTTATCGGATCCGACACAAAATTGAGGTAAACGCCGTTACTCGGAATTTCCAGTGGGATGGCAATGTCGCCGCGATCGACGCCGGTCGAGGAATCCAGCAGGCAGCTGAATATGCCAGAGGGACCACGATCAGCGACACAGGCGGAATAGCTCAGGAACTCGTTGATGATGGGTATCGTCACGTTAACGTTCACATCAATCGGTGGCGCGTTGCTGTTGATCTGGACAATCTGCATGCGTCCGTCATCAAAAAAATCAATGGGGCCTTCGAGTTCAAGGGTCAGCGGTTGGCTGTACAAGTTGTGTTCCAGAGCCTGTGCCAGCGGTAGCTGAAGGTTAGGTGCATCCAGTGTCAGATCCGCGTCAGTGCGGAACACGGGGTTGCCGCTTTCGTCCTCTGTGATCAGGCCTTCCACCAGACCCAGTGGATTATCCTCAGTGGGGGCGCCATACCGCATTCTGAGTATCTGAGGGCCGGTTGCCTGCTCGCCAAAACCGTCCAGGAAAACACTGGCCGATGTGGTGGCCAGCAGGGTCGGGTAAAGCAGGACCCGAACACCGATGGCTTTGCCGTCCGTGTCGTACGCCGGGCCCATTACCTCGGTATTCAGGCCATAGGTCTGGTAGATGAATTTGTTTCGCGGACAAGTTTGGCTGGCCTTACAGCCGACACTGGCACCAACCTTCACACCAAGGGCGCTTGCTTCCTGCGTGATGACTTTCAGCTTGGCGGAGTTCGCCGATGGCTTGTAGCCGCCGTTCCCATCCGATTCGTGAAGGAAGGGCTCCAGGCAGTCTTCGCTCTTCTGTTCCTCGCCCAGAGTGGCGCAGTCAATTTCATAGTTGGAATTGGTATCCCGGATTGGCAGATTGCGCAGCGCCGTGAAGACCGATTTCACCGGCGTCGTTCCCCGAAAGTAAATCACCATGTCGGGTCCGCCGGAGCGCTCCGGGTCGACCAGAAGGTCGGTTTCCAGTGCCAGCCCATTCTCGCCACAGATGAAGGAGAGGGTCGCGCCAGCGATACACTTGCCCTGGTCTGAAGAGGACAGGGTGTAGCGATAGTAGGCGCCGATTTCCCAGGGTTCATCGGGGTAGAAACGGATGCGCTGGTTGTTCTTTTCCAGCCTTCCGGAGACCGTCTTGATGGAAGCGCCTGATTGGTCGACGTGTTCGACAGTGAAGGTTTCGTTCAAGCGAATCGAATTCAGGTTCATTGATTGAGAGAAAACGACCACGATTGGTCTGTCCGCTGGCAGGGTCGTGACAGGCAGGATATCTCCCCTTGGCCCACCAGGCGCATCATCCAGGCACCGACCATGCTTGCCGTTACGCAGATCTACTCCGGTCGTAGCACACGGGTAGCCCGGATAGGTCGTCAACACCAGCGGTGAGCGCTGGGTAACGTTAGCATCATTGTTGCCAATATCGTCCAGAGCGAAGGACAGCGGGCCCTCGACGACCGGATTGCCGGCGAGGTCGGTCAGTCCGTTCAATGCTAGCTCGTAAGCAACCCCGTGTTTTAGCCCGCCGTTGGGGTTAATTGCCACAACGGTGCCGTCCAGTTTCAGGTTCAGGTTGTCCACTGGAACGCCATTTTCAAACAGCGTTATGCCGCCTTTCAGTGACGCCGGGTTCAGGGGTTCATCGAAGTTCAGGATCACCGGGTCGCCGGGACGCTGCATGGATTGCCGGCCTTGCGGGAGGGAATCTTTGGCTCCGGGCATCCAGCTGACCAGCGTGGGCGCGGATGTATCTGGCTGCCAGAGTTCTTCCGCGTCCAGGACCGAGTCGGCGTCTGTTGCCGCTTCAATGCGGAAAGCAATGGTGGCATTGGCGTATTCCTGGCCCAGCAGTTCCGGCTCGACGGCTCCGATGGCGTCAATGGTCAGCACGCCGTCTTCCACCAGCGCAATACCCCGCAGCTCAACCCCCAGCAGGTCCTGGGACAGCGACGCATTGGGCTGCGCCTCGGCACTGTGCATGGCGACATCCATAAACAGCGTCACATGGCGGGGTGCGTTCAGATCGTCGGTGTAGGGGTTGGGGCTCAGGTAGCCGGAAGCATCGGTCACCATGGTGACGCTCAGATCCCCGGTGGTCTGCGCTTGGCCGGTCTGCGCGTTCAACACCTGAACCTGGCCATTGATGCGGACATCCAGGCTGGTGCTGGTCAGCACACTGCCGCGAGGTATGCGAAGGGGTAAAGCTTCCTGCGCTGCAAAGGACGGGGCGTAAGCCAGCTCAGCAAACAGCCCCCCGGCTTGCTGGGCGGGGCCGGCGGATCCCAGCAACACCGAGTCAAGGGTGACGCCGTTGATAATCTGGCCGTTCAGTACCGACTTCTTCGCGTTTGTCTGATCGGCACCGTCGAGCAGGCCAGAGTCAACAATCTGTTGCAGCAGCACAACGGTGGGGCCGGTTTCTTTGGGGGTGAAGGTTTCACTGAAGTTGAGGGTGTCTGTGCCCGACAGGTTGGGCAGATTCTGTATCCTCAGGGTGTAGGTCTGGCCGGAAGCCAGCTGGTCGGCTTTGGTGCCGCACAGATTCATCGCGTCGGTGGTGCAAGGATCAATGACGATCCGGTTATGACTGACCAGTATGTTGGCTGGAACTGGCTCACCGTCGGCGTCTTCCAGGCGTATTGTGCCGCCCCGGTTGCGCCACTCCGGATGCACCGGCTGACTCAGATTCAGGCGAAACGTCGAAAAGTCCATGGGCTGAAAATGGCTGCCGGGCGACGGAAGCAGGCCCCGGACGGTGAAGTCCTCGCTCATGTGGTCCAGCGCCGCAATGCCGGTAAAGTCACCCCGGGTGGAGAATTGAACACCCTCAGGGCCTGTGGCATTGGGTGTGTGAATATCGCTGGCGCCCCGGCTCCTCAGCGGCTCCAGGAACTCGATCGAGTAATCCGCCCCGGTAGCCAGTTCGCTGGCTGGAGTCAGCGTCAGGCTGCGTCCGTCGTCAATAAGGGCCGCACTGAATTCGACCGGAGTGCGGCCGTGTGTCAGGCGGATTTTCTGTTCCAGCTCACCGGCGTTTTCGGCCAGAGCGTGAGAGAAGCGCAGAACAACGCTGCTGGACGGGCTGACGCCTGACTGACCGTCCGCCGGATAGGAATAGATCACCGAGGCTGGCGGCGTGCGCTGCTTCATGGTCTGTTCTTCACCGCCACAGGCCGCAAGCAGCAGGGTAGGGATGAGAACGGCGTGTTGTTTGAACTTCATGGTTCCACCTCCCTTTAGAATTTCAGCGTGACTGAACCGCTGAACACATGGATGTCGCCGTCGGCTCTGACCTCGGTTTCGGAGCCTGTGGTGTCCACCAGCGTGAAATCACGATCCTGCAGTTGCTGGTACTGGTAGCCCAGATCAAACCGAACCGGGTGGGCAAGCAGGCGGGTGCGGTCGTAGGTAGCGCTCAGACCCAGCCCGAGGACAATCTTGTCGGTGTCCAGATAGTTGATCTCCGGGTTGCGGGTCGTCTTGAGCGGGGAGGGCTCAAAGGCGATGCCGCCGCGCAGCGCCAGATTGGGAGTCAGATGGGTTTCCGCACCCAGCCTGGGAATCACGATGTCGTCAAAGCGGATGCGGTCTGCCTGTGAAACCGACTGCTGGTCCTTGACGGTGTCGGAGGAGAATTCCTTCTCCAGGTCAGACCAGTTTTGTTGTTCAATGGAGCCACCAATGCGCCAGTTCTCTGTCCCATACTGTGCGCCGATCACCAGGGTTTCCGGCTGGAAGGAATCGATGGTGGATACCGCCAGGCTCAGGCCGGGGTCCGGAATGGTCTGGGTAACAATAATGTTGGAGTCGATGGTGGTGGACGCCGACGACTTGCTGCGATAAGCGGCGGCAACTTCCCACCCCTGCAGGTAACAGTCCATGTCCGGACAGAAGGTGCTTCCGAGGTCGGCGCTGGCACCAAGAATGGTCTTCAGCGAGGGCTCTGCATTGACAGACAGGCGCTCGCGGCTGGTTTCGCCGCCAAGGGTGGATACCGCATCGAGCTTGGCGGTGGCATCCAGCGTGATTCTCACCGAGGCCCCGGCAGCGACGCCCCGCCAGATCGGCGTGGCTGCACCAATGTTGAGGAACAGAGGCTCCTTGCCATACTGCAGAAACTGCCCGGTTTCGCTGGTTTCCGAGCTGAACGCCAGCATCTCCTTGCCGTACTTTTCCACGCCCGCGATAAATCCGAGGTAGATCGGATGGTCGTAACGGGTCAGCGAGCCAAGATTGGTCTTCATGCCGATCAGTACATGCTGGCTCGGCGAATTCGACAGAATATCGCCATTGGCGTTGGGGTTAGCGGACCGGAGTTCCTGTTCCGCATGAAGAATGCCCGTGGTCAGCTCGCCACGAGGGTCGCTGGTGAGGTAGGCCGGGTTGTAATAGGTGGCCGACACCTGGCTGTTGAACATCGACATCGACTGGGCCGTGGCCACATCGACTGGCATCACGCCATAACTGGTGCCGAGATTGCCCATGCTGGCGTTGGCAAAAGGGGAGATAGCGAGGGACATCAGCGTGAGGGAAACCGCCCGTACTGATAACCGGGAAGCGAAAGCCATAGATACACTCCATCGTCTCTTTATTGTTTTGTCCGGTCCTTCTCCGCGCGCAGAGAAAACTGACTGGTACGTTCGTTCAGGTTTAAGTTTAGGGGGATCGGTTCCGTCGGACGTTGACCTATTTGACGGGGATTTGGCTTCGGCCGATCATGAATCGCGCGAAGTTAGAAAAAAATATCGATAAAACAGTAGGTAATGGCGCGTCCACTCTGTTTTCGTGGTATGCCATTCAAGGCTTGTTGAATGCTCAAAATGTGAATAGCTTCAATCTTCCCTCGATCTGCTTCCCACGGGAGACCGTTGGAGGGGCATGGTGTCAGAAGAATTTACAGTAAGATCGCTGGTGCGTAGGGGTGTTTGAATCAAGAGCAGGGGCTCATCAGGGCAATCTCACGAGATTTGGGGACCGGATGGAGGGGGCTGCTGGAACGACCAGCTTTCCCCAGATTGTCAGTGTGCGGCGGCGGTTTGATGGGAAATGCAATGTGATGGTGAGGAAAGAGCTTTGGCATCAGAAATAAAGAGGCCTCGCCTGAGCGGGATTTTTGACGCCTGCAATGAAGCGGAGATAGATCGGATGCTTGAAGCGCGACGGTTAACCCATACTGACGTTAACACCAATCAGAGTCCGTTGGTTCGTTAGGCTGGCCAGGATATCGCCATTGGCATGCGGGTTGGCAGAGCGCGACTTCGGCCCGGGATGAAGAATTCCGTCTGTTAGTTCGTGGCGCTCATCTTCGGTGAGTTGAGTTCAGTTGTAATCGATAGCTCAGATCAGGGGATTGGTATAGGGCGGGGCTGTGGCGACATTCACCTGCCTGACGTCAGGGGCAGTGTATTCGGCTTGTGTTTTGGGGCGTTGGCTTTCTTGACGAAATTGGTGATGGGAAAACCAGGCATGTTGAATTTGCGCTCGTTGGTTTCTCTGCCGAGAGAACGGCGAAGTCATCTTGCGTGCTATGTGCCGGAACCCAATTTTCGGCTCGGTGTTGGCGAAAGTCTTTGACGATAGAGTCTCGAGTCAGGCTGTAAAAAATACTGACACGATAAGACTCTCCGCTCTGAAGATAGTGTTCTGGACTGATTGCTCTGAGAAGTGAGTTCGGGATTCAAGCAAAAGGCCCCGCTTCGCGGGGCCAAAATTCGTTTGGCACCACACTGGTTCGGTTAAAAACGACGTCTGAAACCAAATCCAGCGAGTGCTAACCCTAACAGTGCGAGAGTGCCCGGTTCAGGTACAGAGGTCGACACGTCAACGAGTTTGAGGCTACCGTCGCCGATGTCCCCAGACCGCTGCAGTCGCATGAGGGCTCCTTCAACTGTCAGCATCTCCGTGTAGTCGAATCTGGCAATGCCGTCCAATGGCCCATTGTTGCCGATCGCGGTGAGGTTAACGTTGCCCGTCTGTGCGGCATCGAAGTCAATGAATTCGAGAAAAATACCGCCGAAAGACGAGCCGTTGCTGACGCTTTGAGTACCCTCCGAGACTTGCCAGTTGCCGGTAACGTCTGTGTAAGTGGTTCCGTCAGCTTCTAGACGTTCTATGTAGAAGTTAGACATGTTTGCGAATACGAAATCCGGCGTGAAGTCAAAACCGAAACCGGTGACGAGTGCCTCGAGGGAGACGTTGTCAATGTCAATTTGATAAGTAAAGCTGCCGCCATTATCGAAGTAATCGATCGTAATCGAACCGCCTTCATCTCCGGCGCAATTACTAGGGTCTACGGAGCCGTCGCACGAGAAGTTGTAGGTCGTGGGAACTGCGTGAACCGTTCCTGCAAAAAGCAGGACCGCCAATGAGGGTAAAATTTTCCTAAACATTTTTTGCACTTTTCGGTAGAAGTGCGGATTAGCGTCTGGGTATAACATCAAAAGCAGACGGGTCACCGCGCTTAAACCAACCCCTTTTAATTCCCTGCTCATATAAATCACCTGCATTTAATAAATCGGTTCATCGGAGTTTCTTCTCCTTGAGCACAAAGCCCCTCCCTGAACCGTTAGGTTCGCAGCTGGAGGCTGGTGCCTTGACGGCTTGCCGTCTTGGAAACAGGTACAACCAATCAAAAGCAGCAGAGATCGTGCCAGAAGCTCTATCTACACGTCTTTCGGTGGATTTATAAAAAATCAGAACAGCCAGTGGGAAAAGCATGTAAAGTTTTTCGACGCCTAAATCAAGAATCTTCAAAAGGATTCAGCCCTTCGCACAGTGCCGGGAAAAGGCTTGAGGCAGGGGGGCTCAAGAGGTCGCGATCTGGCCTGGGTTTTCTCGCGGCCAAAGGCTCCCAGTATGGAGAACCCCGAGTCCGCCGTGGTTTTGACCATGTCCCGTTCGAAATGGCGCGCGAAATCCCCTTGGCCTGCTTAAGGTGGGAGGCCGAAGTTCTGATCAGAGGCCGAGCGGTCCGGGGGGCTGGCTATTGATAGATCCACGAAGCCAAGAGACTCGTTGTAAAAATACTAAATGGCCGGGCGGGCCATAAACTTTAGAGATTTTTGGCGGCGTTCCGTTGCTTCGAGTGATTGTTAGTAAAGAACGCGTTTGCTCCTTCACGCACGTCCTTTGACTCGTCGATGATGAGAAGGCGGAAGACCCGCTGCTGGTTGGCTAGTCGGATTTGGTGCTCAAGCCGCCTGGACGGTCTCATTCCTACTTGAGCAGCCCGCACAAGGCCAGAAATACCTTCCAATCCCGGGAAGGCTCAAGTCCGTAGCGGGAAAACAGGCTTTTTTTGTGAACGCTCAAGGCGCAAGAGGGAATGTGTTTTGTATGGCACTCCCCAATTAGCTTGCTCGTGTTTCACTCTTCAGGGCTTAAAAGGCACTCGCTCTTCTTGCGGCACAAAACATACCGTATCCGAACCGGCCAAAATACGGTGACGAGAACATATAAGAAAAACGGTGAAGCTAGAGAGAAATGGTGGGCCCAGCTGGACTCGAACCAGCGACCAAGGGATTATGAGTCCCCTGCTCTAACCAACTGAGCTATAGGCCCTTTTCGTATTCACTGTTTTTGGAAACCGATGTTTCCGGAGGGAGTAAACAGGCGGGCGCCATTATACCGGGGAGGTTGGGCGCCCGCTACTGTTCAGAGCGTTATGATGAGGAACCCTGATCGTCAATGAAGCCGCGCAGGTGATCGGAGCGGGAAGGGTGGCGCAGCTTGCGCAGTGCCTTCGCTTCGATCTGACGGATACGCTCACGGGTGACATCGAACTGCTTGCCAACCTCTTCCAGCGTGTGGTCGGTGTTCATTTCGATACCGAAGCGCATCCGGAGCACCTTGGACTCGCGGGCTGTCAGGCCGGCCAGCACTGAGCGTGTGGCCTCGCGCAGACCTTCGGCGGTGGCGGAGTCTACGGGCGACAGGGCCTGGATGTCTTCGATGAAGTCGCCCAGATGGCTGTCTTCATCATCACCGATCGGAGTTTCCATAGAAATGGGCTCCTTGGCGATTTTCAACACCTTGCGGATTTTGTCTTCCGGCATTTCCATGCGCTCACCCAGCTCTTCCGGGGTCGGCTCGCGGCCCATTTCCTGAAGCATCTGACGTGAAATCCGATTCAGCTTGTTAATGGTTTCAATCATGTGAACCGGAATACGGATGGTTCTGGCCTGATCCGCAATGGAGCGGGTGATGGCCTGCCGGATCCACCAGGTCGCGTAGGTGGAGAACTTGTAGCCCCGACGGTATTCAAACTTGTCCACTGCCTTCATCAGGCCAATGTTGCCTTCCTGAATCAGATCAAGGAATTGCAGCCCGCGGTTGGTGTACTTCTTGGCAATAGAAATAACCAGACGAAGGTTGGCCTCGACCATTTCCTTCTTTGCCCGGCGTGCTTTGGCTTCGCCGATGGATACCCGGCGGTTG
This sequence comes from Marinobacter salinisoli, assembly GCF_017301335.1. Lineage (NCBI taxonomy): Bacteria > Pseudomonadati > Pseudomonadota > Gammaproteobacteria > Pseudomonadales > Marinobacteraceae > Marinobacter > Marinobacter salinisoli. Next base: position 1,319,851 of record NZ_CP071247.1, read on the forward strand.
ATTTCTTTGATGTCCGCAACGTCCAGATCAACGTCTGTCTGCAGGTGCTGGATACGCTTCTGCAGGCGGGTGATTTCATCAATACGCTCTGAGATTGCTGCCGCGTACGCTTTCTTGCTGCCGGCGATGTCTTCGGCCCAGTTCAGGTTAACTTCGTTACCCGGGAAGGACTTGATGAAATCTTTGCGCGGCATTTTGCAGTCGCGCACACAGATTTTCAGGATCGCCCGCTCGTTCTCGCGCACCATCTCGTTGGTGGAACGGACAACGTTGACCAGTTCCTCGAACGCTTTGTTGGCCAGCTTGAAGGGTGCGAAGACTTGGCCAAGCTCATTCAGGGCTTCCTGAGTCTTCTTGTGGGCACGGCCATGCTTTACCAGCGCCTTCTCCGCTGCATCCAGTTTTTCTTGCAGCAGTTCGAAGCGCAGACGGGTTTCTTCCGGGTCTGGCCCGTTGTCTGTCTCTTCGTCGCTGTCGGAATCATCATCGCTGTCGGCGGAGTCGGCAGATTCATCCGAGGTGTCGGAAGTGGTGTCCTCACCCATGAACGGCTCGGCGTCGTCCGGGTCAAGGAAGCCAGTGACGATGTCGCTGATGCGACCTTCGTTCTCAATGATGCGCTCGTAGGCCTGGATCACGGTGCTCGCAGTACCCGGGAAATGGGCCACGGCTGCCATGACATCGCGGATGCCTTCCTCAATACGCTTGGCGATGACGATCTCGCCTTCGCGGGTCAGGAGTTCTACGGTACCCATTTCCCGCATGTACATCCGCACCGGGTCCGTGGTGCGGCCAGCATCGGTTTCCACGGCCGCAAGTGCTGCCGCAGCTTCTGCCGCCGCTGCTTCGTCAGCGGTGGAATCGCCTTCGGTCATGAGCAGAGTATCGGCATCCGGTGTTTCTTCAGTCACCTGAATGCCCATGTCGTTGATCATTCGAATGATGTCTTCGACCTGATCCGGGTCGGCGATGTCTTCCGGGAGGTGATCGTTTACCTCGGCATAGGTCAGGTAGCCCTGTTCCTTGCCCCGTGCAATGAGGTCTTTCAAACGTGATTTTTGCGAATTGCCCGCCATAGACACCCTGTGAACTCGCTCTTGAAGGAAAAAAACTTAAACAGCTATTATAGCTGTCGCTCAAATACGCTGCCACCGACTGCTTAGATGGTGATCACGGCAGCTAGTTTCAAGTGTTGCCATTACTGAGCACGATTGCTCAGGTCTCTCAGTTCCTTTCGCTCCTCGCTGGTGAGGTTGGCGAAATTGCGTAACAGTGCCGCCAGTCGCTGTTGCCGGGAGGCCTCCTCATTGGGGCTTAACAGTTCCCGCGCTGCGTTCAGAGTGCTCTCCCTGGCGGGAATGTGTTCGACGCCATCGAACAGGTGGTAAAACCGCTCCCGGGCCTGAACGTCAAACGCCAGCTGGCGAACCAGTGATTTCCTGTCTTTTATTTCCTGGCCCGAGATCCAGTCGGCAAACTCCAGTGCCTGCCGGTATTGTCGGGAGCGCCTGGCCAGTTCCGACACATCGGCTGCCAGGTCGGGTGATTCCAGCAAGGCCAGGCAAAGCACGCTGTCCTTGCTGAGCCGCACATCAATGCGCTCTTCATTGACGCGGTCCCGCCGACCGTTCGACCACTTGCCCTTGAAGTCACCCTTGCGGTCCTGCCATTGCTTCCGGTTGCTGCAAAGGCGAAGCATTTCATGCCACATCGCATCGCGCAGCGTGCTCTTGGGCATTCTGTTCAGCAGCGGCTCAGCCCGGGCTCGCAGTTCGCCGCGATTTTCCGGGAGCTCAAGGTCAAGGCCTTCACTCTGCCGGTCAAACAGGAAGCGGGAGAAGGGCGTTGCACCGTCAATCCGCTGCTGGAATGCATCCGGCCCTTCTTTTCGAATCAGGGTGTCCGGGTCTTCGCCTTCGGGCAGCATCAGGAATTGCAGGTGCAAACCGTCGGCCATCAATTCGAGTGCGTTTTCCATGGCCCTATCTGCCGCCCGGAACCCGGCCTGGTCACCGTCAAAGCAAAAAACAATGTGGCGAACATGCTTCAGAAGCGCGTTCAGATTGTCTTGGTTCGTGGCCGTCCCCAGCGTGGCGACTGCATAATGGATGCCGTTCTGCGCGAGCGCGATGACGTCCATGTAGCCTTCCACGACAAGCAGCTTGTCCAGCTGCCGGAGCGCCTGGCGTGCTTCGTAAAGTCCGTAGACTTCGCGACTCTTGTGAAAAACATCGGACTCCGGCGAGTTGATGTATTTCGCCTTGTCATCGCCCAGCGTTCGCCCGCCAAAGGCCACGGTCTTGCCCCGGGTGTTCCGGATCGGGAACATCACCCGGTTACGAAACAGGTCCCTGGGGCGTCCATATTTGTCCGATACGGTCCCCGTCTCGGTCAGACCATCTTTCAGATCTTGTGGCGCCGCATCGAACAGCGCCGTGCCGCCGCCCGGCGCAAAACCAAGCTGGTACTGTTGGATGATGCTGTCATCCAGTCCCCGTTGGGCCAGGTAGTCGCGGGCATAACTGCCCTGCGGGCTGGCCAGGGAGGACTGGTAGAAACGGTTGGCAAAATCCAGTGCGTCGGTCAGCGACCGTGACTGTTGCATTTCCTGCCTGGCGGCTCGGTCGTATGGCACTTCCAGTCCGGCTCGCCGGGCCAGATCCTCAACGGCTTCGTTAAAACTCAACCCCTCCAGTTCGCGAATAAAGCTGATGGCATCACCGTGGGCTCCGCAGCCAAAGCAGTGGTAAAAGCCTTTGTCCGGCCGAACGTTGAACGACGGTGTTTTTTCGTCGTGAAACGGGCATCGGGCCTTGTAGCTTGCGCCTGCCTTTTTCAGCTGGATACGGGAGCCGATCAACTCTGCCAGATCCAGACGATCAAGCAGGTCTTCAATAAAACGCTGAGGGATCAGTCCGCTCATGAAGACTCCAGGTAAACCGGGCGTAGTGAAGGATGTGGCTATAGCGAAAAATGCCGCCGAAGCCAGGCCCCGGCGGCACTTTTAAATTGCCCTGTTCAGCCTTAAGCTGGGCAGGCAATCACTCAACTTGCAGTCAAGCGGCGTCAGTAGCAGATTAGTACAGACGCTCGAACTTGCGCTGTTCCCGCTGAAGCTTCTTGAGATGACGCTTAACGGCAGCAGCAGCTTTACGCTTGCGAACAGAAGTCGGCTTCTCATAGTGCTCACGACGACGTACTTCGGACAGGACGCCTGCTTTCTCACAAGAGCGCTTGAAGCGACGCAGTGCTACGTCAAACGGTTCATTCTCTTTCACTTTAACAGCTGGCATTCGAAAATCACCTACCTGATTAAATTCGGTTTTGTTTGCTCCGTCTGGCGCTGCCAGTCCGGCTCGACACCTGGTCAGATTGGTTAAAACTCGACCAGTACGTATTTTAGGGCGGCTATGATAGCGTCCGGCTAAGGCTTAGGTCAATGTTTGTTCGATGAAACTGACGGTGAGTTTCGGGTTTCTGGTAGACTAGCGTCCTTCTTTTATTCCGTCGACGATGATGGCAACAGACCTTTATGCTGATCCTTGGAATTGAAACCTCCTGTGATGAAACCGGCGTGGCGCTCTACGACACCCAGGATGGGCTGCTCGCCCACGCGTTATTCAGTCAGATTGACATGCACGCGGATTATGGCGGCGTGGTGCCGGAACTGGCATCCCGGGACCATGTCCGGAAACTTCTGCCCCTGTGTGACCAGTTGCTGGACCGCGCCAATCGGCTGAGACAGGACATTGATGGCATTGCCTACACCGCCGGCCCGGGGCTGGTCGGGGCGCTGATGGTCGGTGGGTCTGTTGCCCACGCTCTGGGGCTGGCGCTGGGAATTCCGGTACTGGGTGTGCATCACATGGAGGGCCACCTGCTGGCCCCGATGCTGGAGGAAAACCCGCCGGCGTTCCCGTTCGTTGCCCTGCTGGTTTCCGGGGGCCATACCCAGCTCGTGAAGGTGGATGGTATCGGTGTGTATGAGATGCTGGGTGAGTCGGTGGACGACGCGGCCGGGGAGGCCTTTGACAAGGCGGCCAAAATGCTCGGTTTGGATTACCCCGGCGGGCCCCGTGTCGCGGCACTGGCTGAAAAGGGTACGCCGGATCGCTTTCGTTTTCCGCGTCCGATGACGGATCGGCCCGGGCTGGATTTCAGTTTCAGTGGCCTGAAGACCTTTACTCTGAATACCGTTCACGCGGCGGAAAAAGAAGGCGACCTGTCGGATCAGACCCGCGCAGACATTGCCCTTGCGTTCGAGTCGGCGGTGGTCGATACCCTGACCATCAAGTGCCGCCGGGCTCTGCAGCAAACCGGTTGTTCCCGGTTGGTGATTGCCGGGGGTGTCAGCGCGAATCGCCGCCTGCGAACCGGGTTGGAAGGGATGGCCGCGAAACTGAAAGGCAGTGTGTTCTACGCCCGCCCGGAATTCTGCACCGATAACGGTGCCATGATCGCGTATGCGGGTGCTCAACGGCTTCAGGCCGGGCAGCGTGACGGGGAGCGTATTGTGGCCGTCCCGCGCTGGCCCATGAATACCCTTCCATCGATTGATGAGCCCCGGACAACTGGCCTCGTTGATTGAGCAGCCCGGCGCTCAGAATCCGGATTCCCGGTTCTGTGCCAGTCGGATCAGGTTGTTGCGGTGACGCACCACAATCAGTAGGGCGAGAAGCCCGAACAGTGGCAGTGTATCTGGCTCGATAATCGCGCTGATGACCGGGCCACTGATAACGGCGATCAGCGAGGCCAGGGCGGAAATTCGCCAGCGCCACATGGCCAGCACCCAGATCGCCATCATAACCAGGGTGGTGGCTGGCGCCAATGCCAGTCCCGCGCCCAGTGCGGTGGCCACCCCTTTGCCTCCCTTGAAGCGATAAAACACTGGAATCATGTGGCCGGTTACTGCGCACAGGGCCACCATGGCCTGGCCGATGACGGACAATCCGCCGGCATGGGCGAGCCAGACCGGCAGCCATCCCTTCGCTGCATCGAGTGCAAGAGTCACGGCCGCAGGCAGCCAGCCTCCGATGCGATAGACGTTCGTTGCTCCAGGATTGCCAGAGCCTTGGGCTCTCGGGTCTGGTAACCGCCAGAGGCGGCTGACTGGCAAGGCGAAGAGTATAGAGCCCATAAAATAAGCGGCAGCGCAGAGAAGGACCGTCAAAATGGGTGTTTCGGGCGCTATCATGGGCGGCTCTCGGAAGCAGACGTGTCGATTCCAGTATGCGAAAATAAGGGCTAAATTCTGGCCAGCGTGTTCACAGTAACCGTTGGCTTTGAGGGGTTCAATTGGCAAAGAGTGGTATAGCCCGGGAGTTCTCTTGGTAGATAGCGTGCTGATCGAAGGTCTGGAAGTCGAAACGGTTGTCGGGGTCTATGACTGGGAGAGAAGGATTAACCAGTGCCTGCTCGTGGATCTGGAAATGGCGTGGGACAACCGGGTTCCGGGTGCCTCAGACGATGTCAGCGATGCACTGGACTATGCGGCCGTGAGTGAGCGAGTCACCGCTTGCCTGAAAGGGCTGCAACCGAAACTCCTTGAGCGGGGAGCAGAGGTGTTGGCGGGCGAGTTGCAGGAGGTGTTCGGGGTTACCTGGCTTCGCCTGACGCTCAGGAAGCCCGGTGCCGTGCCCGCCGCCCAGGCGGTGGGTGTGCGCATCGAGCGGGGGCAGCGCTGATGGCCGATGGCGTCCGGGTTTACGTGGGCATCGGTAGCAACGTTGACCGCGAGCGCCATCTGGGTGTGGCTCTGGATGCCCTGGCCGACTGGTTTGGTGCGCTGGACTTGTCTGCTGTGTACGAAAGCGAGGCGGTGGGTTCGGATGGCGCCCCTTACCTGAATATGATCGCAGGCTTTGATACGCAGTGGTCAGTGGCGACACTGTCGCGCCGCTTCAAGGCGCTGGAAGATGCCAACGGTCGTTGCCGGGACGGAACGCAGGCCGGCGTCAGAACTCTGGATCTGGATATTCTGACCTACGGAACCTGCGTTGGTGAGGTGGATGGCGTAAAACTGCCGCGGTCGGAAATACTCGTCAATGCCTTTGTGCTCAAGCCGTTGGCGGAATTAGCTCCAGACGAGTCGCATCCTGTTTGTCAGCAAAGCTATCGCGAGCTCTGGCAGGCCCACGACAGCGGCCAGCAACTCTGGCCGGTCGGGTTTGTCTGGCGCGGACGCCAGCTCTCAGACGCCGTTGGCTGATCGGAACATCCGGATCAGGTGATTGGTTGAACTGTCGCTGTCGAGCTCGTTCATCCGGTCGCCCATCAGCTGAGGCAGAATCTTGGCGCCCAGCTGCTTACCCAGTTCCACACCCCACTGATCGAATGAGTTGATGCCCCAGATCACCCCCTGAACAAACGTCCGGTGTTCGTAAAGTGCAATCAGTGCGCCAAGGGTTTCCGGCGTGAGTTGCTCCATGATCAGCGTGTTGCTGGGCTTATTGCCGGGGATGACCTTGTGGGGAGCCAGTCGGTCAATGTCAGCCGCACTTAATCCTGTGTCGGCCAGCTCTGCTCGCGCCTCACCCAGGCTCTTTCCAGCCATCATGGCCTGGGACTGGCTCAGGCAATTGGCGAACAGATCGGCGTGATGGTGGGCTACCGGATTGTGGGTTTTCAGAGGAATGATAAAGTCCACTGGAATCAGCCGTGTGCCCTGGTGGATCAACTGGTGGTAGGCGTGCTGGCCGTTGGACCCCGTGCCGCCCCAGATCACCGGGCCGGTGTCGGTTTTCACCGGTTGTCCCTGCTTATCCACGCCCTTGCCGTTGCTTTCCATGTCGAGTTGCTGGAGGTAATCCGGCAGGCTTCTCAGATAGTGGTCGTAGGGGATGACGGCGTGGGTGTCGGCGTGCCAGAAATTGTTGTACCAGACGCTGAGCAAGGCCATCACCACTGGCAGGTTCTGGTCCAGCGGGGCTTCGGCAAAATGTTTGTCCATCGCGTGGGCGCCGGCGAGCAGGGCGCGAAAGTGTGCCATGCCAAGGGTTAGTGCGATGGGTAGTCCGATGGCGGACCACAGCGAGTAGCGACCGCCCACCCAGTCCCACATGGGAAAAACATGATCCTCGTCGATGCCGAATTCCCGCGCGGCAGCAACGTTGGCGGTGACCGCGATAAAGTGCTTGGCAATGGCCGATTCGTCGCCACAGCGCGCAACAAACCACTGTCTGGCCACTTGGCTGTTCGCCAGGGTTTCCTGAGTGCGGAAGGATTTGGACTGAACCAGGAACAGAGTGGTCTCCGGAGTGATCTTCCGCAGGGTTTCACAGATGTCCGTGCCATCCATATTCGCCACGAAGTGGCAGCGGATACCGTTCCGCTGGAATGGTTGAAGGGCCTCGCACACGAGCTTGGGGCCAAGGTAGGATCCGCCAATTCCGATACTGACAATGTCGGTGAACGCTTTGCCGCTGTAGCCGACGATGGATTTCTCGGTGACGCCGGAAACGAAGTGCTCCATGCGGTCCAGGGTGGCATGGATCTCGGTCACCACATTCTGGCCATTGACCAGAACAGAAGTATCGACCGGCTGGCGAAGCGCCGTGTGCAGCGCGGGCCGGTGTTCGGTGTTGTTGACGGCTTCACCGCCCAGCAAAGCGGCTCGCTTGGCATCAAGGCCGCGGCTGTGCGCCAATGCCATCAGGGCCTCAAGGGTGTCACCGTTCAGCCGGTTCTTCGAAAAGTCCAGAGCAAGGCCAGCGGCTTCGATAAAGTATCGGTCGGCCCGGGTCGGATCGTTTTCGAACAGCTGCTTCATGGGCTGGCTGAGCAACGCATCCCTGTGTTGCTCCAGTGCCCGCCACTCGGGAAGGCTGGTAGGATTGGCTGGTGCTGAAGACATCGGAAATTCCCTTTCGTTGGGTCGCCTCAGTTCATCGAGTTACCGTCAGATTGTCAATCAGGCGCGTGGTGCCCAGGAAGGCTGCCACGAGCAGGGTCAGGCTCGTATCTTCGTTGGTCGCGGGCTTCAGAGTGTCACTGTTCACAATGTTGAAGTAATCCGGCCGTAAACCGGCCTGCACCATGGCCTCTTTCGCCTCGCTCTCCAGGGCGGCGAAGTCTGACCGGCCTGCAGCCAGTTTGCGGCCCGTCTCCTCAAGAATGCGATACATTGCAGGCGCTATGCCGCGATCGCCCTCCGAGAGGTAGCTGTTTCGGGAACTTTTTGCCAGACCATCGTCTTCGCGCACCGTAGGGGCGCCAATGACCTCAACGGGGATGCAGAGATCGCGCACCAGTTTCCGGATGACGGTCAGTTGCTGAAAGTCCTTCTCGCCAAAGACGGCAACGTCGGGTTGAACCATGTTGAAAAGCATGGTCACCACTGTCGCTACGCCCTCGAAATGTCCGGGCCGGCTGGCGCCGCAGTGGCCGTCGCTGACGTCTGGCACGACAACCTGGGTTTGTCTGGCCAAGCCTTCGGGATACACTTCTTCGACGTTAGGGGCAAACACCAGGGTATTGCCGGCCGCCTCAAGCTGTTCCTGGTCTTGCGCGAGTGTTCGCGGGTACGTGTCCAGGTCTTCGCTGGCGCCAAACTGCATCGGGTTGACAAAAATGCTGGTGACCACGATGTCGGCAGCCTCGCCGGCTTTGCGCACCAGCGAGATGTGACCTTCGTGCAGGTTGCCCATGGTGGGCACCAGGCCGATGGTTTTATCCTGTTGGCGGTAACCGCGGAGAATGGTGCGGAGCTCTTTGATGGAATGTACGGTTCTCATGCCTTGAACGTGTGCTCCTCGGCGGGGAATGTCCGGTCACGAACAGCTGAAACGTAGGCGGCAATGGCTTCGTTCACAGAGCCGGTTTCCGCCAGGAAGTTTTTCACAAAGCGCGGCTTTCGGCCCGGAGTGATGCCCAGCATGTCGTGCAGCACCAGCACCTGGCCGTCGGTTTCGGAGCCGGCGCCAATACCGATAACCGGGGCCTTAACGGCTTGGGTGATGCGCGCGGCCAGAGGCGCAGGGACGCACTCGAGCAGAATGACATCGGCTCCGGCGGCTTCCAGCTCGCAGGCATGCTCGATCATCATTTCCGCAGTTTTCTCATCTCGCCCCTGTACCTTGTACCCGCCAAACTTGTTCACGAATTGCGGGGTCAGGCCCAGATGGGCGCAGACTGGCACACCGCGTTCGCTCAGTGCGCGTATGGTGTCCTTCATCCAGTCGGTGCCTTCCAGTTTCACCAGGTGGGCGCCGGCCCGCATCAGCTGAGCCGCGTTCGCCAGGGCGGATTCGACGGTGCCGTAGGTCATGAATGGCATATCCGCCATGATCAGTGCACCACGGTTACCCTTGGCAACGCAGCGAGTGTGATATTCCATCTGCTCCATGGTTACCGGTAAGGTGCTGTCGTTGCCCTGCAGGACCATGCCAAGAGAGTCGCCGATCAGGATCACGTCCACTCCGGCTTCGCTAACCACCTGAGCGAAGGTTGCGTCGTAGGAGGTCAGAACGGAGAAAGCTTCGCCCTTTTGTTTGTATTGGCGCAGGGTATTGATGGTAACAGCCATAGAATCCTTGCCTTATGGGTGGATGGGCCTCGACCATGCCGGGGTGTCCGGCTCTCAGGTGCTTAGGGTAATTCCGGGGTATAGATGAGGCAATAGTAACATGAACCTCGCAAGGGAAGGTTCAGGTGTGTAGTCAGGGTTGCGGGTTGTTCAGCGGGGTTCGGACTAAGGGCGGAAGTTTGCGCAACTGGTTGTCGGGGCAGTGCTGTCTGAGGAAAGTCAGCGGTCTGCCGTCCGGCAGTGCCAGGTCCGGATCCAGGTCCAGCAGCGGCTGGAGGACAAAGTCCCGGTTGGCTAGCTCTCGGTGCGGAACCGTCAGGCGTTCGTCGTCAATGCAGTGGTTGCCGTACAGCAATAAGTCCAGATCCAGGGTGCGTGGGCCCCAGTGCTTTATTCGTTGTCGACCATGTTGCTGTTCAATGGTGTGCAGGTGATGCAGCAAAACATGGGGTGTCAGCGTTGTCTTCAGCCAGACCGCGCCGTTGACGAAGTCTGGCTGGTCCTGCGGGCCAACCGGGCGGCTGGCGTAAAACGGTGATTGGGCGATCAGTGTGCTTGCCGGTAGCGCTGCCAGTTCTGCCACGGCCCGGGCCAGTTGTCCCGCCGGATCCTCAAGATTGCTGCCGAGGCCGATGAATGCATTGGTGCTCATCACTGTGGCACCTGTTTCTGGGCAGGTGGCTTGCGTCTTCTGCGGCGTTTCTTCGGCGCATCGCTGCTCAACTGGGACAGCATGCGCTCCTGATCTCGCTCATTGGCTTCCTGGAAATCGGTCCACCACTGGCCGAGCCCGGGTTCCAGTTCGCCAGCCGCTTCCCGAACCAGGAGGAAGTCGTAGGCGGCGCGGAAGCGTGGATGCTCCATGGTGGCGAAGGCGCGTTTGCCCTGTCGTCGCGGCAGGCGCATCTGCAGCTCCCAGATTTCCTTCATGGGGCCTGAAAAACGTTTGGGTATCGACGTGGACTGAACCTGACGACCAATTACTTTGCCAATGGCAGCGTGTAAGGCCGGTTGCACCGGATCGCCGTTGTCCTGGCGGCGCGCCCATTCTGCCTGGAGGGCAGGCCAGAGCATGGCCGCGAACAGGAAGTATGGCGTGACCGATTTGCCCTGAGCGATGCGCGCATCGGTGTTGCGCAGCGCCTTGCGGATCAAGGTGTCGGATGCGCCGCTGTCCAGTGCCCTGACGGTTTCGGGAAACAGTGGTGCAAGCAGGTCGTAACGGGTCAGCAGGTCGTAGGTCGCCTCGCCTTGCCCGGCCGAAAACAGCTTGAGTACCTCGTCGAACAGTCGCGCTGGCGGTATGTGGGCCAGAAGAGGCGCCAGTTCCCGAATCGGGGCTTCGGTTTCGGGTTCGATCTGGAAATCGAGTTTGGCGGCAAATCGGATGGCGCGCAGCATCCGCACCGGGTCTTCCCGGTAACGGGTATCCGGGTCGCCAATCAGGCGCAGCTGGCGGTTCTTCAGGTCTTCTATGCCGCTGGCAAAATCGATTACGGTGAAATCGCGAATGCAGTAATAAAGGGCATTGACGGTGAAATCCCGACGCAGGGCATCCTCTTCCTGGGAGCCATAGACGTTGTCCCGCAGGAGCAGGCCATGTTCGCTGGTCTTTCTGGCGTCTCTGGCCGGCGCATCGTCATCGTTTGCGTCAGCGCCTCCGCGGAAGGTAGTGACTTCGATAATTTCCCGGCCAAAAACGACATGGACAATGCGAAAGCGTCGGCCGATCAGTCGGGAGTTCCTGAACAGATCGTGAACCTCTTCCGGTGTGGCGTTGGTGGCGATATCAAAATCTTTCGGTTTGCCGCCGAGCAGAATGTCGCGCACACCGCCGCCGACCAGATACGCTTCGTAGCCGGATTTATTCAGGCGGTGAAGTACTTTCTTGGCAGGTTCGCTGATCGCCGATCTGGACACATTATGCTGATCGCGGGGAACTTCCCTGCGCTGGTACTTGCGCGCTTTTTTTTTGCCGTTGCTGGGAATCAGCGAACGGAGCTTTTCAACGAGTTTTTTAGGCATTGAAATCCGTGGTTGCGTTTAGCAGAGGCGCAAGTGTAACGGTTTGAGAGGGATTTTCCCATGGCTGGCGGAGGCAGGAGGTGGCGTGCCAGATAATCAAAAGGCGGATCCGTGTTCACGGATCCGCCTCGAAAGCGTTGACGATCTGCGTTGTTTTTGTTGTTAGCGGGATTATTCTTTTTTTACCCCTTATGCTGATCTCCAAAGTGGAGATACAGGAGTGCAAACGGAAAGCTTTGAATACACAGAGTGATCAGAAACATCGAGCGAGTCCGTGGTAGCTGCAGTGCCGCCTTTCCGGCGATTCTTCTCTACATCTACAACCCGCACATGCTGTGGGATCACTAAAAAGCCAAGTACCCAAAACACTCAGTTCGCTTGCGTTCTATTGTTGTTTTTGTTGCTGAACGCTTTTCTGGCGGCTTTTTGTTTTTGTTGAGGCGCCGCACTCACGATCTTGTTTTTGTTGTTGTGCGCTCTAGAGTCTGCAGGGTGCGTGCCAGTTTTTTTAACTTCTTTAATAACAGTAACATAGGTTTTTGGGGAGGGGTGGTGTTACCTGGTTCTGCCACCATGTGTTACCGGTTTCGCGTTTTGGGTCAGCCTGGGTGTTACCGTGGGGAACAATGAGGTAACAAATGAGCGTCGGTTCACGGTTTCGCGAGCCGTCGTCTTTTGAAGCGCTTCAGCTACCGGAGGTTTTTTTCCGGGGGATGCCAAGGCGCTGACGCCGCTCCCAAAGCGATTTCCGGCTGATGCCGAGCTTCTGGGCCAACTCGGTCTCGCTCATGCGATCCTGATTTTCAAGGACAAAATGCTGGAAGTAGTCTTCGAGCGATAGGTCGCTGCCAGAATCTGCATCGGGAGCACGGCTTTGTTCATTGTTGCCAGCGACCAGACTTTCAGGGATGTGCTCGTCTCCGGCTTCCAGTTCGAGGTCCAGTAAGTCCGGCGTGATGATGTCGCCCTCGCAAAGAATGGTCGCGCGTTCGATGGCGTTCTCCAGTTCCCTGACGTTTCCTGGCCAGCGATGACGCTCCATCGCCTGCATGGCTTGTGGGCTCAGGCTCAGATTGGGCTTGCCCATCTTCTCGGCCTGCTGCTGCAAGAAGCGTCTGGCCAGGCCGAGGATGTCGCCTTTGCGATCTCTTAGCGGTGGAATGCGGACCTGCATGACGTTCAGTCGGTAGTACAGGTCTTCCCGGAATTCGCCCGTTGCGGTCATCGCTTTCAGATTGCGGTGCGTAGCCGCAATCATCCGCACGTTGACCTTGCGACTCTGGGTCGAGCCGACTTTGCGAATTTCCCCTTCCTGAAGCACGCGCAAAAGCCTGGCCTGGGCTTCGGCCGGTAATTCGCCGATTTCGTCGAGGAAGAGGCTGCCGCCGTCTGCGGCCTCGATCAAGCCGGTGCGGGCGGACACGGCGCCGGTGAAGGCTCCTTTCTCATGGCCGAACAGTTCCGATTCGATCAGGCTTTCGGGGATTGCGGCGCAGTTGACTGAAATCAGGGGTTTGGCAGCCCGGGGGCTCAGCAGGTGCAGGGCCCTGGCCGCCAGTTCCTTCCCGGTTCCCGATTCGCCCTGAATCAGCACCGTCGTTTCCGTGGGGGCGACTTTACGGATCAGTGTGAACACCCGTTGCATGGGCTCGCATTGCCCGAACATGATGCTGGCCGGGTCGGGCTGTTCGCCGCTACCGGAGTCTGACGGCTTCTGTGGCTGATCTGCGCCGGCCGGGTTGCGGGCTAGGATGTTTTCAACCGCCGCCAGCATTTCGTCATGGTCGAACGGCTTGGCGATGTATTCCACCGCGCCCATCTTCATGGAGTCCACCGCCGAGCGCAGGCTGGCGTAACTGGTCATGATCAGCACGGGGGTGTCGGGCGCAAGGTTGATCAGTTCGGTGCCTGCGGCGCCCGGCAGACGGAGATCGGAAATGATCAGGTCAAACTGATCGGGTTCCAGGGTTTCTGCCTCTTCCACCGAGCTGGCATCCGATACTTCGTAGCCAGCATGCTGCAGCAGTTTTCGAACCGCAGAGCGAATGATGTCTTCATCTTCTACTATCAGGATGCGCGGCATAGTTGGAGTCAAGACCTTTCGTTCTGGCTGATCGTGTGGTGCTCGGGGGTCGATTCATACGCTGGCAGTCTGAGCCGCACGCAGGTGCCCCGGCCCGATTCCTTATCAGCGGGGCTTTCAACCTGTATGTTGCCATAGTGCTCTTCGATGATGCTGTACACCAGCGAAAGGCCCAGCCCGGTGCCCTTATTGGGAGCCTTGGTGGTGTAGAAAGGCTCGAAAATATGGTCCAGCTGATCCTCGGGAATACCTGAGCCCTGATCGACAACCTCGATGATAGCGGAGTAGCCGTCGCCGTTTCCACTGACCCAAACCGTGCCGCCCTCCGGTGATGCGTCTCTTGCGTTGGCCAAAAGGTTGACGAATACCTGCACCAGACGCTGTTCATCGCCCTGCACCCGAAGCTCTGCAGGCAGTTCGTTGATGTAACGTATGTGGCCGTCTTTGTCACTCAGGGACAGCAGATTGATGGACTCATCCACGCAGCGGCGGATGGCGACTGGCTCGTAGCGGTTGGCCTGTGCGTGGTTGCCGGTGCGGGCGAAATTCATCAGGGATTGCAGGATGGTCGAAATCCGCCGGGTTTGCTGCTGTATCTGATTGGCGGTATCCAGAATATCCGGATTGTCGGTCTCCAGCTTCAGATTCTGGGCCAGGGAGGAAATTCCGGTTACCGGATTGCCAATTTCGTGAGCCACGCCCGCCGCCAGCCGGCCGACCGATGCCAGCCGCTCGCTGTGCATCAACTCATCCTCGAGTAACCGGGTTTCAGTCTGGTCTTCAACCAGGATGATGCTGCCGCCTTCCGGGTGGTCCGGGCCGCTCAGGGCTGCTTTATGCAGGTTCAGCCAGTGTGGTTTGCCCTGCAGATCAAGGCGGTGCTTGTAGCGGTGCAGGTCCTCGCCGCGATTGAAGTCATCCAGCAGAAGGTGCCAGTGCTCCGGCAGGGTCATGAGCTTGGCGCCCACCACATCGTCGGCGGAAATCCCGGTCAGCGCTTCCATGGTGTGGTTCCACATCAGGATCTCGCCGTCCTCGCCCACGGAGCAGGCGGGAATCGGAAGATTCTGCAGGGTTTGCCGGTAGTGGCGACGCAGGTTGTCCAGCTCGCCGGCCAGTCCGGTCAGGCGGTTCTGGTATTCTCCCAGCGCCCGTTCGACATACCGGATGTCCTGGGCAGTGCCACCCCGGGCCATGGGTTTGAAGCCGAGATAGCGTTTCACCATGTCCCTGGCCACGGTGGGCCCGAGCAGGCCGGACAGGTTGACCTCAATCTGGTCTCTGAGGCGCCTGAGCTGGTACGGACGATATTCGATTTCCGGCAGTTTCAGCTGGGCAAGGGCCCGCTCGACTTCCCGCTTGGCGACGCCGAACCCGAGCGGCTCGGAAAGCTGGCGCGCGAAATCCGCCGACGAGGTGGCCAGCAGTTCGCGCCGCTGGGGTCGGGACAGGGCGCCGACCGAGCACGCCTGGGCGGCGCTGGTTTCCTCGCCGGTGCTGCCGCTGAGAATGGACACCACGGCAAACAGCGCCACGTTGGCGGTCAGGCTGATGAAAGTGAAGATGTACCAGTTGGAGTCATCGGGAACCAGTGGTGCATCCAGAAGCACCAGCAGGTTGGTGGTGTGTGAGAAGGGCAGGACCAGGGTCACGATCCAGATGGCAAGCCCCAGCATCAGGCCGGCAATCAGGCCCCGGCGATTGCCTTCGGGCCAGTAGATGACCCCCAGAGCTCCCGGCAGCAATTGCAGCATGCCAGACAGTGACAGGATGCCGAGAATCGACAGGTCAAGGTGTTTGCCCAGGGTCTGGTGGAACAACAGCGCCAGGAAAATGATCATGGCGATGAGCAGGCGCCTTACCCAGCGCAGCCAGCGATAGATGTCGCCCTGTTCCCGTGGCGTTTTCAGCGGCAGGATGATGTGGTTCAAGACCATTCCCGCCAGCGCCAGGGTGCTGACAATCATCAATCCGCTGGCGGCTGAGAGGCCAGCGATGTACATCAGCAGGGTGAGAGCCGGGCTGTCGATCGCCTGAGCGATGCCGAGTACGTAGAAGCTTGGCGGGACAGTTACCTCCAGCGCCTGGCCGCCCCACAGAATCAGCGGCACTGGCAAGCCCAGCAGCAGCAGGTAAAGCGGGAGCCCCCAGCTGGCCTTGGCCAGTGCACGGGGCGACGGGTTCTCGCTGAACGTCATATGGTACATGTGGGGCAGTACCAGCGCCCCGGCAAAGGCCATCAGCATCAGGGCGCGCCAGCTGCCGTCGTCGATGCTGAGCGTCATGGTCGTCGCGGGTGACTGGTGATCGGTCAGCCACTGGTCAAGCCCGTCCATTCCGCCAAACACACCGAACAGGACTACGCCCCCGAGAGCCAGCAGGGCAACCAGTTTAACCAGCGAGTCAAAGGCGATGGCCAGTACCAGCCCCTGGTGGTTTTCCGAGGCCTGATCCCGCCGGGTTCCGAACAGCATGGCAAACAGCACCACGGTGATACTGAACATCAGGCTGATGACGTTGGTGGGGGTCTCTGGCGCCAGGATCGACGCCGAGGTGCTCACCGCCTGAATCTGCATACTCAACAGGGCAAGAATGGCGGAGCCCGAGCACAGGGTGACCAGGGTGCCAGCCCACTGGCTGCGGTATCGGTAGGCGAACAGATCCGCCAGCGACGTGAGCTGATAGGCCCGTCCGATTCGCATTACCGGATTCAGCAAAACCGGGGCAAGCAGAAACGCCCCGCTGATACCCAGGTAATAGGCCAGAAAGCCGTAGCCGGTATCCGCAGCCACGCCGACGGCGGCGTACACCGCCCAGATGCCGGCGTAGACACCCAGGCTGAGGGTGTAGACCAGCGGATGGCGGACCCAGTGGCGCGGCAAGGCGCCGCGCTCTGTGATCCAGGCAATGCCAAACAGCAGGAGAAGATAGATCAGGCTGGCTGAAAGCAGAGTGGGTGCGCTAAAACTCATTAGGATCCCGCCGCCACTCCAGCCAGAATCCGATGGCAATCAGCACCGCCCAGATTACATAGGGCGTGTACCAGGCGTTTCCCGGCTCGGTCCACCAATCCAGAATGTTCGGTGAAAAGATGTAGATGGCCAGCACCAGCAGGAAGACCAGGCGGTAAATGTACATCGGACTCGCTATCCGGGGTGAATGGTAAAACCGGGTTATACCATGCACTTAGCCCGATGTCAGGTGAATGGCCCTTCTGCGCCAGTGGGACATGGCCCATTCCAGGACCGCGTCAACACCAGCGGCGGCGAGGTGCCCCGGCGGGTTTTGCCCCAGCGCCTGCAGGGCCTCGGCAAGATTGCCGGCGGCGCGATTGTTATCCAGAGCGGGGGCGTGGGTCTGTTTGCTGAGTTTCTGGCCCTGCTCGTTGAGAATCACCGGGATGTGAAGCCACGCGGGAGGCTGGGCGCCGAGTGCGCGATAGATCTGCTGTTGCTGGGCTGTCATGTCCAGCAGGTCCGAACCGCGCACGACATCGCTAATGCCCTGGTCGATGTCATCGACCACCACCGCGAGCTGGTAGGCGAAAAAACCTTCCTTGCGAAGCAGCACCGGATCGTCCAGTTCAGCGTTGACGGTTTGTCGCTGCGGGCCCAACAGTTGATCTTGCCAATGGCTGGATTCATCTTCCAGCTTGAAGCGGATGGCGTGGCGGATGTGCCTGGGCACCGCCGTCGTGTCACGGCAATGAGCGGGATGCCGGCCGTCGTTGGCTTTCAGTTGCTTGCGGGAACAGGCGCAGCGGTACGCATGGCCTGAAGCGAGCAGTTGCTCAATGGCGGACTGATAAGCTGGGTGCCGGCGGGACTGGAAGCGGATCGGTTCGTCCGCAATCAGGCCGTGAGCCTCCAGGCTGGCAAGGATCTGATCGGTGGCTTCCGGCGGTTCCCGGAGTGGGTCCAGGTCTTCAATGCGCACCAGCCAGTCACCCTGGTGGGCCCGTGCCTCAAGATAGCTGGCCAGGGCGGTCACCAGTGAGCCGAAATGCAGTGGGCCTGTGGGTGATGGCGCGAAGCGGCCGCGATAGCGTGGGGTAGTCATGGGCAATCAGCCGGCGGCTTGGGGGTAGCCATGCCGGCTGCTGACGGATGAATGACGGCTTAGATACCGGTCTGCTTTTCCCGGATTTCGGCCAGGGTTTTGCAGTCAATGCACAGGGTGGCGGTAGGGCGCGCTTCCAGGCGGCGAATGCCGATTTCTACGCCGCACTGATCACAGAAGCCGTAATCATCCTTGTCGATGCGATCGATGGTCTGATCGATCTTCTTGATCAGTTTGCGCTCACGATCCCGGGTGCGCAGTTCCAGGCTGAATTCCTCTTCCTGGGTTGCGCGGTCGCTCGGATCCGCGTAATTTGCCGCGTCTTCCTGCATGTGGTGCATGGTGCGATCAACTTCTTCCATGAGCTCCTGCTTCCACTGAAGCAGCAGGCCCTTGAAGTGCTGAAGCATGTCGTCACTCATGTACTCTTCACCCTTCTTCATTTCGTAAGGGGTGAAGTTGGTGAAACTCTCGCGTTGTTGTTCTGCTGTATTTGCCATCGAGCCGGCCTCTTGTTTGTACTTCTCAAGAACGCCCTGCCTGCCCTGGATGCAGCCACTGTCACGTGTTAGCTGCAAGTTGGGCGAAGTGGTCGTCCTGAAACAGGAATTTGCGGAAAATAGCAGATTAGTCACGGGGGTGCCAGCGTTGTCGTGACGACTTTTGTACGGAGGTCACATGAAGTTTTCAGATCCCCTGATCCAGGGGCACTTATTGCGTCGCTACAAGCGGTTTTTGGCGGATGTCCGGTTACCCGATGGCACTGAGGTGACGGCCCATTGCCCGAATACCGGGTCTATGTTGGGCTGTCAGCCGGACAACGCCCGGGTATGGCTGACCGGTAGCGATAACCCCAAGCGCAAGCTCAAATACACCTGGGAACTGGTGGAAGTTGCACCCGGTCAACTGGCGTGCATTAACACCGGCCGGGCCAACGCCCAGGCCAAAGCGGCGGTGCAGGCCGGAACCATTGCGGAATTAACCGGTTACCCATCGTGCCGGTCCGAGGTCAAATACGGCGCAGAGAATAGCCGGATCGATCTGTACCTGTCGGGTCACGCGCATAAGCCCGATGCCTGGGTGGAGGTCAAGAATGTCACGCTTGCGGATGCTGGGCAGGGCTACTTCCCCGACGCGGTAACCGTTCGGGGCCAAAAGCATCTTCGGGAGCTGATCGGGCAGGCGGCGCAGGGTGATCGGGCCGTCCTGCTGTTCGTGGTCAATCACACCGGGGTGGAGGTGGTTCAGCCCGCAGACCATATCGATCCGGCCTACGGGGCGCTATTGCGGGAAGCGGTGGCGGCCGGTGTGGAAGTGCTTGCTTACCGGGCCGAGTTGGCCGGGGAGGGGGGCGAACCATCGGGCAGTCTGGCGCTCACCGAATCGGTGCCGGTCAGTCTGGAAACCTGATCTGTACCTGGCCTTCCTCGACACGCACATCCAGGGCCGTCAGGTACTCGCCCTGGCAGGGCCCTGTGATGCATTCCCCGGTGCCCGGTTTGAACAAGGCGCCGTGGGTGGAACACTGTATGAACAGGTTGTCGGTGTCCATGAACCGACCGGGCATCCAGTTCAATTCGACGCCCAGGTGGGGGCATTGGTTAACGTAAGCCGCCGGATTGCCATCCTGCAGGAAGGCAAACCCGGTTAGCGGTATGGTATCCGGATCGCGGTCCGGCTGGTGGATGCGGAATTCCAGAAACAGGCCGGGCGGAAGTTCGCTCAGCTTGCACACGGTCTGCCAGGGGCTCTTTACCGTGTTGTTCATGCATCCCTGCCCATAAGGTTCTGGCTTGCTGGTGACATGATCAATGTGCAGCGAAGCCAAAGTGCTGGCGGATCCGGTCGGCAACCGCCTCCGCCACATGCTCCTGTTCCGTATGCAAATGGATGGTATGGCTGCACTCTTCGGCGGTCAGCGGTTCGTACCAGGTTTTCTGATCGTCCAGCAGGTCTTCTGTGGCCTCGGAGGCGTCGTTATAGCGCTTGCGGATCCATTCCCGGCGCAGCTCCTCGGGCGCCTCGCAATGCAGCAGGGCGAAGGGAACGGCCTGCTCTTCGGCCAAGTCGGCAAACAGCGTGCGCTCCCGTTGCTTAAGGTTAGCGGCATCAATCACCACCGGTACGCCAGCTGCCAGAAGGCTCCGCGCGATACCGACCAGTCGCTGGTAGGTCTTTTCAGTCGCCTCTTTGGTGTACAGGTTGTCCCCAACGCTGGACTTGCTGTCCTCCAGCGGACCCAGTCCGTGTAAGCGCTTGCGTTCAACGTCAGAGCGCAGCCGAATCAGGCCCAGTTCGCCGGCCATGGTGGCACAGACCAGAGACTTCCCGCTGGCGGATAAACCGGTGCTGGCCAGCAGATAGGGCGTGGGAATCACGCTGTATTCCTCGGCCAGCTGGGCATAGTCGCGGTAACGCTGCATCAGTCCGGCTTTGTCGTCGTCGCTCAGTGACGGGTTCGCCATGGTGAACAGGGCGATTTTGGCCCGCACCATTGCCCGGTAGGCCTTGTACAGCGGAAGCAGTGGCAAGGCGTCAAAGTCGTCGCGGTATTCCAGGTACGTGTTGAGGACCCGGCTCGCGAGGGCATATTCATTGCGGGACTCAAGATCCATCAACAAGAACGCCAGATCGTTAATCACGTCAATCCAGCGAAAAGGCTCGTTGAACTCAATGCAGTCGAAAACGGTGACCTTGTCCTCGAACAGGGTAATGTTGGCGAGGTGGAGGTCGCCGTGGCATTCGCGGATCAGGCCGTTTTGTCGGCGCTCGGCAAGTTGATCGCGATGGTGTTCGAAGGTGATCCGGGTCCAGTCCTCCAGATTGTCGAGCTGGTTGAGCAGGTCCTTGTCTTCGATCATGGGGCGGATCTGGTCGAAGTTTTCCTGCATGGCTGCGAAAACGGCTTCCGGTGTACCCAGTGGCTTGTCCGCCGCAACCCTCGGGATCTGTTCGTGGAACTCGGCGACCTGCCGGGCCAGATCGGTCAGGAGCTCCGGTGCCAGCTGGCCTTGTTCCTGTAGCCGATCGAGCAGTTGGTTTTGGTCAAACTGCCGCATCTTGATGGCGTACTCGAATGCTTCACCGCTACCGCCAATGACCGGGTTCTCGGGCGTGCCGGTAATGGGCAGGACTTCCAGATACAGAGGTTCGGCCAGACGCCGGTTGAGTCGAAGTTCTTCCTCGCAAAAATGCTTGCGACGCTCCAGGGTAGAGAAGTTCAGGAACCCGAAATCCATGGGCTTTTTGATCTTGTAGGCGTAATCGCCGGTCAGGAGAACCTGTGAGATATGCGTTTCGATCACCCGGAAATCGCTCACCGCGTGGTCGAACAGTTCGGGGTTTTGCAGTGTCTGAATCAGTGTGTCTGGGGATGCATCGCTCACTGTGTTTACCTCACTTTCCCTGAGCTTGTGTCGTTGTTATAGGTCTAATGATAGCTGCCGGTTTACAGAAATAACACATACTTGGCCTGCCTTCGTCTCAATACCATTCGGTATAATGCCGGCCATGAAAAAATCGAACTCTCCCTCAGGCAAGAAGCGTAAATCCCCGAAAAAAACGGCAAAAAACCAGCGTCGTCCCTGGTTCTGGCGTACGTTCTTTCGATTTGTCATTTTCGGCGCGGTTTTGCTGGCCTGCTGGATGGTCTACCTCGATGCGGTGGTGACGTCCCGTTTCGAGGGGCGCCGGTTTGAGATTCCTTCGCGGGTCTACGCGCGCCCATTGGAACTCTACGACGGCGCCGGCATCAGTGCCGGGGCCCTGGAGCGGGAACTGGCACTGGCTGGCTTTCGCAAAGGTGATGGGACCAAGCCCGGGAGTTACCGCCGTAACGGTGGCCGGTTCGTTATCAGCACCCGCGGCTTTGCCTTCCCTGATGGTGCCGAGCCCAGGCGCCAGCTGGCACTGAGCATCTACCGGGACCGAATAGAGAATTTTTCCGTGCTGCGCGGCGAGTCGTCGCCGATTGTGCGTCTGGAGCCGGCTCAGATTGGTGGTATTTACCCGGCCCACAAAGAAGACCGGATTCTCGTCCAGCTGGAAGATGTGCCGGAGTTATTGACGCAAACCTTGCTCACCATTGAGGACCGAAATTTTTACCAGCACTTTGGCGTTGCGCCCCTGTCGATTGCCCGGGCCATGCTGGCCAATATCCGGGCCGGTCGCATCGTTCAGGGTGGCAGCACCCTGACCCAGCAGCTGGTGAAGAACTTCTACCTGACCCGGGAGCAGACCTTGCTGCGCAAGGGCAATGAGGCTCTGATGTCGGTCCTGCTGGAAATGCATTACGACAAGGACGATATCCTCGAAACCTACCTCAATGAGGTGTATCTGGGGCAGGCCGGCACCCGCAGTATTAACGGTTTCGGTCTGGCCAGTCAGTTCTTCTTCGGTGAGCCCCTGAAAGATCTTCAGATACACCAGCTGGCGTTGCTGGTCGGCATGGTCAAGGGGCCGAGTTATTACAATCCACGGCGCCATCCCGAGCGGGCGACCGAGCGTCGCAACCTGGTGATTTCGGAGATGGAAGATGCGGCACTGATTGATTCGGTGACCGCGGCGCGGGCGCGGGGTATGCCGCTCGGTGTCAGTGAACGGCCATCCTATTCCGAAAACCGTTATCCGGCCTACATTGATCTGGTGCGCCGGCATCTGGCGCGGGATTATCGCGAAGAGGACCTGCGCAGCGAAGGGCTTCGGATTTTCACCACGCTTAATCCCGCCATCCAGTACGCGGCCGAGTATTCGGTAACCGATACGGTGCCCCGGCTGGCAAATGCCAGCGAACTGGAGGCCGCGCTGGTGGTGACCGCCAAGGACAGCGGGGAAGTGCTGGCGCTGGTGGGTGGCCGCGATCCCCAATTTGCCGGTTTCAATCGGGCACTGGACGCGAATCGGTTAGTTGGCTCGTTGATCAAGCCCTTTATCTACCTTGCTGCTCTGGAATACCCGGAGCGCTACACATTGATCACGCCGGTTCAGGACAAGGCCTTTGCCCTTGAGTTCAATGACGGGCGGCGCTGGGAGCCGAAAAACTACGACGGTGAGGAGCGTGGCCCCGTGCCTTTGCACGAGGCGCTGTCGCGCTCCTACAATCTGCCCGCCGTTCGGGTCGGGCTCGATATTGGGGTGGGCGAAGTGCGGGACACCCTGCAGAAGTTTGGCGTGAGCTCTGACATTCCCGAGTACCCCTCGATGCTGCTGGGGGCTGTTTCCATGAGTCCGGTGACCGTTGCCCAGATGTATCAGGGGCTGGCAACGTCGGGGTTCAATACGCCACTGCGTACCATCCGCGAGGTGACCGATGCCCAGAATGCGCCGCTCAGCCGGTACAATCTGGCGGTGGATCAGGTGGCTGACCCGGCGGCTGTGCATCTGGTTCAGTACGCCATGCAGGAAACCATGCGCGAGGGTACCGGCCGTTCGGCCTATTACAACGTGCCCGAGGAACTGGCTCTGGCCGGCAAAACCGGCACCACGGACGATGGCCGGGATTCCTGGTTTGCCGGCTTCAGCGGGGATCTGCTGGCCGTGGCCTGGGTGGGGCGCGATGATAATGGCGCGACATCACTGACCGGTGCCAGTGGCGCGCTGCCGGTCTGGTCCCGATTCATGGCGCAAGTGCCCCAGCATGGTTTTGCTCCGGTCATGCCGGATGGGGTGGGGTACCACTGGGTGAACGGGCAGCGACAGGCACTCACCAATGAATACTGTGACAACGCACGACGGATGCCATTTATCGCGGGCAGTGAACCTACTCAGGAGGTTTCCTGTTCCGGTGTGCTCCAGAAACGAATCAAAGGCTGGTTTGAAGGATTGTTCCAATGAATATGCGAAACGGTTTATGGGTTCCGGTGGCCGCAGCAATGCTGGTGATGGCCGGCTGTGCCACCGCCCCGGGTGAATCGATTTATGTGCCCGTGGGCGGTCAGCCCACTGATGCGCCGGAGCCTCCGCGAACAGACGTCGGGACGAACACTGATAGTGCGCCGGTCTGGCGCAAGAGCGAGCAGCCGGAGCCGGAGGTGAGCGCGCCCGTTGAGTCAGCGCCGCAGAGTTCTTCTCCCAGCTATCGGGACGCCGGAGAGCAGCTGTCACCGGCGGCATTGAGCCTGGTGCGGGAAGCGGATGCCTTGCTGGCCCAGGGAAATGTGCCAGCGGCCATTGGCCGACTGGAGCGGGCGCAGCGGATATCACCGCGTTCCGCGGCGGTGTACTTCAAACTGTCCCAGGCCTACGTGGTCAGCGATCAGCTCGGTACGGCCGAGCAGTTTGCTCTCAAAGGCTTGTCGGTGGCAGGCAGTGATCTGCGTATGCAGCGGGCAGGGTGGTTGTTGCTGGCGGATATCCGTCGGGCGCGGGGTAACGTGGCCGGTGCCGATCAGGCTGAGGAAAGGGCGTCGGCGCTGTAATACCTTGGTTTGAAGACACAAAAAAACCCCGCTCACCGCGGGGTTTTTTGTTAAGCGTCTAGATCAGAGCACCAGGGGAATGGTTTCCGCTTTGGTGTCTGTGTTGGGGATAACGCTCACGTTCTGGGTGCCAAGGAACTCCACCTTATCGGTTGTTTCGTTGTCATCCAGCTGACAGCTGTAGCTGATGGTGTAATCGCCAGCCGGCAGGAAGGCCGCCGTGTACTCGTAAAGGCCGTCCATATCCTGATCGGTGACAGGAATCGTCATCAGCGGGCCGGCTTCTTCGAGGCTGACGTTCAGGTCGGTCGGCGAGGCGTCCGCGCCGGTGTAGACGTAGATGGCACCTTCATAATCCGCAGAGCAGTCGGTCAGGTTCGGATCCTGGTTGATGGTGCCGTAATCCACCTGTCCGGAAATGGAGCCGACTTCCAGATTGTTCACCAGGCGCAGGGTGGGCTTGAGCAGGTAGTCGGCGAGCGACTCACCTTGCGGGTCGACAATGGATTTCTGCACGTCGAAGTCGATGGTGAAGTCGGTAGTGGTGTCCGCAGCAACCACCATTTCGCCCTTGAGTTTCAGGCCGCTCTGTTCGCCGGATGGCGCCGCCAGGGTTTTGGGTACGTCCGGAGCACTTGCCAGGTTGGCGAAGGATTGGGAGGTGTCGATGTACAGGCGGATTTCGCTGTAGGCACCGGCGGGAACCTCTTCGTCGGTGATCAGCGGCTCGCTCAGGCCGCCCTGCAGTTCCAGCAGGTTCCAGGTTTTGGGCCTGGCAAAATCGAACTCGATCCATTTGCCGCCTTCGGGCTTCAGGGACATGCCGGTGAAGGCGACGGTGACGTTGGAGAACTCCAGGGCCGGTGCGTCGGTCAGGCCAATGGAAACGGTGCCTGTATTGCCTGTGTCATTGCCGCCACCGCACGCGGCAATACCTGCTGCCAGCGCTGAAACGGTGAAAACGCGGATGATACGGTTCATAAAACCCCCTTGGGCGAGCGTGAATTTGTTAACCAATGTCAAAAACGGTCCCTATCCTAACGCCCATACCCCATAAAAAGTTCTGTCCGTTTTGTTAACGTTTCCTCATTAATGACTTTAAAAGTGGATCCATCGGGTCAACATAAAGTGGCTTGGTATAGACTGCTGATCTGTATAGAAACCACTTTAGGTAGTAGCGGTTTTGTCTCTCTTATCCTTCAAACAGTCCAAGTCCCGGCGTTTTGAGCAGCTCGTTCAGCCCCATCTGGATGTTCTCTACCGTTTTGCGTTTCGCCTGTCCGGCCAGCAACAGGATGCGGAAGACCTGGTTCAGGATGTCGTCGTCAAGCTTTACCCCAGGCTCGACGAGCTCGAAGCCGTGGAACAGTTGCGCCCCTGGTTAAACCGGGTGCTCTATCGCCATTTTATTGATCAGGTGCGGCGCAAGTCCCGCCAGGGTGATGTGGTCCTGAGTGATCTGGTGGAGGCGGATGGTCAGGCCGACTGGCTGGATAGCCTGGAATCTGACAACGCCGGCCCGGACCTGATGCTGGAACATGCCCGTTTGGGCCCGGCACTGGATCGGGTGCTTGCCACCCTGCCGCCGGATCAGCGTACGTTGGTGTTGTTGCATGATGTGGATGGATGGCGACAGGAGGAGATTGCGGATATCCTCGACATCCCTCTGGGTACCGTGAAATCCCGTTTGCATCGCTGTCGTGCTGCGCTGAGAAAAAAAATTCACAGGGAGCTGGAACCTACGCGGCATCTTGAGCGTGTTGGTGAATGAGGTGAACAATATGACGTGTCGGGAAATACGCGTAAGCCTGATCGCTTACCTGAACAACGAGCTGCCAGCTGAGCGCAACAAAACGGTTGCCCAGCACTTGCGTGGCTGTGCTTCCTGTCACTCCCTGATGGAATCCGAGCAAACCCTCAGGGATGTACTTCGGCACCGCAACCCCATCCCGCCGGCTTCATCGGGCTTTGAAGCCCGGGTACTGGCGGCCGCGACCAAACAGACGGCTGGCACCACCGGCGGCTGGAGTCACCGCGTAATGGGGGGCGCTGTTGCGGCAGCCCTGGCCATGGGGATTTCCCTCGGTGTGTTCATGGGCGGTGATCAAAGTCAGAGTGACTCCGCGGCGATTGCGGCGTCCCAGCAGGCGCAAGTTGGTCAGCCCGAAAACGTGCAACCGGTGTATGGTGAGCCCGTTGAGCAAACCGTTCGTCTGGCGTTCCACTCCGGAGAGCCGCTTGAGAACGTGACGTTGACGATCCAGCTGCCGCCGAATGTGGAACTGGCGTCCTGGCCCGGGCGTCAGGAGTTGAGTTGGCAGGTGAGTCTGGAGGCCGGCGACAACGTTCTGGCGTTGCCACTGAAAGTTCTGTTCCCGGGTGCCGGGGAACTGGTTGCCAAGCTCGACACCGGTGATCGCCAAAAGATTTTCCGGGGTGCGATCCCGGATTACCCATCTGCAGTTGAGGAGGTGCCCTCGTCGTGAAACGTTACGGTTCAGCAGCTTCGTCGATGCTGCCAGTGCTTGCGGTGGTTGCGGGCCTGCTGATATCGACCGTGAGTCAGGCTGGCGATGATCTCGATGTGACGATGCGCATGGTGGTGGATGACGCCGACCTGATGAATTCCGTGGTCCGGGAAATCGAGTTGCCGCGGGCCGTGCCCGCTGTTTCTTCCGCCGGCCGCGACAAGTCCGCTGACCGCGACAAGTCCCGGGACCTTGTCGCAAAGGGTGCGGACCAGCGAGACGAAGCCCGCTCTGCTGCTCGCGACGCCCGGGAAATGACCGGTCGGAACGACAGTGTTCGGGACAAGACTGAGCGCCCAAACAACCTTCCGGACGCCATCGATAATGCCCGGCCCGACGTCGGTGCCAATGATGTGCCAGACGTGCGCGACGTGACCGGCCCTGACCTCAAACCCTGACACCCCCGGCCGGCTGAAAGCGCTTCACCGGCCCGCTGCCCTTTTTTTCATCTTCCCGTTCTTATACTCTTCGGTGATGTAGTTCGGAGTTTTGGTTCGTTTTTGTCGGACCTCCGAGATGTTATCTGACCCGGAGACAACCTCTTGCTGCTTAATCGGCTGATTTTGGGGGGCTGGCTGTTTGCTCTTGCCTCCAGTGCAGTAGTGGCAGATGAAGCGCCGACTCCGGTTGATGCTTTCAAGCGCGGTATTACCCAGTTTCAGTCCGGCAACCTGGACGACGCCCGTCGATCTTTCGAGGCGGCCCGGACCGGTGGACTCACCTCCGCGTCTTTGTTGTACAACCTCGGCGTGGTTTATTATCGCCTGGCCGACTACCCCGCCGCTGAACAAACATTCCACCTCCTTCTCGGTACCCGTCACGAACCGCTCGCCGCCTACAATCTGGGCCTGGTGGCGCTGGAGCAGGGTGATACCCTGGCTGCTGAGGCCTGGTTTGAGCGAACTCTTGATGGCGCGGCGCCGGACAAGCTGCGGGCCATGGCCAATCTGCAATTGCAGCAGCTGAGACCGGCGCAGGAGCCGGACGGTTACCCCCTGACTGAACCGAATGCCTATGTGATTGCCGCCGGAGGCTATGACAGCAACATCGCCGGCCTGCCGGATACCAGTGTCTCCAGCGAAGGCGGGGGGTTCGCCGAACTGCTGGCCACCGGTTCTCTGGGCTTGACCCGGGCCGGTTCCGGTGAGCTGCGCTTGGACGGCGTGGTGTACAGCCGTCAATACCCGTCAGAATCTGAATTCAACACCTCGCTGATCGCCTCGGATTTGTTATGGATTGTTCCGCACCAGGTAGGAACTCGGGGTGTGGGGCTGGCGCTGAGTCAGTCCTGGTTCGACACCGAACGGTTCGAGCGCCGCTACGGGTTCGAGGGATTCCAGCAATGGCGCCAGTGTGGTGAGTTGCTGGGCCTGTCACGCTGCGGGGTGTCCCTGGCCATCGCACAAGTGGCTGGCGGCGAAAATTTCGGCGCCTACGATGGCGAGTGGTACAAAGCCAGGCTGACGGCACAGCAACTATGGGGCCACTGGCGCTGGCGGGGTGAGTACAGCGTCGAGTTGAATAACCGGGCCGATTTCAGCAATGGCGAGCAGTTTGTCAGTGTCTCTCCGCAGCGTCACGAATTTGCGATGAGCCTTCGATATCAGGTGAGCGCTCGCGTTACCGCAGGCTGGCTGGGCGCCTTCCGATACAGTCGGTACCAGGACGCCCATGCGTTGATCCAGGACGATGTGCTGACCGTCCAGCGGCGTGTCGATCAATGGTTTGAAGCGGGACTGTTCGCCGAACATCAGCTTTCGGACCGATGGCTGGTTCGGGCCGAATGGGATCTTCAGGACAACAGCAGCCGGATTGACCGTTACGATTACCGGCGCCATACCTTTATGGCATCGCTTGAAGCCAGCTTCTGAAAACTTCCCTCAGACACAGAGCGGTGTGGTCGCAAATTGACCAAAAGCGCGCGGCGTTCATCGGTGGGCCTGGAAAGGCCCGAATTTAGCCGATGGGAGAAGGGCAGGCTGGATGCGCGCTCGAGCCTGAGGCACGCATCCACGGCGCCACCGTTACAGGGTGGCCATAACCTTGTGCGCAGCAGCAATGGTGTGTTCGATGTCCGCGTCGGTCAGTGCCGCGCTGGTGAATCCTGCTTCGAACGCGGAGGGCGCGAGGTAGACGCCTTCTTTCAGCATGCCCTGGAAGAACTGCTTGAAGCGCTCTTTGTCACAGCGCATGACTTGGTCAAAGCGGGTCACCGACTCCTCTTCGGTGAAGAAGAAACCAAACATCGCTCCGGCACTCTGAACCGTCAACGGGATGCCCGCCGCGTCTGCAGCGGCCTTGATACCATCACGCACGGCGGTGGTTTTCTCGGTCAGGCGGTCGTGGAATCCCGGCTCGGAAATGGCGTTCAGGGTCGCCAGACCGGCGCGCATGGCCAGCGGGTTTCCGCTGAGGGTACCGGCCTGGTACACCGGGCCCAGTGGCGCGATGTGTTCCATGATTTCACGCTTGCCGCCAAAGGCGCCTACCGGCAGACCGCCGCCAATGACCTTGCCGAGGGCGGTGAGGTCGGGTGTTACGCCGTAAAGGCCCTGGGCGCCGCCCAGAGAGACTCGGAAACCGGTCATGACTTCGTCGAAAATCAGGACCGATCCGTGTTCGTCACAGACCTCGCGCAATCCTTCCAGGAATCCAGGCACCGGCGGGATGCAATTCATGTTGCCAGCGACCGGTTCCACAATAATGGCGGCAATCTGGTCGCCCATGGTGGCGAAGGTTTCCCGAACGCCGTCGATGTCGTTGAAGTCGAGAGTCAGGGTATGTTCGGCCAGGCTGGCCGGAATGCCCGGTGAGTTGGGGACGCCGAGCGTCAGCGCGCCGGAGCCTGCCTTCACCAGAAGAGAGTCGACATGGCCGTGGTAACAGCCCTCGAACTTCACGATCTTGTCGCGACCGGTGTAGCCGCGGGCCAGGCGAATGGCACTCATGGTCGCTTCAGTGCCTGAGTTCACCATGCGCACCAGGTCAATGGAGGGCACCAGATCGCAAACCTTCCGGGCCATGTCGGTTTCGATGGCGGTCGGTGCGCCGTAGCCAATGCCGATGTCCACCTGCGCGTGCAGGGCTTCTTTGATGCGCGGGTCGGCATGGCCCAGAATCATCGGGCCCCAGGAGCCAATGTAATCGATGTAGCGTCGGTCATCTTCGTCGTACAGGTAGGCCCCTTCGGCGTGTTTGAAGAAAATCGGGGTTCCACCCAAGCCACGAAAAGCCCGCACCGGCGAGTTCACGCCACCGGGAATGTATTTCTGGGCTTCCGTGAACAGCGTTTCGGAATGTGTCATGCAAGTTGTGTCCTGTTATCTGGGCATTGAAAAAAGAGGGTGATGTTGTTCGAACAGGCGGGAAAAGGTTTTTGCCCGCTGCTCGATTGTGTCTGCCGGTCCGCCGAACAGGCCGCCAACAACCGCCAGTAAGTCGGCCCCGGCCTGAATCAAAGGCGCGCCGTTATCAATCGTGATTCCGCCAATGGCAGAAATGGGGCGGCCGTACGCTCTGGCTTGTGTGAGCACCGAGACGTCGGCGGCCGGTGCTTTGGGCTTGGTTGCAGACGGGAAAAACCGGCCGAATGCCAGGTAATCTGCTCCTGCCGCGCAAGCCTCTTGCGCCAGTGCCAGCCGGGAGTGGCAGGTCACCCCAATAATGGCGTTCTCGCCAAGCTGTTGCCGGGCTTCGGACGCAGCCGCGTCGCCTTGGCCCAGGTGCACGCCTGCGGCGCCGCAGCGTCTCGCCAGCTCCGGGTCGTCATTGATCAGCAGTGGCACACCGGCGTTACGGCACAACGCCTGCAGGTTCCGCGCCTGGCGCAGGCGCTCGGGGGCCGGTGCCTGCTTTTCCCGGTATTGTATCAAAACCGCCCCACCGCGCAGTGCGGCTTCTACGGAGGCGATCAGGGTTTCCGGCGGCGTGAGCATGGAGTCTGTCACACCATACAGGCCGGGGCGCAGGCCTTTGTCCATGGTGTCGTTCACCGTTCCCAGGGAATGCCGCGGTCGGGCACGGGTTGTCCCTTGCCAACCTCAAGGGCGTGCAGGACCGCGCGGTGTACGTAGTTCTGGGCCTGCGATACTGCGGCCCGGGGCGACAGGCCACAGGCCCGCCCGGCGGTTATGGCGGCGGCCAGGGTGCAGCCCGTGCCGTGGTAGACACCACCCACCCGCTCGACGTTCCAGTGCATGGGCTCGGGCGCGTGGTTATAGAGGGTGTTGGTAATGTGCAGACCGGTGCCATGACCACCGGTGGCCAACACCGACGAGCAGCCCGCGTCCAGTAAGTTTCGCGCCGCGCGCTCCGGATCTGCGTTATCACCCAGGATGGCCAGTTCGTCACCGTTGGGAGTGATCATTTCTGCCCGGGGGAACAGACGGCTCTTCATCACGCTGATCAGCTCGCCGTCGGCCAGATCACCGCCGCCGGCGGCCTTGATCACCGGATCGACGATGAGCGGAATCTCCGGATAGTCCTGCAGGAGCTCCAGCAGAACGTCAACGATGGCGGCATTGCCCAGCGCCCCGGTTTTTACTGCATGAATGGGGGTGTCGCCGGCCAGACAGTTGAGTTGGCGGTGAATGAGGTCGGCATCGATCGCGTCGGCTTCATAAACATTGACGGTGTCCTGCACGGTCAGACAGGTCAGCACCGGCAATGGGTGGCAGCCAAGGGAGGTGCAGGCTTGTATGTCAGCTTGTATGCCGGCACCGCCGGACGGATCCAGCCCGGACAGAATCAGAACCTGGGGACGGTTGTGCAGTTTGATAGCGCGACTCCTTAAAACGGTTTGACTACAACCAGAATCACCACTGCCAGCAGTACCAGTACCGGCAGTTCATTAAACCAGCGGTAGAACACGTGGCTGCGCTGGTTCCGGTCATCCCGGAAAACGGTGACCAGATGCCCGCAATAAAAATGATAGGCGATCAGCAGCGCCACGAGCAGCAGTTTGGCGTGCATCCAGCCCTGGGCAAGGTAGCCTGACGGGTTGTAGCCGATCAGCCAGACGCCCAGCACGACGGTCGCGATCATCGATGGCGTGGTAATGCCGCGGTACAGCTTGCGCTCCATGATCTTGAACCGATCGCGGCCCGGTGCGTCCTCGCAATTGGCGTGGTAGACAAATAACCGGGGCAGATAGAACAGGCCGGCGAACCAGCACACCATCGCGATAATATGAAACGCCTTAACCCACAGCATGTGTCAGCTCCGTCGGTATTGGTAATAACTTTCGATATCGGTTTTCAGCACGATCCCGTATATCCGCTGAATCACGGGCGCCACATGCCGTTGTACGTACAGGGCTTCGGCATTGGTTGCATCGAACTGGTGAAGGGCCTCTTCCAGCGTGGCCTGGTACTGCACCGGCGCAATATCGCGGCGGTTGGCCGGAATCTTCATCAGGTCCACCGATTCCAGTGGGCCGTCCTCGGCGTGTTCGGGTTTTTCGGCGTCTTCCAGGAAACGCGCCAGATCCACTGCAGGCAAGATGGCCGTAGGGCCGTTCTTGCCCTCGACCACCAGCCACTTGGGCTCGGATTTCAGTGTCTGCCGGGCTTCGTCCGGGGTGAGGTGACGCTGGGTTCGGTGGATGTTGCGCTCCATAATCGCACCCACGGAGACCCGCCGAAGGGCCTGGATCACTGGCGAGTTCTGGTAGCTCAGGCCCTGGCTTTTCAGGATGGTCAGGAACAGCGATTTCTTGCCGAACACCTCACTGGTCACCAGCGTCGCCGTGGTAATAATCAGCATGCCGGGCAGGATGATGTTGGGGTTTCGGGTAAGTTCCATCAGCGACATCAGCGCAGCAAGCGGGGCCTGCAGCACGGCACCCATCATGGCGCCCATGCCCAGCATGGCGTAGAAACCCACCGATGAAGCCGACTGGGGCGCAATTTGTGTGCCGATCAGCCCCATGGCACCGCCCAGTGTCGCGCCCATAAACAAGGTCGGGCCAATCACCCCGCTGGGCATGCCAAGGCCAATGGTCAAAGAGGTCACCAGCAGCTTGGTGACGCCCACGATGAGCAGGAACCAGAAGCCCAGTTGGCCATCGATGGTTTCGTTGACCGTGTCATAGCCAATGCCCATGGTTTGCGGCACAACGAGCGCAAAGGGCACCATGATCAGACCCGCAACCGCGATACGGCCCAGCACTGGCCGTTGATGGAAGCGGCCCATGGTGTCCACGAGGTGGATGAACAGGGCGGCAGCGACACCGATGATCAGTGCGATGGCCAGAATCCACGGGATTTCCATGAGTGAATTCATGGTCAGCGCCGGAACATTGAACGCAGGTTCCGGGCCATAGACCAGGTGGGTCACCACCGCCGCGCTCACTGCCGCAAGAATGATGGGCGTAAAACCGGCAATGGTGTACTCCATCATCACCACTTCCATGGCAAAGATAACGCCGGATATCGGCGTGTTGAACGAGGCAGAGATGGCGGCGGCACAACCGCAAGCCACCAGGGTCCGGATGCTGTTGTTGGGCAGGCGCATCCATTGCCCCATCATGCTGGAAAACGCGGCGCCGAGATGGACGGCGGGGCCTTCCCGGCCGGCGGACTGGCCGGTCAGCACCGTGGACACACCACAGACAAACTGGACGACCGCGCTGCGGAACGACATGTAGCCCTGGTGGTAGTTCAGTCGCTCCATGATGTGAACGATCCCCACCTTGCGATCACTGATAGCCAGGCGGTGCAGCATCAGCCCCAGCATCAGCGCGCCGAGCAGCGGGAGAACCCCTCGGGTCAGCGGCGCCAGTTCCTCGAACGATTCCGCGCTGTCCCCGGGCAGAAAGTGCTCCAGCGGCCATTCGATCGCAAACCGGAACACCAGGATGACTACCCCGGTAATGATGCCGGATAACAGGCCGAGCACCGCCAGTTGTGGCAGTGCGTCGACACCCGACAGCCTGTTGCGGAAAACAGTACTTGAGTACTCGCTGATGTGTTGCCAGAGTTTGCGCATGTAGGCAGGGATTCCGCTTGCGTGCTGTGGGGTTACGACGTTTTTCTGACGACATTGTAACGGTCGGCGGGCGGGCTGCAATAAGTCGTTGGTTTATCATGGTAGACTACGGCTCAATTCACACACCAAAAGCACGTCGTTGGAGAACATCGTGATCAAAGCAGGCATCGTAGGAGGCACGGGTTACACCGGGGTGGAGCTGCTGAGGCTGCTCGCTACTCACCCGGACGTTACCGTCAGCTGTATTACCTCACGCTCGGAAGCCGGATTGCCGGTGGCGGATCTGTACCCGAACTTACGCGGACACTACGATCTTGCCTTCTCTGAGCCCGATGTCGAAACCCTCAAGTCCTGCGACCTGGTGTTCTTTGCCACGCCTCACGGTGTCGCGATGCGGATGGTCCCGGAACTGGTGTCTGCCGGCGTGCGCATCGTGGATCTCTCGGCGGATTTTCGACTCAAGGACCTCTCGGTCTGGGCTGACTGGTACGGCATGCCCCACGAGAGTGGCGAGTGGGCAGAGAAGGCGGTGTATGGCCTTCCGGAAGTGGCGCGGGACGCCATCAGGGATGCCCAGCTGGTGGCTAACCCCGGTTGCTACCCCACCGCGATCCAGCTCGGTTTCTTGCCGCTGTTGGAAAGTGGCCTGGTGGACCCCTCCCGCCTGATTGCCGATGCCAAATCCGGCGCCAGTGGCGCGGGTCGCCAGGGCAAGATCGGTATGCTGCATGGCGAGATCGGCGAGAGTTTCAAAGCCTATGGTGCGTCCGGCCACCGGCACCTGCCTGAAATTCGCCAGGGGTTGTCGGCCATTGCCCAGGCAGATGTGGAAGTCACCTTCGTGCCACACCTGGTGCCTATGATTCGTGGTATTGAGGCAACCCTGTACGCGGAACTGAAAAATCCTGCTGATTTCGAGCGTCTCCAGACCCTTTTCGAAGAACGCTTCCGTGATGAGCCCTTCGTGGATGTCATGCCTCAGGGCAGTCATCCGGAAACCCGAAGTGTGCGCGGTGCCAATCATTGCCGGATGGCGCTGCATCGTCAGGAAGACAGCAACATCGTGATCGTCTCTTCGGTGATCGATAATCTGGTGAAAGGCGCCGCCGGGCAGGCGGTTCAGAACATGAATATCATGTTCAAGCTTGATGAAACACAGGGGCTCAGTGCTCCGGCGTTCCTGCCTTAAGGGGGTTCCGTGGTCGACAAGCGCAAGCCGGAAAAGGAGTATGTTGTGGTTCGGCACCGACCGGGTTACCGGGTACGTCGAACCCTGATTCTACTGGTGTTCAGCGTGAGCGCTGCGGCGGTCGGATATGCGGTGGGTGTGGATCAGGGCGGCGCCCATTTCTCCAGCATGGCTGCCACCAATGAGGTGCTGGAGGACGAGCTGGACAGCCTTGAAGACCAATATACGGAAGCTCGTCAGCAGGTGGTGAATCTGGAGCGTGGGAGGCTGATCGACAAACAGGCCCTCAACCGCGCCAGAACCACGATTGTCGAGCTCGAAACCCAGATTGCATCACTGAAATCCGACCTCACTTTCTATCAAAATATCATGGCTCCCTCGGAGACCAGCAAAGGTCTTCAGGTGGACAGCTTTTCGCTGGCAAAAGATCCCCAGCCTGGTGCGTACGACTTCAAGATGACGTTGACGCAGGTGGGCAATAATAAAAGCTACATCGAGGGCGTGGTGGCAGTGAATGTCATCGGCCTTCGCGACGAAGAAAAAGAAGTCATCGCCTTGCGCGACCTGTCTAAGGATATCCAGGACCTCGGTGTGAAATTCCGCTTCCGATATTTTCAGGATGTGGCGGGGCTGTTGGTGTTGCCAGAAAATTTCGAGCCACGGGAAGTTCAGGTCGTGGCGCGAGCAAAGGGGCAAAAATCCTCACAGGCAGAACGAACTTTCGATTGGGATGACTTAACGGAGAATTAACATGCTTCGCAAGAAAAAGCAGAAACCCCGGCGCCCGTCCGGCAACTTTGACACGCTGATTTCTGCCAAAACGACCGTGGATGGGGACATCACCTTTTCCGGTGGCCTGCACGTTGATGGCCACGTACGTGGAAAAGTGGTGGCGGAAGAAGGTAGCGATGCGGTGCTGCGTATTTCCGAGATTGGCGACATTGCCGGTGACATCGTCGCCCCGCACGTCATTATCAACGGTAAGGTACATGGCGATGTCTATTCCTCGGCGCACCTGGAGCTGGCGGAAAACGCCGTCATTAGTGGTAACGTATATTACAATCTGATCGAGATGGCGATGGGCGCGTCGGTAAACGGCAACCTCGTCCACCAGCAGGAATCCCTGGGATTGCTGACCGACGGGTCGAAAACACAGAAGAATGCCCCTGCGGCCAAGGCCGAAAGGGCGGCAGAACCGGCGATGGACATTGAGGATGGTGGTAAATCCGAATAGTTGATTGTTTTAGTCGGGAATATGATAATTTCCACTGTTATTCAGAACGAGTCCGGAGGCAAAGTTGAGCGTTGTTCAGCAGCAAATGGCCGCACCACTGTTCTTCAGCGACAGCGCGGTTGCCAAGGTACGGGAGTTGGTCGAGGAAGAGGAAAATCCGAACCTCAAGCTTCGCGTGTTCGTCACCGGGGGTGGCTGTTCCGGCTTCCAGTATGGTTTCTCGTTCGATGAAGATCAGGACGACGAAGACACCGTGATTGAACGCGACGGTATAAGCCTGCTGGTTGATCCGATGAGCTATCAGTATCTGGTGGGCGCCACTATCGAATATCAGGAAGGGCTGCAGGGGTCACAGTTTGTCGTGCAGAACCCGAATGCCAGTTCGACCTGTGGCTGTGGCAGTTCGTTTTCGATCTGATCGGCAGCGCTGGTAAAAACAGCATCAAACAAAAAAAGGAGAGCAGATGCTCTCCTTTTTTTCGTCTGTATTTCAGGCCTGGTAAATTGCACCCAATATACGCTCACCCCTGGCTCCGGTTACCTCCGGCAGGTTTCCGGAGCTGCCCGACACGGATTGCTCGGCCAGCCAGGCAAACGCCACCGGCTCCACCCACTGGGGATCGAGGCCCAGGTCGCTGGTCACCGAGACCTTGGCGGGATCGAGAACTCGGGCCAGTTCCGACATCAGCAGGGGATTTCGGGTGCCGCCACCGCACACATAGAGATGGGTATCCCGGCCGCAAGGCAGCTGACGGACGATGCTCTCTACCGTCAGTTGGAGCAGGGTGCGCTGCACATCCTCGGGCCTGAGTTCATCATGACGCTGAACCATGGTTTTTACCCACCCCAGATTGAAGCGTTCCTTGCCGGTACTTTTGGGGGCGGGCCGGGAAAAATAGGCATCGGACAGCATGTCTTCGAGCAAGCGGTCGTCGACCCTGCCTTCCGAGGCCCAGTGCCCGTCGGAATCGTAGGGCAGGCCAAGCTGTTTCAGGCACCAGGCGTCCAGCAGTGCGTTCGCCGGGCCGGTGTCAAAACCGGTAATCGGTTGCTGTTGGTCGGAAGGAATCCAGGTGATGTTGGCAATGCCGCCCAGGTTCAGAATGCAGCGATTCTCTTCCGGTGAGCTGAAGAAGGCCTTGTGAAACGCCGGCACCAGCGGCGCGCCCTGGCCGCCGGCGGCCATGTCACGACGTCGGAAGTCAGCAATCGTGGTGAGTCCGGTTTTTTCCGCAATGAT
The DNA here is from genome assembly GCF_017301335.1 of Marinobacter salinisoli. Taxonomy (NCBI): domain Bacteria; kingdom Pseudomonadati; phylum Pseudomonadota; class Gammaproteobacteria; order Pseudomonadales; family Marinobacteraceae; genus Marinobacter; species Marinobacter salinisoli. The sequence goes on from NZ_CP071247.1 coordinate 1,357,135, forward strand.
GGCGGGATTGCCAATCTGAATCGAAAAAGGCGCAAAGCCATTGGGCTGGTGGCGGATAGTCTGCCCATGGCTGCCAATACCTCGAATGGCAGAGCGATCGATACCCGAGCGTTCAATGACCTGATTGGCTGCGTCCGCGAAGAGCGAACCTGTGACGGTATCCAGTTCGCCGACTTCATCCGGCGAACCCTGATTCTGGCTCAGAGCCAGAAGTCGGTGCCGGATGTTGTCAGGGTAATTCAGGGTGTGGGTGCCGTGAACGGTCAGGGATTGACCGTTAAACGACACCAGCACGGCGTCGATGCCGTCCATGCTGGTGCCGGACATTAGACCGAGCCATGCTTCCATGGCTGTTACTCGTCTGAAGCCAAGGCGAGTTGCTGGTAGTTCTCGCGGAAAGTTTCAAGCTGCGCCAGGTGGTTCTGGGTGTGTTGCTTGAACCGGGCCATTTCAGTCGCAGGGACCGGCTTGGCATCCGGAAGCTGTACTCTGCGTGAATTACGCGGCACGCCGTTCACACGGAACTCATAGTGCAGGTGGGGCCCGGTAACCATGCCGGAGGCTCCGACGTAACCGATGGTCTCACCCTGCTTGACCCGGGCGCCTTTTTTGATGCCTTTGCCAAGACGGCTCATGTGCGCATACAGCGTGGTGATGTTGTCGCCGTGCTGCAGTACCACCGTTCTGCCATAGCCGCCTTTCCAGCCGGCGAACTGCACGCGGCCGCCGCCTGCAGCCTTGATCGGAGTGCCGGTGGGAGCGCCGTAATCGGTTCCCTCGTGTGGCCGCACCACGTTCAGTACCGGGTGCCGGCGCTGCAGATTGAATGGTGAGGACACGCGTGCGTTGATCGGGGTGCGCAGGAACGCTTTGCGCATGCTCTTGCCGTCCGGTGCGTAGTAGTCGCTGTCGCCGTTGCTGTCGGTATACAAAAGTGCAATGTTTTCTTCACCTCGGTTAATGAACCGAGCCGAGAGAATGCGGCCGTTTTCGAGCCTTTCGCCATCCAGATACAGTTCTTCGTACACCACTTCAAACTGGTCGCCCTGACGGACGTCGTACACGAAGTCGATGTTCCAGCCAAAAATGCCGGCCAGTTCCATGGTCAGGCGGTCATTCAGGCCCGCCTCGCGAGCGGCCAGGTAAAGCGATCCGTCGATGGTTCCGGATGCAAAGGATTGCCGGACCTCCGGCTCCCGAATCACGCTCTTGCCAGCGTAACCGTCACCGGATTTCTCGATTCTGAGAGACTCCAGCTTGCTGCGCTGAAGCTCAACCGCCGCCAGTTCTCCGGCAGAATCCCTTGCGAAACGGATGGTCTCGCCGGCATACAGGCGCTGGAGTTCATCGGCCTTGCCGTCGCCGTGAATAACCGACAGCATGATGCCGTCATTCCAACCCGCCTTCTTGAACAGTGAGGACAGGGTGTCGCCGGATTTGATCTTGTATGTCTGCCAGTCCAGTACCGGGGCCGGCGGTGTTGCTGGCTCCGCAGGTTTGGATTCGGCCACCTGCGCAGGGGAGTTCTGCTTCTGCTGGACTGATGCTGGTGCACTGACGGCGACTTCGTCGGTGGCCTGCGGCGCGGGCTGATGCGCCGGGCCGCTCATGGTCGCAGTGCCTTCGCTCAGATCCAGGGCATAGGACATGCGCTTGGCTTCGACATCTGAGCTCGGGCTCATCAGAACCGCGGAAGTCACTAACGCTGTGGCTGCGGCGGCAATGGTAATGTGGGTCTTGGGAAACATATTAAACACGTATCGCACCCGTTTTAATCGGTATTCCGGCAGGTTAAATTGCCTAGTTAAAGCTGTGGTTCAAATAAGAACCAACAGGTTACCGTATAAAATGCATGCGGGACAGCGTGGAACATTACGGCAACTGCTCCATCCCCCGGACTTCTTTAGACGGCATTGCTATAATGTGCCGCCTTGCCAGTTCAGTATTGTACAAAAACTGATCGAGCGCACTTTAGCAGGAGTGTGGGTAACTCACAGATTTCTTTTGTAGAGGTCTGTAACCAAGCGATTTCATCTAGATCAAACTGGGGATGTGTTGTTCATGTCATCTATCGATGAGGCGTTGGCCGTAATCAAGCGCGGCGTTGACGAACTGATTCCGGAAGAAGGGCTGATTGAAAAGCTCAAAGAAGGGCGGCCGCTGCGCATTAAGGCAGGCTTCGATCCGACGGCGCCAGACCTCCATCTTGGCCATACCGTTCTTATTAATAAACTTCGCCAGTTCCAGGATTTGGGTCACGAGGTGATTTTCCTGATCGGTGACTTCACCGGCATGATCGGCGACCCGACCGGCAAGAGCGCCACCCGTCCGCCGCTCACCGAGCAGCAGGTCGCGGAAAATGCGGTCAGCTATAAAGAGCAGGTGTTCAAGATTCTTGATCCAGAAAAAACCCGGGTGGTATTCAATTCCGAGTGGATGGGCAAGATGGGCGCGGCAGACATGATCAAGCTTGCTGGCCAATATACCGTGGCGCGCATGCTTGAGCGGGACGATTTCACCAAGCGCTACAAGGCTGAGCAGTCCATTGCGATACATGAGTTCCTGTATCCGCTGGTTCAGGGCTACGACTCGGTAGCGCTGGAAGCGGATGTGGAATTGGGCGGTACCGATCAGAAATTCAATCTGCTGATGGGGCGGATTCTGCAGAAGCATTATGGCCAGACGCCGCAGGCTATCCTGACCATGCCAATCCTTGAAGGGTTGGATGGTGTTCAGAAGATGTCCAAGTCTCTGGGCAACTACGTGGGCGTGAATGATTCACCAGGCGAGATGTATACCAAGCTCCTGTCCATGCCGGATGATTTGTTGTGGCGTTATTTTGAGCTGTTGAGTCTGCGTCCGATGTCAGACGTTGACGAGTTCCGCAAAGCCGTGCAGCAAGGCGCCAATCCGCAGGACTATAAAAAGCTCTTCGCGGAAGAAATCATTGCCCGCTTTCACGATGAGGACGCGGCCAAAACGGCGCACAAGTCTGCCGGTAACCGTGTTGCGCTGGGCGATATCCCCGATAACGTGCCGGCTGTTCATGTGTCACTCGATGGTCAGGCTGAGATTCCAATGGCCGCCGTATTGCGCTTGGCGGGGCTGGTGAAGAATGGTGCTGCTGCGCGTGACGTGCTTGGTCGCGGCGCTGTTTACCTTGATGGCCAGCAATTTGATGGCGAGCGTCTCTTTAAAGAAGGGGATGATTGCGTGATCCAGGCGGGTAAGAAGAAAATTGCTCGGGTTTTGATCGTCAGGTAGGTGGTTTCCGCCGAATTTGAAGTTTCTTCAAATTCGGCGTTGACAGTCTGCCTGTGGCCTGTAGAATGCGCACCACTTCTGAGGAACACGGCGCCGGCAAGGCGCGGATTCTCTGAGGTAGTTGATTGAAATTGTTGAAGAAAATGGTTTTAAAGATTCTTCAAGAAAGCGATTGACAAGGTGGCGATTCACTGTAGAATGCGCGCCTCGCTCTTCGGAGCAAGCCGGACGGTTTGAGTGGTTTGGAAGTTTGTTGAGAGCTTCGAAAATTACTTCAAAACAACGGTTGACAGGGTCGGGATTCGATGTAGAATACGCGGCCTTGATTGAGCAACGGCTCAACGTTCTTTAAAAAGTTAACCAAGTAATTCGTGTGGGCGCTGGCCGAGGTATTTCGGACATGAAATATCAGGACAGTGACTCGTCGAAATTGAGTTTTGTCTTGAGCAAGATTTGCGATTTTCGGATCGCTATATGATTTAAACTGAAGAGTTTGATCATGGCTCAGATTGAACGCTGGCGGCAGGCTTAACACATGCAAGTCGAGCGGTAACAGGGGTAGCTTGCTACCCGCTGACGAGCGGCGGACGGGTGAGTAATGCTTAGGAATCTGCCTGGTAGTGGGGGATAGCCCGGGGAAACTCGGATTAATACCGCATACGCCCTTCGGGGGAAAGCAGGGGATCTTCGGACCTTGCGCTATCAGATGAGCCTAAGTCGGATTAGCTAGTTGGTGAGGTAAAGGCTTACCAAGGCGACGATCCGTAGCTGGTCTGAGAGGATGATCAGCCACATCGGGACTGAGACACGGCCCGAACTCCTACGGGAGGCAGCAGTGGGGAATATTGGACAATGGGGGAAACCCTGATCCAGCCATGCCGCGTGTGTGAAGAAGGCTTTCGGGTTGTAAAGCACTTTCAGTAGGGAGGAAAACCTTGCGATTAATACTCGTGAGGCTTGACGTTACCTACAGAAGAAGCACCGGCTAACTCCGTGCCAGCAGCCGCGGTAATACGGAGGGTGCAAGCGTTAATCGGAATTACTGGGCGTAAAGCGCGCGTAGGTGGTTTGATAAGCGAGATGTGAAAGCCCCGGGCTTAACCTGGGAACGGCATTTCGAACTGTCAGACTAGAGTGTGGTAGAGGGTAGTGGAATTTCCTGTGTAGCGGTGAAATGCGTAGATATAGGAAGGAACACCAGTGGCGAAGGCGGCTACCTGGACCAACACTGACACTGAGGTGCGAAAGCGTGGGGAGCAAACAGGATTAGATACCCTGGTAGTCCACGCCGTAAACGATGTCTACTAGCCGTTGGAGATCTTGAATCTTTAGTGGCGCAGCTAACGCACTAAGTAGACCGCCTGGGGAGTACGGCCGCAAGGTTAAAACTCAAATGAATTGACGGGGGCCCGCACAAGCGGTGGAGCATGTGGTTTAATTCGACGCAACGCGAAGAACCTTACCTGGCCTTGACATCCTGCGAACTTTCTAGAGATAGATTGGTGCCTTCGGGAACGCAGTGACAGGTGCTGCATGGCCGTCGTCAGCTCGTGTCGTGAGATGTTGGGTTAAGTCCCGTAACGAGCGCAACCCCTATCCCTAGTTGCTAGCAGTTCGGCTGAGAACTCTAGGGAGACTGCCGGTGACAAACCGGAGGAAGGTGGGGATGACGTCAGGTCATCATGGCCCTTACGGCCAGGGCTACACACGTGCTACAATGGTGCGTACAGAGGGCTGCAAACCCGCGAGGGGGAGCTAATCTCACAAAACGCATCGTAGTCCGGATCGCAGTCTGCAACTCGACTGCGTGAAGTCGGAATCGCTAGTAATCGCGAATCAGAATGTCGCGGTGAATACGTTCCCGGGCCTTGTACACACCGCCCGTCACACCATGGGAGTGGATTGCACCAGAAGTAGTTAGTCTAACCTTCGGGAGGACGATTACCACGGTGTGGTTCATGACTGGGGTGAAGTCGTAACAAGGTAGCCGTAGGGGAACCTGCGGCTGGATCACCTCCTTAAACGAAGCCGAACGCTTCGGTCAGAGTCCACACGAATTACTTGGTTGGCTAATTAAAGAGAGCAACGGGTCTAGCAGGCCCATGCCATTGGGTCTGTAGCTCAGGTGGTTAGAGCGCACCCCTGATAAGGGTGAGGTCGGTGGTTCAAGTCCACCCAGACCCACCAAAATTGCGTAGCTCGTCGTTGTCGAATGGCTTGCCTAGCAGGCTAGGCCGTACCAAACGACGCCTGGATCTACACAATTTTCGCAGTAGCTGAATTGGGGCTATAGCTCAGCTGGGAGAGCGCCTGCCTTGCACGCAGGAGGTCGGCAGTTCGATCCTGCCTAGCTCCACCAAACTTAACTGATCGATTCGGCGGCGCCGGATTGGCAGTGTCCAGAAACAAGCGTTTCCATTGTGAAGCTCTTCTTTCTGATCACTGGGTCAGATTTGCTCTTTAACAAATTGGACGAGATAGACGAATATTTTTCTCTCATTATCTCCGAGAGAAAATGTTCAAAGTGATAACGATTTCAAGCGTTATCCGGTGTGTCGTTGAAGTGGTTGTTTATAGCTTCGAATGACGGTCTCGAGTGGGAATCAATATCAGGCTTGCCTGGTGGTGATGCTCGGTCGTGATCAGTTGTTTTGGGGTTATATAGTCAAGCAACTAAGCGCATACGGTGGATGCCTTGGCAGTCAGAGGCGATGAAAGACGTGGAAGCCTGCGATAAGGTTCGGGGAGCTGGCAAACGAGCTGTGATCCGGACATCTCTGAATGGGGAAACCCACCGACTTTCGGGTCGGTATCTTACACTGAATACATAGGTGTAAGAGGCGAACCGGGGGAACTGAAACATCTAAGTACCCCGAGGAAAAGAAATCAACCGAGATTCCCTTAGTAGCGGCGAGCGAACGGGGACTAGCCCTTAAGCTAGACAACTGGTAGGAGAAGGCTCTGGAAAGTGCCGCCATAGTGGGTGATAGCCCCGTATCCGAAACCTGAGTCTGGTGAAATCGAGTAGGACGGGACACGTGATATCCTGTCTGAATATGGGGGGACCATCCTCCAAGGCTAAATACTCCTGACTGACCGATAGTGAACCAGTACCGTGAGGGAAAGGCGAAAAGAACCCCTGTGAGGGGAGTGAAATAGATCCTGAAACCGTATGCGTACAAGCAGTCGGAGCCCACTTGTTGGGTGACGGCGTACCTTTTGTATAATGGGTCAGCGACTTATGTTCAGTGGCGAGGTTAACCATCTAGGGGAGCCGTAGGGAAACCGAGTCTGAATAGGGCGACTTAGTCGCTGGGCATAGACCCGAAACCGGGCGATCTATCCATGAGCAGGTTGAAGGTGCCGTAACAGGCACTGGAGGACCGAACCCACTGTCGTTGAAAAGCCAGGGGATGACTTGTGGATCGGAGTGAAAGGCTAATCAAGCCCGGAGATAGCTGGTTCTCCCCGAAAGCTATTTAGGTAGCGCCTCGGACGAATACCACTGGGGGTAGAGCACTGTTTGGGCTAGGGGGTCATCTCGACTTACCAACCCCATGCAAACTCCGAATACCAGTGAGTACTATCCGGGAGACACACGGCGGGTGCTAACGTCCGTCGTGGAGAGGGAAACAACCCAGACCGCCAGCTAAGGTCCCCAAGTACCAGTTAAGTGGGAAACGATGTGGGAAGGCTCAGACAGCTAGGAGGTTGGCTTAGAAGCAGCCACCCTTTAAAGAAAGCGTAATAGCTCACTAGTCGAGTCGGCCTGCGCGGAAGATGTAACGGGGCTCAAACTGGTCACCGAAGCTGCGGCTGCATACTTTGTATGCGGGGTAGGGGAGCGTTCTGTAAGCCTGCGAAGGTGTGTTGAGAAGCATGCTGGAGGTATCAGAAGTGCGAATGCTGACATGAGTAACGACAATGCGGGTGAAAAACCCGCACGCCGGAAGACCAAGGGTTCCTGCGCAACGCTAATCGGCGCAGGGTGAGTCGGCCCCTAAGGCGAGACCGAAAGGTGTAGTCGATGGGAAACGGGTTAATATTCCCGTACCTTGGATCACTGCGATGGAGAGACGGAGAAGGCTAGGTGAGCCGGGCGACGGTTGTCCCGGTTTAAACGAGTAGGAAGAGGGCTTAGGCAAATCCGGGTCCTCAATTCCGAGACGTGACGACGACTGCTCATTGAGCGGGAAGTCATTGATGCCATGCTTCCAGGAAAATCTTCTAAGCTTCAGGTGATTCGAGACCGTACCCCAAACCGACACAGGTGGTCAGGTAGAGAATACCAAGGCGCTTGAGAGAACTCGGGTAAAGGAACTAGGCAAAATGGTGCCGTAACTTCGGGAGAAGGCACGCCGGTGTGTACGTGAAGCCCCTGCGGGTGGAGCGGAAGCCGGTCGAAGATACCAGGCCCCTGCGACTGTTTATTAAAAACACAGCACTCTGCAAACACGAAAGTGGACGTATAGGGTGTGACGCCTGCCCGGTGCCGGAAGGTTAATTGATGGGGTTAGCATTCGTGCGAAGCTCTTGATCGAAGCCCCGGTAAACGGCGGCCGTAACTATAACGGTCCTAAGGTAGCGAAATTCCTTGTCGGGTAAGTTCCGACCTGCACGAATGGCGTAACGATGGGGGCGCTGTCTCTACCCGAGACTCAGTGAAATTGAAATCGCCGTGAAGATGCGGTGTATCCGCGGCTAGACGGAAAGACCCCGTGAACCTTTACTATAGCTTCACAGTGAACTTTGAGCATGCTTGTGTAGGATAGCTGGGAGGCTTTGAAACCATCACGCCAGTGGTGGTGGAGCCAACCTTGAAATACCAGCCTGGCATGTTTGAGGTTCTAACTTGGTCCCCTTATCGGGGATGAGGACACTGTGTGGTGGGTAGTTTGACTGGGGCGGTCTCCTCCCAAAGCGTAACGGAGGAGCACAAAGGTGGGCTAAGCATGGTCGGACATCATGCGGTTAGTGTAATGGCACAAGCCCGCTTAACTGCGAGACAGACACGTCGAGCAGGTGCGAAAGCAGGTCATAGTGATCCGGTGGTTCTGTATGGAAGGGCCATCGCTCAACGGATAAAAGGTACTCCGGGGATAACAGGCTGATACCGCCCAAGAGTTCACATCGACGGCGGTGTTTGGCACCTCGATGTCGGCTCATCACATCCTGGGGCTGAAGCCGGTCCCAAGGGTATGGCTGTTCGCCATTTAAAGTGGTACGCGAGCTGGGTTTAGAACGTCGTGAGACAGTTCGGTCCCTATCTGCCGTGGACGTTGGAGATTTGAGGAAAGCTGCTCCTAGTACGAGAGGACCGGAGTGGACGAACCTCTGGTGTTCGGGTTGTCACGCCAGTGGCATTGCCCGGTAGCTATGTTCGGACAGGATAACCGCTGAAAGCATCTAAGCGGGAAGCCCCTTCCAAGATGAGATCTCCCTGGACCCTCGAGGTCCCTAAAGAGCCGTTCAAGACCAGGACGTTGATAGGCCGGGTGTGTAAGCGCTGCGAGGCGTTGAGCTAACCGGTACTAATTGCTCGTGCGGCTTGACTATATAACACCCAAGACAATTGCGGATAACGCGAAATCAATATCACAGTCCATCTCGTCCTTCCCAGTGATCAACCGTTTTGTCTGACGACCATAGCGGCCCGGAACCACCTGATCCCATCCCGAACTCAGAAGTGAAACAGGCCTGCGCCGATGGTAGTGTGGCATTGCCCATGCGAGAGTAGGTCATCGTCAGACTCTTAATACCAAAACCCCCGACAGCTCCGCTGCCGGGGGTTTTTTATTGCCGGTAGAAAACTTGGGGTGAGTTTGACCGGTCCTGAATCTCTGCAAACACGCCAGCCTATCTCGCCGTTCTTAGACGTCGCTCACAGAGACAGACCAAAAGCCCGATTAAACTGCCCCAGAAAAGAACTGGCAAAAAAATAAACAGCAGCCAGTCATCAGAGACGCTCATCAGTCTTCATAAGGAACCGCCGCTCACAACAAAGTGCGGCGACAGTGAGATGTGACTATGAGTAAAAATAGCGTTCCCCTCATCGTATTTGGGTTGGTGAGTGTGTCGGCGTTCGCCGATCTTCAGCCAATTTCCGATGCGCAACTGTCCGAGGTCACCGGCCAGGCCTTTGTGTCTGTCGATCGCCAGTACCACCCTGACGAAAACGATTCCACATCCTATACCCGGGTAAATCTCGGTATGGATATCGATATCCAGACCGGTATTGAGGTTCTGGAGTTAGGGCGATATGAACGGGATGGCGAAAAAGCCGGGACCTCTGACGTGTACATTGAGGATTTCGCCCTGGGCTATATCCAGAACCAGGCGTACTTTGACGCGAATCCTGAAGCCCCGCGACAGCGTAAGCCAGACGGAACGCCCTATGCTGAGGGTGAGATTGTTCCCTTCCACATCGAGAACCCTTTTTTTGAATTTGCTTATGACGAAGCGACCGAAGAAGTGGTTGGTTTCCGTCTGGGGTTCGGGAATTCAATGGGAGTTTTTTCCGGCAAGATTGAAACCCTGACTGGCAGTATCAACGTGGACATTATCGACCGGGGGGAGGGGTTGAGGCAGGCCGACTCCGATGGCAACTTCTTCGACCAGCTGATTGTTCTGTTGACCCCGTTGCTGGAGAAAAACAGCCCGCTCGCGACCAAGGCCCAACTGGTGTATGGCGCCGAGGGCGATCCCAACATTGGCTCTTTAGACCCGATTCGCGCGGAGCACATTGGTATTCCCGATGGCGAGAAATTCGTTCTGGAGGGCGCCAACGGATTCACTCGCTGGTCCCTGAAAAACCTCATTGGATGGGGTTCGAGCTCTGAAATTGAAGTGCCTGACTGCAGCTTTTTCAGCTGTGGCGGAGGGGATATCTATGTGTATGCGCAGGATTGCGTGATTCTCGGAATCGATGCCTGCTTTGACCTCGACATCTACAACAGCTTTCCGATTGGTCAGGTAGGAGAAGTCGATGGTGAGAGGCGGATTACCGGCTCGACCGACGGCACCTTCATTTCGTTTCAGACCAAAGATCTCGACTGGCTGAAAGATGTCAGTAAAACCGACATTACTCCGGAAGACTTCATTCGAACGACCGCCGGGGCATTCTTCAATATTCCTAATGGCGCGACCGAAGTGAACCTCAATGAGGCGCTTTACGGTACCCAGCGTTATCGGACCGAATACATCGATCGCGGTCGCGGCCTGTTTTAGGAGTTCCGATGTCTTTATCTATCCAAACCTGCCGCAATTTTGGCCGCTGGCTGCTAAGGCCAGTGGCGGTGTGGTGCATGCTACTTGCGGTTTCACCTGTGGGAGCCGAACTAAAGGGGCTTAGCGAACCTGAGATGGCGGAAATTCAAGGGGCCGGTGTGGGTCTGGTGCTGGAGGATTTCAAGTTTTCCCATGGCAGTGACCTGCCCGATGCGGACGGGAAACCCGCTCGGATCTTTCGCGTCGGTGGCATCAAAAGCACGGATGGGCGTGACGTCGATATTACCATCAATCAACTTTATATCTCCGGGCCCGACAGCAACTATGGTGAGACCCTGAGTCCGGTGAATCTCGGTCGTCTGGTCAATCCCTATCGCATTGACGTGGTGGACGGGAATGCCATAGGAATTCCCGATAAAGCGGTGCTGGAGATCGCAGCGCCGGCCATGGTACCGGTTGGGCAGGGCGTGGACTGCCTCAGCTCCAGTGCTACCGCTGGGAGTGGCACCTGTGCCAGTCGCCCGGCCAGTGATGGTTTCCGCGGCGAACGAACGGACATCGGTATGCAAATGAATATTGCCGTGGGCGACGACAGGTCCGGCAATATCAACATCCACGCCAAGAGCGCTGTTATCGATGGGAGTTACCTGAGGCTCTGGGGGGATGATGGCCGTAGGCAGATGCTCGGACAGTTTAAACTCAACTTTTTTTCCCCGGAAGTGTCTATCAATGCCTGTGATCAGAGCGGAATCATGTGTGGATCGCGCATCTTGATGGCCGACTTTGTGCTCCAGCTGGCGCTTGGAAACCGACTGCAGCCGGTATTTTTCGACGTTGATGGCACCGGTAACTTTGTGCTCGACGTGGCTGCGATACGCAAGCCCGCCGCGGGCACGATTGGCCGCGACGGAAAGCGGGGCAGCAGCAATGTCCAGGCGTGGGATTTTTACCACGGGTATTACACCAATCCTGAATACCGCTCCAGCTTGCACATCGGAAATCTTGGCGTTGGCAGCCAGAATTTCGGTTCCGCGCGGGTGCAGGGAATGCTCACCCAGTATCTTCAGATCCGCACGAAGGACCTTGCGCCATGAAACGCCTGACAGGAGTTTTGGAACTACTCGGATGGCTCATTTTTGCGGTGAGCGCTCAGGCATGTCTGGCCGAACTGGCGCCAATGGAGGATGGTGCGCTGGCCCGTGTTTCTGGCCAGGGCGGTATTTATTTGTCTGGCGACGTCAGCATTAACGAGATGGGTGGGCCGATTGAAAACGCCTACTTCGGGCGCTGCGACGAGACGAGCAAGAAATGCGGTGCTCGTCTGGCTTATCAGTTTAAAGAGGACGGAGGCTGGATGGTTCTCGATGATCTTCGAGGCAATTTCTCCTTCGAGGGCCTGACCCTGAGGGTGCGCGAAATCAATACAGGTTTTGGCGGGGACGGTGAGCTTTTCAATCGGGACGTTGTGGAGTTGGGGCTGCCAGATAACGTTCGCTTCAACGACGTTCAATTCAAGATCGCCACCAGCAGCACGGCAAGGCCCACGGATCCCGGTTTCCAGCAAACCGATCTGTTTTCGGTGGAAATGCAGGGCGAGGTCATCATGGAAGGAAATCTGCTGATTTTCCCAACGGGGAATCCCTAGGGAGGGGCTGGGATGAACGTCATCAAGCAGGACCGGGCGGGTATTTACCTTGCCCTCACGTCGATATTTCTTACGCTGCCGTCGATCTCGGTGGCCGAACTAAAGCGGCTGGATGATTCGGCGCTGTCTTCCATAAGCGGGCAGAGCGGTCTTACCATCGAACTGGACCTGGGGGTATCCGCCGATCAACTATCTTATTTCGATGACGGGCACGGGATTCATCTCGAAGATTTTCGGATCGGCTCTGCAGTGGACCCCGATGGACGGGCATTCCATCTGATCAAAATCGACGTCGAGAGCGATGCGACGCTCAATCTTGATTTTCTGGTCGAGGACCGACGGATTGAATTCGGCGACATCCGTCTTGCCGGCGCGCCGGGTCTCAGTGCCGGCGGTTTCTTCTTTGATCATTCCTTGTCTGGTTATCTGACCATCGGATCTGGTGGTGCCGTGGCTGGCTCCGGCTATAACTTTGATACCGCGTTTACCATGACTGGCGGGCGCCTGGGGTATCGAACCAATGGCAACGAAATTTTCCTTGATGATGTCACGCTGTCGGTAGAAGCCCTGGGGATCACCCTGGATAGTGTTGCTGGCGCGATTGAGCTTAATGCACCCCGGATTACCGGGCACTGGGCTGCAGGTGCGATTCGTTACAGTAAAAATCCGTTGAATCATGGTGTCAGCTTCGACGTTTCGACGGCGCAGCCGCTGCCCTCCTATGGTCGGCTCAGTGGAGATTTCGACCTTTCAGTTCGAACCCGGATTGCGGGCGGTGGTCGCCAAGGTGAGGGCCTGAGGCTTGATCAGGAGGCCACCATTCACAGCGCCAACTTCCTGTATCTGGATGACGGTCATGCGCTGGCCCTGAGGGACATCACCGGTGCTTACCAGATCAATGACCTTCGGCTGGATGTCACTACGGATCCTCGCGGGCGGGCCGCTCTGGCGTTCACCACCGCCTCGTTCAATGGCGATCTGTCTATCGGTTCGGTCGAACTTGGCGGTCAGGGGAAACGTCTGGGGTCGGTCGACCTGGACTTTGTGTTTGAGGATGCGAGCTTTGGCGGTCAGGCTTACACAAATGCCATCTACTTGCAGGCCGGTGGGCATGCCGACGCGGGACCGCAGGGGATGCGGTTGGCGACCGAGTGGAGTCTCGCCAATGCCGATGTTGCTTACACCGAGGACGGTAACCGCGTCATCTTCAGTGGCCTGCAATCCTGGGGCCGGGGTGATGTGACCTTGAACGTTACGCGGTCTGAGACTTTAAACGGAACGCGGTTTTACGATGGCCTGAGAATCGGGTTCGAGGGCGTTGAAGCCGGCTACCGCGTCAACGGTTTGCGCGTCGCCAGTGAGGACGCCGAGTTACAAGGGGGTACCGAGCTTTTGCTCGCGCTGGGCTTTTACCCCGCCTATGAATTCGAGTTGGATGGTCACCTGACCCTTGGCCCCGGGGGTGCCAGTGGTGAAGGTATTACTATTAACTCGGACATGCGGATTCGCAACGGCAGGGCGGCACTCATTGCCGCGCCTTATGATGAGGGCGCCGGTGAAAAGAAACAGAAAGGCCTGTGGCTGACAGAGCTGGATTACGACAGCCATATCCGGGATATGACCATAGACGTTACCGAAGAGGGGGTGGCCATTATCCAGGGTGAGGCCTGGGGTACCATGGATGTCGGAAACCTCCGGGTGGGTGACAAGAATTCCGGGGCCAGTTTTGGCCGCTTCCAATTGCAGAAATATGAGACCGGCAGTGGCATGACCATTGTGCCGGGCGGGGCCGGTACCGTGTGCGCCGGTGGCGTGGGTTCAACGCCTGCGGCGTGCCAGAGCTCCGGGGGTCGCTGGGAAGACCGCGGAGAGGAGGGGCTCACCATTCGATTGAAGCAAATCTTTGCCAGAGCTATCAGTGAAGAAAAGAAAAACGCTTTGAGCTGGGAAACCAATCGCCGGGTCGACGGCGCTGGCAATGCGGTCAATGGCACTGGAACCAGGTTGGTGCTCAATGATATTCACACCAGCGACGGCGGTGACTTCAACGGTGACGGGATTGAAGACAATACCTTCGGTATTCGAACCGAGCTGGCCATTGATATCTTTCAGACCAAAGTGGTGAAGAAGGCCAACGGGCCCGATGCCAAGGGGGTTGTAGGCGCGAAAGGCGATGAGAAAATCATGGATTCGTCCATACCCGGCGGCTATCGGTATGTGTCCCGCCCTACCGCCGAGCAGGTGGCTAACCGGCCGCTCGGCTTTGCGGTGTCGGCGCGAACCCAGTTCAAAGAACTGTCGGTCAACAATGTTGACCTGGTTCATCCCGTGGGTGGCAGTCAGACCGCCGTGTACGGAATCAAGATGCAGAATTTCGACGTCCGCGCGAACCTCACTGCAACCCCGATTCCCTGATTTAGTCGCATCCGGTTAATCCGGCGCCGGGTGCCAACTTTGTCTTTTGGTTCCCGCTGGTGTTTAATCCGGCGGTGTCCACTCTCCAGCCCGGATAGCATCGAATGAAGTCTAAAGCATTGATCAAACACCTGAGCGACGGCGCAATACACTCGGGCGAGTCGCTCGCCACCAAGCTCGGGGTAAGCCGTACCGCGGTCTGGAAACAGGTTCGCAAAGCCATGGATGATGGGGTGGAAATTCAGACCATCCGTGGCAAGGGCTACCAGATGCTATCCTCGGTCGATCTTCTCGATCGGGAGCGGATCCTGGCAGCGGTGGCGCCAGAGCACAGAGACGCTATTACCCTTCAGGTGCTGGACGACGTGGGGTCTACCAACGCGGATGTCGGTCGTCGTATGGCGCAGGGGGAAGCGGGTGTGCCGGTCACCATTGCCGATTGCCAGACCGCGGGCCGGGGGCGTCGGGGGCGTGTCTGGACCAGTCCGCGGGGCGAGAACCTTTACCTGTCCATGGGTATTACCCTGCAAGGCGGTTTTTCCCGGCTGGATGGTCTCAGTCTGGTGTTGGGCGTTGCCGTTGCCAATGCGCTGGAGGGTCTGGGCGCAGGGGGGCTCGGCTTAAAGTGGCCAAACGATATTTTCGTGTCTGATGGAAAGCTGGGCGGCATTCTTGTGGAGTTGCAGGGTGAGTTGCAGGAGGGTGTTGTGCAGGTCATTGCTGGATTTGGGATCAATGTTCACGCCAGGCATTTGGGTGATGTCGATCAGCCATGGAGTAGTCTGGCTCGGGCCTATCCGGCGGTGCAATGGTGTCGAAACGACATAGCCGGGCAGCTGATCAGTGCGGTCCAGGATGCATTGCAGGTGTTCTCGGAGGAGGGCTTTCCAGCGTTCCGCCAAACCTGGCAGGCGCGAGACGTTTTTGACGGCAAGATGGTCGAAGCGAGGGGTGGAGGCGTTGTTGGCGCCGCCGCTGGCATTGATGATCAGGGTAACTATCTGGTCCGTGTCGGGCAAGAGATCGTCCCGGTGCGGGCGGGTGAAATAAGTCTGCGGATGGTTTCATGAGACTGCTTGTTGACGCTGGCAATACCCGTATTAAATGGCGGCTCGATAGCGATGGGCGGGTTGTTGATCAGGGCGCGGCGCTGCTGGTTGATCGCAATCCTCTGGCAGCTCTTGCCGGTCGGGCCGATGCGGTTGAGCGTGTCGCGGTGTCGGTGGTTGCTGCTGAAGAACAGCGTGAGAGGCTGTCGCAATTGCTGTCCGATTTGACCGGCGCCCCGGTCCGTTACCACTGGGCTGAAGCCGCGCGTGGCGGATTGGTGAATGCCTATTCCTCCCCGTCGAAAATGGGGGCGGATCGTTGGCACGCGATGTATGGCGCTTGGGCCTCCCGCCGTCAGGGGTGTGCGGTGGTGGACGCGGGCAGTGCCGTTACCGTGGATTATGTGGATGACGCCGGCCGGCATCTGGGTGGTTTTATTTTACCGGGGCTCCAGATGATGTTTCGAAGCCTGAAGACCGATGCCGCCAGGATAGGCTTCGATCCGGATCAGGTGCTCGAGGTTGCTCCCGGGCGATCGACCACCGAGTGCGTTAATCACGGTCTTGCCTGGCTGTCGGCTGGTATGGTGTCCAGGATTCAACAGGATATGGCCAGCTTTGGCCTGCGAGAGACATTGGTCACCGGCGGCGATGCTGATCGTTTGGTTAGATTAGGGTTGAACGGAATAATAAAGCCGGGCCTGGTGCTCGATGGTCTGGCAAAAATTGACGGCGAGGAGTTGGCCGGATGAGGTGGTTGGCATTCATTTTTCTGACAATCAATCTGGCGGTCTGGCACTTCGCCGCGTCGCTTCAGTCGCCCGGGCGTGCCATCGTCGCCAGTGGCGGTAGCCTGCCGCGGGTTGCGAGTCTCAAGTCGGTTGAACAGCAACAAAAGGCAGATCCTCTGCCAGCCTCCGAGACGCAGGAGGGGGGCAGCGAAAATCGCACTGATGTGGCTGATGGCGAGCGTGCTTCTGATGTCTCGCCGGAGCCTACCGTTGAGACCGAAAGCGCGATGCCGATTGAGGCTGAATCTGCCCAATCCGTAGCCGGCCCTACCGAGTTGGCGCAGGCTCAAGCGCCTGATCAGAGTTACGGACTCGAATCCGAATCCGAATCCGAGCCCGAGCCCGAGCCGATTGGTTCCGGCAATGCTTCGCGGACGCCGGACGCTGGCCATACCCTGCCCTCCGAGGCCGGAACGATCAGCGAAGCGGGGCAGGCCAGTCCTGCGGACGAACCAGTCCTGCGTGTCTGTGTTCGGATGGGCTGGCTCGAAAGCCGGGATGTCGCGGTTCAGCTCGTGGAACGCCAGCCTCCTGCCGCGCAGGCCCGGTTTACCGTTCTCGAGGAAAAGCGGGAGTTGCCTCCTTTTAACTGGATTATCATTCCGCCCCAGCCTCGCCCCGAAGCGCTGAAGCAGTTCCGTGAGATTCAGCGTCGGGGCATCGATTCCTATCTGGTGACCGGGGGTGAGAACCGGAATGCGATTTCGTTAGGGTTGTTCGAATCCCGCGAAGCAGCACTTTCCGTGCTGGAGCAAAAAAAACGTCAGAATCTTAATGCGGTGCTGGCAAACTTCCCCCGAAATCAGATAAGCTACGCGCTCGCTTTTGAGGGTAACCCGGCTCTTGTTGAAGAGCTGGTTCCGGCGGTCGAAGCGGGTTACGGTAGCAAGTTTGATTTCGTTGAAATTAACCCTTGCGAGGGTGTTGCAACGCCGAAAAAAAATCCGTAGTATACCGCCCTCGCTGACGAGGCGAATGTGAGCTGGCGTAGCTCAGTTGGTAGAGCAGCTGACTTGTAATCAGCAGGTCGGGGGTTCGATTCCGTCCGCCAGCTCCACTTTTAGTTTTTGGCAGGTTTGCATAAGTAAGCCTGGCTCGGAGGGGTTCCCGAGTGGCCAAAGGGATCAGACTGTAAATCTGACGGCATCGCCTTCGCAGGTTCGAATCCTGCCCCCTCCACCACTAATTGCTCGCGGGCATCGTATAGTGGCTATTACCTCAGCCTTCCAAGCTGATGACGCGGGTTCGATTCCCGCTGCCCGCTCCAATTTGGTTTTGTAATGCTCATGTAGCTCAGTTGGTAGAGCACACCCTTGGTAAGGGTGAGGTCGGCGGTTCAAATCCGCCCATGAGCTCCACTTTCAATCCGGTCAACGTTACGATCCTGTTGATTAGGGAGTTGGTCAAATGTCCAAAGAAAAATTTGAACGCAGTAAGCCGCACGTAAACGTGGGCACCATCGGTCACGTTGACCATGGTAAAACTACTCTGACTGCCGCTCTGACTCGTGTGTGTCACGAAGTTTGGGGCACAGGTACTGCCAGCGCGTTTGACCAGATCGATAACGCACCGGAAGAGAAAGCGCGTGGTATCACCATCGCGACCTCTCACGTTGAGTACGATTCCCCGACTCGTCACTACGCACACGTAGACTGCCCGGGCCACGCTGACTATGTGAAGAACATGATCACTGGTGCGGCGCAGATGGACGGCGCAATCCTGGTTTGCTCCGCAGCTGACGGCCCCATGCCGCAGACTCGTGAGCACATCCTGCTGTCCCGTCAGGTTGGCGTTCCGTTCATCGTTGTGTTCCTGAACAAGGCCGACATGGTCGACGATGAAGAGCTGCTTGAGCTGGTAGAGATGGAAGTGCGTGACCTGCTGAGCCAGTACGACTTCCCGGGCGACGACACTCCGATCATCACTGGTTCCGCGCTGATGGCGCTGGAAGGCAAGGATGACAACGAGATGGGTACTACTGCTGTTAAGAAGCTGGTAGAAGCCCTGGATGACTACATCCCTGAGCCTGAGCGTGCAATCGATCAGCCGTTCCTGATGCCGATCGAGGACGTATTCTCTATCTCCGGCCGTGGTACTGTTGTTACCGGTCGTGTAGAGCGCGGCGTCATCAAAGTTGGTGAGGAAATCGAGATTGTTGGTATCAAGGATACCGTCAAGACGACCTGCACCGGTGTTGAGATGTTCCGCAAGCTGCTCGACGAAGGTCGTGCTGGTGAGAACGTTGGTGTTCTGCTGCGTGGTACCAAGCGTGACGACGTTGAGCGTGGTCAGGTTCTGTGTAAGCCGGGTACCATCAAGCCGCACACCAAGTTCGAGTGCGAAGTGTACGTACTGAGCAAAGAAGAAGGTGGTCGTCATACCCCGTTCTTCAAGGGCTACCGTCCTCAGTTCTACTTCCGTACCACCGACGTAACCGGTTCTTGCGAACTGCCGGAAGGCGTGGAAATGGTTATGCCGGGTGACAACGTGAAGATGAGCGTTACCCTGATCGCTCCGATCGCCATGGAAGATGGTCTGCGCTTCGCGATCCGCGAAGGTGGCCGTACCGTTGGTGCCGGCGTGGTATCCAAGATTATCGAGTGATCCCTCGGTAAGTAGTAGTTGCACTGAGTTGTTTCGGTGCAGGCCAGTAGCTCAATTGGCAGAGCAGCGGTCTCCAAAACCGCAGGTTGGGGGTTCGATTCCCTCCTGGCCTGCCATTTTTTAACATTTGGATACATAAGTTGATTCCTATGGAGTCAAAAGCCGTACAGTCAGCCAGCCGTTTCGATTTGGTGAAATGGCTGGTTGTTTTCGCTCTGATTGCCGTCGGTGTCGTTGGTAATCAGTATTTTAGTGCCGAGTCTTTGTTGTATCGGGTTCTGGCTCTCGTGGCTCTCGGGCTGGTAGCTGCCTTTGTGGCGCTTCAGACTGATCGCGGGCGTCGTTTTGCGACGCTGCTGAAAGAGGCGCGCGTTGAGATTCGGAAAGTTGTTTGGCCCACCAGGCCTGAGCTGGTTCAGACCACCATCATTGTTGTGGTGTTTGTCTTGGTTGTTGCTCTGATTTTGTGGGGAATGGACTCGCTGATCAGCTGGTTGGTCGCCGGGTTTATCGGTTAACGGGAGTGTGCAATGGCTAAGCGCTGGTACGTGGTTCATGCGTATTCTGGCTTCGAAAAGCATGTGATGCGCACTCTCAAGGAGCGTGTTGCGCTTAACGGTATGGAGGATATGTTTGGTGACATCCTCGTGCCGACCGAAGAAGTTGTTGAGATGCGAGAAGGGAAGAAGCGCAAGAGTGAGCGCAAGTTCTACCCGGGATACGTACTCGTCCAGATGGAAATGGATGATGCGTCGTGGCATCTTGTGAAGGATACACCGAAGGT
The DNA here is from genome assembly GCF_017301335.1 of Marinobacter salinisoli. Taxonomy (NCBI): domain Bacteria; kingdom Pseudomonadati; phylum Pseudomonadota; class Gammaproteobacteria; order Pseudomonadales; family Marinobacteraceae; genus Marinobacter; species Marinobacter salinisoli. The sequence continues at coordinate 1,376,914 of NZ_CP071247.1, forward strand.
CCTCGGTTTCATTGGTGGAACCAAGGATAAGCCTGCGCCAATCACTGAGCGTGAGGCCGAGGCAATCCTGCGTCGTGTAGAAAGTGGCGCAGAGAAGCCGAAACCGAAGACGTTGTTTGAACCGGGTGAGGTTGTTCGCGTCATTGAGGGTCCGTTTGCGGACTTCAATGGTGTTGTCGAAGAAGTGGATTACGACAAGAGTCGTTTGAAAGTCGCGGTGTTGATCTTCGGTCGTTCAACTCCAGTTGAGCTGGAATTTGGGCAGGTCGAAAAAGATTAATTGGCGACTTGAAAGCTGAAAGCTCGCGCGCCCAGGCGACGCGGGCTTTTTGTGTCTGAAGAGGGGAGCCGAGAGGCGTTCGAACCCATAGGAGAACTATCATGGCAAAGAAGATTGAAGCGTACATCAAGCTTCAGGTTGCTGCCGGTAAGGCCAACCCGAGTCCCCCTGTTGGCCCTGCACTGGGTCAGCACGGCGTTAACATCATGGAATTCTGTAAGGCGTTCAACGCCAAGACTCAGGAAATGGAGCCTGGTCTGCCGATTCCAACTGTTATCACTGTTTACAGCGATCGCAGCTTTACGTTCATTACCAAGACTCCGCCTGCCTCTGTTCTGCTGAAGAAGGCTGCTGGTATTAAGAGCGGTTCTGGTCGTCCGAATACCGAGAAAGTCGGTACCGTGACCCGTGCCCAGCTCGAAGAGATCGCCAAGACCAAAGAGCCTGATCTGACTGCAGCCGATATGGATGCAGCCGTTCGTACCATTGCAGGAACAGCCCGCAGCATGGGCCTGAACGTGGAGGGCCTGTAACATGGCAAAGCTGAGCAAGCGTCAGAAGCTGATTCGTGAAAAGGTTGAAGCCGGCCGTTCTTACTCCGTAGACGAAGCCGTAGCTTTGCTGGTTGAGCTTGGCGAAGGAGTCAAGTTCCAGGAATCCATCGACGTGGCCGTTAACCTTGGCGTTGACGCACGTAAATCCGATCAGGTTGTTCGTAGCAGCACTGTTCTGCCGCACGGCACGGGCAAGACCGTTCGCGTAGCGGTGTTTACCCAGGGTGCGAACGCTGAGAAGGCGACCGCCGCAGGTGCCGATATCGTGGGTATGGACGATCTGGCGGAAGAAGTTAAGAAAGGCAACATGGATTTCGACGTTGTTATCGCGACGCCGGATGCCATGCGTGTTGTTGGTCAGTTGGGCCAGATTCTCGGTCCGCGCGGTCTGATGCCGAACCCGAAGGTCGGTACCGTGACTCCGGACGTGGAGACTGCGGTCAAGAACGCCAAAGCGGGTCAGGTGCGTTACCGCACCGACAAGAACGGCATCATTCATGCCCCGCTGGGTAATGTTGAATTCTCTGCGCAGAACATCAAGGAAAACCTTGAAGCTCTGGTTGCAGACCTGAAAAAGGCCAAGCCTGCGTCGGCGAAGGGTGTGTATCTGAAGAAGATCACCCTTTCCTCGACCATGGGTCCTGGCCTGGCTATCGATCAGGGAACCTTGGCACTTTAAGGTCTCGGTTGATAGTTACTTTGTAGTCTAGGCGGAAGCCAAGGCTGTCAAAGACCGCAGGCCCCCGAGGCCTTCCCGGTTCCGGGAAGGCTGTAAGGGTTAAAGCAACGCCTGCGCAGACGGTGTGAAGATGTTCTCTCTGAACCCAAACACCGTTAAGGCGCCCGAAAGGGTATTTATGGGTTTGCCGGCAAGAGCCGGCGAAATCAAGGAGATTACCAGTGGCAATTAGACTCGAAGACAAGAAGGCGATCGTCGCTGAAGTCAACGAGACTGCTGGTGCTGCTCTGTCTGTGGTTTTGGCTGATTATCGCGGCGTCACCTCTGGTGGCATGACCGCGCTTCGTGCCAAGGCTCGTGCTGAAAATGTGCATCTGAAGGTTGTTCGTAACAATCTGGCGAAGATTGCCATTAAAGGTACTGAGTTCGAGTGCATTGACGAAGCTCTGGTTGGCCCAACCATTCTGGCCTTCTCTATGGAAGATCCGGGTGCCGCAGCGCGCCTGCTGAAGGATTTTGCCAAAGAGAATGAGGCGTTTGAGATCAAGGGTCTGGCTGTCGGCGGTGAGCTGATGGGTGCAGAACAGATTGATCGCCTTGCCAAGCTGCCGACGCTCCACGAAGCGTTGACCAAGCTGGCAGTCGTTACCCAGGCACCAGTTACCAAGCTCGTACGCAGCCTCAACGATATTCCGGGACGGATTACGCGGGTTGTAGCCGCAGTCCGCGACCAGAAACGCGAAGCTGCTTGATTCTGTTGAACACTATTTTTCTATTTTTGGGAGAAAGACATGGCTCTGTCTAAAGACGATATTTTGAATGCAATTGCTGAAATGAGCGTAATGGAAGTTGTTGAGCTCGTTGAAGCGATGGAAGAGAAGTTCGGCGTATCCGCTGAAGCCGCTGTTGCTGCCGCTCCGGCCGCTGCTGCTGGCGATGCTGGTGCCGCTGAAGAGCAGACCGAATTCGACGTAGTTCTGACCGGTCCTGGTGAGAAGAAAGTAAACGTCATCAAGGCTGTTCGTGAGCTGACCGGTCTGGGTCTGAAGGAAGCGAAAGAAATGGTTGACGGCGCTCCGTCCACCGTTAAAGAAGGCGTTTCCAAGGACGAGGCTGAAGAAGCCAAGAAGAAGCTCGAGGAAGCAGGCGCTTCTGTTGAGCTCAAGTAAGAGTCGGCTGTTGATCGACACCGTGCTGTAAAGCATGGGCGGGCTGGTGGCTTTATGCCACCGGCCTTTTTCTGTTGTATATGCTATGGACTCTGGTCTGCCAAAGCAGATGGGCGTCAAAGCTATAAAACCGACAGCCAGGGTCTTGTTCAAGACGGCGCGATATGCCGAGCAATTCGGCCCCGAAGCAAAACATTGGTTGCTTCTTGATACCAGGTATCAGGTCTAAAGCTGGGGAATGCAGATGACTTACTCCTACACTGAGAAAAAGCGGATTCGCAAAGACTTTAGCAAATTGCCTTCCGTGATGGACGTCCCCTATTTGCTGTCTATTCAGCTGGATTCGTTCCGGGACTTCCTCCAAATGGAAGCCGCTCCTGAAGACCGCCGGGAAACCGGTCTTCACGCAGCATTTAAATCCGTATTCCCGATTGTCAGTTACTCTGGCAATGCCGCGCTCGAATACGTCAGCTACCGTATTGGTGAGCCGGTTTTTGACGTCAAGGAATGTCAGCTTAGGGGCGTAACTTACGCAGCGCCGCTGCGGGTGAAAGTCCGCCTTATCATTTACGATAAGGAATCGTCCAACAAGGCGATCAAGGACATCAAGGAACAAGAAGTTTATATGGGCGAAATGCCCTTGATGACCGAGAACGGTACCTTCGTTATCAATGGTACCGAGCGTGTAATCGTTTCCCAGCTCCACCGTTCACCGGGTGTGTTCTTCGATCACGACAAAGGTAAAACGCATTCCTCCGGCAAGCTGTTGTATTCGGCCCGGGTTATTCCTTACCGTGGTTCATGGCTCGACTTCGAATTCGACCCGAAGGACTCTGTGTTCGTTCGTATCGACCGTCGTCGGAAGCTGCCGGCCACCATTCTCCTGCGTGGTCTCGGATTTACCTCCGAGCAGATGCTGGAAATGTTCTTCGATACCAGTAAGTTCACGCTGGGCGCGGAAACCTGCAAGCTGGAGCTGGTGCCAAGCCGTCTGCGTGGCGATATCGCGACCTTCGATATCAAAGATCAGAAAGGCAATGTCATTGCCGAAGAAGGCCGCCGGATTACTGCGCGTCACATTCGCCAGCTGGAAAAAGCCGGCATCAATGAGCTTGACGTGCCTACCGAGTACCTCCACGGACGCGTGTTGGCCAAGGATATGGTCGACAGCAAGACCGGTGAAGTGCTGGCCGAGTGTAACTCCGAGCTGACGGCTGAGCTGATCGAAAAGCTGCTGGACGCCGGTATTACCGAGATCGAAACCCTGTACACGAACGACCTCGATTGTGGTCCGTTCATGTCCGATACCCTGCGCATCGATCCGACCCGGACGCCGCTGGAAGCGTTGGTCGAAATCTACCGTATGATGCGTCCGGGGGAGCCGCCTACCAAAGAGTCGGCGGAAAACCTGTTTACCAATCTGTTCTTCTCGGACGAGCGTTACGACCTGTCCGGCGTTGGCCGCATGAAGCTCAACCGCCGTCTGGGCCGTGAGGACAGTACTGGTCCGGGCATCCTGACCAACGAGGACATCATTGATGTACTCAAGACCCTGATCAACATCCGTAACGGGCAGGGCCAGGTCGACGACATCGATAACCTCGGTAACCGTCGTGTACGTTGTGTTGGGGAAATGGCTGAAAACCAGTTCCGTGTTGGCCTGGTTCGTGTCGAGCGGGCGGTGCGTGAGCGCCTGAGCCTGGCCGAAAGCGAAGGCTTGATGCCGCAAGACCTGATCAACGCCAAGCCGGTTGCTGCTGCGGTCAAAGAGTTCTTTGGCTCCAGCCAGTTGTCCCAGTTTATGGATCAGAACAACCCGCTGTCCGAGGTGACTCACAAGCGTCGTATCTCTGCGCTTGGTCCCGGCGGCCTGACCCGTGAGCGTGCTGGTTTCGAAGTTCGAGACGTGCACCCGACGCATTACGGCCGGGTATGTCCGATCGAAACCCCGGAAGGTCCGAACATCGGCCTGATCAACTCTCTGGCGACCTACGCTCGCTCCAACTCCTACGGCTTCCTGGAAAGCCCGTACCGGAAGGTTGTTGAAGGTGTGGTAACTGACGAGGTGGTTTACCTCTCTGCCATTGAGGAGAGCAACTACGTTATCGCCCAGGCCAGCGCGGCTATGGATGAGGAATCTCGCCGGCTGACGGACGAGTTGGTTACCGTGCGTCATCAGAACGAATTTACTGTGATGCCGCCGGAAAGCGTTAACTTCATGGACGTCTCTCCGCGCCAGGTTGTGTCGGTGGCCGCGTCTCTGATTCCGTTCCTCGAGCACGACGACGCTAACCGGGCTCTGATGGGTGCGAACATGCAGCGTCAGGCAGTGCCGACCCTGCGTTCCCAGGTGCCCCTGGTTGGTACCGGTGTCGAGCGTACCGTCGCCCAGGACTCCGGCGTCTGTGTGACGGCTCGCCGTGGTGGTGTGATTGAAAGCGTCGATGCGGCTCGCATCGTGGTACGCGTCAACAACGCGGAAACCGAGGCGGGTGATGCCGGTGTGGATATCTACAACCTCACCAAATACACCCGTTCGAACCAGAACACCTGTATTAACCAGCGATCCATCGTCCGTCAGGGCGACGAAGTGGCCCGCGGTGATGTGCTGGCAGACGGTCCGTCCGTCGATCTGGGTGAGTTGGCCCTGGGGCAGAACATGCGCATCGCGTTCATGCCCTGGAACGGTTACAACTTCGAGGACTCGATCCTTATTTCCGAGAAAGTGGTGCAGGAAGATCGCCTGACCACGATCCATATCCAGGAGCTGACCTGTGTCGCTCGGGATACCAAGCTCGGCAGTGAAGAAATCACCGCAGATATCCCGAACGTCGGTGAAAGCGCGCTGTCAAAACTGGATGAGTCCGGCATTGTTTACATCGGTGCGGAAGTTGGCCCCGGTGATATTCTGGTCGGTAAGGTCACACCGAAAGGCGAGACACAGCTGACTCCGGAAGAGAAGCTGCTGCGTGCGATCTTCGGTGAGAAGGCGTCTGACGTGAAAGACACCTCCTCCCGTGTACCGACCGGCACTCGCGGTACCGTTATCGACGTGCAGGTATTTACCCGCGACGGTATCGAGAAGGACCAGCGTGCCCAGTCCATCGAGAAAGAGCAGCTGGACCAGTACCGCAAGGACCTGAAAGACGAGTACCGGATCGTCGAAGGCGCCACCTACGAGCGTCTGATGAGCGCTCTGAGTGGTCAGGAAGTGATCGGTGGTCCAGGGCTGAAGAAAGGCGCCAAGCTGGACGAAGCCTACCTGGCTGAGCTGCCGCGTCCGGACTGGTTCAAACTTCGCATGAAGGACGAGGGCCTCAACGAGTTGCTGGAGAAATCCGAGCAGGGGCTTGAGGATCGCAAGAAGGAGCACGAAGCGCGTTTCGATGACAAGAAAGGCAAGCTTCAGCAGGGCGACGATCTTGCTCCGGGCGTGCTGAAAATCGTCAAGGTCTACCTGGCGATCAAGCGTCGCATCCAGCCGGGCGACAAGATGGCTGGTCGTCACGGTAACAAGGGTGTTATCTCAGCGGTCATGCCGATCGAGGACATGCCTTACGACGAGCACGGCACCACGGTTGATATCGTGCTGAACCCGCTGGGTGTTCCTTCGCGGATGAACGTCGGGCAGGTTCTGGAAACTCATCTCGGTGCGGCCGCCAAGGGTCTGGGTGAGCGTATCAGCCAGATGCTGGATGAGCAGCGTAAAGTCGCTGAATTGCGGAAATTGCTGGACGAGATCTACAACCACTCTGATGAAGTGTTCAAGGTGGATCTGGATTCTCTGAGCGACAAGGAAATCCTCGAGATGTGCGGCAACCTGCGTTCCGGCGTACCAATGGCGACTCCGGTCTTCGATGGAGCCAAGGAAGCCGAAGTGAAGCGGATGCTTGAGCTTGCGGGCCTGAGCACCACCGGGCAGACGGTGTTGTACGATGGCCGTACCGGTGATGCATTCGATCGTCCGGTGACCGTTGGCTACATGTATATCCTGAAGCTGAACCACCTGATCGACGACAAGATGCACGCGCGTTCCACTGGTTCGTACAGCCTGGTTACCCAGCAGCCGCTGGGTGGTAAGGCGCAGTTTGGCGGACAGCGTTTCGGTGAGATGGAAGTGTGGGCCCTTGAGGCTTACGGCGCGGCGTATACGCTGCAGGAAATGCTTACCGTCAAGTCTGATGACGTCAATGGTCGGACTAAGATGTACAAGAACATTGTCGATGGGGATCATCGCATGGAGCCGGGCATGCCCGAATCCTTCAACGTTCTTGTCAAGGAAATCCGCTCGCTGGGTATCGACATCGAGCTGGAATCCGAGTAAGCCGAATTGTTTTTGGCAGCGTGAGCGGGCACCCCGTGTGCCCGCCCGAATTTAACGCCATCCGGAGCTTTTACTGATGAAAGATTTGCTGAATCTTCTCAAGAGCCAGAATCAAAGCAAGGAATTCGATGCCATTCGCATCGGCCTGGCATCCCCCGACATGATTCGCTCATGGTCCTTCGGCGAGGTTAAGAAGCCTGAGACCATCAACTACCGTACGTTCAAGCCCGAGCGTGACGGTCTTTTCTGTGCCAAGATCTTCGGCCCGATCAAGGACTACGAGTGCCTGTGCGGAAAGTACAAGCGTCTCAAGCACCGTGGTGTCATCTGTGAGAAGTGTGGCGTAGAAGTCGCTCTGGCCAACGTGCGTCGCGAGCGCATGGGGCACATTGAGCTTGCGAGCCCGGTTGCCCACATCTGGTTCCTCAAGTCTTTGCCGTCTCGCATTGGTCTGATGCTGGACATGACCCTGCGCGACATCGAGCGGGTCCTGTATTTTGAATCCTTCATTGTGATCGAGCCTGGTATGACCACGCTTGAGAAGGGCCAGTTGCTCAATGATGAGCAGTATTACGAAGCTCTGGAAGAGTTTGGTGACGAATTTGACGCCCGCATGGGTGCCGAAGCGGTCAAAGAATTGCTGGAAGGCATCGACCTGCAGGCCGAGGTTGACGCGCTGCGGGAAGAAATTCCCCAGACCAATTCCGAAACCAAGATCAAGAAGTTCAGCAAGCGCCTGAAGATTCTTGAGGCGTTCCTGCACTCCGGCAACCGTCCGGGTGACATGATCATGACCGTTCTGCCGGTTCTGCCGCCCGATCTGCGCCCGCTGGTGCCGCTCGACGGCGGTCGTTTTGCGACCTCCGATCTGAACGATCTGTACCGTCGGGTGATTAACCGGAACAACCGTCTCAAGCGTCTGCTCGAACTGAACGCGCCGGACATCATTGTCCGTAACGAGAAGCGGATGCTGCAGGAAGCCGTGGACGCACTGCTGGACAACGGCCGTCGTGGCCGTGCCATTACCGGCACCAACAAGCGCCCGCTGAAGTCCCTGGCTGACATGATCAAGGGTAAACAGGGTCGCTTCCGTCAGAACCTGTTGGGTAAGCGGGTCGACTACTCCGGTCGTTCGGTCATCGTGGTCGGTCCTTACCTGCGTCTGCACCAGTGTGGTCTGCCGAAGAAGATGGCGCTGGAACTGTTCAAGCCGTTTATTTTCTCCAAGCTTGAGCATCGCGGCCTGGCGACCACCATCAAGGCCGCCAAGAAGATGGTTGAGCGCGAAGAGGGCGTGGTCTGGGATATCCTGGACGAGGTTATTCGCGAGCATCCGATCATGCTTAACCGTGCGCCGACCCTGCACCGTCTGGGTATTCAGGCGTTCGAGCCGGTCCTGATCGAAGGCAAGGCCATCCAGCTGCACCCACTGGTGTGTGCGGCCTACAACGCTGACTTTGATGGTGACCAGATGGCGGTACACGTACCGCTGACCCTGGAAGCCCAGCTCGAAGCCCGTGCGTTGATGATGTCTACCAACAACGTGCTGTCTCCGGCGAACGGCGAGCCGATCATCGTTCCGTCCCAGGACGTGGTATTGGGGCTTTACTACATGACCCGGGAGCGTGAAAGCGCGCTGGGTGAAGGCATGGTGTTCTCTGATGTGAAAGAGGTACACCGGGCCTATGGCGCCGGTATGGTCGATCTGCAGGCCAAGGTGAAAGTGCGGGTCAAGGAAGTCAGCGTTGCGGAAGACGGGGCCCGTGAAGAGATCGTCAGGGTGGTCGATACCACCGTTGGCCGTTCGCTGCTGTTTGATATCGTGCCTGACGGTCTGTCGTTCGACCTGGTGAATAAGCCGATGGTCAAGAAAGCGATCTCTGGCCTGATCAACACCTGTTACCGGGACGCGGGTCTGAAGGACACGGTTATCTTTGCTGACCAGCTCATGTACATGGGCTATCACTACGCGACCGTTTCCGGTATCTCGATCTGCTTCAACGATTTCGAAATCCCGCCCGAAAAGTACGAGCTGGTGGACGCCGCGACCGACGAAGTTAAGGACATTGAGAACCAGTACGCGTCCGGTCTCCTGACCCAGGGTGAAAAGTACAACAAGGTCATCGATATCTGGTCGCGTGCCAACGACAAAGTTTCCAAAGCGATGATGGAACGCCTGTCTAAAGAGCAGGTGATTGGTCCTGACGGCGAGCCTGTGAAGGGCGAGGACGGCGATGACCTGATGCAGGAATCGTTTAACTCGGTGTACATGATGGCCGACTCCGGTGCCCGGGGTTCTGCGGCTCAGATTCGTCAGCTCGCGGGTATGCGTGGTCTGATGGCCAAGCCGGACGGCTCCATCATCGAGACGCCGATCACTGCGAACTTCCGTGAAGGTCTGAACGTACTCCAGTACTTCATCTCGACCCACGGTGCTCGTAAGGGTCTGGCGGATACCGCATTGAAGACCGCGAACTCCGGTTACCTGACCCGTCGTCTGGTTGATGTTTCCCAGGACCTGGTGGTGACCGAGGAAGACTGCGGTACCACCGAAGGTCTGCTGATGACGCCGCACATCGAAGGCGGTGACGTGGTTGTTCCGCTGGGTGATCGTGTCCTTGGTCGTGTGACCGCGCGTGATGCGTACACCCCGACCGACAAGGAAAACGCGGTTGTGCCGGTTGGCACACTGTTGGACGAGAAGACGATCGAAACGCTGGAGCGCGCCGGTGTGGACGAGGTCTGGGTTCGCTCTGCGATTACCTGTGAGACTCGCCACGGCATCTGCTCCAAGTGTTACGGGCGCGATCTGGCCCGCGGCCACCAGGTCAACGTTGGCGAGGCGGTGGGTGTTATTGCCGCTCAGTCCATCGGTGAGCCGGGTACCCAGCTGACCATGCGTACGTTCCACATTGGTGGTGCGGCGAGCCGGGCGTCTGCTGTCGACAACATCCAGGTCAAGCATGGCGGGACAGTTCGCCTGCATAACCTCAAGTCGATCGAGAAGTCTGACGGAAGCCTGGTGGTTGTGTCTCGTTCCTCCGCGCTGGCCATTGCTGATGAGCAGGGTCGTGAGCGTGAGTGGTACAAGCTGCCATACGGTGCGGTGCTGTCGGTCAAGAACGGTGACGCCGTCGAAGCCGGCGTTGCGGTGGCGAAGTGGGACCCCCACACCCACCCGATCATTGCCGAGGCCGAGGGTATCGCGAAGTTCGTCAATATGGAGCAGGGCATCAGTGTCCGCACCCAGACTGACGAGCTGACTGGCCTGTCGACCATGGAAGTTATCGATCCCAAGGACCGCCCTGCCGCTGGTAAGGATGTTCGTCCGGGCATCCAGCTTCTGGATGAGGCTGGTAACGAAGTGGAGTTGCCTGGTGGCGCCACCGCGATGTACTTCATGCCGGCCAACGCTCTGGTGACAATGGCGAACGGCGCCAGGGTCGAGCTTGGTGATGTCGTTGCGCGTATTCCGCAGGAAAGCTCCAAGACCCGGGATATCACCGGGGGTCTGCCGCGGGTTGCCGATCTGTTCGAAGCCCGTCGTCCGAAGGAATCGTCGATCCTGGCTGAGATCAGCGGTACCGTTTCCTTCGGCAAGGAAACCAAAGGCAAGAAGCGCCTGGTGATCACGCCGAGAGACGGTGATGCGTACGAAGTTCTGATTCCGAAGCACCGTCAGCTCAACGTCTTCGAAGGCGAGACGGTTGAAAAGGGCGAGGTGATTTCCGACGGTCCGTCCAACCCGCACGACATTCTGCGTCTGCTGGGCGTGGTCGAGCTGGCCAAGTACATCACCAACGAAATCCAGGACGTCTACCGTCTGCAGGGTGTTGTGATCAACGACAAGCACATCGAGGTAATTGTTCGCCAGATGCTGCGCAAGGTTGAGGTTACAGACCCAGGCGACACCACGTTGCTGTCCGGTGACCAGGTGGAAATTACTCAGGTTCTGGAAGAAAACGAGAAAGCCGACGCGGCCGACAAAGAGCCGGCGCGTTTCGAGCGTCTGTTGCTGGGTATCACCAAGGCATCACTGGCGACCGAATCGTTCATCTCTGCGGCGTCGTTCCAGGAAACCACGCGGGTACTCACCGAAGGTGCAGTTACCGGTAAGCGTGACTACCTGCGCGGCCTGAAAGAGAACGTGGTTGTTGGTCGCTTGATCCCGGCCGGTACCGGTCTGGCCTACCATAGCGAGCGCCGTCGCAAGCGCGAACTGGGTGAGCAGGGCGTAACCGCGGCGGATGTCGAAGAAGCGCTCAGTGCTGAGCTTAACCGCGAAAGCTGAGTTGAGCCCAGCAGCCACCTCCGCATAGATACCTACGCGCGAGGTGGTTAAAAAGAGATCAGTCATCTTGACTGACAAGGGCCGCAGGCTTACACTTGCGGCCCTCAAATTTTACCCCCTACACCAAGGGGGTAAGTTTCATTGGAATGGTTTTGGAGTTTGCTTACATGGCAACGATTAATCAGTTGGTGCGTAAGCCTCGTAAACGCCAGGCAGCCAAGAGCGACGTTCCCGCTCTCCAGGCCTGCCCTCAGCGTCGTGGTGTGTGCACTCGTGTGTACACCACAACGCCGAAGAAGCCGAACTCCGCACTGCGTAAAGTGTGCCGTGTTCGTCTGACTAACGGCTACGAGGTTTCCTCATACATCGGTGGTGAAGGTCACAACCTTCAGGAGCACAGTGTAGTGCTGATCCGTGGCGGTCGAGTAAAAGACCTTCCGGGTGTGCGCTATCACACTGTTCGCGGAACACTGGACACCCAGGGTGTGCAGAACCGTAAGCAGGGTCGCTCCAAGTACGGTGCTAAACGACCCAAGTCCTGATGTCCCTAATGGGTGTCTTTTATCGTTGCTTGTTAGAACGGTAAGAGTAAGGCTGAGTAGCATGTGTGCTATCTCAGGGGTTCCTGAAGACCTTTTGAATAGATAAGGGCTTATCGATGCCTAGAAGAAGAGTTGCAGCTAAACGGGAAATTATCCCGGATCCGAAATTCGGCAGTGCACGTCTTGCCAAGTTCATCAACCACGTGATGGAAAGCGGTAAGAAGTCTGTTGCAGAGCGCATTGTTTACGGCGCGCTCGATATCGTTGCCGAAAAATCCAAGGAAGAGCCGATCGACATGTTTGAGAAGGCCCTGGAAAACATCCAGCCGATGGTGGAGGTTAAGTCCCGTCGTGTGGGTGGTGCTACCTACCAGGTGCCTGTGGAAGTACGGCCTTCCCGTCAGAACGCGCTGGCTATGCGCTGGCTCGTTGAATACTCACGGAAGCGTGGTGAGAAGTCCATGGCTCAGCGTCTCGCCGGGGAAATCCTCGACGCCGTTGAGAGCAAGGGCGCCGCTGTTAAGAAGCGCGAAGACGTTCACCGCATGGCAGAAGCCAACAAGGCTTTCTCCCACTTCCGTTTCTAATAAGCCGAGGTTTATACAGTGGCACGCAAAACTCCAATCAAACGATACAGAAACATCGGTATTTGTGCGCACGTTGATGCGGGCAAAACCACTACGACCGAGCGGGTTCTGTTCTACACCGGTCTTTCTCATAAGATCGGTGAGGTCCATGATGGCGCGGCTACCATGGACTGGATGGAACAGGAGCAGGAGCGTGGTATCACCATCACCTCAGCTGCGACCACCTGTTTCTGGCAGGGTATGGACAAGCAGTACCCCGAGCACCGTATCAACATCATTGATACCCCGGGGCACGTTGACTTCACCATCGAAGTTGAGCGTTCCCTGCGTGTACTTGATGGTGCCGTAGTTGTTTTCTGTGGTTCTTCCGGTGTTGAGCCGCAGTCAGAAACTGTATGGCGTCAGGCCAACAAGTACGAAGTTCCGCGCATGGTGTTCGTCAACAAGATGGACCGTGCTGGCGCGAACTTCCTGCGTGTTGTAGACCAGATCAAGAACCGTCTGGGCGCAAACGCTGTTCCCATTCAGTTGCCGATCGGTGCTGAGGAAGACTTCAAGGGTGTGGTAGACCTTATTCGTATGAAGGCTATCTACTGGAACGAAGCTGATTCCGGTATGACCTACGAAGAAAAAGAGATCCCCGCCGAGCTGGCCGACGAGTGCGCCATGTACCGTGAACAGATGGTGGAGGCTGCGGCTGAAGCCAATGAAGAGTTCATGGACAAGTACCTTGAAGGTGGTGAGCTGTCTAACGACGAAATCAAGAAGGGGTTGCGTGAGCGTACCCTGGCCAACGAGATCGTTCTGGCAACTTGCGGTTCTGCGTTCAAGAACAAGGGTGTTCAGGCGGTTCTGGATGCGGTGATCGAATTCCTGCCGGCTCCGGACGAAGTAAAGGCCATCCGTGGTGTGGTTGACGACGAGGGTACTGAAGAGACGCGTCCAGTCGACGACAATGCGCCGTTTGCGGCCCTGGCGTTCAAGATTGCCACCGATCCGTTCGTTGGTACGTTGACCTTCTTCCGTGTCTACTCCGGTACGCTGGAGAGCGGCAACGCTGTTTATAACTCTGTAAAGGGTAAGAAAGAGCGCGTTGGTCGTATGGTGCAGATGCACTCCAAGGACCGTCAGGAGATCAAAGAAGTTCTGGCGGGCGATATCGCCGCGGCGATCGGCCTCAAGAGCGTCACTACTGGTGACACCCTGTGTGCCGAAGACGCCAGGATCATTCTGGAAAAGATGGAGTTCCCTGAGCCGGTTATCTCGGTTGCGGTTGAGCCCAAGTCCAAGGCAGATCAGGAGAAGATGGGTGTGGCGTTGGGCAAGCTGGCCCAGGAAGATCCGTCTTTCCGTGTTCGTACCGACGAAGAATCTGGTCAGACCATCATCTCCGGGATGGGTGAGCTTCACCTGGACATCATCGTTGACCGTATGCGTCGCGAGTTCAAGGTAGAGGCCAACATCGGTAAGCCTCAGGTGGCCTATCGTGAATGCATCCGCAAGCCGGTTGATATTGAAGGTAAGTTCGTTCGCCAGTCTGGTGGTCGTGGTCAGTACGGTCACGTCAAGGTCAAGCTTGAGCCGCTGCCTCTGGACGAAGATACCGATAACTTCATCTTCGTGAACGAGATCGTGGGTGGTGTGGTTCCCAAGGAATACATCCCGGCGGTTCAGCAGGGCATCGAAGAGCAGATGCAGAATGGCTGTCTGGCCGGCTATCCGCTGCTGGGCATCAAGGCCACTCTGTACGATGGCTCTTACCACGATGTGGACTCCAACGAAATGGCGTTCAAGATCGCGGGCTCTATGGCGATGAAGAAGGGTGCGCTGGAAGCAAATCCGGCACTGCTCGAGCCAATCATGAAGGTTGAGGTAGTCACTCCTGAAGATTACATGGGTGACGTTGTCGGTGACCTGAACCGTCGCCGTGGTCTGGTTCAGGGGATGGATGAGAATCCCTCCGGTAAGCTGATTCGCGCGGAAGTTCCGCTGGCGGAGATGTTCGGTTATGCCACCGACCTGCGTTCTGCGACCCAGGGTCGAGCGTCATACTCCATGGAGTTTGCCGGTTACTCGGAGGCGCCGTCGAACATTGCCGAAGCAATCATTAAAAAGGGTTGATTCCCGGACTTAAGAAACAGGAAGAGGTGTAACCGTGTCTAAAGAAAAATTTGAACGCAGTAAGCCGCACGTAAACGTGGGCACCATCGGTCACGTTGACCATGGTAAAACTACTCTGACTGCCGCTCTGACTCGTGTGTGTCACGAAGTTTGGGGCACAGGTACTGCCAGCGCGTTTGACCAGATCGATAACGCACCGGAAGAGAAAGCGCGTGGTATCACCATCGCGACTTCTCACGTTGAGTACGATTCCCCGACTCGTCACTACGCTCACGTAGACTGCCCGGGCCACGCTGACTATGTGAAGAACATGATCACTGGTGCTGCGCAGATGGACGGCGCGATCCTGGTTTGCTCCGCAGCTGACGGCCCCATGCCGCAGACTCGTGAGCACATCCTGCTGTCCCGTCAGGTTGGCGTTCCGTTCATCGTTGTGTTCCTGAACAAGGCCGACATGGTCGACGATGAAGAGCTGCTTGAGCTGGTAGAGATGGAAGTGCGTGATCTGCTGAGCCAGTACGACTTCCCGGGCGACGACACTCCGATCATCACTGGTTCCGCGCTGATGGCGCTGGAAGGCAAGGATGACAACGAGATGGGTACTACTGCTGTTAAGAAGCTGGTAGAAGCCCTGGATGACTACATCCCTGAGCCTGAGCGTGCAATCGATCAGCCGTTCCTGATGCCGATCGAGGACGTATTCTCTATCTCCGGCCGTGGTACTGTTGTTACCGGTCGTGTAGAGCGCGGCGTCATCAAAGTTGGTGAGGAAATCGAGATTGTTGGTATCAAGGATACCGTCAAGACGACCTGCACCGGTGTTGAGATGTTCCGCAAGCTGCTCGACGAAGGTCGTGCTGGTGAGAACGTTGGTGTTCTGCTGCGTGGTACCAAGCGTGACGACGTTGAGCGTGGTCAGGTTCTGTGTAAGCCGGGTACCATCAAGCCGCACACCAAGTTCGAGTGCGAAGTGTACGTACTAAGCAAAGAAGAAGGTGGTCGTCATACCCCGTTCTTCAAGGGCTACCGTCCTCAGTTCTACTTCCGTACCACCGACGTAACCGGTTCTTGCGAACTGCCGGAAGGCGTGGAAATGGTTATGCCGGGTGACAACGTGAAGATGAGCGTTACCCTGATCGCTCCGATCGCCATGGAAGATGGTCTGCGCTTCGCGATCCGCGAAGGTGGCCGTACCGTTGGTGCCGGCGTGGTATCCAAGATCATCGAGTGATTCCTCTCGGGTGATCCTGAGAAAGGGGCTGATTCATCAGCCCCTTTTTCTATTGAAGTCGCAAAGCTCTTACCTGATTCTGGCAACCGGCATAGCTGTTGACAGGGTTGGGTAATATGCATACAATGCGGCTCCTTTTTTTGAAGGTCGGCTAACTAGTAGCTGCTACGAGTGGAGTTTGGTGCATCATGCAAAGCCAAAAAATTCGAATTCGGTTGAAGGCGTTTGATTATCGTCTGATCGACCAGTCCACGCAGGAGATTGTCGATACCGCTAAGCGGACCGGCGCTCAGGTGCGTGGCCCTATCCCTCTGCCGACGCGGAAGGAAAAGTACACGGTTCTGATCTCTCCGCACGTCAATAAAGACGCGCGCGATCAGTACGAAATTCGTACTCATAAGCGTCTGCTCGACATCGTTGAGCCGACGGAAAAGACAGTCGATGCTCTGATGAAGCTGGACCTGGCAGCAGGTGTAGACGTTCAGATCAGCCTCGGCTAATACCGCCCGGTATTAGTCTGTGTAACTGTCCTAAGGCCATAGAGGGTGAAAGCCCCGTACACTTAAGAGGTGAAACATGGCAATTGGTGTAGTCGGCCGTAAGGCCGGGATGACCCGTATTTTTACGGATGAAGGGCACGCAGTGCCTGTAACAGTAATCGAGGTTGAGCCCAACCGGATTACTCAGCTGAAAACTCTTGAGAGCGATGGCTATCGTGCTGTTCAGGTAACGGTTGGTGCTCGTCGTGCTTCCCGTGTAACCAAGAGCGAGGCAGGTCACTTTGCCAAGGCTGGCGTCGAAGCCGGTCGTGGTGTGTGGGAATTCCGCCTGGCTGATGGTGAAGGCGAAGAGCTGGCTCTGGGTAGCGAAATCACTGCCTCTGTCTTTGAAGATGGTCAGGTTGTCGATGTGGTTGGCCAATCCAAGGGTAAGGGTTTTCAGGGCGGAGTTAAGCGCTGGAACTTCTCCACGCAAGACGCGACTCACGGTAACTCCCTGTCCCATCGTGCGCCTGGTTCTATTGGTCAGAACCAGACTCCGGGCAAGGTGTTCAAGGGCAAGAAGATGGCGGGCCAGATGGGTAATGCGCGTGTTACGACGCAGAACCTGAAAGTTGTCCGTGTCGACGCCGAGCGCAACCTGCTGCTGGTAAGTGGTGCCGTGCCTGGCGCGACTGGCGGCGATGTTGTCATCAAGCCTGCAGTTAAAGCCTGAGGAGCGGTGCGATGGAATTGACAATTACTGGTAGCGGTAAGGGAATCTCTGTTTCCGACGCTACATTCGCAAAAGATTTTAATGAGTCTCTGGTTCACCAGGTCGTTACTGCCTACATGGCGGCTGGCCGTCAAGGTACCAAGGCTCAGAAAACACGTTCTGAAGTTAGTGGCGGTGGTAAGAAGCCGTGGCGTCAGAAGGGTACTGGTCGTGCCCGTGCCGGTACTATCCGTAGCCCGATCTGGCGTTCAGGTGGCGTCACCTTTGCCGCCAAGCCGCGCGACTTTGAGCAGAAGGTTAACCGCAAGATGTACCGTGCGGCCATGCGCTCTATCCTTTCTGAGCTGGTTCGTCAGGAGCGTCTGGTGGTGGTTGACGACATGAATGTCGACACACCAAAGACCAAGGCGTTCACTGCCAAGCTGAAGGATATGGGTGTATCCAATGCGCTGATCCTGTCCGACAGTGTTGAGCAGAACCTTCACCTGGCATCCCGCAACATTCCGCACGTCGATGTGCGCGATGTCGCTGGCCTGGATCCGGTTAGCCTGGTTGCCTTCGAGAAAGTCGTAGTGACTGTTCCCGCTCTGAAGAAGATCGAGGAGATGCTGGGATGAATCAGGAACGTATTTACAAGGTTCTTCTGGGACCTCACGTATCAGAAAAAGCGTCTCTGGCGGCAGAGCGTGGTCAGGTTGTTTTTCGTGTAGCGCCTGATGCAACCAAGCCGGAGATCAAGAAGGCCGTTGAGCAGCTGTTCAACGTCACTGTCGAAGGTGTTCAGGTTCTGAACCGCAAGGGTAAGCTCAAGCGTACTATCCGCGGGTTCGGCAAGCGTAATGACATTCGCAAGGCTTACGTCAAGCTGGCAGAAGGTCAGGACATCGATTTTATGGATGTGGAATAAGGTAAAGGGGTCGTAAAATGCCGATCGTCAAAACCAAGCCAACATCTGCCGGACGCCGTCACGTTGTAAAAACTTACAACCCTGAGCTGTACAAAGGGCGCCCTTACGAGCCGTTGGTTGAGACTCTGAGAAAGTCCGGTGGTCGTAACAACGCTGGTCGCATCACCACTCGTCACATTGGTGGTGGTCACAAGCAGCACTACCGTGTAATCGATTTCAAGCGGACCAAAGATGGTATCCCGGCAGTGATTGAGCGCCTGGAATATGATCCGAACCGCTCTGCGCACATTGCGCTGCTGAAGTACGCCGATGGCGAGCGTCGTTACATCATCGCTCCCAAGGGTATGAAGGCAGGTGATCCTGTGCGTTCCGGCGTCGACGCGCCGATTAAGGTGGGCTCTACATTGCCGCTCCGGAACATTCCGGTCGGTTCTGTTATCCACTGCGTCGAACTCAAGCCTGGCAAAGGTGCACAGCTGGCTCGCTCCGCGGGCGCATCCGTACAGCTGGTAGCTCGGGAAGGTGCGTATGCAACCATCCGCCTGCGCTCAGGTGAAATGCGAAAGGTGCTTGTAGATTGCCGTGCAACGCTGGGTGAAGTATGCAACAGCGAGCACAGCCTCAAGCAACTTGGTAAAGCGGGTGCATCACGTTGGCGCGGCAAACGCCCAACAGTACGTGGTGTTGCTATGAACCCAGTTGACCACCCGCATGGTGGTGGTGAAGGGCGTACCTCTGGCGGACGTCACCCGGTTACTCCGTGGGGTGTTCCGACCAAAGGGCATAAGACTCGTAAGAACAAGCGTACTGATAAAATGATAGTACGTCGTCGTTCAGCCAAGTAAACGACTACATAGAGGTAATTGCTGTGCCACGTTCTTTAAAGAAAGGTCCTTTTATAGACCTGCATCTGTTGAAGAAGGTCGAGGCAGCTCTGGAAGCTAACGACAAGCGGCCAATCAAAACCTGGTCCCGCCGGTCAACAGTCTTTCCGGAGATGGTAGGCCTGACCATTGCAGTCCATAACGGCAAGCAGCACGTGCCGGTTTATGTCACCGAAGATATGGTTGGACATAAGCTGGGTGAGTTCGCGGCAACGCGTACTTATCGTGGTCATGCAGCCGACAAGAAAGCTAAACGCTGATTGTGAGGTAATAGAAATGGAAGTAGCAGCCAAGTACAAGGGCGCTCGCCTCTCAGCTCAGAAAGCACGTCTTGTCGCCGACCAGGTACGCGGCAAGGCTGTTGAGGACGCCCTGAATATTCTGACTTTTAGCCCGAAGAAGGCAGCCGTAGTGATCAAGAAAGCTCTTGAGTCTGCGATTGCTAACGCTGAGCACAACGAAGGTCTGGATGTAGATGATCTGCGGGTTTCCACCGTCATGGTGGATGAGGGCCCAACGCTCAAGCGCATTAAAGCTCGAGCCAAGGGGCGCGCTGACCGTATTTTCAAGCGCACCTGTCATATCACCGTCAAGGTCGCCGACAAGTAGGAGATGCTCAGATGGGTCATAAAGTAAATCCAACTGGCATTCGTCTGGGTGTGATCAAAGAGCACAACTCAGTCTGGTATGCCGACAAGAAGGAATACGCGAAGAACCTCCTGAACGATATCGAGGTTCGCGAGTTCCTGGACAAGCGTCTTGAAAAGGCGTCTGTCAGCAAGATTGTGATCGAGCGCCCCGCTCAGAACGCCCGTATCACGATCCATACTGCCCGTCCCGGTATTGTTATCGGTAAGAAGGGTGAAGATGTTGACCGTCTGCGTCGCGAAGTCAGCGACATGATGGGCGTGCCTGTGCACATCAACATCGAAGAAGTCCGCAAGCCGGACCTGGATGCTCGCCTGGTAGCGCAAAACGTTGCCGGTCAGCTTGAGCGCCGTGTGATGTTCCGTCGCGCTATGAAGCGTGCGGTGCAGAACGCCATGCGTCAGGGCGCCAAGGGTATCAAGATTCAGGTTGGTGGTCGTCTTGGGGGTGCTGAAATCGCTCGTTCTGAGTGGTATCGCGAAGGTCGTGTACCGCTGCACACACTGCGTGCAGACATTGATTACGCAACCTATGAAGCGCATACCACCTACGGCGTTATCGGCGTCAAGGTATGGATCTTCAAAGGTGAGATTCTTGGTGGTATGGAGCAGGTCCGTGCTGACAAGAAAGCCTCTGGGAAGAAAGGTTCTAAGTAAAGGGGCACTCTTATGCTGCAACCAAAACGCACCAAATTTCGCAAGGTAATGAAAGGCCGTAACACCGGTCTTGCTCAGCGAGCTAACAAGGTGAGCTTCGGTGAATACGGATTGAAGGCGACTAGCCGTGGGCGTATAACTGCGCGCCAGATTGAGGCAGCGCGTCGTACCATGACTCGTCGTATCAAGCGGGGCGGTAAGATCTGGATCCGGGTGTTCCCGGACAAGCCGATCACCGGTAAGCCGCTGGAAGTACGGATGGGTAAAGGTAAGGGTTCTGTCGAGTACTGGGTGGCTGAAATCCAGCCTGGCCGGATGTTGTACGAGATGGAAGGTGTGAGCGAAGACCTCGCGCGTGAAGCCTTCACTCTCGCGGCGGCCAAACTGCCGGTTAAGACCACCTTTGTAACGAGGACGGTGATGTGATGAAAGCAACAGAGCTGCGTGAAAAATCAGTCGAGGAGCTGAATCAAGAGCTGATCGACCTGCTGAAAGAGCAGTTCAACCTGCGTATGCGCAAGGCGACAGGTCAGCTGAATCAGTCTCACCTTCTCCCTAAGGTGAAGCGTGACATCGCTCGCGTGAAAACAGTATTGAACCAAAAGGCAGGACAGTGACATGACCGAAGCTACCCAAACTGCCAGAACTCTGAGCGGCAAGGTCGTGAGCAACAAGATGGACAAGTCCATCGTGGTTCTGGTTGAGCGTCAGGTTAAGCACCCTCTGTACGGTAAGTACATGAAGCGCTCTACCAAGATTCACGCTCATGATGAGAATAACCAGTGCAACATCGGTGACACTGTGACCATTCAGGAAACACGCCCGGTCTCCAAGACCAAAGCGTGGGCCCTGGTGGAAGTCACCGAAGCTGCATCCAAGGTGTAATTCGCCCGGAGAACAACCATGATTCAGACTCAAACAATGCTTGAAGTCGCGGATAACAGCGGTGCGCGTCAGGTGATGTGCATTAAGGTCCTGGGCGGTTCACACCGGCGTTACGCCAGCGTTGGGGATATCATCAAGGTGACCGTTAAGGAAGCCATTCCCCGCGGTAAAGTGAAAAAAGGCCAGGTCCTGAAGGCTGTTGTGGTGCGCACTCGTAAGGGTGTCCGCCGCTCTGACGGTTCGCTGATCCGTTTCGACGGAAATGCTGCAGTACTTCTGAACAATCAGGACGCACCGATCGGTACCCGTATCTTCGGGCCGGTTACCCGTGAACTGCGTAATGAAAAGTTCATGAAAATTATTTCACTGGCACCCGAAGTACTTTAAAGGACCAGAGGCCGGTTATGAAAAAGATCAAACGAGATGACGAAGTAATCGTCACCACGGGGAAAGATAAAGGTAAACGTGGTAAAGTGCTGCGCGTTCAGGACGACGGCCGCGTGGTAGTTTCTGGGATCAACATGATCAAGAAGCATACCAAGCCTAACCCAATGCTGGGCACCCCGGGTGGTATCGTCGAAAAAGAAGCACCTATCCAGGCTTCCAATGTGGCAATTTTTAATCCGCAGACCGGCAAGGCCGATCGTGTTGGCTTCCAGGTTAAGGAAGACGGCGCCAAGGTGCGGATTTTTAAATCCACAAACGAAGCTGTCGACAACCAGTAAGCGGGGGTGGTGACGATGCTTAACATGAAAGAGCAGTACACAAAAGAAGTGGTACCCGCCCTGCAGAATGAGTTCGGTTACAAGAACGTGATGCAGGTTCCGCGTATCGAAAAGATCACCCTCAACATGGGTGTCGGCGAAGCGGTTGGCGACAAGAAGCTGATCGAGAATGCTGTCGCTGATCTTGAGCGTCTGGCAGGCCAGAAGCCTGTTGTTACCAAGGCGCGCAAGTCAGTTGCCGGCTTCAAGATCCGTGAAGGTTGGCCGATCGGCTGTAAGGTTACCCTGCGTGGCGAGCGTATGTGGGATTTCTTTGACCGTCTGGTTCACATTGCGGTTCCCCGCATTCGTGATTTCCGTGGTCTCAATCCCAAGTCGTTTGACGGCCGTGGTAACTACAGCATGGGTGTGCGTGAGCAGATCATTTTCCCGGAGATCGAGTACGACAAGGTCGACAAGATCCGTGGTCTGGACATCACCATTACCACCACTGCCGGCTCCGATGATGAAGGCCGCGAACTGTTGAAAGCCTTCGGCTTTCCGTTCAAGAAATAAAGGAACGAGTGTAATGGCTAAGGTTTCCATGAAAAACCGCGAGCTCAAGCGCGAAAAGACTGTGGCTAAGTACGCAGCCAAGCGCGCCGAGCTCAAGGCGATTATCAAGAACCCTAACTCCAGCGATGAAGACCGTTGGGACGCGCAGATGAAGCTTCAGCAGCTTCCTCGTAACGCGAGCCCGGCTCGTCTTCGGAATCGTTGCCAGGTGACTGGTCGCCCACACGGCGTTCTGCGCAAGTTCGAGCTGTCACGGATTAAACTCCGTGAATACGGCATGCGCGGTGACGTTCCGGGCCTGACCAAAGCAAGCTGGTAAGATAGGCACCCTGACTTCGGTCAGGTGCCTGTTGGTAAGCGGTGCGGCACGCCGCTGCACAACTAAAAAGATCAGGAGCCTCATACCAATGAGTATGCAAGACACGCTTGCGGATATGTTTACCCGTATCCGTAATGCACAGATGGCGTCGAAAGCTGATGTGACGATGCCGTCTTCAAAGATGAAGATCTCTGTAGCCCAGGTCCTGAAGGACGAAGGTTACGTTGAAGACTTTTCCGTTTCAGCCGACGCGAAGCCCGAGCTGACCATCACTCTCCGTTATTTCGGTGGTAAGCCCGTTATTGAAGAGATCAAGCGGGTCAGTCGTCCGAGTCTGCGCCAGTACAAAGGCGCTGGGGAACTGCCGAAAGTATCCGGTGGTCTTGGGGTCGCGATTGTCTCAACGTCCAAGGGCGTTATGACAGACCGCGCTGCACGTGCTGCCGGCGTGGGTGGCGAAGTCATCTGCACCGTATTCTAGGAGATACACATGTCCAGGGTTGCCAATAATCCTGTCGTGCTGCCTTCCGGTGTTGAGGTTAAGCTGAACGGACAGGAAATCAGTGTTAAGGGTTCCAAAGGATCCCTTCAATTGAATATCCACCAGGCGGTGGAAGTGAAGCAGGAAGAGAACGTTCTGCGCTTTGCCGCCCGCGATGGCGCAAAGCAGTCCCGCGCTCTTGCAGGTACTACTCGTGCACTGGTCAACAACATGGTGGTCGGCGTTTCCACCGGTTTCGAGCGTAAGCTCCAGCTGGTAGGCGTTGGATACCGTGCCCAGGCGCAGGGCAAGAAGCTCAATCTGACGCTGGGTTTTTCGCACCCGGTTGAGTACGAGCTGCCTGAGGGGATTACCGCTGAAACACCTTCTAATACTGAAGTCGTGATTCGCGGTATCGACAAGCAACAGGTTGGCCAGGTCGCTGCGGATGTCCGCGCTTACCGTCCGCCCGAGCCTTATAAGGGTAAGGGTGTTCGTTATGCGGATGAGCAGGTCAGACGCAAAGAAGCCAAGAAGAAATAAGGCGGGACTATGAGCGCGAATATCGAAAGAATGCGTCGCGCACGTAAAGTGCGTATGAAGATTCGTGAGCTGGGTGTCAATCGTCTGTGTGTGCATCGCACACCGCGTCACATGTACGCCCAGGTCACTACCGCAGATGGCAGCAAGGTTCTGGCATCTGCCTCCACGTTGGATAAGGAACTGCGCCAGGGTGCAACCGGTAACGTGGACGCCGCCAAGAAGGTTGGTCAGCTGATCGCTGAGCGTGCCAAGGCGGCAGGTGTTGAGCAGGTCGCATTTGACCGCTCCGGTTACCGTTATCACGGTCGTGTCCAGGCTCTTGCCGATGGCGCCCGTGAAGCTGGCTTGCAATTCTAAGAGGTGGAGAAAATGAGCGTTAACGAACAGAAGGCGCCTGAGCTCCAGGAAAGACTGGTTCAGGTGAACCGTGTCGCCAAGGTAGTTAAAGGTGGCCGTATTTTTGCCTTCACCGCACTGACCGTGGTTGGTGACGGTAAAGGACGCGTTGGTTTTGGTCGTGGTAAGGCCCGGGAAGTCCCGGTTGCTATCCAGAAGGCCATGGAAGCTGCGCGCAAGAACATGGTTGACGTCCCTCTGGACGGCAATACACTTCAGTACCCGGTTCGGGCTCAGCATAGTGGCTCCAAGGTCTACATGCAGCCGGCTTCCGAAGGTACTGGTGTTATCGCCGGCGGTGCAATGCGCGCCGTACTCGAGGTGGCGGGTGTTCAGAACGTACTGTCCAAGTGCTACGGGTCTACCAACCCGGTGAACGTGGTACGTTCCACCATCAAGGCTCTTCAGGCCATGCAGGCTCCTGAAGATATCGCAGCCAAGCGCGGGAAGACCGTGGAAGAAATCCTGGGTTGAAGTCATGGCGAACGCAAATACGATCAAAGTAACTCTGACCCGCAGCCCCATCGGCTGTCAGCCCAAGCACAAACTGTGCGTCAAGGGCCTGGGTCTTCGTAAAATCGGTCACACCGTGGAAGTGGAAGATACTCCTTCCGTTCGCGGTATGATCAACCGGGTGAATTACCTGGTTCGGGTTGAGGAGAACTAAGATGCGTCTGAACGAACTTAGTCCAGAGCCCGGTTCACGCCCAGCCGGCAAGCGCGTTGGTCGTGGTATCGGTAGTGGTCTCGGTAAAACTGGTGGTCGCGGTCATAAGGGTCTCAAGTCCCGTTCCGGCGGCTCCGTGGCTCCGGGCTTCGAGGGTGGTCAGCAGCCTTTGGCGCGCCGTCTGCCGAAATTCGGTTTTACCTCTCGCCAGCAGCGTTACGTTGCAGAGATTCGTTTGAACGAATTGGCGAAGGTTGAAGGCGATGTGGCGGATCTGGCTGCTCTGAAGAAGGCAGATATCGTTCGCGAGGAAATCCGTGAAGCCAAGGTTATCCTGTCCGGCGAGCTTAGCCGTCCAGTAACCGTGAAAGGCCTGCGGGTAACCAAGGGTGCACGCGAGGCAATTACTGCCGCGGGTGGAAAAGTCGAAGACTAAGGCGAGTCGAGGACTAAATGGCCAAGACAGCATCATTGCCTGCGGGCGCGGGAAAAGGATTGGCAGAGCTTCGGTCGAGGCTCTGGTTTGTATTCCTGGCACTGTTGGTGTACCGAATCGGTGCCCACATCCCGGTGCCAGGGATTAATCCTGACCGGCTCGCAGCCTTGTTCGAACAGAATCAGGGCACAATCCTGAGTATGTTCAACATGTTTTCCGGTGGTGCGCTTGAGCGCATGAGTATCTTCGCTCTCGGTATCATGCCGTATATCTCGGCTTCGATTATCATGCAGCTCATGACTGCGGTCAGTCCGCAGCTTGAGCAGCTGAAGAAAGAAGGTGAGGCTGGACGTCGTAAGATCAGCCAGTACACGCGGTATGGTACGGTGCTTCTCGCCCTGATTCAGGGTGCAGGTATTTCGGTTGGTTTGGCCTCGCAGGGCGTGACCTTCAACGACAGCTTCAGCTTCCACTTTGTGGCAGTTGTTTCGTTCGTGAGCGGTGCCGTCTTCATGATGTGGCTTGGTGAGCAGATCACTGAGCGCGGCGTTGGTAACGGCATCTCGCTGCTGATTTTCGCAGGGATCGTTGCCGGTCTGCCGGGTGCCATCGGCCAGACTCTGGAGCAGGCCCGCAATGGCGAAATGAGCCTGCTGGTCGTGCTTGGTATTGGTGTGTTGGCGGTTGCGGTTATTGGCTTCGTGGTATTCATGGAGCGAGGCCAGAGACGCCTGACCATCAACTACGCCAAACGCCAGCAAGGTCGCCGGGTGTTTGCTCAGCAGTCCAGCCACCTGCCTCTGAAAGTGAACATGGCCGGCGTAATCCCGCCCATTTTCGCTTCCTCTATCCTGCTGTTCCCGGCCTCAATCGGGCAGTGGTTTGGTCAGGGTGAAGGCATGGAATGGCTGAGTAATCTGTCCCAGGCGTTGGCTCCGAGTCAGCCGTTGTACATTATCCTGTTCGCAGCAGCAGTGGTTTTCTTCTGCTTCTTCTATACGGCGCTGATGTACAACCCGAAAGAAGTAGCGGATAACCTCAAGCGCTCTGGAGCGTTTATTCCGGGCATTCGTCCCGGTGATCAGACTGCCAAGTATATTGATGGCGTTCTGACCCGGTTGACCCTGTTCGGTGCTATGTATATCGCAGCAGTGTCCCTGTTCCCTCAGTTTCTGATGGTGGCCGGGAATGTCCCGTTCTATCTGGGCGGTACGTCGCTGCTGATTGTTGTAGTCGTGGTGATGGATTTCATGGCGCAGGTTCAATCTCATCTGATGTCTCATCAGTATGAGTCCCTGATGAAGAAATCCAATCTCAAGGGCTATGGACGGAACGGCTGAGCCGTTCCCCTTGGAAACTGGAGTCGACAATGAAAGTACGCGCTTCGGTAAAGAAAATTTGCCGTAACTGCAAAGTAATTCGTCGCAATGGCTCGGTCCGAGTCATCTGCACGGAGCCTCGTCACAAGCAGCGTCAGGGTTAATCCTTATCCGGAAACCTGATTGCACAAAAGGCGATCGAAATATCGGCGCTTGACTCCACGCGGGGTCAAGCGCTATTATTTCGCGCCCTTTTTGTGGCGGAAAATTCACACAGCAAAGCTTTGAACGCGGAGTAATTTGGATGGCACGTATAGCCGGTGTCAATATACCCGATAACAAACATGCTGTTATCTCGCTCACCTACATCTTTGGTGTTGGCAAGACAACAGCCCAGAAGCTTTGCGATGCAACCGGCGTTAAGCCGGACGTCAAGGTCAAAGACCTGAGCGACGAGCAGCTGGAGTCACTTCGTACTGAAGTTACCAAGCTGACTGTCGAAGGCGATCTGCGTCGTGAAGTTCAGATGAACATTAAGCGTTTGAAGGATCTCGGCTGCTTCCGTGGTCTGCGCCATCGTCATGGACTCCCTGTCCGTGGCCAGCGCACGAAGACCAACGCACGCACCCGTAAAGGTCCTCGCAAACCGATTCGCAAGTAACAGGTAGGCAAACATGGCAAAGCCAGGTACACGTACCCGTAAAAAGGTGAAAAAGACGGTTGTTGATGGCGTCGCGCACATTCACGCGTCCTTCAACAACACTATCGTGACCATTTCCGACCGTCAGGGCAACGTACTGTCCTGGGCTACCTCTGGTGGTTCCGGTTTCCGTGGGTCGCGCAAGAGTACACCTTTTGCTGCGCAGGTAGCAGCTGAAAGAGCCGGTAACGCGGCTGCTGAATACGGCCTGAAAAACCTGGATGTTGAAGTCAAGGGTCCTGGACCCGGGCGTGAATCTGCAGTTCGTGCGCTGAACGCGTGCGGCTATAAGATCACCAACATCACAGATGTGACGCCGATTCCCCATAACGGTTGTCGCCCGCCGAAAAAGCGCCGCGTCTAACACAGGAGACAGTGAATTATGGCTCGTTATATAGGCCCGAAGTGCAAGCTGTCTCGTCGTGAAGGGACAGATCTTTTTCTGAAGAGCGGTGTTCGCGCACTCGACTCCAAGTGCAACATTGAGACAAAGCCAGGCATGCACGGTGCAGGCCGCGGCCGTCTGTCCGAGTACGGCGTACAGCTTCGCGAAAAGCAGAAAGTTCGTCGCATCTACGGCGTTCTTGAGAAGCAGTTCCGTAATTATTACAAAGAGGCGGCCCGTCTGAAGGGTGCAACCGGTGAGAACCTGCTGCAACTTCTGGAAGGTCGTCTCGACAACGTTGTATACCGCATGGGCTTTGGTTCTACCCGTGCAGAATCCCGTCAGCTCGTCTCTCACAAGGCGATTCTGGTAAACGACAAGGTTGTGAATATCGCTTCCTACCAGGTCAAGCCGGGTGACGTTGTGAGTGTGCGTGAGAAGGCCAAGAATCAGCTGCGTGTTAAAGGCGCGCTGGAACTGTCTGCTAGCCGCGCACCGGTGAGCTGGGTAGAGGTCGACGCCAACAAGATGTCCGGCGTTTACAAGTCAGTACCTGAGCGTACTGAGCTGCCGAGTGACATCAATGAGAACCTCATCGTCGAGCTTTACTCCAAGTAAAGCCTAGTTAGCAACGATAGCAGATAGGGGCGTCTATGCAGCGTTCAGTACATGAGTTATTGACACCTCGTACGATTGACGTGAAGGAGTTGAGTGCCACGCGTGCCAAGGTGACGCTTGAGCCTCTGGAAAGAGGCTTCGGTCACACCCTCGGTAGCGCACTGCGCCGCATTCTCCTGTCCTCGATGCCGGGCTGCGCCATCACTGAAGCGCAGATCGACGGTGTCTTGCACGAGTACAGCGCCATTGAAGGTGTTCAGGAGGACGTCATCGAGATTCTTCTGAATCTCAAGGGCGTTGCCGTTAAGTTGGAAGGTCGGGACGACGTTGAGCTGACGCTCAACAAAAAGGGCCCGGGTGTTGTGACTGCCGGCGATATCAAGCTTGACCACGATGTCGAGATTGCCAACCCGGAGCATGAGATCTGTCACCTGAGTGAGAACGGTGAAGTGAACATGCGCCTGCGTGTTGCCCGCGGTCGCGGCTATGAGCCGGCTGATCAACGGGGTCTTGACGAGGACGAAACTCGCGCGATTGGACGCCTGCAGCTGGATGCGACATTCAGCCCGGTTCGTCGTGTGGCTTACGCCGTGGAAAGTGCACGGGTAGAGCAGCGCACCGACCTGGACAAGCTGGTAATTGACCTGGAGACCAATGGCACGATCGATCCGGAAGAAGCAATTCGCCGGGCCGCGACCATCCTCCAGCAGCAATTGGCGGTGTTTGTCGATTTCGATCATGAGAAAGAGCCTGAGCGAGTAGAGGAAGAGGAAGAGATCGATCCGATTCTGCTGCGCCCGGTGGATGATCTGGAATTGACAGTGCGTTCAGCTAACTGCTTGAAGGCGGAAAATATTTACTACATCGGCGATCTGATTCAGCGCACTGAAGTTGAGCTGCTGAAGACGCCTAACCTGGGTAAAAAGTCGCTGACCGAGATCAAGGACGTTCTGGCGTCCCGTGGTTTGTCTCTGGGCATGCGTCTTGATAACTGGCCGCCGGCGAGCCTTCGTGGCGACGACCGGGTTCTGGGCGGTTAATCGCCGATTAGTTTAAGGTAAGGAATCAGAGCAATGCGTCATCGTAAGAGTGGTCGTAAGTTCAGTCGGACCAGCGCGCATCGCAAAGCCATGTTTCGTAACATGACTGCGTCGCTGGTTGAACACGAGCTGATCAAAACAACGCTGCCGAAAGCCAAAGAGCTTCGTCGGGTGGCTGAGCCTTTGATCACGCTGTCTAAAAATGATTCGGTTGCAAACCGTCGTTTGGCGTTCGCGCGCCTGCGTAGCGACGAAGCGGTTGCCAAGCTCTTCGACGAGCTGGGCCCGCGTTACAGCGACCGTCCTGGCGGTTATCTTCGTATCCTGAAGTGTGGCTTCCGTGCAGGCGACAATGCCCCGATGGCATTCGTTGAGCTGGTAGGTCGTCCGCTGGATATCGAAGCGGAAGAGGTGGACGAAGACGAGGCGTAAGTGCTTCGGCTTTGGCCAACGAAAAAACCGGGTTCCGAAAGGTTCCCGGTTTTTTTGTGTCTGGAGTTTGGTTCTGTCCGCTGGGGCGGAGGGGGTAAGTGTTTTTTAAGGCAAAAGTAACTCGCTGCGCTCAGACAGCTTTTTCCTTAAAAAACACTTACCCCCTCCACTTCACATCGAGTGTTTAAGGCCGAAACGAAAGCTTGCCTCGGGGTCTGGGTGGCCTTTCTGCCGGAAAAATGTGTCTGAGCGAAGCGCGTTATTTTTCCAGAAGAAAGGCTATCCAGATCCCGTACTCCCCTGACAGCAAGCCTGCCGCCAGAGCTTATTTCGACAGCATCGGCTTCAAATACCGCCCAGTATGTGAGCGTTTATTTTCCGAAACCTCCTCCGGGGTTCCCTCAGCAATTATCTGTCCGCCGCCAGAACCACCCTCCGGCCCGAGATCCACGATCCAGTCGGCGGTCTTGATGACATCCAGATTGTGCTCAATCACGACAATAGTGTTGCCGTGATCCCGCAGTCGTTCCAGAACGTTCAATAGTTGCTGGATATCGTAGAAATGCAGGCCAGTCGTCGGCTCGTCCAGGATGTACAGGGTTTTGCCGGTATCCCGCTTGGATAGCTCCTTGGCCAGCTTTACACGTTGGGCCTCACCGCCGGAGAGGGTTACCGCGCTCTGGCCGAGGCGAATATAGGACAGGCCTACGTCGATCAGGGTCTGAAGCTTGCGAGCGATGAATGGCACGGCGTCGAAGAACTCCCGACCTTCTTCCACGGTCATTTCCAGAACTTCGTGGATGTTCTTGCCTTTATAACGGACTTCGAGAGTTTCTCGATTGTAGCGCTTGCCTTTGCAGACATCGCAGGGGACGTAGACATCCGGCAGAAAGTGCATTTCAACCTTGATGACGCCATCACCCTGACAGGCTTCGCAGCGCCCCCCTTTGACGTTGAAGGAAAAGCGCCCGGGTTTGTAGCCCCGTGATCGGGCCTCTTGTGTCCCGGCAAACAACTCCCGGATAGGGGTGAACAGTCCGGTATAGGTCGCCGGGTTGGAGCGTGGTGTCCGGCCAATGGGGCTCTGGTCGATATCGATCACTTTGTCGAGATGATCCAGACCTTTCAGGTTGCCGTGGGGTGCCGCGCTCAGGCTAGTGGCCTTGTTCAGCTTGGTGGCTGCCACTGGGTACAGGGTGCTGTTGATTAGCGTGGACTTGCCCGAGCCGGAGACGCCGGTGACGCAGGTCATTACCCCGAGCGGGATCTTCAATGTCACGTCTTGCAGGTTGTTGCCCGTCGCGCCGGTTAAGGTGAGAGATTTTCCGGAGCCTTTGTTGCGCTCAGCGGGTATCGCGATTTCCTTGGTGCCATTGAGGTACTGGCCGGTGAGGGAATCCGGATTGTCCAGAATCTGCTGGGGAGTACCCTGGGCGATGACCTGGCCACCGTGCACCCCGGCGCCTGGGCCAATATCAATGATGTGGTCGGCGGCGCGGATGGCGTCTTCGTCGTGCTCTACCACGATGACTGTGTTGCCGAGGTCGCGGAGGTGGGTCAGGGTTGCCAGCAGTCGGTCGTTATCCCTTTGGTGCAGGCCGATGGAGGGCTCGTCGAGTATGTACATGACGCCCACGAGGCCAGCCCCGATCTGGCTGGCCAGTCGGATCCGCTGGGCTTCGCCGCCGGACAAGGTGTCGGCGCTGCGTTCGAGAGTGAGGTACTCAAGCCCTACGTTGACCAGAAACTGCAGGCGCTGGCGAATTTCTTTCAGGATCTTTTCCGCAATCTCGCCCTTGCGCCCCGGCAAGGCGAGAGCGTCAAAGTAGTCGTGTGCCTCGCCCACTGGCAATCGGGTGACGTCCGCCAGGTTGTTGTCTTCGATGAACACGTGGCGGGCGCTTCTCCGCAGGCGCGAGCCGCCGCAATCCTTGCACGGCTGGGTGCTCAGGTTACGAGCAAGCTCCTCCCGCACGCTCTGGGAATCGGTTTCCCGGTAACGGCGCTCCAGGTTTGGAAGGATGCCTTCGAACGGGTGGGCCTTTTCCATGATATGGCCGCGGGAATTCACGTAGCGGAAGGAAATCGGTTCATTGCCCGAGCCGTTTAGAAGGGCACTCTGGAAATCTTCGGGCAGGTCGGCCCAGGGTGTTTCCAGATCGACGCCGTAATGCTCGGCGACCGACGTCAGCATTTGAAAGTAGTATACGGCTCTGCGGTCCCAGCCCTTGATGGCGCCGGCGGCCAGTGTGGCCTCGGGATGCTGGATGATTTTGTCAGGGTCGAAGAACTGGCGCACCCCCAAGCCGTCGCACGTGGGACACGCCCCTGCGGGGTTGTTGAATGAAAAGATCCTCGGTTCCAGTTCGCTGAGTGCGTAGCCGCATTGGGTGCAGGCATAGCGGGCAGAGCAAATATGCTCTTCGCCATCGCCGGTCATTGGCGCGACGATGGCAATCCCATCGGCCATTTCCAGCGCGGTTTCAAAGCTTTCCGCCAGGCGCTGCTCGAGTCCGGTTTTGACTTTGAAGCGGTCTACCACCACATCGATCTGGTGCTTGCGCTTTTTGTCGAGGGCGGGCACATCGTCGATATCGTAGACGGTGCCGTCGACCCGGAGCCGAATAAAGCCCTGGCTCTTCATGGTTTCGATGACCTGGTGATGCTCGCCTTTGCGGTCGCGGATCACCGGCGCGAGAATCATCAGCTTACTGTCTGCCGGCATGGCAAGTACCTGGTCCACCATCTGGCTGATGGTCTGGGCTTCCAGAGGCTGGCCGTGGTCCGGGCAGCGGGGTTCACCGGCGCGGGCAAAAAGAAGGCGCAAGTAATCGTAGATTTCGGTGATGGTGCCGACGGTAGAGCGGGGGTTATGGGAGGTGGATTTCTGTTCGATGGAGATCGCCGGCGACAGGCCTTCTATATGGTCGACATCGGGCTTTTCCATCATCGACAGAAACTGGCGCGCGTAGGTCGACAGTGATTCCACGTAGCGACGCTGCCCCTCGGCATAAAGGGTGTCGAACGCGAGAGACGATTTGCCTGAACCGGACAGCCCGGTCACCACGATCAGCTTGTCCCGCGGCAGATCCAGGTCGATATTCTTCAGGTTGTGGGTGCGTGCGCCCTTGATCTGAATACGGTCCATAACACCTCGCTCAGAGAAAAAACGGAAATTATAACGCGTTCACCGGGTGACAGCGAAAGCACAGTGGTTCTCGGGTTGTTATCCGGTGCCGAGGCGGATTGGCTTCTGCTACAATGCGCCGCCTGCAACGGCTGCTCTTTTGTGCAGCTCGCGTTTCAACCCGGCTTTGGTGGCATTTTCATGAATACCCTGGAAAGACGATCGGTAGCGGCCCTCGCGTCTGTGTACGCCATGCGTATGCTGGGTTTGTTCATGGTCATGCCCGTATTTGTGCTGCTGGGAAATGATCTTCAGGGGGCAACCCCGGCACTGCTCGGATTTGCCATTGGCGCCTACGGTCTGAGTCAGGCCCTGCTCCAGATCCCGTTTGGATTGTTGTCCGATCGGGTTGGCCGCAAGCGCATGATCTACATCGGGCTGGTCCTGTTTGCCGCGGGCAGCCTGCTCGCCGGTTCGGCTGATTCCATATACGTTGTGATTGTCGGTCGGATTCTTCAGGGCGCCGGTGCCATCGCCAGCGTGTTGATGGCGTTGCTCAGTGACCTGACCCGGGAGGAAGAGCGCACCAAGGCCATGGCGACGGTCGGGATTTCGATTGGCTTGTCGTTTTCTGTGTCGCTGGTGCTTGGCCCCCTGCTGGGCAGTATCTGGGGCCTGTCGGGTATCTTCTATGCGACGGCCGCACTGGCAGTGCTGGCCTTGGTGATTGTGCACCGGCTCGTGCCGACCCCCCACCAGCACAAGATCAGCGCCGATACCCATCCCGCCAAAGAGATGCTGAGCACCGTGCTCGCGGATGGGCGTCTTGTCCGGCTCGATTTCGGCATCTTTGCGCTGCATTTCGTGCTGACCGCGCTGTTTCTGTTATTCCCGTCCGTTCTGCAAAATCAGCTGGGATTGCCCAGTGAATCCCATTGGTGGTTTTACCTCAGCGTGATGGTAACGTCGTTTTTTGCCATGGTGCCTTTCATCATCCTCGGCGAGAAAAAGCGCAAGATGAAACCCGTTCTGTGCGGCGCCATTGGCTTGCTGACTCTGGCCACCGCCGGGCTGGCGTCGGCCACCAGCGGGCTGGTCACGGCCTGGGTTGTGCTGTTTGCGTTTTTCATGGCATTCAATCTGCTTGAGGCCAGTCTGCCCTCCCTGATCAGCAAGGAAGCTCCGGCGGCCAGCAAGGGTACTGCGATGGGGGTGTATTCCACGTCCCAGTTCTTTGGTGCATTTCTGGGCGGGGCGCTTGGCGGGGTGCTGCTCGAGGGCGTCGGTTTTGCCGGGGTGCTCTGGCTGATGGTCGGGCTACTGGCGCTCTGGTTGCTGGTGGCACTGACGATGCCGGCCCCGGGATACACGACCAGTTTCGTGGTACAGTTGCAGCAAGTGGTTGGTGACCAGTACGACCAGATCGACGATCGGCTTCGGCAGTTGCCCGGCGTACAGGATGTGGTGATTGTTGAAGAGGCGGCGACGGCTTATTTAAAGGTTGATCGCCAGCAGTTTGATGAGGCGCTACTGGCGGACGTTGCATTTGTTCGCCAGGGTGGCGGTTCTTAAATTTGAACGCCCGATTTTCCCGGGATACTCAGTCAGGAGCAGAGCATGGCACGAGGTGTAAACAAAGTTATTCTCATTGGGAACCTTGGGCAGGATCCTGAAACCCGCTATACCCCGAATGGCAATGCCGTGGTGAACCTCAACCTGGCGACAGACGAGAGCTACAAGGATCGTCAGACCGGCCAGATGGTTCCCAAAACCGAATGGCACCGTATTGTCATGTTCGGCAAGATCGCTGAAGTGGCGGGTCAATACCTGCGCAAGGGCTCCAAGGTCTATATCGAAGGCAAGCTGCAGACCCGTAAGTGGCAGGATCAGAGTGGCCAGGATCGTTACACCACGGAAGTGGTTGTCGACATCAACGGCCAGATGCAGATGCTGGATAGCCGTGGTGAAGGTGGTGGCATGGGGCAGGGCGCGCCGGCAGGTCGTCCGCAGCAAGCCAACTACAACGCACCGCCGGCCAGCCAGCAGGGTGCGCAGCAACCGGCCGGCGGCGGCTACAGCCAGCCCGGTCAGCCAGCCCAGGGTGGCAGCATGCCTGAGCCGGTCGATGATTTTGACGACGATATTCCCTTCTGATGCGGGTTTTCTAACGCGCTCGAAGTGCTTTCGAAAAAGCCCCGTTGAACGGGGCTTTTTTATGTCTTGTGCTCGAGCCGGGGGGGGGTTGGGGCTTTGTTACGGCTCTGCAAAAAAATGTGAAAATGTTCACAAAAAATGGAGTCTATAGTGCTTTCTCATTTATTATGTAAGCCAATGTAAAAACTGCTGAAATTTCAATCAGAACCACTAGAATCTGGGCAAACATCGGCCTTTTCCCCTAGCAGGACTCCATGACCACACGCTCCATGTTTTCAAGGCTTGCCGGACTGCTGAACAGGGCTGGCGGGCGCCGCTCGCACGTTTGTCTGGAAGTGCGGCCCGATGGCATTGCCTGGGCTGCCGTGGCCAGCGGCGCATCGCCGGCCTCCGGTTTTGTCGAGTGCATGCCGGCCAAACGGCTTCAGACACTGCAGGGACTGGTGGATCAGCGTAACTGGAGTGGCGCCAGAACCACTCTGGTGCTGCCGCTGGATCAGTATCAGGTGTTCCAGATGGAGCGGCCTGAAGGTGTCGATGAATCCGAGCTCGCTGATGCCCTGAAATGGAAGCTGAAGGATTTTCTGGATTTCCCCCCTTCCGACGCCGTTTCCGACGTATTCCCGTTTCCCGAAGACGCCTCACGTGGCCGAGGCGCGCTGGTCAACGTGGTGTCGGCCCGCAAGTCGCTGGTTCAGGAGCTGGTTACTCTGGTTCGTGACACCGGGCTTGAACTGGTAACGATCGATATTGCCGAACTGGCCCTGCGTAACTTGGTGAGTGTGCTGGATCAGAACGGCCGCGGCGCTGCACTGGTTCATCTGCGGGACGGGTACGGTCAGATGGTGGTGTGCCGGAAGGATACGCTTTACCTGTCCCGGCGCCTCGATGTCGCCGCCAACGATCTGATGGATGTGGCTCGTCAGGAGAACGCTGTTCAATCGCTGGCGCTGGAGATGCAGCGATCGCTTGATTATTACGAGAGCCAGTTGGGTCAGGTGCCTCCGGCGACGATTCAGATGGTGGCCCGGGACAAGTCATTGCCGCTGGCTTCGATGGTCTCCTCGTACGTGGCGGCAAGTGTCCAGATGCTGGACTGGTCATCGCTGGGGGCGGAAGCAAACATGGATAGCCGATGCCTGCCGGCCTGGAGTGCCGCGCTGCCGATGGCTGGAGGTGAGCGCTCATGACCCAGGCCGTCAACCTGTACACCGAGGAGCTCCGTCCTCGTCGTGAGAGCCTGCAGGCCAGCACGCTGATTGTTTTACTGGGTCTGTTGATTGTCAGCCTGGTCATGGTCAGTGGCATGACCCATTACCAGGCAGCCCAGCTGCAACAGCGCCTCGATTCGATGGCATCGAGTAATCAGGGCATCGAACAGAATATTGCGCGGCTGAGCAACGCGGTCGAGGCACGCCGTCCCTCGCCGGAAGTGCGGGAAGCGTTGATCGCAATCACCGATCAGCTTGCCCGCCGGCAGCGGTTACTGGAAAAGGTGGAAGGCCTGGTGCTGGGCAGTGGCGAACGCTTCTCTCCGAAAATGGCCGCCCTCGCGCGCCAGATTCCGGATGATGTCTGGCTGACCGGGGTGTGGCTGAGCGCAGAACAATCGCAGGTGGCCCTGGAAGGCCGTGCCCGCTCTGGCTCACTGGTGCCGTCCTATCTGCAAAATCTGGGCGATGAGCCGGCGTTCAGCGGCAAGACCTTCGGTGCCTTCCGGTTGTCGCGCCCTGAAAACGAGCGGGGAATCCGTTTTCGCGTGGCCACCGACCGCAACAGGGAGGACAGCTGATGGCCAATTCCTGGCAAGCTTCCGTGAAACAGGCTGCGGACTGGTTTAACGCGCGCCCCCTGCGGGAGCGGGGCCTGATCACGGTGACGGTACTGATCGCCACCCTGTTCGTTGGCTGGGAACTGAGCGTTACCCCGGCGTTGAAGAGCAAAGACGTGCTGGAAGACCGGCTTGAGGTGTTGTCCTCAACCCGCGAACGCCTGCTGATGCAGCAGCAGACGCTGAATGAACAGCTCGCGACCGATCCGTCACAGGCGTTGCGTAATGAGCTGGCTGGCCGTCAGGCCAGACTGGAACGGCTGGAGCAACAGATTGCCGACTCCACCGCCAAACTCATTGCACCCAAAGCCATGGTGTCCCTGCTCAAGGACATGCTGTCCGCGCAGCAGTCCCTGGGGCTGGAATCGCTGGAATTGAAAGCGCCCGAGCCGGTTTTTGCGCCCGCGACCGGCGATGCGGACGACGGGCAGCCGGCGAATGCCGAGCCGCTTCTGTACGCGCACGATGTCGAATTGAAAATTCGAGGCAGCTATCTGGATGTTCTGGCGTACCTTGAACGCCTGGAATCACTGGATGAGCGGCTGGGTTGGGTGACGTTTGAATACGACGCCAATAGCTGGCCGGCCGGTGAAGCGGTTGTCCGGGTTCGGACATTGAGTCTCGAACCCGTCTGGTTGGGAGTGTGAAATGAACCGGTGTATCCGCCCTGAATCCGTCAGCCTGATGGCGTTGCTGCTGGCCGGTCTTTTTACCTTTTCAGCGCCGGCAATGGCGCTGAAGGATCCCACTCGTCCACCCGGGTTTGACAATGCACCGGCGAAAGCCGCCCCCAGGACCAGTCTTGCCCTGCAATCCATCCTGGTGGGCAATGGCCGCAAAGTGGCGGTGATCAACGGAGAGCCTCGGGCAGAAGGCCAGGCCTTCGGTGATATCCGGGTTCGGCGCATCCTCCGGGATCGGGTCGAGGTGCTGGATCATGGGCGACTCCGGACGCTTTACCTTGAGCCGCTTCCGCAGGTGCGGAGGACTCAATGAGACAACAACAGGCAATCATGACCACGATGAAACCTCTGGCCGTCGCACTGCTGGCGGGCACGCTGGCGGCGTGCAGCAACAACCCGCTGATGCGCTCATCCACCGCCACCTCGACCGACGTTGCGGAAGCCATTGATCAGAGCCTCGCGACCGCCGAAGCGCAGGCCGCCGCCAGGCCGGCTCAACCGGCCGCTTCGTCGGGGCTGCCCGCGAATATCAGCGCCGCCTTGCTGCCGCCCCTGTCACCGAGCCAGGACCTGGAAGAGCGATTTGATGTGAATGCCAGCTCCATCGCAGCGGGCAGTTTCTTCGAATCGCTGGTGGAGGGAACTCGCTACAATGTGGTGGTTCATCCGGACGTGGATGCCGTGATTGATCTGCGCCTGCGGGATGTTACTGTGCCCGAGGTGATGGAAATTGCCGCTGACCTGTATGGCCTGGATATTCAGCGCAGCGGCCGTCTGTTCCGGGTAAAAGCCGACCTGATCCAGACCCGGATCTTCCCGATCGATTACCTGCACTTCAAGCGCAAGGGCGGCTCGGAGACGCGGGTCAGCTCCGGTCAGGTCACCAACACCTCAAGCAGTGGCAATGGTGTCAGCGGCTCCGGGGATAACCGGGGCCGGGCCGGAACCACAATGGCCGGAACCACGATCTCCACCGAAACCGAATCCAACTTCTGGCTCGATATCCGTGATGCCGTCACCATGATCGTCGGCACCAGCGACAGTCGCCAGGTAATCGTGAACCCGGGTGCGGGCCTGGTGATGGTCCGTGCCGGCGGTGAAGAACTGCGGCTGGTGGAAGAGTACCTGCGTCGTACCGAGTTGATTATGCAGCGCCAGGTGGTGCTGGAAGCGAAGATTCTGGAAATCATTCTGGATGAGGGCTACCAGCAGGGCATCAACTGGTCTGACCTGCAAAGTGGCAGCAGCATCGTTGCCTCCGACGGCCTGCCGGAGAACTTCACCGCACAGGCATTGGCCGGGCAGGCGATTCGTACCTCCGACATTGGTGGCCTGTTCTCGGCCAGTGTTCGCGCCGGTGATTTCACGGCACTGATTGAACTGCTGGGTGAGCAGGGCAACGTGCAGATCCTGTCCAGTCCGCGGATCTCTACCGTCAACAACCAGAAGGCCGTGATCAAAGTAGGGACGGACGAATTTTTTGTCACCGACATCGACTTTGAAGACGACAATTCCTCGATCACCGGGTCAGACAGCACGTCCACGTCGGTGGAGCTGACCCCGTTCTTTTCGGGCATTTCCCTGGACGTGACCCCCCAGATTTCCGACAGCGGCAGCATTACCCTGCACGTTCACCCCTCGGTCAGCGACGTGAACGATCAGGAAAAGATCATCACCATCGGCGAGCGGGACGTGACCCTGCCGCTGGCAATCAGCACCGTGCGTGAAACCGACAGCGTGATCCGGGCCGAGAGCGGCCAGATCGTGGTGATTGGTGGGCTGATCCAGAACACCAGCGAAGACTCGAATTCCGCGGTGCCTTTCTTCAGCGATATCCCGCTGGTGGGGGAGCTGTTCAAACAGCGTAAGTTCCAGTCCCGCAAGAGCGAACTGGTGATCCTGCTGCGGCCGGTGGTGGCCTCGGCAGAGCAGATGAATGCTGATGTGTCGGCCAGCCGGGAGCGGATGAATGTGCTCCGGGAAGTGTTGCAGTCCTCTGGATCCGTGACGCCGGAACCCGAACGAGCCGTTCGCTGACTATGTACGAATCGCATTTCGGACTGCAGGAAGCACCGTTCGCATTGACGCCCAACACACGCTACTTTCTGCGTGCCCCCAGCCATGGGGACGCGCTGGAATTGCTGCTGGTCGCGCTGAGTGAACGGGAAGGCTTTATCAAGATCACCGGTGAAGTCGGTACCGGCAAAACCCTGTTGTGTCGCTTACTGCTCAACGAACTGGACAGCAAAGCCCGCACGGCTTATCTGCCAAACCCGCATTTGTCCCCCGATGCCCTGTACGAGGCCGTGGCTGAGGAGTTGGGGGTTGCGGTGTCCGAGTGCGCCAATACCCATCAGGTCCTGAAGGCGCTGAACGCGGCCCTGATTGATCTGGCCATGGAGCGGAAGCCCGTGGTGCTGGTGATTGACGAGGCCCAGGCCATGCCGGAAGACACCATCGAGGCGTTAAGGCTGTTGACCAATCTGGAAACCGAGAGTACCCGTCTGCTGCAGGTGGTGCTGTTCGGCCAGCCGGAACTGGACACGCTGCTGGAAAAAGACAGCCTGCGTCAGTTGCGGCAGCGAATTACCTTCCATTATCGGCTGCTGCCGCTGACCCGGGATTCTGTTGCCCAGTATTTGCGTCACCGGGTATCCCAGGCCGGCTATAACGGCCCGGAGCTGTTTTCTGCGGGCGCGTTGCGCCTGATCACCCGGGCCTCCGGCGGCATTCCCCGGCTGGTTAACATTCTGGCCCACAAGTCCATGCTGGCGGCGTGGGGACTGGGCGACCGGGCAATAGGCCGTGGCCATGTGCTTCGTGCCATTCGCGATACCGAAAGTGTCCGGGCACCGGGTTTACTGGCGAGGTGGTTATGAGCTTGCTGAATGATGCCTTGCGTGCCGCCGAGCAGCGCCAGAACCGTCCGCAGGGCGTTGATGCCTATACAGGCCAGCACGCCGGCCAGCGTTCTCGCCGGTGGCGTTTGCCCGCGCTGGCAGGTGGTGTGTTGATGCTGGCGGTGGCCGGTTATGTGTTGCTGGAGCGTGATGCCCCGGCGCCGGACCAGGCCGAACAACTGTCTCCCGTGGAAGCACCGCAGGTGCCCGAGCCAGCGCCAGCGGCACCGTTGGCGCCTGAGCGAACGCTCGCCGAGACCGCGGTCGCTTCGGCAGAGCCCGCGTCGAACACCGCTACCAAGGCAGACCCTCACTCCGCCTCGGAAGAAAATCCAAGGCGGGCCGTCGGAACCGCCTCGGCGGCGCCTCAGGTTGCTGAACGTCCTGAGCCGGCCAAGCCCCAGCCTGTAGTTGAAGCAAGCAAAGCGAAGCCTGAGCCGTCACCGGAACCGGTGCTCGCGAAGCAGAGCGAATTGGCGCCCCAGCCGGCGGTCAAACAGCTCCGTGAGACGCCTGAAGCCGTTGATCAGAGAACCAGCCAGACGCTTGAGCGCTTGTTGCGTGCGGGGGATTCCCGTGTTGCCGAGCAGCAACTGGTGGCTCTGACGGCCAGACAGGCGGCTCCGGCCAGCCGGGAGGTGTTTGCCCGGGCGATGCTGGTGCAACAGCAACCGGATCGGGCCTTGCGCTGGCTGGGTGAATCGGACGTCAGCGCTTACCCCGCTCTGCGCCTGCTCAGGGCAAGGGCTTTGCTGACCACCGGTGATCTTGCGGCTGCCGTCACCGCGCTGCGCCAGCACGTTCCACCGGTTCGGGAATACATTGAATACCGGGTCACCCTGGCCACCTTGTTACAACAGGCCGGGGATGCAGACTCGGCTGCACAGCACTGGACCGCCCTGATTTCCGTTGACGACAGCCGCCCGGCCTGGTGGGTCGGGCTGGCCATTGCCCTTGAATCCCGGGGTGAGTTGGCCAGCGCGGCCCGTGCCTACGGCCAGGCCGCCCAGTTGCCAGGCTTGTCGCGCTCGCTGTCGGATTATGTTCGTGAACGGCTGGAAACACTGCAGGCAGGATAGGCATGACTGAACCGAAAAAGAAAATTCGTATTGGCGACCTGCTGGTTCAGAACGATGTCATCACTGAACAGCAGTTGATGACCGCCTTGCGGGAGCAAAAGAACACCGGCCGGAAACTGGGCCGCACCCTGATTGATCTGGGCTATGTGGATGAGGACAACCTGCTCAACATCCTGTCGCGTCAGCTGGAGGTGCCATTTGTCCAGTTGCGGCACTATCAGTTCAACAGTGAACTGGTTAAAAAGCTGCCCGAGGCCATGGCCCGCCGGTTCCGCAGTATTGTGCTGGCGGAGCAGGGGGGTGAGCTGCTGATCGGCATGGCCGACCCGCTGGACATCTTCGCCTATGACGAGCTGGTGCGGATTCTCAAACAGCCGATCCGGCAGGCGGTGGTGCGCGAAAGCGAGTTGCTCAGTACCCTGGACCTGGTGTACCGCCGTACCGATGAAATCGCGTCGCTGGCGGAAGAACTGGAAGACGAACTGGGCGACGATGCCTTCGACCTGGCCGACTTGTCGGCCGAGTCCGAAAGCGCCGAAGCGCCGGTGGTCAAGCTGTTGCAGACCCTGTTCGAAGATGCGGTTCAGGCCCGCAGCTCCGACATCCACATCGAACCCGATGAAGCGGTGGTTCGGATTCGTCAGCGGGTGGACGGTGTGCTGCAAGAACAGGTGATGAAGGAAAAGAAGGTGAACGCTGCCCTGGTGCTTCGCCTGAAGCTGATGGCTGGCCTGAACATTTCCGAGAAACGCCTGCCGCAGGATGGCCGGTTTAACATCCGGGTCAAAGGCCGCAGCATTGACGTGCGCGTCTCCACCATGCCAGTGCAGTATGGCGAGTCCGTCGTGATGCGTCTGCTGGATCAGAGTCAGGGCATGCTCAACCTGAATGGCACCGGCATGCCGGCGGACCTTTTGGAGCGTTTCCGGCGCATGATCCACAAGCCCCACGGCATGATTCTTGTCACTGGCCCCACCGGGAGTGGTAAGACGACCACCCTGTACGGAGCGCTGAGCGAACTCAACCGTCCCGAGGTCAAGATCATCACCGCCGAAGACCCGGTGGAATACCGTCTGCCCCGGATCACACAGGTGCAGGTGAACCCGAAGATCGGGCTGGAATTTGCCGGGGTCTTGCGGGCGGCCCTGCGACAGGACCCGGATGTGATCCTGGTCGGCGAGATGCGGGACCGGGAAACCGTCGAGATTGGTCTGCGCGCCGCCATGACCGGCCACCTGGTGCTCTCGACCCTGCACACCAACGATTCCATCAGCAGTGCCATGCGTTTGATCGACATGGGCGCCGAGCCGTTCCTGGTGGCCAGCTCCTTGCTCGGCGTGGTCGCCCAGCGCCTGGTCCGCCGGGTCTGCGATAACTGCGCCGAAGCCTATGAGCCGACGGAGCAGGAGCGGATCTGGCTCGACAGCTTCCACCTCGACCCCCTCGATCTGGCTGCCGGGTTCGTTAAGGGACGCGGTTGTTACCAGTGCAGCAACACGGGTTACAAGGGCCGGGTGGGTGTTTATGAACTGCTGGAAATGAACGAGCCGATGCTGGACGCACTGCGGCGGAAGGACGTCGCCGCCTTCACCCGCGCCGCCCGGCTGGGCAATAGTTACCGCCCACTGGGGCAGTGCGCCATGGACTACGCCCTGGGCGGCGTGACTACCCTTGAGGAAGTGGCCCGGGTGGCAGCAACGTTAGACGCAGACTTCACCGGTAAGGCGAAGAAGACTCTTGCCGATCTGGCCGTGGAAGAGGGCAGCGTCTGATGCAATTCAGTTATCGGGGCAAGGACAGTCGCGGTATTACCCAGCAGGGCGCCATTGCAGCGGCCAGCGCGGACGCGGCCGCCACCGAACTGATGCGCCGGGGTATCACGCCGCTGGCCATTGAAGAACAGCACGATCAGGCCTCGTTCAGTGAGCGGTTGGGTGCCATGCCCATGTTCCGCCAGAAGATCACACTGGATGAACTGATTGTGTTCTGCCGGCAAATGCATGCGCTGACAAAGGCCGGCATACCCATCATCCGGACCATGCGAGGCCTGGCGGAGACCACACGATCGGCGGCGCTGGCAGACGTGCTGAACGATGTGACCAGCAGGCTGGAAGGTGGCACCACGATGGCCACTGCGATGCAGGCTCATCCAAAGGTATTTTCGGAGTTGTTCATCGCCATGATCCACGTGGGCGAAAACACCGGCATGCTCGATGACGCGTTCCGGCGTTTGTCCGAAATCCTGGAACTTGAGCGGGACACCAAACGCCGGATGAAACAGGCGTTGCGTTACCCCACGTTTGTGGTGGTTGCCCTGCTGTCCGCCCTGATGGTGGTGAACTTCCTGGTGATTCCCAAATTTTCCGCGGTGTTTGCCAAACTGGGCGCGGATCTGCCGTTT
Source organism: Marinobacter salinisoli (assembly GCF_017301335.1). Classification (NCBI taxonomy): domain Bacteria; kingdom Pseudomonadati; phylum Pseudomonadota; class Gammaproteobacteria; order Pseudomonadales; family Marinobacteraceae; genus Marinobacter; species Marinobacter salinisoli. The sequence goes on from NZ_CP071247.1 coordinate 1,420,678, forward strand.
CTTACCCAGCTGCTCGTTGGCACCTCCAGCTTCCTGCTCAACTACTGGTACATCGGCCTGTTTGCCGTGGCCGCCAGCGCAGTGTTGCTGCGGCAATGGAAACAGACGCCGCAGGGCCGCCTGACCTGGGACCGCTACAAGCTGCGGGTGCCCATCATTGGTCCGCTCCTGGAGTTGATCACACTGAGCCGCTTTGCCCGCAACTTCGCCAGCATGCTGTCGGCGGGCATGCCGGTGACCCACGCCCTGACCGTGGTGTCCGATGCTGCAGACAACGCCTGGATTTCCCGCCACATCAAGGAAATGCGAGCCGGTATCGAGCGCGGTGAGAGCCTGCTCCGCACGGCTCGCCAGAGCCAGATGTTTACGCCGCTGATTCTGCAGATGATCGCAGTCGGCGAGGAGACAGGCTCGGTGGATGAGATGCTGAACAACGTGGCGGATTTCTATGACGAAGACGTGGATTACGGCCTGAAGCGACTGGCCGAATCCATCGAACCCATTTTGATCGTAGCCATGGGCATCCTCGTACTGATCCTGGCGCTGGGGGTTTTCCTGCCGATCTGGGATCTGGGCGCCGCCGCCATGGGGCGGGGCTGACAGCCGGTGAAGCAACTGCCTTCGGGCGATTCGCTGGCGCTGATGCGCAAGTTGCGGCTGGCGATCGTACTGATGGTGGTTGCTCCGCTGCTGTGGTTCACGCTGGATGCACTGGAGCGGGAGATACAGAAAGCCGAAGAGAGGGCGGCCAACATGGTCATCAGCCAGCTGCAGGCGGCGCTGATGATTCGCGGCGCCGAAGCCATGTTGAACCGGGCTGAGCGGCTGGAGGACCTGACGGGGAGCAATCCGTTTGGATGGCTTCGGCACCAGTGGCACAACTACCAGGGGCTCTGTCAGGATGGCGGGCCCAAACCCGGGGACTGGTGTTTTCGGGCTGAACAACAAAAAGAAACGGTTTTGAGGGTGAAAGGATGGTTAATTTATAACCCGAATCAGCCGATAACCGTCGCAGGACGTCGGGCATTAGGGGCAGCTCCCCTGGCGTGGCGGGTTGCAACTGATTTTGTCGACCGCAATGGCAACGGTCGGCGAGAGAACTCTGAGCGATTAACCGGGTTGATCTTGGTCCCGGTGTCGTTGGAAGGAGACGCACACCCCGGTAGCAACCGGGTGGTATCTGAGACATACAAAGGAAGCAAGGCTGAGATATGACGCAGTATTCCGAACCGAAGCAAAACAAAGGCTTCACACTGATCGAACTGGTGGTAGTGATCGCCATTCTGGCAATTCTGGCGGCATTTGCCTTGCCACGATTTGCCCAGCTTTCACAGCAGGCTCATGACTCCAGTGTTGAGGCAACTACCGGAGCTCTTGCAGCTGGAGTGGCGCTGGCTAAGACGCAGTGGGTCTCTAATGGATTGACTGTTGCCACTGCGAACGTGGCCGGTTTTGGCAATGACACTATTGACGTTAGCGCAAATGGTTGGGCGGTGAGTACTTCCGGTAACACCGATCCTGCGACCTTGACTGCGGCTGAGTGTGTCGAAGTGTGGGAGGGACTCCTTCAGGCCAGCGCTCCGTCTGTTGCTACCGCTATTGGTAGTGACTACCTGGCGAACGCATCCAGTGGTACGTGCACCTATGCCTATCAACTGGACGGCGGCACTACTGCAATCAGCTACAACGCCACCAATGGCGACGTAACGAACAACCTATAAGTCGAAAACGTCCCTGGGACAAATGGAGAAGTACCATGAAAGCAATGGCAACTAGAAAAGAGCAAGGTTTCACTCTCATCGAGCTGGTGATGGTGATTGTAATTCTGGGCATCCTGGCGGCATTCGCACTACCGCGGTTTGCGGATTTTGGCACTGATGCGCGAACGGCTGCTATCAATGGTGCGGCAGGTTCGGTCCGCTCGGCTGCATCTATTGCCCACGCACGATGGATCGCAGACGGCAATTCTGCAGGAACGGTATCTTTGGATGGTCAATCCGTAGATATGGACACAACTAACGGCTATCCAACGGCTACAACTGGTGGCATCGGAGCTGCTGCTCAGCTGAGTGCGGAGTTTCAGGTTGGGGCCGAAGCTTCTAATGCGGTAACGGTCTCTTTGTTGGGTTCAGATGGCACTACTGTTGTTCCTAATTGCAGCTTTAGTTATTCGGAGCTCACCGGAATCGTCTCGACGATTAACGATACTTGTGAGTAATTGGTTTCGTTGAGTGCGGTTGCTTTACAGGCTGGACTTCTATTTGGGGTTGTTCGGCTGAGCGGGCAGTTCGACCCATGAATGGGGTGAGAAGCTACATGCGCGATGACCGAACGAACAGTGGATACACTCTCGTGGAGTTGGTCGTAGTTATCGCCACAGTGGGAGTTCTATCTGTTCTAGGTAGTAGCTTGTTCGTAAGCAGATCAGCCTTCTCCCCACTCCTCGCCACCCAGCAACTCGCCTCCGCCACGCTGCTTGCCCAGCAGGCAGCGCTGGCGGGCAACTCCGCCGGTACGCTCACCGTTGAGCAGACGGCGGAGTCCTTTCGATTTACCGTGGGTGCCGGTTCGCCGGAGGCCCGCACCTTCAGTGTCGAGCGTGCCGGAACCAGTCTGTCCGGAGTCGCTCTTCCCTTGACGCTCTCTTTCAACAGCCAGGGTGGGGTTGCCACCGGCGCCAGCACCAATCTAACGTTCTCAGGCGACAGCACCTACCAAACCTGCGTCAGCTCACTCGGGGCGGTTTACTCCGGGGGGTGTCTGCCGTGAGGCGGGCGCAGGGCGCGACGCTGGTGGAGCTGGTCATCACGATCGTGATTATCAGTATTGCCATTGCCGGCGTGGTCGGCGCGTTTTCGCTGATTTCCGGCCGCAGTGCCGACCCGCTCAACGAAACGCGGGCGGTGGCGCTGGCCCAGCTGTATATGGATGAAATCCTGATGCGCAAATACGATGAGCAGACGCCCCAGGGGGGCGTGCCCCGTTACAGTGGGGCCTGCAGCATCGGCGTGGATGGAGCTGAAACCCGGCCCACCTTTGATGACGTGGATGACTACCACGGCCTGAATGATGCACCACCTGCCAGCGCGCTCAGTAACCTGACCGGCTACAACGGGTTTGCCGTGCAGGTATCGGTGAGCTGTGCCGGCGCCGAAGTCGGGCTGCCCGCTTCCCAGGCCAAGCGTATTGATCTGGTGGTGACTGCACCGGATAACCGGGATTTCGTGTTTTCCGCCTACAAGGCCAATTTCTGATGCGTCGGACGAATGGCTTCACGCTCATCGAGCTGATCATGGTGATCGTTCTGCTGGCGATCGTCGCCACCATCTCCGTGCGGTTTGTCGCGCTTTCCACCCAGGGCGCCATCGACGTGGGCTCGCGCCAGCTACGCTCGTTTACCGGTGTGGTATTGAGTGAGCAGGTGAGCCGGGTTCTGCGGGAAGCGTTGCCGGGGTCGGTGCGTGTCAATGGCGACGGGTCCTGTATCGAGTGGATGCCACTGGTGGCGGCGTCCAACTATCTGTCGCTACCCAGAGGTGCCAGCCCGACCTCGTTTGAGGCGGTGCCGCTGGCTGGCGGCGAAACCGCCGCGGGGCGGATCGTGGTGTATGGTTACGGCAGCAACCTGTATTCGGTGGCCAGTCCCGGCCCGGTCTCCCCACCGGCCACCTTGCCCACCGGTGCGTCGCCGGTCACGGTGAGCTTTGCTGGCGGCGTCAGCCACCGATTTTCGGCCCAGTCGCCGGCGCGCAAGTTCTTTGTGATTGAGGACCCCAGAACCCTCTGCCAGCAAGGGCAGTACCTGTTCCGCTATCGCAACTACGGCATCCAGCCCGCGGTGGCTTCCAGTTTGCCTGCCAGCGCACCCAACCGCGAAGTGCTGGCTGCCGGGCTGGTACCCAACTCGTTAGATTTTGAGGTGGTGCCTCCCACCCTGCAGCGCAACGGCGTGGTCGCGTTCCGGTTCCAGCTGCAAAGTGATCAGACGGGAGAGATCACCAGCGTCAGCCAGGAGGTGCAGATTCGTAATGTGCCCTGAGTTTTCCCTCAAAAAGCAGTCTGGCGCCGGACTGCCGGTGGCGATTTTTGTTATTACCGTGCTGGCATTGCTAGTGGTCGTGATGGCGCAGCTGCAACAAGGCAGTGCCGAAGCGGTGAGCCTGCAGATACAGTCCCAGCGGGCTTTGTTCAGCGCCGAAAGCGGTGCCCAGGTTGGCGTGCGCGAGGTGCTGGACGCCAACGATTGTAGCGGACTCACGTCCCCCAAGACTTTCGCTTCTGCCGGGCTTGCCGGCTGTCAGGCGGTGGTTTCATGTGAATCGGTGCTGGCGGACCTGCAGGGTTCCGGTAGCCCTCAGCCGGTGTTTACGTTAACCAGTGCGGCTCAGTGCGGGGCCGGGCTGGATCAGGCCCGCCGTGTGGTGGAGGTAAAGGTTCGATGACACTGTTCAGGCCTGACCGTGGTTTCTTTACGGGGCGCCTTACCGTTCTCGCCTCCGCGTTGCTCTTGCTCATACTGCCCCAGCTGGTGCGAGCGGCCTGCTCGCCCTATGCGGGATTGGCCACGATTAACGAGATATCCGAACAGGATGGGTTTATCGAGCTCAAGCTTCTGTCATCGGGTATTGCGTCCTCGACGTCAGATGCTTGGCAGTTAGAGTTTTGTGCGTTGACCAAGAAAGAGGCACTGAGCTGCAGCGGCCTGCGGTCTGTTTCCCTGGCGTCCAAAGACTCCCAGCCTTGGCTGGTAATGGACGCCAACGATCTGGGTGCAGCATCAATCAACCTTGCCGGTATGGATGTCAGACTCTCGGATGCCAGTGGCCAGACCATCGATTACGTTCGTGTCGGGAACTCAGTCAGTGCCTCCGAGGACCCGACCTGTTCCTCGGACCCGGCGCCATTGCCCTACGACACGCGGTTGAGCCTTGTCGGGGGCGAGAGCGGCAAGTATGCACGTCGCCAGCCCGACGGCAACGGTGATTGGTCTTTGAGTGAAGGTGCTTCTGACGGCAAAGACACCGAGGGCGATACCAATGATGAGGGTGTGTCGGGCCCCGGTATCAGTATCGACAACATTGCAGTGTTCCAGGGGGAGGTTGCCGTCTTCACCATAACCCTCGATGCCAGTCAGGCTTCGGATGTCCTGATTGATTTCGAGACCCGGGATCTCTCGGCAACAGCCGGTCAGGATTACTCTGGGGCGGCCGGGACAATTCGGATCGCCGCCGGAGCCAGCCAGGCCACCTTGAATGTCCAAACCCTGAATTCCGCGAACCCGAATGAAACGGAGTTTTTTGTGAGTCTGAGTAACCCCCGAACCTCAGATGGCTCGCAGTTCGGGACCTTCGCCAGCCAGGCTGGCATCGCGACAATTCTTCCTGTAACAAACCGGCTGGATAGCTTCGAGGTGAGCGCAGCGCAAACCGCGAGTGTGTGCGCGCCGCTGGAGGTGACTATTCGTGCGCTTGATCAGCAGGGAGATGTCGTCACCGACTATGCTGGTTTGGTTTCTCTTCAGACCAGCTCTGGCAGCGGCAACTGGTCGGCCGGGGCATCGGATGCGCCTGCAGGTTCTTTGACGCCGACCCCGGATACGGACAACGATGGATCCGCGAATTATCAGTTTGCCAGTACCGATAATGGCACCGTTTCTTTAGCCCTCGCCAACGCCACCGCCGACGAAATCACGATCGCCGTCACCGATTCCGCCGACGGGCAGCAAGGGCGCTCGGCACCCATTCAGTTTCTCGAAAACGCGATCCTGATCGATAGCGTAGACCCCAATGGCCTGGATATTGTGGCAGAGCGTGAGCATTCCTTCGTGGCCCGGGCGGTTCGACGTGATCCTGTCGATGGCGAGTGTGGACTGATCCCGGACTACGACGGCAGCATCGACCTCAAAGCCTGGCTGTCCCGAACCGGAGAGGATCCCGGTGGAAACGCGCCGGACCTGAATAATGGTACGGGCGCCACGGCTGCAGGGGATGGGTTGCCCGCATCGAACAACCTGTCGCTGACGTTCAATGCCGGTGCAGCACCGTTCTCACTGGTGACTGCTGATGTTGGCCAATACCGGCTGAACTTGTTGGATGACACCTCGGGGATTGTTCAGGATGTCTCGGGCAATCCATTGCCCGTGTCGGGTATCAGTGCACTGTGGACGGTCCGGCCGGACCGGTTCGAGCTGTCCGTATCGGGTAATCCGTCTGCCAGCGATGCGTCCGGACCGGTATTCCGGGCTGCGGGCGGGGCGTTTGACGTGCAGCTTTCTGCTGTTGGGGCGAAGGGGACACCGTTACCCAGTTACGGGCGGGAAGGCACACCTCAGGGCGCTGAGTTCAGCCACGCCCTCGTTCAGCCGGCAGGCGGCGTGAGCGGGCCGCTATCCGGCGCTGGAGATGTGTCAGGTTCGCAGTTCAGTAACGGTCAGGTTGTCGTTGGTGGTGTGAGCTGGAACGAAGTCGGGATTATCACCCTGGCTGCGAACAACGCTTCCTATCTTGGCGTAACGCCGCCGGTTCAGGGGGTTTCCGCTAATGTTGGCCGGTTCATTCCCGACCGCTTCGAGTTGTCGGTGGCGCCGGGTGAGCTGGCGTCGTTCTGCAGTACCGGATCGCCCTTTACCTACACCGGGCAAGACCTGTTCTGGAATCTGATGCCGGAAATTACGATTGCGCCCATGGGGCCCGGCAACTACGTGACCCGGAACTATACCGCGCCAGGTTTCATGAAACTGGCGGAGTCCGGTGTCAGCCGCAATGTGCCGGTGGCGGACAACAACCAGGCCAGCCTTTCGGGCGTCCTGCATCCCGTAACCGCATCCCTTGATCCGGGTAATTTGTCAGACTTGCCCTCGGGTGAGCTGGTCTACACCTTCGCCAGCACGGACACCGTTGTTTACGACAAATCGACCGATACGAAGGTTGCACCGTTCTCACCAGACCTGACGATCACGATCTCCGGGGTGACCGACAGCGACGGTGTCACGGCCCCGGCAGCGCCGGTCCAGGTTACTCCCTTGGCGCCCCTGGAAATTCGTTATGGTCGCTGGCACCTGGAGAATGTCTACGGGCCGGAGAATGTCTCGTCGCTGTCGATGCCGTTCCGGGCAGAGGTCTGGAACGGCAGCCGGTTTGTTGAGCATGGGGATGACGGGTGTTCCGCATGGAGCACGGCGAGCATCACCGATCCGGAGGTGTATCACGCCTTGTCGGCAGACAGCGGGGCGCTCGCGGGTGGTACCGGTGGCCCACTGAGTCTCCAGCCCAATGGAAGTCAGGGAACCGATGTGCTGGCCTGGGATGTGTCGGCTTGGTTTGAGGATGACTGGAACGGCGACGGAGTTCTGGAGGATCCGGTCGGCCTGGCGACCTTTGGGGTCTACCGCGGGCACGACCGGGTTATTTTCTGGCAGGAGCGCTAGTCTTCTTCGTGCTCGGGATGATCCATGCCCAGTTCGTTGATTTTGCGGGTCAGGGTGTTACGACCCCAGCCCAGCAGAATTGAGGCATCGCGACGGCGCCCGCCGGTGTGTTTCAGGGCGGTTTCGATCATGATCTTCTCGAATTCGGGCACCGCAGTATCCAGAATGCCTTTCTTGCCCCGCTTCAGTTCCTGCTCGGCCCAGTTGCGCAGACCTTCCTGCCAGGTGGCACCCACGGTTGGCGTTTCGGCCTGATGCAGCAGCTCTGGCGGAAGATCGTCAATGTGGATTTCCCGCCCGCTGGCCATCACGGTCAGCCAGCGGCAGGTGTTCTCCAGCTGGCGGACGTTGCCCGGCCAGGGCAGGGTGGACAGGTATTCTTCGGCGTCCGGGCGCAGGATCTTTGACTCGACCGTCAGTTCCTTTGCCGCGCGCTTCAAAAAGTGCTGCATGAGCCGTGGAATATCTTCCCGACGCTCGGCCAGCTTGGGCAGGTGCACCCGAATAACGTTCAGGCGGTGGAACAGGTCTTCCCGGAAAGAACCGGCGTCCACCAGCTTTTCCAGATTCTGGTGGGTGGCGGCAATGATACGCACGTCGACTTTGATGGGCGTGGTACCACCGACCCGATAAAACTCGCCATCCGCCAGTACCCGCAGAAGCCGGGTCTGGGTGTCAGCTGGCATGTCGCCGATTTCGTCCAGGAACAATGTGCCGCCATTGGCCTGCTCAAAACGCCCCTGCCTGGCTGCGCCGGCGCCGGTGAAGGCGCCTTTCTCGTGGCCGAACAGTTCCGATTCGATCAGATCCTTTGGAATAGCGGCCATGTTCAGGGCAATGAACGGATGCTTGGCCCTGGGGCTATGGTTATGCAGCGCCTGCGCTACCAGCTCCTTCCCGGTGCCACTTTCACCATTGATCAGCACCGTGATGTTGGAGTGGGACAGTCGGCCAATGGCCCGGAAGACTTCCTGCATGGCGGGCGCTTCACCGATGATTTCGGTGTTACGCTGAAGGTTTTCCGCCGGCTGTTCGGTAGTGGCCTTTTTCTCGTGGCTGTGGGCAACCGCGCGTTTGACCAGAGCCACAGCGTCGTCCACGTCGAACGGCTTGGGCAGGTATTCAAAGGCACCGGTCTGGTAGCTGGTTACCGCGCTTTCCAGGTCGGAATGGGCGGTCATGATGATGACCGGCACGTCCGGATGGCTGGCGACAATGTCGGACAGCAGCGTAATGCCATCAACACCGGGCATGCGGATGTCGCTGATTACCGCATCGGGTTCTTCATGCTGCAGGCGGGTGGTGATGCCCTCGCCGCTGTCAAAGACCCGGGGTTGCATGCCGGCTTGATTGAGGGCGCGTTCCAGCACCCAGCGAATGCTCCGGTCGTCGTCAATGATCCAGACGTTAGCCGGTTGGCTCATGGGGTGTCCTCCAGAGGCAGGAAGATGGTGAAGTCTGTCTGGCCGGGTTCGCTATCGCACTCAACCAGACCATGATGTTGACCAATGATGCTTTGGGTGATGGACAAGCCCAGGCCTGTGCCGCTCGCCCGCCCGCTGATCATTGGGTAGAAGATATTTTGCAGGAGCTCCGGCGGGATGCCGGGCCCGTTGTCAATCACGTTGACTCGGCACACCAGCCGATGGCGACGATTGCCAATGGTGAACTGGCGCAGTGCCCGGGTGCGGAAAGTAATGGTGGGCGGCTCGCCGTCACTGTGCCCCGATTGGTTTTCGAAAGCCGCTTCCATGGCGTTGCGGGCAATGTTCAGGAACGCCTGAATCAGTTGCTCTTTATCGCCGGGGAATTCCGGAATGCTGGGGTCATAGTCGCGGCGGAACCGGAGGCGGCCTTTGCTTTCGGCCTCCAGCAGGGTGCCGACCCGTTCCAGTACTTCGTGAATGTTGGTGGGCGCCAGCTTCAGCGCCTTGTTGGGACCAAGCATGCGGTCGACCAGACTGCGCAGGCGATCGGCCTCGTCAATAATCACGCGGGTGTACTCCCGCTGGTCTTCGTCATTGAGTTCGCGGTCGAGCAACTGCGCCGCTCCCCGTATCCCGCCGAGCGGATTCTTGATTTCATGAGCCATGCCGCGAACCAGAATGCGCGTGGTTTCCTGTTGGGAAATGATGTCCTCTTCCCGGGTGATTCGCAGCAGTCGGTCACGGGGCTGGATTTCCATCAGCAGTTCTGTGGGCTCCAGGCTTACCGGCGTGACCGAATAATCCGCGGTCAGCCGGTATCCACTGGACAGTGTGAACGCGGCCTCCCGGCGGGTATAGGACTGGCCGTTCTCCAGCGCTGCGTAAAGGGTTTCCAGCGCGTCTTCAGAATCCGTGAGTATGGAGCTGAAGGGCTGGTTAAAGCAGCGGGTCATGCTGGTTTCGAACAGGCTCTCGGCGGCCGGATTGAAGTAGCGGACCCGGAGGTTTTCACCGAGTACCAGCACTGCGGTTGAGAGGCTGTCGAGAATGCTCTTGTAGCTTGATGTACTGGCCTTGGACAGTGCCATGCAGGAATCCCGTTGTCCGACCTGGTTTGTTTTAGAGATGTTCAATAGATTGCAAGAAGCGAACCAGTTTGAGCTCTCGAGGAAAAAGACAGGGCGGCACGCCGATAAAAACCGGAAAAGCGGGGTATCAGTGCCGTAAGCTGGTGCAGAATGTCGGATTTACCCTGATCAGCGGGCCTGTGGCGCCCTGTTGCTGATCAGAGTATGGCTTTTTTGTGGTGCAGATGCACAAAAATGGTGCGAGAGTTAGTTTCTCGGTGATGGCTTCACGGATGGGCGGTGGACGGTGAAGCTGATGGCTGGGCCCGTTTTTACCTGGACACCGTTTTCATCCACGATGTGAACGCGGGCGTCGTGGGTGCCCCGGTTCACGTTATTGACCGCCACCGTACCAGAGGTGGTCTGGCCGATCGGTTGGCCATCCAGGGTCACTTCGTATTTGTGGCCGGACTGCAGGCCTGGGGTGCTGCTGACTTCAAATCGCACCTCGCCGCCGCCGCTGTGAAATGCCTGGTTATTCTGCGGGTGGACGAAAGACACGCTCTCATAGACCGAGCCCTCACGTTGCACCTCTTCGCGAAGTTTATCGGTTTCCCGGACATTTTGGGGTTTGGGCAGGGTGACCGTGGTAACCGGTTTGACTTCAATGGCCTCTGCGCCTTCGGATGGCTCATCGGAATAGGTGACGTTGCCATAGGCATCAACATTTCGATAAACCTCCGCGCTGGCGGAAGCACTGGCCAGGATAAGGGCGGCGAGCAATCCGGTCCTCGGTTTCATAACTGCACCTGTTGTCGTGGTTTTTAGCGATTATCGGCGGCGCATGAGGTCTTTTCAACGCTTGGGCCAGAGGTTGTTGGTTACATATCGTTAACGACGGCAGGCGCTTGGGTTGAGTCGGAACGAAAAAAAGCCCCGCACGGGGCGGGGCTTTTTGATCTGTCGAATCCTTAGGGATTAAACAGAGTAGTACATGTCGAACTCGACCGGGTGAGTGGTCATGTTCAGACGCTCGACTTCGCCGCGCTTCAGGTCGACGTAGCCAGCGATCATGTCTTCGGTGAACACGCCGCCTTTGGTCAGGAACTCGTGATCCTTCTCGAGGCAGTCCAGTGCTTCCTGGAAGGTCTCGGCCACGGTCGGGATGTTCAGAGCTTCTTCCTTCGGCAGATCGTACAGATCCTTGTCCATGGCATCGCCCGGGTGGATCTTGTTCTGGATGCCGTCAAGGCCGGCCATCAGCATGGCAGCGAACGCCAGGTACGGGTTGGCAGACGGATCCGGGAAGCGCACTTCGATACGACGCGCTTTCGGGCTGTTTACCCAGGGGATACGGATAGAGGCAGAGCGGTTGCGGGCAGAGTAAGCCAGCATAACCGGAGCTTCGAAGCCCGGAACCAGACGCTTGTAGCTGTTGGTAGACGCGTTGGTGAAGGCGTTGATGGTCTTGGCGTGCTTGATGATACCGCCGATGTAGTACAGGGCAGTTTCGCTCAGACCAGCGTAGCCGTCGCCGGCGAAAATGTTCTTGCCGTCTTTGTTCAGGGACATGTGAACGTGCATGCCAGAACCGTTGTCGCCAACAACCGGCTTCGGCATGAAGGTAGCGGTCTTGCCGTAAGCGTGAGCAACGTTGTGTACGCAGTACTTCAGGATCTGAACTTCGTCAGCCTTGCGGGTCAGGGTGTTGGCGCCAACACCGATTTCACACTGGCCGGCGGTGCCGACTTCGTGGTGGTGTACTTCGATTTCCAGGCCCATGGACTCCATGGCCGCACACATAGCGCCACGCAGGTCGTGCAGGCTGTCTACCGGTGGAACCGGGAAGTAGCCGCCTTTGACGCCCGGACGGTGGCCGATGTTGTTGCGGTCGAAGTCTTCGCCGGATACCCAGGCGGCTTCTTCAGAGTGGATGCTGTAGCCAGCGCCCTTCATATCTACGTCCCATTTCACAGAGTCGAATACGAAGAACTCGGGCTCCGGGCCGAACAGGGCGCCGTCAGCGATGCCGGTGGACTTCAGGTACTCTTCCGCACGGGCTGCAACAGAGCGCGGATCACGTTCGTAACCCTGCATGGTTGAAGGCTCAACGATGTTGCAGGTGATGTTCACGGTGGTTTCTTCAGTGAACGGGTCGAGTACGGAAGTGTCATCAGCCGGCATCAGGATCATGTCGGATTCGTTGATGCCTTTCCAGCCAGCGATTGAGGAACCGTCGAACATTTTGCCGTCGGTGAAGAAATCTTCATCAATTTCAGAGGCCGGCAGGGTAACGTGCTGCTCCTTACCGCGGCTGTCAGTGAAACGCAGGTCTACCCACTTGACTTCATGTTCTTTGATCAAATCAATCGTTTTGGACATTGTGCATGCTCCGTTGTTTATCCCGCGTCTGGGACGCATTCATGGTCTTGTCGCCGATAGTCGGAACTTTTACTCCGATCTTGTTCAGAGGCTTGGGCAGCTTATCAAATGAATATGCCGCTCGCCTGTGATTTAAGGCTGAATTCCTTTAAGCAAGCGTCTTGCCAATTTCTGGGGCGTTGCCCGGAAGTGCTTAACGGTGCGGTCTGAAGAGGTTTGGCAGGTGTCGTTGCGAGTGTTATTGGTGCACAAAAGAATTCGATGCGCACTTAAATGGTGCGCAAACTGACCCCTGTGAACCAGAGTGGTGCAGGCTTTCGGGGGCGATAGGCGTTAGTGTCCATATTCAGGGTTATGACTTTTCGCTATACTGCGCGCCGCCTCATTTTGTGTCCCTGCTTTTCGGGACAGTACTCCGGGTACTTTCTAAATGGGCCTACCATTTACGGATTTGAGACGACATGTGGGGCTTGGCCTCGGAAAACGCCTCAGGTCAAAGACAGCATGTCGCAGGAATAATAGTTGTGATTGAGAAGCTTCGGAATATCGCCATCATCGCCCACGTTGACCATGGCAAAACCACCCTCGTAGACCAGTTGCTGCGTCAATCCGGAACGCTGGAGCGTAAAGAGCTCGATAGCGAACGCGTGATGGATTCGAACGACCAGGAAAAAGAGCGTGGTATTACCATCCTCGCGAAGAACACGGCGCTGAAATGGAACGAATACGACATCAACATTGTCGACACCCCGGGACACGCCGATTTCGGTGGTGAGGTCGAGCGTGTGATGAGCATGGTCGATTGCGTGCTGTTGGTGGTCGATTCAATTGATGGCCCGATGCCGCAAACCCGCTTCGTGACCCAGAAAGCTTTCGCTGCGGGCCTGCGCCCGATCGTGGTGGTGAACAAGATCGATCGCCCGGGTGCCCGTCCGGACTGGGTAATCGATCAGGTATTTGATCTGTTTGACGCCCTGGGTGCCACGGACGAGCAGCTGGACTTCCCGATTGTGTACGCCAGTGCTCTGAATGGCATTGCCGGTACCGATCACGAAAACCTCGACGACAATATGGATGCCGTGTTTCAGGCGATTATTGACTATGTGCCGGCACCAAATGTTGATCTCGATGGTCCGTTCCAGATGCAGATTTCCCAGCTGGACTACAACAGCTTCCTGGGCGTTATCGGCATCGGCCGCATTATGCGGGGCAAAATCTCGACCAATTCACCGGTGACCGCAATTGGCGCCGACGGCAAAAAGCGCAATGGTCGTATTCTCAAGATCATGGGGCATTCCGGTCTGCAGCGGGTAGAAGTCGACGAAGCGCAGGCGGGCGATATCGTTTGCGTGAGTGGGATGGACGAGCTGTTCATTTCCGATACGCTGTGCGATCCCTCAAGCGTTGAGGCGCTGCCGCCTTTGACGGTGGACGAGCCCACGGTATCCATGACCTTCCAGGTCAATGATTCGCCGTTTGCGGGCAAGGAAGGCAAGTACGTCACCAGCCGCAACATCAAGGAGCGTCTGGAAAAGGAATTGCTGCACAACGTTGCATTGCGTGTTGAAGAGGGTGATTCCGCCGATAAATTCAAGGTTTCTGGCCGCGGCGAGCTGCATCTCTCGGTACTGATCGAGAATATGCGTCGTGAAAACTTCGAGTTGGCGGTAGGTCGTCCTGAGGTGGTCATCCGTGAAGTCGATGGCGAGAAGCAGGAGCCGTACGAAAACGTCATCGTCGATATCGAAGAGCAGCACCAGGGTTCGGTAATGGAGCAGATGGGTCTGCGTAAGGGTGACCTGACCAACATGACTCCCGATGGCAAGGGGCGTATGCGTCTTGAATACACCATTCCGGCGCGCGGACTGATTGGTTTCCGCAACACCTTCCTCACCATGACCTCGGGCACCGGTATTCTGACGTCAACCTTCAGCCACTATGGTCCGGTCAAGCTGGGCGATGTCACCAGCCGCCAGAACGGCGTTCTGGTCTCCATGGCAAAGGGTACGGCGCTGACGTATTCGCTGGAAACGCTTCAGAGTCGTGGCAAGCTGTTCCTGGAGCCGGGGCAGGAGGTTTACGAAGGTCAATTGTGCGGTATTCACAGCCGTGACAACGATCTGGTCGTCAATCCGACCAAGGCCAAAAAGCTCGATAACATGCGAGCTTCCGGTAAGGATGAGGTTGTCGGTCTGGTGCCACCTATCCGGCATACTCTGGAGCAGGCACTTGAGTTTATCGAAGATGATGAGCTGGTTGAGGTGACTCCCAAGTCGATTCGTCTGCGCAAAAAGCTGCTGACTGAAAACGAGCGTCGCCGGGCGAACAAGAAGTAAGCTTAGCTGCGTTCTGAAAGACCGGGCCTGCCGTTGGTGAGCCCGGTTTTTTTATGACTTTTCATGCCATTAGTGTTGGCCTGTCGACTACACTTCTGGGAAACTTGTAGCCGGATGCTTTGCCATGCTGTCTCTCTATCCCGACATCGCCCCCAATGCCCGCCATACCCTGGCGGTCGACCCGCCGCACGAGCTGTACGTGGAGGAGAGTGGTAATCCGGATGGCATACCGGTGCTGGTGGTGCACGGTGGGCCAGGTGCCGGGTGCGAAGACTATCAGCGCCGGTTCTTTGATGCCGAGCGTTTTCGCATCATTCTGATGGATCAGCGCGGAGCTGGCCGGTCAACGCCTCTGGCCGAGCTGGCGGGAAACAGCACCGATCGGCTTGTGGCCGACATGGAAACGGTGCGGGCCTTTCTGGGTATTGAGCGTTGGTTGCTGTTCGGCGGCAGTTGGGGCTCAACGCTAAGCTTGGTTTATGCGCAGACTCATCCGGATCGGGTGCTTGGGCTGGTGCTGAGGGGTATCTTCCTGTGCCGCCCGGAGGATATTCAATGGTTTTACCAATCCGGTGCCAGTCGCATCTTTCCCGATTACTGGGAAGAGTATGAGGCGCAGATTCCAGAGGCTGAGCGGGCAGATATGGTGTCTGCCTACTACCGACGGCTGACCAGCAGTAACGAATTGGAGCAAATTCAGGCTGCCAAAGCCTGGTCCATCTGGGAGGGGCGTTGCGCCACGCTGCATCCCAATCCCCGGGTGGTCGAGCACTTCGGCCATCCTCACGTCGCCATTGCGCTGGCGCGCATCGAATGCCACTACTTCATGAATTCCGGGTTTCTCGAGCCAAACCAGATCGTGCGCAATGCTGACAAGTTGGCGCGTATTCCCGGCGTAATCGTCCATGGACGATACGATATGGTGTGCCCGGTCGATAATGCGTTTGCGTTAAGCAAGGCGTGGCCGGAAGCTGATTTGCGAATCATTCGGGATGCCGGCCACTCCGCATCCGAACCTGCCATTGTGGATGCCCTGATCCGCGGCGTTGAAGAGGTCATCAGTAAACCGCGACGAAGCGCCGGATAGTTAATCTTCTGGCTGTTGCGGATCCGTGCTGGTACCTATAGACTCCCGTCCGACCAATAATAAAACCCCTTAGTTGTACCCAAGGCATTGAATGAAAGGGCTTATCCAGCGAGTATCGGAAGCCAGCGTAACGGTAGATGGTGAGCAGATTGCGTCGATTGGCGATGGTCTGCTGCTGTTGTTGGGTGTTGAGCGTGAAGACTCCGCCCAGGTTGCTGCCGATCTTTGTCAGAAAATTCTTAATTACCGCGTGTTTCCGGATGACAAGGGGCGAATGAATCGCAGCCTGCGCGACACCGGTGGTGCGCTACTTGTGGTGCCCCAGTTTACTCTTGCCGCAGATACCAACTCTGGTACGCGCCCGAGCTTTTCTTCTGCCGCCGCCCCGGCAGCCGCCAATGACTTGTTTGAGCATTTTGTTGCCGCAGCCCGCGCTGATCTGGGATGTGAGCGCGTTGATGCCGGTTGCTTCGGTGCGGATATGAAGGTGCGGCTGTTAAATGATGGTCCGGTTACATTCTTGTTAGAGGTGGCTGGCTCGGGGCAGGGGTGATATGCACAGATTGAGGGCGGCCGCGCTTGTGGTGTTTTCTATTGGTGCATAAAAGTGTAGGTTATTAGCCGGTGAATATCGGTTGTTCCGGATTGACGGACGCAACTAATTGAAGTGGAAGGGTTAAATTGTAGTTGGCCCTGTAATTGTTTGCGGTGGTAGAGAGAGCTGTTGAGCACCGAAAGGCATAAACTCTTGCGTTTCTGGTGCGAAACGAGCTAAAAATGCACCCGCAACGATTTGCAAAACTGGGTTTGTTGTATTAAAACAGTTTCATCATTCAGGACATTAAAAAGGTTCTGTAAGTGATTGAGCTTTATACATCTGCATGATGCGGATTGCATAACTAGAAGAAAAGTTACCTAGATTGTCATGAAAGTGACGTAAGGGTAATCCAGAATCGGGTTCAGCCAGTTTTTCTGGTCAGGCCTAAAAAAAATCGGGATCAGAACCCGGCGATTAAAGCTAAAACCTGAGTTAACTCACAAAGGAAGACGCAAAATGAAAAAAACGCTCATCGCATCAGCTGTTGCAGCAGCTGCATTCTCTGGCGCTGCCATGGCCCAAGAGTCCAACCTGCCGACCGTTTACGGTAACATTCAGTACGCTCTGTATCACACAGACGTTGAAGGCAGCTCCACTCTGGACCACGCTGACAATGGCTCTACTCTGGGTATTGCTCACGAGCACGAAATTGCCGCGGGCGTAACCGGTTTCTTCAAGCTGGAGCTTGAAGGTATCAACGCAAACGACAAGGCCCAGAGCAACGGTATTGACGGTCTGGACGAAGCTTACATCGGTGTAAAAGGCGATAGCTTCGGTCAGGTGTGGGTAGGTTCTGACGATTCTACCTACGAGCGCACGATCGACATCATTGCCAACTACTATGAGTTCGGTGCTCAGAACCTCGGCGGTGGCTCTTTTGACGGTGTTTATGACACTGGTGAAGGCGACCTGATTCAGTACAGCTCCCCAAGCTTCGGCGGCCTGCAGCTGCACGGCGCTGTTCAGGTTAACGGTGATAGCAAGGTTGGTGGTAAATCCTACCCGTACCAGCTGGCTGCTACCTATGCAGTTGACGCGTTTGAGCTGGCAGTTGCCATGGACTCCAACGACGGTGCTCTGTCTTACTCCAGCGCCGATGAGCTGAGCGTGAACAACGAAAACACCTACGGTGTTCGCGGTACCTTCAACCTGGGTGACCTGGCTGTGACCGGTCAGTACCAGACTCGCAAGGACGTAGGCGACCTGTACGGCGTTCACGGTTCCTATGCGCTGGGCGCCAACACCTTCGCTCTGTCTTACGAGCTGGGTGAAGCTGATCTGAGCGACGACGAGATCTCTGTTCTGTCCGCTCAGGCGCTGCACAACCTGTCTGACCACATGTACGTGTGGGTTGAAGGTTACCTGCGCACCGACGACAGCGGTACTGCTGAAGCAGATACCACTGAACTGGCAGTTGGTGCTGTTTACTACTTCTGATCCGGCTTCTAGCCTGATTTAAAAGTAGTTGAAAAGACGGCGACCCTCGGGTCGCCGTTTTTTATTGGGGTGTGTATGCTGGCGGCAGAATCATTGCTGCGAGCCGAAATGATGCCTCAGGAACTGGAAATCAAACTGACTCTTGAACCCGCCCCTGCCGATGATGCCTATCGCTGGCTGTCCTCTTTGCCTGAAACCTCGGTGGGCCCGACCAAACGCCTTGCCAACACCTATTTCGATACGCCGGATGCCAGCCTCAACAGGCTTAAAGCGGCTTTGCGTATTCGGAAGGCGGGGGACAGATACATTCAGACCCTGAAAACTCAGGGCGAGTTCGTAGCTGGGGCGCACCGGCGCCTGGAGTGGGAGTGGCCGTTACCGTCGGCCGTGCTGGATCGTGATCTATTGCTCGCAACCTCCCTGGTAGACAGCGTATCGCTGGACGAGCTTAAACCGGTCTTTGAAACCAACTTTGAGCGCAGGATTCTCATGCTCGACGACGGAAAGGCGGTCATTGAGTGTGCCTTTGATCGTGGTGAGATTGTTTCCGGGGGGCAATCTGTGCCTCTGTGTGAGGTGGAGTTTGAGCTTAAGTCCGGCCAGGAAGATCGTCTGTTGTATTGGGCGTCCAAACTGGGGGAGCAGGTATCGTTCTTTATCAACTTGATCAGTAAGGCTGAACAGGGCTATTTCTTGGCTGGTGTACACCGCCCGGCCTCGTTGTCGGCGGGCGCGGAGCCGGTGAGTAAATTGTTCCACGGACTCAGTCGGTTGTGGCTGACGGGCGAGCTGCCGCAGGAATACGTCGAGGCAGTAGCGGAACTTAAGGCCAAGGAAACGAAGACAGATTGGCGGACTGAGATCGAGTTGTTCGAGAGATTGATGGCTGAGCCTTCGTCGGCAAAGGTGTCGGATCTCGGTAAGGCACAACTGGCGCTGCTGCGCACTGGTGTCGCAGATGAGTGAGCAGGTTCGTTGCTCGGTCGAAGGCTTTTCAGTCTTTTGATTCTGGCTGGCGCGACTGCATTTCGTGCCACTTGGCGATGAACTCCCGGTACCGATCCAGCGCTTCCTTCACAATCGCCACAGATGGTGTGTTGTTGGATTTGACCAGCACGATGAGCCCCTTGCCTTCGATTTCCTTGTTCACTTCCGGGTGACAGATGACGTGGTCGTCGCGATCGATGTAGGCCAGAGCGGTGCCGATGCCTTGGCGAATCAGGGCGCTGACGATGTCTGCCCAGTTCAGGTCGTCCAGTGTGATTTCGTAGCGGTGAGGATGGTCGTGTTCGTAATTGAAGAGGTCTTCCAGAACCTTTTCCGAGCCCGGGGCTACCACTGAGCGCACCATGATTTCCGGATAAGTGCGAACCGGGCGGATGACGGTCCGAATGCCGAGGGATTCGAAGCGTGACCGGTTATTGTCACTGACGCACTCGATGGTGGTTCGGCTTCCCAGGTTGAGATCGCACAATCGGTGGGCAATGTCGAAGGTCAGGCTGTCGGAGTAGGCGTCGGATTCGTTGGCTGCCAGCACCACAATGTGGCGGGCGCTGCCAGCATGAACCGCTTTTAACGCCTCCGGGTCGAAACCCGAGCCGTGATAGTGCACCAGGCCGACGTCCCGCAATTCGGGTGGCAGGCCCTCCGGGAACTCGCGAGTCAGCAGCATGATGGGGATGGAGGTGTAGCCCGGCACCGACCGAACCTGTGATGCAAACCTTAAAAAGTACTGCTCACCCCCGTTTTTGGGGGTGTTGATGATCACGATGTGTTCATTCATTTTGTATACCCATCTACCGGTAAGAATGCGTTCCCGACGATAAAAACGATATTCAATAAAGTCACTGACGATCAGTGTGAGCAGGGTGATGGCGCCAACAAACATCACGACGATGGTGCTGATTCGTCCAGTCAGGGTTTGCGGCGCGTAGTCACCGTAGCCAACAGTGGATACCGTGGTCATGGTGATCCAAACTGACTCGAACAGATTCAGATCCTCGAAGGTCCAGATCACCAGAATCTGAAAAGCCAGCAGCCCGATCAGAATCAGGAACAGCCGTTTCATCCGTTTCAGGATCAGACTGCCCATCGGCAGATGGGTCTGTTGATGCTCCGGATTGAGGGGGCGTCGGTTTCTCTGCATCCGTGGGGCAGCCTGTTCAGTCGGGGTGGTGTTCGTTATACATTACCGGAAATATAACAGAGAAACAGGGGTTTGCCTTATGTCCACGCCTTGGGATGCATTGCCGCCGGTGCTGGTAGACGATGTGGCGCGCAGCTGGAGCGCCGCGTTTCCGGACGGGTGTCCGGACTGGCTGACGAAGTCTGGTGGTACGTCCGAACCGGTCGTGGCCGGTGCTTTCGCCCGCAGCCCTTTCCTTCGACAGGTGCTGGAGCGTAGCCCGGATCAGGTGCGCTCATTTCTGGCGGTACGGGATCTTTCAGAGCCCACATCACCGGAGTTTCTGCGACAGCGCTGGCAGCATTATCTGGTTGAAGTGGATAGCGAATCCGCCCTGCAGGTTGCGCTGCGCCGGTTCCGTCGCGAAGCTCAGTTTCGGATCATCTGGCGGGATGTCATGCGCTGGGCGGACCTCACGGAGACCATCGCCGCAACCAGCACCTTTGCGGATGTCTGTATTGAGGGTGCCCTGAACTGGCTGTACGACGAAGCCTGTGAACAGTCCGGAACGCCCTGGGGTGTTGATCCGGTCACCGGGCAGGAATCACCGCAGCAAATGGTTGTTCTGGGCATGGGTAAGCTGGGTGGTGGCGAGCTCAACGTCTCGTCGGATATCGATCTGATCTTTGCCTTCCCGAGTGCAGGGGAAACGCGCGGCGGACGGCGGTCTTTGGATAACCAGACCTTTTTCATCCGGCTGGGACAAAAACTGATTCAGGCGTTGGACCAAATCACTGCCGATGGCTTTGTGTTCCGTGTTGATATGCGGCTTCGCCCCTATGGCCAGAGCGGTGCGTTGGCTTTGAGCTTCGCGGCGCTGGAGGCTTATTACCAGGAGCAGGGCCGGGACTGGGAACGTTATGCCATGGTCAAGGCCCGCGTTGTCGCAGGGGATCAGCGCGCAGGTGCCGTTCTGATGCGCAGTCTGCGTCCCTTTGTCTATCGCAAGTACATTGATTTCAGTGCCTTTGAATCGCTGCGCAACATGAAGGCAATGATCAGCCGTGAAGTGCGCCGGAAGGGCTTGGAAAACAACATCAAGCTTGGCCGGGGGGGGATCCGGGAAATTGAGTTTGTGGTGCAGGCATTTCAGCTCATCCGGGGCGGTCGGGATCGGGAACTCCAGCAGCGCCCGCTGCAGAATATTCTCAGCGAGCTGGAAGCGCTGGAGTTGTTGCCATCCAAGGTGGTCAGTGAGTTGCGGGATGCTTACGTATTTCTGCGCAATCTTGAGCATGCGCTTCAGGGGATGGAGGATCGCCAGACCCAGCTCTTGCCTGAAAGTGAACTGGATCGTGCGCGGGTCGCCTTGATTATGGGGTTCGACAGCTGGGATGCCTGTGTGTCCGAGCTGGATGTCCACCGCAAGAGCGTAGCGTTGCACTTCGCCAACATCATCGCCACTGAAGATGACGAACCTGCCGGTATTGGCGCCGTAGCCGAGGGCTGGCACGAGCTGTGGCTGGCGGAGCTTGATGAAGCGTCTTCGGTCAGCTGGCTGGAAAAGCAAGGTTTTGAGGATGCGCAGGACAGTTATCGGCTGCTGAGAAACCTGAAACAGAACAGGACGGTACAGACCATGCAAACCCAGGGGCGCCGGCGTCTGAATCAGTTTATGCCGGTGTTGCTGGATGCTTTGACGAAGGTTGAAAATCCTTCGGAGACGCTATCGCGAGTGCTTCTTCTGGTTGAGGCGGTGCTTCGCCGAACGGCGTATCTGGTGCTTCTGCTGGAGAACCCCGGTGCTCGCACCCAGCTGGTCAAGCTCTGCAGTGACAGCCCGTGGATTGCCCAGCAGTTGGCCGATACGCCTTTGCTGCTGGATGAGCTGTTGAATGCGGAGAGCCTTTATTACCCGCCCGCAAAGGCTGAGCTGGAGGATGATCTGCGCCAGCAGATGCTGAGGATTCCCTTCGAGGATCTGGAAGAGCAAATGGAATCCCTGCGCCACTTCAAGAAGGCTCATGTGCTGCGGGTGGCGGCCGCGGAGCTGAAGGGCACACTGCCGTTAATGAAAGTGAGCGATTACCTGACCTGGATTGCGGAAGTGGTGCTGGATCATGTGGTGGATGTGGCGTTCGCCAACCTGGTAAGCCGGCACGGTTACCCCGGGCGAGCGGATGGCTCTTCGACTGAAACCGACTTCGCGGTCATCGGTTATGGCAAGCTGGGGGGAATTGAGCTCGGTTACTCCTCGGACCTGGACCTGGTGTTCGTCCACATGGCGGATTCCAACTTGTCCACTGACGGCGACAAGCCCATCGACAATGCCGTGTTTTTCACCCGGCTCGGGCAGCGCATCGTGCACATCCTCAATACGCAGACGCCTTCCGGGCAGCTGTACGAGGTGGACATGCGGCTCAGGCCCTCGGGCAATTCCGGCTTGCTGGTCAGCACGCTGTCCGCTTTTGAGCGCTACCAGCAGAAGGATGCCTGGACCTGGGAGCACCAGGCCCTGGCCCGCGCTCGAGGCGTGGCAGGCTGCGAGGAAACGTTGGCCGGTTTTGAAGATATCCGGCACCGGATTCTGTGCCAGGCTCGCGACGGTGAGGCACTTCGGCAGGAAGTTGTGGCTATGCGGGAGAAAATGCGGGCCAGTCTGGCCACGCCCGAGAGCCAGCGCGGTGAAATCTTTCATATCAAACACGATCCCGGCGGCCTGGTGGATATCGAGTTCATGGTGCAGTACCTGATGTTGACCCACAGTGCCGAGCATCCTGAGCTTACGCGCTGGTCCGATAACATCCGGCAGATGGAGGCTTTGGGTCAGGTGGGTGTGTTGCCGGTTGAGGATGCGGAAAAACTGCGCGAGGTGTTCATCGTGTTACGGTCGACCATCCATCGCCGGGCGCTTCAGAATCTCAACAGCAAGGTCGAAGGCGAGGCGTTTAAAGTGGAGCGTGAGTACGTGACATCCGTCTGGACGCGGGTGATGGGCGCGTAGAACAGCGTGTATTTTTCTCGTCAAATTTCCTGCTAGAATGCCAATTCCCCAAGAAAACGGATTGTTAGGAGCAACAAAGAATGTCGATGGCTGATCGCGATGGCCTGATCTGGCTGGATGGTGAAATGGTTCCCTGGCGGGAAGCCAAAACCCATGTGCTGACTCACACTCTGCATTATGGCCTGGGCTGTTTTGAGGGTGTACGCGCCTACAGTACCGCGAACGGCCCTGCCATTTTCCGCTTGAAAGAACACACGGATCGTCTGTTCCGTTCCGCCCATATCCTGAACATGGACATTCCGTTCAGCAAGGATGAACTCAACGAAGCTCAGCGGGCGGCGGTGAGAGAAAACAATCTGGACGAAGCCTACCTGCGCCCGATGGTGTTTTACGGCTCCGAAGGCATGGGGCTGCGGGCCGATAACCTCAAGACCCACGTCATGGTAGCGGCCTGGAGCTGGCCTTCCTATATGTCGCCCGAGGCGAAAGAGCTGGGGATTAAGGTACGGACGTCGTCCTACACCCGTCATCACGTGAACATCACGATGTGCAAGGCCAAGGCGAATGGCAACTACATCAACTCCATGTTGGCGTTGAACGAGGCGATTGCCAGTGGTTGCGAAGAGGCCCTGTTGCTCGATAACGAGGGTTATGTGGCCGAAGGTTCCGGCGAAAATATTTTTATCATCCGCGATGGCGTGATGCACACTCCGGAACTGACCTCCTGTCTTGAAGGGATCACCCGTCAGACCATTCTCGATTTTGCCGCCGAGCTGAATATCCCGGTGAAAGAGCGTCGGATCACCCGGGATGAAGTTTACATCGCAGAAGAAGCGTTCTTTACTGGTACTGCCGCAGAAGTTCTGCCCATCCGGGAGCTGGATGGCCGGGTCATCGGCGAAGGCAAGCGTGGCCCGATCACTGAAAAGCTGCAGGCCATGTATTTCGACGCGGTGAAAGGCAAGCTTGCCCAACACAGTGGCTGGCTAACGCACGTCAGAAACTGATCCGCAGGGAGTCAGACAAGCCGTCGCCTGCGATTGTCGGGGTGGCGGCTTTATTCATTCAATCCATTCTATTGTTAGGAACAGCAAATGGCAGACGTCATCAAAGTCCCCGTCTCCTTTGGCGAGGTGCTCGACAAAATCACCATCCTCGAAATCAAGTCCGAGCGGATCAAGGACGAAGCCAAGCTTGCGAATGTGCGCTTGGAGCTGAAAGAGCTGAGCGAAACCTGGAATGACGCGGTTGACGACCAGGGCGCGATTGCGGAGCTCCGGCAGCAGCTGAAGGCTGTCAACGAGGAACTGTGGGTGATCGAAGACGATATCCGCGACCAGGAAGCCGCCCAGGATTTCGGCACCCGGTTTATTGAGTTGGCGCGAGCTGTCTATGTGACCAACGACAAGCGAGCTGCGATCAAGAAAGAGGTCAATCTGGCGCTTGGTTCCCGGTTTGTGGAAGAGAAGTCCTACCAGGATTACACCGCCAGGAAATAATCTCGCCGGCGGTTGTGGGTGTGGCCGGCCAGCTAAGGCCGGTCGCCGCCTTGCTAACCGTTTGACGCTACCCAGCGGTCGAGCATGCCGGTAACGTCTTCAACCGACACCAGTTCCATAGCCCCTTCAAATTCCGCCTTTGCTCCCCAGCGTGCTTGGGTAACCGTTTTCCCGGTAAATTGCTGCAGTGCCTCCGGATACCGGTTTACACACCACTGGAGCGAATTGTACGGGCCCGATCGATTCGGGTTGCTGGCGGCAAATACGCCGAGTACATCCGTACCGACTGCGCTGGCAATGTGAGCAGGGCCGGTATCCGGAGCCACCACGAGGTCTGCTGCCGCCATCAGGGCGGTCAGTTGTTTCAGCGTGTCCTTGCCGCAAATGTTGTGGGCTTGCTCTTCCATGGCGGCCTCGATGGCGCGGCAGTACTCTGCTTCAAAGGGCGCCGGGCTGCCCACCAGGATGACCTTCATGCCGTGCTGGCGAATGGCATAATCCGCCAACCGGGCATAACGCTCCGCCGGCCAGTTCCGCAGCGTATGGCTGGCGCAGGGGCTGATCACCAGGTTTTTGGCGCCGCCATCCAGATGCTCTTTGGCAAAGGCGTGGTCCGATTCGCTGAGCGGAATGTGCCAGCGCGGCGGTGCCGCTTTGAGCCCCAATGGTTCGAGGAAGCTGGCCAGACAGTCGCGAACATGTTGCTCGGGCGCCGGCGCAATGCGGCGATTGATGAACAGGCTGTGCAGATCTTTGCTTCTGGCGCTGTCATAACCCACCCGGATTTTGGCGCGAATGCAGGCCGCGGCCAGATTGGCACGGAAGGCCACCTGCATGTGCAGCAACGCATCGAACGTGCGCCCGTTCATTTTCTGACGCAGCTCTGCATATCCCTTTCGGCCCGCTTTTTTATCAAAAATCACAAACTCAACACCGGGAAGATCACCGATCAGCTTCGCTTCGATCTTGCCGATGACCCAGGTGATTTTTACGCCGGGGAGTTGCTCCTGAAGGCTCAGAACCACCGGAATTACGTGGGTGACGTCACCGATCGCAGAGAGGCGAAGAATGCAAATAGAGTTCATTGAGTGCAGGTCCATGACTGGTTCGGCCGCCCACGTGTGGAGCTTGGTGGCGATTCATTGGTAAACTGGCCGCCATTCTAGCGCACTCGCTGGCGAACGTCCCGACGCCTCCGTAGGCATATCGTTTCTGTCGCTCCACCACTTGCTGATCTCTGGGGAATCATGGAGAAAACCGAAGTCCGAAAACGGGAAAACGGCGCCGTGCTGCTGGTTCATCCGGATTTTTCCGAGCGGGTCAATAGCGACTGGTTTCGACCTGAATTCTGGGGCAATCGCGCTCAACCGGTTGGTAGCGGGGGCAGGGGCGGGGCCTGGTTTCTCGATGCTGATGGCGACCGGATGGTGCTGCGGGCGTATCGTCGCGGCGGGCTGATTGCCAAGCTGTCGAGCAACGCCTACACCTACACCCGGGAAAAGCAGGTGCGTTCGTTCGCCGAATTTCGGTTGCTGAATCAGCTGGTCACCATGGGGCTGCCAGTTCCCCGCGCGATCGCGGCGTGGTACCAAAAGCTGTCACCGGTGCAGTATCAGGCCGCCATTATCGTTGAACGTCTCGACGATGCCGTGCCACTGGCGGATATTATGGCCGACATGTCCACCGATCAGTGGCACGCGCTCGGCCGGCTGATTCGGCGGTTTCACGATGCCGGTGTTCGCCATGCGGATCTGAATTGCTTTAACGTGCTGGTGGCCGCAGGAGAATTCCATTTGATTGATTTTGATAAGGGGCAAATCATGCCGCACGGGACCTCGTCTCGATGGAAAAAAGCGAACCTTGACCGGTTTGCTCGGTCGCTGCGTAAGGTGGCCGGGGATTCCTTCCAGCAGAAAGTGTGGAAGGCTTTCACGCACGGATATCAGGGGAGGCCAGTCGCTTGAGCAGTCAGCCGGCAAAGCAATCGTTACCTACTGTACTCTGTCTCACGGATGCGTGTGATCGTCCCGAATCCGAGCTGTTTATTGGCCTTCGAAATGCGGGCTTTGATGTCGATGTGATGTGTAATCCCAAGGGCCGTAATTTTCAGCGTTTGACGGACGAGGGGCTTGTGGCCCAGCCGATGGCCCTGAAAAGCCGTTTCGACAAGGAGGGCATTGCGGCTATTCGCGAGCAGCTCGCCAGCAAGCGTTATGACATCATTCACGCCTACAATCCAAGGGCGCTTGCCTGCGGTTTGAAAGCATCCAAGGGAACCGACATCAAGGTCGTCGCCTACCGTGGCGTGATCGGCAATATCAGCTTCCTCAATCCTGAGTCCTGGATTACCTTCCTGCATCCCAGAGTCAGCAAAATCATCTGCGTCGCGGACGCCATCAAAGATTACCTGGCGAGCCTGCGTTTTCTGTGGATGAGCATTCCCGATGCCAAGCTCCAGCGCATCTACAAGGGACATGATCTGAGCTGGTATCAGGCGGAGCCGGCGGACCTGAGGGAATTTGGCGTACCAGAGGGCGCCTTCGTGGTGTGTTGCACCGGGCGAAACTCGCCGCGTAAGGGCTTTGATGTGCTCATCGAAGCCGTAGGTAAGCTCCCGGCCGATGTGGATGTTCACCTGTTGCTGGTGGGCGATGTGATCAACAACGAGGAAATCCAGGCGCTGGCGAGCCAGTCATCCCGCAGCGACAGGATTCATTTCACCGGTTTCCGTACCGACGCGCCGGCTATCGCAGCGGCCAGTGATGTTTTCGTGCTGCCCTCGAAAGAACGGGAAGGCCTGCCCAGGGCGGTGATCGAATCCATGGTGTACGCTGTGCCGCCGCTGGTGACGAGTGTTGGAGGCATGCCTGAACTGGTGGAGGACGGGGTCAGTGGTCTCGTTGTCGAGCCAAATAGTTCCGACGCGCTGTGCCGTGGCATTGAGCGTCTGTACCGTCATCCGGACCTGCGCAGTGATTTGGGTGCGGCGGCCAGGGCTCGTATCGCCAACCGGTTTCATACCAGTCAGACCGTTCGTGAAACCGCTGAGATGTACCAGTCTTTAACAGGCAGTGCGTGATGCGCCGATATCTGTTTTTTGTCAATCAACCGTATTCCTATTCCATCCTCAGGCCACTTCAGGAGGAAATCCGGCGCCGTGGTGATGAGGCGGCCTGGTTCGTAGCGGGTTGCAGCACAGACCCGCTTCGCCCGGATGAGCGGCACCTTAAAACCGTTTCGGATGTAATGAGCTACAACGCGGACGCAACGTTCGTTCCGGGTGACTGGGTGCCGTATTTCTTTCCGGGGATCAAGGTGGAAGTGTTCCACGGCATGGCCCGGAACAAGCGCGGCCATAGCAGTGAGGATGACAGTGATCATTACCGGATTCGAGGCTGGTTTGATCTGTATTGCACGCAGGCTGAGAAAGACACTGCCAAGTTTCAGGCGTTGGCCCAGCAGCATGGGCACTTTGCCGTCGCGCACACCGGTTGGCCAAAGCTCGACCCACTGCTAAAGAAAGGCGTGCAAGGTGAACGCCCCAGGGGCGAAGGCGAGCTCCCGGTTGTTTTCTTTGCGTCGACCTTCAGCCGGTCGGTTACCGCGGCACCGGCGCTGGTGGATAAGATCACAGAGCTGGCTGCCAGTGGTCGGTGGCGGTTTATCGTTACGTTGCATCCGAAGATGGATCCTGCCGTGGTTGATCAGTATCGTCAGCTGGCAGGCCCTCATCTTCGCTTTGTTGAAAGTGATGAGGATCTGCTGCCGCTTCTTCCCGAAGCTGACATCATGCTCTGTGATACCTCGTCCATCATGTTCGAGTTCATGTTTCTGGATCGTCCGGTTGTCACCTTCCGAACCAAGATGCCCGGTCCCTATCTGATTGATGTCGCCGAGGTCGATCGCCTGGAGCCAGCCCTGAGTGAGGCGCTGGCGCGGCCGGCACCGTTGATGGAGGCCAGCAGAAACCTTTGTCGTGAGCTGCACAGTTTTCGCGATGGCCAGTCCAGTGGCCGGGTTCTGGATGCGGTTGAGGATTTCTTCACCACTAAGCAGGCCGGCTTGAGCAGAAAGCCACTCAACCTTCTGAGAAAACTGAAGGTACGGCGCCGATTGCGCAAAGAGCTGAAAAAACTGAAAAAAATAGACCTCCAGCAGCCTCTTGGAGTGGAGCGCCGGTAAGTTGAAAAATAAATCGTTAGATTTGAATGTTTTCGTGGCTACAACGCCTCTGCAGCTGATGAGTTGTTCAGAAGCCCGATATCATTTCGGTTGTCCGGAACAGACCTGCCTGCTTGTGCTGGCGAGACCCGATAATCGAGAAACAGAAAAGCAGATGGCGTTCCTCAGTGACGCGCTTGGGTGGAGAAGCATCGAAACAGTGTTTCTTGGTAAAACCGGTTTTTTGCTCCGACTGGCTGGACTTCTACGCCGGCTCTCCAAGTCCCCGCCTGAACGTCTTTTTATTGGAAACAAAAATAGCTGGTTTCACGAGGCTTTCTATCGGGCGCTGAAGGCGAATCGTACCCTGTTCGTTGACGATGGCCTAGCTACGCTGAGGTACTACCGCGCGATCCACGATAAGAGCTTTGATAGTAGGTTGTCCCATGGAAAACATGCCTTGTTATCTGCACTGCGGGTGCCCCTGCGCCCTTTAAGTGGCGATAATCTAGAGTTTTTCACCTGTTTTCCTCTGGAAAGTTCAGATCGAATTCGTGTCGAAGTTCATGATTTTCCGGTTTTTCGCCAAACCTTTCACACACAATGCGGTGAGACCGATGCCAGTCCGGTTGTCGCATTTATCGGACAGCCGTTTGGTGCCGGGGACAGACTAGCTCAGGTCAGGGCTCAGGTGAGTTATGTGGCTGGTCGACATCCGGCTTCTCGCCTTGTGTATTTCATGCATCGAAAGGAGGAGCGTTCGGAGCTTGAGCGTGAGTTGGCGGAGATTCCAGTGGAAATTCGCCAGACCGGGCGTCCTATCGAAATTGAGGTGGCGACATCTGGTTCAGCTTACCTCGCATTCTACAGCTTTGCCTCTACGGCATTGTTTACTCTGAAGAAAATATATCCGGCGTCGAAAGTGTATCAAATTGATGATCAAATTTTCGCCGCCCAGTTGCCTTATTACGACGAAATCGTTGGTATGCTTCACTCTATAGGTGTAGTCAGAACCTCTTTAGAGCAAGTATCGAGCCTCTAGAACCCCGGCTGGATGTTTGAGAGCATTATTTTGTGATGATGTGATCGATATGGCCTCGTATTTGTGTACCCTTCTGGTGTTCGCGCTCTACTATGGTATTGGCGAGCCGGGATAACGGGCCTGAAGCACTAGGACGTGGAGAGTTTTGATTAAGGACACGGACACTGATGATAGGGTTTCCTGATAACGTTGACCTGAAAGTTGTGGTGTTAACTTTGCCCCACTCGGAAGATCGACAGGGGAGAATCAGGAATGCTCTGGAAGAAGCAGGGATAGACTTTGAGTTTGTTTGGGGAGTGGATGGAAGAAAGGAACGGGATCCGGTTTTCGATCTCTACGACCAATCCAAAAGGCTGAGAGTAAGAGGTAATCCGCTATCTGCCGGCCAACTGGGCTGTTTCGCCGGTCATCGTAACATATGGGCACGTTGCGTTAACGAAAATAAGAGATACGTGGTCTTTGAAGATGACATTGTCTTTGTCCAGGAGACATTTAAGGCATTTCTGAAAACATTGGAAATTATGCCTCGGCATTTCGGGTGCCTCAGGTTGTTTAAGAACAAGACTCGTAATCACCAAGAGTATGAAGTTGCGCGTGTTGGCGATTTCAGCATTCTTCGTTACACCAAAGGTCCGATGAGCTCCATGGGCTACTATCTGACCCCCGATGCTGCACGCAAATTTTTGGACTGTGTGAGTCCGATCTTCCTCCCGGTTGACATATATATGGACCGCTACTGGGTTAACGATGTGCCCTGTTTGGGAATAAGTCCTGCCTTTGTATCTCACGACTACAAATTTGAATCCATTATCGGTTACGAACCCAAAACTGGCCGCCGTCCGTTACTGAATCGATTGAGGCGAGAGTTATTCACGCTGACAGAGAGAATCAGGCGTTTTATTTACAACCTGCGGTTGGAGAAAAAATATCGCGGGAAAAGGCTGCTCGCTGATGAACGATAGGATACACGCGGTCTGGCTCGGTGAGATGATGCCGCCTCTTGCTCATGCCTGCCTGGACGATTGGAAAAAAATGGGGTTCAAGTTCCGGTTGTGGACGGAATCCGATACTGAGGTATTGCAGTGGATAGAGGACTGCCGGTTTGCCAAGGAGTGTTACAGGCGAGGTCTCTATGCCTTTGTATCGGATTACCTCCGTTTGAAAGTACTTGAGGCCGAAGGGGGGTTATATCTCGATACGGATGTAACGATTCGACAGAACCCTTTCCCATTATTCGCCGGAGCAAAGTTCGCCGTTGGATACGAAACAGAAGAATATTTAGGGACAGCGGCAATATACTCCGAGAAGGACTCCCGGATTTTATCTGAGCTCATTCGCTTTTATGAAGAAGGCATCTGGAAAACGGACCTTTACATTGGGCCTCAGGTCGTTACCTACCTGATAAAGGATCAGCAGCTTTCGAACCTCGAAAACTGTGTTCTTCTGCCAAGGCACTGTTTCTATCCGTACAGCCAGGAACCTCTGAATTTTGAGTGCCCCGAGGAAAGCTATCTGGTGCACTGGTTTCAGCACAGTTGGAAGAAAATGCCAGGTATGGTGTTCCTGAAGTCGAAACACCTTGGTTTCTGGGGCAAACTCTATGTTTGGCAAAAATACCTATTTCGCAGCATCTTCTGAGGCAGAGCCCTGTACTTTTGAGAATCTGAAACTGTAGATAATTCCAAAAAACACGGAATAGATATAGACGCCGTTTGCGGCGTAGAAGTAGGACTCAAAGAAATTAACCGTGATCCAGAAAGCCAGCACCACCATTGAAAAGACTTTCCAGGTCTTTTGCACCGCTGGTTCTCGGACCGCATGGATAACCGGGTAAAACATCAGGAAGTAGACCAGTATCCCACCCACAACTCCAAAGCTGACAAAGGTCTCAACGTGCGAGCTGTGCAGGTGGGTAAAGTTTTTCTGGACGTACTCCGGAAACCTTTCACCCTCAGCTATTACCAGCTCTCTCGCATCCTCGCCGCTTCCCAGAATTGGGCGCTGCGCAATCCAGTCCAACCCTTCCAGCCACAGATGGATGCGAATGCCGACGCTGCTGAATTTAGAGATCGAATCGAGATCCAGCTCCGCTACCTGCTCAATGGTTTCCAGTTCAGCCGCAAGGCGCTTCTCGACAATGGCAAGATTCGATAGGGACCCTAGCAATACCGCAAAAGCCAGATACCCGGCAACGAGTCCGCGAACACTGATCCGAGAGTTCGGGAGTAATTTGAGTGCCAACGGCGCCAGGAAAAGGCAAACAAACAGCGCCAGCCAGACTTGTCTTGATTGTGTGATCACAATGATCAGTATGAAAAACAGAGCAGCCAAGGCGGCCAATACTTTTCTTGCCAGGTTCAGAGGGCGCGACAGTTTGAGCTTTGCAACGAACAAGAAGGCCGCGGCAATAAACCCGAAGCCAGCAAACAGTGAGGTATGTTGCGCGTTGACGAGATCAAAGCTGATGCGAGCGCCCTGGATCCCCCGCGTGATATCTCCCATAAAATCGGGTGAATGACTCACGTAAATGCTCAAAACGCTAGAGCAGTAGGCCAGGAGAACGGCCGAAATTCTGTCGTTTCGCCCTTGGATCCAGTAGGCGATAAACCAGAAAAAGAAGAAGTCGTAAAAGAAAAACGGAGATGGGGAATCTTTCGCGAGATCCGGAATTTGCAGTCGGCTATTGAGCCAGCTGACTACCGGAATGATCAGGGACACGAAGAACGCGACAACTATCGGGTCTTTTTTTATTGGCCGCGAACTGAAGTAAATCGAAGCGAAGGTCCCCAGAACGGCCAGGAATATGAAGACATCACCCACATCACGGTGAAACCGCTTAAAAAATACAAAGCCCAGGACACAAAAGAACATCAAGGAAGAGAATTTTCGTCCCTGAACAATCGATTCGAATTTTGTGGTCAAGTCAGCACCCGATAGGTTTTCGATAGCAACATGATCGTGGTTTAAAACGTGGGAGGTAAACGGACTGCCCTAACCCTTGCCTCTATCGGCACGATTGAGTGTCCACAACC
The DNA here is from genome assembly GCF_017301335.1 of Marinobacter salinisoli. Lineage (NCBI taxonomy): Bacteria > Pseudomonadati > Pseudomonadota > Gammaproteobacteria > Pseudomonadales > Marinobacteraceae > Marinobacter > Marinobacter salinisoli. The sequence goes on from NZ_CP071247.1 coordinate 1,453,301, forward strand.
CGGCATATTTGTTGAAGGTCACCTGGGCATAGGTGACTGCTGTCAAATACCCCACTGCACCATCGAGAAAGCCAAAGCGGATGAAATAAACCTGTATAAAGGTCAGGAGCCCTCGAAGCGTGGGGTAGATCATGGTGCGGGTTTTCTTGCCCCGGCGATGCTTTTCAAGAGCACCCAGCCATGCATACTTGGCACTTTTTTCCAGAGAGTGCCCGAAGTCCCGATGCGTGTAATGAGTCAGTCGGCCGCGCAACGTTTTGGTCCTGCGCCCCTCTGGAATCAGGATGCGTTCATGCACGAGCGCGTCCGAAAAGCGGACCCCTTCGCGGCGGAACAGCCGCAAGGGTGCTCGTCCACTTCGACCGAAATCGAGACGTTTGCCGTAAATGGTCACGGCCCACGGAAGCTTGTAGGCGTCCGCATCCGGGTCGGCCAGGTGGTGGTTAATCTCACGCGCGAGTTCCGGAGTGATGCGCTCATCGGCGTCGAGGGATAAAACCCAGTCACCGGTCGCCTTCTCAAGCGCTCTCTGTTTCTGTATGCCAAAGCCCGGCCAGTCGGTGATTTCAACGATATCCGCATGCTCTCTGGCAATATCTGCGGTTTGGTCGGTGCTGCCGCTGTCCAGGACGATGATTTCGTCGGCCACCAGCCTTGCCGATTTAATACAGTCGGCAATGTGCGCTTCTTCGTTCTTTGTGATGATCGTTGCCGACACCTTGCAGTTGCGCTGGCGACTGTAAGAGGCGCTCAGCTCATTGAAGAGCGCCGCGGCAATGCCGGCGATCGAGAGAAGGTAGAAGGTCAGGAACAGGGTTCGGTTAAACGTTGCTTCTGTCAGGCCGAACAGCAAGTAAGCACTGGACACCATAACTCCGGCGGCTGAAAGGTGCGCTACTGGTGCGTAGGAATTGAACAGATGGCGGGCAAACAAGGTCAGTGGAATGAATATCAGGAATGCCCAGCCAAGGATGCCCGGAACGCCACTTGTGGCCGCTTGAGTAAGTAGGTCGTTATGGGCGTGACCGGCACAGCAGTCCAGTAACGTCGTCGAGGCAGACCCGTTGGCAACCAGTTCTTCTATCTGACGGGTATAGCCTCCAAGGCCCGCACCAAAGCCCGGGTTGGTGGAGAAAAGTTCGCCAGCTGTTTTCCAAATTGTAAGCCGTACTTCCATCCCCATGTCGAGCTGCTGCTGTTCAATCAGCGCCTCCAAGGATTTCGACATTCGGTCTGCGTTGTAAAGTGCAACAGCAATGATCAATGGGATCAACAGGATCGTCGCGCGACGCAACTTCCGATCAACGAGAGGCAAGAAAACCAGAAGCAGCACCGGAAGGGCGATCAGATTACTTCGTGTTTCAGAGAGCAATGCAATAACAAATGCGCTGATGCCCAGGCCGCCGCAGATGAATGCGATGCGAACTTTCCTCGAGCGTATGAAGTAGAGAGCGCTCACCAGGCTGAGCGTGCTGGCAAGCAATGCCAGGTTACCGAAGCTGATCGGGTTGATGCCGCCGCCAAAGCGGCGACTTAGCAGGGAATTGATCGCCCAGTCGTGAGCGACCAGTTCCGCCAGAAAGACCCCAGATACCGAGAGCGCAGCCAGAGCCATAGCCGAAAAAAAGTGCCAGGCGCGCAAGCCTGCACAGCTGAAGGCGATTATCAGAGGCCAGAAGAGAATCAGTCTCGCGTGGGTACCCAGAGTTTTACCGCCCTCGTAATCAAAGCCTTCGAAAGTCCAGGACAGGGTGCTGACCGCCACAAAGAACCAGAATGCAAAGTGCAGAAGGCGCAACTCCTTTGGGGTGTCCCACTGGAGTTGTTCAGGAACACCTCGAGCCACGTAAAGTCCGCCGACAATGGCAAGTAAAAGCGTTGACGCAGCCAGCATGCTGGAGGAGAAAAGTGCGCCACCCAGTCCGGCCATCAGTAGTAAAAAAATGATTGGGCGTGAGCGGGCGGTTGCTGTGGAGTCAGTCATGAAAGCTTACAATCTCTTTGGACGCTGTTGGGCATTGAATGGGTTAACACACCCGGTCCGGGTTGTAGGGGTTGATCTCACCGGCAGGGCGATGGCGAAGTCGCTTGTATTCCCACTGGTACTGTTCTGGGATCTCGGTAACGCACCGTTCAATTGAACGGTTCAGGGCTGTGGTGGCGACAACTGGGTCTTTGTCATCAAGGCCCGGTTCGACTTGGCGCACGACGAGGCGAAAGCCTCTCGCGTCAGGCAACCGCTCCGCGTACGTCATCAGTGCGTTGGCACCGGTGCGCTGCATGAGCTTGGAGACCAGTGTCATGGTTTTGACTTCCATACCAAAGAAAGAAGCAAAGGCGTTGCCTTTCCCCCGCGGCGACTGATCCGGAAGAATGCCTGCCACGCCGCCCTCGCGTAAGAGGGCGGCAAGCCTTGCCAGCCCGCGACGGTCTCCGCGAACCAGTTCCGAGCCAAGTCGTCCTCGGACTCGAATCATGTAGTCCTCGAATTCCGGCATGTTCGGGGGGCTGTACAGGGCGGCCATCTTATAGCGCGAGGAGAAGAAGAGTCCCGCCAACTCCCAGTTTCCCAAGTGGGGGGCCAGGAGGATCAAGCCTTTGTTGGCGGCCAGGGCATTATCAATCAGTTCCAGTCCCTCGGTTTCACGCACCAGCTCCAGGCACTTTTCCACCGGCCACTCCCACATCAGCGGGATTTCCAACATGGCCATGCCGGTGTGGGCCAGAGAGCTACGGGATAACTCGTGGCGTTCAGCCTCGGACAGTTCCGGCAGGCAGATGTCCAGATTGATGTCGGTTACCTGTCGGGCTTTGGTGGGCATTTTCCATAGCAACCACCCAAGCCGGGAACCCAGTTTCTGCGCGCTGGCCAGTGACAGCCTGCCTGCGATCCTCAGCAGGCCAGAGACCAGTCTGTATTTCATGCTGCTCATTTCCGGCCGTACCGATCCTCGAATCGTACGATGTCGTCCTCGCCCAGATAAGAGCCGGATTGCACCTCAATCAGTTCCAGATCAATGACTCCGGGGTTCTCCAGCGAATGGACCTGGCCGACCGGAATGTAGGTGGACTGGTTTTCAGTCACCAGATACGTCTTTTCTCCATTGGTCACCTGAGCGGTGCCACTGACCACAATCCAGTGTTCTGCGCGGTGGTGGTGCATCTGAACCGACAGCTTGGCTCCGGGCTTTACGGTGATGCGTTTCACCTGGTAGCGGGCACCATTATCGATGGAGTCATACACGCCCCAGGGACGATAGACTTCCCGATGGTTCATGTGTTCGTGGCGGCCATCGTCGCGAATCTGTTCAACAATGGATTTTACCTCCTGAACCCTGTCCTTGTGGGCGACCAAAAGGGCGTCCTTGGTTTCGATCACCACCAGGTTCTCGACACCGACGGTTGCCACTAACCGGCTGTCCGCACGCACCAGGGTGTTTTGGGTGTCATGGGCAATGACATCGCCGCTCAGGCTGTTGCCAGCGGCATCCTTCTCGCTGACATCCCACAGGGCCGACCAGGAGCCAATATCGCTCCAGCCCGCATCAAGCGCGACAACGGCGGCCTTGTCGGTTTTTTCCATCACGGCGAAGTCGATGGAATCCGATGGGCACCGGGCGAAGGCTTCGGCGTTTACCCGGGTAAAGTGGAGGTCTTCGCTGGCGCCCGACATGGCGGCTTTGCAGGCTGCCAGAATGTCTGGCCGGTGCGCCTCCAGCTCGTTGAGATAGTCCTGGGCGCGAAACAGGAACATACCGCTGTTCCAGAGGTATTCGCCGCAGGCCAGATAGGCTTCCGCGGTCTCCAGGTCGGGCTTTTCAACAAACTTGTCTACGGTGAAACAGTTATCTGCGAGCTCCTCACCCTGGTGGATGTAGCCGTAACCGGTTTCCGGATGCTGCGGAACAATGCCAAAGGTCACCACCTTGCCCTGTTGGGCCAGGGGGATGGCCTTGCTGACGCCTTCCTGAAAAGCGGACGTGTTTTTAATCAGGTGGTCAGCCGCGAGCACCAGCATAATCGGATTGGCTTCGCTGGTGTTTTCCATCAGTTCGAGGGCTGCAAGCGCGATGGCCGGCGCGGTGTTGCGGCCGCAGGGCTCGAGAATAATTCTGGTGTTGTCGTGGCCGGACTGGCGCATTTGCTCGGCCGCCAGGAAACGATGTTCTTCGTTGCAGATCAGCAGGGGCTCTTTGGCATCCATGCCTTGCAGACGTTCAACCGTTGCCTGAAGCATGGACAGGGGACCGTCCGTCAGCTTCAGAAACTGTTTGGGATTCAATTGCCGGGACAATGGCCATAGCCTGGAACCGGTACCGCCAGCCATAATGACGGGGTGAATCATGAGTCAACTCCGTGTTGGTTTTGAGCGCGTTTCGCCCGTTGGGGCGTCAGTCACTGCCAGTCGCTGTAACGGGTGATCTTAACATAGGGTTAGCACAATATTGTCGTACAGGTACTGGAAAGTGCCGGTAACGGAAGGAGCCTCGGATGGCGCTGCCATTGTCAGTGTATTTCATCACCCAGAATGAAGAACTGAGATTGCCGGAATCCATCGCCAGAGTGAGCGGCTGGGTGGATGAGATTATCGTGGTTGACTCCGGCAGTCGGGATCGAACTCGCGCCATTGCCGAGGCCGCAGGTGCGCGGGTTGTGCACCGCGACTGGCAGGGTTTTGCCTGTCAGAAAGCCTACGCGGCTTCCCTGTGTCGCAACGACTGGGTGCTTGACCTGGATGCCGACGAAGTGTTGTCCGACGCGCTGGTAAAGAACATCAAGGCACTGTTTTCGGGGCCGCTACCCGATGACGTGGCCGGCTTTCGGATGCGATGGGTGCTGTCGCCCCCTCTGCCGGGGCATCCCTTCCGGCACGACAAACCGAAAAAAATCATGCGTCTGTACAATCGCAACAAGGCGTCAATCTTGGCCGAAGAGAACAGCAATAACGATCGTCCTCAGATCAGCGAAGGGCGGGTGCTGGATCTCAAGGGCGATGTGTTGCACCGGACTCTGGTGTCGCTGGCCCAGATGGAACGGAAGTACTGTCAGCTATCGTCTGAGCAGGCCAGGTATATGCACTTCAAGGGGCGTCGGATCAGCAGTGCCCGATTGTTCCTGGAGTTTCCCGTCAAGTTTCTGAAATATTATCTGCTCCATCGGCAGATCCTGAACGGCTGGTTTGGCCTGAGTGTGTCGATTACGGCGGCTTACCGGAACTTCATGCGTCTGGCCAAGGCCAAGGAGCTGCACATGCTGGAGCGGCTGAATCGTGAGCGGTAAATCGCCGGCGCCAGACTCTGACGAATGGCCGGTGGCGGATTGGCGCGGACCTCAAACAAGCACCTCAAGATAGAAGGCTTCGGTTCGTGTGATCATGCTGTCCAGAGTGAGGTTTTGGCGCGCAAACGCCATGGCCGCTGCTTCGTGCGTCCTGAGCGCCTTCAGATTGCCCAGTGATCGGGTCAGCAATTCCGCAAGGCTCTCCGCTGACTGGTCGGTGCTCAAAGCCTGTTCCGGAAGCAGGGCCTGAATGCCGGGAATCGGCGTTGACACGACGGGGCAATTGGCCAGCAGGCTCTCGATCAGGACGTACGGCAATCCCTCGCGCTCGGAACTGATCACCGTCAGGTCTGCCTGCTCATACAGCGTGCTGATGTTCGAGTGAAAGCCCGCGATGGTTACCGTCTCACGCAGGTCATGTTGTCGAATCAGTTGCTCCAGTCGGGGGCGTTCGGAACCGTCGCCAATCACCGTAAGGTGACGGTCGGTGTTGGCAGGGGATATCCGGGCCCAGGCTTCAATAAGCCGTGCAAAACCTTTGACCGGCTCCAGCCGACCAACGGCAATCACATTGGTGCAGCCATCCGGGAGCGCGAGCGTCGGTGCGTCGGTGTCTGCGTCGGGGGGCGGTGCAGAGGCACCGTTCAGAATCAGCCGTTTTTGTCGATGATCCAGCGTGTCGAAAATGGGCTGACTGACCGCGATAACGGCGTCCATGCGCTGGAAAACGGCGTGGCTGGATTTCATGCCATGAACGGTGGCGAACAGCGGCGTTCCGCCGACGCACCGGGCCCGACCTGCAAGGTGCGCGGCCTTGTTGCCCTGAGCGTGGATGATGTCTGGGGCAATGCGTTTAAGGCAACAGCTGATCGACCATTGCAGCCAGGGATTCTTGCGCCCGAGATGCACGGGCTGGCGGTGAAAACGCACCGGCGCTGTGAAATGCGACTGGTAATCCTTGTGCCCGAGCACATGCACCTGATGCCCGCGCCTGGCCAGTCCGAGAGCGAGGTCTGCGGTGTGCCGCTCCATGCCGCCCCAGCTTGTGCCTGGGGTGGCGAGAATGAACGCCAGGGTCAGGCGGCGCCCTGTCATGAGTGCGCCAAGCCCTGATTCGTCAGTCGCTGATAGATACGAAGCGTTGCTTCGGTCTGTGCCTCAAGCCGGAACCGCGAGGGTATGTGAATGTCCCGTCCGGGTGCGTCCAGCAGCTGCAACACCGTTCGGGTGAAGGCGCCGGTGTCGTCGGGCGGTACCAGCCCCTCCCGGAAGCAGGCTTGCAGGGTTTCCGCTGCACCCCCTCGATTGAAGGCGACCACGGGGGTTCCCGAGGCCAGGGCTTCCGTAACAGTGCGCCCGAAAGGCTCCGGTTTGGTGGATAGGTGGCACACCAGGTCAGACAGCAGATAGAGCTCCGCCATGTCATTTCTCTGGCCCAGAAAGGTGACGTGATTGTTCAGCTTCAGAGCTTCCCGGCGTTGCTCCAGTTCGCGTAAAAAGTGCTCTTTGCCCGGCTCTGCGCCACCGACGATGATGCCGTGACAATCATCCCGCTGGCGAATCAGGCCGGCCATTACCTCGAGAAAAGACAGCTGCCCTTTCCAGCGCGAGATGCGCCCCGGCATCATCAATAGCCTGCGGTGTTTCAGCTGCGGGTAGTCACGATACAGTTCATCAATCCAGGTTTTGCTGAGTTGCTGGGCCTGGAACTGTGCCACATCGACGCCTCGCTGGATGACGGTGAGGTTCTCGGCGGGAACCGAAAAGTTTGTACGCACATAGTCCCGAACGCAGTCGGAAACCGCGATGATGTGATCGGCTTTGGTCATGATCGCGCTGTAGGGGTTCACGGAATACATGCCGTGAAAGGTGGACACCACCCGTGGCCGTTCGCTGGCGGGTAAACTCAGCCACGCCAGGTGCACGATCCAGGCCGGCATTCTCGAGCGAACGTGAATGATGTCCGGCCGAACGCTGCGAATCAGTTCGCGCATCGGCAAGATCTGACCGAAGGAAGCCGGTGACTTGCGGTGAATGGGCATCTGAATATGTGTGCTTCCGGCCCGGCGTAGGTGTTCTGCCATTGGCCCCCCGCTGGATACCACGAACGATTCGATGCCTCGCTTCACAAGTTCGGCCGCGAATTCAACGGTGCCACGCTCCACGCCCCCGCTGTGAAGCGCCGGCAGGGCCTGAAGGATTCTCAATCTTCACCTCGCTTGCGGTCCTGGCGGGGCTCCGTGGGCAGTGGCAAAAGGCCTCTGGTTACTACCCAGCGCGCTGCACGGTCGGCTTCCCACAGCACCTGGCCCCGAAGGGGTTTCTCGGTCATCACCGATGCGTGGTCACTCCAGCGCGCGACGCGGCCGTTCTGAACCAGTTGGTCGATACCCGCCGCAACCCGGCTGCCAGGAACGGGGGTGAGCTGGAAAATGCCTGTGGGCACGCCCGAGGTGGCCGCCTCGCACACCATGGACATGCTGTCGGGAGATACCCAGATCGCTCTCGATGCCGACACCTGGTGATTCAGCCAGTCCTGGTGAGTTCGGTCTGGGCCGACCACGGTGATCTTCAGTCCGGCCAGCTCTTGCAGTTTGTGCAGCAGGGGCTCGGGGGTGCGTCTTGAACCGCTGATGGTCCAGCGCCAGCCCGGGTAATGGTTGATCAGGTGGTGAATCTGTCCGAGCAGAACGTCGTCGTCCCAGTCGAAATGGGGGCATGGCCCGCCGACCAGAATGAGGGCTTCCGGCTTGTCGGTGATGCGTGCCATTGGGGTAATGGTATTGATGACACCTTCGGTCAGCAGGACATTTGGGCCGTCTGCCACTTGATCGTGATCGGGTGTGATGACGGCGCTGACCCAACTGAATGGGAAGCCGGGTTTCATCAGTACCAGGGTGGACGCTTTTTTCTTGCGCCTGAGCGCCAGTAACAGGCGGTGTGTGCCAGAACCGGCGGCGACGATCAGATCCGGTTCGGCAGCTGGGAAATCCGCGCTCGGGGGGATAGCCAGCAGAGCCCGCCAGAGAGGAACATTGACCGACCGCGTATCAATCCAGTGCAGGCTGGCCCCAGCCAGAACCCGGAGTCGATTGCCAAGGCCCTTGAGCTGGTTGCGGTGGCCGGGTTTGTTGTCGGTCAAGAGCCAGACCACCGGGGCTTCACTGAATTCCGTGTCGAGATTCGCCATGCATGCAGGCACCTGGTGCCAGCCTCCCGTTGGTTCGGTTTATTTGCGCCGGTAAAAACCCTGATCGTCCGGATCCGGGCGGGTTTTGAATCGGCGATGCATCCAGAGATACTGGTCGGGCGCCCGCCGGATTTCCTGTTCGATGGTGCTGTTGATCAGGGTTGCGTCCTGCAGGTCGTCGCCACTGGGGAAGTTTTCCAGGGCAGGCTGGAAGTAAATATCGTAGCCGGGTTGGTCATCGCGCCGGGTGTGACTGAAAGGCACGACTGCACAGCCACTGCGTTCCGCGATGCGAGAGGTGGCGGTAATGGTGCCGGCCGGGATGCCAAAGAACGGCGCGAAGACGATCTCCTTGCGGCCGTAATCCTGGTCGGTGGCATACCACACGGCGTGGTTCTGCTTCAGGCTTCTGAACAGGCCCCGTAAATCCTTGGCGCCGAGAACTTTGCCGTAGCGTCGCTCCCGCGCGCGCGTCATCACCGCGTTCATCAGGGGGTTATTGTGGTCCCGCTGCATCACATCGGCATCAATGAATTCGGTCACCAGGGCTCCGCCCAAGTCCAGAGTGCTGTAATGCCCGCCAAGCAGCAGTACGCCCTTGCCGTTACTGCTGGCTTGTTCAAAGTGCTTCAGTCCATGTACCCGGGTGATCTTGAGAAAATGCTTGGGATCGCGGAACCAGGCCAGTCCGAGTTCCATCAGGCCAATACCGTTGGCCACGAAGGATTGTCGAACCAGGGCTGAGCGTTGTTCTGCCGTCAGTTCCGGAAAGCAAAGCCGAATGTTGGTTTCGGTGATGTGACGCCGACCACCTGCCAGGTGAAAAACCAGCAGGCCAGCTACCTTGCCAAGCCACCACTGCAAACGAAGGGGCAGGTGAGCCACCAGCCACATCAGGCCGATCAGGCACCAGGTCGGCCACCAGCGAGGATGGCGGTAGGCTGAGAAATCGGTATTTCTCGGAAGCTTGCGATATCGCTTTTTCACCTGATAACGGGTCCTTTAAAGCTTCTGACTTCATCTCCTCAAGGCCGCCAGCTCCGCTGTGGCGGCAGGAAAATCCATAGGATTTCCGCTATGATAGCCTACTGTTTTGTCGGGAGTCCCGTGTGCTTCAATTTATCTATTCCCTGTTGATTCGGCTACTGTTGCCTTTCATCCTCCTGCGTCTTTGGTGGAATGGTCGCAGGGCGCCAGAATTACGAAAAAACTGGCGTCAGAGGCTGGGTTGTGTGGCGCCGGTGAATGGCTCGGTGGTGTGGGTTCATGCCGTGTCGGTGGGGGAAACCATTGCCGCAGGGCCGATGGTCCGGCGGCTACTGGCCCAGGAGCCGGGCATCACTATCCTGATGACCGCGATGACCGACACTGGCCTGGCACAGGCTCGGAAAATGTTCGGAGACCAGGTCAGGTACGCCTACGCACCCTACGATACGCCAGGCTCGATCCGGCGCTTCCTGAGACGTGTGGAGCCTCGCATTCTGGTCATCATGGAAACCGAGCTCTGGCCGAACATGATTCACCAGAGTCACGCTCTGGGCGTGCCCATTTTCCTGATCAATGCGCGTATGTCGGAGCGTTCGGCGCAAGGCTATGAGCGTGTCAAAGGGCTGTCCGGACCGATCATGCGCAGCCTGAGCTGGGTGGCCGCTCAAGCTGACAAGGACGCTGAGCGGTTTCGTCGCCTGGGCGTTGCCCCGGAGCGAGTGTCGGTCACCGGCAGTGTCAAATTTGATGTCGATATTCCGGCGGATGTGCAGGCTTCTGCTGAGCAGCTCAAGGCCGCGTTCGGTGGTCGCGTGGTGTGGGTTGCCGGGAGCACCCATGAAGGTGAGGATGAAATGCTGCTGGACGCGCACCGGCGCGTACTGGCGGAACATCCTTCGACCTTGCTGATTGTCGTACCCCGACATCCGGACCGCTTTGACTCGGTGGCGGACAAGATTCAGCGTGCGGGGCTCTCTCTGGCGCGGCGCGCCAATGGCGATGACCCTGCCCGGGCTCAGGTCTATCTGGGCGATACCATGGGCGAATTGATGATGCTCTATGGCGCCAGCGACATCGCCTTCGTGGGGGGCTCGCTCATTACCCGGGGTGGTCACAATCCGCTCGAGCCTGCCGTGTGGGGAATTCCGGTGTTCTCCGGTCCTCACGTGTTCAATTTCGAGACCATCTACCAGCGTTTGGTGGCAGACCACGGGGTCACCATGGTGTCCGATGCTAATGAGTTGGCTCAGAGCCTGATTGCTCTGGTGGGGCATCCGGAGGCCCGGCGGGCGTCGGGAGAGCGGGCCTTGGCCGTGGTGCAGAAAAACCGGGGTGCGCTGGACAAGGTGGTAAGCGGAATTATCGAGCGCCTGTGAGGGCGGGCGCCTGAGCGGCCCGCCCTGAAGGATCACTGGCTGGGGTCGTCCAGCACTTCAGCGTCATTTGCCAGGGCTTCGATGCCCGGCGCTGTCTCGCTCAGCCAGTTGTTAAGCACGATCAGATCCTGTGGGCTCAATGTGCCAGCGGCCTGTTGCAGGCGCAGGGTATTGACCACGTAATCGTAGCGCGCATTGGCGTAATCCCTGAGTGCCACATAGTAGGCCCGCTCTGCATCCAGTACTTCGACAATATTTCGTGTGCCCACCTCATAGCCGGCGCGTGTCGCATCCAGTGCGCTGCGCCGGGACACGATCGTTTGCTCGAGGGCAGATGCGGTCTCAATGTTGTTGTTGACCGTCAGGAACAGGCTGCGAGTGGTCACGCGAACGTCACGGCGCACCGTGTTCAGGTCCTCTTCTGCCACGGTCAGCAAGGAGCGCTGTTGCCGAACGCCAGCCTGGGTGCCACCGCCGGTGTAGAGGGGCACGTTCAGCGTCAGGCCGATCACGCCCTGCGTTGTGGTGCCATCCCTCTGGGTAAATACGGCGCCGGGATCCTCCAGGCCATCGATGTCGGACTTGCCATAGGAGGCATTCAGGTCAAGGGTGGGATAGTGGCCAGCTTTGGCCGCCTTCAGGTTGGCCTCGCTGGTGTCGAGATCGTAGAGTGCGGACTGAATAGACCAGTTCTGCTCCAGCGCGGTTTTTTCCCAAGCCTTTGGATCCATCGGCTCCGGGCGGGCCAAGGGGAAGTTCTCGCGCAGATTTTCCAGGTCTTCGGCAAATTCACCGGTCAGGCGAGCCAGCTGCTCACGGGCAACGTTCAGCCGGTTTTCCGCGACAATACGGAGGCTGCGGGTGTCATCGAACGTGGCGCGGGCCTCATACACTTCGGTAATCGCGATCAGGCCGACGTCGAAACGCTCCTGTGCCTGCTCATACTGGCGTTGAATCGCCGCTTCGGCGGCCAGGGCTGTGGTTACCGTGTCCTGCGCCAGAAGCACATTAAAATAAGCCGTGGCGACATCCAGGATGAGCTGCTGCTGGGCCAGATTGAACTGGGCCCGCGCCGATTCGGACTGAAACTGGCTGGCATCGTATCGATACCAGGCGTCGGCCCGGAATACGGGTTGGGTCAGGCGGGCACCGTAGCTCAGTTCCTGGTAGCCGGTATCCTGATTCGGGCCATCGACGTCAATGTGGTTGGCTTCGCCAAAGGCGCCGATTTGCGGAAGCAGTGCGCTGCGGGTCACATCGCTGGCGGCTTGCTGTGCTTCGTAGCGGGCCTGTGCGGCGGCTATGCCGGAGTCGTAAGACAGTGCTTTCTCGTAGGTCTCTACCAGATCCATGGAAAAAACGGACTGAGTCGCCATCAGGCCTACCAGTCCGGAAAGCAGTCGTTTCTTCATAGTGTCTCCTGAATACCTGTGCACCAAGGTGTCCCGCGTAAATGCTGTAACTGCCGACAAAAATGGACAAAAAACCAGGGGCAGTCGCCGTGTAGGCATGGGTCGGCCATTATGGACAATAAATGGGCGTAGCTCTACACTTGCAAACGGCACTCATTTTGGGTGTCACACAACCAAGTTTCGCGTCTTGACGGGGTGCTGACCGGATTGCTCTTGATGAAGAGCGGCCTGAAAGTCGGCTGAGATTGCACTGCAGAACCCGCAACCTGATCCGGATAATACCGGCGTAGGAATCAACGACCAGAACGATCATTGGCCGTCGCACTCTCGTGCGCCTGTTCGCTAAACAGGTATCAGTAAGGCCAGGCTCCGTCATACGCGACCAGATGTTCATCTGCCAATGCCGGAGCCACTGATGACAGAACAACCCTCCTTTCTGAAAGATTCTGCCCGTGTCGATTCTGCCGCCGCCGAGCCGCTGCCCAGTTCCCGAAAAGTCTACGTTCAGGGGTCGCGCGCCGATCTCCGGGTGCCGATGCGCGCCATTTGCCAAAGTGTGACGCCCACTGACATGGGGGGCGAGCCGAATCCCGACGTCATGGTCTACGACACCTCTGGCCCCTACACGGATCCCAAGGCCCGGATCGATATCAGGCGAGGGCTTGCGCCGGTCAGGGCGGCCTGGCTCAAAGAGCGTGATGACGTGGAGGAATTGGGCGAGTACACCTCGGAATATACCCGCCGCCGGAATGTCGACCCCCGGCTCGATCCACTGCGTTTTTTTGATGCCCGGAAACCGCTGCGGGCAAAGTCGGGCCGGAACGTCACCCAGATGCACTATGCCCGTCAGGGGGTGATTACGCCTGAGATGGAGTTCGTCGCCATTCGGGAAAATATGAAGCTTCAGGAGGCAAGGGAGCAGGGGCTTCTGACGTCACAGCATCAAGGCCAGTCCTTCGGCGCCTCGCTGCCGGATGAGATTACACCGGCGTTTGTGCGGGACGAGGTTGCGCGCGGGCGCGCCATTATCACCGCCAATATTAATCACCCGGAGGTCGAGCCGATGATCATCGGCCGCAACTTCCTGGTAAAGATCAATGGCAATATCGGCAACTCGGCAGTCAGTTCGTCCATCGAGGAGGAGATCGACAAGCTGACCTGGGGCATCCGTTGGGGCGCCGATACCATCATGGATCTGTCGACCGGCAAGAACATCCATGAGACGCGGGAGTGGATCATCCGCAACTCACCGGTTCCCGTTGGCACGGTGCCAATCTATCAGGCACTGGAGAAAGTGGGCGGTGTGGCAGAGGACCTTACCTGGGAAATCTTTCGCGATACCCTGATCGAACAGGCCGAGCAGGGCGTGGATTATTTCACCATTCATGCTGGGGTGCGGCTTCATCACGTGCCGCTGACCGCCAAGCGGGTCACCGGTATTGTGTCCCGGGGAGGGTCCATCATGGCCAAGTGGTGCCTGGCGCATCATCGGGAAAGCTTCCTTTACGAACACTTCGAAGACATCTGCGAGATCATGAAGGCTTATGACGTGTCCTTCAGTCTCGGCGATGGTCTGCGGCCCGGTTCCGTGGCCGACGCCAATGATGCTGCGCAATTCGGCGAGCTGGAAACCCTCGGGGAGCTGACCAGGATTGCCTGGAAGCACGATGTGCAGGTGATGATAGAGGGGCCGGGGCACGTACCCATGCACCTGATCAAGGCGAACATGGATAAACAGCTGGAATGCTGCGACGAGGCGCCTTTTTACACCCTGGGGCCGCTGGTAACGGACATAGCTCCGGGGTATGACCACATCACCTCCGGTATCGGCGCCGCCATGATTGGCTGGTATGGGTGCGCCATGCTTTGTTACGTCACGCCGAAGGAGCATCTGGGGCTGCCCAACAAGGAAGATGTCAAAACCGGCATCATCACCTACAAGATCGCTGCTCATGCGGCGGATCTGGCCAAAGGGCACCCGGGAGCTCAATTGCGGGACGATGCCCTTTCCAAGGCCCGGTTCGAGTTCCGCTGGGAGGACCAGTTCAATCTGGGGCTGGATCCGGACACGGCCCGCGCGTATCACGATGAAACCATGCCCAAGGAGTCTGCCAAGGTGGCGCATTTCTGCTCCATGTGTGGCCCGAAATTCTGTTCGATGCAGATTTCCCAGGAGGTAAGGGATTATGCCAAGGCCAATGCTCTGGATGAGCGCACGGCCCTGGCAGCCGGAATGCAGGAAAAATCCCGGCAATTCAGAAAGTCCGGAGGCAAGCTGTACGACAAGATCTGAGTGGCCCGTTTTTTTTGGCGCTGGCGGGTGGTTCGGGCTGGCTTGCAATGAGTCAGAATCACCGGCTATTGTTCAAGGTTGGGTTCAGTTGGAGAAAAAATGACCAGTCCGTTTCAGTTCAATGCCAGTGATGTTCATGTTGAAAGGCGGGAGACCGTCTTCCAGGGGTTTTTTCGCCTCGACAAACTCTGGCTTACCCATGCCCGTTTCGATGGGCGCGAAATGCCGGTGTTCACTCGTGAGCTGTTCATCCGCGGGGATGCGACCTGCGTACTGCCTTACGATCCCGTCCGCGATGAGGTGGTGCTGCTGGAGCAGTTTCGTCTGGGGGCCCTGGGGCGGGAGCAGTCACCCTGGCTGCTGGAACTGGTTGCGGGTATGAACGAAGCGGGCGAGCCCCCGGAAGACGTGGCGCAACGGGAAGGCCAGGAAGAAGCCGGCCTGAGTTTTCATAAGCTGGATCGTATCTGTGATTATCTGGTGTCCCCCGGCGGCACGACCGAGATGGTGCATCTTTACTGTGGGCTGGTCAGTACTGAGTCGGCCGGAGGGTTGTTTGGTGTTGAGCATGAACATGAGGACATCCGTGCACACGTGTTTTCCGCCGACGAGGCGATCGGCATGATTCGCGATGGGCGTATCAACAATGCCGCAGCCATCATTGCGCTGCAGTGGCTCGAGTTGAATCGTCCAAAGCTGCGGCACGAGGCCGGGCAATGAGTGAGTGGACCATCCGGCCAAAGCCCTACGTGCCTGACCTGCGAAGGCTGGGGGCCCTGTGCGATGGTAACTACCAGCGTTTGCGCCGGTTGCGCCAGCTTGAGTTAAACGGTCAATCCATCAGTGCGTTCGAGTTGCGGCGTGAGAACCTCTATCTCGGGCGCGTTCAGATCAAGGTGTTGCAAACCGCCAAATACACCGAAACCCTCTTGCTGGAGCAGATCCACAATGCCGGCCGCTGGTTGAACAACCCGGAAATGACGGTACGGGTGTATCACGATGCTTCCCAGGCGGAAGTGATCAGCTGCTATCGAGATCGCCAGATTGCGCCGGTCAACGACTACCCAAACCGTTTTATGCATCACCCGGATGAGAAGGTTCAGGTCAACGGGTTTCTGGCGGACTGGCTGGATTTCTGCCTGCGTTTTGGCCATTTGCCGATGGACCAGGCCGCCTGGCCGGCGGGGGAAGGCGTCGATTGAGCCAGTGGAGGTCTTCGTTGATCAGGCTCTTCAGGCAGAGGTAGCGTTCGTGTGTCATAGTTGTCAAAAATCGCAATATGTCGTCAGACGCTAGTGATTATGTGATGCCCGTGGCATTCAAGGGCAATAAACTATCGCCTCGACCACGTACACTTTAATCTCTACCAAGTGACGCGCAGTAAGACGAAACGTATCGACATGACCATGCCAAAAGAGGCCCGGCCGCTTCGGGTTCTGCATCTTACCGATCCCCACCTGATGGCGAATGCCAGTGGGCAGTTGTTGGGGGTAAACACGCGAGACAGCCTTGCC
This sequence comes from Marinobacter salinisoli, assembly GCF_017301335.1. NCBI lineage: Bacteria > Pseudomonadati > Pseudomonadota > Gammaproteobacteria > Pseudomonadales > Marinobacteraceae > Marinobacter > Marinobacter salinisoli. The sequence continues at coordinate 1,469,353 of NZ_CP071247.1, forward strand.
GCCGTTATCGACGAAGTACTCGCGTCTCATGGTCAGCCAGACCTGATCCTTGCTACGGGGGACCTGGCGCAAGACAGTTCCGAGCAGGCGTACCGGGTATTTGGCGAGCGACTCAGTGTGTTCCAATGCGGCTCTGCCTGGTCGCCGGGTAATCACGACGATGCGGTGATCCTGAATCGTGTGGCGAGCGAGTTCGATGCCATGCATCGCCGGATTGTCCGGGGTGGCTGGCAGTTCATCCTTCTGGACTCTTCGGTTCCCGGCAGGGTTTATGGTGAACTGGCGGCGTCTGAACTTGAGTTCCTGGAGCAGGTGTTGTCTGAATATCCCGACATGCCTGCACTGGTGTCTCTGCATCATCACCCGGTGGACATCGGATGCGATTGGCTTGAAAACATTGGCCTGAAGAATCGCGAGTCCTTCTGGCAGGTTATTGAGCGCTTCCCCCAGGTTAAGGTGGTGCTGTGGGGGCATATCCATCAGGAGCAGAACCTGGTTCGCAAGGGTGTCCGCCTGCTATCAACGCCATCGACCTGCATTCAGTTCACCACCGGGTCTGCAAAATTCTCCGTTGAACCACTGGCACCGGGTTACCGTTGGTTTGAGTTTGACGCGGACGGCAGCTTTACCACCAGGGTCCGTCGTGCGGTCAATTTCAGCTTTGAATTGGACCAGTCCAGCACCGGCTACTAACGTTCATACGCTGTGCCAGGCCGTTTCCGGCCACTCCTCCCGGCTCATCGCTCACGCTTCGCCAGCGTCTTGGGTTAAACTGCGCAAAATTTTCATCGGGGAATCTCACCATGAGCGACATACCTGCAGATCTGAAATACATTGACACTCACCAATGGGTCCGCGTGGCTGAAGACGGAACCGCGACCGTGGGAATCACTGACTACGCCCAGGAGCAGCTTGGGGACGTGGTGTATGTTGGCGTGCCTGATCTCGGAGTCACCGTGAACGGTGGGGAAGAGGCAGGTGTTGCCGAATCGGTCAAGTCCGCTTCGGATGTGTTCAGCCCGGTCACCGGGGAAGTGATTGCAGTGAATGAAGCGCTGGAAGACGAGCCGGAGAAAGTGAATGAGGATCCCTACAACGCGGGATGGATGTTCCGGGTGAAGCTGGCGGATGCGGGCGAGCTCGACGGCTTGATGGATGCCGACGCCTATGCCGAACACATTGCCGCAGAGCTGTAATCGCTTTCCCACTTGGTTGCCACAATGAACTTACCTGTCTTGTATCTTCGAAAAGGTGCGGAGCGACGGCTCCGTGCCGGCCATCTCTGGGTTTACAGCAACGAGGTGGATACCCGCCGTTCCCCGCTCAATGAGTTTGAACCCGGTGCCCAGGCGGAATTGCGGGCTGCCAACGACAAGCCTTTGGGCTCCATTTTCGTCAACCCCCACGCGTTGATTTGTGGTCGGCTGATCAGTCGGGACGCCTCTCATGGCATGACGCCACAGCGTCTGACGCATCGCCTGGAAATCGCACTCTCACTGCGGGAGTCGCTGTTTGAACGGCCGTTCTATCGATGGGTGTTCGGAGACAGTGATGGTCTCTCCGGGTTGGTGGTTGACCGGTTTGATGACATCGTCGTGATTCAGATTTCCACGGCGGGTATGGAGCTGATGAAAAGCTCCATTGTCCGGGCCGTTCAGCGTCTGGTGCACCCCAAGGCCATCGTGCTCAAGAACGATGGCAAGATGCGCAAGGTGGAAGGCTTGGAAACCTATGTTGAGCAGGTTCACGGGCCTGAGGTGTCTGTGCTTCCGGTGGAAGAAAACGGGGTTCGGTTTGAGGTATCTCTGGCCGAAGGCCAGAAAACCGGCTGGTTCTACGATCACCGAATGAACCGACAGCGCTTGCAGGCGTACGCGCCCGGCAAGCGGGTCCTCGACGTGTTCAGTTATGTCGGCGGATGGGGGGTTCAGGCCGCGTGGGCCGGTGCCAGCCAGGTGACCTGTGTCGACAGCTCCGTATCCGCCATGGACATGGTGCATCACAACGCTGCGCTCAATGGGCTGACTAACGTGGATACGCTTCAGGGCGACGCCTTCGATGCGCTCAAGGCGTTGTGTGATGAGAAGGAAAAGTTCGACATCGTGGTGCTGGATCCGCCGGCATTGATTCCCCGTCGTCGAGACCAGAAAGCCGGTGAGCAGGCCTATGCCCGGCTGAACCAGCTTGGGCTGAGGTTGCTGGAACGCGAGGGCATACTGGTGTCGGCGTCCTGCTCCATGCATCTGTCCCAGAGCCAGCTTGTCGATATCATTCGCGGCAGCGGGCGCAAGATTGACCGGTTCGTGCAGTTGCTGGAGCAGGGGCACCAGGCCCCGGATCATCCCGTGATTCCGGGCATTCCGGAAACCGACTACATCAAGTCCTGTTTTGTCCGCTCATTGACCGGCTTTCTGTAAGATTGCCGGCCGGTCCTGACGAACGCCGAGAGCAGTCCTGTCAGTCTCTGAGTGACAGGACCTTCCAGTTTCTTTGCCGGGCCAGCGACTCCAGGGTGGGATCCGGATCCACCGCGACCGGGTTTGCGACGGCCTCCAGCAGAGGGACGTCGTTGTGTGAATCGCTGAAGAACCAGGCGCCGTCCAGACTGTGTCCGGTGTCTTTGAGCCAACCGTTCAGGCGGGTCACTTTACCATCCTGAAAACTCGGAACACCGGCAACCTTGCCGGTGTACTGGCCATCTTTCAGCTCGGGATCCGTGGCGATCAGGTGCTCAATGCCCAGTTCGTGGGCAATGGGTTCTGTCACGAATCGGTTGGTGGCGGTGATGATCATGAGCGTATGGCCCAGTGTTCGGTGCGTGTCGAGTAGTTCAGCGGCCTTGCGCTGCATCATCGGGCGCACTTTCTTTTCCATAAAACGCTCACGCCAGATCAACAGCTCGGACATGTCATGTTTGGCCAGAGGCTGTAGCGCAAAGCTCAGGTAACGCAGGATGTCGAGTTCGCCATTCAGGTATTCCTGATAGAACCGATCGTTGGCCTTACGGTAGTCCTCGGCGTCAACGATGCCTTCTTCCACCAAGAATTCGCCCCACGCGTGGTCACTGTCTCCGGCCAGCAGGGTATTGTCGAGATCAAAAATGGCGAGCGTCAACTGGGCACCTCCGATGCGCAAACGTCGTTTTCGAAAACGGCTAGTCTACCACGGCCTGTCGCGTACAGCTGCGTTTGCCGAAGTCATGCGTTTCTGCAAGAATGAAAACAACTTGGATAATTGTGGCCGCTCGAAACTTGAGCGGGCCGACCGACTTTTAAGAGGACTGTGCCGTGATAGATTCAGACGGTTTCAGACCCAACGTCGGAATCATTTTGGCCAACCACAGGGGTGAAGTGCTGTGGGCTAGGCGTGTCGGGCAGGATGCCTGGCAGTTTCCTCAAGGTGGTATCAAGCATGATGAGTCGCCTGAGGAGGCATTGTACCGGGAGCTCGGAGAAGAAATTGGTCTTGTGGCCAGCGATGTGGAAATCATCAGCTGCACCCGGGGCTGGCTCAGGTATCGGCTGCCGCGTCGGATGGTGCGTCATAATTCCCACCCCGTGTGTGTCGGCCAAAAACAAAAATGGTTCCTGTTGAGGATGTTGTCGCCGGATGCGCGTGTCTGCGTGGACGGCACCGATTCGCCGGAATTCGACGGCTGGCAGTGGGTTAGCTACTGGTATCCGTTAGGGCAGGTGGTCTCATTCAAGCGCGAAGTATATCGGCGGGCATTGAGAGAGCTGGCTCCGCGTCTGTTTCATGATATGGAACAATGGCACCGGCGCGAACAGAATCGGCGAGCCCGGGAACCCCAGACGGTGACGGACTAAACTCGCATGCTCAGCATACTGCGAAGCCTTGTACAAGAAGTAAACAGTGCCCGGGATTTGCAGGAGGCGCTGGATATTATTGTCTCGCGTGTGCAAAAGGCCATGAATACCGAGGTTTGCTCTGTCTATCTGCTGGACCCGGCAACCAATCGATACATTCTCATGGCAACCGAAGGTCTTTACCGCGATGCGGTAGGGCAGGTAACCCTCGCCTACTCCGAAGGCCTCGTCGGCTTGGTCGGTTCCCGTGAGGAACCGATCAATCTTGAAGACGCGCCGGCCCACCCCCGATATCGTTATTTCCCCGAAACTGGTGAAGAGCGTTTCCGCTCGTTTCTCGGTGTGCCCATCATTCACCACCGACGCGTATTGGGGGTGCTGGTTGTCCAGCAGCGCGAGAACATTCGCACGTTTGACGAGGGTGAAGAAGCCTTCCTCGTGACGGTCTCTGCCCAGTTGGCGGGCGTCATTGCACACAGTGAAGCGACCGGGGTCATCAGTGGTCTATCGCTGACCGGCGAAGAAGCCCGCGATGTCAGCTTTAACGGCGTACCCGGCGCTCCGGGTGTGGCCATTGGCCAGGGTGTGGCGGTTTATCCCGCAGCCGATCTGGACGCCGTACCGGAAAAGGCTCCCGAGGACATAGAGCAGGAAGTCATCCTCTTCCAGTCGGCGGTCAAAGCCGTTCGGGAAGATATAGAGCGTGTTGCCAAACGTCTGGCGTCGCAGCTTCGGCCGGAAGAACAGGCGTTGTTCGATGTTTACCTGAGAATGCTGGGCGACGATGCCTTGCCTGGCGAGGTGGCTAACAAGATCCGTGACGGTGTGTGGGCGCAGGGCGCGCTGAAGCAGGTTGTGCAGCAGTACGTGCGCCACTTCGAGATGATGGAAGATCATTACCTGCAGGAGCGGGCGGTCGACATCCGGGATCTGGGGCGTCGACTTTTATCCCACCTTCAGGAACGCGGTCAGCAAGAAGTTGAGTATCCCGAGCGTACCGTACTGGTCAGTGAGGAACTGACGCCGGCCATGCTTGGTGAGGTGCCGAAGGGGCAACTGGTAGGCCTGGTGTCTGTGAAGGGCTCCAGTAACTCGCATGTGGCCATTCTGGCCCGAGCCATGGGCGTGCCCACGGTGATGGGGCTGGTGGATATCCCGGTCAATCAGTTGGATGGTAAGGAACTGATCGTCGATGGATTTGAAGGTCAGATTTTCGCCTCCCCGTCCGACGATCTGAGAGCGTTCTACCAGGCGATCTGTGACGAGGAAGACGAGCTGATCCGCGGGCTCGAAGCTCTCAGGGATAAACCGTGTGAAACCATCGACCACCACCGGGTATCGTTGCTGGTCAACACCGGCCTGATGACGGACGTGGTGCGTTCGTTGTCCCATGGCGCAGAGGGTATCGGCCTGTATCGCACCGAAGTGCCGTTCATGATCAAGGACCGCTTCCCGTCGGAGCAGGAGCAGCGGGAATACTATCGGGAACAGCTGGAAGCCTTCGCGCCCAACCCGGTAACCATGCGGACGCTGGACATTGGGGGTGACAAGTCCCTGACCTATTTCCCGATTCAGGAGGAAAACCCGTTCCTGGGCTGGCGGGGTATCCGGGTTACGCTCGATCACCCGGAGATTTTCCTGGTGCAGGTGCGCGCCATGCTGAAGGCGAGTGAGGGGCTGAACAACCTCCAGATCATGCTGCCAATGATCAGCAATGTGTCTGAAGTGGAAGAATCCCTGCACCTGATTTACCGGGTCTATCACGAGGTGCGGGAAGAAGGCTATGACGTTCACATGCCGAAAGTGGGTGTGATGGTGGAGGTGCCCGCGGCGGTGTACCAGATCCGGGAGTTGGCGGAACGGGTGGACTTCCTGTCAGTCGGCTCCAATGATCTGACCCAGTACCTGCTGGCCGTGGACCGCAATAATCCCAGGGTGGCTCAGCTTTACCATTCTTACCATCCGGCGGTACTTCAGGCTCTGGTGCGAATCGCCCAGGATGCCCATGTCGTTGGCAAGCCGGTGGGGATTTGCGGTGAGCTGGCGGGGGATCCGGGCGGGGCCCTGTTGCTGATGGCCATGGGCTACGATTCCCTGTCGATGAACGCCGCGAGCCTTCCCAAAGTGAAGTCAGTCATTCGCAGTATCAGTCGGGAGTGGGCCATGCAGCTGCTGGAGGATGTATTGCTGCTGGATTCTCCCCACGTCATCAAGAGCTGTGTAGATCTGGCGCTTCGTAATGCTGGCTTTGGCCGGTACCTGCGGCCTGGGAAATCGTCCAGCAAGGCCTTCACAGAGCGGGCAGCTTCCTGAACCAGGGGAGCGAGTTGAGCGAATATAGGGTGAGAACTCTAAATCCTGCTGATAGTTTGGAAAAGGCTTGGGCTCTCGAAGACCCTTCCCCGTTTTGCCAATCGGAATAGGATAGATCATGACAGCGCCAACCGATCTGAAAACAGCTCCCCGTGTCGGGCTCGCCCTTGGTGGTGGCGGCCCGCTGGGCGGTATCTACGAGATCGGGGCCCTGCGCGCGCTGGATGAAGCCATGGACGGGCTCGACTTCAACAACATCGACGTCTATGTGGGGGTGAACGCGGGCTCCTTTGTGGCGGCCAACCTTGCCAATCAGATGACAACCGCTCAGCTGTGCCGGATTTTTGTTCGTAACGAGGCTGAAGTGCATCCGTTTCACCCGGAAGTCTTTTACCGACCCGCGCTCCGGGAAATAGGGCGGCGGCTTCTCGCCGTGCCCGGCCTGGTATCGACAGCGGTTCAGCGCTTTATCAATAACCCCTATGATCAAAGCCTGCTGGAAGCCATGACCATCCTGGCTCAGGCGGCACCATCCGGGCTGTTCGATAACGAGGGCTTGCACGATTACCTGAAGCGGGCGTTCACCATGCTGGGGCGGACCAACGATTTTCGCGAGCTCAAGCGTAGCCTGTATATCGTCGCCGCAGACGTGGAGAGCACCGATGCCGTGTGTTTCGGCGCTCCGGGCTTTGATCATGTGCCGATATCTAAGGCTATTCAGGCCAGCACGGCCTCGCCCGGGCTGTACGTACCGGTCGATATTGATGGCCGGTATTATGTGGACGGAACGTTGCGCAAGGGGTTGCACGCGTCGGTGGCTTTTGAAGATGGCGCGGATCTGGTGTTTGCCGTCAATCCCCAGGTCCCGATCGATGCCAGTGCCGCGGTGCGAGCGGGCTCCATGAAGCCAGGAGAACTGACACGATCTGGCATGCCCAACCTGCTATCCCAGATGTTTCGAACCATGGTGTATTCACGGATGCAGTCGGGCATTGCCCAATACGCCCGTGATTATCCGGACAAAGACATTCTGCTGTTCGAGCCGACCCGGGACGACGCCAAGCTCTTTTTCTCCAACGTGTTCAGCTTCCAGTCCCGCAGGATGGTGTGCGAGCACGCCTACCAGATGACTCGTCGCGATCTGCTCAACCGGGCGGACGAGCTGGAGCCAAAACTGGCCAGTTATGGCATTACGCTGCGCCGGGACCGGCTGGAAGACGAGCAGCGGACCATCAGTACCAGTCTGTATGGTGAAATGCTGCCGCTGTACGTCGCCAAAGGAAGAAAGAAAAAGGCCGAGAAAGGCAGGCTGGTGTCCAGTCTGGAGAATGTGAGCCAGCTGTTCAGCAAGGCTCAGTAGCACAGATAAACCGGGGCCGGCACTGACCCGCACCCCGGTGCTCATCTTTTCTTACAGGATATACCGGCTTAAATCCTCGTCTTCAGCCAGTTCTCCCAGTTGCTCGTCAACATAGGCAGCCGTTACTTCAAAACCATCCGTGACCTTGTCGCCGGCATCGTATGAGAGGCCTTCCAGCAACCGTTCGAGCACGGTGTGCAGACGACGTGCGCCGATGTTCTCAGTGGTTTCGTTGACCTTACAGGCCACCTCGGCAATTCGGGCAATGGCATCATCACTGAAGCTCAGCTTGACGCCTTCCGTGCCAATAAGCGCCTCATACTGCTCGACCAGCGAGGCGTCAGGCTCGGTCAGGATCCGCTTGAAGTCATCCGGCGTGAGCGCCTGGAGTTCGACCCGAATTGGCAGCCGACCCTGCAGTTCCGGGATCAGGTCTGAGGGCTTCGACAGGTGGAAGGCGCCTGAGGCGATGAACAGGATATGGTCCGTGCGGACGGAGCCATACTTGGTGCTCACGGTGCTGCCTTCAATGAGAGGGAGCAGGTCTCGCTGAACCCCTTCCCGGGAGACATCAGAGGAGGTGTTTTCCGAACGCTTGGCCACCTTGTCGATCTCGTCGATAAAGACGATGCCATTTTGCTCGACGACTTGAATGGCTTTCTGTTTGATTTCTTCCTCGTTGACCAGCTTGGCGGCTTCTTCGTCCTTTACCCGACGCATGGCGTCCGCCACTTTCATTTTGCGGGTTTTCCGCTTGTCGGAAGACAGGTTCGAGAACATGCTTTGCAGCTGGCTGGTCATTTCCTCCATGCCCGGCGGTGCCATGATTTCCACCCCGGCGGAACTGGCGCTCAGGTCAATTTCAATTTCCTTGTCGTCCAGCTCACCTTCACGGAGTTTCTTTCTGAACATCTGCCGGGTGGCGGAGTCTGCCGGCTTCTGGCTGTCTTCCTTGAAATCGCGCGCCGGCGGCAGCAGGGCATCCAGAATCCGCTCTTCAGCGGCATCCAGAGCGCGATGCTCGTGGCGTTTCATTTCCTGCTCACGCAGCATTTTGATGGCCGCATCCGCCAGGTCCCGGATGATGGATTCCACATCCCGGCCAACGTAACCCACTTCGGTGAACTTGGTGGCCTCGACTTTCAGGAACGGGGCGTCGGCCAGCTTGGCCAACCGGCGGGCGATTTCGGTTTTACCCACGCCGGTGGGGCCGATCATCAGGATATTCTTGGGGGTGATTTCGTCTCGCAGGGTGCTGTCCAGCTGCATTCGACGCCAGCGGTTGCGCAGCGCGATGGCTACCGCCCGTTTGGCTTCTTCCTGGCCGACGATGTGTTTGTTGAGCTCGTGGACAATTTCGCGGGGGGTCATTCCAGCCATGGTCGCTCCGGATCAGTCGTTAGTGGGCAGCACTTCGAGGGTGCGATTGTGGTTGGTGTAAACACAGATATCCGCCGCAATGTTTAGGCCCTTCTCGACTACCTCGTGGGCCGGCAAATCGGTGTTTTCCAGCAGTGCCCGCGCGGATGCCTGGGCGTATGGGCCGCCTGAGCCAATAGCAATCAGGCCCTGCTCGGGCTCAATAACATCGCCATTGCCGGTGATGATCAGCGATGCCGTTTTGTCGGCGACGGCGAGGAGGGCCTCAAGGCGCCTGAGTGCCCGGTCCGTACGCCAGTCTTTCGCCAGCTCGACCGCAGCGCGTGTCAGGTTGCCCTGATGCTTCTCCAGCTGGGCCTCGAATCGTTCAAACAGGGTAAACGCATCGGCGGTGCCTCCGGCGAAGCCGGCAAGTACCTGGCCATTATAGAGACGGCGGACCTTGCGGGCGTTTCCCTTCATGACGGTATTGCCCAGCGAAACCTGGCCGTCGCCTCCCATGGCAACTTCGTCATCACGCCGGACCGAAAGTATCGTAGTCATTTTGGCTCCAATTGCCTGATTAAAATCGGTATCAAGGCACTATGGAGGCGGGAGGGGAGAATTCAAGTGGGTGCTCAGCAGGGTTGCCAGCGTGGCAGCACCCTGGCGAGTGAGGGGCCTGCCGCCTTCCGTGGCGGCCCGGAATCAGCCTTTTTTCGGGATCTTGCGCACCAGCGGCTCGATGTTGATGGATACCAGCTTGTCGATGGCCGAATTCATCTGGCTGCGAGAGCTGAAGGGGCCTACATTCACCCGGTACCAGATGGAGCCGTTGTCCAGGTCAATACGTTGAACCTGAGCGCGCAGGCCCTGGAAGGCAATCTGCGCGCGCTGGCGTTCGGCGTCCGTCTTGCTGCGGAAGGAGCCCGACTGAACCAGGTAATCGAAGTCCTGTTTGGCCGGCCCCGGTGTGTACTCTTCCACCTTGGGCGGCACCACTTCAGACTCTGGCAGCATTTCGTAGAAGCGGAAGCCGGGCTTCTCGTCTTCCGCTTTTGCCGTGGTCCTTGGTGCAGTGACAGCCTTGGTGGCTGGTTGCTGTACCTGTTGAGTGCCGCGATTATCCGGCTGCGAAGACGGGATGGAATTCAGGTAGACAATAAACCCGATGAACCCGCCAACGGCGGCTAGGGAAAGAACCCACTTCACTGACAATCTCCCTTTCTGGGTTTTGGCTGGCGCAGCGGCCCTCGGCTGTTTCTTGGCACGGCGCGAGGGCTGGTCGGATTTTTTCTTGGGTTGAGGCGTTGCTGAAGGCGATGCCGTCCGGTACTTCTTGGCATAGTCTTTTGCCATGGCAATGAGTTACATCTCTTCTGGTGCGCTTACGCCAATCAGGTCAAGACCATTCGCAATGACTTGGCGAATGGCCAGGTACAGACTAACACGCGCATCCCGGATCGCCGAGTCCTCCACAAGCACCTTGTGGGCGTTGTAGTAAGTATGGAATTGGCCGGCCAGGTCACGCAGGTAGTGTGTCAGATGATGCGGTTCGCGCTGAGCGGCCGAGTTGGCAATCAGTTCCGGGAACTTGGCCAGCTGGTTGGCGAGTTCCTTCTCTTCGTCCAGCGTCAGCAGTGAGAGCTCCCCAGCACATTCGTTGCGTCCTCGCTCAACCCCCTCGTCTGCCAGCTTGCGCAGAACGCTGCAGATCCGCGCATGGGCGTACTGGATGTAGTAGACCGGGTTTTCATTAGTCTGAGAGCGGGCCAGGTCGATGTCGAAGGTCAACTGGGAATCCACGCGCCGCGCCGCCAGGAAAAAGCGTGTGGCATCGCGGCCGACTTCATCAATCAGGTCGCGCACGGTGACATAGCTACCGGCGCGCTTGGAAATCTTCACTTCCTGGCCGGAGCGGGTCACCATCACCATCTGATGCAGCACGTAGTCCGGCCATCCCTGCGGGATGTCGGCCTTCAGGGCCTGCAGGCCTGCACGAACACGCGTCACCGTGGAGTGGTGATCGGCACCCTGTTCGTTGATGACGGTGGTGAAGCCGCGCTGCCACTTGTCGAGATGATAGGCAACATCGGGAAGGAAGTAGGTATAACCGCCGTCCTTTTTGCGCATTACGCGGTCTTTGTCGTCGCCAAACTCGGTGGTTTTCAACCAGGTCGCGCCTTCACTTTCGTAGGTGTAGCCATTCTCCTGCAGCCGCTTCACCGTGGCTTCCACTTTGCCATCCTTGTACAGCGAAGACTCCAGGAAATACACATCGAAGTGAACATCAAAAGCTTTCAGGTCGAGATCCTGTTCACGGCGCAGGTAGGCGACAGCGAATTCGCGAATGGCGTCCAGGTCATCCGGATCGGCCTTACCGATGACATGACGGTCGTCGGCATCGATTTTCTCGCCGGCCAGGTAAGAATTGGCAACATCAATGATGTAATCGCCACGGTAGCCGTCGGCCGGCCAGCTTTCGTGCTCGGGGCTCAGGCCTTTTACACGGGCCTGGACAGACAGCGCGAGGTTGTTGATCTGCGCGCCCGCGTCATTGTAGTAAAACTCGCGGGTAACGTCGTAGCCGTTGGCTTCAAGTAGCCGGCACAGGCAGTCACCGATGGCGGCGCCACGGCCATGGCCCACGTGCAGCGGGCCGGTCGGGTTGGCAGATACGAATTCCACCTGAACCTTTTCGCGCTTGCCGGAGTCGTTTCGACCGAATTGCTCCGCTTGATCAAGGATTGTTTCGACAATCTCGAAGGCACTGGCGGTGCTCATGAAGAAGTTGATAAAGCCCGGGCCGGCAATCTCCACTTTCTCAACCGCTGTGCTCTCCGGCAGTCGGGCCACCAGTTCCTCGGCCAGTTTTCGCGGCGGACAGCCTGCAGCTTTGGCGGCGACCAGTGCAATGTTGCAGGCATAGTCACCGTGGGATTTGTCCTTGGTGTAGCCTACTTGCGGTGTGAAGGTCTGGTCTGCAGGCAGTGTGCCTTCAGACTGAAGCGCGGCCAGTGCGGACTGGAGCAGATCGGAAACGGTCTCTTTCATGCTGTCAGATGACTCGGTTGGCTGGAAAGGTGGAAAACGGGGCCGAATGGCCAGTGTCGAAATTAAGGGGGCATTATCGCGGAAAGGGCGGGGCGACTCAAATAGTGGAAAGCAGCAGGTGGACGCGCAAACCGGCCGGCGTGCTCCTCCGGCCAAGTTGACCTGGCGCTTGCCAACCTTACTTAGCCGGTTTCCAGTGGGTCCACATCAATCATCCAGCGGGTGTGGTTGCGAGGGGTGGTTTGCTCCAGCTCGTAGCACATTTGCCTGAGCAGGTGGTTTAGCAACTTACGATTTCCGGCGTTGATAATCAGTTGCGCCCGGTGGCGGTCTGCACGACGTGCGATCAGTGCTGGCAGCGGCCCCCAGGTCTCGATGCCTGGCTGCTGCGCCATGGGTTTGATGGTGTCGAGGAGTTTCAGGCTTTGCTCCATGGTACTGTTCTCCGCGCGCAGGATAGCCATGGCCCGAAACGGCGGCAGTTGGCCGGATTCCCGTTCCGCGAGAAGCTGGTCTGCGATGTGCAGATAGTTTCCCCGGCACAGTCCTTTGAGGAGAGGGTGGTCGCTGTGGCAAGTTTGTATCAGCACAGTCCCGGCTTTCTCGCCTCGGCCGGCTCGCCCGCTCACCTGTAGCAGGGTCTGGATCAGCTGCTCTGGCGCTCGGAAATCCACGCTGAAGAGTCCTCCGTCAGCGTTTACCACCAGAACGAGGGTTACGTTCGGGAAGTCGTGGCCTTTGGCCAGCATCTGGGTGCCCACCAGCACACAGGGCTCGCCGGCGTTTACCTGCTTCAGAATGCTCTGGATGCTGCCTTTTCGCTGGGTGCTGTCTCGATCGACGCGAACGATTGGGGTGTCGGGGAAGGCTTCTTTGAGCACGTCCTCGGCGCGCTCGGTGCCCTGTCCCACGGGCTTGAAGGCATCGCTTTGGCACTCTGGACACAGGTCCGAGGCGGCAGTTTGGTAGTCGCAATGGTGGCAGCGCATGGCGCGATCGCGGCGATGGTAGGTCAGGCGTGTGTCGCAGCGAGGGCATTCGATGGTGTGACCGCAGTCAAAGCACATCATCACAGGGGCAAAACCGCGGCGATTGACGAATACCAGTGCCTGTTCGCCTTTTTCAAGTGTCTGTCGTATCGCGTTCAGCGCGGGCCGGGACAGGCCACCTTCAAGCGGGCGACTGCGGATATCCAGCAGGCTTATGGCGGGCGGCTTGGCGTCCCCGGCCCTTTCTTCCAGGCGAATCAGCTTGTATTTTTCCTGCTTTGCATTGTTCAGCGACTCCAGCGAGGGCGTCGCAGAGCCCAGAATTACCGGGCACTGGTTCAGGTGTGCCCGGTAAACCGCCACGTCCCGCGCTGAATACCGAAAACCTTCGCCCTGTTTGTAGGAACTGTCGTGCTCCTCGTCAACGATGATGGTTTTGAGGTCGGTAAAAGGAAGCAGCACAGCTGAGCGGGTGCCGATCAGTATAACGGGGTGCCCGTTTCTGATTTTTAGCCAGGTGGTCAAACGCTCACTGTCATTCAGTGCCGAGTGCCATACCACGATGCGATCGCCAAAGTACCGCCGGAAGCGGGCCACGGTTTGCGGCGTAAGGTTAATCTCAGGCACCAAGACCAGCGCTTGTTGGTCTGCTTGGAGGTGGTTTTTCAGGTAATCCAGATAAACTTCAGTCTTTCCGCTTCCGGTGATGCCGAACAGAAGGCTGGCACTGAATCCCGCTTTCGGGGGCGCAAGCTGTTCGGCCACGGTTTGCTGAGCCGGCGACAGTTTGAGTGTGGCCGGACTCAATTCCTCGGATCCTGCCGATCCTGTCTTTGCCTCTGTCTGACGCTGGCTCGGCTCTGCCAGCCCTTTAATGTGCAGACTTCTGAGCTGCTGTTGGCTAAATCCTGCTGTGGTGATGGTGCTGGCGGGAAGTCCTTTAGGGTGTTCTTGTAGAAAGTGGAGTAATGCCTTTTGCTTGTGGGCGTTAGCCGGCAGAGGGGTGCTTGAGGGCTTGGCCTGCCACCAGGTCTGGGGCTTTTCTTGCGCCGGTTGGCCTCGTCTCAGGGCCGGGGGTAAGGCGGTGAACAGGCACTCCCCCAAAGGATGCTGGTAATAGTCGCTTGCCCAGTTGAGCAGTTGAAAGGTTTCCCGGGGCAATGCTGGCCAGGATTCAAGGGCTGACACCACCGGCTTTATTTTAATGCCGGCGGGTGGTTCGACACCGGTGTCAACCACAAGACCGGTAATCTTCTGGTGCCCGAAAGGAACATGGACTCTCTGGCCCGGCGATAGGGTCAGTTCTCTCGGTATTTCGTAATCGAATAGCCGGCGAAGTGGTCGGTTCAGGGCAATGCGTGCGGTGGATGACACTCGATCTTCCCGTGAGTTGTGGTATGTGCGTACACTTGTGAACTGCCGTGTGGTGCGCAAAACCACGTCTGGGTGCCCCGCGCTGCTTGCCTGGCGGGGTGTTTGCAAGTAAGATGCGCGGTCTGTTCCGGCAGGGCATGATTTTGCCCCGTCTTTTTATTTCGTTCAAACATGCGGTGCCCGACGCTCTGGCCTTTTGTTCGAAGGTCTCGATCTGGTAGCGGCATGACCGAAAGAGGTTCGCCATGAAAGAAGGTATTCACCCCAAGTATGCAGACATTACTGCGACCTGTTCCTGCGGTAATGTAATCAAGACTCGGTCTACTGTTGGTCAAGACCTTCAGTTGGACGTTTGCTCCCAGTGCCACCCATTCTACACTGGTAAGCAGAAGGTTATGGACACCGGTGGTCGTATTGATCGGTTCCAGAAGCGTTTTGGCGGTCGTATTGGCGGCAAAAAAGCCTGATCGCTTGAAAGCTAACAAAAAAAGCGCCCTCGGGGCGCTTTTTTTGTGTCTGGCCACCAATGAGCCGCTACTGCCGGGTACGCAGTTTTGACTATTGACGGGTCACAAAACGATTTTTCTAGGCTTGTTGTTTCTGGGATGGCGCGCCATAATGGCGCGCTCCGGAGGGTGGAGTCCCTGCGGCTAATTACTCTATTAAACGTGACAAACGGAACAGTGGCAATGTCTCAAGATCTGAAAGAAGCAGCCCTTGAATATCACGCCAAGCCGCGGGCTGGTAAGCTGAGTGTTGAAATCACCAAGCCAACCAAGACGTCCCGTGATCTGTCGTTGGCGTATAGCCCCGGGGTTGCCGAGCCGGTCCGCGAGATCGCAAAAGACCCGGAGAACGCTTATAAATACACCGCCAAAGGTAACCTGGTGGCTGTAATCTCTGATGGCTCCGCGATTCTTGGTCTGGGTAACCTGGGTCCGCTGGCAAGCAAGCCAGTCATGGAAGGCAAGGGCGTACTGTTCAAGCGCTTTGCTGGAATCGACGTGTTCGATATTGAGGTTGATTCCGAAAGCCCTCAGGCGTTTATCGAAACCGTTGAGCGTATCGCTGATACCTTTGGCGGTATTAACCTGGAAGATATCAAGGCACCAGAGTGCTTTGAAATCGAGCGCGCCTTGATCGAAAAGTGTAGCGTGCCTATCTTCCACGACGATCAGCACGGAACGGCTATCGTGACTGCGGCAGGCATGATCAATGCCCTTGAGTTGCAGGGCAAAAAGATCGATGAGGCCAGGGTTGTGTGTCTGGGTGCGGGTGCCGCTGCGATTGCATGTATGAAATTGTTGATCAGCTGCGGTGTCCGTTCTGAAAACATTTTCATGCTCGACCGAAAGGGTGTCATCCACTCCGGTCGTGACGACCTGAACCAGTACAAGGCGATGTTCGCGAACGAGACGGACAAGCGCACTTTGGACGATGCTATCGATGGTGCTGATGTTTTCCTTGGCTTGTCCGGTCCGGATCTTTTGACGGCTGACCAGCTCAAGAAAATGGCGCCAAACCCGATCGTGTTTGCCTGCTCGAATCCGGATCCAGAGATTAGTCCGGAAGTGGCGCTCGCTGCTCGCGATGATCTGATCATGGCGACTGGCCGTTCGGATTACCCGAACCAGGTCAACAACGTGCTTGGTTTCCCCT
The DNA here is from genome assembly GCF_017301335.1 of Marinobacter salinisoli. Taxonomy (NCBI): domain Bacteria; kingdom Pseudomonadati; phylum Pseudomonadota; class Gammaproteobacteria; order Pseudomonadales; family Marinobacteraceae; genus Marinobacter; species Marinobacter salinisoli. The sequence goes on from NZ_CP071247.1 coordinate 1,485,288, forward strand.
TCATCTTCCGCGGTGCTTTGGACGTTCGTGCCACTGCCATTAACGAAGAGATGAAGGTTGCTGCGGTTCACGCCATTCGGGAACTGGCAAAAGAGCCGGTGCCTCAGGAAATCTGTGAGGCCTACGGGGTCGACAGCTTTGAATTTGGCAAGGAATATATTATTCCGAAGCCGATGGATATTCGTTTGCTTGAGGTTGTGCCAGCGGCCGTCGCCCGAGCTGCGGTAGATTCCGGAGTGGCGCGTCATCCGTACCCTGCTCACTATCCTCTCAAGTCCATGGACGACATTATCTAACGGTTGTTCGAGGCATAAAAAAACCGGCGGAGATTCCGCCGGTTTTTTTATGCGCGCTTTGCGGTCGGTCAGAAGATCTGTCGAGACAGGCCTTCGCCATCGCCACTTCCGCCGGATGATTCGTCTTCGGCGGCAATCGGGGCAGGGGCGTCCTCTTCGCGGAACAGTTCAAAGACGCCCTCTTCACCCGGGCGTGCCCGCTTTCCGGTTTCGGGATTGATTCGAATGTTCACGATCCCGTTGGGGCGGGGCATGGTCTGAGGAGGCATGCCTGCAAGCGCAACTTTCATGTAGTCAATCCAGATGGGCAGGGCAGTGCTCGCGCCAAACTCCCTTCGCCCAAGAGGAGCGGGCTGGTCAAATCCAACCCAGGCCGTCGTGGCAATCTGGTGGTTGAAGCCGCCGAACCAGGTGTCCTTCTGTTCGTTGGTGGTTCCGGTTTTTCCGGCAATGTCGGTGCGGCCCAGGGCCAGGGCGCGACGTCCGGTGCCCAGGCGGACGACGTCCTGCATCATTGAATGCAGGATATACACGGACCGTTCGTCGGCCAGGCGCTGCATGTAGCGGACGTCTTCGTTGTTATGCTCGGTGTCCACGAGATCGGAGGCCGCATTTTCGGTATCGCCCGGGGTTTCTTCTTCCCCGTTGGTGTTTGCGACCTCAGTGCTCGGTTCCTCAATGGCGTCGGTCTCAATGTTTCGCGCGGCGCAGGCTTCGTCACACAGTACGGTCTCGGGGGCTTCGTACAGTATGTTGCCGGTAGCGTCCTCGATGCGTTCGATCAAGTAGGGCGCGACGTCAAAGCCGCCATTGGCGATCACTGCGAAACCGCGAGCCAGCTCCATGGGGGATAGCTGCCCACTGCCCAGAGAGAGAGACAGGTTGTTCGGCATGTTGTCTGCCGGAATCTTCAATTGTCTGAGATAGTCCAGCGTATTCTCGATGCCAACGTCCCTGAGCAACCGGATGGATACGATGTTTCTCGAGCGGTACAGGGCTTCCCTTAGGCGGGTGGGGCCATAGAACTGTCCGGAGGAGTTTTGTGGCCGCCAGGCGGTCTCAAGTTCGTCGTCTTCAAAGACGATTGGCGCGTCGTTGTAGACGGAAGCCGGAGTGATGCCGTTTTCCAGTGCGGTCAGGTAGAGGAACGGCTTAAACGTGGAGCCTGGCTGCCGTTTCGCCTGAGTCGCGCGGTTGTACTTGCTCTGACGGAAGCTGTATCCGCCCGCAAGGGCTTCGATGGCGCCGGTTTGGGCATCGATGGAAATGAGCGCTCCTTCGACCCGGGGTACTTGCGCCAGTGAAACGGAAGGCAGGGTCGGGGTTTCCCGATTTTCCGGTTCGGCTTGGCGGTGGTGGACGTATACGACGTCGCCGCGTGCCAGTGCGTCCGAGGGTTTCTCGAGTGCCGGGCCGCGCAGGTCCTCGGTTTTAAAGCGCCGCGCCCAGGACATGGTTTCAAAGGGCATTATGGCCTCTCCCAGTCCGCGCGCATGCACCCTGACCTGCAGGTCGTCGTCGCTGACTTCCGTGACCAGCGCCGGAATCAGAGAGGCGACATAGGGGTAGTTGACGACCAGTTCCTCGGCGGGGCGTTCGTTCAGGGTGTCTTCGTCAACTTGACCGATTGGGCCGCGAAAGCCGTGACGCCGATCATAGGCTTCGAGGCCGGCGCGAAGCGCATCGGTTGCTGTTTGCTGGTTTTTGCTGTTGACGGTGAGGGTTACCACATAACCGTCGGTGTAGGCGCCTTCGCCATAGCGGCGGACCAGCTCCGAGCGAGCCATTTCCGCGACATAATCGGCGTCAACTTCCACGTCGGTGGCGTTGTAACTGGCGGTCAGTGGTGCGCTCGTAGCCAGTTCGGAGGCGTCTTCGGTGATGTATCCCAAATCCTTCATGCGCCTGATGATCCAGTTACGGCGAATGAGTGCGCGTTCTGGATTGGCCAATGGGTTGAAAGCAGATGGTGCTTTAGGGAGGCCTGCGAGCATGGCCATCTGTGGCAGGGACAGTTCGTTGATGGGTTTGTCGTAGTAGACCTGCGCGGCAGCAGCAATGCCGTAGGCGCGATTGCCCAGATAGATCTTGTTCAGGTACAGCTCCAGAATCTGGTCTTTGGTCAGCTCGCGCTCGATCTGAAGTGCAAGAAGTATCTCGTTGAACTTGCGAATAAACGTACGGTCACGTGACAGAAAGTAATTTTTTGCAACCTGCATCGTGATCGTACTGCCTCCGGACTGGATGGATCCGGTGGAGATCAGTTCAATGGCAGCCCGCGCCAAGCCTTTAATGTCGACCCCGAAGTGCTCGTAAAAACGCGCATCTTCCGCGGCCATAAAGGCTTGTAACTGAATTGTTGGGATCTGTTCGATTGTGATAGGTGCCCTTCTCTTTTCCCCGAATTCTGCTATTAATCTGCTGTCTTCGCTGTAGACCCGAAGCGGTGTTTGCAACTTGATATCCAGAAGTTGCTCCACGGCGGGAAGGCCCGGGCGAAGATAAAGATAAAAGCCTGAGGTTACGATGATGGCGACACTCAGTCCGGTGAAAAACAACCAGGCTAAAACACGAGATGTACGCAGCAAATGTGACATTTTTTTCTGACAACTGTTGGATATAGGGCTATTATTTGAGAAATTGCTTTAGGTTAAGAAGGTTTCCTTCGCTGGTGCAATGCTTCTCATTCAAAGAGAAGCCATTGTAGACGGAAAACAGAAGAAATTCTCTTAAATAAAAAACACATAAATAACGACACCGGGTTTGTCTGACCAGGTATTAAGGTGAGCGCGTGTTCGGATTGTTTGGAAGTAAATCCAGTGCAGTACTGGGCGTGGATGTCAGTTCAAGTTCAGTCAAACTTCTGGAACTGTCAAAGCAAGGTGACCGTTTCAAGGTCGAAAGTTACGCAGTCGAGCCGTTGCCGGCAAACGCTGTTGTAGAAAAAAACATCACTGACGTTGAGGCCGTTGGCGAAGCGCTGAAAAAAGTGGCGTCCAAGTCACGTACCGGGGTGAAGCAGGTTGCCGTTGCCGTGTCGGGATCTGCCGTTATCACCAAGATCATTCAGATGGATGTCGGTCTTAACGAGTTCGAAATGGAAGATCAGATCGCCCTCGAGGCCGATCAATACATTCCTTATCCCCTCGATGAAGTTGCCATTGACTTTGAAGTTCAGGGCGTCTCGGAAACCAACCCCGATCAAGTTGACGTGCTTCTGGCTGCTTGCAGGAAGGAAAACGTCGATATTCGCGAAGACGCGCTCGAGATTGCTGCGCTGTCTACGAAAGTTGTCGATGTTGAAGCCTACGCCCTGGAGCGCGCTTACTCTCTGCTCGAGTCCCAGCTCGAATCGCAGGGCGAAGAGCTGGTGGTTGCCATCGTCGATATCGGTGCAACCATGACAACGCTCAGTGTCCTTGCCGGAGGGCGGACAGTTTACACCCGCGAGCAGATTTTCGGTGGCAAGCAGCTGACCGAGGAAATTCAGCGTCGATACGGGTTGTCGCAGGAAGAGGCGGGTCTGGCGAAAAAGCAGGGTGGCTTACCGGATGATTATGAGGCTGAAGTATTGAGCCCGTTCAGGGATGCGGTTGTCCAGCAGGTCGCCCGGGCGCTTCAGTTCTTTTTCGGCGCCAGCCAATACAATGCGGTCGACTATGTGGTTCTGGCAGGTGGTACTGCCTCGATTCAGGGGCTAACAGAGATGGTCGAAGAGAAGACGGCAACGCCTACGCTGGTTGCAAATCCGTTTGCGGACATGGCGGTAGGGTCCAAGGTCAATGCATCAACCCTCAGTAACGATGCTCCATCACTGATGATTGCCTGCGGTTTGGCAATGAGGAGCTTTGACTGATGGCAAGAATTAACCTCCGGCCCTGGCGCGAAGAGCTCAGGGCAGAAATGCAGAAGCAGTTCGTGGTCATGATTCTGGGCGCTGCCATCATTGCTGCGGGCCTGGCTTTCCTTTGGGTGTCTGATGTGGACAGTCGTATCGCTTATCAGCAGTCGCGCAATGCGTACATTGAGACGGCGATGAAGCAATTGGACAAGCAGATCAAGGAAATTGAGGAGCTCAAGCGCAAACGTGATGAGCTTCTTGCCCGGATGAAAGTGATTCAGGATCTTCAGGGTAAGCGCCCTGTGATTGTGCGGGTGTTTGATGAGATGGTCAGGACGTTGCCGGATGGCTTGTTCTATACCGAGCTCAAAAAAGCGGGTGACACGGTTTCGATCGTCGGGATGGCCGAATCCAACAGTCGTATTTCATCGTTGATGCGGCAGTTTGATCAGTCCGGCTGGTTCGCTAATCCAAATCTGTCGAACGTCTTAGCCGCCGACAATAAGCGCGCTGGCTACAGCCAGTTCAACCTGTCAGTGCAGCAGAAAACGCCCGAGCCCGAAGGGGAGGAAAAGTAATGAGCCTCGCGGACTCAATGAAAAGCCTCAATGAACTGGATCTTTCGGATCTGGACTTCAACAACGCCGGTATCTGGCCTGCGCCAGTCAAGGCAATATTTGCACTGATCGTCTTTGGTCTCATCCTTGGCGGTGGCTACTGGTTCTTTGTCAAAGATAAGTACGCCCAATTAGAGCGAGTAGAGCAAACCGAACAGGAGCTTCGCCAAGCATACGAGCAGAAGGCTTTCCGTGTTGCCAACCTTGAAGTGTTCAAGGCTCAAATGGCGGAAATGGAAGAAACCTTTGGGGCTCTCGTGCGGCAGCTGCCTTCAGAAACTGAAGTCCCTGGTCTTTTGGAAGATATCACCAACACCGCGCTTGGCAGTGGTTTGGAGCTGCAAGAAGTAAAGCTACAGCCAGAGCGTCAGCGTGATTTTTATGCGGAGTTGCCAATCAACATCCGGGTCTCCGGTTCCTATCATGAGCTGGCGTCGTTTGTGAGTAGCGTGGCGAGTCTTCCACGTATTGTGACTTTGCACGACTTAACTATTAAACCAATCAGTGGTGAGGCTGAGCAGCTTGATATGCAGGTTGTTGCGCGAACTTACCGCTACCGGGCTGGAGAGTGAGCATGGCGGTAAAGCATGCAGGAAAAGCCTGGCTGGGAGTGTGTCTGGCATCTTTGATGACCGCATGCACCCAAGGCAGTGGTTTCTCTGATCTTGATAAATTTATGGCGGATACCCGGGCAAAGCCTCGTGGACATGTTGAGCCACTCCCCGAGTTCAAGGCCTACGAGGCATTCACTTATTCGGCTGCGGATCGGCGTGCGCCGTTTGAGCCGCCAATCGACATTCAGTTGACCATGGTGGATCAGCAGCCGGAAAGTCAGGTTGAGCCGAACCTGGACAGGCCGAAAGAAGTGCTGGAAACCTTCGACCTCAAGGCCCTGACGATGGTTGGAACGCTCCGCGGCTCTGCTGGCTCGCTGTTCGCTTTGATTCGAGATGACGCAGGCGGCATCCACCGGGTTCGCAGCGGCAATTATATCGGGCAGAACTACGGTCGAATTGTTGGTGTTAATGAGGCCAGAGTTGAGCTGATTGAGATCGTTCCCAATGGCCAGGGTGGATGGATAGAGCGTCCGCGCTCCATGACTCTGGACGGAGAAGAAGGCTAGGGAGCGGCATAATGATAAATGTAAGAAAAACGCATGAACAAAAAAGTTTGGGGTCGAGGCTAGCGATGTTTAAAAAACTCAATGTATACGTCGGCGTGATCACTTTCGGGTTGCTGTCAAGCCTGGCTAACGCGGTCACTCTGGAAGACGTGGCATTCTCTTCGCTGCCAGGAGAGCGGCTAGAGGTAACGTTGGCCTTCGATGGCCAGCCACCGGAGCCAACCGGATACACCATCGAGCGTCCTGCTCGTATTGCCATTGACCTGAAAGATACAACCAGCGGACTGGATAGTCGCAGTATCGCTCTGGGCTCGGGTAACGCACAGAGTATGACGGTGGTCGAGACCAAGGATCGCACTCGACTGATTTTCAATCTGGTGGAGCTGGTCCCCTACGACACCGTAAGAAGCGGCAACTCCCTGGTGATGACGATCGGTGGCGAGTCGGGTTCCCCGTCAGTGGCAGCCACGTCTGCGTCCGCAACGGTGTCCAGTGCGCCTCGTCGGGCAGATACGCTGGCCGGAGTTGATTTCCGGCGCGGAAAAGACGGCGAGGGCCGTGTGATTGTGGATCTTGGCAGCGAATCCACCTCGGTTGATCTGGCCGAGCAGGCGGGCAAGATTCGCTTGACCATGTCGGGCGTGTCCGTGCCTGAGAACCTGCGTCGCCGCTTGGACGTGACTGATTTTGCCACCCCTGTTCACCGCATTGATACCTACATGGAAGGCGGCAGCGCCGTGGTCGAGATTCGTCCGGAAGGCAGCTACGACTATATTGCTTACCAGTCCGGCAGTGAATTTACGGTCAGTGTCGAGAAACTGACCGAAGAGGAGGCGGAAGCCCGCCGCGAGGAGAAGTTCCCGTACACCGGAGATAAGCTGTCGCTCAATTTCCAGGATATTGAGGTTCGCTCCGTTCTGCAGTTGATCGCCGATTTCACCGGCCTGAACCTGGTGGCCAGCGACACCGTTGGTGGAAGCATTACTCTGCGCCTTCAAAACGTACCCTGGGATCAGGCTCTGGATCTTATCCTGAAAACCAAGGGGCTGGACAAGCGTCAGATTGGTAACGTTCTTCTGGTCGCACCGGCAGATGAGATCGCTGCACGGGAAAAGCTGGAGCTGGAAACCAGCAAGCAGATTGCTGAGCTTGCGCCGGTTCGACTGGAGATTATCCAGGTCAACTACGCCAAGGCCGCGGAAGTGGTTGCATTGATTGAGGCCGATCAGGAACTGATTTCCGACCGTGGCTTTGTATCCTCCGATGCCCGTACCAACACCATCAGTGTGCGGGAAACGGCGGAAAAACTGGAAGAAATTCGTCGCCTGGTGTCCACCTGGGACGTTCCGGTGCGTCAGGTATCCATCGAAGCCCGTATTGTTCGCGCTCAAACCAATGTGGCTGAGGACCTGGGTATTCGCTGGGGTGGTGCTGCCTACAACGTGAGCGGCGACAATGTCTTCTCTGTGGGTGGTTCTCAGGGTGCTGTTGAAGAGGCTCGCCAGGCCGCCGCAGGTGGCAGCAACACCATCACCTTCCCCGGTGCCTTGGCAGTGGATCTGGGCGTAACCGGTGAGGGCACCTCCTCATTCGCCATCGGCTGGGGCAGTGATGACTTCCTGGTGGATCTGGAGCTGTCGGCGCTGGAAAGCGATGGCCAGGCTGAGGTGGTTTCCCAGCCGCGGGTTGTGACTGCTGACCGTCAAACCGCTTCTATCAAGTCTGGTGAAGAGATCCCTTACCAGGAAGCGTCTTCCAGCGGTGCAACATCGGTATCGTTCAAGGAAGCCGTGCTGTCCCTGGAAGTGACGCCGCAGATCACACCTGATGACAAGATCATCATGGACCTGGTGGTCAACCAGGACTCCCGTGGCGAAGTGACCGCAGGGATCCCGTCCATTAACACCAACGAGGTCACCACGCAGGTACTGGTGGGTAATGGCGAGACTGTGGTGCTTGGCGGGATCTTCCAGTCTGAGGTGGCCACCCAGACCACCAAGACACCGTTCCTCGGCGACATTCCTTACCTGGGGCGCCTGTTCAAGCGCACCGAGCGTATCGATGAGCGCAGTGAGTTGCTGATCTTCATCACGCCGAAGATCATCAAGAGCGACCTGATTCAGTAATCGCTCGTTATCCAGAAGCCGCCGCATAACCCCGGCGGCTTTTTTGTGTCTGCACGGCCGCGGTCGCACACCTTGAATGTTTAGGGAACACCAGCGCCTGTGCTATTCTCACGGGCCTGAAAAACCATTGAGCGGAAGTCATGTCATTGCCCAAACGCGTTGTTCTGGTGGGCCCTATGGGCGCCGGGAAAAGTACCATTGGCCGGTTGCTGGCGAGGGAGCTGGGTTATCAGTTCATGGACTCGGATCGGATCATTGAAGAACGCTGTGGTGCGAATATCCCCTGGATCTTTGATGTGGAAGGGGAGGAAGGCTTTCGCCAGCGTGAGACGGCAATGCTCAAGGAACTCTCAGGGCAGGAAAATGCCGTGGTGGCGACCGGCGGGGGCGCGGTAATGCGCCCCGAAAACCGGGCAATCCTCAAGCAGGGTGCGGTTGTCATCTATCTGAAAACCTCAATCGAGCAGCAGGTCGAACGTACACGCAGGGATCGGAACCGCCCGCTTTTGCAGAATGAAGATCCTGAGGCCGTGCTGCGTAATCTCTTCGCCATTCGGGATCCCTTGTATACGGGGTTGGCCGACATCGTGATGTACACCGATCGCAAAAGCCCTCGCCTGGTGGTCCGGCAACTGGTCAACCGCCTGAACCCGAAAACGCCTCGCCATAAAAGAAAGGTTCGTAAGGAAGGACGACATCATGCCTGAGATTCTCCATGAACTGACGGTAGAACTTGGCGAGCGCAGCTACCCGATTATTATTGGCCGGCAGCTGCTGGGCCGGCAGGACCTGACCTCCTGGGTTTCGGGCCATCAGGTCATGATCGTGACCAACGACACTGTTGCCCCCCTGTATTTGGAACAGGCGATCGCGAGCTTTCCGGGGCTTCAGGTTGATACGGTGGTGTTGCCCGATGGCGAGCAATACAAGGATTGGTCCACGCTCAACCGTATCTTTGATGCCCTGCTGGAGAAGCGCCATAGCCGGAAGACCACCTTGGTGGCGCTTGGCGGTGGGGTTGTTGGAGACATGACGGGATTTGCCGCTGCCTGTTACCAGCGCGGGGTTCCGTTTATTCAGATTCCTACCACCTTATTGTCACAGGTTGATTCATCGGTTGGCGGTAAAACCGGGATCAACCACCCGCTTGGGAAAAACATGATCGGGGCGTTTCATCAGCCCGAGATCGTACTGATCGATACCGATAGTCTCACCACCTTGCCACCAAGAGAGATTTCGGCGGGCCTGGCCGAGGTCATCAAGTATGGGTTGATTCGCGATCTGGATTTCCTGGCCTGGCTCGAGCAGGAAATGGATCGGCTTGTTGCTCTTGACGCTGAGGCCCTTGCCGAGGCCATTTTCCGATCCTGCCGCTGTAAGGCGGAGGTGGTGGCTCAGGATGAGCGTGAAGGTGGTTTGCGAGCTATCCTGAATCTCGGACATACCTTTGGCCATGCGATCGAAACCTATGCCGGTTACGGCAAATGGCTTCATGGCGAAGCCGTCGGTACCGGGATGGTGATGGCGGCAGACTTGTCAGCCCGGGAGGGTATGATCACAGAACCCGAGAAAACTCGGGTCGTCGAGATTGTGCGGCGAGCAGGGTTGCCGGATACCCCGCCTGAGGCGATGACGCCGGATGATTTCATGAGATTGATGGCCGTCGATAAAAAGAACGTTGATGGACGCCTGCGCCTGGTGCTGTTAGCCGCGATGGGTGAGGCGGTGGTGACCGGGGATTCGGCGCCGGAGAACCTGGCTCAAACCCTGTCGGTTTTTTGTCATTAAGCTTTCTCAGCCGGTTTGCGATCAGCTGAGTGTCTACGGTTGAGGGACAAGGAAGCCTTGTGGTGGAAGAGCGTCTGAGTACGGTCGATTCCGGGGGGCTGGTTGCGCGCCTCCAGCAGCGGTTTGGCCTCCGAGCCAATCCTATGGACTTCGAAACGCCATTTTTCCCCGATGCCATGCGTCATCACGCGCTTGAGTCACTGCGCCATCTTTGTGGCTTCGGAGACATGGCGATTCTTTTAACCGGGGCTGACGGGGTTGGGAAAACCCGCTTGCTTGCCGAACTGGTCCGCAGCGAATCAGCGCGCCTCGAATTTAAGGCCTTGCCAGCGTCCGCGTTCACCAGCGCTAAATCCCTCGCCATGCGCTTAAAAGCGATTGCGCCCCCTGCGTTTCGGGAGGAACGGAATCCCAGGGACAGCGTCTATCATTTCTTCCGCTGGTCTGAATCGCGTGCCCGTAAGGGCCAGAGAATGGTGCTGCTGATCGATGATGCGGATCGCGTGCCCGGCGAATTATTGCGACTTCTGGTGTCCGCCTTTCTGGCGTCGGAGCGTTCCGCCGCAGCCTTGCCTGTTTTGGCCGGCACTGACCAGTTGGCGGGGTTGGTCGACCCAACCATCGCGGCATCGGGCATGCACCAGATTCATCTTCGTCCGCTGACACAGGAAGAGGTACACGCCTACCTGGAGCCGAGGATTTACCAGGCGGGTGGCGATGTAAGGAAAATGCTGTCCCCGGCCAATGTTGCCGTTATCCACACGCTCAGTCAGGGCAGTTTCGGGCGCATTAAGCGAGTCGCGCCCGGAGTCTGGCTCGGGTTGGCAGGCTCTCCGTCCGGCACACGGCGCCGTCCTTCGTTGCTGGGAACCCTCGCTTGGCCTGCATTGGCTCTGGCGTTGTTGGCCGGGTCCTGGTGGTTTGTCTCCCGTCAATACGATCAGTCAATGGCAGAGAGCGCATCGCAGTCTGAGAGGGCTGCGCCGGCCAGGAAAAGTATTACGGTAGGCCCGGCCGCGCCCGTGACCGATGACGCTGAGGCACCATCCCCGAAGCCGGTTTTTATGGATGAGCTGGCCGCTCCGGAGCGCGACCTTTCCGGACCGGGAGCTCCCGAGTTGGCTGAGGCTGAGCGTTCCGTCCGCCAGTCTGACGCAGACAGTGAGGGCGACGATGCGCCTGATGTTGCTGTTGAGCGTGTCGAGCCTGAATTACCGGAAACTGATGTCGTACCGGAAGATGACGAGGCTGATGCCTCAGAGTCTTTGCCTGCCAAAGAGGTTAGTGAAACCTTGGGCCCGGGTGTGCAGTCTCGGACCGAATTGCCTTCGACGCCCGAAGCGCAGGCGCCAGCCCCTGATAATGGGATGGTTGGCGCTCCCGATTTCCAACCCTCGAACCCGGATCGATTTGTCGATATCGCTCAGCTGCGGTCGAATGGCGGCTGGGTAGTTCAGTTGGTGGCCGGGAACCTTGAGAAGACAGCTCTGTCACTGCTGGAGCAGCATAGAGATCTTGAGGGATTGGTCTATACTCGCAGCGAGCGTCAAGGCCGGTTCTGGTTTATGGTGTTTGCCGGCCCCTATCCAACCAGGGAAGCCGCACGAGCGGCTGAGACAAACCTGCCGAAGGACTTGCGCGACCAATCCCCGTGGATTCGGGCCGCCTCGGACCTCTGAATGTGACCGCCGTTTTAGCCTGAATCCGGGGTATTGGGCCTGCCGTCCTTGGCCTGAATTACGCCCGAGGCCCCAGAATTCCGCATCATGCCATTTGAGTACGTATTTCTACGTGTGTAAAATGGCCAGCCCCCTTATTTTCAGAGTCAGAGGGTGTTTTGTTGGTCGGTTTCGGCTAACCCTCTGATTGGAAAGTATTTATACGCGAGAGAACGCTTATGATGACAGGTTTGTATCATCCCGAGGAATTCAGGGACAACTGTGGCTTCGGCTTGATAGCTCACATGAAAGGTGAGGTGAGCCACAAGCTACTGCAAACTGCCATCGAGTCGCTGACGTGCATGACCCACCGTGGCGGGATCGCTGCGGATGGCAAGACCGGCGATGGTTGTGGCCTTCTGATTCAAAGCCCGGATGCCTTTTTGAGAAAGGCTGCAAAGGCGGCCTTTGGCAAAGAGCCGGGTGACGTATTTGCAGTTGGACAGGTATTTCTGAACCAGGACGAGAGCAAGGCGGCAGCGGGACGGGCTTCCATTGAGAAGCGTCTGGTCGAGCAAGGGCTCGAGATTATGGGCTGGCGGGAAGTACCTGTCGATGTCAGCTGCCTGGGGCCCATGGCTCTGGACTGCCTGCCGCGTATTGAGCAGGTGTTTGTCGTGCCGGCTGCTCAGTCAGAGAAAGAGTTTGCCATCAGTCTGTTCGTTGGCCGCCGTCATGCCGAGCGGGACATGGCGGAGGATCCCGAGTTTTACATCTGCAGCCTGTCCCACCGCACGCTGGCGTATAAAGGCCTGATGATGCCGGCGGATCTCGCCAATTTCTACAAGGACCTGGGTGATCCGGATCTGGAAACGGCGATCTGCGTATTCCATCAGCGGTTCTCCACCAACACCATGCCGCGTTGGCCGCTGGCCCAGCCCTTCCGTTACCTGGCCCATAATGGCGAAATCAACACCATTGATGGTAACCGGAACTGGGCGATAGCCCGCGCCGCAAAGTTCAGCTCACCGGATCTGCCTGACCTTCAGACCCTGCAGCCGCTGGTAAACCTGACGGGTTCCGATTCCTCAAGCATGGATAACATGCTGGAAATTCTGCTGGCCGGCGGTGTTGAGCTGTTCCGCGCTGTTCGCATGATGATTCCGCCCGCGTGGCAGAACGTTGACAGCATGGATCCGGAGTTGCGCGCTTTCTACGAATACAACTCCATGCACATGGAGCCTTGGGATGGGCCGGCAGGCCTGGTGATGTCGGATGGTCGATACGCACTGTGCATGCTCGACCGCAATGGCCTTCGCCCGGCGCGTTGGGTAATCACCAAGGATGATTTTATTACCCTGGCCTCGGAAATCGGTACCTACGCTTACCAGCCCGACGACGTGGTTGCCAAAGGGCGAGTGGGTCCGGGACAGATGCTGGCCATTGATACTGAAACCGGTGAAGTCCTGCACACCGACGACATTGATCAGCGCCTGAAGACGGCCCAACCGTATCGTAGCTGGCTGCGTCAGAATGCGTTGCGTGTTGAAACCACGCTGAACCAGGAAACGCCCGAATTCAAACTGATGGATGCGGATGATTTGCTGGTTCACCAGAAAATGTTCAACGTGTCGTTCGAGGAGCGGGATCAGGTGCTGCGTCCGCTGGCTGAGAGTGGTCAGGAAGCGGTGGGCTCCATGGGTGATGACACCCCCATGGCTGTTCTGTCCAGCAAGGTACGCCACGTTGCCGATTACTTCCGGCAGAAGTTTGCCCAGGTAACCAACCCGGCCATCGACCCACTCCGTGAGTCTATCGTGATGTCACTGGAGACCTGCCTGGGCGCGGAAAAGAACGTGTTCCTGGAAACCGCGGATCACGCCAATCGAATCATTTTGTCGACACCGGTTCTGTCGCCGGCGAAGTTCCTGAAGGTGGTGAACAATGAGCGCTCGGGCTTCGAGGTCGAGCGGATTCAGCTGAGTTACCGACCTGAGATGGGCCTCGAGGGTGCGATTCGCAGTGTCTGTGAGCAAGCCGAGCAGGCCGCCCGCAATGGCAAGGTGATTCTGGTCTTGACTGACCGTGAGCTCAACGATGGTGAGCTGCCCGTGAATGCCATGATGGCCACGGCCGCCGTCCATCACCATCTGGTTGAGCGCGGGCTCCGCTGCGATTCTAATCTGGTGGTTGAAACCGGCTGGGCGCGCGATCCCCATCACTTTGCTGTGTTGTTCGGTTTCGGCGCAACAGCGGTCTACCCGTACCTGGCTTACCAGGTCCTGAACGATCTGATCCGTACCGGCGAAATGCTGATGGATCCCATCGAAGCCAAGAATAATTACCGCCGGGGTATCAATAAGGGGCTGCTGAAGATCCTCTCTAAAATGGGGATTTCCACCATCACCTCTTATCGTGGCGCACAGTTGTTCGAAGCCATTGGTCTGGCCGACGAAGTTGTCGACCTCTGTTTCAGGGGCGTGCCCAGTCGTATCCAGGGTGCGGGTTTCTTTGATTTCCAGCAGGATCAGGAACAACTGGCCGCTCTGGCACGGAGTTCTCGCAAACCTATCACTCCGGGAGGTTTGCTCAAGTATGTCCATGGACAGGAATACCATGCCTTCAACCCCGATGTGGTCGGCAAGCTGCAGGAAGCGGTAACCAGCGGTAATTATGGGCACTACAAAGAATACGCGGCCCTGGTGAACGAGCGCCCGGTCGCCACGTTGCGGGACCTGCTCGCACTGCGTGGCGACCTCAAGCAGATTGATCTGTCGGACGTTGAGCCGGTGGAAAAGATCTTCCCCCGGTTCGACTCTGCGGCCATGTCTCTGGGGGCGTTGTCGCCCGAGGCGCATGAGGCGCTTGCAGTAGCAATGAACACGCTCGGTGGGCGGTCCAACTCAGGTGAGGGCGGGGAAGACCCGGCCCGCCACGGCACGGAAAAACGTTCCAAGATCAAACAGGTGGCTTCCGGTCGCTTTGGTGTTACCGCGGAATACCTGCGTAGCGCTGACGTCATGCAGATCAAAGTGGCTCAGGGCGCCAAGCCGGGCGAGGGTGGCCAGTTGCCGGGTGGTAAGGTGAACGACCTGATTGCTCGCCTGCGATACTCGGTGCCGGGTGTCACGCTGATTTCACCGCCGCCACACCACGATATCTATTCGATTGAGGATCTGGCCCAGCTGATTTTCGATCTCAAGCAGGTCAATCCTGAGGCGCTGGTGTCGGTGAAACTGGTGTCCGAGCCGGGCGTCGGAACCATTGCGGCCGGTGTGGCCAAGGCATACGCCGATCTGATTACCGTATCCGGTTACGACGGTGGCACCGCAGCGAGCCCGCTGACTTCCATCCGTTACGCCGGTTCCCCATGGGAGCTGGGCCTGACTGAGACCCATCAGGCGCTGCGCGCCAATGATCTGCGTGGCAAGATTCGCCTGCAGACCGATGGTGGTATCAAGACCGGTCTGGATGTGGTCAAGGCCGCCATCCTTGGTGCGGAAAGCTTTGGTTTCGGAACCACGCCGATGGTCGCGCTGGGTTGTAAATACCTGCGCATCTGCCACCTCAATAACTGCGCCACCGGTGTTGCAACCCAGAACGAGCACCTGCGTGAAGAGCACTTCAAGGGCACGGTGGAAATGGCCATGAATTTCTTCCGCTTCGTAGCGGAGGAAACCCGCGAGTGGATGGCCAAGCTGGGCGTCCGAACCCTCGAGGAGCTGGTCGGGCGTGTTGACCTGCTGGAGCGGCTGCCGGGCGATACCGAGCGCCAGAAGAAGCTGGATCTGTCGCGGCTGCTGTCCAACGAGCATATTCCGGCCGACAAACCGCACACCTGCCAGGTTGAACACAACCATCCTTTCGATAAGGGCACTTTGGCGGAGCAGATGATCAAGGATACCGCGGCGGCCATTGAAAACGCCTCCGGCGGCGCCTGGTCCTACCGCGTGACCAACTGTGATCGCTCGATCGGTGCGCGTCTGTCTGGTGAGATCGCTGCGCAGCATGGTAACCAGGGCATGGCGGATGCGCCGATTACTCTGGACCTCACCGGCACCGCCGGCCAGAGCTTTGGCGTGTGGAACGTTGGTGGCCTGAATCTGATTCTGGAAGGTGACGCCAACGACTACGTCGGCAAGGGCATGACCGGCGGGAAGCTGGTGGTCAAGCCGCCCCGGGGCAGCGCATTCAAGACTCAGGAAACCTCGATCGTCGGTAACACCTGCCTGTACGGCGCCACCGGAGGCAAGCTGTTTGCAGCTGGCACCGCGGGTGAGCGTTTTGCCGTGCGTAACTCCGGCGCCCATGCGGTGGTCGAGGGCGCTGGCGACCACTGCTGTGAGTACATGACCGGCGGTCTGGTGACAGTTCTGGGCAACACGGGCCATAATTTCGGCGCGGGCATGACCGGCGGATTCGCCTACGTGCTGGATATGAACAACACGTTCGTTGACAAGTACAACCACGAGCTCGTAGAGATCCAGCGGATTTCCAGTGAAGACATGGAGTCGTACCGGAATCACCTGCGTGGCGTCATACGTGAGCACATCTCGGAAACCAACAGCGAGTGGGCCGCGCACATCCTTGAAAATTTCGAAGATTACATCGGCCGTTTCTGGCTGGTTAAACCCAAGGCTGCCAATCTTCGCAGCCTGCTGGCGAGCACCCGGGCAAGACCGGAATAAGGTCCCCCCGGAGAGACAGGGTTTAAGGGCGGCCCAAGGAGGGCTGCCCTGGTCGAAATTGAGCTGATGAGAGTAGCAAGATGAAAGAACGACTGAGTAACGACTTCCAGTTTGTTGAGGTGGGCCGGGTTGACCCGAAAAAAGTCCCCGCCAAGAAGCGCAAGCAGGAGTTTGGCGAGATTTATCATCCTTTCACGGCCAACGCCGCGTCTTCACAGGCTCATCGTTGTCTGGCGTGCGGTAACCCGTACTGTGAATGGAAGTGCCCGGTGCACAACTACATCCCCAACTGGCTGAAGCTGGTGTCTGAGGGCAACGTCATGAAGGCGGTGGAGCTGTGTCACCAGACCAACTCGCTGCCGGAAGTGTGTGGCCGGGTGTGCCCGCAGGACCGTCTGTGTGAGGGTGCGTGTACCCTGAACGATGGCTATGGCGCAGTGACCATCGGGTCGGTGGAGAAATACATCACCGATACCGCCTTTGCGCTGGGCTGGAAGCCGGATATGTCTGCGGTCAAGTGGACCGACAAGAAAGTCGCGGTCATTGGTGCCGGCCCTGCCGGCTTGGGCTGTGCCGACATTCTGGTCCGCAACGGCGTCAAGCCGGTGGTCTTTGATCGCTACCCGGAAATTGGCGGCCTGCTGACCTTCGGAATCCCCGAATTCAAGCTGGAAAAATCGGTCATGAGCCGCCGCCGGCAGGTGTTCGAAGAGATGGGCGTGGAATTCCGCCTCGCTACCGAGGTGGGTAAGGACGTCATGCTGCAGGACATCATCGACGAATACGATGCGGTCTTTATGGGCATGGGCACCTACACCTACATGAAGGGTGGTTTCCCCGGTGAAAATCTGCCGGGCGTTCACGACGCACTTCCGTTCCTGATCTCCAACGTCAATCGTCGCCTGGGGTTCGAGCAGGACCCGGCTGACTTCATCGACATGAAGGGTAAGCGCGTGGTTGTGCTCGGCGGTGGCGATACCGCCATGGACTGCAACCGTACGTCTATCCGTCAGCAGGCGGAAAGCGTGACCTGTGCCTATCGTCGGGACGAAGAGAACATGCCGGGCTCTCGCCGTGAGGTGGCCAACGCCAAGGAAGAGGGCGTGAAGTTCCTGTTCAACCGTCAGCCTATCGCCATCATTGGTGAGGATCAGGTGGAGGGCGTGAAGGTTGTGTCGACCCGCCTGGGCGACCCGGATGAAAATGGTCGTCGTCGGCCGGAAGTGGTGCCCGGCAGTGAAGAGGTCATTCCTGCCGACGCCGTACTGGTCGCCTTCGGTTTCCGTCCAAGCCCGGCGGATTGGTTCGACGAGTTGGAGGTCGGCACCGACGACTCCGGCCGTGTGGTGGCACCGGAGCAGTCCGCGTTTGCCTTCCAGACCAGCAACCCGAAGATCTTCGCCGGAGGGGACATGGTCCGGGGTTCCGACCTGGTGGTGACCGCTATCTGGGAAGGCCGTCAGGCCGCCGAAGGTATTCTGGACTACCTGGAAGTCTGATTCCGGTCTGACCGGAAAAAAAGGGCGGCTTACTCGTGGTAAGCCGCCCTTTTTTATTGCTGCAAACGGGGTATCATTGCTCCCCATTCGTATAGAACCACTCAATGACCAAGAATGCTGGAATGTCTATGACTGAGTTGAAGAACGATCGCTTTCTGCGCGCCCTGATGCGCCAGCCCGTGGACCGTACGCCGGTGTGGATGATGCGCCAGGCGGGTCGCTACCTGCCGGAGTACCGGGCGACCCGGGCCAAGGCCGGCGACTTCCTCAGCCTGTGCAAAAACACGGAGCTGGCCTGTGAGGTGACGCTCCAGCCGTTGGAACGTTATCCACTGGATGCGGCCATCCTGTTCTCAGACATTCTGACCATCCCCGATGCTCTCGGTCTCGGTCTGTATTTTGAGACAGGCGAAGGCCCCAAGTTCAGGCAAACCATTCGCTCCGAAGCCGATGTGGCGGCCCTGCCGACACTGAATGCCAAGGTGGATCTGGATTACGTCATGAACGCCGTGTCGACAATCCGCGGCGCCCTCGGCGGTCGTCTACCGCTGATTGGTTTCTCGGGCAGTCCGTGGACGCTGGCGACCTACATGATCGAAGGCGGATCTTCCAAGGACTTCCGTGAAGCCAAGAAACTCATGTATGGGCAGCCCGAGGTAATGCATCGTCTGCTCGATCATCTGGCGGACTCGGTGATCGACTACCTCAATGGCCAGATCGAAGCCGGTGCTCAGGCGATACAGATTTTCGATACCTGGGGCGGGGTGCTAAGCAGCTGGGCGTACGAGGAGTTCTCGTTGCGTTACATGAAGAAGATCGTGGCCGGGCTCCAGCGTGAGAGCGAAGGGCGCCGCGTGCCCGTCATCCTGTTCACCAAGAACGGTGGCCAGTGGCTGGAATCCATCGCGGATGCCGGCGCCGATGCCGTCGGGCTGGACTGGACCACCGACATTGGCAATGCCCGGGCCCGGATTGGTGATCGGGTAGCCCTGCAGGGCAACATGGATCCGGCCATGCTGTACGCACCGCCCGCTCGCATCCGGCAGGAAGTGGCGGATATCCTGCGGCGCTTCGGTAACGGCCCCGGTCATATTTTCAATCTCGGGCATGGTATTACCCCGGATGTCGACCCGGCCCAC
The DNA here is from genome assembly GCF_017301335.1 of Marinobacter salinisoli. Taxonomy (NCBI): domain Bacteria; kingdom Pseudomonadati; phylum Pseudomonadota; class Gammaproteobacteria; order Pseudomonadales; family Marinobacteraceae; genus Marinobacter; species Marinobacter salinisoli. Next base: position 1,504,063 of record NZ_CP071247.1, read on the forward strand.
GCCGGTGCCTTTATCGAGGCAGTGGTCGAGCTGAGCCCGGAGTACCACCGGTAAGGCATCTGTTGTCTGAGTCGCGGTGCTGGTTCAACTGCCGCCGCGACTCGCTCCCGTCCGCCGGCTGGCGGGATGCTCAGGGCAGGGTTATAGTCTCGGAGAGCAAGATGGGTCAACAGGAGTAACCGCTTGTCTGATAACACGCCCGAAAAACGACGCTTCCATCGCATTGAGTTTGATGCGCCCTGTGAGCTGCACTGGCAGGATCAGGTCTGGGAGACGCAGGTTCTGGATATCTCGCTCAAGGGAGTGTTGGTGGTGCGCCCGGATGCCTGGGATGTGCCGCTGAAAGAGCCTTGCGAGGTGGTGGTTCACCTGAACGACAACGAAACGGGGATCGTGATGGCCGTGGCCCTGCGGCACATCGAGCCCCATCGCCTCGGCTTCAAATGTGAATACATTGATCTTGAGAGTGCCAGCCACCTGAAGCGATTGGTGGAGCTGAATCTCGGGGATCAGGCGCTTCTTGAGCGGGAATTCGCTCACCTGATCGAGTGAGCGATGCCGCTGAACGACATCGCGCTCGTAGTTCGATGGCTCACTGGAAGTCTTCCAGCGCGGCAAGTGCCTCACTGAGGCGGGTCACGGCCGTGACTTTCATGCCCTCAATAGGTTTGCGCGGCGCGTTCGCTTTCGGCACCAGGGCCCGGGTAAAGCCATGTTTGGCCGCCTCGTAGATGCGTTCCTGGCCGCTGGGCACCGGACGGATTTCCCCGGACAGCCCCACCTCACCGAAAATGACCAGATCCTGCGGCAAGGCCCGATCCCGGAACGACGACACGATCGCTGCCAGTAACGCCAGATCGGCGCTGGTTTCCGCCACCTTGACGCCGCCCACCACATTCACGAACACGTCCTGATCGGACACATGCATGCCGCCGTGTCGATGCAGGACCGCCAGCAGCATGGCCAGCCGGTTCTGGTCGAGGCCCACGGCCACACGACGGGGGTAGCCGCCCTGCGCCATGTCCACCAATGCCTGGATTTCCACCAGCATGGGGCGAGTGCCTTCCCAGACCACCATCACCACGCTGCCGGGGGCGGCTTCTTCGCCCCGGTTCAGGAAAATCGCGCTGGGGTTTTTCACTTCTTTCAGGCCCTGCTCCAGCATGGCGAATACGCCCAGTTCATTGACCGCGCCGAAGCGGTTCTTGATGCCCCGCAGGGTGCGGTATCGGCTATCGCTGGAGCCCTCCAGCAGGATGGAGCAGTCGATCATGTGTTCGAGCACCTTCGGACCGGCCAGACTGCCGTCCTTGGTGACATGACCCACCAGAAACAGGATGGTGCCGCTTTGCTTGGCGAAGCGGGTCAGAAAGGCGGCGCTTTCCCGAACCTGGGAGACCGAGCCCGGGGCCGATTCGATGTCGGCCATGTGCATAACCTGAATACTGTCGACCACGAGAATGCGGGGTTTTTCAGTCTCGGCGATTTGAATAACCCGCTCGACACTGGTTTCGGACAGCATGTTGAGATCTTTGGTGGGCAAGCCCAGCCGCTTGGCGCGCATGGCCACCTGCTGCAGGGATTCCTCACCGGTAACGTACAGCGCGGAAACGCTCTCCGCCAGATGACAGACCGCCTGCAGCAGAAGCGTGCTCTTGCCCGCGCCGGGATGTCCGCCCATCAGAACTGCGGAACCCTCTACCAGACCGCCGCCAAGAACCCGGTCGAACTCCTGCATGCCGGTGCTGATACGGGGCTGTTCGGCCAGGCTTACGTCATCCAGCCGCTGGATTTCGGCCAGGCTGCCGGCGAACCCTTCAAAGCGGGCGCCACGGGCGCCCTTGGGCTGGCTGCCAACACCGCGAACTTCGCTGATGGTGTTCCATTCGTGGCAGGCACTGCACTGGCCCTGCCACTTGGAGTAATCTGCACCGCATTCGGTGCAGACGTATGACGTTTTGGTCTTTGCCATCAGGCCAGCTTCTTGTACTTCATGCGCTGGGGCACCATCGCGGAGTCACCCTTGCGCTTCTTGTGGTCTTCGTCGTATTCGTTGAAGTTACCTTCGAAGTACACCACTTCACCATCATCCTCGAACGCCAGGATGTGGGTGGCGACCCGGTCCAGGAACCAGCGGTCGTGCGAGATTACCAGGGCTGCGCCGGGGAAGTTGAGCAGGGCTTCTTCCAAGGCGCGCAGGGTTTCCACGTCCAGGTCGTTGGTCGGTTCGTCCAGCAGCAGAACGTTGCCGCCTTCTTTCAGCAGCTTGGCCAGGTGCAGGCGGTTGCGCTCACCACCGGACAGGTCGCCAACCCGCTTCTGCTGGTCGGAGCCCTTGAAGTTGAAGCGGCCAACATAGGCCCGGGACGGGGTTTCGTAGTTGCCGACCTTGATGATGTCCTGGCCGTCGCTCAGTTCTTCCCAGACGGTTTTGTCGCCTTCGAGATCGCGCATCTGATCCACGTAGGCCAGTTTGACCGTCTCGCCCACGGTAATGGAGCCGCTGTCAGGCTGGTCTTTGCCGGAGATCATGCGGAACAGGGTGGACTTACCGGCGCCGTTGCCGCCGATGATGCCGACAATCGCGCCGGGCGGTACGTTGAACGAGACATTTTCATAGAGCAGGCGGTCGTCGAAGGACTTGCTGATGCCGTCCACTTCGATGACCTTGTCGCCCAGGCGCGGTCCGGGTGGAATGTAAAGCTCGTTGGTTTCGTTACGCTTCTGGAATTCCTGCGAGGACATTTCCTCGAAGCGAGACAGGCGGGCCTTGCTCTTGGACTGTCGGCCCTTGGCGTTGGAGCGCACCCATTCCAGTTCGTGCTTGATGGCCTTCTGGTGGGCAGCCTCCTGCTTGGCTTCCATCTCCAAGCGCTTCTCTTTGTTCTCCAGCCACTGGCTGTAGTTGCCCTCGAACGGAATGCCGTGGCCCCGGTCCAGTTCCAGAATCCAGCCGGCGACGTTGTCCAGGAAGTAACGGTCGTGGGTGATGGCTACCACGGTGCCTTCGTAGTCGTGCAGGAAGCGCTCCAGCCACGCGACGGATTCGGCGTCCAGATGGTTGGTAGGCTCGTCCAGCAGCAGCATGTCCGGGCCCGAAAGCAGCAGGCGGCACAGGGCCACGCGGCGGCGTTCACCACCCGACAGGTTTTTCACCGGCTGATCCCAGGCCGGCAGGCGCAGCGCGTCGGCCGCCACTTCCATTTTGCGCTCAATGTCATGGCCGTCGGTGGCCTGGATATAGGCTTCCAGTTCACCTTGCTTCTTGGCCAGTGCGTCGAAGTCGGCATCCGGCTCGGCGTAGGCGGCGTAAACCTTGTCCAGCTCGGCCAGGGCATCGTGCACGCCAGATACGGCTTCGTCGACGATTTCCTTGACGGTCTTGCTGTCGTCCAGTTCCGGCTCCTGCGGCAGGTAGCCGACGTTAATGCCTGGCTGAGGGCGTGCCTCGCCGATGTAATCCTGGTCCACACCCGCCATGATCCGCAGCAGGGTGGATTTACCGGCACCGTTCAGACCCAGCACACCAATCTTGGCGCCTGGGAAGAAGCTCAGAGAAATGTCTTTGAGAATTTCACGCTTGGGCGGAACCACTTTGCCCACGCGGTTCATGGTGTATACGTATTGGGCCATAACAGGCTGTGTCCTCTGTTGAATTCGGAGGTGATCAAAATACGACTTGGGGATTAGGCACGTAAGGTAGCGAAACCACACTGCTATAGCAATTGAGGGAAACTCGAACCCTTGGGGGGTGAGGGTTTATCCGGAGCCGCCGGCGGCGGCAAAAAGGTGATTTTTGACCGCCATCTAAGATAGAATGGCGGCCCAATTTTTCAGGGTGTACGGCCGGGCGAAATGCCCCCGTACCAGACAAACATACAGGGGCAGCGCATCCATGTTTAACCGTGATATGAAAATCGCCGGCTTTGACGATGAACTCTGGAACGCCATGCAGGCGGAAGAGAAGCGTCAGGAAGTTCACATCGAACTGATTGCGTCGGAGAACTACACCAGCCCGCGCGTAATGGAAGCCCAGGGCAGCGTTCTGACCAACAAGTACGCTGAAGGCTATCCGGGCAAGCGCTACTACGGTGGCTGCGAATTCGTGGATATCGCGGAAGAGCTGGCCATCGATCGCGCCAAACAGCTTTTCGGCGCGGCTTACGCCAACGTGCAGCCCCATTCCGGCTCCCAGGCCAACTCGGCGGTGTTCATGGCTCTGCTCAAACCGGGTGATACCGTGCTGGGTATGAGCCTGGCTCACGGCGGCCACCTGACGCACGGTGCCAGCGTTAATTTCTCCGGCAAGATCTACAGCGCGGTGCAGTACGGCCTGAATCCGGACACCGGGCTGATCGACTACGACGAAGTGGAAGCCCTGGCGCTTGAGCACAAGCCGCGGATGATCATTGCTGGCTTCTCTGCGTATTCTCAGGAGCTGGACTTTGCCCGGTTCCGTGAGATTGCCGACAAGGTCGGCGCGTACCTCTTTGTCGACATGGCCCACGTGGCTGGCCTGGTTGCGGCGGGCGTATACCCGGATCCGGTGCCTCACGCCCACGTGGTGGCGACCACCACCCACAAGACGCTGCGTGGTCCTCGCGGTGGCCTGATTCTGGCCTGCGACGACGCCGATTTGCAGAAGAAACTGAACTCGGCCGTATTCCCCGGTGGCCAGGGCGGCCCGCTGATGCACGTGATCGCGGCCAAGGCGATATGCTTTAAAGAAGCCATGAGCGACGAGTTCAAGGCGTACCAGCAGCAGGTGGTCAAGAACGCCGGCGCCATGGCGCAGGTCTTCGTTGAGCGCGGTTATGACGTGGTATCCGGTGGCACCAAAAACCACCTGTTCCTGCTGAGCCTGATCAAACAGGACATCACCGGTAAAGATGCCGATGCCGCTCTGGGCCGCGCGCACATTACCGTGAACAAGAACGCCGTGCCCAACGATCCGCGCTCGCCGTTCGTCACCTCCGGTCTGCGTATCGGTACTCCGGCGATCACCACCCGAGGCTTTGGCGAGTCCGAGTGTCGTGACCTGGCCGGCTGGATCTGCGACATCCTCGACAACATGGGTGATGAATCCGTGATTGAACGGGTTCGTGAGCAGGTTGAGGCCGTGTGTGCCCGATTCCCGGTCTACGGCTAAACTTTCCGTCAAGACCCTGCCGGGCCGCGTGTTTCAGGCACACGGCCCGGCCTCCGTTCTGGAGTCTCTGAATTATGCATTGTCCGTTCTGTGGTGAAGCTGACACCAAGGTGATCGATTCCCGGCTGGTGGCCGAGGGTGATCAGGTTCGCCGCCGCAGGGAATGTCTGTCCTGTCACGAGCGTTTTACCACTTTTGAAAGCGCCGAACTGGTGATGCCCCGGGTGGTCAAACAGGATGGCGTCCGGCAGCCGTTTGACGAAGAGAAACTCCGGTCCGGCTTGATGAAAGCATTGGAAAAGCGGCCGGTCAGCATCGAGCAGATCGATGCCGCCCTGAACCGGATCAAACATCGCCTGCGGGCGACCGGTGAGCGCGAGGTCAAGTCCATGCAGGTGGGCGAGGAAGTGATGACCGAATTGCGTCAGCTGGATCAGGTGGCTTACGTCCGCTTCGCCTCGGTTTACCGGAGTTTTCAGGACATCAACGAATTCAAGGAAGAGATCGAACGCTTGTCAGAGGCGAATGGCGAACATCCCGTGGATGTGGCGAAGGCGCTGGCTGATAACCGCGCCCCGAAAGGCAAGGCATGAACGACGCTTCTGATCGAACCCTGATGGCTCGCGCGGTGCAGCTGGCGTGGCGCGGCCGCTATTCGACACACCCCAACCCCCGGGTCGGTTGTGTCATTGCCAGGGGGGGCGAGATTCTGGGCGAGGGCTGGCACGAACGCGCCGGAGAAGCCCATGCGGAAATCCGTGCGCTGAGCCACGCCGGTCCGTCGGCACGGGGGGCAACCGCTTATGTCACCCTGGAGCCGTGCAGTCACTTTGGTCGCACACCACCTTGCGCCCGGGCGTTGATTGATGCCGGAGTGGCGCGCGTGGTTGTCGCAACCAAGGATCCGAATCCGGCCGTATCGGGCCGGGGCCTGGAGTTGTTGCGCGAGGCCGGCATTCAGGTGCAGGAAGGCGTGCTGGCGGAAGAGGCTGCCAGGCTCAACCCCGGTTTCATGAAACGAATGAATACCGGACGGCCGTTTGTGCGGCTGAAGATGGCGGCCAGTCTGGACGGACGAACCGCGATGGCTTCCGGCGAGAGTCAGTGGATTACCGGCCCGGAAGCGCGTAAGGATGTTCAGCGCCTGCGGGCAACCAGTGATGCCATCCTGACCGGGGTGGGTACGGTTCTGGCCGATGATCCCTCGCTGACCGTAAGACGGCCCGAACTGGGAGACATCGGTGACGCAACCGAGCCCTCCCGTCAGCCGCTCAGGATCATTGCCGACCGGGATGCGCGTACACCGTCGTCCGCCAAGATTCTGCAAGGTGGAAACGTGCAGTTGTTTTGCGCGTCCTCGACCTTGCCGACCGAACCGGCACAGGATCTGGCAGCGCTGGGGGTGAGCATTAACGGCGTCGCCTGGAAAGACAACGGCATTGATTTGTCCGAGTTACTGGATGCACTGGGAGAGCTTGGCATTAATGAGTTGCTGGTAGAGGCCGGGCCAACTTTGGCCGGGACCTTTATTCAGGAGCAGCTGGTCGATGAGCTCTGGCTTTATCAGGCGCCGGTGTTCATGGGCAGTACCGGGCGTCCCACGGCTCATATTCCACTGGACAGCATGGCCGACAAGGTGTGTTGGACGGTTCTCGACCGACGTCAGGTGGGCGAAGACCAGCGCCTGATACTGGCGCGGCGCTAATTTTCTAAATTCACGGTGAAAGGCAGCAAGGCTGTTACTCAACCGCAAGGGTACAAGACCGTATGGCACTGAATACCATCGAAGACATCATTGAAGATATTCGTCGGGGCAAGATGGTCATCCTGATGGATGACGAAGATCGTGAGAACGAAGGCGATCTGGTCATGGCGGCGGAACACTGTACTCCGGAAGCGATCAACTTTATGGCCCGCTTCGGGCGAGGGCTGATTTGCATGCCGATGACCCGTGACCGCTGTGCACAACTTGGCCTGCCGTTGATGGTTCAGCAGAATGCGTCGGGTTTTGGCACCAAATTCACCCTGTCGATCGAGGCAAAAGAAGGGGTGACCACCGGCATTTCCGCGGCAGACCGCGCCCGTACCGTGCAGGCCGCAGTGGCTCGTGATGCCAAGGCATCCGATCTGGTGCAGCCCGGCCATATTTTTCCGCTGATGTCCGATCCGGGTGGCGTACTGAGCCGGGCGGGGCATACCGAAGCCTCCTGCGACCTCGCCGCGCTGGCGGGTTCGGAGCCGGCTGGTGTGATTTGTGAAATCATGAACGATGACGGTTCCATGGCGCGTCGCGAAGATCTGGAACGGTTTGCCGAAGAGCATGACCTGAAGATTGGTACCATCGCCGACCTGATTCACTACCGCACCATGAATGAGCGCACCATTGAGTGCGTGGAAGAGAACGAGCTCGACACCGAATACGGTGTGTTCAAGCTGCGCACCTACCGGGACAACATCCAGGGTTCCACCCACCTGGCCATGGTGATGGGCGATATTCGTGAAGACGAGCCAGCCTACGTGCGCGTTCACATCACCGACACCCTGCGGGATTTGCTGGGCGCGCGCCGTAAAGACTCCCGCAGCTGGCCGCTGCATCGTGCACTGGAGAAAGTGGCCGCCGAAGGCGAGGGCGTCGTGGTCCTGCTGAACAGTGGCGAGGACAGCTACAATCTGGAAGATCGCATCCACGATTTTTTCGGAGAGGAGCGCGGCTCTGCCGGTAAAGGCAGCTCGGGCGTCTATTTTACCGTGGGAACGGGCTCGCAGATCCTGCGGGACGTGGGCGTTCGCAAAATGCGCCTGCTGAGCCCGCCCATCAAGTTTTCTGCTATTTCCGGGTTCGATCTGGAAGTGGTGGAGTATGTTCCCTACACCCCTGAATAAGTAACCTGGTCAGGGTGTTGGCCCTGGCCTGACAAGGAGCCATGCATGGCAGATATCAAAGTAATCGAAGGCGACTTTACTCAGTGCAGCGGTCGCTATGCGCTTGTTGTAGGCCGGTTTAACGGTTTTGTAGTTGAGAGCCTGGTGGAGGGTGCGGTGGATACCTTGCGTCGCCACGGTATCTCCGACGACGATATTGCGATCATCCGGGTGCCGGGTGCTTACGAAATGCCGCTGGCGGTCAAGCGTGTGGCGGAGACACAGGATTACGACGCAATCATCGCCCTGGGTGCGGTGATTCGTGGCGGCACGCCGCACTTCGACTATGTTGCCGGCGAAGCGTCGAGTGGTCTGGGTGCCGTGAGCCTGGAAACCGACGTTCCGGTCGCCTTCGGTGTTCTGACCGTTGATTCCATCGAGCAGGCCATTGAGCGCTCCGGCACCAAAGCCGGGAATAAGGGCGGGGAAGCCGCCGTAACCGCGCTGGAGATGGTCAGCCTGTTCAAGAAACTGGGTGAGTGATGAACACAACCGACGATAACACCTCCGGGCCAGCACCGGGCAGCAAGCCAAAGGCTGGAGACCGTCGCCGCGCTCGTGCGCTGGCGATGCAGGGGCTGTATCAGCGTCACTTCAGCAAGAGTTCCATTTCCGATATTGAAGCGGAGTTCATGGTCGACAACGACATGACCAAAGTCGACCTGCTGTATTTCCGTGACCTCCTGCGGGGTGTGCATCGGGAGCAGGGGGATCTGGATTCCCTGATCGAGCCGTTTCTTGATCGGCCGCTAGCTGAAGTGGATCCCATCGAAATGTCCATCGTGCGCCTGGGCGCCTACGAGCTCAAGCACCGGATGGACGTTCCCTACAAGGTCGTCATCAACGAAGGCATTGAGATGGCCAAGCGTTTCGGTGGTACCGAAGGGCACAAGTTCGTCAATAGTGTGCTGGACAAGCTGAGCCGTCGCCTGCGGCTTGCCGAGACACGCGCTCGCTAGATGATGGGTGAGTTCGAGCTGATCCGCCGCTATTTCCAGCCGATGGCGGCACGGCTTGCTACTCCCTGTCTGGTTCTGGGGCCCGGAGATGATTGCGCGATCCAGCGCGTGCCGGCCGGGAACGATCTCGTTTTTTCGGTGGATACTCTGGTAGAGGGGGTCCACTTCCCCGAAGCCTATCCCTCCCGTATTCTGGCCTGGCGAGCTCTGGCCGCAGCGGCCAGTGACCTGGCTGCTATGGGCGCACACCCTGTGTGCTTCACCCTGGCCATGACACTGCCGGAAGCTGACGAGGACTGGTTGTCGGGATTTGCCGAAGGCCTTGCCGATGCCGCCGCGAACTTTGGCCTGGCGCTGGCCGGCGGAGATACCACCCGGGGGCCTCTGGTGCTGACGATTCAGGTGCATGGCACCGTGCCGGAAGGCCGGGGGCTTCTGAGAAGCGGCGCCGAGGCTGACGATCTGGTGTGTGTGTCCGGTTGTCTCGGAGATGCGGGCGCGGCACTGGAATACCTGACGGTGAGCAATCCCGAGGATGATGTGCAATCGGTTTTGCAGCGCTACCATCAGCCCCAGCCCCGGCTGGAGCTGGGACATCAGCTGATTGATGTCGCCTCGTCTGCCATTGATATCTCGGATGGCCTGAAAGCCGATCTTGGACATATTCTGGCTGCTTCCGGTGTGGGAGCAACGATTCGCGCCGCGGACATTCCGGTGTCATCGCCATTGGCGCGACTCAAGGGCCAACAGGCGGTGAGCTACGCGCTGCACTCCGGCGACGATTACGAATTGTGTGTCACCCTCTCACCGGAAAACTGGGGCCGCTTGCCACCGAACATCCGAAACCAGTTGACGGTCATTGGCGTAGTAGAGCGCGAACCGGGGCTGAGAATTCAGGGCTGGCAGGGAGCTGCCGGCAGCAACGGATTTGATCATTTCAGGAGTATGTCATGACCCGGGAATCCCCCGCTGAGGAACCAGAGGTTCCACAGGTCCTGTTACCCCCCGGATTTCTGAAGCATCCGGTGCACCTTCTGGCCTTCGGCTTTGGAAGCGGCGCGACATCGCGGGCTCCCGGAACCTGGGGCAGTCTGGCCGCTATTCCCTTGTGGTACGCCTTTGCCTGGCTGCCGGCTGCGGCCTATTGGGCTGTTGTGTTAGCGGCGTTTCTGGTGGGCATCTGGTTGTGTGGAAAAACTGCAGAGGATCTGAAGGTTCACGACCACGGCGGCATTGTCTGGGATGAGTTTGTGGGCATGTGGATTGCCCTGGGCTTGTTTCCGTCCAACGTGATCGGTGTCTTGATGGCGTTTGTGCTCTTCCGCCTGTTTGATATTGCCAAGCCCTGGCCCATTGGCTGGCTGGACGCCCGGTTACCCGGAGGGCTCGGGATCATGTTTGATGACGTGGTTGCGGGGGCGATGGCGCTGGTCAGTCTGTACGCCATCGATCGGTGGTTAATCGCTGGGTTGGCGTAGCCGCGCCGCGGTCACCCTCAGTGGGTAACCGCGTCTTCGGGCAGCAGATTAACAACGTGAAGAAAGCGGCGAAGGCCTGTCTCGGCCCGTTCACGACTGGCGAAGGGGCCACTCTCGAACCCTTCTCGGGTGGCGAAATACCACTGGCTGCCAACATTGAAAAAACGACTGCTTCTGAATGGTGCCGGGCCGGCTTCGCCGGTTCTGCGATGGGATTCCATAACTCCTCCAGTTTGTGTTGTTACAACTAAGGAGCCGAGCGTTTCTGCCGTTTTTCAGGCTCTTTCTTAAAATCTAATCCAAAAAAACCGGTCTTCAACTTTTTTCGTCCGTTTTTTGGATGCGCCCGTTCTCGGACGTGCCGGCTCAGGTTCGATGCACTCACTTAAACATACGCTCGCTTGCCCTCGTCAGGTTCACTCGTCAGAATGTTTCTTCGATTTTTCTTCAATCCCATGTTTTGCCTCTTTCAAGGAGAATGAATGCGTACCTTTCATATTTCGGCAGAGTTGTGGCGGTGCCTGCGGGCCCCGATTCAGGGTGCCCGGGGGCTTGTCGTTGCATTGCTGGCGCTGGCTATCACCGGTTGCGCGTCGAGCATGTCCCGTGTCGAGACCTGGGAAGGGAGCCCGGCTGGCGCGGCGGATGCCGCAACGCTCAAGGCGCCAGGGGAAATTCAGGTGTCAGAGGTGAACGGCCGCACCGTTGGCAATTTCCTGATGGATGACCTGGCACTGGATTACGCGCTGTTGCCCGGCCAGAACGAGGTTGTCTTTACGTACAAAACCATCTGGGCGAAGACGGAAGTGGTCGATAACGGTGAGTCCAAAGTGCACGTGGTCGAAAGTGAGCCTCAAGTGGTTCGTTTTGATGCCCAGCCCAACGAGGTGTATACGTTCCTGTTCGATAAGCCGGGCACCAAGGTTGAAGCCGAGCAGATGGCGGCGGCTTTCTCCGCAACGGTTGTAGGGGGCGAGGGTGCGCCTGTTGCCAAGTCCTCTGAGTGGGATCCGGCTCAGGTTGCCGGGCGTACGCCGATTCCCGCTGCCACGGCTGCCCAGATCAGTGCGGGTGATGCCAGCGCCCTCGACACGCTGAAGGCCGTGTGGGAGACCGCCTCAGAAGAAGAGAAGAAGGCCTTCCTGCGCTGGGCTTTCGAATAAGCTTCGAGAAAAAACCTTTTGCCTGCCCTTTCACGGGCAGGCACCGTTAAGGCCTGATCCGGTGAATGGCCTTTTTTAGCGCCCCTTCCAGTGCGTTCAGCACGTCATCGGTGAGCGTCGACTGAGCGTGATCCGCCGCTGTTTCCTGACTGTCTTCGTTGCCGAGATCGGCAGCGGCCGCCTCGATTGCCGACAGGCTTTGCTCCACATACGACGCCAGCGATTCCCCTTCCGGTACCACGTCCGGGCACAGCGTGAAGTTGACCGTCAGCTGACCCTGGTAGCTGACCGCGACGATTACCAGTCCCAGCCCGTCGAACAGGGGGGCTGTGTTGTACTGCTGGATCAGGCGGGCGCCCTGCAGGTACAGGGGAACCTGAGGCCCGGGCACATTCGTGATCGGCAGGTTGAAGGCTGGCTGATAGCGCTGCGCCACCTGCAGTTCTGAGTAGAGTCGAGCCGATAACGCCAGCAGGGTAGAGGGCAGTAACTCTGTCAGCCGGTCTGCCGCAATAGCCTCACGGTAGGGCTCGGAAACCACCGCATTGCGATGGATATTGCGAATCCGGATTGCCGGATTGTGCTCGGTGGTGGATAGGTCGAGCAGCATGGCCGACATCTGGTTGCCGGTCGCCCTGCGCAGGCTGCTGGAGCGCACGGAAATCGGGGTCATCGCCACCAGAGACTTGCTGCCATCCGCGCCCTGAGCGTTCATGTAGCGCCGCAAGGATTCAGCGCACAGACCCAATACGACGTCATTGAGAGTCACACTGCCGAGGTTCGCCTTGATGGCTTTGAGTCGCGACAGCGCCACGCTGACCGAGATGATCTGACGATTGGCGGTCACCTGGCGGTTAAACGGGCTGTGGGGCGCCGAAAACAGCGGAAACGGCATGGGCAGTTTGCGCAACTGTTTCTGGATTACGCCCCGTGTCGTGGCCTCCATGGCATTGAACGCCAGTGATGTGAGCTGGAACGGTGTTTTCAGCAGGTTGGCGCCGGCCTGTATCATTACCCGCTCCTCTGACGGTGCCGGGCGTGGGTGCCAGGGCCGTGGTGGATGGATAGGGCGGGGCTCCGGGGTGTACTCGAGCAATTTGCTGATGATGTCTTCGCCGCTGAAGGCGTCGATAGCGGCGTGGTGCAGTTTGACGATCAGGGCGAAGCCCTGGCCTTCGGATGCTTCGTCCAGATGGAAGCCATCCACAAAGGTGATGTGCCAAAGGGGGCGATCCCGCTTCAGCGGTTCTTCCATGATTTTCGACGCCAGGCTGGTCAGGTTGGCGCGGCTGCTGTTGCCGCCCAGATTTACGTAGGCCAGATGGCGCTCGATACTGAAATCGGCATCATCAATCCAGTAGGGACGGCCAAGGCGCATGGGGATTTCCTTCATCCGCTGGCGGAACACCGGGACGACATGCAGCCGGCTGCGAAGGTAGGCCACGAACGTGCTGTAGGTCAGCGGGGTTGTCTGCTCGCTGGCATCAAACAGGTAAATTCCGCCGATATGCATCGGGGTGGTTTCTGATTCCAGATACAGAAACGAGGCATCCAGTTCCGACAGCTGACGCATCAATGAACTCCCTTACGATTTGCGTTCGCGCAGTATAAACGAGTCATGTGATTTTTCGGTTGGCTTGGGCGTCTGATTGTCCTTGTTTGTGCAGTGATGCGAAGTTTTAACTCGCCAGCCAGGTGGTGATGGCCGGATCGGTGCTCAATCGGTCCCAGAACCACATCAGAGCCTTGCCTTTGGCCTCGCTGTGTCGGGCGAGGTGCAGCACAACCGGGGGGCGTGGTTCGGCCACGGCTTTGCTCACCAGGGTGCCGCTCTCCAGCTGCTCCTGTATGCGGCCTCGGGGCAGCCAGCCCACAGCCAGTCCGGCCTCCTGCAGGGCGATCTTTTGCTCGACGTTGGCAACCGTCAGGGTCCGTTGCCGGCTGAAGATGCCTGCGTGCCCGTGGGGCAGCGAGCGGGAGGTGTCTGCCGCCACCGCGGCCGGGTATCGGGCGATGTTTTCCTCGGTCAGCGGCTCACTGAGGCCGGCCAGGGGATGGCTGGCGGCTACGGCGAACTCAAACGGCATCTCGCCCAGTATGTGGGTGGTGTAATGGCCCGCCGGCTTGCTCAGATGATCGGCGCCCACAACCAGGTCGACGCGATGGTCCTTCAGCGCATCCCAGGCACCGGCAAAGACTTCTTCGACAACCTGCACATCAACCGGTACGCCAAGCTCGCAGAACGCCTTCAAAGCGGGAAAAAGGCTCTGCGCGGGCAGCAGCGAGTTGATGCCGATGCGCAGACGGGTTTCCCAGCCCTGGGCCACCTGCCGGGTGGCATGGGCCAGGTTTTCGGCGGCCTCAAGCAGGCCCCGCCCTTCCTCGAGGAGGTAGCGGCCAGCGGGGGTGAGTGCGGCCCGATGGCCGCTTCGATCGAAGATCGCAACGTCCAGATCCTCCTCCAGTTTCTGGACGGTGTAACTGATGGCTGAAGGTACCCTGAACAGTTCGCCGGCGGCCCCTGCGAAACTGCCCTTGCGGTCAATAGCGTCGAGCACCTTCAGCGCGTCGATGGTGATGGCTGTATGCATGTTCGAATTATCTGAGGAAGTTGGCCAGAAATGCTTGTTTGAGAGGTTAGCAGGGTCGCCGGTATTCTGCTGCTAAATTCCTGATATGAACAGTATGGAGGTGGCTGATGGGCCTGCTCGTCGATGGGAAATGGCAGGACAAGTGGTACGACACGGATAAAACCGGCGGAAAATTTGAGCGCGAGTCGGCACGGTTTCGCAACTGGGTGACCGACGACGGCCGCCCGGGCCCGGACGGTGACGGTGGATTTGCGGCCGAAAGCGGCCGCTACCACTTGTACGTGTCCATGGCGTGCCCCTGGGCGCACCGTGCTCTGGTGTTCCGAAAGCTGAAGGCTCTTGAACGTCACATATCGGTATCGGTTGTAAGCCCTGATATGCTCAAAAACGGCTGGGAATTCCTGTCGGACCATGAGGCGCACCGTGATCACCTGTACGACAGTCGCTTCCTGCATCAGATCTACACCAAGGCCGCTGCCGACTACACCGGGCGCGTGACAGTGCCGGTGCTCTGGGATAAGCACCAGGAAACCATTGTCAGCAATGAGTCTGCCGAGATCATCCGTATGTTCAATTCGGCATTCAACGATCTTGAAGGGGTGAGGGCTGACCTGGATTTTTCGCCGCAGTCACTGCGCGAAGACATCGACCTGGTCAACGAGCGCATTTACCACACCGTCAACAATGGTGTGTACAAAGCGGGCTTTGCTACTGCCCAGGATAAATACGAGCAAGCCTATGATGAGCTGTTTGAAACCCTGGATTGGCTTGAGCAGCGGCTGAGTGACCAGCGCTATCTGGTCGGAGATCAGTTGACGGAAGCCGATTGGCGGCTATTTACCACGTTGATTCGGTTCGATGCCGTGTATTTCGGGCATTTCAAGTGTAATCGCAACAGAATCGCGGACTTTCCGGTGCTCTCGGCTTATTTGCGGGACCTTTATCAGGTGCCCGGCGTGGCGGATACGGTCGATATGGGGCAGATCAAGCGTCACTATTACTTCAGTCACACCATGATCAACCCCACTCAGGTGGTGCCCAAAGGGCCCGCGTTGGACCTGGAGGCCCCGCACGGTCGGGATCGACTCAGTTAACGCGCGCGACCGCGAGTTCGCTGAGTAACTCCATCGCGGTTTTGTGGGGTGAGGCCGAAAGGGTGTTCAGGCACTCATTTGCCTTCGCGGCTTCATCCCGGGCTTTCTGCATGGTGTACTCAAGGGCGCCGGAGGTTTCGACAATCTCGCCGATGCGTGACAGGTCCTCCAGGCCACCCTTGCGAATCGCCTGGCGGATGAGGTTCGCATCGCTGTCGCTGCCATTCGTCATGGCGTAGATCAGGGGCAGGGTTACTTTGCCTTCGGCCAGGTCGTCGCCGACATTTTTACCCATGGTTTGCGCATCACCACGGTAATCCAGAACGTCATCGACCAGTTGAAAGGCCAGGCCGAGGTGCCGGCCATAATCTCTCAGTGCCTGAACCTGTGTATCGCTGGCGCCGGCCAGGAGGGCGCCGGAATGGGAGGCAGCCTCGAACAGCTTGGCGGTTTTGTCGTGGATGACCTTCAGGTACTGGTCTTCCGTCAGGTTGGGGTTCTTGACGTTCATCAGCTGCATCACCTCGCCCTCGGCGATGACCGCGGTGGCGTGGGAGAGCACGTCCATGATGGCCAGGCTCTTGAGTTCCACCATCATCTCGAACGCCCGTGCGTACAGGAAATCGCCGACCAGAACGCTGGGCGCGTTGCCCCAGCGGGCGTTGGCCGTGCTGCGGCCCCGGCGCATGTCCGAGGTGTCCACGACGTCATCGTGCAGCAGCGTCGCGGTGTGCAGGAATTCAATCACCGCCGCCAGCTTCAGGTGATCGTCCTTGTCATAGCCGGCTGCCTGGCTGGAAAGCAGTACCAGAAGGGGTCTGAGTCGTTTCCCGCCACTTTCGATCAGGTACTGGGCGATCTTTTCCACCAGGGGGACGTTGGAGCCAAGCCGCTCGAGAATCAGGTCGTTTACCCGGCTGAAGTCCTCGGCCACGGTGTCGTATATACGCTGGGCTGTCATGCGGCTTGTGAATCCTTGATGCTGCGTTAGGTGGTACTGGTAGTAAGCAAAAAACAGGGCAGGTCGCGGCAATGCTAGGTATTACCGGCTTTAGTGTCAACTTGGCTTGTATTGGCCGGCGGCTTTTCGTACAATCACGCGCCCAACTCATCCCAACCTGCGCTCCCTGCTATAGGGTTGCCGAAGTGCTTCCCTTAGAACCAGGTGGATAAGAGCAGGGATGGGTCAATCGCGGAGAAGGTAAATGTACGCAGTTATTGTTAGCGGTGGTAAGCAGCACCGTGTGAAAGAAGGCGAAACTCTGAAGCTGGAAAAGCTGGAAGTTGAAACCGGTGCCAGCGTTGATTTCGATCGCGTTCTGCTGGTCGCCGACGGTGACAACGTTAAGGTTGGTGCTCCGGTGGTTGACGGTGCCAAGGTTACCGCTGAAGTGGTTAGCCACGGTCGTCACGACAAAGTGAACATCATCAAGTTCCGTCGTCGTAAGCATCACATGAAGCGTCAGGGCCACCGTCAGTGGTTCACTGAAGTCAAGATCACGGGTATCAAGGGCTAAGGCTCTCGAATTACCCCTTAAATAAGGAGGCTGGTAATGGCTCATAAGAAGGCAGCAGGTAGTACCCGTAACGGTCGCGATTCCGAGTCGAAACGACTTGGTGTCAAGCGCTTCGGCGGTGAAGCTGTATCTGCAGGCAGCATCATCGTTCGTCAGCGCGGCACACGTTTCCACGCTGGTAGCAACGTAGGCATTGGCAAGGACCACACCCTGTTTGCGAAAGCAGACGGCCAGGTGAAGTTCGAAGTCAAAGGCCCGCAGAGCCGCAAGTTCGTGAGCATCGTTCCGGCTGCGTAAGCAGCGGCGATCCGGTTCTGTCGAACCTTGGGTAGCGTTGATATGCTGATATAGTCAGTATCAATGATGCCCGGAGCCCCGCAAAGCTTCACTGAGGCTGCGGGGCTTTTTAGTTTATGCGCGTAGCGCAAAGGGTTTATCCATGAAATTCGTAGACGAAGCCACCATCATCGTTGAGGCCGGAAAAGGCGGGCACGGCTGCCTCAGCTTCCGGCGTGAAAAATATGTCCCCAAGGGTGGCCCCGACGGCGGCGACGGTGGGGATGGCGGCTCCGTATATCTGGAGGCGGATGAGGCGCTCAATACGCTGATCGATTACCGCTTCCAGCGTAAGCACAAGGCTCAGAATGGTGAGCCGGGCTCCGGGCGCAATTGCACGGGGACAAAAGGCGAAGATTTGGTTTTGCCGGTGCCGGTCGGTACCACGGTGGTCGATATGGATACCCACGAGGTACTCGGTGATCTGACCAAGATTGGTCAGCGCCTGAAGGTCGCTCAGGGTGGTTTTCATGGTTTGGGCAATACCCGTTTCAAGTCCTCGGTGAACCGGGCGCCGCGTCAGACCACCAAGGGGTCGGAAGGCGAGCTGCGTAACCTTCGGCTGGAGCTGAAGGTGCTGGCGGATGTTGGTTTGCTGGGGATGCCCAACGCGGGCAAATCCACTTTTATCCGGTCCGTATCGGCGGCTCGTCCCAAAGTGGCGGATTATCCGTTTACCACGCTGGTTCCCAATCTGGGTGTGGTCAGTGTGCAGGCTCATCAGAGCTTCGTCATTGCCGACATTCCCGGTCTGATCGAAGGGGCAGCCGAGGGCGCTGGACTCGGTATCCGGTTCCTGAAGCATCTGGTGAGAACCCGGCTGCTGCTGCATCTGGTGGATGTGGCGCCTTATGACGGCTCGTCCCCGGTGGAGTCGGTCAGGGCCATTGAGCATGAGCTGGAAAAGTTCAGCGAAACCCTGGCAAACCGTGATCGCTGGCTGGTGCTCAACAAGGTCGATATGGTGGCGGAGGAAGATCGCGACGCCCAGTGCCAGGCCATTGTTGACGAGCTTGACTGGCAGGGACCAGTGTTCCGTATTTCCGCGCTTAGCGGCGAAGGCACCAAGCCTCTGGTTCAGGCGGTGATGCGCTGGATTGAAGAGCAGGCCGAGGAAGAGGCCCAGAATCCGGAGATTGCCGAGCGCGAAGCGGCGCGACGCCGTCAGATGGATGAAGAGTCGCGAGCCCGTATTCAGGCCGAGCGCGAGGCTCGCCGGGCAGCTCGCGAAGATGGCAATGACGATGATGACGACGACTTCGATGACGATGATTACGACGTTGAAGTGGTTTACGCCCCAGAATGATCTGAGAGACACGCACGCATCATGAGTGAACGTACCCAGCTGCGCCAGGCCCGTCGTCTGGTGATCAAGATCGGAAGCGCCTTGCTGACCAACGATGGTAAGGGTCTTGACGTGGCATCGCTGGGCTTGTGGGTGGATCAGATTGCCGAGCTGATCAGCGGCGGCGTTGAGGTGGTGATCGTTTCCTCCGGTTCCGTAGCGGAGGGTATGAGCCGGCTGGGCTGGTCTGAGCGGCCAAAGCAGCTGCATCTTTTGCAGGCTGCCGCAGCGACCGGTCAGATGGGGCTGGTGCAGACCTGGGAAGCGCAGTTCAAGCGTCACGGCTTGCACAGTGCGCAGATACTGCTGACTCACGATGATCTGTCCGATCGCAAGCGCTACCTCAACGGTCGTAGCACACTCCGTGCGCTGCTCGACGTGGGGGTCGTTCCCATCGTGAACGAAAACGATACCGTGGTCACCGATGAAATCCGCTTTGGCGACAACGATACTCTAGGAGCCTTGGTGGCCAACCTGATTGAGGCTGACGGGCTGGTCATTCTGACCGACCAGCTTGGGCTCTTCGATAAGGATCCCCGAAAGCACGCCGATGCTTCGCTGGTCACCGAGTGCAAGGCCAGCGATGCATCGCTCGATGCCATGGCAGGGGGCGGCGCTGGTGCCCTGGGTAGGGGCGGGATGCTGACCAAGCTGCGGGCGGCTCGGCTGGCCGCGCGCTCGGGTGCCTTTACGGTGATTGCTGGCGGGCGCATTGAGCATGTGATCACCCGGTTGCGAGACGGCGAGGTGCTGGGCACTTTGCTGTTGCCAGAGCAGGGGCGCACTGCCGCTCGCAAGCAGTGGCTGGCGAGTCATCTGCAAACCCGTGGCCGGCTGATTCTGGATGACGGCGCGGTACGGATGGTCTGCCTCAACGGGCGCAGTCTGTTACCGGTGGGTGTGAAAGAGGTGTCGGGCGCATTTCGCCGGGGTGAAATGGTGTCGTGTGTGAACTCCTCGGGCAAGGAGGTGGCCCGGGGGCTGGTCAATTATGACGCGGCTGAAGCCCGGTCTATTGCGGGCCAATCCAGTGACCGCATTGTTGAGGTTCTGGGCTATGCGTCGGGTGAGGAGATGATTCATCGCGATAATCTGGTGGTTGTCTGATAGGTCTTTGGAGTCGTCCACCTGACGGTTCCAGCGGCTCTTATTTAAGCATCCTGTTAGCCTAGTTCGCAGTCAGCTCATATTCTCAAGCCCTTCACGTCACCTCCCGGTCAAGCCTCAGGTCTTAGGTTTTCCTGATCCCCCCAAAGAAGCGTATTGAGCTTTCTCCATCATTGGCCCTGCAAGCACAATTTTTTATCCACTTGCCGCAGAGCATGCCTGGCGCCGTCGTTAAGTAGCGTCTGATCAACAGCATTGAGCAATAGTATGAACTGCGTCTCATTTTATAGGCGTTGCTTCGATTTATTGCCTTTGCCTGCTGACCCTGCACGTTCTTTACACTATACCTTTCAATTGTAACAAAAATTTAACAATGGACTGCGTGCGGCCTAACCGGTAGATGTCCTCGAATTTGAGGCTATAAGGGGCGGTTGCTGGCAGGCGGTAAGATGACGTGAGGGAATATGTCGACTCTAACGGAAGGCCTGTCGGGTGCTGAAGAGTGCCGGTTTGTAAATTCCAGTTGCCAGGTGGCGCAGGGAATCAGTGTTGTATTCGTGCTGTTACTGGCTCTTGCGCTGTCTGCTTGCGGTGGGGATTCCGGCGAATCCGCCGACGGAGCTGATTCTGGCTCGGTTGAGGTGACTGCCGGGGAATTGCCAGCGATTTCCAAAGTTGCCTCCCTGAGTCGCAACTACGTTGAGGTTGAGTTCGCTCACTCAGCGGACACCGAAGTCTCCAGTAATCCTCTGCACTACAACGTCACGTTATCGAACGGTAACCGGGTGTTGGTGGTCGCTGCCTACCCGGGAGCGGAAGGTAAAACCGTTCTGCTTCAGCTTGCTCCGGAGGAAGAAGATATCCAGTTGATTCCGAACGGAACTCTTCAGCTGGATCTCGCAAATGTTAACGATGAGCCCGTTCTGTTCATCGGTGATGGCAGCGAGGAGCCGCGGCTGCTGGCGCTCACGTCCCTCAGTGACACCGTTGTGATTTTGCGCTTCAGTGAGCCGGTTTCGGATGCGGCCGGTGACATCAAGAACTATCGCCTGACATCCAATGCCGGCAACGGTCTCAAAATTACCCAGGTTGTCTTGGGCGCTGAGGCCGATACCGTTGTCTTGACCACGGAGTCGCAGGATGATGCCTACTACAATCTGGAACTGAGCAAAGTGACAGGACTCGTTAGCAGCTTGCCGCTGTATATGCTGCCTTCCGACAAGACTTTCCTTGGCATGTCCCTTGAAACCGCAATCGCGGAACCTCCGTCCGTGGTCAGCGCGGCATCGTTGGATAACACCCATGTGCGGGTCACCTTCAGCAAGCCGATGAGCGAGCAGACGCCAGGCTCTGCAACCTTCTCTATTACTCAGGCCAATGTGAACCCGGAATCTGGCGTTCTTGAGGTGCTGGAAGCTCGCTTTGCCAGCGCGGATCAGCGAGTTATTGAGCTTACCACTCGATCCCAGAGTGAGCTGACCTACCAGGTTGCCGTGACCAACGCCACCGACATGTATGGCCAGCAGTTGAAGGTTAACGATGGCGTGGTCTCATTCGGGACCGCCAATACGGCCATCTTTGCCGGAACGCCTGCTGGTGCGGCTGAGCTTGTGGATTCCGATGGCGATGGCCTGTACGACAGTGAGGAGCAGGCCGGCACCATTGTCGTGGTGGAGATGGCGAACGGTGAAATCATTACCCGGCAGGTAACCAGCGACCCCAGCCTCGCCGACACTGATGGCGATGGCCTCGACGACTTCCTGGAACTGCAGTTCGGCATGAACCCCCGGGCTACCGACACCGATGGGGACGGCATTCACGATAATCTCGAGCTGAACAAGGTCTACAGCAACCCATTTGCCCAGGACAGTGATCTGGACGGTTTGCAGGATGGTTTCGAGCATTTTGATCTCAAAACATCGCCGGTACTGGCAGATACCGATGGCGATCAGCTGGATGATTATCGGGAGTTGTTCGAACTGAATCGTGATCCGCGGATTGCCGACGTGCCCAGGCTAGCCATCAGCGTGGGTGACGTTCGGCTTCAGCTTGACGAGCGGTTCAGTTACACGGATGAAACCGGTGAGGTGATTACGGAAGAGTCCAACACCAGCACAACGTTGACCCAGAGTGAAAATACTTCCTTCACGAGAACCGATGGCGGCACAGATGAATGGGGAGGTGGCGGTGGCTTTAGAACAGGCTTTGGTAATGGCAGTTTTTTTGGCGGGGACAAAGGCGTTTCCGGTGGGATCGAGGTCACTGGCTATGTGTTTGATACCAATAACACCAACTGGCAGACAGACAAAGCATCGGCAAAGGAATCGCAAGAGGCCTATGAACGATCACAGACGAAGGGCCAGGAGTTGAGCAGTACTCAAACCGTGTCGCGCGAAGTGATCGGGGCCAGTATTGATGTCCCTCTGAGTATCACCAACGAGGGAAATGTTCCGTTTACCCTTCGCAATCTGGAAGTGACCGTGTTGCAGCAAATTGGTGGTCGCGACAGGTTTTTACCGGTGGCCACGCTGGTATCGAGTTCCGAACTCGCCACCGGGTCTCCGCTGACCATTAATCTGGGCGGTGGCACAAACGAGCGTGGGCCCTTCCTGTTCACCAGTCGCGAAGTGTTCCCGAATCTGGTCGAGAGTCTGATGCGCAACCCGGCTTCGCTGGTGTTTCGCGTCGCCAACTACGATGTCGAGGATGAGCTGGGGCGCAACTATACGTTTATCAGTCAGGTTGCCCGGGACCGCACCGGCAGTATCGTACTGGATTATGGTGACGCCGGCGCCGCTGAAAATTACCTGCTGGCCACGGCGGGCGTCTTGCAGGACGATCAGTACCTCGGCGGATTCAGCCCATCTGGGCGGGCGCTGGGGCTGCCTCTGAGTTACCTGCTGGAATCGACGATTGGCTTGCCCCGCCACCAGAGCACTCAGGACTACATTTCCGCCGGCTTTGACGGCGTTCTGAATACGACTGCCCAGGGTGATGACGTTTTGGATGCGGGTGCTCAGGTGATTCGGGCAGGCGCCAACGGTTGGCTCGAAACGCCACCAGCCGGCGACGACTACATCGCTAATCCGACCGGTGTCAGCGGCATTATTGCGGGCCTGAATAAGACCGCCGACAGTATTGCCCAAGGGGATGATATCCAGCTGGTTCCTGTGGGTACGAGTGGTGTCGGTCTCGGTACGGTTGTTATTGGTCCCGGAGAGAACGGTGTGCTGGATACGCCTGCCAAAGAGGACGATATTGTTGATTTTATAGGTGGTTTTGAAACCAGTCGCACGTGCTCGGCATTTTCAGACAACGCGGGGGCAATTTGCCGGGTCGACGGTGAATGCCTGAGCGGCTCGTGCAGCGGCCCCCAGAAGCTGGCGCGGATCAAATCCCTACGCAATGGCGATTTTAACCGGGGCTGGGTGATTCTTACCTCCGGCCAGCTGCCGGATGCCGCCGATTTTGATCAGATTACCGTTGAACCGGGCGACAACCTCAGTCTGGCCTTTTTGCAGGATCTGGATCGCGACGGCCTGTTTGCCCGCAACGAGTTCCTGTTTGGGTCGACCGACAGCGACCGTAACCGTTTTGACAACAGGCTTTTTGGCCCGGATTTCGCGGGAGAGCCGGCGGGTACTGATGTTGTGCCGGATTCCGTGGACAGCGACCAGGACGGTTTGAGCGATTTCGCGGAAGTCTTTGTTGGCTGGAAGGTTGCCGTAGACGGCGGCGCCTTGCGCCAGACCTTTTCTTCGCCCCGATTCGGCGATACCGATGGCGATGGTCTTTGGGATATTGAAGAACAGGATCTGCGGGGCTTTTGCGAGCCTGATGACAGCCGTAAGCAAGCACTT
Organism: Marinobacter salinisoli; assembly: GCF_017301335.1. Lineage (NCBI taxonomy): Bacteria > Pseudomonadati > Pseudomonadota > Gammaproteobacteria > Pseudomonadales > Marinobacteraceae > Marinobacter > Marinobacter salinisoli. The sequence continues at coordinate 1,527,584 of NZ_CP071247.1, forward strand.
TGTGCCTTCCAGGGCGACGATCCGGTCATTCAGGCGGACGCCATTGGTATTATTGCGGGCGCAAACAAGACTGCGGACACCACGGCCGTGGGTGATGATGAGCAATTGACACCACCGCAAGCGGCTGGCCTGGCCTATGGTACGCCGGTTGTCGGGCCTGGCCCTAATGGATTGTTGGATACGGCGCTTGCTGGCGACGATGTCTACGAGGCCGTATCCAGTATTCCGCCCGCGACCGACCCGGCTGAGCCGGATACCGACCGGGATGGCGTTTCGGATTTCACGGAGCTTGATGGTTTCGATGCCTTGCTGGCCATCGTCGACGGTGGCAACGGTGCAGCGGAGTCCCTCGCCACCGGCGACGATATCCAGCGCGCTTTCATCAACAATCCGGTGCCTTCCGGCAACGTCATTATCCTGCCGGGAGCCAACTCCTTTATCGATAGCACCCCTGCAGGGGATGATATCTTGCGCGAAGCCCAGACAGTTCTGACCGATCCGCTTCGCCGGGATAGCGATGATGACTCGGTGGCAGATGGCAGTGAAGTTGTTCGCGGTTCTGATCCGACTGTGGACGATAGGGCGGATTTCTTTGACGCGGATCAGGATGGTTTGACGGATGGCGAGGAGGATTTAGGCTGGCTGGTTTCGGTAAACGGTGGGGCCGGGTTCCAAGTTACCTCCAGCAAGTCGTTGCCAGATACTGATTTCGACGGCTTGCCGGATTTCGTCGAGCGTGATCTCCGCACCAATCCGCGTAGCGTAGACACCGATGGTGACACCATCAGTGATTACGACGAAGTTGCTGATCTGTCCAAGTACCTCAGTATTGCAGCGCTGTATCCGAATATGAACATCATATCGGCCAATACCGGTGGCTATGGTACGGACCCCACAAAGTCAGATACGGACAATGATGATTTGTCCGATCAAGTGGAGTTGATTACGGGGTCGAGGCTTAGCTTGCCCGGAGAAACTATGGCAACCACGGTTTTCACGTCGCCCATTTTCGAAGATACCGATCTGGATGGCCTGCACGATGGTGATGAGATTGCTGCTCAGACGGATCCGACCAATGCAGATACCGATGGTGATGGTCGTAAGGACGGCGCAGAGGTTCTGGTAGGCACTGATCCGCTGATTCCTGACGTCGCTTTTCAGGTGGTCATGCGTGACATTCTGCACAACGGCTCCTGCTCGGATGGGACCAATAATGACGATAACTTCGACGGTGAGGTCATGTGGTGGGTAGTGCTGACTGATCCACAAACCGGTGAGCGGGTTCTGCTCTCAGACGCATTGGATGCAGAGTATCTCGACATCATCGATGACGATCCTCTTGATGGAGCCTGGTTCCTGACGCCGACAACCTATGTTGGTAATGACTATGGGGGGAGGACGGATGTTCCCTTCTGGTTCTCTCTGGAGCCGCGGGCCTGCTATTACAAGCGCTCTAACGGTTTCGACAATGCATGGTTGCGGTTTGACAAGCGCTCACGGGTTTTCACCATGTCCCCGGGTGACTCGTTCTCCGTGGAGGGGGTCTTCATTGAACTCGATAACGACAACGTGTCGCAAGACTGTGGCCTGCCTCCGCGTTTCATTCCGCCGACACTCGTGGCCAGCAATTTTTACCAGAGACTGAGAAAGCGTTATGACTATTCCGATCTGGCTAATTCCTCTGGTCGACAGACTCTGGTCGGCAGCGATGCGGAGGATATTGTGAATACAGGCTCGTGTAAGATTGATTTCCAGATTGATATTGAGGTGGTAGGAGATCAGGGGCCCAAGCGGGGCGGCTTCGAATCACCCTAGTGGTATTGGGTTTTATTGCGATAATAAAAAAACCGGCCATTCGGCCGGTTTTTTCAGTTCTGAAGGAAAGCTCGCTTACGCGCTCTTCAGAGCCTTGATCTTGGCGCTCAGGCGGCTCTTGCTGCGAGCAACCTTGTTCTTGGCGAAGATGCCCTTGTTGACCATGCTATCCAGGATAGGCTGGGCCTTCTGGAAAGCGGCCTGCGCTTCTTCGTAGTTACCGGCTTCGATAGTCGCCTGTACTTTCTTCACGTAGGTACGAGCCATGGAACGCAGGCTTGCGTTGTGCTTGCGGTTTTTCTCGTTCTGACGAGCGCGCTTCTTGGCTTGCGGGGAATTTGCCACCGTAAAACTCCTAAAAGTTCTGAATTCGTTGCTGAGTGATTCGTTACATCACGGGCGCGCTACAAAAACAGCGCGTCGAAATAAATGACGCGGAACTATGCCGTTGCGCCCCCCAAATGTCAAGACTAAAACCCAATTCATGCCGCGGCCCGCAAGGCCTGTGTTACACTCGCCGCACGCCGAGGCGGGGGTTGGGCAAAAGCACGTAATTCCCGAAATGCTGCCCGGATTTCCCATTTTTATGAACGTCAGGACCAGACCGACGCACCCATGTCATCGCAATCAGAGAATTCCGCCGAAAAACAACAACCACCCAAGGCGCCCGGGCTGCTGAAATCCTCCGGTGTGGTAGGCATTATGACGATGCTGTCGCGGGTGCTGGGGCTGGTTCGGGACATGGTCATCGCCCGCTATTTCGGCGCCGGTGCCGGGGCGGATGCCTTTTTCGTCGCGTTCAAGATTCCGAACTTTCTCCGTCGCCTGTTTGCTGAGGGCGCGTTTTCCCAGGCCTTTGTGCCGGTGCTGTCGTCGTATCGGGAAAAGCAGGATATCTCGGACGTAAAGCGTCTGGTGGACGCGGTCGCGGGTTCTCTCGGGCTTGTGTTGCTGGCGGTGACGCTCGTCGCCATGCTGGGGGCGCCCGTGCTGACGGCGGTGTTTGCGCCGGGCTTTCTTGATGATGATGTGAAGTTTGCCCTGACCAGTGACATGCTTCGGATCACCTTTCCTTATTTACTGCTTATCTCCCTGACCGCCTTTGCCGGCGGCATTCTCAATAGCTATGACCGTTTTGCGATACCGGCTTTTACTCCGGTTCTGCTGAATCTGGCGATGATTGGCGCGGCGATTTTCCTGACCCCAGTAATGGGCGAGCCGGTTCTGGCATTGGCCTGGGGAGTGCTGATCGCCGGCGCGCTTCAGTTATTCTTCCAGTTGCCGTTTTTGATGCGGCTTGGCCTGTTGCCGCGTCCTCGGGTGGATTACCGGCATGAGGGGGTTTCCCGAATTTTGAAGCTGATGGCACCGGCGCTGTTCGGTGTTTCTGTCAGTCAGATCAATCTGATGCTGGATACCGTACTGGCGTCCTTTCTGCAAACCGGCAGTGTGTCCTGGCTGTATTACTCCGACCGGTTGTCGGAGTTGCCGCTCGGGGTTTTTGGGATCGCCATTGCCACGGTGATTCTGCCGAGTTTGTCGCGCAAGCACGCGGCAGCGTCTGCGGACCAGTTTGCGGCGACGCTGGACTGGGCGGTTCGGGCGGTTCTGTTGATCGGTTTGCCTGCCGCGCTGGCCCTGGCTCTGTTGGCGGAGCCGTTGATTGCCACCTTGTTCCATTACGGCGCCGTGACTGACCGGGATGTGATGATGTCGGCCCAGAGTCTCCGGGCGTACTCGGCGGGCCTGCTGGCCTTCATGCTCATCAAGGTGCTGGCACCGGGGTTCTTCGCCAGGGAGGACACCCGCACACCGGTCAAGATCGGCATCATCGCCATGGTGGCAAATATGGCCCTCAACTTAATGCTGATTTTCCCGCTGGCACACGCCGGATTGGCGCTGGCTACCTCTTTGTCGGCCTGGCTGAACGGTTTCCTGTTGTGGCGAGGGTTGCGCAAGGAAGGTGCCTGGCAGAGCCAGTCTGGCTGGCCAAAGTTCTTCCTCCAGTTGTTGCTGGCAAATGGTGTACTGGCGGCGGTGATCCTTTGGCTCAAAGCGCCGCTGGAGGTTTGGCTGAATGCCGGCGGTTTGGACCGCGCGGCCGATATGGCGGTGCTGGTGGTGGCCGGTGTTGGGGCCTACTTCCTTGTCCTTGCCCTGGTTGGGGTGCGGGTAAGACAATTTCGCCACGGGTAAGGTATAATCGCGCGTTTTCTCACCAGTGGGCCCGTTGACCGGGCTTGAAGGCAGGGAAGCGAAAACACCACAAGCCAGCTGGTAATTGAAGGTTTGCATTGCATGCGTCTTATCCGAGGTCTCGCCAACCTGACACAATTCGCCCGACAGGCGGACTCGCCACTGGCCGGTGGCTGTGTGGCCACCATTGGCAATTTTGATGGCGTTCATATCGGTCACCAGACGATCCTTCAGCAGGTAAAGGATAAGGCGGCCAGTCTGGGGTTGCCGTCTGTGGTGATGGTGTTTGAGCCGCAGCCGCGGGAGTTTTTCCAGGGCGACCAGGCACCTCCCCGTCTGATGTCTTTCCGCCAGAAGTTCGAGGCATTGACCGATGCCGGTGTGGACTACGTACTGTGTCTTAACTTCAATGGTCGTTTTCGCCGCCTGACCAGCCAGGCGTTTATCGACGAGGTGCTGGTCGATGGTTTGGCGGTTCGCCATCTGGTGGTGGGGGATGATTTCCGTTTTGGTTGCGACCGGACCGGCGATTTCATGCTGCTGCGGGAGACCGGCCGGCACAAGAACTTTACTGTCGAAAATACCCGCACGGTGACCCTTGAGGGTGAGCGGGTAAGCAGCACGCGAATTCGCGAGTGCCTGAACGTGAACCGTCTGGAAGAAGCGGAAACGCTGCTTGGGCACCCTTACCGGATTCGTGGCAAGGTGGTCTACGGACGCCAGTTGGGGCGTGAAATCGGCGCGCCGACGGCGAACATCCGGTTGAAGCGCATTGCGCCTCTGCAGGGGGTGTATGTGGTGAGCGCGACACTGGACGACGGTTCGGTATACGATGGCGTCGCCAACATTGGCCTGCGCCCCACGGTGGATGGCAAACAGCCAGCCCTTGAAGTGCACCTGTTCGACTTTACTGGCACACTTTATGGTCGCCAGATTGAGGTGGTTTTCCGGCACGGGCTGCGCGAAGAAATCCGCTTCGAATCCGTGGATGCGCTCAAACAACAGATTGCGCGGGATTTTGAAGCTGGCCGGGCCTGGCTTGCCGGACACGGTGCCGCGCGGACAGCGAACTGAATAACGCCGGCATCGCCGGCACCTTTGATGACCGATCGACATTGACCTGATAAGAGTACGCACAGAGACCATGAGCGACTACAAAGATACCCTGAATCTGCCGGAAACTGCGTTTCCCATGCGCGGTAACCTGGCCAAGCGCGAGCCCGAGATGCTCAAGCGCTGGCAGGACCTGGATGTCTACGGCAACCTGCGCAAGCAGCGGGAAGGTCGGGACAAGTTTATCCTTCACGATGGCCCTCCCTACGCCAACGGCAGTATTCATATCGGTCATGCGGTCAACAAGATTCTCAAGGACATGATCGTCAAATCCCGTGGTTTTATGGGCTTTGATGCGCCCTACGTGCCGGGTTGGGATTGCCACGGTCTGCCGATCGAGCACAAGGTGGAGCAGGAAATTGGCAAGGCGGGCGTGAAGGTGGACTACAAAACCTTCCGTCAGGCGTGCCGAGACTACGCAGCCAAGCAGGTTGAAGGTCAGAAAGCCGACTTTATCCGACTCGGCGTGATGGGTGAGTGGGACAAGCCCTATCTGACCATGGATCCGAAGGTTGAGGCGGGTATCGTTCGCGCCCTGGGTAAGATCGTGGCCAATGGTCACCTTGTTCGTGGTTACAAGCCGGTTTACTGGAGTGTCGTTGGTCAGTCTGCACTGGCAGAGGCCGAGGTGGAGTATCAGGATAAAACGTCGACCCAGATCGACGTGCGTTTCACCGCAGCAGATCAAGACAAGGCGCTGGCCTTATTCGGTACGGATAGAGGTGAGGGCAGTGTCTCCGTTGTGATCTGGACCACCACCCCCTGGACCATCCCGGCCAACCAGGCGGTGTCCCTGAACGCTGAACTTCAGTATGCCCTGGTGCAGACCGATGTTGGCCATGGCCCTGAGCGCCTGATTCTGGCCGCGGATATGGTCGACGGCATCATGAGCCGTTGGGACGTCGACAATTTCGAAGTGCTGGCCACCTGTGCCGGTGCTGATCTTGAAAAACTGGCCCTGCAGCATCCGTTCTACGACAAGCAGGTGCCAGTGATTCTGGGCGACCACGTTTCCACCGATGCCGGTACCGGTGCGGTTCATACCGCCCCCGATCATGGTCTGGAAGACTTTGAAGTGGGCAAGGCCTACGGCATCGATACGCTGAATCTGGTGCAGGCGGATGGTACCTACACCAGCGCCGCCGGTGAGCTTGCCGGCGTTCACGTCTACAAAGCCGATGAGCCGGTATGCGCCGCGCTGGCGCGTGAAGGGAAGCTGGTGCGTTCCGAGAAGTTCCGCCACAGCTACCCGCATTGCTGGCGGACCAAAACGCCGCTGATCTATCGGGCCACGCCTCAGTGGTTCATCAGCATGGACAAGAAATACCTGCGTGCCGACGCGCTCGAGGCCATTCAGGGCGTTCGCTGGGTTCCGGCCTGGGGCAAGAACCGTATTGAGGCCATGTTCGAGCAGTCTCCGGACTGGTGTATTTCCCGCCAGCGTACCTGGGGCGTTCCGATCACCTTGTTCGTTCACAAGGAGACGCAGGATTTGCATCCGGACACCGAGCGTCTGATCGAGCGCGTGGCCGAGAAGATCGAAACCGACGGCATTGACGTCTGGTATGACCTGGACGCCGCTACGCTGCTGGGTGATGACGCGGACCAGTACGAAAAAGTTACTGACACTCTGGATGTCTGGTTCGATTCCGGGGTCACTCACGATTCAGTCCTTCGGGCACGGCCGGAGCTGGGCCGGTTCCCTGCGGACATGTATCTGGAAGGCTCGGATCAGCACCGTGGCTGGTTCCAGTCGTCCCTGAAGACGTCCATTGCCATGAACGGCGTTGCGCCCTACAAGCAAGTGCTGACCCACGGCTTCACCGTAGACGGCAAGGGGCACAAAATGTCCAAGTCCCTGGGGAATGTCATTGCGCCCCAGGAAGTCATGAACGAGCTGGGTGCGGATATCCTGCGTTTGTGGGTTGCCGCGACCGACTACAGCGGTGAGATGACGGTGTCCAAGGACATCCTGCGGCAGACCGCCGACGGTTACCGTCGTATCCGTAATACCGCGCGCTTTTTGCTGAGTAACCTGACCGGCTTTGATCCGGAGCAGCACATGGTGGCGCCAAAAGAGATGATCGCGCTCGACCGCTGGATGGTGGATCGCACCCTGCAGTTGCAGAACGAATTGCAGGAAGATTACGAGAACTACGCGTTCCTGCGGATCTATCAGAAAGTGTACAACTTCTGTGAAGCTACTCTGGGTGGTTTCTACCTCGATATCATCAAGGATCGCCAGTACACAACACCGGCGGACAGCCTGGCGCGCCGCTCCTGTCAGACCGCGCTTTATCATGTCGCTGAAGCCATGGTGCGCTGGATTGCGCCGATTCTGAGCTTCACCGCCGATGAGATCTGGCAGCACCTGCCCGGCGAGCGCAGTGATACCGTGTTCTACGAGACCTGGTACGAGGGCTTGAAGGAGCTGCCCGATAATGCCGAGTTGGGCCGGGAGTACTGGCGCGAGATCTTCAACGTGAAGGAAGCGGTCAACAAGTGTCTGGAGGAGGCTCGGGGCCGGGGCGAAATCAAGGGTTCCCTGAGTGCCGAAGTCACCCTGTATTGCGAAGGCGACCTGGCCGCCAACCTGAAGCATCTGGGCTCCGAGCTGCGTTTCGTGCTGATTACCTCCGAGGCGACCGTCAAGCCGGCCTCCGAGGCGGGTGATGCAGAACTGACCGGTTACGAAGGCCTGAGAGTCGCAGTTGCCCCGGCTTCGCACGACAAGTGCGAGCGCTGCTGGCACCACCGCGAGGACGTGGGCCGCAATGCCAAATACAAGGATCTGTGTAGCCGCTGCGTGACCAACATTGAGGGGCCGGGTGAGGCTCGCTCGTTCGCCTGATGGATGCCGTAATGACTGAAGATCAGGTGACTGGAAACAAACTGAAGTGGCTGTGGCTGGCGGCGCTGGTGATTGTCGTGGATCTCGGCACCAAAGCGATGGCCTCGGCGATGCTGACCTACGCCACGCCGGTGCCGGTCTTTCCCATGTTCAATCTGACGCTGCTGCATAACACCGGCGCAGCGTTCAGTTTTCTGGCCCAGGCCGATGGCTGGCAGCGCTGGTTTTTTGTGGTTTTGGCGCTGGGTGTCAGCTGTGTGCTGGTGTACTGGCTGAAAGGCCTGAAACGTCACGAAACCTGGATGGCCGTCGCTATCGTACTCATCCTTGGTGGTGCACTGGGGAATGTGTATGACCGTGTGGTGCACGGTTATGTAGTCGACTTTCTGCATTTCTACTGGCGTGACTGGCATTTCCCGGCGTTTAACTTTGCCGACACCGCCATCACCATCGGCGCTGCCATGATGATTCTCGACATGTTTCGTAACTCCGACCGCGAAGACGGCGGGGATGCGCAAAGGAGCGAACAGTCGCAATGAAAGAGCTTCCTGTAGACAAGGGCACCCGGGTAAAACTGCATTTTTCCCTGCGTATGGATGACGGTGACGTCATTGACTCCACCTTTGACAAAGAGCCCGCCACGCTTGAGATCGGTGACGGCAATCTGCCGGAGAGCTTCGAGAGCCTGTTGATGAATATGACGGCCGGCGACCACGACACCTTCGAGGTGCCACCGGAGAAGGCGTTCGGCCAGCGTAATCCGAACAACCTGCAGACCTTCAAACGGCACGAGTTCAGTGCCGACATGGTGCTGGAACCGGGTGTGGTGATTTCCTTTGCCGACGCCAGCCAGAGCGAGCTGCCCGGTGTGGTGGTGCGCGTGGAAGGCGATGAGGTAGAAGTGGACTTCAATCATCCGCTGGCCGGGCGTACACTGACGTTCGAAGTCGAAATACTCGACGTCGAACCAGCGAAACCGACTCACTGAGTTCACATTCTCCCATCGATTATCAGCGGGATACCAGCATGCAGATTCGACTCGCCAATCCCCGTGGCTTTTGCGCCGGCGTTGATCGCGCCATCGAAATCGTCAACCGTGCCCTGGATGTGTTCGGCGCTCCCATCTACGTGCGTCACGAAGTGGTCCACAACAAATTCGTGGTCGATAACCTGCGCAATCGCGGGGCTATCTTCGTAGACGAGCTGCATGAGGTACCGGACGACACGCTGGTCATTTTCAGCGCCCACGGTGTATCCCAGGCTGTTCAGAATGAAGCCGCCCAGCGTGGATTGAAAGTGTTTGACGCGACCTGCCCGCTGGTCACCAAGGTGCACATGGAAGTCATGCGCTATAGTCGCGATGGCCGTGAATGTATCCTGATCGGTCACCATGGTCACCCCGAAGTTGAGGGCACCATGGGACAGTATGACCACAGCAATGGTGGCGACATTTACCTGGTGGAGAACGAGCAGGATGTGGCTACGCTGGAAGTGCGTGATCCCGGCCGCCTTGCTTACGTCACCCAGACCACCCTGTCGATGGACGACACCGCCCGGGTGATTGAAGCCCTGCGCGCCAAGTTCCCGGAGATTCAGGGGCCCCGCAAGGATGACATCTGCTACGCCACCCAGAACCGGCAGGACGCGGTCAAGCAGTTGGCGGGCGACTGCGACCTGATGCTGGTGGTTGGATCCCCCAACAGTTCCAACTCCAATCGACTCCGCGAACTCGCAGAGCGCATGGGCACGCCGGCTCACCTGATCGACGACGCCTCTCAGATTGATCCGGCCTGGCTGGACGGCAAAACCTCAATTGGCGTGACCGCCGGCGCTTCCGCCCCGGAAGTGCTGGTGAATGACGTCGTTCACCGCCTTCGCGAGCTCGGTGGTGAAGCGCCCGAGGAAGTGTCTGGCCGCGAGGAGAATATCGTGTTCTCGATGCCGAAAGAGTTGCGAATCGACGTGGTTGAACTGTCCTGATTGCTCAAACTGTCGGTGGGAGGACTGAAGGTCCCCCCCCTCCCCGTGCCACTGGAAATGAATTTTCTCATTCGAAAGATCGTGAAGCCGATCTCAAAATTATAGTGTTTCCATCCGCTTATCCCACCTGAGCGACCGCTCGTCTGACGGCTGTGGAGTCGATTTGTCCAGCGCTTTAGGTTAACGCTAGGTCATTTTGGAAGTCTCCCCATGTCTTATATGAAAAGAACTCTCGGGTTCACTCTCGTCGAGCTCATGATTACGATGGCCATCGTAGCTATTGTCGCGTCAATCACGGTGCCGTCGTTCAGCTCTATGGTTGCCAACAGCCGTTTGGCCAGCGCCTCCAATGATATTGTCGGGCTGCTCAACTATGCCAGAAACGAAGCGGTGAAAACGGGCCGTATCGTTGTTGTTAGCCCTGCCGATGGCTCTGACTGGGCCAACGGAGTCAGTGTATGGGTGGATGCTGACGCTGATACCGAAATGGACTCGTCGGAAGTGCTGCGCCAAACAACGTCTGCGCCCGGTGACGTCTCTATCTCTTCAACATCCAATTTCGGTTTTTCCGGTGCGGGGCTTTTAAGAGCTTCTGCGGCCGTGACGATTGATGTGTGCGACTCTCGGGCTGGTGAGCAAGGAAGTAGCATCGCCGTAACATTGGGTGGACGGATTCGGGCAGAGGAAAAGACATGCAGTTAAGGCAGATTGACGTCAACTCTGAGAGTGGCTTCACCATGATTGAAGTATTGGTTGCGATGATTATTTTGGCCATTGGCTTGCTCGGCGTCGCGGGCGTGCAGGCGCTTTCCCTCAAGCAAACCAATAACTCAGCATTACGCTCACTTGTGACCATGCACGCTTACGACTTGTCTGAAATTATGCGGTCGGAAATTGAGGAAGTGACCGTGTTTGATAAAAACAAGGCGGCTACCTGCACCGGTTGCGACAGCAGGCTCGCGGCTTGGCACAACCGACTGGTGAACAGTATCCCAAGTGCGGAATCTACTGTGGACGTCACTGAGGGGGCAAACAGTACCGTTGCGGAAATAACGGTTGATTGGACGGAAAGGGATTTAGGGAATGATGCCGTAGCCCAAAGTTACACGCTTTTCGTGAGGCTGAGATGATGTTGAGCTTCAAGAGGCAGCAGGGCCTCTCGATTGTTGAGTTGATGGTCGCCATGACCCTGGGGCTGATTCTGACTGCTGGTCTTGCGCAGATTTTTGTAAGTAACTCGAAATCCTTTACCGTTACTGAAGCTAGCATGCGTCTGCAGGAAACGGCTCGCATGACGACCGAGTTTCTGAACCGTTCTGTCCGCAATGCTGACTACTGGGGTTGCATTCCCCGGGATAACGTAGCGAATAAGCTCGATGAAAATCACCCTGCATACCAAGCGTCCGAGGCGTTGTTTAGCTACAGCGAAGGGTTCATGGCGTATCAAAGCGATGGCACAGCGCTGGGTTTATCGGGTACAGATGCACTGTTCCTTAGAGGAGTGGGTGGTGCTGGTGGCATTGAGATTACCGAAGAAATGCCAAACTCGTCCGCGAATCTCAAGGTCAATACCGTCAATGGTCTTGAGGAGTCCGATATTCTGCTGATCAGCGATTGTATTGCTGGGGATATTTTTCAAGTGACGGGGCTACAAAGTGGTGCAAATCCGGGTATCAACCACAACACCGGTGGCTCCGTAGTGCCTGGTAACGGAAAGCCGCGAGAGGGCGTCGATGTTGTTGTTGATAACAATTGCCCGGGTGGGGCAGTGAACTGTCTTTCGAAGCAATACGATAGCGCGGCTCAAATTTTCACCCCTTATTTTTATCAGTTCTATTTGGCGGCTGATGCGAGCGGGCGCCGCGCCCTTTTCCGCAAAGATGGAAGTGATGCCGCTCAGGAAATCATGGATGGTGTCTGGGACCTGCAGATTCGAGTGGGCATCGATTCAGGGCTGTCTAACGGAAAGGTTACGCAATGGACAAACATCGACGGGCTTAACGCGCTGACTTCTTCAGCCGCAGAAGATGTGGTCGCGGTCGAAATGTCCCTTCTGGCTCGCTCCCCTGAAAACAATATTGTCGATGAGCCGATGGAGCTTTGTTATCCGTCCTGGGCTGATTGCTCAGCGGGTCCTAACTATGATGTTGAGACAAAAGTTGGCGCGGACTCGCGTCACCTTTATCGGGTCTACACAACCACCGCTACCATTAGAAACCGGATTTTGAGGGTTGAACAACAATGATGGCGAGTACCGCAATAACGAAAAAACGTCAACAAGGTGCGGCTTTGCTCACCAGTTTGTTGATTCTTCTAATTCTGAGTTTGCTTGCTGTTTCCAGCATGCAGAACAGTAGTATGCAAGAGCGGATGGTGTCAGCCCACCGGGAAGGTTATATGGCGATGGAGGGGGCAGAACTTGCCTTGCGAGAGGCGGAGAGAGCCATTGATGCTCTGGCCAGTCCGTCCGGCTTTAACGCCATTGATGGCTTTTACGATATTGGCGATGCCCCCCGTGGTGTGGAAATTTTTGACCCCGATGAGTGGGCGGGAAATAAATCCGTCACTGTCACAGTCCCAACGGTTGGTGGTGCCCCGTTATTCCCCGAGTCCCCGCGTTACATCGTGGAATACATCGGAGATGCTCAGCTCAGTATTGGTGGTGCTTTCTCCGATATAAATGTGACCAATTATACCCATGAGACTGGCGCTTCGGTGGCCAAGGCGTTTCGCATTATTGCAAAGGGCACAGGCGCTACAGGTGCGGGTCAACGAATTCTAGAAGAATACTATCGGCGCGACTTTTAAGTCCTGGCAGGAGCGAGTGTGATGAAAGAGTGGTACCAAAGAGCATGTCATGTTCTGGCTGGGCTTTTTATATGTTTGCCAGCTGCCAGTTACGCGGAAGTTCCGTTCGGGGATGTTCCGATTTTTGTGTCCGGATCGGTTAAGCCCAACCTGGTTTACGCGGTGGACGACTCGGGTTCGATGGATTTTGAGATCGTAAGCGAACTGTATGACGGTGTTCCCGTTTGTAATGCCCTCGGTCTTGATTGTAAAACCAAAAAATATCGATATCTGTTTAATGTCGGAGAAAAGTCAGACAGCAATATTGGCGGCTGGCTTGGCAATACAGGTCAAGCTGAAGGACAAGTTCCCTTTGTACCGGCTTACTATTACCTTCGATCATCAGATTACAACGCCGCTTATTACAACCCTGACTCTACTTATAATCCCTGGCCAGACTCCACTACGCTGACCTTTTCCAATGCTTCCGCGCAGGCTGCCAAATACGAGCCCACTTCAGCATCGAGCAAAACACTCGATCTGACGACCAACACAACGGATTCAGATAACAATTCGTTTTATCCAGCAACGTACTTTGAAAAAACTGATACCGGCACCTATACACGAAACGGCGCCGCGTATAGCTGCTCGGATAACGTTACGGGTGTCTACGAGGCGTGGTTGACCTCACTCGCCAACTCTTCGAGTACTTTTAGTTTTGGGGATGGTGTTGACGGCTTTGGTCCTGACGATAGTTGCCTCAAAAAGACTGAACTTTCGGCGGGAACACCGGAAATGCAGAATTTTGCAAACTGGTTTTCCTACTATCGTCGTTTGCATCATACAACCCGGGCGGCGATTGCTGAATCTCTGGATGGGCTTTACGGAATCCGTGTAGGGACATTCTGGATCCATAATCTTCGGGATATTCCGATGGAGGATCTGGATACCGAAAAGAAGGACTTCCTTGAGGATACTTACAAGCGGTTTGGCAGCACGTACTCCGGGGGTGGGACTCCCCTTCGGGCTACGTTGAATCACGCGGGTAATCAGTTCGATACTAACGCTAATCTGATTACTGCCGAGTGCCAGAAAAATTTCACGCTCCTATTTACCGATGGTTTTAACGACAGCGCTGTCTCGGGCATTGGCAATGCGGACGGAGAGTCAGGTTCCCCCTACGCGGACACGGCTTCCAATACTTTGGCCGACGTTGCCATGAAGTATTACAGCACCCGACTGCGCGCCACCAAGTACGACGCGGGCAAGGTTCGTTTGCCTGAAGGGTGTTACAAGCAGCCTGGCGATCCAGGATATGATCCTCTGGTAGAAAAGCGAGTTGAGTCAACCGACGCGTCTTATGACGCGAGCGTCGACTGCAACAGCAACCTCCATATGAATACCTACACTGTGGGGTTTGGTGCGGCTGGTGAAGAGTTCGTTGGTAATGGGTATTCCAGTGTCCAGGACGTTTATGACACTCCTCCTGACTGGAGTAAGCTCGAACAGGTTACAGACTGGGATGAAGATCAGGTTGATGATCTTCTGCATGCCGCCGTCAACGGGCGTGGAGAGTTTTACAACGCATCCAACGTAGACGAACTGCGGAAGTCAATTACGGCCGCGATTCAGGATATTATCCGTTCGACTGGCAGTGCGACTAACGTCACTTTTAATACGGCCACTTTGGAGCAGGGCAGCGAAGTTTACACGGCGTCGTTCAGCGCCGCGGACTGGTCTGGTTCTATTGCCGCGCGGAGCCTGGATTCCACAAACGGGGCGATTGGCGCCAAACTCTGGGATGCAGCGGAAACGTTGAAAACACAGGCTACGTCTGAGCGGTTCATCGTAACTAATAACAACGGAGGGGTCCTGTTTCAGTGGGGTAACTTGTCTTCGGCTCAGATCGATGACCTCAACGGCACAAGTGACGATAACTTAGGGCAGGACCGCCTGGCCTATATTCGCGGTGACCAAACGAAAGAAACCACGCTATTCCGCAAGCGGTCGACGCCGCTTGGCGATGTCATTAATTCCTCGCCGGTCTTTGTTGGTAAGCCTGCCAGTGGCTGGCCGGATCGAGATCCTTTCGGTGTGAATACTGCTCAAGGACGGTATTCATACTTCAAACAGAATAAAACGAATCGCACACAGGTTGTATACGCTGGAGCCAACGATGGCATGCTTCACGGATTCAACGCGGATACCGGTGCAGAGGTGATGGCCTACATTCCGAGCTTTGCATTCTCAAGTGAGGAAAAACAGGGGCTTCACTATCTTACGGATCCGGCCTACAAGCATCGTCATTATGTGGACTTGTCGCCCACCGTAGCCGATGTATATATCGGTAGCGCGACTGGGAGCGGCGCCGGATGGAAAACCATTCTGCTAGGGGGGATGCGGTCAGGCGGCCGAGGCATTTTTGCCCTTGATGTGACCAATCCGGCACGCTTTGACAGGACTTCAACGGCTGCTGCGAATCTGGTGATGTGGGAGTTTTCCCATCCGGACCTTGGTTACATCACTGAGCCCCCGTTAATTACAATGGTTAAGTGGGCAAATAACGATTATCGCTGGAGTGCAGTATTCTCTAACGGTTATAACAGTGATAACGGCAAATCAGGATTGTTCGTTCTGGATATCCAAGGCGGTCAGAACGGCTGGATCGAAGGCACGGATTATGTGTTTATAGAATTGGATGCGGACGGAGAAGGCCTGTCGCCGGCCCGCATCGTCGATTACAAAGATGAGTCTGACAACATGGTGACCGATGGTGTGGCTGACCGTGTCTACGCCGGGGACCTCGACGGAAACCTTTGGGCTATTGATTTGACAGACGGAAAGTCATCTTGGGCTAGTGCTTACAGCTCAGGTAAAGGGGCAAGTGCGGTCGCGGCTCCTCTGTTTGTTGCGACAGATAGTGATGGGAACCGGCAGCCTATAACAGTCGCTCCGATCATGAGTCGAAATGCCTTCAATACCCAGGGGGACGAACCTAATCTCCTCGTGTTTTTGGGGACCGGTCGATACATCAGCCCGACTGATCCTGCCAGTAAAGCCGTGCAGAGTTTTTACGGGATTTGGGATACCGGTACAACGGTGGCTCGATCGCAGTTGGCTACACGGTCCATTACTCAGACAGACTTCTCGTGGACCGACGCGGAAGGGAATGACAGGGCGCGCGCAGTCCGAAATGTTGGGGGGGATTCTATCGATTGGACCGACACCTCCGAGACTGCGAAAAAGGGCTGGCTGGTTGATTTTGATATCACTACAGAGGCTGGTGAGCGAGTCGCGACAAACCTGATGGTACGGGATGGCCATGTCGTGTTTAATACCATCGTTCCGACTTCCAATGCCTGTGACTTCGGTGGTCAAAGCTGGATCATGGTTCTCAAGTTTGATGGGATTACACCCGATACCGAAGTCCTTGACGCCAACAAAGACGGCAAGGTCGATTCAGACGACCCGGTTATCGCAGGTATGAAGCTGGGAACCCTTGTCCTTGGCAAAAACATGTTGGGTGACAACCTATACCTGCAGGGTTCAAAGGGCGATCTCAGCCAAGTTAAGACCAACCTTGGTAATGGAAAGAAGCTCGGACGCTCCGGCTGGAGAGAAGTTTTTGAAGAATAATCAATAAAGGTATGAGTGCCATGGCAATACGTAATAAAAACGTGATGGGCCAGTCTGGTTTTACGCTGATTGAGCTGATGATCGTGGTTGCGATCATCGGGATCATTGCTGCAGTTGCCTACCCAAGTTATCTCGACCACGTCAAAAATGCCCGGAGGGCAGATGTACAGGGCGATCTGGTATCCTTTGCGAACGCAATGGAACGATATTACACCCAAAATAACAGCTACATCGGTGCAGATGGAGGCACGGCAGCGATCACCACAACGTTGACCGCGCCGGATTCCTCGGTTTACCACAGTACGTCACCTCGTGATGGAACTGCGGTGTACAACCTGCGAATTTATAATTTGACCGCTAACAGTTTCCAGTTGCGCGCAGTGCCTATTGCAGGTGGGCCACAGGCTGGGGATGGGTTGATTGAGTTGCGCTCAAATGGCATCAGGGGATGGGACCAGGATAATTCCGGTGCGATAGGTACCGGAGAAGATACCTGGTCCAAATGATACTCGTTTAGCTACATGTAATCGGCAAGCCATTAGCTCCGTTCGGGATGCCATCTCCGTCGGTATCTGGAGAGATTAATGGCCTTCCGCCCATATTAATTCTGATTTGCGAAGCGTATCTGGTGTCCCCGTCTGACGGGCACCAGACGATATTACCGATGGCTTCTTTCGCGAGCCCGGTTGGCCGAAAACGGAAGTAGTTTCTGATTCCGGTATTTCCCTGTAATGAGCCTGAGGCTGGGAGAGCCAGAATTCGGATGATCTGGTCTGTATCTGAAATGGTTTTGGTGCGAAGAGGATCTCTGAATACAACCAAGGGCTCGGTCCAATCTGACCCGCACTTGTTGTTGGCCGTTATCGGGCATAGGGTCACTGAGACTCTCTCTGTTATAGCCGTGTTTCGGGCTAGGTTAATGAGGGCGATCAGCTCACTCACTGAGGAATGTTGTCGGCCTTTTTTAACCAAGCGTTCCATTGAGGGAAGCGCGTAGACTGTGATAATGGCCAAAATAGCCAGCGTTAATACAAGCTCGACGAGCGTGAAGCCCGCAGAAAAGTTAGGGTGTTTCATCCTTGAAACTCCGTTTGACATACATGAGGTTTTACGGCGCTTCCTGCGCTACCGCGGATATTAGCGTAGTAGCGGGCTGATCAGCTAGTCCGGCGGCCGGCGAATCGTTGACTCAACGCGTTTTCCGATTACTCCATGCCCAGTTTTTTCAGCCGATAGCGCAGCGCCCGAAAGGTGATTCCCAGCTTCTTGGCAGCCGCCGTTTTGTTCCATCGCGTTGCTTCCAGGGCCTTTTCGATGGTCTGGCGTTCGATCGTTTCCAGGTATCCTTCGAGGTCAATGTCGCCTTCGGGGATGGTCATATCTGCTGCCAGCGGCTGGCGCTCGCCGGGCGTCAATCCCGGAACCGGGGGTTGCTTGCCGTTGCCCAGTTGCAGGTCGCCGGCGTCAATGGTGTCGTCGTCACACAGGGTGAACGCGCGTTCCAGTGCGTTTTCCAGTTCACGCACGTTGCCGGGAAAGGCATAGCCTTGCAGGCGCTCCAGCGCTGCTGCGGTGAGTCGGGCAGCTGAGCACTCGTATTCGCGCGCGATGCGGTTCAGGATGTGGTTGGCCAGCAGTGGGATATCGTCGCTGCGTTCACGCAGAGGCGGCACGGCCAGTTCAATGACGTTAATTCGGTAGAACAGGTCCTGTCTGAACAGACCTTCCTGCACCAGTTCGGCCAGGTTCTTGTGGGTAGCACTCAGCACACGGATATCGACCGGAACTTCTTTGGTTTCGCCCACCGGGCGCACGGCTTTTTCCTGAATGGCCCGCAACAGCTTCACCTGCATAGCGAGCGGCAGATCCGCCACTTCGTCGAGGAACAGCGTACCGCCGTTGGCTGAGCGGAACAGGCCGTCTTTGTTCTCCACCGCGCCGGTGAAACTGCCTTTTTTGTGGCCGAAGAACTCGCTTTCCATCAGTTCCGAGGGGATGGCGCCGCAGTTTACCGCGATGAAGGGGCCATCGCTTCGAGGGCCCTGCAGATGAATGGTGCGGGCGACCAGTTCTTTACCGCTGCCGGATTCACCGCTGATGAACACCGGAGCCTGACTTCGTGCGAGCTTTCGGGTCTGGCTTCGGAGTTTGCGAATGTGGGCAGAGTTACCCAGGATCAGCCCCGGATCGCCTTCCGTCGCGGGTTGTTCCGGATGCGGGGAGGCGAGCTTCAATGCACTGTTAACCAGTTCACGCAGCCGGGGCAGTTCCACCGGCTTCGAGACGAAATCGAAGGCGCCAGCCTTGAGGGATTCAATGGCCGTGTCCATGCTGCCGTAGGCGGTTATCACTGCAACGGGTGTGGCCGGCGCCTGTTCCTGTATCCACTGAACCAGCTCTATGCCATTGCCATCCGGCAGGTTCATGTCCGTCAGGCACAGATCAAAGGTCTGATGTTTCAGCGCCGCGTAGGCCTGTGACAGGTCTGCTGCCGTCGTCACCTCGATACCCATTCGCGTAAGGGTAATTTCCAGCAGATCCCGGATGTCCGGTTCGTCATCAATAATCAGTGCGGACGGGGGCGTGGTCATTGTTTTGGTGTTGGTTCCTGGTCGAAATTCAGACGCAATCATTTCCAAGTCTACCGTTAAATCAGGCGGCCGGGGTGGGCAAACGTGATGCGAAAACAGCAGCCAGGCTGGCCATCATCCAGCAGGGATAAATGGGCCTGATTAGACTCGCACAGTTCCCGTGCCAGATAAAGCCCAAGGCCGGTTCCGCTCTTGTCGGTGGTGAAGAACGGCTCGAAGATCGAACTGCGGTGCACGTCCGGGATGCCGGGCCCTTCGTCGCGGACATCCACATAGCTTCGTTCGCCATCTGCCGTGGTGCCGGCGTGGATGCGAACGGAATAGTGGCCGGTCTGCTGGTGGCTGTATCGCAGCCCGTTGTCGCACAGGTTGATCATTACCTGCTCAAACTGGCTTTTGTCGAAACGCGCCGGTGGAAGGTTAGTGTCGAAGGTCAGCGTTACCGAAGCGGCCGCGCGTTCGCCTTCCTGAGTTTGTTGATAGTCGGAGACAAATTCCGGTAGCCAGTTCGGGAGATCGATCTGGTCGGTCTGGGCGACCTGTCGTCGGGACAGGTCGAGGACGTTCTCGATAATGCCGTTCACCCGCCGTGAATGTCGGCGGATGATGTCGAGCATACGATGGTCACCTTGCGAAAGCATGGGTGATTCTTCGAGTAACTGGGCTGCGTGGCTGATAGCACCGAGCGGGTTGCGGATCTCGTGGGCGATGCCGGCGGTCAGGCGGCCCAGTGACGCCAGCTTCATCTGCTGGGCCTGCTGAGTCACTTTCCCCATATCTTCAACAAACACCAGAATATGGTCCTGACTGCTGACGTCCAGTTGCGTGAAGTTGGCCTGGAGGAGCGGAGACGTTGGGAACGGTTGAAAGGGCTCAATCCGTTGCCCGGGGTCGTGCATCCAGGCCTCAAAGCCTTGCTTCAGCGCAGGGGGCAGGGCTCGGTCAGGCTCTTGGGGCCGGTTGGTGCTGAACGGCGCACCAAACAGCAGCTCTTCTGCGGCCGCGTTTGCCAGGCGAATATGGCCAGAGCGGTCGAGCACCAGAATCCCCGTGCGCATGCGCTGGATAATCTGTTGGTTGATCTGTTCCAGTTCTGCCAGGCTTCTGGCCCGGCTGGTGGCCAGCGCCTCGCTGCGCATCATGCGCCGTGAAATATACTGCAGCGAAAACGCGGCGGCGAAGTACAGAATGCCCAGCGAGCCGGCGCGGACCAGGTCATCGACCGAGGCATTGAGCACCAGCATGGCCCAGACTGAAATGCCCAGCGAGCAGAGCGCTGCGAGCGCGGCATAGAAGGTGCCCACCCGGCTGGGCGTCAGGATGTTTCCGGCGGCGACCGAAATGATCACCAGGTTGGCCAGACCGTTGGTGATGCCCGTGCTGGTGAACAGCAGCCAGTGGATGACCAGAATGTCGAGCAGAATGGACAGAATGATGTGTCTGCGGCTCGGCTGCATACCTGCCAGAATAATCAGCGCAATGAACGCGTTCAGCGCCAGGTAGCCGGCTGCTCCCGTCAGGTAATAATCAAGAAGCCGGAACCGGGTCTCGAAGCTGGACGGATCAATCAGCAGCAGTGCCAGCAGCATGATGCTGACCACAAGGCGGTAGTGGTTGTAGATGCGGAACAGTTTGATCTGCTGGGGCATTGCCGGTTGTATAAGCCCGGGGACGTTCTGGGACGGTTTATCAACTGCCATCGGGTTGGAAGTCCGCTGTTTGTTGGAAGAAATCCTCGCTCTCGCGGGGTTATAATAGCCTTTTAGTGGCAATGAGTTACAGGAGCCGATTTATGTCCACGTCCGGGACCCGAAAACCTTCACCGACAGCCCCCGGAAAGCTGCGGGTGGTGATGGCACAGCAGGACTTTCTGGTGGGGGATATCCCCGGTAATGCGGGCCTGGTGATTGACACAGTCCGCCGTGCAGAGAGTGAGCACCAGGCCGACATCGTGGTGTTCCCGGAATTATGTCTGACGGGCTATCCGCCCGAGGATCTTTTGCTGCGTCCAAGCCTGGATGTTCGCATTCGAGAGGCGCTTGAGCGCATTCAGGCGGCAGGCTTGGGGCCGGCGATCGTGCTTGGCGCCCCGGTCCGGGAGGGAGCGCTGCTCTATAACGCGGCGCTGGTAATTGAAGGCGGCGCAATCACCGGGCGTTATTTCAAGCGTTTTCCGCCCAATTACCAGGTCTTTGATGAAAAGCGCTACTTCGCCGATGGTCGCGATGTGGTTGTGATGGATATTCGCGGTGTGCCTATTGGCATCACCGTCTGCGAAGATATCTGGCGTGAGGGCCCGGTAGAGGACGCCGCGGCTTCCGGTGCCCGGTTGATTCTAAACATCAATGCCTCGCCTTTCGATGTCGACAAGCAGGAGCGCCGTCAGGCTTTGCTGGAACGCAAGGCGCGGGAAAACATGGTGAGCATTGTTTACCTGAACCTGGTGGGCGGCCAGGATGAGCTGGTGTTTGACGGCGGCTCCATGGTGTACGACCACTCCGGCGCGCTGGCGGTTGAAGCGCCGCAATTTGCCGAGGGACTGTTCCCGGTTGATTTCTTGTTCGAGCATCACTGCCAGCCTATCTCGCAACCGCTTCCGGAGGCGCAGAGTCTGGAGGCCAAGGTCTACAGTGCCTTGGTGATGGGCGTCAGGGATTACGTCAACAAAAACGGATTCAAGTCCGTAGTGCTTGGGTTGTCCGGAGGAATCGATTCCGCGGTCACTCTGGCGGTTGCCGTTGATGCCCTGGGTAAAGAGCGTGTGCGGGCCGTGATGATGCCCTTCCGATATACCTCCAGCATGAGCCTGGAAGATGCCGAGGCCGAGGCCAAGGCACTGGATGTGCGCTACGATGTATTCTCCATCGAGCCCATGTACGATGCCTTTATGGCCGCCCTCGAGCAACCGTTCGAAGGCACTCGGCCGGATACCACGGAAGAAAACCTGCAGGCCCGGCTTCGCGGCGTGTTGTTGATGTCGTTGTCGAACAAGTTCGGCTCGCTGGTGCTCACCACCGGCAACAAGAGTGAAATGGCGGTGGGGTATTCCACGCTCTACGGCGATATGGCCGGAGGTTTTGACGTGCTCAAGGATGTGCCCAAGACCCTCGTGTTCCAGTTAGCCCGCTACCGCAACACCGTGTCTGCGGTGATTCCGGAGCGGGTCATTACCCGCCCGCCATCGGCGGAGCTGGCACCCGACCAGAAAGATGAGGACAGCCTGCCGGGCTATGACGTGCTGGACCAGATTCTGAACCGGTATGTCGAGCGGGACTGCAGCGCCGATGCGATTGTCGCCGAGGGCTTTGATCGAGCGGATGTGGAGCGGGTGATACGGCTGGTGGATGTGAATGAGTACAAGCGCCGGCAGGCGCCTATCGGGGTGCGGATTACCGAGCGGGGGTTCGGCAAGGATCGCCGCTATCCCATCACCAATGGCTGGAAGAGCGGCAAGTAAATCGAAGCCGGGCGACGACTCAGTCGTCGCCGATCAGTCCAAAGGTCACCACATTCGACAGCGAACGGCTTTCCGCGTTTAGCAGGTTGGCTTGGAATTCGCCCCGCTGGTTGAAAGCGTTGCTGTCCGGGAAATTCTTCTTCAGCAGCGCCACCGCATCCTGTGAATCCTTGGGCAACTCCAGCGCCCGGAAGGTTTCGGCCATGATGACCAGCGCCTCTTCAACCGATGGCGTTGTCGGGAAGTTTTCCACGACATACCGGGCACGATTGTTCGCCGCTACGTAAGCATTCCGCTTGACGTAATAACGCGCCGCGAAGATCTCCAGTTCAGCCATCCGGTTGCGGATGGCGACCATCCGCTGCCGGGCATCGGCCACGTATTCGCTCTCGGGGTAGCGGTTGAGCAGTTCCGAAAAATCACGGAAGGCCTGGCGCTGTTCGCCCGGGTCGCGGGCGCCGACATCCACCGGGAAATAACGCGCGGCCAGGCCAATGTCGAGATTGTAGGACGCCAGCCCGCGCATGTAGAGCGCGTAATCCGCGTGATCGCTCTGAGGGTTCAGGCGCAGGAAACGATCCGCGGCAGCCCGGGAACCCTCCAGATCCAGGTTCTGGTAGCGGGCGAAGATCAGATCGAGCTGCGCCTGCTCGGCGTAACGGCCGAACGGGTAGTAGGTCTCCAGCGCGTTCAGATTTTCCTCTGCCTCGTTGAAATTGCCCGAGTTCATCGCTTCACGGGCGTTTTCGTAGTACGTCTTTTCCGGCAGCACTTCTTCCTGTTGGTTGGAAGCGCAGGCACTGACCAGAATCACCATGGTGGCCAGTAGCAGTGAACGGACAACTGATCTCATGCCGGAATCCCGTATAATGTTGATAAGTTCAAAAGAGACGTCATTGTAGCGGGGATGTCGCCGGATGTGCAGAGTGTGCATTCCTTTTGAAACAATCTTCCGAAAACCACATCGGCCCTGGGGGCTCAATGTCATCTGAAAACCGAATAACTGCCAGTTTTGTGGTGCCACCGGAACTGAGCGACCGTCGCCTGGACCAGGCCGCAGCCGAACTCATGCCCGAGCACTCACGGTCCCGGCTGCAAAACTGGATCAAGAGCGGTGCGCTGACCGTCAATGGCCAGACCCGTAAGCCGCGAGACAAGGTCATGCTTGATGACCACATCGAACTGGATGCCGAGCCGGAAGTGCAGGTCAGCTGGGAGGCCGAGGACATCACCCTCGACATCGTGTACGAGGACGAGCACCTGCTGGTGATCAATAAACCGGCCGGCCTGGTGGTTCATCCCGCCGCCGGGCATGCCGCCGGAACCCTGGTGAACGCATTGCTGAACTATGCGCCGGAAGTGGAAAACCTGCCCCGCGCAGGCATTGTGCACAGGCTCGATAAAGATACTTCGGGGATCATGGTGGCGGCGCGCAGTCTGGTGGCCCACACCTCGCTGGTGGATCAGCTGCAAACGCGTACCATGGGCCGGGAGTATGATGCCGTCGTGGTGGGGGCTCTGACCGGAGGCGCCACCGTGGATGCGCCCATCGGCCGCCACCCACGCGAACGTAAAAAAATGGCGGTGGTGGCCTCCGGCAAACCGGCGGTGACGCATTACCGTCTGGCCGAACGCTTTGCCGCCCATACCCATGTGCGGTGCAAGCTCGAAAGTGGTCGAACCCATCAGATTCGTGTCCACATGGCGCACGTGAAACACCCCCTGGTGGGCGATCCTCTCTATGGCGGTCGCCTGCGTTTGCCAAAAGGCACCACTGAGGAGTTGAGGGAAGCTCTGGCGGCCTTCAACCGACAGGCCTTGCATGCCCGGCAGCTCACCCTGGAGCATCCGGAAACCGGCGAAATCCTGTCCTGGGAGGTGCCCATGCCAGAGGATATGCAGGTGTTGCTTAAGGCTCTGCGCAAGCACGTTGAAGACTTGGCCAATGATGCCTACTGAGCTTCCCTTGGTCGTTCCTGACTGGCCGGCCCCCTCCCGGGTGCGGGCCTTCAGCACGACCCGCGACGGGGGTATGAGTCGGCCGCCCTGGCAGTCGCTCAATCTTGCCTTGCACGTGGGCGATGCGCCTTCTGACGTTGAGCACAACCGTCAGCGCCTGGCATCGGCCCTGGGGGTGGATGCCCCAGCGATTGGTTGGCTGAATCAGGTGCACGGCACCGATGTGGTTGAGCTGCCCTGCAAGGGAGTGGCGCCATCCGCCGACGCCTCGATGACTTCGGTACCCGGGGCAGTGTGTGCCATTATGACGGCAGACTGCCTGCCGGTGTTGTTCTGTGATCGCCGTGGCACACAGGTGGCCGCCGCTCATGCCGGGTGGCGGGGCCTGTGTGATGGTGTTCTGGATCAGGTGGTTGGCCGATTTCAGGCTTCACCCGATGAGCTTATGGCCTGGCTGGGGCCGGCTATCGGGCCTGACCGGTTCGAAGTCGGCCCGGAAGTCCGCGATGCCTTTCTGGCTACAAATCCTCTCGCTGACGTGGCTTTCCATCCCAGTGCTGCCCGGCCTGGCCATTTCATGGCGGACCTTTACCAGCTGGCCCGGATCCGGTTGACCAGCCTGGGAGTCGAATCAATACATGGCGCGCCCTGCTGCACTGTTTCCGATCCTGCCCGGTTTTATTCCTATCGAAGAGACGGCCAGACCGGCCGCATGGCCAGCCTGATCTGGCTCGCCTGATAAAAAGCCGCTCGCCAAGAGTATGATGTCGATCAATTTTTCAGCAGCCTGATCCGGTGCCTGCTTGAAGTCGCTCCGCTCGCCCCTACATTTAATTTCAAAGCAAGCCGGTGTTGCTGGCGCATGGTACCAGCACCCAGGCAACTGAATTGGGGATAGAAGTCTATGAGAATTGACAAGTTGACCAGCCGCTTACAGACGGCGTTAGCCGACGCCCAGTCCCTCGCGGTGGGCAAGGACCACAACTTTATCGAGCCGTTGCATTTGATGCAGGCGTTACTGGATCAGGAAGGCAGCTCCATCAAGCCGCTGCTGAAACAAGCGGGTTGTGAGCCCGGCCGTGTCCGTCAGGCCGTGGCCCGGGAGCTTGAAAATTTACCGGAGGTCAAGGGATCTGCCGGCGACGTCGCGATGTCGAACGACATGGGGCGTTTGTTCAATATTGCAGACAAGCTGGCCCAGAAGCGCAAGGATCAGTTCATCTCGAGCGAACTGATGCTGCTGGCGGCGCTGGATGATCGGGGTACGCTCGGTCGGGTGCTGAAGGAGCAGGGGCTGGATAAGGCTGCTCTGGAAAAGGCCATCGACGAGGTGCGTGGCGGCGAGTCGGTGAGCGATCCCGGTGCGGAGGAAAGCCGGCAGGCGTTGTCGAAGTACACCATTGATCTCACCGAACGGGCCGAATCCGGCAAACTTGACCCGGTGATTGGTCGGGACGATGAAATTCGTCGGACCATTCAGGTGCTTCAGCGTCGTCGCAAGAACAACCCGGTCCTGATCGGCGAACCCGGTGTCGGGAAGACCGCGATCGTTGAAGGGCTGGCGCAGCGCATCGTGAATGGCGAGGTGCCGGAAGGCCTGAAAGATAAAAAGGTCCTGTCGCTGGACATGGGGTCCCTGATTGCCGGGGCGAAATTCCGCGGTGAGTTTGAAGAGCGCCTGAAGGCGGTATTGAACGAGCTGGCCAAGCAGGAAGGTCAGATCATCCTGTTCATCGACGAAATCCACACCATGGTCGGTGCCGGTAAAGCCGAAGGCTCCATGGATGCGGGCAATATGCTCAAGCCGGCACTGGCACGGGGTGAACTGCACTGTGTGGGCGCCACCACGCTGGATGAGTACCGCGAGAACATAGAGAAGGATGCGGCCCTGGAGCGTCGTTTCCAGAAGGTGCTGGTGAGTGAGCCGAACGAGGAAGACACCATTGCCATCCTCCGAGGCTTGAAAGAGCGCTATGAAGTCCACCACGGGGTGGAAGTGACTGACGGTGCCATTATTGCTGCCGCCAAACTGTCCCACCGCTACATCGCCGATCGGCAGTTGCCCGATAAGGCCATCGACCTGGTAGACGAAGCGGCCAGTCAGATCCGGATGGAAATGGACTCCAAGCCGGAAGCGCTGGATCGGCTCGAGCGTCGACTGATTCAGCTCAAGATCGAGCGTGAAGCGCTGAAGAAGGAGACCGATGCAGCCTCCAAGAAACGCCTTGATGAACTGTCGGGCGTGATCGCTGGTACCGAGCGAGAATACGCAGACTTGGAGGAGATCTGGAACACCGAAAAGGCCGCGCTGCACGGCTCCCAGAAGATCAAGAGTCAGTTGGAGCAGGCCCGGATAGATCTGGAGAACGCCCGCCGCTCGGGTGATCTTGGCCGCATGTCAGAGCTGCAGTATGGCCAGATTCCGGAGCTGGAGCGTCAGTTGGATATGGCCAGCCAGGCAGAAATGATGGAAATGAAGCTGCTGCGTAATCGGGTTACCGATGAGGAAATCGCGGAAATCGTTTCCAAGTGGACCGGCATTCCCGTGTCCAAGATGCTGGAAGGTGAGCGGGACAAGTTGATGCGGATGGAAGAAGCGCTGCATGAGCGGGTCATCGGCCAGGATGAAGCCGTAGAAGCGGTTGCCAATGCGGTGCGCCGGTCGCGCGCGGGGCTGTCCGATCCGAACCGGCCGAACGGCTCGTTTCTGTTCCTTGGCCCGACTGGTGTGGGTAAAACCGAGCTGTGCAAATCTCTGGCCTCATTCTTGTTCGACACGGAAGAAGCCATGGTTCGGATCGATATGTCCGAATTCATGGAGAAGCACTCGGTGGCCCGCCTGATCGGTGCTCCCCCGGGCTATGTCGGCTACGAGGAGGGGGGGTACCTGACGGAGGCCGTGCGTCGTCGGCCTTACTCGGTGTTGCTGCTGGACGAAGTGGAGAAGGCTCATCCGGATGTCTTCAATATTCTGTTGCAGGTGCTGGAAGACGGCCGCCTGACCGATGGTCAGGGCCGCACCGTGGACTTCCGGAATACGGTGATCGTCATGACCTCCAACCTGGGCTCGGACATCATTCAGCTAAAGGCGGGTGAGGAAAACTACGAGTCAATGAAGAACGCGGTGATGGAAGTGGTCGGAACGCACTTTCGTCCGGAATTTATCAACCGGGTTGATGAAGTGGTGGTCTTCCATCCGCTGGCGGAAAACCAGATTCAGGGTATCGCCCGGATTCAGATCGAATCGCTGAGCAAGCGCTTGAAGGAGCAGGATATTGCTTTGGAACTGGACGATGCGGCGATGGAGTTTCTGGCCGAGGTCGGGTACGACCCGGTGTACGGCGCGCGTCCTTTGAAGCGTGCCATTCAGCGGCTGATCGAGAACCCGCTGGCCCAGCAATTGCTGCAGGGCGCGTTTGTGTCCGGTGATACGATTCGCGGCACCGTCAAGGATCACGCTCTGGAGTTCGTAAAAGCGTAAAAGCGTAAAAGCGTAAAACGTAAGCGGGGTATCCGATTCGGATGCCCCGCTTTACTTACTCAACCGCCTGTTAATTGGCCGCTGTCGCCTGTGCCGGGCCACAATTCTCGTTGGCGACCTGCTGGAACTTCTGGCGCTGTTCGGCAATCTCTTCCGGTGACAGGTAGCGACGCTCACCATCTTCTTCGACATGAACTCGGGCGTTGCTGTCAATCACCTTCAGGTTGGTACGCGCCGTTTCGCAGTTCGCGACACGTTGTTTCTCACGCGCTTCCATTTCCGCGCGCTCCCGGGCGGTGAGGGATTCCTTTTCCTTTTCTTTCTCCATCTCCGTCAGCCGCTCCTGCGGACTGGCCTTCTTGCTGGCAGCGCTGGCGGGAACCCCGGCGCGGACATTCAGGCGTTCCGCTGACTTGCCGGTGGGCTGCCGGTCCCCGAAGTGCGTTACCCCATTTTCATCAGTCCACTTGTAAACTGATGCGCTCATTGAAATGCCCGGTGCAATGGCCAGCAGGGTCGCCAGCGTCAGAATCTTTTTGTTCATGGGTACATCCACTCGGTGGTTACTGCTCCCGGTTCAGGTTTGAAGCTGAAAGGCCGGGTCCTGTTCTGCAATTTCTGATTGCTATCATGCCATTCACGACGTCGGATTTCTTTAATCTGTTTCAAAACTCTGTTCTGGTTTTGTTTCTGTGTGTGGCCGGGCTATCGTTTTCCCGGCCAATCAAAGCTAACTGACCTATTGACAGGGAGTTTCCCGCTGTCAGAATTACCGTTTGCCTGAGGACTGGGGTCAATACGGCAGGCAATCCCGAGCAAGTATCCCCCATCACACACCACACCGAACGCTCTGCGCTTGATGTCGCAGGGTGGTTGTTGCTGACATGCAACCCGTTGATTGGTCGTTCTCCGCAACCCTCAGGAGGGCGGCTGGCCAGGAGACAACCTCTGATCAGGGTGTGGAGGAGCATTCGGTTCCGCTTTCACAAGAAGCAAGGAAACCGTGAATCCAGGCAGCCGGGCAGGAGTCCGGATCATTCACAATTAGAAGAGGGTAGAAAACTGTGGAGTTATTGTCTGGCGCCGATATGTTGATCCGTTCGTTGCAGGACGAAGGCATTGAATACGTATACGGCTATCCGGGTGGTGCGGCACTTCATATCTATGATGCGCTGTTCAGGCAGGACAAGGTCAAACACATCCTGGTGCGGCATGAGCAGTCGGCGGTTCATATGGCGGACGGCTATGCTCGGGCAACCGGCAAGCCAGGAACCGTTCTGGTTACCTCCGGCCCTGGAGCCACCAACACTATTACCGGTATCGCGACAGCGTTCATGGACTCCATCCCCATGGTGGTCCTGTGTGGTCAGGTGGCATCCACTTTGATCGGTGAAGACGCTTTCCAGGAAACCGATATGATCGGTGTCTCTCGTCCGGTGGTGAAACACAACCTCAGCGTGCGTCATCCTGAAGAGATTCCGGAAGTGATCCGCAAGGCCTACTACATTGCGGCAACCGGCCGTCCTGGCCCTGTTGTTGTGGACATCCCCAAGGATATGACCACGCCCAACGAGCGTTATGAATACGCTTATCCCAAAAAGGTTAAGCTGCGTTCGTACAACCCGGCCATTCGTGGCCATGCAGGCCAGATCAAGAAGGCCGTGGACATGCTGCTGGCGGCGCGCCGGCCGATCATCTACGCCGGTGGTGGCGTGATTCTGGGCAAGGCATCCGATCAGCTGACTGAGCTGGTTCGCATGCTCGGATACCCGATCACCAATACCCTGATGGGCATTGGCTGTTATCCGGCCAGCGACAAACAGCACCTGGGCTGGCTCGGTATGCACGGCACGTACGAGGCCAACATGGCGATGCACCATTCCGATCTTATCCTGGCGGTCGGTGCACGCTTTGATGACCGGGTGACCAATGCCACCGAGAAGTTCTGTCCCGGTGCCCGCATCATTCATGTCGATATTGATCCGGCGTCGATTTCCAAGACCGTAGAAGCGGACGTGCCCATTGTG
This sequence comes from Marinobacter salinisoli, assembly GCF_017301335.1. Classification (NCBI taxonomy): domain Bacteria; kingdom Pseudomonadati; phylum Pseudomonadota; class Gammaproteobacteria; order Pseudomonadales; family Marinobacteraceae; genus Marinobacter; species Marinobacter salinisoli. Next base: position 1,557,477 of record NZ_CP071247.1, read on the forward strand.
GGGCCGGTTGATGCGGTTCTGAAGGAAATGCTGTCGCTGGTGAAAGAAGCCAAGCAGAAGCCCGATGCGGACGCGTTGGCTGCCTGGTGGAAGCAGATTGGTGAATGGCGTGCCTTCCACGGCATGCGTTACGAAACCAGTGACGATGTCATCAAGCCGCAAGAGGTGATCGAAACCCTGCACAGGCTCACCAACGGTGAGGCGTTCGTCACCTCCGATGTTGGCCAGCATCAGATGTTCGCGGCGCAGTACTACAAGTTCGACAAGCCTAACCGCTGGATCAACTCCGGTGGCCTGGGCACCATGGGCTTTGGCCTGCCAGCGGCCATGGGGGTCAAGCTGACTCACCCGGACGACGAGGTTTTGTGCATCACCGGTGAAGGCAGTATCCAGATGAACATTCAGGAGCTGTCCACCTGCAAGCAGTACAATCTCCCGGTGAAGATCATCAACCTCAATAACCAGGCCCTGGGTATGGTGAAGCAGTGGCAGGACATGAATTACGAGTCCCGCCATTCGCAGTCCTATATGGAATCCCTGCCGGATTTCATCAAGTTGGCAGAGGCCTACGGGCACAAGGGCGTGCGGATTGATAGCAAGGCTGATCTGGAGTCGAAGCTGAAGGAAGTGTTGGCCATGAAGGACGACCTGGTGTTCGTGGACATCTACGTAGACCGGTTTGAACACGTCTACCCGATGCAGGTAGCGCGCGGCTCGATGAAAGACATGTGGCTCAGCAAGACGGAGAGGGTGTGATCATGCGTCGAATCATTTCTGTCTTGCTGGAAAACGAGCCAGGTGCGCTGTCCCGAGTAGTGGGGCTGTTCTCCCAGCGCAACTACAACATTGAAACCCTGACGGTAGCTCCGACAGAAGACGAAACTCTGTCCCGGCTGACCGTGACCACAACCGGTTCCGACAAGGTTATCGAACAGATCACCAAGCAGCTGAACAAGTTGATTGAAGTGGTTAAGCTGGTCGACCTGACTGAAGGCGCTCATATCGAGCGGGAACTGATGCTGATCAAGCTCAAGGCCACCGGCTCCCAGCGTGCGGAGATCAAGCGCACCGTGGATATCTTCCGGGGTCAGATCGTTGACGTCACCAGCTCGGTGTACACCGTGCAGCTGGCGGGCGACAGCGAAAAACTGGATGGTTTCATTCAGGCGGTCGGCACCTCTGGCGTTCTGGAAGTGGTGAGAACTGGGGTTTCTGGCATCGCGCGCGGCGAGAAAGTGCTTAGCCTTTAACCAGTTGCAAAAAATTTAACACGTGGCCCGGTGAGGGCAATATTAAGAATAGAGGTTTCACATGCAGGTTTATTACGATAAGGATTGCGATCTTTCCATCATCCAGGGCAAAAAAGTTGCCATCATCGGTTTCGGTTCTCAGGGCCACGCGCACGCGTGCAACCTGAAAGATTCTGGTGTTGACGTCACCGTGGGCCTGCGCCCGGGTTCTTCGTCCATCGCCAAGGCTGAAGCCTATGGCCTGAAGACCAGTGACGTACCGTCTGCAGTAGCGGCGGCTGATGTGGTCATGATCCTGACTCCGGATGAATTCCAGGCCCAGCTGTACAAAGCCGAAATCGAGCCGAACCTGAAGCAGGGCGCTACCCTGGCATTCGCTCACGGCTTTGCTATCCACTACAACCAGATCGTTCCCCGTAAGGATCTGGATGTCATCATGGTTGCACCCAAGGCGCCCGGCCATACCGTTCGTACCGAGTTCACCAAGGGCGGTGGTATTCCTGACCTGATCGCCATCTTCCAGGATGCCTCTGGCAACGCCAAGAACCTGGCTCTGTCTTACGCTTCTGGCGTAGGTGGCGGCCGCACCGGCATTATCGAAACCACCTTCAAGGACGAGACCGAAACCGACCTGTTCGGTGAGCAGGCGGTTCTGTGTGGTGGTGCAGTTGAGCTGGTCAAGGCCGGCTTCGAAACCCTGACCGAAGCGGGCTACGCACCGGAAATGGCGTACTTCGAGTGTCTGCATGAGCTTAAGCTGATCGTTGACCTGATGTACGAAGGCGGTATTGCCAACATGAACTACTCCATCTCCAACAATGCGGAGTATGGTGAGTACGTGACTGGCCCAGAGGTCATCAACGAGCAGTCTCGCGAAGCCATGCGCAACGCACTCAAGCGTATCCAGAGCGGTGAGTACGCGAAGATGTTCATCTCTGAGGGGGCTCTGAACTATCCGTCCATGACGGCTCGCCGTCGCCAGAACGCTGCCCATGAAATTGAGGTGGTGGGTGAGAAGTTGCGTGGCATGATGCCGTGGATCTCTGCGAACAAGATCGTAGATAAAGAAAAGAACTGATCGGGAATTCGAACAGTTCGGGAAAGCGCGGCTCGGGTAGCCGCGTTTTTCGTATATACTCCGCCCGAACGCTTTCCGGAGTGATGGGAATGACTGACGAAAAGAAATCCGCCGATCTGGAGCCTGAAAACGCTCCGTCGGCAAACGCAGAAAAGCAAGCCGCAGAAGATGAGCTGGAAGTAGGTGAAGTCGTCGAGGAAGAGTTGGTTGAAGGTGCCCCGGTTCGCCGCAAAGGCATCTATTTGTTGCCCAACGCGCTGACAACAGCTTCGTTGTTTTCCGGTTTCTATGCGATCGTCTCTGCGGCCAATGGGGTATTCGACAACGCCGCCATTGCGATTTTCGTGTCGATGATTCTCGATGGGCTCGATGGTCGCGTAGCGCGAATGACCAATACGCAGAGCAAGTTTGGCGAAGAATACGATTCGCTGGCGGATATGGTCGCGTTTGGTGTGGCGCCCGGGCTGGTGGCCTTTTTCTGGTCCCTGAATAGCCTCGGCAAGGTCGGTTGGGCAATTACCTTCATCTATGTCGCCGGGGCCGCCCTTCGGTTGGCTCGCTTTAACACCCAGATCGGCTCCGTGGACAAAAAGTACTTTGTCGGCCTGGCGAGTCCGTCAGCGGCAGCCTGCGTGGCGGGGTTGGTGTGGTGTTTCCATCAGTTTGAGCCGGCCTCGTGGCTGACGTTGTTAACCATGTTGGTTGTCGGTGGTACCGGCATATTGATGGTCAGCAATATTTTCTACAGAAGCTTCAAAGATCTGGATCTCAGAGGGCGTGTGCCTTTTGCTGCTATTCTGTTGGTTGTGCTGATCTTTGTAGTGGTCGCTCTGGATCCCGCCACCGTACTGTTCAGCATATTCCTGGCGTATGCGCTGTCCGGGCCTGTCCGAGCCATCTTTCGGAAAAAACCACGTCGCTCAGCGACTGGCTGATTGAAAAGTGCATTCCCGACGATTGCTGGTCGGGAGTTTGTTGCAGGCAGGCTCCGGTTATCTGCGTCAGTTCGTGTAAATCGAATGGCTGAACCGGAGAATGCCGATGCTTATCCCCAGGCGCCCTTCCTGGACCATCTCTCACTCTGAAGTCACCCCCGAGCGCGTATTTCTGAATCGCCGGAAATTTATGGCTGGCTTGGCCCTTGGCACTGCGGGGCTTTGCGCGCCCCTCGGATTGTCCGCAGCATTTCGCCCCGCCGATCTTAAAGAACTCGAGTACACACCGGCACCGGCCTTTTCGACGGATGAGGACAAGACGCCCTTCGAAGACGTAGTCCGATACAACAATTTCTACGAGTTCGGAACCGCTAAAGACGATCCTGCGCGCTATGCGCACGAGATGAGCGTGGACCCCTGGTCGGTGCAGGTTGATGGTGAGTGTGACCGGCCTGGCACCTATGCTCTGGAGGACCTGCTGAAGCCCCATGCACTGGAGGAGCGCGTGTATCGCCTTCGCTGTGTTGAAGCCTGGTCTATGGTGATTCCCTGGATTGGTGTTCCATTGGCGGACATGCTCAAGCGTTTTGAGCCCAATTCCCGGGCGAAATACGTTTATTTCGAAACCCTGCACGATCCTGATCAAATGCGCGGGCAGCGGTCTCTGTTCAGTACCGTTGACTGGCCCTATCGGGAAGGCCTCCGAATGGATGAGGCGATGAACGAGCTTAGCTTCTTTACCGTTGGCTTGTACGGCAAAACACTGCCAAACCAGAACGGCGCACCCTTCCGGCTTGTGGTGCCCTGGAAATACGGGTTTAAAAGCATCAAGTCCATCGTCCGAATACGGTTCCAGGAGGAGCAGCCGGCAACGACCTGGGAAATGATCGCCCCTCAGGAGTACGGTTTCTACGCGAACGTGAATCCAGAAGTGGATCACCCCCGCTGGAGCCAGAAGCGGGAGCGTCGGTTGCCTTCAGGTTTGCTCAGTCCTAACTGGGTAGAGACGCAAAAGTTCAACGGATACGGTGAGCAGGTTGCGCACCTGTATAAGGGTATGGACCTGCGGCAAAACTACTGATGCGATCAACTGGCTTGGTGCGAAGCCGGCGGTTTTTATTGGGCTTTCGTTTATCCGCGGCGTTGGTCGCATTGCTTCCCCTGGCTTGGTTGGTGTGGCGGATGGCAGCAGGGCTCCTCGGGCCGGATCCGGGTCAGGAGCTTACTCAGGCTCTGGGGCTTGCTGCCTTGCAGTTGCTCATCGCAACCCTGTGTATGACGCCCATGCAGCGTTGGACCGGATGGGTTGGTTGGGTGCGTATTCGCCGGATGCTCGGGCTATGTGCTTTCTTTTATGCCTGTCTGCATGTTTTGTCGTTTCTCCAGTTTATGGTGGGGTGGCAAGACCTCTGGGCGACGTTCACCACGCGTCCTTACATTATTGCGGGGTCAGTTGCGTTCCTTGTGCTGATTCCGCTGTCGTTGACCTCGACCAGGGGCATGATGAGGCGATTGGGTCCGAACTGGAAAAGGTTGCATCGTCTTGCCTACCTCTCCGTTGTCGCAGCTTGGGTGCATTTTGTCTGGCAGGCCCGGAGTGATATCGGCGAAATGCTGGTTTATGGGCTTTTGATCGCGGTTCTCCTGTGGTTTCGCTGGCGCTGGAATGGCTGGAGAGGTTTGTTACCCCTTACAGCGAGCAATAGTCGGGCAAATAGTGACCGAGTTGGGTGATCTTTGATCGGTTTGGCGGGGTGGGTATAGGGGGAAACCGAAGCATCGTAAGAAATGTTAAAAAAGCGCGTTGACAGTCTGCCTGTGGCCTGTAGAATGCGCACCACTTCTGAGGGACACGGCGCCGGCAAGGCGCGGATTTTCAGAGGTAGTTGATTGAAATTGTTGAAGAAAATGGTTTTAAAGATTCTTCAAGAAAGCGATTGACAAGGTGGCGATTCACTGTAGAATGCGCGCCTCGCTCTTCGGAGCAAGCCGGACGGTTTGAGTGGTTTGGAAGTTTGTTGAGAGCTTCGAAAATTACTTCAAAACAACGGTTGACAGGGTCGGGATTCGATGTAGAATACGCGGCCTTGATTGAGCAACGGCTCAACGTTCTTTAAAAAGTTAACCAAGTAATTCGTGTGGGCGCTGGCCGAGGTATTTCGGACATGAAATATCAGGACAGTGACTCGTCGAAATTGAGTTTTGTCTTGAGCAAGATTTGCGATTTTCGGATCGCTATATGATTTAAACTGAAGAGTTTGATCATGGCTCAGATTGAACGCTGGCGGCAGGCTTAACACATGCAAGTCGAGCGGTAACAGGGGTAGCTTGCTACCCGCTGACGAGCGGCGGACGGGTGAGTAATGCTTAGGAATCTGCCTGGTAGTGGGGGATAGCCCGGGGAAACTCGGATTAATACCGCATACGCCCTTCGGGGGAAAGCAGGGGATCTTCGGACCTTGCGCTATCAGATGAGCCTAAGTCGGATTAGCTAGTTGGTGAGGTAAAGGCTTACCAAGGCGACGATCCGTAGCTGGTCTGAGAGGATGATCAGCCACATCGGGACTGAGACACGGCCCGAACTCCTACGGGAGGCAGCAGTGGGGAATATTGGACAATGGGGGAAACCCTGATCCAGCCATGCCGCGTGTGTGAAGAAGGCTTTCGGGTTGTAAAGCACTTTCAGTAGGGAGGAAAACCTTGCGACTAATACTCGTGAGGCTTGACGTTACCTACAGAAGAAGCACCGGCTAACTCCGTGCCAGCAGCCGCGGTAATACGGAGGGTGCAAGCGTTAATCGGAATTACTGGGCGTAAAGCGCGCGTAGGTGGTTTGATAAGCGAGATGTGAAAGCCCCGGGCTTAACCTGGGAACGGCATTTCGAACTGTCAGACTAGAGTGTGGTAGAGGGTAGTGGAATTTCCTGTGTAGCGGTGAAATGCGTAGATATAGGAAGGAACACCAGTGGCGAAGGCGGCTACCTGGACCAACACTGACACTGAGGTGCGAAAGCGTGGGGAGCAAACAGGATTAGATACCCTGGTAGTCCACGCCGTAAACGATGTCTACTAGCCGTTGGAGATCTTGAATCTTTAGTGGCGCAGCTAACGCACTAAGTAGACCGCCTGGGGAGTACGGCCGCAAGGTTAAAACTCAAATGAATTGACGGGGGCCCGCACAAGCGGTGGAGCATGTGGTTTAATTCGACGCAACGCGAAGAACCTTACCTGGCCTTGACATCCTGCGAACTTTCTAGAGATAGATTGGTGCCTTCGGGAACGCAGTGACAGGTGCTGCATGGCCGTCGTCAGCTCGTGTCGTGAGATGTTGGGTTAAGTCCCGTAACGAGCGCAACCCCTATCCCTAGTTGCTAGCAGTTCGGCTGAGAACTCTAGGGAGACTGCCGGTGACAAACCGGAGGAAGGTGGGGATGACGTCAGGTCATCATGGCCCTTACGGCCAGGGCTACACACGTGCTACAATGGTGCGTACAGAGGGCTGCAAACCCGCGAGGGGGAGCTAATCTCACAAAACGCATCGTAGTCCGGATCGCAGTCTGCAACTCGACTGCGTGAAGTCGGAATCGCTAGTAATCGCGAATCAGAATGTCGCGGTGAATACGTTCCCGGGCCTTGTACACACCGCCCGTCACACCATGGGAGTGGATTGCACCAGAAGTAGTTAGTCTAACCTTCGGGAGGACGATTACCACGGTGTGGTTCATGACTGGGGTGAAGTCGTAACAAGGTAGCCGTAGGGGAACCTGCGGCTGGATCACCTCCTTAAACGAAGCCGAACGCTTCGGTCAGAGTCCACACGAATTACTTGGTTGGCTAATTAAAGAGAGCAACGGGTCTAGCAGGCCCATGCCATTGGGTCTGTAGCTCAGGTGGTTAGAGCGCACCCCTGATAAGGGTGAGGTCGGTGGTTCAAGTCCACCCAGACCCACCAAAATTGCGTAGCTCGTCGTTGTCGAATGGCTTGCCTAGCAGGCTAGGCGGCACCAAACGACGCCTGGATCTACACAATTTTCGCAGTAGCTGAATTGGGGCTATAGCTCAGCTGGGAGAGCGCCTGCCTTGCACGCAGGAGGTCGGCAGTTCGATCCTGCCTAGCTCCACCAAACTTAACTGATCGATTCGGCGGCGCCGGATTGGCAGTGTCCAGAAACAAGCGTTTCCACTGTGAAGCTCTTCTTTCTGATCACTGGGTCAGATTTGCTCTTTAACAAATTGGACGAGATAGACGAATATTTTTCTCTCATTATCTCCGAGAGAAAATGTTCAAAGTGATAACGATTTCAAGCGTTATCCGGTGTGTCGTTGAAGTGGTTGTTTATAGCTTCGAATGACGGTCTCGAGTGGGAATCAATATCAGGCTTGCCTGGTGGTGATGCTCGGTCGTGATCAGTTGTTTTGGGGTTATATAGTCAAGCAACTAAGCGCATACGGTGGATGCCTTGGCAGTCAGAGGCGATGAAAGACGTGGAAGCCTGCGATAAGGTTCGGGGAGCTGGCAAACGAGCTGTGATCCGGACATCTCTGAATGGGGAAACCCACCGACTTTCGGGTCGGTATCTTACACTGAATACATAGGTGTAAGAGGCGAACCGGGGGAACTGAAACATCTAAGTACCCCGAGGAAAAGAAATCAACCGAGATTCCCTTAGTAGCGGCGAGCGAACGGGGACTAGCCCTTAAGCTAGACAACTGGTAGGAGAAGGCTCTGGAAAGTGCCGCCATAGTGGGTGATAGCCCCGTATCCGAAACCTGAGTCTGGTGAAATCGAGTAGGACGGGACACGTGATATCCTGTCTGAATATGGGGGGACCATCCTCCAAGGCTAAATACTCCTGACTGACCGATAGTGAACCAGTACCGTGAGGGAAAGGCGAAAAGAACCCCTGTGAGGGGAGTGAAATAGATCCTGAAACCGTATGCGTACAAGCAGTCGGAGCCCACTTGTTGGGTGACGGCGTACCTTTTGTATAATGGGTCAGCGACTTATGTTCAGTGGCGAGGTTAACCATCTAGGGGAGCCGTAGGGAAACCGAGTCTGAATAGGGCGACTTAGTCGCTGGGCATAGACCCGAAACCGGGCGATCTATCCATGAGCAGGTTGAAGGTGCCGTAACAGGCACTGGAGGACCGAACCCACTGTCGTTGAAAAGCCAGGGGATGACTTGTGGATCGGAGTGAAAGGCTAATCAAGCCCGGAGATAGCTGGTTCTCCCCGAAAGCTATTTAGGTAGCGCCTCGGACGAATACCACTGGGGGTAGAGCACTGTTTGGGCTAGGGGGTCATCTCGACTTACCAACCCCATGCAAACTCCGAATACCAGTGAGTACTATCCGGGAGACACACGGCGGGTGCTAACGTCCGTCGTGGAGAGGGAAACAACCCAGACCGCCAGCTAAGGTCCCCAAGTACCAGTTAAGTGGGAAACGATGTGGGAAGGCTCAGACAGCTAGGAGGTTGGCTTAGAAGCAGCCACCCTTTAAAGAAAGCGTAATAGCTCACTAGTCGAGTCGGCCTGCGCGGAAGATGTAACGGGGCTCAAACTGGTCACCGAAGCTGCGGCTGCATACTTTGTATGCGGGGTAGGGGAGCGTTCTGTAAGCCTGCGAAGGTGTGTTGAGAAGCATGCTGGAGGTATCAGAAGTGCGAATGCTGACATGAGTAACGACAATGCGGGTGAAAAACCCGCACGCCGGAAGACCAAGGGTTCCTGCGCAACGCTAATCGGCGCAGGGTGAGTCGGCCCCTAAGGCGAGACCGAAAGGTGTAGTCGATGGGAAACGGGTTAATATTCCCGTACCTTGGATCACTGCGATGGAGAGACGGAGAAGGCTAGGTGAGCCGGGCGACGGTTGTCCCGGTTTAAACGAGTAGGAAGAGGGCTTAGGCAAATCCGGGTCCTCAATTCCGAGACGTGACGACGACTGCTCATTGAGCGGGAAGTCATTGATGCCATGCTTCCAGGAAAATCTTCTAAGCTTCAGGTGATTCGAGACCGTACCCCAAACCGACACAGGTGGTCAGGTAGAGAATACCAAGGCGCTTGAGAGAACTCGGGTAAAGGAACTAGGCAAAATGGTGCCGTAACTTCGGGAGAAGGCACGCCGGTGTGTACGTGAAGCCCCTGCGGGTGGAGCGGAAGCCGGTCGAAGATACCAGGCCCCTGCGACTGTTTATTAAAAACACAGCACTCTGCAAACACGAAAGTGGACGTATAGGGTGTGACGCCTGCCCGGTGCCGGAAGGTTAATTGATGGGGTTAGCATTCGTGCGAAGCTCTTGATCGAAGCCCCGGTAAACGGCGGCCGTAACTATAACGGTCCTAAGGTAGCGAAATTCCTTGTCGGGTAAGTTCCGACCTGCACGAATGGCGTAACGATGGGGGCGCTGTCTCTACCCGAGACTCAGTGAAATTGAAATCGCCGTGAAGATGCGGTGTATCCGCGGCTAGACGGAAAGACCCCGTGAACCTTTACTATAGCTTCACAGTGAACTTTGAGCATGCTTGTGTAGGATAGCTGGGAGGCTTTGAAACCATCACGCCAGTGGTGGTGGAGCCAACCTTGAAATACCAGCCTGGCATGTTTGAGGTTCTAACTTGGTCCCCTTATCGGGGATGAGGACACTGTGTGGTGGGTAGTTTGACTGGGGCGGTCTCCTCCCAAAGCGTAACGGAGGAGCACAAAGGTGGGCTAAGCATGGTCGGACATCATGCGGTTAGTGTAATGGCACAAGCCCGCTTAACTGCGAGACAGACACGTCGAGCAGGTGCGAAAGCAGGTCATAGTGATCCGGTGGTTCTGTATGGAAGGGCCATCGCTCAACGGATAAAAGGTACTCCGGGGATAACAGGCTGATACCGCCCAAGAGTTCACATCGACGGCGGTGTTTGGCACCTCGATGTCGGCTCATCACATCCTGGGGCTGAAGCCGGTCCCAAGGGTATGGCTGTTCGCCATTTAAAGTGGTACGCGAGCTGGGTTTAGAACGTCGTGAGACAGTTCGGTCCCTATCTGCCGTGGACGTTGGAGATTTGAGGAAAGCTGCTCCTAGTACGAGAGGACCGGAGTGGACGAACCTCTGGTGTTCGGGTTGTGTCGCCAGACGCATTGCCCGGTAGCTATGTTCGGACAGGATAACCGCTGAAAGCATCTAAGCGGGAAGCCCCTTCCAAGATGAGATCTCCCTGGACCCTCGAGGTCCCTAAAGAGCCGTTCAAGACCAGGACGTTGATAGGCCGGGTGTGTAAGCGCTGCGAGGCGTTGAGCTAACCGGTACTAATTGCTCGTGCGGCTTGACTATATAACACCCAAGACAATTGCGGATAACGCGAAATCAACATCACAGTCCATCTCGTCCTTCCCAGTGATCAACCGTTTTGTCTGACGACCATAGCGGCCCGGAACCACCTGATCCCATCCCGAACTCAGAAGTGAAACAGGCCTGCGCCGATGGTAGTGTGGCATTGCCCATGCGAGAGTAGGTCATCGTCAGACTCTTAATACCAAAACCCCCGACAGCTCCGCTGCCGGGGGTTTTTTATTGCCGGGAGAAAAGGCTTGGAGAGCCTTTCGGTTTAGATTTTTGCCAAGGCCGGTTCGCCGAAGAGTCGTCGGTTGTTGTCCCTCGAAAAAGTACGTGTTGCTCCCAAGGCCAATAACCCTAGCCCAAGTAATGCCAGCGTTCTGGGTTCTGGTACATCTGAGGTGGGGGCTGCTCTGGAAGCCACCGTGTAGGCCGGCGAGGGGGCCTCCCAATAGGCGGACGACGTGCCATTGGTGCAGCCGAAGGGCGGTGGGCAGAATTCGAGTGCCATGCCGGCGTTGGTGATATCAAGGTAGTAGTCGTTGACGCTGGTTAGGTCGCCCTGGGCAAAGGTGAGGAAAAAGCTGGTGATTGACACTTCCCCTGTTGATTCAATGCGCGCACCGATATAACCGTTGGTAAAGTCGGCCATGTCAACCTGAACGCTACCGCCTGTTGGGGTGGGGAAGGTCCACTCAAGGCTGGTCACTGTGGTGAGGTCGATGTCATCGGGGCCATAGGGTAACGGACCGTAGGGAGTGTCATCGAAATTGAGTTTGAAGTAGGCCCCAGTCTGGTAATCGGCCCGGATGGAGTCAATGATGACGGCTGCTGGCAGGTTGCTGCTCAGTAACAACGTTGAGATGAATATCACAGCGGTCTGAGACGCTGTGATGGCTTTGGGTGCCTTGTCCATGATGGGGCCTCTCAATGGCCATAACCTAGCAAGACCTCAGTACTTCCGTGTAGGGATGGCAGTGGCAGATATTTTTCCCGAAGAGTTCGTTTGGTGGCAAATTCGGGTTAAAGGTTGTCTTGGTATTGCGTGTATAACTCTAGTACATATTTTAGGCGGTGGTTGATCTTGACTGCGAAAGGGTTCACAAACTTGTAAAGCCGTGGTGTCGGGTGGGGGCGTCTGCATTGTGCGGTTGCTGGGCCTGGACGAGCCATCCATTCGACCTGAACTGAAGTAATGCCGGTCAGTGCACTTCCGGGATTTTATTAAGGCTGTTGGTCCAGGGAGTTAAGATGCTGTCGGCTTCAATCCAGCGCTTACTTTTGATGTGCCGCAGGAATGTCTCCTCAGTGATATACTCCTGCGATCATGAGACAGTATTTTTGATGGAGTCGAGGAATGTCCACCAACGATCACCTGGTTATATTTGATACCACTCTCCGGGACGGGGAGCAGAGCCCCGGCGCGACGATGAACAAGACGGAAAAGCTCCGTATTGCCAAAGCGCTGGAGAAACTGCGGGTGGACGTTATCGAAGCAGGCTTCGCGATCGCCAGCCAGGGTGATTTTGAGGCGGTAAAGGCCATTGCCGAGACCATCAAGGAGTCTACCGTTTGTAGTCTTGCCCGAGCTCTGGATAAAGACATAGACCGCGCGGCGGAGGCCATTCAGCCTGCCGCCCGAGGTCGTATCCACACCTTTATTGCCACCTCTCCTATCCATATGAAGCATAAATTGCAGATGCAGCCGGATGAGGTGGTTGAGCAGGCAGTTCGGGCGGTTAAACGGGCCCGCAGTCATGTAGACGATGTCGAATTTTCTTGTGAGGACGCTGGCCGCTCGGAACTGGATTTTCTGTGCCGGATTATCGAGGCCGCCATCGATGCCGGTGCCCGTACCATCAATATTCCGGACACGGTGGGCTACGCCATTCCAGAACAGTTTGGGGAAACCATTGGCCAATTGCTGAACCGGATTCCGAACGCTGACAAGGCGATTTTTTCCGTGCATTGCCATAACGATCTCGGTTTGGCCGTCGCAAACTCCCTGGCGGCCGTTTCCCACGGTGCACGGCAGGTCGAATGTACGATTAACGGTTTGGGGGAGCGCGCGGGCAATGCCTCTCTGGAAGAGATTGTGATGGCCGTGCGGACTCGTCAGGATCTGTTCCACATCGATACCGGTATTGATACCTCCCATATCGTTCCGGCTTCTCGCCTGGTTTCTACCATTACCGGGTTCCCCGTGCAGCCGAATAAGGCCATTGTCGGTGCTAATGCCTTTGCCCATGAGTCCGGCATTCACCAGGATGGCGTACTGAAGCATCGGGAAACCTACGAGATCATGCGCGCGGAAGACGTCGGTTGGCATACCAACAGTCTGGTCCTCGGCAAGCATTCCGGGCGTAACGCCTTCAGAACCCGTCTGCTGGAATTGGGTATTCAGTTCGAGACAGAAACCGAATTGAACGAAGCCTTCACTCGCTTCAAGGCGCTGGCCGATCTGAAACATGAGATCTTCGATGAGGACCTGCAGGCGATCGCCAGTGATACCCGGCAAAAGGAAGATATTGGTCGGTTCGGGCTGGTCTGCATGCGGGTGTGTTCCGAAACGGGCGTGATTCCTAAGGCTGAATTGACGTTGACGGTAGACGGGAAGGAGCACAAGGTGGAAGCAGAGGGCAGTGGCCCTGTTGATGCTACCTTCAAAGCCATTGAGTCCCTCGTGGATTCCGGCTGCAACCTGCAGCTTTACTCGGTCAACAACATTACCAGTGGTACTGATGCCCAGGGCGAAGTCACGGTGCGTCTCGAGCGAGGGGGCCGGATTGTGAACGGTGTTGGTTCGGATACGGACATCATCATTGCGTCCGCGAAAGCGTACATTGAGGCGCTGAACCTGATCAGTCGGGGCGGCATTCGCCAGCATCCTCAGGTATCTGACGTATAAATTGATCGCGCCGGTGTTTGAGCAGTCGCTATGATTCAGACGGAAAACGAACGACAGTATTATCTTGGTATGGCTGGAGTGCGGCTGTGGTATGCCAGAGAACCGCTGCCCGGAGCCGCCCCAAGCCCGGAGTTCGTGTTTGATGAGCCCGAGTCCGAGGGAGAGATGGATGCCGAAGCGCTCGTCGCCCCTCAACTGTCGGATCGGCCGATGGCCCAACCGAGCAAGCCGGCCCATGCCGACAGAGTGCAGGCGAAGGCCAGGGTTTCCAACCTTCAGGCGCTGGTGGATGGAGCAACTGCTCCGGCTACGCCGGCCACCCCTGCGCAGGAGCCGCCAGAGCCGGTCAGCTCACCGCTGCCGGACGCTGATCAGTCGGCGGCGCCGTCAGACGCTGAGAACACAAAAACGGTTTCGAAGCCCGCTGCCGTCAAGCTGGCCCTGAAGCTTTGGATGGGCCAGCGCTTTGTTCTGGTTTCTGACCTGTCCAGCGACGCCAGTCTCAAGCTGCAGGAAAGCCTGGCCGAGAATATCCTGAGAAGTGTCGGCGAAGAGACGCTCGAAACGGTTGGCCCGATTGGCTGGCCAGTATTCAATAACGTCCGTGCCCCCGGGAATTCGATGGCAGACCTGCGTTCCGTGCTGTCCCATGCGCTGTCCCAGGTGCAGGGCCAGAAAGTGATCGTTCTGGGAACGGTACCGCGCGACGCCGAGGGTGACTGGCTACATGATCTGGCGGGCCGGCGGTCGGATGTCTTGTTCCCAATGACATTGACAGAGCTCGCTTCAGATCCGAATCAGAAGCGAGCTCTGTGGCAGATGCTCAAACCGCTCGTGGATTGAATGCTCTGTGGTGAATTCCCCGGCTGCGCCCGAACTCGTGATCAAGCCCATGCAAGAGGCCGACCTCCCGGACGTGTTGGAAATCGAGCGTCAGGGACACGCCTTTCCGTGGACCGAAACCATCTTCCTGGACAGTTTTCGCGGTAACTATCGACTCTGGACCGGTTGGCATGGGGAGCGTCTGGTGGGGTTTGCGGTGGTCGCGTACCTGTTTGATGAGGCTCACTTGCTTAACCTGTGCGTGTCACCGGAGTTACACGGGCAGGGCATCGGGCGCAAGTTGCTCAGATATCTGCTGGGCGAGGCTGCTCTGGACCATATCTGGCGGGTCATACTGGAGGTTCGGGTCAGTAACGAGTCGGCGTTTCATCTGTATCGCAGCGAGGGGTTTCGCCAGATTGGCACCCGCCCCGAGTATTATCCTGCCGCAGACGGGCGTGAAGACGCCCGTGTGATGGCCCTCGAACTGCGGGATTAACCTATTCTCGCTGGTTCGCGTCGGCTCCCCTTAGCCCCTATAATACCCGCCCTTAAGCTCATCTGATTCAGGTTACCTTTTAGCTATGTCGAACCTTTCCCAGGAAGTGGCCAAGCGCCGCACTTTCGCGATTATCTCGCACCCGGACGCCGGTAAAACGACGATCACCGAAAAGGTCTTGCTTTTCGGGCAGGCGCTCCAGAAAGCCGGGACCGTGAAAGGAAAGAAGTCGGGCCAGCATGCCAAGTCAGACTGGATGGAGATGGAGAAAGAACGTGGTATCTCTGTGACCACGTCTGTGATGCAGTTCCCTTATAGTGGCAAGTTGGTCAACCTGCTGGACACTCCGGGACACGAGGATTTCTCCGAGGACACCTACCGGACACTGACCGCTGTGGATTCCTGTCTGATGGTGATCGACAGTGCAAAGGGTGTCGAGGAGCGAACCATCAAACTGATGGAAGTAACTCGCCTCCGAGACACGCCGATTCTTACGTTTATGAACAAGCTTGACCGGGACACCCGGGATCCCGTGGAGCTGATGGACGAGGTTGAGGATGTCCTGAAGATTGCCTGTGCGCCAATCACCTGGCCGATTGGTATGGGCAAGAACTTCAAGGGCGTGTATCACCTGTTGCGAGATGAGGTGATTCTTTATCAGTCCGGGCAAGGCCATACCATCCAGGAAAAGCGCATTATTTCGGGGCTCGATAACCCCGAGCTGGATGAGGCGATCGGCGCCTACGCGGGGGATCTGCGGGACGAGATCGAGCTGGTCAAAGGGGCTTCCCATGAGTTTGATCTGGAGGCGTTTCTTGCCGGCGAACTGACGCCGGTGTTCTTTGGCACGGCGCTGGGGAACTTTGGTGTGGATCACATGCTGGATGGCTTGGTGGAGTGGGCACCGACGCCTCAGCCCCGGGAAACAGACCAGCGCAAGGTGGAGCCAACGGAAGATGGTTTCTCCGGATTTGTTTTCAAAATTCAGGCGAATATGGACCCCCAGCACCGGGACAGGATCGCGTTCGTCCGGATCGTTTCCGGAAATTACGCTCAGGGCATGAAGGCCCGCCATGTTCGTATCGGCAAGGAAGTGCGCTTCTCGGATGCTCTGACCTTTATGGCGGGTGATCGGGAACACGCCGATGCGGCCTTTGCCGGCGACATTATCGGGCTGCATAACCACGGCACCATCCAGTTGGGGGATACCTTCACGGCGGGTGAGGACATGAAGTTCACCGGCATCCCGAACTTCGCGCCGGAACTGTTCCGCCGTATCCGCCTCAAGGACCCGCTGAAAGCCAAGCAGCTTCAGAAGGGGCTGATTCAGCTTTCGGAAGAGGGTGCCGTGCAGGTGTTCCGGCCGATGCGCAACAACGACCTGATCGTTGGTGCGGTCGGTGTGCTCCAGTTTGACGTGGTGGTTGCCCGGCTCAAGAGTGAATACAAGGTAGAGGCCATCTACGAGCCGATCAATGTAGCCACTGCCCGCTGGGTGACCTGTTCGGACGAGCGCAAGCTCGACGAGTTCCAGCGCAAGAGCAACGACTACCTGGCACTGGATGGCAGTGACCGGCTTGCGTACATCGCTCCGACTATGGTGAATCTGAATCTGGCCCAAGAGCGCTATCCGGATATTCAGTTCCATAAAACCCGGGAGCACTGACGCGCCCGTCCGGGGGGTACCGTGCAATTCGTAGATGCCCATTGTCATCTGGACTTCCCGCGCTTTGATGGGTGTCGGGGAGAGGAGCTTGCAAAGGCTCGGGCGGCCGGGCTTGTCGGGCTGGTAATTCCGGGCGTCCGGCGTGACGACTGGCGTCGAGTCCAGGACGTGGCCCGGTCGTTCGATGATGTGTTCTACTGCTTAGGGATTCATCCCTGGTTTGTGTCCGAGCACGATCCCGACGATCTGACGTTTCTTGACGCAGCGCTGCGGGAACATCCGGCGCGGTGCGTTGCGGTGGGCGAATGTGGGTTGGATCGTTTGAAGGGCGAGCTCAGCCAGCAGTTGCCTTGGTTTGAGGCGCAGGTTCAGATTGCCGCGCAGCAAGGGTATCCGCTGATCATTCATTCGGTTCGCACCCACGATGAAGTGCACAGCGTTCTGAAGCGTTCAGGTTGGGCCGGCAGGGCTCTGATTCACGGTTTCTCCGGTAGCTACGAACAGGGGAAGAAGCTCGTGGATCTGGGGTGTGTGCTGGGTGTTGGCGGGATAATTACTCATTCTCGGGCCAAGAAAACGCGGGATGCCGTCGCGAGGTTGCCGCTGGAGAGCCTGGTCCTCGAGACAGACGCGCCCGACATGGCGCCTGAGGGCATCGCCCACGGGCAGAATTCGCCGGCGTATCTGGGGCGCGTTCTCGGTTCGCTGGCCGAGTTGAGGGGCGATTCGGCCGCGTCGCTGGCGCCGCAGTTACTGGACAATGCGCGCCGGCTCTACGGCTGGCAATCCGGAGAAGTAGGGGAATAACGAAACCCGGGGCGTTAGGGTTGGCTTTCCTGGGGCGTTCGAGTATACTTCGCGCCCTGGCTTTTCAAGGCGATGTCACTGTCTCAGCCCCGAACGGTGTCACTGCCAATTTTAAGTTAAGATATCGAGCCTCCTCCGGATGTTGTCTCAATTACCGGTGGTGGTGTTTTTAACGTTTCTTTTATAGCGTTCAAGGCGGAATCAATGAAGACTCTGAGTGCGAAACCAGAAACAGTAAAACGTGACTGGTACGTTGTAGACGCAGCCGGCAAGACGCTGGGTCGTCTTTCAACCGAAATCGCCCGTCGTCTGCGGGGCAAGCATAAGCCTGAGTACACCCCTCATGTAGACACTGGCGATTATATTGTTGTTATCAATGCAGGCCAGGTCCGGGTTACTGGGAACAAGACATCTGACAAGATGTACTACAGTCACACCGGCTTTCCGGGTGGAATCAAGTCCATCAACTTCGAGAAGCTGGTCGACAAGGCTCCCGAGCAAATCATCCAGAAGTCTGTCAAAGGCATGCTTCCGAAGGGTCCGCTCGGCCGCGCCATGTTCAAGAAGCTGAAAGTCTATGCCGGCGCTGAGCATCCTCATGCTGCCCAGCAGCCCAAAGAACTCGACATTTAACGGAAGGCGGATATGTCTGTAGCACAAAATTACGGTACTGGTCGCCGCAAGACATCCTCGGCTCGGGTGTTTATCAAGCCGGGAAGCGGTAACATCTCCATCAACGGTCGCTCTATCGAAGATTTCTTCGGTCGTGAGACTCTGCGAATGATCGTTCGTCAGCCGCTGGTTCTGACTGAATCGGCTGACCGCTTTGATATCAAAATCACCGTTAAAGGTGGTGGTATCAGTGGCCAGGCCGGCGCTATTCGTCATGGCCTGACTCGCGCGCTGATGGATTACGACGAGACTCTGCGTCCGGCTCTGCGTGAAGCGGGTTACGTTACCCGTGATGCTCGTGAAGTTGAGCGTAAGAAAGTTGGTCTGCGCAAGGCGCGTAAGCGTCCGCAATACTCCAAGCGTTAAAATCGCTGGAGCAGACTTCGAAAACCCGGTCAGTTTGGCCGGGTTTTTTTGTGTTCGTTGTTTGAGGTAAGGCAATTTCAGAGGCGCTTCTGAGGCGCCTCTGTGTGGGTGTCCGACTTGTAAGCACTTGTTAATTTCATTACCATTTGGGCGCTTATATTTTTGGGTTGTGAAGTCCTTTTTGATGCACAGTGCCGGCTTTCTTGCAGGCTGTGACATCGCCTGATGGGAGAAGACCATAATGAGTAATGGCGACGTAAGCCAAGGTCGACGTCGGTTTCTGATCGGCGCTACGTCCGTGGTAGGTGGCGTCGGTGCTGTCGGTGCAGCAGTTCCGTTTGTAGCGTCCTGGAATCCCAGTGCGAAAGCGGAAGCGGCAGGTGCGCCGGTGACCGTTAATGTCAATAAGATTGAACCAGGGCAGCAGATTACCGTCGAATGGCGCGGTAAGCCGGTGTGGATTATCCGTCGCACTGAAGAAATGCTGGCGAACATTGAAAAGCTTAACGATGCGGTCAAGGATCCTGAGTCCGAGTCGCCCCAGCAGCCCGAATACATTGACGGTATCTACCGGTCACTGAAGCCGGAGTTCGTGGTGCTGGTTGGGCTTTGCACTCACCTCGGTTGTGTTCCATCCTACCGTCCGGAGGTTGCACCTGCGGATCTGGGCGATAACTGGCTGGGTGGCCTGTTCTGTCCGTGCCATGGTTCTCGCTACGACCTGGCTGGCCGCGTGTACAGCGCGCAGCCTGCTCCCGATAACCTGGAGGTTCCGCCTTATCGTTTTGACGATGACGCGACTCTCACCATTGGTCTTGATCCGGAGGCGGCGTGATGCAAAAGCTACTTCATTGGGTAGATGAGCGTCTGCCCGTCATAGACGCCTGGAACAAACACGTTGGCAAGTACTACGCGCCGAAGAACTTCAATATGTGGTACTTCTTCGGTTCGCTGGCGATGCTGGTGCTTGTTAACCAGTTGATCACCGGTATCTGGCTGACCATGAGCTACAATCCTTCCGCGGAAGGTGCGTTCGCCTCTGTCGAATACATCATGCGTGACGTTGAGTGGGGCTGGCTGCTCCGCTATCTGCATTCCACCGGTGCCTCGGCCTTCTTCGTGGTGGTGTATCTCCACATGTTTCGTGGCCTGATGTACGGCTCCTACCAGAAGCCTCGTGAGCTGATCTGGATCTTCGGCATGCTGATTTATCTGGTACTGATGGCAGAAGCCTTTATGGGCTACCTGCTGCCGTGGGGTCAGATGTCCTACTGGGGCGCCCAGGTTATCGTTAACCTGTTTGGTGCAATTCCGGTCATCGGTGAGGACCTGTCTCTGTGGATTCGGGGCGATTACCTGGTGTCCGGCATTACCCTGAACCGCTTCTTTGCGCTGCACGTGGTGGCGTTGCCAATTGTTCTGCTTGGCTTGGTCGTGCTCCACATCCTGGCTCTGCACGAAGTGGGCTCCAACAACCCAGATGGCATCGACATCAAGAAAAACAAGGACGAAAACGGTATTCCGAAAGATGGCATTCCGTTCCACCCTTACTACACCGTGCACGACCTGCTCGGCGTGGGTGTGTTCTTCTTTATCTTCTTCATTGTGGTGTTTTTCTTCCCGGAGATGGGCGGTCTGTTCCTCGAAAAACCAAACTTCGAGCCGGCTAACCCGCTGAAGACGCCCGAGCATATTGCGCCGGTGTGGTACTTCACGCCCTTCTACGCCATGCTGCGTGCGGTGACGGTTGATTTGTTCGGTCTGTCTGCGAAGTTCTGGGGCGTGGTCGTTATGGGTGCCGCGATTGCCATCCTGTTTGTCCTGCCTTGGCTTGACCGCAGCCCCGTTCGCTCCATGCGCTACAAGGGCATCCTGAGCAAGATTGCCCTGGCGATCTTTGTGGTCAGCTTTGTGGTGCTCGGTTACCTCGGCCTGGTGCCGGCAACAGAAGGTCGTACCATAGTCGCGCAGATCCTGACCGTGCTGTACTTCCTCTACTTCATTCTGATGCCGTTCTACACGCGCATGGAAACAACCAAGCCAGTGCCAGAGAGGGTGACAGGATAATGAGAAAGCTGATTTTTGGTCTTTTCATCGCAGCCCTGCCAGCTCTCGGGCTGGCGGCTGGAGCATCTGTTCCGCTTGATCACATCGAGACGGATCACACCAACAAGGAATCGTTGCAGCGCGGTGCGGCCTTGTTCACCAACTACTGCATGGCTTGTCATTCCATGGAATACGCGCGTTACAAGCGCGTTTCCGATGACCTGGAGATCCCTGCGGAGTTGTACGAGGAAAACCTGATCTTCACCGGTGCCAAAATCGGTGAGCTGATGAAGAACTCGATGAGCAAGGACATGGCGGCCGACTGGTTCGGCGCGCCGCCGCCTGATCTGACTCTGGAGACCCGTCTGCGCGGCGAGTCCTGGGTGTACTCTTATCTGCGTGGCTTCTACAAGGACGAGAGCCGGCCGCTGGGGGTGAACAATGTGGTGTTCGCCAACGTTGGTATGCCTCATGTGCTGGTCGACATGCAGGGGTTGTGTGCGGTGGAGCCTAACATCGGTGTCGACGCCAATGTTGAACCTCTGTCCGGCAACATCAACAACGGCGATGTTTGCCCGGAGTACGCGATTGAGGGCAGCATGTCGGCAGCGGAGTTTGACCAGGCGATGTACGACCTGACCAACTTCATGTCCTACATGGCTGACCCGATTCGTGTCGAGCGTGAGCGCCTTGGGGTGTTTGTCCTAATCTTTGTGGCGATTTTCTTCATTTTCGCGTACTTGCTGAACCGCGAGTACTGGAAGGACGTGCACTAAGAAATAGGGTATAATTCCCGGCCTTGGTCTCCAGCAGGCAGATTCTGTCCTGCTGGAGTTTTTGCGTTTTTCGGGAAGATTTCGGTTTGTTTACTCGTGAGGTAATTCTATGGGCGTTGTGACCAAGCGGTCATCAATGACGTTTTTCTCTGACCCGGCCAGTCATTACAGCCACAGGGTTCGCATTGTTCTGGCCGAAAAGGGTGTTACCGTCGATATCGTCGACGTCGATCCGGACAATCCGCCGGCAGAGCTGGCAGACCTGAACCCTTACAACGCGCTGCCAACCCTGGTGGATCGTGATCTGGTTCTGTATGAGCCGAACATCATGATGGAGTACCTTGACGAGCGGTTCCCGCATCCGCCGCTGCTGCCGGTGTACCCGGTCGCCCGCGCCAACAGTCGCCTGATGATTCATCGCGTTCAGAAGGACTGGTGTGGTCTGGTGGATAAGATTCTGGCGGAACCCAATGCCAAGGCTTCCGATGCGGCCCGCAAGGAGTTGCGTGAGGGCTTGCTGGCTGCCGCGCCACTGTTTGGCGAAATGCCGTTTTTCCTGTCCGAAGAGTTCACCATTGTTGATTGCTGCATTGCTCCGATCCTCTGGCGCCTGCCTGCCTTGGGTATTGATCTGAATGATAAGCAGGCCAAGCCGTTGCAGAAATACATGGACTCCATCTTCAGTCGTGAAAGCTTTAAAGCAAGCCTTTCCGATGTTGAAGAAGATATGCGTGGCTGATTGATCGGCACCCTATTGGGGGCCAGGAGAGTGTTCGTGGCAGACAGTAACATCACCATGACATCCAGCAGGCCGTATCTTGTTCGTGCGTTCAATGAGTGGGTTCTGGATAACGATTGCACCCCCTACATTCTGGTGGATGCGAGTGTACAGGGCGTCCAGGTGCCAACGGAGCATGTGGCTAACGGACAGATCGTATTGAATATCAGTCCGGGTGCGGTGCGTAGTCTCGTCATTGGTAATGGCGCTCTGGAGTTCAGTGCGCGATTTGGTGGCGTTCCGATGCAGGTGTTTATTCCTTTGCATGCGGTCATTGCGATCTATGCCAAGGAAAACGGAGAGGGTATGGTGTTTGGTAGTGAGCCAGGTACGCCAGACCCCGATGGTCCGGGCGGCAAGTTCGAGCCCAGACAGGGTGAAGAGGAGCGGCCTTCCGGGCGTCCTACCCTGAAAGTGGTGAAGTAATAGCGGTCCCGTCATCAGTACTGACCATAAAAGCCAGCGTTTGCTGGCTTTTTCTTTATCCCCCGAACAACTTGGCGTCAATCAGGCCGCAAAGGGCGTTGATTACCACCAGCAGCAGCGGCGCGGCTTCCGTGGTTGGCACATCGTTGAGCGCGATTTCGTGATCCTCCGGATGCATCAGAGAGGTGATGTCGGATTTCTCGCGGGCACTCAGAACAACAACGTTCATCTCCCGGTCATGGGCGGCCTGGATCGCCTGAATCAGGTTGGCTTTGTGGCCGTCGTCGGCAATGACGAATAGCAGGTCGCCGGGCTTGCCCACGGCTCGAACCTGGCGCGAGAAGGTTTCGTTAAAGCGGTTGTCCCGGCAGATGGCCGAAAAGGTGGTGGAGTCTGCTCCCAGATTGATTGCCGGCAGGGCGGGGCGGTCGTGGTCAAATCGGTTGAGCAAGGCGGTGCAAAAATACTGTGCCAAGATGTTTGAGGTGCCATTGGCGCAGGTAATGATCTTGCCGTCCTGAAGCAAGGTGTTTACAAAGGCGTCAGCCACCGCTTCGATGGCTGGCCCTGCGGTACTCGCGGCCTGGGCCGTGTGTTCCATATGGCTGGCGAACCATTGATTGATCTGTTGCTCGGTGTCCGTCATGGTGTGTCGTTAACCTGCCTGAATTGCGTTTTTGATCCATTGTACCCGGTATTTTCTGACCGTTCCCGGGCTTATGGCGATGACATCGATGCGGGTGTCGGTTTCCCAGAGTCGGTGTTTGTGAAGGTAAAAGGACACGGCGTTCAGAAGTTTATGTTGCTTCCTTGGGGTTACTGAACTGGCGGGATCGGTCAGGCTGCCATGTCCCCGGTAACGGACCTCGAAAAACACCAGGGTGTGGCCGTCATAGCCAATCAGGTCGATCTCGCCGCCGCGGCTCGTCACGTTACGCTCAAACACGTCAACGCCTTTGTGGTTCAAATAGCGTTCAGCGACACCTTCAAAGTGATGCCCGATGGCTTTGGCGCCGTCCTTGGCCATATCTCAGTCCTTGGGTTTACTGGGCCTGAAGAGTTCCGGGCTCATTGTCCATCAGGGCTTCTTCGCCGGCTGCTGATTCCAGTTCGGGCAGCAGTCTCGGTGCCCCATTCTGAAATTGCGCCCACAGTTGCTTGCGCTGAATGCTTCCTGTGTCGGTCATTGAGAGCGTGCCGGTCTGTCCCTGCAGCGTCGAGTTTTCTACCTGCCGTAACAGGGGGAGTCGCTTGCTGAGTTGCCAGGCGTCCGATCCCATGGCGAACAGACGGCCGAGTTGTCCCCGGGTGTTGCTCAGGTGCTGGTCGGCGTTGGTCTTCAGATCGCTGTCGGTCAGAATCCAGGGGATGTCGGTAAAAATGACCCGGTTAAGGTCACGGTCCCGGGCTGGATCGGGGCTGCCTTCGTAAATGATTGACGGCGAGTACACCGGGAGTTCGCCGCCGAAGTAAAAGGCGAACAGTGGCTTGAACTGCCGCGCAATGGTCGGGTCTGCCACCATGATAATGGCTTCAGCGTCCTGGCGGCGGCGGGGTTCGAACTCGATGTCCATACCGATGGTGCGCTCAACGGCGACGGCGCGATCTCTGGACACCGTAATGCCCAGCAAATCGGCGGTCACGGCCCGGAGGTTGTCTTCGCGGGAGAAGCGCTGAATATCCAGAGCGGTACTGCCATTTTCGGTCAGTCGCGTCCGGAGCGCGCTCTCGACCCGATCGCCCCACTCACCGCGGGGAATCAGTACCAGAGTGTTACGAATATTTTCGGCGCTCAGGCGGTCGGCGATTTGGCGGGCTTCATCCTCGGCAGAGAGGCCAAACTGGTAAAGTCCGTCCGGAACACGGGTGCTGGGAGGAAGGTAGTTCAGGCCCAGTGTCGGAACCGGCAGGGTGGTCATCGATCCAAGCGTGCTCAGCGCGTCTTTCTCGAGCGGGCCAACGATCAGGTCAATGTCCTGTTCGGATAGCTTCTGGTAGATCTCGCTAAACGGCGCATCGGCGGTGTCCACTACGCGAATGTCGGTTGTGCTGTGATCGACGGACTCGTCCTGGTAGTACGCTGCGATAAAACCATCGCGAATGGCTGCCCCGGCTGTTGCGAGCGTGCCACTCAATGGTAATGCCAGGGCGATACTTTCGGGGCGGCTTTCTGCCAGGCTCGCGATCAGGCTGAGTTCGCTTGGTAATACTTGTGCCGCGGGGTGGCCGGGCCAGTCATTCTGCCAGCGACGGATCACGCGGCCCTGATCGTCCAGTTCCATGCCTGGCTGGCGTGCTGCTGCCAGTTCGAGCCAGCCCTGTTCTTCATAGCCAATGGCCACGCTGGCGGCAGCTTCCAGAGTCTGGTCCGGAACCTCTTTCAGATACATCCATACCTGATCATGAATACGCTGGGGGCTGGTGGAGCTGTCGGTCTGGCCAAGCAGAACCAGCGTCATCGCCGCCGAGATGGGGTCGCCAGCCAGTGCAAACGTTTGTGACTGCAGGTCGGCCGCCTGTGGAATCAGCTCGGCTTCGTAACTGGTAATGCTTTGTGGGCTCAGATCCTGTGTCAGGGTTCGTGCCCACTCGCTATCGGTCAGTGCGGTTGCGCTGGCCATGGCGAGTAGTCGCTGCTGGTTCGCCAGTTCCGGTGGCAGCTGGCTCAGTTGCTGGTTCTGGAGTAAGGTGCGGGCGGCCGTATGGTCTCCGGTCTGCTGGAATTCGCTGGCGGTGCGCAACAGATAGCGTTGGGCGGTTTCGCGGTTCGCTTCCTGCTCTGCCAGCTCCAGTGCCTGTTCCGGTGTCTGCGCAGTGTGGGACTGCAAATTGACGCCAGCGCAGCCGGCCGATAGCAGGGCCATGGTAAAAGCGGTGGCGAGGGCTCGGTGGTGGATGCGGGTTCTGATCATGGCAGGCTCTGGATACTCCGGATAATTGGGCTTGTGGCACCGTTCTAACGGTGGCAAGTTTAACAGTTCCCGAATCGATTCACATGACGTTCGTGTCATCGTGTAGCTTAAAGCAACAGTGGGGCGTAAACATTGAGTTCAAAGGCGGAAAGGCCGGAAAAGCAAGCGGCGCAGGCACAGGGTACGCTCTACATTGTGGCGACGCCCATAGGCAATCTGGATGACCTGTCACCGCGGGCTACCCGGACGTTGGCGTCGGTGGACGTAGTGGCTGCGGAGGACACCCGGCACAGTGGCCGGCTTCTGCAGCACCTGGGTATCCAGAAGCGGATGATTGCGCTGCATGATCACAATGAAAAGGATCGTGCTGAGGCGCTGATCAGCTATCTCGACAAAGGCCATGACGTGGCACTGATATCCGATGCCGGCACGCCTTTGATTTCCGATCCCGGGTATGTCCTGGTGCGCATTGCCCGAGAGCGCGGATTCCGTGTCAGTCCGGTGCCGGGCCCTTGCGCTCTGGTGGCGGCGCTCAGTGCGGCCGGCTTGCCGACGGATCGCTTCCTGTTTGCGGGTTTTTTGCCGGCCAAGCGCAGTGGCCGGCGATCGGCGCTGGATGCTCTGCGTCGTGAAACGGCGACTCTGGTGTTCTACGAATCGCCTCATCGGATTATGGATGCCGTCTCCGATATGGAGGCAGTGTTTGGCGAGGCACGAGAGTTGGTGCTCGGGCGTGAGCTCACCAAAACCTTCGAAACGTTTTACGCAGGATCGATCACTGAGGTGCGGCAACAGCTGGAGGTGGATCCCCATGGTAGTCGCGGCGAGTTTGTGGTGATGGTTCGCGGAGCAGAGTCGGCGGCGGCTGCGGGTGCGGAGTCCGCGCTTGATGTTGATCGCCTTTTGCAGTTGTTATTGCCGGAGTTGCCGGTCAAGAAAGTGGCCAAGGTGGTGGCAGAACTGTCGGGCCAGTCGAAAAATGAGTTGTACCAGCGGGCGCTTGAATTGAAAGACGATTAAATACTCGCGCGACTTTCGCTTGCAAGGCTCCGGTGGCCGGAGTATCGTCTCGCCCGAGCTCGCCAGACAGTCGCCGCCGGTTTATCCGGGGGAGGAAAGTCCGGGCTCCGCAGGGCAAGGTGCCAGGTAACGCCTGGGCGGCGCGAGCCGACGGAAAGTGCAACAGAGAGTATACCGCCTAAGCGCCTCTTGGCGCCGGTAAGGGTGAAATGGTGCGGTAAGAGCGCACCGCGTGGCTGGCAACAGTCCACGGCGATGGTAAACCCCACCTGGAGCAAGACCAAATAGGAATCCAATGGCGTGGCCCGCGCTGGATTCGGGTAGGTTGCTTGAGACCTGTGGTGACGCAGGTCCTAGATGAATGACTGTCCACGACAGAACCCGGCTTATCGGCGAGCTCACTCCCCTCCAATCTTCGCGATGATGCGACATGCGTCTTTTGAAGACAGTTCTCAATATAGCCAAAAATTCTTGAAGCTCACCTTGTACGTTCGTTTTATTCTGCAGGTGACTGATTTTTATTGCTTTCTCTACTCTGTTTTTCTCTTTCTCCTGAACCTGGTTCTGTAACTTATTGTCTTAAGTGGGTTTTTTTGTGGTGTGACGCCATTTCCGGCGCTTGCATTGTATAGGGTTGGTTTCTATAGTGTGCAAAAGTGGGAAAAAGTGGTTTCCAGTGGTTTTTTGTGGATTCTAGCAGCTCAAAAGACGGTATAAATGAGCAGATTTCTGGGCAGTCATGCCATCAACATGGATGCGAAGGGGCGCCTGGCGATCCCCTCCAAGGTGCGAGAAGAGCTCGCACAGCTCTGTGGTGGCCGCATTGTAGTGACTGCTAACGCAGACGAAGAGCGGTGTCTGCTCATTTACCCCGAGCCCGAATGGGAGGAGCTGCGCCCCAAGATTGAGGCGTTGCCGAACATGAATAGGGCTGCGCGTCGCCTGCAGCGGCTGCTGCTCGGAAACGCGGCACCCATGGAATTGGACTCGGCCGGGCGGATTTTAGTTCCGCCCACGCTCAGAAGTTATGCCCATCTAGAGAAAAAACTCATGCTTATTGGCCAGGGAAAGAAACTGGAGCTTTGGAGTGAAGAGCGCTGGTTCGCCTGGCTCGATGAGTCATCGGACGATGATGACATGCCGCCTGAAATGGAGGCGCTCAGCCTATGACGGACGATCGCACCCAGAAGGAAGGGGCGGCTTTTGCTCACCGATCGGTCCTTCTGGACGCGGCGGTCGACTATCTCGTCAGTGATCCGGAGGGCAGCTATGTCGATGGCACGTTCGGGCGTGGTGGGCATAGCCGGCTGATTCTGGAGCGCCTGAGTGAGCACGGGCAGCTGCTGGGAATTGACAAGGATCCCGAGGCCATCCGCGCGGCGGAGCAGTTGGCGGCAGGTGATGCCCGGTTTGCGTGGTTTCACGGTTCCTTTGCGGATCTCGATCAGGCACTGCAGTCGCGTAGCTGGGAAACAGTGAGCGGAGTGTTAATGGACCTGGGAGTGTCTTCTCCACAGCTAGACGATGCCTCCCGCGGCTTCAGCTTTCTGCGCGATGGACCACTGGATATGCGCATGGATCCGACCCAATCCCCGAGTGCGGCTCAGTGGCTGGCCGAGGCGGATGAAGCGGATATCGCCGATGTGCTCTGGCGCTATGGCGAAGAGCGGTTTTCCCGGCGAATTGCCCGAATGGTGGTTGCCCGTCGCGATGAGGAGCCGCTCGAAACTACCCGCGCACTGGCCGAGCTGGTGTCGGAGGCGGTGCCTAAAAAGGAAAAGCACAAACACCCGGCGACCCGGACATTTCAGGCGATTCGCATCTTTATCAACCGCGAACTGGAAGACCTGGAGCGGGGACTCAAGATCGCTGCAGAGCGCTTGTTGCCTGGCGGTCGCCTGGTGGTGATCAGTTTTCATTCGCTTGAGGATCGGGTCGTCAAGCGTTTTATGCGGGACCTCGCAAAGGGGCCGAGGATGCCCAAAGGCGTGCCGGTCACTGCGGAGCAGGAAGCTTCTGAGTTCCGGTTGGTTGGCAAGGCCATGAAGGCCAGTGCTGGCGAAATCAACGACAACGTACGCGCCAGAAGTGCGGTCATGAGAGTACTTGAGCGCGTTAAGAACGATAAGAGTCCACAGGGGGTGGCTTGATGGGTGCTGTAGCCATAGAGCAGCCTGCAAAGGCCGCTAGGTCAAGCAAACTACGGGTTCGAGACGGTGTTGCGACGGCTGTCCGTATTTCCCGGCAGGTCTTTGGTGCGACCAGGGAGCGGAGCGTGGTTGTGTCACTGGCGTTGGTGGTGGTGCTGGTTGCATCATCCATCGGCGTTGTCGTGAGTGCCCATCAAAACCGTGAGCTTTTTAATACGCTGTCCCAACTACAGAACGAGCGCGACCTCTATCAGCGGGAATGGAGTCAGTTGCTGTTGGAGCAAAGCGCCCTGAGTGCCCATGGCAGGGTCGAAAAGCTGGCTGCGGAACGCTTCAGCATGGTGGTTCCGGGGCGTGAGGATATTGTTTTGGTGCCAATGGCTGCACCTGTATACCAAAAATAAATTGCGATAATAACAATCGTCGGGGTGGTTGATTTGTCCGGTCAGGGAACAACAACGACATGGAGTCAGCGGCTCGCGTCCGGCTTGAAGGCCTGGCGCTACGGCTCCGTGCTGGGTGTTTTCCTGCTGGTGGTGGGCATGCTCGGCTGGCGTCTGGTTGACCTCCACGTCGTTGATAACGAGTTTCTCCGCAAGCAGGGCGATGTCCGTACGATTCGCGTGGAAACCATCGACGCGCACCGCGGCGTTATCTCCGATCGCCACGGCGAACCACTGGCCGTCAGTACGCCCGTCCAGACCATCTGGGCAAACCCTTCTGAAATCGATTCCGATCAGGAACGTCTGACGCATCTGGCGCGCATGCTTGGTCTGAATGAGGCAAGCCTGCGCAAGCGCCTGAAGCAATATGCCGGCAAGGAGTTTATTTACCTGCGCCGGAAAGTGCAGCCCGGACTCGCGAGAAAGGTGGCAGAGCTCGACATCGACGGCGTCTATGCCCGTCAGGAATACCGTCGTTACTACCCGGCCAGCGAAGTGACCGCTCACGTTGTCGGGTTCACCAATATCGACGAGCGTGGCCAGGAAGGTATGGAGCTGGCCTATAACCAGTGGCTTTCAGGCGAGCCCGGTAAAAAGAGAGTGCTCAAGGACAATCGCGGCAGGATCATCAAAGACCTGACGCTGATCCGCGATGCGCGACCCGGAAACGCTCTTCAGCTGAGTATCGACTTGCGGCTTCAGTACCTTGCCTATCGTGAGCTGAAGGCGGTAGTGAAAGCTCACAAGGCCCGGGGTGGCACACTGGTGATGCTCGACTCGGACACCGGCGAGGTCCTGGCCATGGTGAATCAGGGGGCTTACAACCCGAACGACCGCAGCCAGCTAGCTCCGGAAAACTTGAGAAACAAGGCGATCACGGATCTGTTTGAACCCGGATCGACGATGAAGCCGATAACCATGGCGGCGGCGCTGGAGTCGGGCAAATACAGGATGGAAACGACGATCGACACGGCGCCGGGGTTCCGGCGCTTTGGTCGTTTTACGATTCGGGATCACCGCAATTATGGAGTGATTGACCTGACCGATATCATTGCCAAGTCCAGCAATGTGGGTATCAGCAAGATCGCCACCGATATCGGTGGCGATGTGATTCGCGATCTGTATAGCCGGCTGGGGATTGGCCAGCCTACCGGGATCGGTTTCCCAGGTGAGGCTGTGGGTGTATTGCCGTCCCCCCCGAAGTGGCGGCCGGTCGAAGAAGCAACCCTGTCGTATGGATACGGCATGAGCGTTAACGCCTTACAGCTGGCGCAGGCGTATATGGTTATTGCCAACGGAGGCATCCGCTACCCCTTGAGCCTGATCAAGCTGGAAGGAGAGCCGCTGGGACAGCGGGTTATTTCTGAACGAGTGACTCACGAAGTCCGCGGCATGCTGCGAGAAGTGGTCGAAAACGGTACCGGAAAACGCGCCCAGCCCGGTTTTTATTCGGCTGGCGGCAAGACAGGAACGGTGCACCTGGTGGGTGATCACGGCTATCAAGACAGCGAGTACAAAGCAATATTTGCCGGCATGGCACCGATTGATAATCCCAGAATTGTTGCCGTTGTGGCAGTCGATGCGCCGCAATCAGGAGAGTACTATGGTGGTGAGGTGGCCGCGCCGGTCTTCTCGCGGGTTATGAGTGATGCGCTCCGCCTGTTGAACGTTAAGCCCGAGCTTGAGGTCGGCGGTGCTGTAACGGCCGGACATCTGGCGGGGGCGCGAGGGTAATCCTATGTGCATCACATCGCTCAACACGCTTCTACACGACATTGTCCCCGTTCCATCGGTTTTCGATGTCACCATCCACGGTCTTAAAACCGACAGTCGGGACATAAAAGCCGGCGATGCGTTTGTCGCGCTGACCGGTAGCGCCACGCCGGCGGATCATTACGTTGATAATGCCGTTGCGGCAGGTGCCACCGTGGTGTTGCTGGAATCGGAGCAGGCCGGCGAGTGCCGTGAGCATCGCGGCGCGCTGGTGGTGCCGATCGTAGGGCTGCGTGGATTGCTGGGCCAGATTGCCGACCGGTTTTTCGAGCATCCGTCGCAGGGCCTGGCTCTGGTAGGTGTGACCGGAACCAATGGTAAGACGTCTGTGACCCAATACGTAGCGGGCCTGCTTAACGCCACCGGGATGCCGTGCGGACTCCTCGGCACGTTGGGTTACGGAATGCCGGGTGCGCTCAAGCCGGCCACCCATACCACGCCTGATGTGGTTCGGGTAAACCGGGAACTGTCCCGAATCGTGGCCGAGGGTGGGCGTGCCGCCGTGATGGAGGTGTCGTCCCATGCCCTGGATCAGGGGCGGGTTGACGATTTGATGTTCAGGGCTGCGGTGTTCACCAACCTGACCCGGGACCACCTCGATTACCACGGCACCATGGAGGCCTATGGCGAGGCCAAGGCGAGACTGTTTTTCCGCGAGGGCCTGAACTTTGCGGTAATCAATTTTGACGATCCCTTTGGCCGGCAGCTGTACGAGCAGCTCCAAGGCCGCTGTGACCGGATTCGCTATAGTCTCCATGAGTCGCAGACTGAACTCTGGCTGACCGAATTTGCGCCCACGGATGACGGGTTCAGGGCCTCCGTGGATGGCCTGTGGGGCGCCTTCGACATTCGCGCCCCGCTGATGGGCAGTTTTAACGCCAGCAATTTGCTGGCGGCAATGGCGACTGTGCTGAACCTCGGCGTTTCCGTCGATCAGGTGCGGCAGGCCGTGCAAACCCTTACGCCACCGCCGGGACGTCTGGAACCCTTTACCGGGGCTGACGGTGTTCGGGTTGTGGTGGATTACGCCCATACCCCGGACGCGCTGGCCAATGCCCTGTCGGCACTTAGGCCCCACGTTTCCGGCCGACTGATTTGTGTGTTCGGCTGCGGTGGCGACCGGGATTCGGGCAAGCGGCCGGAGATGGCGCGTGAAGCGGAGCAGCGCGCGGATGTTGTGATTGTCACCGATGACAATCCGCGCAATGAGGATCCGGCAGTAATCGTCCGCGGTATTCTGGGCGGTTTGGCATCCGCAGAGCGGGCAACCGTCATTCACGACCGGGCAGAGGCGATCCGGGCTGCTGTGCAAATGGCAGGTCCGGACGATCTGGTGCTGGTTGCGGGCAAGGGGCATGAGGCGTATCAGGAAGTGTCCGGTATTCGCCATCCCTTCAATGACGCCCAGCAGGTCGAGCTGGCGTTGAGAGAAAAAGGAGGTGCGGCATGATGCGCGCGTTTTCCCTGCAAGAAGCTCTGGCCTGGATGGGGGCAGCCAGTGCCACCGAAGGCTTGGGTCAAATCAGCTTCACTGGCGTCTCGACAGACACCCGCGCACTGGCGCCCGGAGAGCTGTTTGTCGCGCTTCGTGGCGACAATTTCGATGGCCATCGCTTCTTGCAGAAAGCAAAGGAGCGGGGCGCGGTGGCTGCTGTCGTAGACACCGAGGATGCCCAGGTTGGGCTGCCGCAGTTGAAAGCGGCGAATACCGTCGATGCCCTGGCGAAGCTGGCGGCAGGAAACCGTGACGCCAGCTCAGCCCGACTGATTGCGGTCACGGGTAGCAGCGGCAAGACCACGGTTCGGGAAATGACCGCAGCCATTCTCTCGCGCATGGGGCCAACGTTGGCGACCAGTGGCAACCTGAATAATCACATTGGTGTGCCGCTTACACTCTTTGGCTTGTCGCCGGAGCATCAGTACGGCGCTATCGAGCTCGGTGCCAGTGGGCTCGGGGAAATCGCCCATACCGTCAGCATTACCCGGCCCGAGGCGGTCATCCTGACCAACGCCGGCGAGGCCCACCTCGAAGGCTTTGGTAGTTACCAGAACATCGTGGTGGCGAAGGGTGAGATCATTGATGGCGTTGCAGAAGGTGGTCTGGTCGTCCTGAACCGGGATGATCCCGCGTTCGATCAGTGGAAACAGCGGGCAGGTGATCGGCGCGTCGCCAGCGTCAGTCGCACCAACCATCCGGACGCCGACTACACCTGCGAGGCAGAAAGCGTTGACGGTGATGGTCAGCGCCTCGTTGTTAACGGGCCCGATGGCTGGTCTTGCAAGCTCCACCTTGCCCTGGCTGGGGAGCACAATCTGACCAACGTGGCACTGGCGGTTGCGGCCACCCGTGAACTCGGTGCGGATAACGATGCCATCGTGGCCGGTCTCGGTGCATTGCAGCCGGTAAAAGGTCGTTTACAGAATCTTCATCTGACTCAGGCGCTCACGGTCATTGATGACAGTTACAATGCGAACCCGTCGTCGATCAAAGCCGCGCTGAGTGTGCTGGCTGCGCGAGACGGGCACCGTATTGCGGTGCTGGGTGCGATGGCCGAGCTGGGGGATGATGCCCTGGCCTTGCATCGCGAGGTGGGTGAGTTCGCCCACGAGCAGAACATTGATCGCTTGCTAACCGTTGGGCCTGGCTGCGAGGGCTATGTCCAGGGATTCGGTTCGGCAGCGGAAAGTTTCCAGACTCACGACGAGGCCGTGGCGGCGATTGTTGCCAGTCGGCAGTCTCCGGTGACGGTGCTGGTGAAAGGTTCTCGCAGTTCTGCCATGGATCGCGTGGTAGAGGGGATTCGAAAAAAGGTGAATAGCTCATGCTGCTCTGGCTAACAGAGGTTTTATCACAGTATTTCTCGGCTCTGACCGTATTTCAGTACCTCACCCTGCGCGGGATACTGGGTACGCTTACGGCCCTGCTGATTTCGCTGATCATTGGTCCGTATATGATCCGCAAACTCAGTCAATACCAGATTGGTCAGGCCGTCCGGGATGACGGCCCACAAACCCATCTGAGCAAAGCCGGGACCCCGACTATGGGTGGCGCGCTGATTCTGGTGGCGATCGGCATCAGTACCCTGCTGTGGGGGGACCTGACCAATCGCTACGTCTGGGTGACCCTGCTGGTGACCCTGCTGTTTGGCGCCGTTGGCTGGGTCGATGACTATCGCAAGGTCGTCGAGCGTAATCCCCGCGGTTTGCCCGGGCGCTGGAAGTACTTCTGGCAGTCGGTTATCGGTGCTGCCGCGGCGATTGCGCTCTATATGAGCGCCGGCCTGCCTCAGGAAACGTCACTGTATGTGCCTTTTGTGAAGCAGGTGTCCCTGACCCTGGGGCCGGTGGTGTTTATCCTGCTGACCTATTTCGTGATTGTCGGCAGCAGTAACGCGGTGAACCTGACTGACGGCCTGGACGGCCTCGCTATCATGCCTACGGTGATGGTAGCGGCGGCCCTGGCGATTTTTGCCTATCTATCGGGCCACGCCCAGTTTGCTGACTACCTGCTGATTCCTCATTTGCCGGGTACCGGTGAACTGATTGTGTTCTGTGGCGCGATTGTCGGTGCGGGGCTGGGTTTCCTGTGGTTCAACACCTATCCCGCGCAAGTGTTTATGGGCGATGTGGGTGCTTTGGCCCTGGGTGCTGCACTGGGTGTGGTCGCAGTGATTGTCCGGCAGGAAATCGTACTGTTCATCATGGGCGGTGTGTTCGTGATGGAAACCATTTCGGTGATTCTCCAGGTCGGTTCTTACCGCCTCACTGGGCGTCGTATTTTCCGCATGGCGCCGCTGCATCACCATTTTGAGTTGAAGGGTTGGCCGGAGCCCCGAGTGATCGTCCGGTTCTGGGTGATTACCGTGGTTCTGGTTCTGATTGGCCTTGCCAGTCTCAAGATTCGTTAAGGGTTCGCATCGATTATGAGTGTCATTGTTTCGGATCGTCGCACGCTGGTGGTAGGGCTCGGTAAAACCGGGCTTTCCTGCGTGCGTTACCTGTCCGAGCAGGGCCGGGAGATTGCGGTGGCGGACAGTCGCCTGGTGCCGCCGGGGCTGGATGAGCTGAAGGCGGAATGGCCGGATGTTCCGGTCCATCTTGGGCCGTTTGATGTCGACCTGTTCCAGGGTTTCAACGAGTTGGTGGTCAGCCCGGGTATCAGCATCGCAGAGCCGGCGATCGCCCAAGCGGCGGCCCAGGGCGCGCGAATCCGTGGCGATATTGACCTGTTTGCTGAAGCGGCCGATGCACCCATTGTTGCGATTACCGGCTCGAACGGGAAGACCACGGTAACGTCGTTGGTGGGCGAGATGGCCAAAGCGGCTGGCCGCAATGCGGCCGTCGGAGGCAACATCGGGACGCCGGCGCTTGACCTTCTGGGCCAGGGCGCGGACTTGTATGTGCTGGAGCTGTCCAGCTTCCAGCTGGAGACCACGGAAGAACTGAATGCACTGGCTGCGACGGTAATGAACGTCAGCGACGACCATATGGATCGTTACCCGGACAAAATGGCCTATTACCAGGCCAAACAGAGGATTTTCCGGGGCTGTCGGAATGCCGTGGTGAATCTTGATGATGCTTTGAGCACGCCGATGGCGCGCGACAACCTGAAGTTCATTTGTTTCGGCTTCAATCGGGTGAATCCGGGAACGTTCAGCACCAGGGACGATGACCGGGGAACCTGGATAACTTACGGCCTGGATAACCTTCTGCTCGCCAGTGACTTGAAGCTGATGGGGCACCATAACCTGAGCAACGTCATGGCCGCGCTTGCGCTGGGGATGGCGGCGGGGCTGCCGATGGAGGTGATGCTCGAGGTGGCTCGGCAGTTTCGCGGTCTGCCGCACCGATGTGAATTCGTTCGTCAACTGGACGGGGTGGACTACATCAACGACTCCAAGGGCACCAACGTCGGCGCGTCCGTGGCGGCCATTGAAAGCCTGGTTCCCCAACAGGGCAAGGTGGTCCTGATTGCCGGGGGCGATGGCAAGGGCGCTGATTTTTCTCCGCTGCAGGCGCCGATCCGTCAGCACTGCCGGGGGCTGGTGTTGATTGGCCGTGATGCTGGCCTCATCGCCGAGGCTGTCGGTGACGGCGTGGACATTCGCTTTGCCGATGCTCTGGCGGGTGCGGTGGCAGAGGCCCACCAACTTGCGACGTCGGGAGACCGGGTGGTGTTTTCTCCGGCGTGCGCCAGCTTCGACATGTTTCGTGATTATGCCGACCGCGGCGATCAGTTTCGCGCTCGGGTGGAGGCCTTGTGATGCAGGCAGCAGCAGCTATGCCAAATCACCAACAGTGGCTGGGTGAGATTCGTCCTCTGCCGATGCTGGTGATCAGTGCTGTCGCCCTGTTGGTACTCGGCGTGGTGATGATTTCCTCTGCCTCCATGGATATGGCCGCCGAAACCATGGGCAACAGCTATCACTACGTGATTCGCCAGATTCTGTTCGCCACGATGGGCTGTGTTATGGCACTGGTGGCGGTGAATGTGCCCATTGCCTGGTGGGAGCGCAGTGGCTGGTTGCTACTGGGTGTTGGTTTGCTGGTGCTGATGCTGGTGTTGACACCGTTAGGGCGGACCGTGAACGGTTCTACCCGGTGGATTCCCTTCGGTCTGTTCAATATTCAGGTGTCGGAAGTGGCCAAGCTGTGCCTGATTGCGTACCTGGCCGGGTATGTGGTGCGTCGTCGCGACGAACTGCTCAATACCTGGATGGGGTTCTTCAAGCCGCTCTTTGTGCTGGGGGTGGCCTCTGTGCTGCTGGTCATCCAGCCGGATTTTGGCGCCACCGTAGTTCTGGTCACCGCAGCAGCGGGCATGATTTTCCTGAGCGGCGTCCGATTAACACGCTTCGTGCCGTTGATTGTCGTTCTGGCCGGCCTGGGAACGCTGCTGGTTGTTACTCAGCCATACCGATTGAAGCGGGTAGTGAGCTATCTGGATCCCTGGAAAGACCAGTTTGATAGCGGATACCAGTTGACCCAGTCGCTGATTGCCTTTGGTCGCGGTGACTGGGATGGCGTTGGCTTGGGCAATTCCATCCAGAAGCTGTTCTATCTGCCCGAGGCCCACACCGACTTTATCTTTGCAATCATTGCCGAGGAGTTCGGTCTGTTGGGCTCACTGGCGGTGCTGGCGCTCTTCACATTGCTGGTGGTGAGTGGCTTTGTTATTGCCCGCCGGGCAGAAAAGGCCGACATGCCCTTCGGCGCCTGCTTTGGCTACGGACTAACGCTGCTGATCGGCCTGCAGGCCACCATCAATATTGCGGTCAGCACGGGATTGTTGCCCACCAAGGGGCTGACGCTTCCGTTGGTCAGCTACGGCGGTTCAAGTTTGATGATCATGTGCGTGTGCATTGGTGTTCTGGCGCGAGTGGAAATGGAGCGACTGGATAAAGTGCGACTGGCCAGTAAGAAAGACACCAGCAAGGCGCGGGGAGGTGCGGCGTATGACTGAACCGCGTCGTTTCCTGATGATGGCTGGCGGAACTGGCGGTCACGTCTTCCCAGCGCTGGCAACTGCACGGGCGCTGGAACAGCGAGGCCACGAAGTTCATTGGCTGGGGGCCAAAGGCGGCATGGAAGAGCGCCTGATTGCCGACACCGGCATTCCGTTGTCGCTCATTCATATTTCTGGCCTGCGTGGCAAGGGCAAGCTGGCCCTGTTGTTGGCACCATTTCGCTTGATGCGGGCGTTGGGAGAGGCCTTCACCACCGTACGCCACATCAAGCCCGACTGTGTCGTGGGGATGGGCGGCTTTGTAACCGGCCCCGGCGGTGTTGCCGCATGGCTGACTAAGACGCCTCTGGTGATACACGAGCAGAACGCCATTGCGGGCATGACAAACCGGCTGCTGGTTCGTTTTTCCGAAACGGTGCTCGAAGCCTTTCCCGGCAGCTTTGAGGCGGGAGTGGTTACCCGATGCACCGGTAACCCGATCCGCGAGGGGCTGGCCTCCATTGCTGCGCCCGAAGAGCGCCTGGCTAACCGTCAGGGTGCCTTACGGGTGCTGGTGGTCGGCGGCAGTCTTGGCGCCCAGGTATTCAACGAAACCCTGCCAGAGGCGCTGGCGGGACTTCCTGAGGGCGATCGTCCTCAGGTTCGTCACCAGTGTGGCGAGAAGAACATTGAGCAGGCCCGTTCAGCCTATGAACGTCACGGTGTTGAGGCGAGCGTCGAGCCCTTTATCAAGGACATGGCTGCAGCTTATGCCTGGGCGGACATCGTGGTGTGTCGGTCTGGTGCATTGACGGTGTCCGAACTGTGCGCGGCTGGCGCCGGTGCGATCCTGGTGCCATTTCCCCATGCCGTGGACGACCATCAAACCAAGAACGGGCAGCAAATGGTAAACGCCGGTGCGGCGATTCTGATTCCCCAGAGCAAGCTGACGGCAGAAGGTCTTGCCGAAACGCTGATGGGGTTAGCAAAGGATCGCGCCCGGGTAATGAATATGGCGAAGGCCGCACGGACTCTGGCCCGCCCTGATGCAACGGAGAGAGTCGTGAATTACTGTCTGGAGGCCGCCAATGACTGATGCCAACAATCAGCCACTGGTCTATCAGGTGCCCGAAATGCGCCGTATCCGCCATATCCATTTTGTCGGTATCGGTGGCGCCGGCATGAGCGGTATTGCCGAGGTACTCAAGAACCAGGGCTACGACGTTTCCGGCTCTGACCTGAAAGAAAGCGCGGTTACTGCGCGTCTGGAGGGCATGGGTGTGGAAATTTATATCGGCCATCAAGAGGCAAACAGTGCCAAGGCCGATGTGGTGGTGGTGTCCACCGCCGTGGCGGCGGACAACCCTGAAGTGGCGGCGGCCCGCAGCCGTCGTGTGCCAATCGTTCCGCGCGCTGAAATGCTGGCCGAAATCATGCGTTATCGCCACGGCATTGCCGTGGCTGGAACCCATGGAAAGACAACCACCACCAGCCTGATCGCGTCGGTTCTGGGCGAGGCGGGCATGGACCCGACCTTTGTGATTGGTGGCAAGCTGAACAGCGCCGGTACCAATGCGCAGCTGGGTGGTTCCCGCTACCTGGTGGCTGAGGCCGATGAAAGCGATGCGTCCTTCCTGCACCTGACGCCGGTGATTTCCGTGGTGACCAACATCGAGGCCGATCACATGGACACTTACGGCGGCGATGTGGAAAAGCTGAAGCAGACGTTTGTGGATTTCCTCCACAACCTGCCGTTCTATGGCGTTGCGGTGATGTGCGTGGATGATGCCTACGTGCGGGAAATCATTCCGCGCATCTCCCGGGCGATCATCACCTATGGCATCGACAACCCTGACGCCGATTACCGGGCCGAGCAGATCCAGTCCGATGGGCTGAGCACCCGCTTTGTGGTCAAGCGTCCGGGTGGGCGCAGTGACTTGGCGGTGGCCCTGAAAATGCCAGGTCGACACAACGTTCTGAATGCGCTGGCGGCGATCGCTGTTGCGACAGACGAGGGGGTCGACGATGACGCCATCTGCCAGGGGCTGTCCGGTTTTGCCGGCGTGGGACGCCGCTTCCAGGTGTACGGCGACTATCAGACCCCCAATGGCGCAATCACCCTGGTGGATGACTACGGCCATCATCCCACGGAAGTTGAAGCGGTCATCCGGGCGGCCCGCGATGCATGGCCCGGGCGTCGGCTGGTCATGCTGTATCAGCCGCATCGGTTCAGCCGAACTCGCGACCTCTATGAAGACTTCGTACGGGTGCTGTCGGAAGTGGATGGCCTGTTGCTGATGGAGGTCTATTCCGCCGGCGAGCCCCCGATTACCGGAGCCGACGGCCGTGCGCTGTGTCGCAGTATTCGCCAGCGTGGGCAGGTCGAGCCGGTGTTCGTTGAGGAGAACAGTGAAATCGAGAGCCTGTTGAAAAACGTGCTCCAGGATGGCGACCTGCTGATCACGCAGGGCGCCGGTGATATTGGCGGTGTAGCTGCAAGACTGGCCGCAGCGGGAGTGATTTCTGGTGAGTGATATGCAACACCCTGAGCCAAAGGCCTACCAGGCTGATCCGGAACTGGTTCGGAAACTGGGGCGCGTGGCTGTGTTTATGGGCGGGGACTCGGCTGAGCGAGATGTGTCCCTGAACAGCGGCAAGGCCGTGCTGTCCGCGCTGCTGTCCGCCGGCGTTGATGCCTTTTCAACGGACGTGCGTGGCTGTTTGCTGAAGACCGTGGAGAACCCGGGCTTCGATCGCGTCTTCATCGCACTGCATGGTCGCGGCGGCGAAGATGGCACCCTGCAGGCGATCTTGTCCCAGGCTGGCATTCCGTTCACCGGTAGCGAGACCCTGGCATCGGCACTGGCGATGGACAAATTGCGCACCAAGTACGTGTTTGAAGGCTGCGGATTGCCGACGCCCAAATTCCGGACCATGGCCTCAGAGAAGGAGGCCGAGCAGATTGTCTCCGAGCTCCGGACGCCGTTGAGCGTCAAACCTTCCCGGGAAGGCTCCAGTATTGGTATTCGCAAGGTGCGTACCGTCGAGGAGCTGGTGAGCGCCTATCGGGCGGCTGCTGAACGCGACTCACTGGTGCTGGTTGAGGAATGGATCGAGGGGCCCGAATTTACCGTGAGCGTGCTGCAGGATCAGGCGCTTCCCGCCATAGGGCTGAGCACCGATCACGAGTTTTACGACTATGACGCCAAATAC
Source organism: Marinobacter salinisoli (assembly GCF_017301335.1). Classification (NCBI taxonomy): domain Bacteria; kingdom Pseudomonadati; phylum Pseudomonadota; class Gammaproteobacteria; order Pseudomonadales; family Marinobacteraceae; genus Marinobacter; species Marinobacter salinisoli. The sequence goes on from NZ_CP071247.1 coordinate 1,597,786, forward strand.
CTGGCCGACGACACCCGCTACCGGATTCCATGCGGCCTGTCGGCGGAGGATGAGTTGCAGCTTCAACAGTTGGCGCTTGACGCTTTCCGGGTTGTGGGCTGCCGGACCTGGGGGCGTGTCGACATTATGCAGGATGCCGATGGGCAGTTCTGGTTGCTGGAAGTGAATACTGTCCCCGGCATGACGGATCACAGTCTGGTACCGATGGCGGCAAAAGCAGCCGGTATCAGCTTCGAGGAACTGGTGGTCCGGATCCTGGAAGACACCCTGGGGGATGCTGATGCTTGAGAGCCTGCTGATCCGGAGTCGGGCGGTTCCGCCCGATCCCCCGCGGCGAAGGGGGGCAACCTCCCTGGAGCCTGAGCGGGACCGGTTCGGTGTGTTCGCGGCGGTATTGGCAGCCATTCCCTGGCTGCAGGTTGGCATGGGCGCGGTGATTGTCCTGTTGGCTGCACTGGTGCCCTGGGGCACCGGCAAGGTGCTGGGGGCCATGGATCAACAGATCCTGGCGGTAGACGTAAAGGGTGAATTCATTGGGGACAGCCGTGTTGCCATCGAGCGCGCGGCCGGTAACTGGATCGGAAAGAGCTATTTCGCTACCGATCTCTCCGAAATCAAAACGTTTTTGGAACAGCGGCCCTGGGTGGAATCGGCTGCGGTTCGGCGGGTTTGGCCGGATCGGCTGGAAATCGACATCCGCGAGAAAAAGCCTCTGGCGTACTGGCGCGACGGTCGCCTGGTCAGCAGGACGGGTGAGGTCTTTTCGCCCGCCAATCCCGAGGTGGCAGGCCGGCTCCCGCATTTGGCCGGACCGGATGAGCGAGTACGCGATGTGATTCAGATGGCCCGCACGCTCAGTGAGCGGTTGGTCGAACACGGGCTTGGCCTTGCGGGACTTGCCCTGGAAGAGCGCGGGGCATGGACCCTGAAACTGGGTAACGGCATCGAAGTGGTGCTTGGCCGTGACCAGGTGGAAGAGCGGTTTGAACGGTTTATCACCGTTTACGAAACCCGGCTGGTAGCGCGGTCGGAAGAAGTCAGTCGGGTGGACGCACGTTACACCAACGGTGTGGCAGTGCAGTGGAAGGCGGTGGAGCCTGCTTCCAGTCCGAGATCATAAGAAGGTTAATTCAGACCACGGTTTGGTGAGATACATGTCATCGGTTGAAACGGAAAATATGATTGTCGGCCTTGATATCGGCACATCCAAGGTAGTTGCGATTGTCGGTAAGCGCAAAATGGACGGCACCATTGAGGTGGTGGGCATTGGCTCCCATCCCTCAAGGGGGCTCAAGCGTGGCGTGGTGGTGAACATTGAAACCACCGTCCAGGCAATCCAGCGCGCGGTTGAAGAAGCCGAGCTGATGGCAGGATGTCGCATCCATTCGGTCTATGCCGGCATTGCAGGAAGCCACATCAAGAGCCTGAACTCCCACGGTATCGTGGCGATTCGCGATCGCGAGGTGACCCAGGCGGATATCGATCGGGTTATCGACGCCGCGCAGGCGGTGGCGATTCCTGCGGATCAGAAGATCCTCCATATCCTGCCTCAGGAGTTCGTGATCGATAACCAGGAGGGCATCAAGGAGCCCCTGGGCATGTCCGGAGTTCGTCTGGAGGCCAAGGTGCATCTGGTCACCTGCGCGGTGAATGCAGCCCAGAACATTGAGAAGTGCGTGATGCGTTGCGGGCTCGAGGTAGATGACATCATCCTTGAGCAGCTGGCCTCAAGCCATGCGATTCTGACTGAAGATGAAAAGGAGCTGGGCGTCTGTGTGGTGGACATCGGTGGAGGGACGACCGACATCGCGGTATTCACCGGCGGCGCCATTCGTCACACGGCGGTCATTCCCATCGCTGGTGACCAGGTCACCAACGACATCGCCATGGCCCTGCGCACGCCGACCCAGAACGCGGAAGAAATCAAGATCAAGTATGCCTGCGCACTGACCCAGCTGGCCGGTGCGGATGAAACCATCAAGGTCCCCAGTGTTGGCGACCGGGCGCCCCGGGATCTGTCCCGCCAGGCGCTGGCGGAAGTGGTGGAGCCCCGTTATGAGGAACTGTTTACCCTGGTGCAGTCCGAGCTGCGCCGGTCTGGGTTCGAAGACCTCATCCCGGCGGGCATCGTGATTACTGGCGGTTCTTCCACCATGGAAGGCGTGGTGGAACTGGCCGAGGAGATTTTTCACATGCCAGTCAGGCTCGCCTGTCCACAGGCGGTCTCAGGCATGACCGAGGTAGTCAATAACCCGATCTACGCCACTGGCGTCGGGCTGTTGATTCATGGCTTCCGGCAGATGGACCTGGGGAGGTCGCCGGTGCTCAAAAGCGAAGAAACACCGTCGCTGGTTGAGCGGATGAAAGCCTGGTTCACCGGTCAATTCTGACCGCACCAGGCCAGCAGTAAACGCAGTACAAAACGAAGGTATCTCGAAAATATAATCGTGAATAAAAGTCTGAAAAGGCTGCAAAACACACGAAGGAGTTGGGGAAATGTTTGAACTTGTAGATAACGTCCAGCAGAGCGCTGTGATAAAAGTCGTCGGTGTGGGCGGTGGCGGTGGAAACGCCGTTCGCCACATGCTCCACAGTGACGTGGAAGGTGTGGAGTTTATCTGCGCCAATACCGATGCCCAGGCCCTGACGGACCTGGACGCCCGCCAGATTATTCAGTTGGGCGGTAACATCACCAAAGGTCTGGGTGCGGGGGCCAATCCGGAAGTGGGCCGCCAGTCAGCCCTGGAAGACCGTGATCGCATCGCCGAGTCCCTGAGCGGTGCCGATATGGTATTCATCACTGCCGGAATGGGTGGTGGAACGGGTACTGGTGCAGCGCCTATCGTCGCTGACGTGGCCCGGGAACTGGGCATTCTGACCGTGGCGGTGGTCACCAAACCGTTCATGTTCGAGGGCGGCAAGCGGATGAGCGTGGCGGAAGCTGGCCTGAGGGAGCTCGAAGAAAACGTCGACTCGCTCATCACTATCCCGAACGAAAAGCTGCTGGCGGTGATGGGTAAGAAGACCAGCCTGCTGGATGCCTTTGCGGCGGCCAATGATGTCCTGCTTGGCGCGGTTCAGGGTATTGCAGATCTGATCACCCGTAACGGTATGATCAACGTCGACTTTGCCGACGTGAAAACGGTGATGTCCGAGATGGGTATGGCGATGATGGGCACTGGCCGCGCCACCGGCGAAAACCGTGCTCGCGAAGCTGCCGAAGCAGCCGTGCGCAGCCCGCTGCTTGAAGACATCAACCTGCAAGGCGCCAAAGGCATTCTGGTTAACATCACTGCCGGTATGGACCTGAACCTTGGCGAGTTCTCTGAGGTGGGCGACATCGTTCGTGAGTTTGCGTCCGACGCGGCAACGGTGGTTGTCGGTACCGTGATCGATCCGGAAATGACCGACGAACTTAAGGTCACTGTGGTTGCGACCGGTCTCGGTGGCGAGCGTGAGAAGCCGACCAAGGTGGTCGACAATACCCGTACCCTGGATGGTACAACGGATTACAACCAGCTGGACCGTCCTGCGGTTCTGCGCCGTCGTGCTTCTTCTCAGGGGAATGTGGCGATTGATCAGCGCAAGGAAAGCGAAGAGCAGGGAGTCGACTATCTCGATATTCCCGCATTCCTCCGTCGGCAGGCTGACTGATAGCGTGTCGTCAGAGCATCCCTGAGAAGGCCCGGACACATGTAGTAGGGCCTTCCGGCAGGGCAACAGGCACTGATTACCATTCGTTGGCTTATTGTAAAGTTGACGCAAAGCCGGATTGGTCAAATGGTGTTCAGTTTCGCTTTCTGGTATCCTGCGAGCAGGCTTTTCGCTATAGATACCGAATTTTTGTGACGGAATAATGAATCGATGATCAGACAACGGACACTTAAAAACACGATCCGTGCCACCGGTGTGGGGCTGCATTCCGGGGAGAAGGTTTACCTGACCCTGAAGCCTGCACCCGTTGATACGGGCATCATCTTCCGCAGAACCGATCTCGAACCAGCAGTCGAGATTCGTGCGTGCGCGGAAAATGTGGGTGAGACCACGTTGTCCACAACCCTGGTGAAAGATGGTGTTCGCGTTGCGACGGTAGAACACTTGCTGTCCGCCATGGCTGGTCTCGGTATCGATAACTGCTTTGTTGAACTCAGCGCCGCTGAAGTGCCGATTATGGATGGGTCCGCTGGCCCGTTCGTATTTCTGCTTCAGTCTGCCGGCATTGCCGAGCAGGAAGCCGCCAAGCGGTTCATTCGCATCAAGCGCGAAGTGACGATTGAAGAAGGCGATAAGAAGGCGACTTTCCTTCCGTTTGAAGGGTTTAAAGTCAGCTTTGGCATCGACTTCGATCACCCTGTTTTCAAGGGGCGTGCACAGACCGCCACTGTGGATTTCTCAAGCACATCCTTCGTGAAAGAAGTAAGCCGCGCACGGACTTTCGGTTTCATGCGCGACATTGAGAAACTGCGGGCGATGAATCTGGCGCTCGGTGGCAGCGTGGACAATGCCATTGTGGTTGACGACTACAAGATTCTTAACGAAGACGGCCTTCGTTACGATGACGAGTTCGTAAAGCACAAGGTATTGGACGCCATCGGCGACCTGTATCTGCTGGGCAATAGCCTGATTGGTGAGTTTCGTGGCATCAAATCCGGTCACGACCTGAACAACAAGCTGCTGCGTAAGCTGCGGGCGGAAGAGGACGCCTGGGAAGTGGTCACGTTTGATGACGAAGCCACGGCCCCGATCTCCTATATGAAGCCTGTGTTGGCGGCCCAGGCTTGAGGTAAGGCGTCTGAATCAGTCACGGACGTGACTTGCGAGTTTTTCGAGAACCTCGCGTAGTTTTGCATCCTTCGTGTGCCCGGCTTCTTCTTTAAGGAGTCGGGCATTTTCTTGGCTGAGGGGTTCCTTTTTGTTCACTGGTCGCTCTCTAGAGCGCGGTGGTGCCACCTTCACCTTCAGTTTCCAGACGTACTGGAACAGTTCGTTCTCTCGCACCCTTTCCATTATTTCATGCTGGCGGAACCGAATCCGGGATGCTTTACTGGCATTTTCTGCTGACAAAATAAGCTCGCCTTCGTGGCAGCTGACAAACCGCGTGCCCTGAGCGAGTTCCTGCGGAATGGCAGATAGGACCTGGGCTTCAGCGCGGCGGTGGAGATCTGCTTTTTTGAGCAGTTCGTTGAGGCCGGGCGCTCCGCTGAGGCTGTCAATGCCCGTCTTTTGAGCGTTTTTTCGCGACATGTCGGCTTTTTTCTCGCGGATTCATTAACGTTTGGTTACACTTTAGGCACGGTTTGTGCGTAGTCCCTAGTTTAGACTTCTTTTACTTTCAGGGTAACTTAACAGCTGTACCCGGGTGCGTGCCTCTTGCCACGCGCTGTTTTGTCATGGATGGCAAGCCCCGTGGATAGTTCCCGAGCGCAACGACATGGAAGGGAGGTTGCAGCTCAATGACCGAATCAAACGATAATATGAACATAATCCTTGTTGGCAAGCACCACGGAAAATCCCGTGTGTTGGCACTGAACGGCATTCTGATGGTAGGAGTTGTCGGTCTGTTGCTGGCAGCGATCGGTGCTGCCGGCGTGGCCGGTTATCAATTCGCCCTGCATCAGGCCGATGCCATGAAGGGCAGTCCGTCAGGCATGGTGGAGCACTGGCAGGCGCGGCTGGACGAGCAACAGTCTGAATTGGCGGCCGTCGAGCAGGCAACCAGGCAGCAAATCGATGCCCTCACTTTGCGCCTTGGTGAAATGCAGGGCCGTTTGCTGCGGTTGGACGCTCTTGGCCAGCGCTTCGTTGAATCGGGCCTGGTGGGCAGTGAAGAATTCAGCTTTGGTGAGCCGGCCGCCATGGGTGGGCCCGAAGATGAAGGTTCCAAGGAGTCGTTTTCTGCGCCTGATCTGATGGCCATGATAGGTCGGCTGGAAGCGCTGATCGAAGACCGGGAAAAGCAGTTACGACTACTGGATAAGCTGGCTTCCCGCCAGAAGCTGGATGAAGAGATGTACGTTGAGGGGCGGCCGATTACCTGGGGCTGGCTCTCTTCCAAATATGGTTATCGCTCCGACCCCTTTACCGGCAAGCGCACCTGGCATGATGGCGTTGATCTGGCCGGCAAGGATGGCAGTGACATTATTTCCGTGGCCGGCGGCGTTGTGACCTGGGCTGGTGAACGGTACGGCTACGGCAAACTGGTAGAGATCGATCACGGCGATGGTCTGGTTACCCGCTACGGGCATTGCAAAGACGTTGTAGTCAATAAAGGGGATGTGGTTCAGAAGGGTCAGGTTATTGCGCTGATGGGCAGTACCGGCCGCTCAACCGGCCCCCACGTTCATTTCGAAGTGTTGCACAACGGTCGTTCCAAGGACCCGGTCAAATATATCGCCCGCTCCAGCAAGTGAGGCGGGTGTTGTTGCATCGGACGTTTCCCCGGTTTTGAATTTCTTGCCGCTGGGTGGGCTCATCAGGCCCGACCCAGCGGAATCCGCGTACCAATTGGTTGGCGTTGGCCGAGGCAAACAGGGTCGTCTTTTTTCCTGTTGCTAAATAAGGTTAGAATGCCGGCTCCCCCGTTTAATCAAAGAAGCAGTGGTTTATGTTCACAAAGCTTGCGACGAAGATGTTCGGCAGTAAAAATGCCAGAGAAATCAAGAGGATGCGAAAAGAGGTCGTTCGCATCAACGAACTTGAAGAACAGCTGGGTAATCTGTCCGACACCGAGTTGCAAGGCAAGACTGCCGAGTTCCGTCGTCGTCTTGAAGAAGGCGAAACGCTCGATGCCCTTCTGCCAGAAGCCTTTGCGACGGCTCGAGAGGCCAGCCGACGGGTTATGGGCATGCGTCATTATGACGTGCAGCTGATCGGCGGTATGACCCTGCACGAAGGCCGGATCGCCGAGATGAAGACCGGTGAGGGTAAAACCCTCGTGGCGACCGCTGCCGTGTACCTGAATGCGCTATCAGGTAAGGGCGTGCACGTGGTTACCGTGAACGATTACCTCGCGCGCCGTGACGCCGAATGGATGGGCAAACTCTATCGTTTCCTCGGCCTGCAGGTTGGTGTAGTCGTATCGGGCCAATCTCCCGAGGAAAAACGTGCGGCCTATCAGGCTGACATCACGTACGGAACCAACAATGAATTTGGTTTTGACTACCTGCGGGACAACATGGCCTTCAGTGCCGAGGATAAGGTACAGCGCGGCCTGAACTTCGCCATTGTCGATGAGGTGGACTCCATCCTGATCGATGAGGCCCGGACGCCACTGATCATTTCTGGCGCGGCCGAGGACAGCTCAAAGCTCTACAAAGCGGTCAACTCGCTGATTCCAATGCTGGAGAAAGGCGAGGTTTCGGAAGAAGGTGAAGCCAGCGGTGACTTCACTCTGGACGAAAAATCCCGCCAGGTGGAGCTGACCGAAGCCGGTCACGAAAAGGTCGAGCAATTGCTGCTTGAGCAGGGCTTGCTGCGCGAAGGTGAGAGCCTGTACTCGGCCGCCAACCTCAGTCTGCTGCATCACGTCCATTCCGCGCTGCGCGCCCATCACCTGTTCCAGAAAGACGTGGATTACATCGTCCAGGGTGGCCAGGTTGTGATCGTTGATGAGCACACGGGCCGGACCATGCCGGGGCGTCGCTGGAGCGAAGGCCTGCATCAGGCGATTGAAGCCAAAGAGGGTGTCAATATTCAGGCTGAAAGTCAGACTCTGGCCTCCACCACCTTCCAGAACTATTTCCGTCTGTACGAAAAGCTTGCCGGTATGACCGGTACAGCCGATACCGAAGCGTTCGAATTCCGCCAGATCTATGGCCTGGACGTGGTCGTGATTCCGCCTAACAAGCCGATCCAGCGTATCGACTACAACGACCTGATCTATCTGACTCAGGAAGAGAAATTTCACGCCATCATCGATGAGATTAAGGACGTTACGGCGGACGGGCGACCAATCCTGGTAGGCACTGCGTCGATTGAAGCGTCCGAGTTGCTGTCCATGCTGCTTAAAAAGGCCCGGATCGACCACAAAATCCTGAACGCCAAGCAGCACGAATCCGAAGCCCTGATCATTGCCCAGGCCGGTCGGCCGGGGGCAGTGACCATTGCCACCAACATGGCGGGTCGGGGTACCGATATTGTGCTTGGCGGTAACTGGGAATACGAAGTGGCGGCCATGGATAATCCGTCCGAGGAAGAAGTTGCACGGATGAAGGCCGAGTGGACCGGGCTGCACAACCAGGTGCTGGAAGCCGGTGGTTTGCACATCATCGGTACCGAGCGCCACGAATCCCGCCGGATCGACAATCAGCTGCGTGGCCGTGCCGGTCGTCAGGGTGATCCGGGCTCCTCGCGCTTCTTCCTGTCCCTTGAAGACAACCTGATGCGTATCTTTGCGCCTGAGCGGGTAAAGAACCTGATGCAGGCCATGGGGATGAAGAAGGGCGAGGCCATTGAGCACCGGATGGTGACCAACGCGATCGAGAAATCCCAGCGCAAGGTGGAAGGTCGTAACTTCGATATGCGTAAGACTCTGCTCGAGTATGACGACGTCGCTAACGATCAGCGCACCGTTATCTACGAGCAGCGTAACGAGGTCATGTCCTCAGACGATATCTCCGACATGGTTGACGTCATTCGCGCCGACGTCATCGATTCCCTGATCAGCGAGTATATTCCGCCGCAAAGCATGGCCGAGCAGTGGGATGTTGCGGGTCTTGAGGCTCAGTTGCAGTCTGAAATGGCTATTGAACTGCCGGTTCAGAAGTGGCTGGACGAAGACAGCAAACTGCATGAAGAGACCCTGCGCCAGAAAATCCTGGACGAGATCGTGGCGGCCTACAAGGCGAAGGAAGAGATCGCCGGTTCCGAGCCAATGCGCAAGTTTGAAAAGCAGGTGTTCCTGCAGGTGATGGATACGCTCTGGAAAGAGCATCTGTCCAATATGGATCACTTGCGCCGTGGTATCCACCTGCGTGGCTACGCGCAGAAGAATCCAAAGCAGGAGTACAAGCGCGAAGCGTTCAACCTGTTCCAGGATATGCTTGAGGCGATGAAGCGTGATGTGGCCCGGATTCTGAGTCATGTCCGCGTCCAGAGCCAGGAAGAAATGGAAGAGGTCGAGCGCCGCCGCAAGGAAGCCCTGGAAAAAGAGCTGGCGAAAGCAAAATTGCGTCACGATGAAACCAGTGCTGCGGCCGGTCACGGGGCAGGCGGCGAATCCGGCGACGGGGCGGCCCAGCCGGCGACCCCGGAAACTTTCGTGCGTGAGGGTCGCAAGGTGGGCCGTAATGAGCCATGCCCATGCGGTTCTGGAAAGAAGTACAAGCAGTGCCATGGCAAGGTCAGCTGATTTTCGACACTGACTCGCCGCATCAAGCCCGCACCCTGATGTTGTCAGGCTGCGGGTTTTTCCGTTCTACATCGTCTGGTTTGGGATCGTCAGAGGAGAGAGACAATGGCAGTAGGCCCCGGAGAATTGCCGAATTTTTTGCCCGTGAAAGGTGTGCGCCTGGGCATTGCCAGTGCGGGGATCAAGAAGCCGGGTCGGAAAGATCTGGTGGTTTTCGAGCTGGCACCGGGCAGCCGGGTGGCCGGTATTTTCACCCGCAATCAGTTTTGTGCCGCCCCGGTCACTTTGAGTCGCGAGCACCTGGCGGCGAAGGCGCCCCGTTATCTGCTGATCAACACCGGTAATGCCAATGCGGGGACGGGAGAGCAGGGTATGCACGATGCCCAGACCTGCTGTGAGGCGCTGGCCACGGCAGCCGGCGTGAGCCGGGAAGAAGTGTTGCCGTTTTCCACCGGGGTTATTGGCGAGCCGCTCCCCGTTGACCGTATCACCGGCGCCATTCCGCAGGCACTGGCAAACGGCGATGAGCATCACTGGGCGCAGGCGGCTGCCGGCATCATGACCACCGATACGCGCCCTAAAGGTGCGACTCGTGAGGTGAGCCTGGGTGGGCACAAGGTGGCGATTTCCGGCATCAGCAAAGGGGCTGGAATGATTCGCCCGAACATGGCAACCATGCTCGGATTTATCGCCACCGATGCCCGTATTGAGCCAGGCTTGCTGCAAACCTTGGCGTCTGAACTGGGCGAGAAATCGTTTAATCGCATTACCATTGACGGTGATACCTCCACCAACGACTGCTGCATGTTGATGGCCAGTGGCCAGTACTCGGGGCCGGAGATCACCGCGGACAGTGCTGACCTGCCCCGGCTGCGGGAAGCGCTCTGGGCGGTCTACCTGGAGCTGGCGCACGCGATTGTTCGGGATGGGGAGGGCGCCAGCAAGTTTGTCACCATCGAGGTAAAGGGGGCATCAAGCCCTGAAGAGGCGCTCGATGTAGCCTATACCATTGCCCATTCGCCATTGGTGAAAACGGCGCTGTTTGCGTCGGACCCGAATTGGGGGCGTATTCTCGCTGCCGTTGGCCGGGCGGGTGTGCCGGACCTGGACCTGGATGCGCTTGAGATCTTCCTTGGCGACGTTTGTCTGGTGCGTCATGGCGGTCGGGCACCGGATTACTCGGAAGAGCGGGGCCAGGCCGTCATGGATCAGGAGGAGATTGTTATCACGATTGATCTGAAGCGGGGCGCGATCAGTGAGACCGTCTGGACCTGCGACCTGTCGCACGATTATGTCACGATCAATGCGGAGTATCGCACCTGACCATGTCTGAGGCTGGCGCAGCGAAGAGGGAAGTCCATGTCGCCGTTGCGGTCATCGAACGCGATGGCCGGGTGTTGATCGCGAGACGTCCGGATCACGCCCATCAGGGCGGCCTGCTGGAATTTCCCGGTGGCAAAGTGGAGCCGGGCGAAACCGTCCAGCAGGCGCTAGTGCGGGAGATTGCGGAAGAAACCGCACTGGTGGTGCCTGAGGTGTCACTGGAGCCGGTGATCGGTATCCGCCATGACTACGGTGACAAGCGCGTCTTTCTGGATGTCTGGCGCACCTGTGAGGCTCAGGGCGCGCCGCAGGGGTGTGAGGGGCAGCCCATTGACTGGATTCGCCCCGAGCAGCTTCAGGACGAGGACTTCCCGGCGGCCAACCGGCCGATCATCCGCGCCGTTCGCTTGCCCAGCTTGCTGGCGATCAGCCCATCGCTGAGTTCCGTTCGTGAGTACGCAGGCGGGTTTGCCGGTGCGCTCGGCCAATGCCGGCCGGAACTGCTGGTGTTACGGGCGCCGGAGCTTGAAGACGGCGATTATCGGGCGTTGCTTGAGTCCGTGCTGCCAGTGTGTCGTGCCGCGGGTGTTGGATTGATCGTCCATGGTGGCCCGGATCGATTCGCCGTGGCACCCGGTGTGGCGGGCCTGCATCTTCCTTGGCGTGAGGCCGAGCTGCTCGGTTGCCGGCCGGTGCCTGCCGACGTCTGGCTTGGGGTTTCCTGCCACAGCGCGAAGCAGATTGCTCAGGCCGAAAAGCTGGGCGCGGACTACGTCACTCTCGGGCCGGTCAGGCCAACGCCGACCCATCCTGAGGCGCGCGGCATTGGCTGGGACGAGTTTGAGCAGATCACCGCGCAGGCCCGAGTGCCGGTATTCGCCTTGGGGGGGCTGGTTGCGGCGGATGTGCCCAGGGCGCGTCGGGCCGGTGGCCAGGGTGTGGCCGGCATCCGGTTCTGGTGGCCTGGGGATTGACGAAAAGCCCGCAGGCCCTGAGGGTTGAGCGTGCTGAGCGCATGACCAACATTTTTTCGATTGGGAAGAGGGATTGATGTGAGCAAACTGACCCATCTGGACGACAAGGGCGACGCCCGCATGGTGGATGTCACCGACAAGGCCGTGACCGAACGTGAAGCGCGAGCGGAAGCAACCATTCGCATGGCGCCTGCGACTCTGGACATGATTGTTGATGGCCAGCATCCCAAGGGTGATGTGCTGGCGGTGGCCCGGATTGCGGGCATCATGGCGGCGAAGAAAACCCACGAGCTGATTCCGCTGTGTCATTCCCTGAATTTGACGTCGGTGAAGGTTGAGCTGAGCCCGGGCAATGATGGCGCTTCGGTTCACGTGCTGACCCGTTGCAAACTGTCCGGCCAGACCGGTGTCGAGATGGAAGCGCTGACCGCTGCCAGTGTGGCGGCGCTGACGCTCTATGATATGTGCAAGGCCGTGGACCGGGGTATGGAAATCGGTTCGGTCCGGTTGCTGGAGAAAAAGGGCGGTCGCAGTGGCCACTGGGTCGCCCAGGAATAATCTGTTCGCTGCTGAGTGACGTAACCTCCGGACGTTATCGCCCAGCCCTTGCACCGGCATCGGCGGGACTACGCCAAGCGAAGGCGTGCGTGTTAGAATGCGCGCCCGATTGACTGAACCACGAGGAACGACTGTGGCTGTTCGTTACATCCAGACCTGCCGGTTGCCAACCCCGTTCGGGGTGTTTGACATGCACGGCTTCGAGGAACCGGACACGGGTAAAGAGCACGTGGCCCTCACCCTGGGCGACCTGGGTGGTGAGGAGCCCGTACTGGCCCGGACTCACTCGGAGTGCCTGACCGGCGATGCGCTTTACAGCATGCGGTGTGACTGTGGTTATCAGTTGGAAGAAGCATTGCGCAGTATTGCGCGCGAAGGTCGCGGCATTCTGATGTACCTGCGCCAGGAAGGCCGAGGTATTGGTCTGCTGAACAAGATCCGGGCGTATCATCTGCAGGATCAGGGGGCAGATACCGTCGAGGCCAACGAACAGCTGGGCTTCTCTGCCGATTTGCGTGACTACAGTATGTGCAAGGACATGCTGGCGCATCTGGGGATCAAAAGCCTCAGGCTGATGACCAACAACCCCCGGAAGGTCAAGGCACTGTCGTCCTTCGGTATTGCCATCGCCGAGCGCGTGCCGCTCCATGTTGGGCGCAACCCGCACAACGAGGCTTATCTGGCTACCAAGCAGAACAAGCTGGGACATTGGCTGGACACTCACCAGGATGACGATCCGGAGATCTGAGCCCGCTTCCGGTCTCTGCATGAAAAAGCCCACCAAATCTGGTGGGCTTTTGCGTTTCTGGCTGAGGTTGGTCTATTTCACCGCTTTCAGGCTTTGACGCTGAAGCCGCTCCATTCGCTCTGCGATGGCCTTGTGGATGCCCTCGGCATCGAGGCCGCAGTCATGGAGCAGTTCACCGTGTTTGCCGTGGTCAATGAACAGGTCCGGCAGGCCCAGTTGCAGCGTTGGCATCAGCACTTCCTGGCGGTTCAGGAACTCGGTCACGGCACTGCCCGCACCACCGGCAATGGTGTTTTCTTCCAGTGTCACCAACAGCTCATGTTGCTCCGCCAGTTCCAGTACCAGGGCTTCGTCCAGCGGTTTTACAAACCGCATATCGACCACGGTGGCGTCCAATGCTTCCGCTGCTTTCAGGGCAGAGGGCAGCAGCGTGCCGAAGTTCAGAATGGCAATGTTCTTGCCGTCACGGATGCGGCGCCCTTTTCCGAGAGGCAGTTCCGTCAGTGCTTGCTGGATCTCGGTGCCCGGGCCGGTGCCCCGCGGATAGCGGACCGCGGCAGGGCCTTGGTGCATCAGGCCGGTGTGCAGCAGTTGGCGGGTTTCGTTTTCATCCGATGGCGTCATGATCACCATATTGGGAATGCAGCGCAGGTAGCTGATATCGAAGGCGCCGGCGTGTGTCGGTCCGTCTTCGCCCACCAGGCCGGCCCGGTCAATGGCAAACAGCACGTCGAGGTCCTGAATGGCGACGTCGTGCACCAGCTGGTCGTAGCCACGTTGCAGGAACGTCGAGTAGATGGCGACGACCGGTTTGGCTCCATCACAGGCCATGCCGGCGGCCAGCGTCACCGAATGCTGTTCCGCAATGGCAACGTCGAAATAGCGCTCGGGGAAGCGCTTGGAAAACGCCAGCAGGTCCGAGCCTTCGCACATGGCAGGGGTAATGCCAACCACCCGGTCATCCTGCTCGGCAGCATCGCACAGCCATTGGCCGAATACGTTGGCGTATTTCGGGCGCGCGGGCTGAGGTGGGACGGGCTCCGGCTTGCTGGCCGGTACCGGCTCGATTTTGTTGATGGCGTGATAGCCAATCGGGTCGGCTTCCGCCGGAGCGAAACCCTTACCCTTGGTGGTGACCACATGCAAAAACTGGGGACCCTCGAGTTCCCGTATGTTTTCCAGGGTTTCTACCAGCAAAGGCAGGTCGTGCCCATCAATGGGCCCGATGTAATTGAACCCAAGCTCCTCAAACAGCGTGCTGGGCGCGATCATGCCCTTGAAGTGTTCCTCGGTTTTTCTCGCCAGCGCCATCAGGTGAGGCGTGCCCTGGAGCACCTTCTTGCTGCTGTCGCGGACCTGGTTGTAGGTTCGGCTGGCGAGCAGCTTGGCGAAGTAATTCGACAGGCCACCGACGTTGTGGGAAATCGACATGTCGTTGTCGTTCAGAATGACCAGCATGTCAGCGTGCAGATGGCCGGCGTGGTTCAGTGCCTCAAAGGCCATACCGGCGGTCATGGCGCCATCGCCAATCACGGCAATGCTCTTGCGCCCGGTGCTCTGCATGCGGGCGGCGATGGCCATGCCCAGGGCGGCACTGATGGATGTACTGGAGTGGCCGACACCAAAGGTGTCGTACTCGCTCTCACCGCGCTTGGGGAAGCCGGCCAGACCGTCCTTGCGGCGTATGCTGTCCATCTGTTCGCGGCGACCGGTCAGAATCTTGTGCGGGTAGGCCTGATGGCCCACGTCCCAGATCAGTCGGTCTTCCGGGGTGTTGAAGACATAGTGCAGCGCAACGGTGAGCTCGAGCACGCCGAGGCCTGCGCCAAAGTGGCCGCCGGTCTGGCCGACTGACCATAGCAGAAAAGCCCTGAGCTCCCTGGCGAGCTGGGAGAGCTGCTCCGCCGGCAGGTCCCTGAGCTGGGCCGGTGAATCGATCCGGTTCAGCAGAGGGGTGTTGGGCCGCTGCGACGGGATTTCCTTGAATGTGTAGGTGTCCTGCATCTGCTCGGGTCTATTCCGGAGTGTTCGGCAACAGCCTGGCATTATAAGGGAACAGGCTGGGCTGTTTCACACTTAACGGTCCAGTTATTGCGACATTATAAGGATGGAGTGTGCGCTTTTTGGCCACTCCTGATCAATGGGTCCTTGCCACGATGTAATTGGCCATGGCCCGCAAAGGGTCCGCTTCGGGCCCGAAGTCTTCAAGGCTGTGAAGGGCATGGTTAAGCTGGGCATCGAGGTGTTCGCGGGCGCCAGCCACTCCCAGTAAAGCCGGGTAGGTCGGCTTGTCGCGGGCCGCGTCTGAGCCCTGCGGTTTGCCGATAACCTGGGTGTCGCCCTCGATATCCAGCAGATCGTCCTGTACCTGGAAGGCCAAGCCGAGAGCTTTGGCGTATTCGGTCAGCGCGTTCACCTTGGCGGCTGATGCCTCACCGCTGGACAGGGCACCGAGTGTCACGCTGGCCTCGATCAATGCCCCGGTCTTGTGCCGGTGCATGGATTCCAGTTGGGCCAGGGTCAGTGTCTGGCCTACCGATTCCAGGTCAATCGCCTGTCCGCCGACCATGCCGCAGTGCCCGCTGGCCCGGGCAAGTTCCCGAATCATGGAAAGTCGGGTCTGGGCGGCAAAATCGCCCGCGTCGGCCAGCCAGCCGAATGCCAGGGTTTGTAAGGCATCACCGGCAAGAATGGCGGTGGCCTCGTCGAAAGCGATATGGGTGGTTGGTCGCCCGCGCCGCAGATCATCGTCGTCCATTGCCGGCAGGTCGTCGTGGATCAGCGAATAGGCGTGGATCAGTTCCAGGGCGCAGGCCGGCACCAGGGCGTTGTCGCTGGTGTGTCCCATTGCCCGGGCAGCGCCGAGGCACAGAGCCGGGCGCACGCGCTTGCCGCCACCCAGCACGCTGTAGCGCATGGCCTCCAGCAGCCTGTCCGAGGCACTGCTGCGGTCCAGGCAGCGATTCAGTTCCTCGTCGATTCGGGTCTGGCAGCTGTCGAGGAAGTCCTGGAGCAGGTGGTGCTGTGTACTCATTGGCCGTTGTTGTCCGGGGTAAACGGTTTTGTTTCGAGGGAGCCGTCACTGTTTTGCACCAGTTGCTCGACACGCTGCTCGGCGTTCTTGAGCGCCTGCTGGCATTCCCGGGTCAGCTTGACGCCACGTTCGAAGGCCGCGAGGGATTGCTCCAGAGAAAGTTCGCCCTGTTCAAGGTCCCGGACCAGTTTTTCGAGTTCGTCCAGAGACTTTTCGAAATCGGCAATGGTGGTCGCACTTTGCTCTTCGGCCATTAGGGGTCTCCGAAAGGGTGGCAGAAAATGGGTGTTGGAATCTGGCGGATTATATCAGAGCCTTACGGTTATCGCTGCCAGTGGAAATGGCGACAGTCCTGTGGGCGCGCTTCTGGCCCCCAGGTCTGCTCACTGACCGTAATGTGCCCCTGGGAAGACACCGTGACAATTGTTGTGCAGCGGGTGCCATAGGTCTCGCCGACGATGAATGGTGAGGACAGGAAGCGCTCGGTCTCCAGGCCTACGTCGGTGTCGGGCAGCAGGTGATCGGGGGCTGGCGCCGTATCCTGAAGCAGGGCTCGCAATTGTCGGTGCAGTGTCGTGGCGTCCGGGGCTGCAGAGGCAACGGTCGCAGCGAGCGATTCCCGCAGGCGAAGAAGTTTTGGCCACGGCGTTTGCAGCAGGTGATTACTCAAGCCGTAGACGCCGCGATGAACGTGCCGGCCCGGGGCGGCATCGCGATTGCTGAAATACCAGCCGGCTGTATCGTTCAGCCGAATCAGGTTAAACCCGGCGTATTGGTCGGTAGCACTGACGAGCTCAGATTGGAGGGCTTCTGCGGGCTCTTCCAGTGCCCGCAGTGGCAACTCACCCCGGCTCTTCTGACCGCGCTCGGGCGAGCCTTCGCGCACATTGGTGACAGCGCTGACAGTGCCGTTTGGGGTGATGGCAAGCCAGGTGCCGCCGGCTTCTTCGTCGCGCCCGGAAAGCACTGCCGTGCCGTTGTCGGTGGTCCACCAGTCCATCGGGGTGGTCGGGCGTCGGAAAAACTCGTCACGGTTGGCGGCGACCACCAGCGGGAAATCAGGGCTCTGGCGAAGGGCAAACGCAATCAGGCACATGCTGCTGTTTGGTGCTCCGGGAAGTAATGAAGTTGGCGGTTGCGGTGTGTATCATACCAGCCTTGTTTTCGTGGGCTAGGGATACGCCGATGAGTCTGTTGTATGTAGTAGCTTCCTATCTGGCGCTTGGCGCCCTGGCGGGCACTTTGGCAGGTTTGTTTGGCATTGGCGGTGGCCTGATCATCGTGCCGGTGCTGATTTTCAGTTTTGGTATCCAGGGCGTGAGCCCCGAGGTGGCGGCACACCTGGCAGTGGGCACCTCGCTGGCCACGATTGTGTTCACCTCGATCAGTTCGATTCGCTCGCATCACAGTCGTGGAGCGGTGCGTTGGGATGTGTTCCGGCCGATGGCGGTGGGAATTGTCATGGGCGCTATCCTCGGTGCCTGGACCGCGTCCTTGCTCAGTGGGCCGGTGTTGGAACTGGTCATTGGGGTGTTTGTGATTCTCGTGGCCATCAAGATGCTGCTGGGTGCCGAACCGAAACCCGGGCGCGATGTCCCGGGCAGTACCGGGCTGGCGACGGCCGGAGGCGGGATCGGTTGGGCCTCCGCCATCTTTGGTATCGGTGGAGGCACCCTGACGGTTCCGTTCCTGAGCTGGTGTAACGTGCGCATGCAGAGCGCGGTTGGCACCTCGGCGGCGTGCGGTTTACCGATCGCCGTGGCCGGCGCCCTGGGCAATGTCGGAACCGGCTGGAATCATGCCGCTTTGCCGGAATACAGTTTGGGCTTTATTTATCTGCCCGCGATGCTGGGCATTATTGCCACCAGCGTGGTGTTTGCCAAAGTGGGCGCTGCGCTCGCGCATAGGCTTAACGCCCAAGTATTGAAGCGGGTTTTCGCCGTGTTCCTGATGGTTGTCGGGCTTCGTTTTCTTCTGAGTTGAGAGGTTGTTGATGCTGCAGCATCCCCAGATTGACCCGGTGGCGATTGCCATCGGCCCTTTCAAGATTCACTGGTATGGGCTGACCTATCTGGTCGGTTTTGTCGTTGGCTGGTGGTTGGGGCGGTTACGCACCCGCAAGCCCTGGTCGCCCATAACTGAAGAGCAAATGGGCGACCTGCTTTTCTACATCGCCCTTGGTGTCATTCTCGGTGGTCGCTTTGGCTATGTGATTTTTTACAACTTCGATTCGTTCCTGGCCGACCCGCTGTGGTTGTTCCGGGTGTGGGAAGGCGGTATGTCGTTCCACGGTGGCCTGCTGGGCGTAATGCTCGCCATGTGGTGGTATGGCCGCAAGGTTGGCGCCGGATTCTGGCGTATTGCTGATTTCGTGGCGCCGCTGGTGCCGGTGGGTCTGGGTGCTGGCCGCATTGGTAACTTTATCAATGGTGAATTGTGGGGCAAGCCGACCGACGTGGCCTGGGGTATGGTTTTTCGTACCGCGCCGGACAGCCTGGCGCGCCACCCCTCCCAGCTATACCAGTTCGCCCTCGAGGGCGTGGCCCTGTTCGTTATCCTCTGGTGGTTCTCGGCCAAGCCGAGGCCTCGAATGGCGGTATCCGGGGCTTTCCTGATTTTCTACGGGCTGTTCCGGTTTATCGTGGAATTCGTACGCCAGCCGGATCCGCAGCTTGGCTACCTCGCGTTTGACTGGCTGACCATGGGGCAGGTGTTGTCGACGCCGATGATTATTGCGGGCGCAGCCCTGATGTTGATTGCTTACCGGAGAACTGCTGAATGAAGGCCTATCTCGATCTGATGCAGGACGTTGTTGACAATGGATTTGATAAGGGCGACAGAACCGGCGTGGGTACCCGCTCGGTCTTCGGGCGCCAAATCCGTTTCAATCTGCAGGAAGGCTTTCCTCTGGTGACCACCAAGAAAGTACACCTGCGCAGCATCATCTACGAGCTGCTCTGGTTCCTGAAGGGCTCGACCGACAACAACTGGCTCAAGGAGCGCAAGGTCTCCATCTGGAACGAGTGGGCACTGGAGGACGGTGATCTGGGGCCAATCTACGGCAAGCAGTGGCGCAGCTGGCAATGCCCGGATGGTCGCGTGGTGGATCAGATCAGCGAGGTGATCGAGCAGATTCGCACCAAGCCCAATTCCCGCCGCCTGATTGTCTCGGCCTGGAATCCAGCGGAGTTGCCAGACGAAAGCATCAGCCCACAGGATAACGTTCGTGAGGGGCGCATGGCTTTGGCCCCGTGTCATTGTCTGTTTCAGTTCTATGTGACCGACGGCAAGCTCTCCTGTCAGCTCTACCAGCGCAGTGCGGACCTGTTCCTGGGGGTGCCGTTCAATATCGCGTCCTACGCACTGCTGACGCACATGATCGCCCAGCAGTGTGATCTGGACGTGGGCGAGTTTGTGCATACCTTTGGCGATTGCCACCTGTACCAGAACCACCTGACCGACGACATCGTGTTCGAGCAGCTCAAGCGTGAGTCCCGGTCACTGCCGAAGCTGGTGATCAAGCGCAAGCCGGATTCGATCTTCGATTACGAGCTGGAGGACTTCGAGTTTGAAGGCTATAACCCGTATCCGGGAATCAAGGCGCCGATTGCTATCTGATTTAAGCGGACCGACGCAAGGTCTCGCTCCCTTGCAGCCTCGGCCTCATAGGAATATAGACATGCGTAAAGCCCTCATCGTCGCCATGTCCCAAAACCGGGTCATCGGCCGCAACAACAAGCTGCCCTGGTATCTCCCAGGAGATCTTCGCTATTTCAAACAGGCGACCATGGGCAAGCCCATTATCATGGGGCGCAAAACCTGGGATTCCATCGGGCGGCCGTTGCCCGGACGAATGAATCTGATCATCACCCGCAATGATGACTGGCAGGCGCCGGCAGGTACTGTGCGTGTGGCGTCACTGGAGGCCGCGTTACTGAAGGCGGGCGCTCAGGCCCAGCTGGATGGGGTGGATGAAGTGATGATCATCGGTGGCGGGCAGATCTACGCCGAAGCCTTGCCGCAGGTGGATCGCATGTACATCACGCTGGTTCACGCCGATGTGGAGGGCGATGCTTACTTTCCGGAAGTGAACTGGGACAGCTGGGAAGAAATCGGACGGGAGGATTTCTCCGCGTCCGATAACAATCCGTACGACTACAGTTTCGTCGTTTACCAGCGCCGGTCTTAAGCCTTGCGTGGCGGGCGCTTGCCTGCCGGCTTGCCGCCCTTGCCGACAGACTTTCCGCGGCCTCCGTCGCGGCCCTGACCTTTCGGTCCGCCTTTCTTGAAGCCACCCTTGCGGCGATCGCCGCCCGGGCGGCCGCCTTTGCTATCCCGGCGGGGAGGCTTATTGGAGACCACCGGCAGTGCTTCGGGCTGCTCCAGCGGGAGTGATCCGGGCTGGGCCGCTTCCATCCAGCACGCCAGTGCACCGGCGACCATGGCCATATCCATGTCGTTTCGCTCAGCGATGTCGTCGAGCAGGGCGATGGCCTTGGCCAGTTTTTTGTCGTCGCTGAATGCCAGCAGTTGCGTTTCGAACTGCTGCTCCCGCATCTCCAGGAGCTCTTTCGGCGAGGGCAGTTCGTATCCCTGCATGGGCGAATTGGTGGCCCGCTCCAGGGTTCGCAGCCAGCTGCGTTCTCTCGGCGTCACCAGAAGAATGGCTTTACCGGTGCGGCCGGCGCGACCGGTGCGTCCGACCCGGTGAATATAGGCCTCGGTATCGTACGGTACGTCGTAATTGATGACGTGGGTAATCCGGGGTACATCGAGCCCGCGCGCGGCCACGTCGGTGGCGATGATAATGTCTTTCTTGCCGCGCTTGAGATCTTCAACCGTCTGTTCACGCTGACGCTGGTTCAGGTCACCATTGAGCGGTGCGACGGCATGGCCCCGAGCCGACAGCTTTTCGGCCAGCAGGGTGGTCTCAGCCTTGGTGCGAACAAAAATAATGGACGCATCGAACGGTTCGATTTCCAGAATCCGGGTGAGAGCATCCAGTTTACGCTCGGCATAGACGGGCAGAACAAACTGCGCGATGCGCTCCACCGTGCGGGTTGCGCTTTCGATTTTCACTTCAGTGGCATTTTGCAGGTAGGTCTGCGCCACTTTCTTGATCTGCGGCGGCATGGTGGCCGAGAACAGCGCGCGCTGGCAGTCGTCCGGCGTCTTGGCGAGAATGGCTTCTACGTCATCAATGAATCCCATCCGAAGCATTTCGTCTGCTTCATCCAGCACCAGCGCCTTCAGGTTGTTCAGCTTCAGTGTGCCTTTACGCAGATGATCCAGCATCCGGCCGGGGGTGCCCACAATGACCTGGGCGCCGCGCTTCAGGCCGCGGATCTGAGGCTGGAAATCCTGGCCGCCGTAGATCGGCAACACATGGAAATGGCGGAATTTGCTCGCGTAGGTGGTGAACGCTTCCGCTACTTGGATTGCCAGTTCCCGTGTCGGGGCAAGTACCAGCAATTGGGGCTCACGGCTCGAGGCATCAATGCGGCTGAGCAGCGGCAGGGCAAAGGCGGCGGTTTTTCCGGTGCCGGTCTGGGCAACGCCCAGCAGGTGGTTGCCGGCAAGCAGTGCTGGAATGGCTTGAGCCTGAATGGGCGACGGTTTTTCATAGCCCACTTCGGTTACGGCTTCAAGCACCGCCGGGTCAAGGCCCAGCTCGGCAAAGGAGATATCTGACATTTATTCACTCGGAATTCAGGAGGGTAACGCATTGTCGGGCAATGCATGGCGTGAACGGAGTATAGTCGGTTTGGCGCTTGTTTGATATGAGGCCTTGCCAGAGCGCTGTAGGTAGTTGCCGGTGGCCGGGCATTGCTTTTAACCGTCGTCTGAGGCAGTCTCTGAGCTTTTCAGTAGGTTGCTAACAGGAAATTACGATGACGTTCGATCAGCTGCTTGCGGCTATTCGCTCAGACAACGAACTGGTGCTTCCCCAGAGCTGGGGCCAGGGGCGGGCAACGTTCGGTGGTCTGGTGGCGGCCCTGACATTTGAGCGCATGGCGGCGCTGGTGCCAGAAGAACGAGCCATGCGGTCTTTGCAAACGTCTTTCGTCGGCCCCGTGGAGCCGGGTGTTCCGGCACGCTTTGAGTCCGAGCTGCTCAGGGAAGGTCGCGCAGTGACACAGGTTCAGGGGCGGATTGTCCAGAATGGTGAAGTCCGGTTGGTCTGTCTGGCCAGCTTTGGCGGCGAACGGGAATCGGCAGTGCGCGTGGATGCGTTGCCCGCACCCGAGGCCGCGTCGGTTGAGCTGTGTCAGGATTTGCCCTACATCGAAGGTGTGACGCCGGCGTTTACCCGCCATATTGAAATGCGATGGGCGTTTGGACACATGCCCTTCACCGGCAAGGGCGGGCGCGAGATGGGCGGCTGGATGCAGTTCCGGGATCGCCCTGAGGTTGTGTCCGATGCGCACATCGTGGCCCTGGTGGACGCCTGGCCGCCGGCACTGTTGCCGCATCTGAAAGCGCCGGCACCGGCCAGTTCCCTGAGCTGGGCGCTGGATATCCTGCATCCCCGTCCGGCACTGGAGCCGGGAGACTGGCTGCTATACCGCGCTGGCATTGATCAGGCGGGAGCTGGTTACGGACACACCCACGCGGGCATCTGGACGGCCAGCGGCGAGCTGGTGGCGCTCAGTCGGCAGACGGTCACGGTTTTTGCCTGATGCCATCAACGGCGGCTGGTCAGGCCGCCATCTGTGATTTGAGTGCATCGATGATGATGCGCGCAAATTCCCGGGGTGAGTCCTCTTGCAGGAAGTGCCCGCCACGCAGGGTGGTGTGGGGCTGGCCGTAAGCGCCGGGAATGCGCCTCTGCATGTAGCGATCGCAGCCCCGCGTAATCGGGTCTCCACTGCTGAAGCAGGTAATAAACGGCTTGCGCCACTTTTCCAGGGCGCGCCAGGCTTCCCGGTTGGCCGCGCTGGACGGATCTTCACTGGACACCGGTACCAACTTGGGAAACGCCCGCGCACCGGCTTTATGTTGGTCAGACGGGAACGGGGCTTCGTATGCCGCCAGCTCGCCTTTGGACAGCATGCGGTCCGTGCCCAGCTGAACCACCCGACCGATGGGCAGCCAGGGGCTGTAGGACGCGAAGGCCTTCCAGAGCGTAAACGTGGTGGTCACCCGGTTTTCGCCCGTGGGCAGCATGCCGTTGCCGACAATGATCCGGGCGAATCGGTGAGGGTTTTCTGCCGCCAGTCTCAATCCGAGCAGCGAGCCCCAGTTCTGACACACCAGTGTGATGTTGCTCAGGTCCAGCTGTTCCACCCAGTTCACCAGCCAGTCCATGTGGCGATCGTAACTGTAGTCTTCCACGGCTGCCGGTTTGTCTGATTTGCCAAATCCGATGAGATCAGGCGCCAGCACCCGGTAGCCGGCACTGGCGACAAGAGGGATCATGTGCCGGTACAGGTAAGACCAGGAGGGCTCACCGTGCAGCATCAAAACCGGGGGCGCATCGGCCGGTCCCTCGTCGACATAGTGCATCCTGAGGTCCGGAGCCACATCCAGATAATTTGGCGCAAACGGGTAGTCCGGGAGGTCGGTAAAACGACCTTCATCGGTTCTCAGAATACGCATGCCATCGACTGTCCTGACTGATTGGTTGCGTGATTGCCGGAGGCTGCCTAGAGGCGAAAAGCCTCCGGAGCAATCGTAAAAAGGAAGGATAATTCAGATGGGCGTTTTATGTGTTTGACTTGCGTAACAGTGCGTTGCCGGTTTGCGTCAACTGGCAAGGCCGAGTAGCTGTTCGCTATTTTCGAAGGCGCTCATGGCCTCGTCACAGCAGTTGACGGCGCCGCAATCGTCGGCCGAGCAGTAGCCAATTGTCTGGCAGTTAACATTCGGCAATTCGCCGCCCTCAGTCCGGAAAATTTTGGCCCGTGACAGGGTCGAGTGGCAATGGCCACAAAGCAGGGTCGGGACCGCACTGTTCTCGGCCGCGACGGCGTTAAAGATTTGTTGTTCGTTCATACTCATTAAAATCCTCCTGTTCAATCCACAATAGGGACAGGATGTGACGGTTTAAAGTCTGCGGGATGTAATACGGTCTAGTCGCCGGGGTCGACCACCGGCCGGCGGTTGGAGCGTTTGTCCTCCCAGTCCAGCTCTTTCGGATCGTACCAGCCGATGGCGCCAAGGACCTTTTCCCGGGTAGCCGGGGAAAGGGTCGGCCAAAGCTCGTGGAAATCGTCCAGACCCAGGTCCCGCTGTTTTTGTTGTTTGCTTTGTAAACGGTTGATTGTCCTGGGTAAGTGAAGTGCTTCACCCAGTTGGCCAGGAACGACGACCTCGTGACCCATCACCTTGCGGCGGTGGGTGCGGGCGGCCAGAACCCGGCGAAGTTCAACTGCGGCCTCCAGGGCCGTTTCTTCGTTAAATTGCTCCAAATCCACCAGAACAACCTGTTCAAATCTCAATCAACAGCCGATCACTATAACCTGAAGTGGCCTGCGATGGCCACGATGCCATGGTAGGCTAAGCCAGTTGCTGCGATCGACTTGGCCCCCGTAAAGAAGGGCCTTCTCTGCTTCAGTTTGTGAGGAACCGTCACGGTATGTACGCAAAATTGGAAACACGGACTTTTCTGGCTCTGCTTGTCGGGGTCTCTCTGGCCTTTGTCTTTCTGATGAAACCCTTCTTCGGGCCTATTTTCTGGGCTGTGGCCATTGCCCTTATTTTTCACCCCGTACAGCAAATGGTGATCCGCAAGCTGGGTGACCGGCCAAACCTGAACGCGCTGATTACGTTGGTTTGCTGCATGGTGATCGTGGTGATTCCGGTGCTGGTGCTGGTGACCTCGCTGGTCGCAGAAGGGGTGGGGCTGTATCAGCGTATTCAGAGCGGGGAGATTCGTCCGGGCGATTACATTGACCAGGTGGCCGATTCTTTCCCGGCGATCGAGGCGTTCCTTGCTCCGTTCGGGATCGATTTTGCAGAGCTTCGGGACCGGGCAGTCAGTCTTTTCGTCGGCGGTAGTCAGTTTCTGGCCAAGCAGGCGATTGGGGTCGGGCAGAATACGTTTCAGTTCTTCCTCGGTCAGGCGCTGATGGTGTACCTGGCGTTCTTTTTCCTGCGTGACGGCGACAAGCTGGTGGAGCTGATCATCCGTGCACTGCCCCTGGGAGATGAGCGCGAGCGCTTGCTGTTTGCCAAGTTTGCCGAGGTGACCCGTGCCACCGTCAAGGGCAACTTGCTGATCGCCATCATCCAGGGTGCCTTGGGCGGGCTGATTTTCTGGATGCTGGGTATCAGCGGTGCGCTGCTCTGGGGCGTGGTGATGGCGGTTGTTTCGCTGCTGCCGGCGGTTGGCGCCGGTTTGGTCTGGGTGCCGGCGGCCATCTACCTGGCCGCTGTTGGTGACGTTGTTGAAGCCGTGATCCTGACCGCCTTTGGTGTCTTGGTGATCGGGCTGGCGGACAATCTCTTGCGCCCGGTGTTGGTCGGACGGGACACCAAGCTGCCCGATTACATTGTGTTGTTGTCGACGCTCGGCGGACTCGTTATGTTCGGGATTAATGGGTTTGTCATGGGGCCGCTGGTGGCGGCACTGTTCATGGCCTTCTGGGGTATCTTTATTCGCGAGTTTGGCGAGGGGTCAGACGTGGTGCAAACCCCCGTGGGGGAGGCGTCGGATGTTGACAAATCCGTTTGAGATGACGTTCTCGGAAAGTGTGATACGATGTTCACACTTTGCCCAAGCCTGTGGAGATCGGCGCCACATAACAATAAAGAATGGGTATCGCTAAGATATCAGGAGTAAGCAGGTGAGTAGCATGAAAAAAACAAATAACTCTATGAGCCGAATGGCTGTCGCGGTGGGAGCGGCGGTAATGCTTGGGTTCGCACCCGCAGCGTTTGCCGCAGATGAAACCGTTGCACTGAAGAACGCGCTGTACGGCGCAGGCTATAGCATTGCAAACGTGAGTCCGCAGATGGACGAGGCGACTCGTGCGTCGCTCAAAAAATTCCAGCAAGACAGCGGTATTGCAGTAACCGGCGTCGTGGATGATGCCACCAAGAAGGCATTGGGCATGGTGTCTGTTCAGGTGGCCGCCGCCGCTGACAAGGCCAGCGCTCCGGCCAAGAAAGAGCAGGCCGCCGCACCGGCGAAAACCGCCGACGCCGGGGACGACGCTTCGACTGACAAAGATGAAGACGAAGGCTGGTCGCTCTGGTAACCGGTTTTGAGGATCAAAAAAAGCCCGCCAATCTGGCGGGCTTTTTTATCGCCGGGCGGTCAGTCCAGTTTGGAAAGGTCCCGGACGGCGCCTTTGTCGGCACTGGTGGCCAGCAGGGCATAGGCCTTGAGGGCGGCTGACACTTTGCGGTCCCGCGCCAGCTCCGGCTTCCAGCCCTTGGCGTCCCGGGCTGCCCGGCGACGATCCAGCTCTGATTGATCCAGCTCCACGTTGATGCTGCGGTTTGGAATGTCGATGCGAATCCGGTCGCCATCTTCAATCAGACCGATCGCACCGCCGGCTGCGGCTTCCGGGGAAGCGTGCCCGATGGAAAGGCCCGAGGTGCCGCCCGAGAAACGGCCATCAGTCAGCAGCGCACAATCCTTGCCGAGTCCCTTGGATTTCAGGTAGCTGGTCGGGTACAGCATTTCCTGCATGCCGGGGCCACCTTTCGGGCCTTCGTAGCGAATGATCACGACGTCACCCGGTTTCACCTCATCACTAAGAATGCCGGCCACTGCGGAATCCTGGCTTTCGAAAACGCGGGCAGTGCCTTCAAATACGAAAATGCTCTCATCCACGCCGGCGGTTTTGACCACGCAGCCGTCGAGGGCAATGTTGCCGTACAGAACGGCCAGGCCACCTTCGGAGGAGTAGGCGTGCTCCACGGAGCGGATGCAGCCGTTTTCCCGATCGCCGTCCAGCGTGGGCCAGCGTGTATTCTGACTGAAGGCGGTCTGGGTGGGGATGCCAGCGGGGCCAGCCTTGTAGAATTCCACCACGTCGGCCGACGGGGAACGCATGATGTCCCAGGTATCAAGCGCTTCTTTCAGTGTCTTGCTGTGAACCGTGGGCAGGTCGGCGTTGATCAGCCCGCCGCGCTCAAGCTCGCCCAGAATGCCCATGATGCCGCCGGCACGATGAACGTCTTCCATGTGATATTTCGGCGAGTTGGGGGCCACCTTGCTTAACTGGGGGACACGCCGGGAGAGCTGATCTATTTCGTTCAGGGTGAACGGAACCAGGCCTTCCTGGGCTGCGGCCAGCAGGTGCAGGATGGTATTGGTCGACCCGCCCATGGCGATGTCCAGAATCATGGCATTTTCAAACGCAGCCATGGAGGCAATGCTGCGGGGAAGTACGCTGGCGTCGTCTTCCTCGTAAAACCGGCGCGCATTCTCCACAATCTGGCGACCGGCTTTCAGGAACAGTTGTTCGCGGTCGGCATGGGTGGCCAGCATCGAGCCGTTGCCGGGCAGCGCCAGGCCAATGGCTTCGGTCAGGCAATTCATGGAGTTGGCGGTGAACATGCCGGAGCAGGAACCGCAGGTCGGGCAGGCGCTGCGCTCGTATTCGGCCACGGTTTCATCGTCGGCGTTTGGATCGGCTGCGATGACCATGGCATCGACCAGGTCAAGCTTGTGCTCAGACAGTTTGGTTTTGCCGGCTTCCATTGGCCCGCCGGAGACGAAAATGGTCGGGATGTTCAGACGCATGGCCGCCATCAGCATGCCCGGGGTGATTTTGTCGCAGTTGGAAATGCACACCAGGGCGTCGGCACAGTGCGCATTGACCATGTACTCGACGGAGTCTGCGATGATCTCTCGCGATGGCAGGGAATAGAGCATGCCGTCGTGCCCCATGGCGATGCCATCGTCAACGGCAATGGTATTGAACTCTTTGGCAACGCCGCCGGAGGCTTCGATTTCGCGGCACACCAGCTGGCCCAGATCTTTCAGGTGAACGTGGCCGGGTACGAACTGAGTGAAGGAATTGGCAACCGCGATAATGGGTTTGCCGAAGTCCTCGGTCTTCATACCGGTGGCGCGCCAGAGGGCCCGGGCGCCGGCCATGTTGCGGCCGGCGGTGGATGTCCGCGAACGATACTGTGGCATGGTGCTGTGATCTCTCTTTGATTCCAGTTAAACGTTATGGTTATAGCGTGTGCAAAACAGAAGGATACCAGATTAGAATTCCCTAGCAGGATGTTTTAAGCGTCGAAATTTTCGAGCAGTTTCAATGGGAGTAGCCACTTAATGAATCAGACCCGGAGCATAAGCTCGCCGATGGCGGCGGAAGACGGATTGCTCCGCCGGCTCAGGGAGTTTCAGCCGCTGGATCGGCTTGGCGACGATCAACTGGTGCTGCTCGCCAGCCGGGTTGAGCGCCGGCGGATTGGTGCTGGTCAGAAAGTGGCAGAGCGTGGTGGCCGGGACGGCAGAGACGTGTTCCTGCTTGAGGGCAAGTTGGAGCTGGCGACCATGGATGGACAGAAAACGCTGGTGGAGGCCCATTCTCCCCAGGCGAAGGTCGCCATTGCGCGGCGGCAGCCGAGGTTATATGACGTGACCGCCGTGGCTGCCGGCGAGATTGTGTCGATCGATCAGCGCACGTTGAATCAGATGCTGCGGGAGGCTCCGGTGGTTCGCCCGGACGGCCGCGGCGAGCGTTCTGACGCTTTCGAGGAAGACCGTGAGCACGCGCTGCTTATGGCGTTTTATGCCGAGCTGCGGACGAATCAGGTGGCCGTGCCCAGTCTTCCGGATGTGGCCTGGAAGGTCTGCCGGACGGTGGACAGCGATGAGTCCTCGGCAGACGACGTGGCCATGGCCGTATCGGCGGATCCGGCCATGGCCGCGAAGTTGGTCCGGGCCTGCAACAGCCCGCTTTATCGCGGCTTCAGCGAGGTCCATAGTGTGCGGGATGCCGTCGTGCGCCTGGGTATGCGGACGACTCGTCAGCTGGTGACGGTTTTTTCCATGCGCGAAGTGTTCCGGGCTCAGAGCCCAACCCTCAAAGCCGCCATGGAGTCCTTGTGGAGGCACTCCCGGGAAGTGGCGGCGCTTTGCTGGGTGCTGGCGGATCGGGCGACCCGGCTTAATCCGGAAGAAGCGATGCTGGCCGGCCTGCTTCACGATATCGGTTCGGTGCCTTTGCTGGTTCATGCCGAACGGCATGCTAGTCTAAGTAGAGACGAGTCGTTGCTTGCCGAGGTGGTGCGGGAACTTCGCGCGGATGTGGGGGCCTCAGTGCTGGAAAGCTGGTCGTTTTCGCCAGCCTTTGTCGAATCCGCCCGGCATGCCGAGGATTGGCAGTTCGAAAGTCGGGAAGCCTCCCCCCAGCTGGCGGATGTGGTGATTGTCGCGCAAATGCACTCTATGATTGGCTCGAATCAGGGTGCCGAGCTGCCGCCCTTTGCTGAAGTGCCGGCCTATCGCAGACTCGGCGCGCTGGGGCTGAATGCATCGAGAAGTCTTCAGGTTCTGACGGAGGCGCGGACTCGGGTTGAGGATGTGCAGCAACTGCTGTCCATTCGCTGACGATCCGGTGCGTCTAATTGTTGAATATTGCTGATTGGTCCCAAGCCAACTATGAATGTACCTCTTTTTCCGCTCAACTCGATCGTGCTCCCCAAAGGCAGAATTCCCCTGCAACTGTTTGAACCACGCTACATTGATATGCTCACTAGCTGCCTGAAGGAGGATCGCGGCTTTGTCGTGGTGTTGCTCCGGGACGGCCGGGAAACCGATGCTGCGGCTGCTTTCTACGACATCGGCACCTACGTGCGGATCATTGATTTCCAGCAGCTGGATAACGGCCTTCTGGGTATCACCGCAGAGGGCGTGGCGAAGGTGACCGTAGTGCGCAGCTGGCAGCAGGAGGATGGCCTGAATATTGGCGATGTGGAAATGCTGCTTGATGAGGCCGACAGCGATGTTCCCGAGTGTTTCGGGGAGCTGCCGTCCGTGCTCAAGGCGTTGTTCCGGCACCCCGTGGTGCGGGACCTGGACATGGATGTCGACTTCGGCGATGCCCGCGAGGTCGGCTGGCGCTTGACCGAACTGCTGCCCTTCGATAAGCAGGAGAAACAGCGGCTCGTTGAGTTGCAGGATCCTCTGGAGCGTCTGAGCCGCTTGCAGGAGTTGCTGGAAGCACTCGAAGAGGGTTAGAGCGGGCGAAAACTGGCCTCGGCGTCGGGCCAGTTGACGACCATGTAACCTATGGTGAATGCCAGCCAGACACCGGCTGCCAGCAGCGTAAAAACCTCGGATGTTAGATGAGTCCGGTCATAGCGACTGTAGCTGGCGCGCACCATGCCGGTGATGGCAAGCCCCAGCAGAATCCCTCCGACGGCGTCCGTAAACCAGTGTACCCCCAGATAAAGCCGGCTCAGGGCGACGGGTATCAATGGCAGCGAGCACAGGGTGTAAACCTGCCAGCGTTTCCCCGGTTTGCTTTCGGCGGCCACGAAGCTTGCCAGGAGAAGGGTGAACACTGTGATGCCCGTGCTGTGGCCGCTGGGGAAAGCCCCGGAACCGGGCGGACTGACCACGGTGTCCGGGCGAACGACCCCCAATGTTGATTTTGCCAGCCAGACCAGGGCAAAGGTCAGCACCGCCGCGCCTGTGATATGCAGTGCTGCGGCATAGTATCCCCGAAAGGCCAGCGTCAGGCAGGCGAGTGCGGCACCTGCCAGCAATACCGGTGTATCGCCCAGCAGGGTCGCGGTAATCGCCGGGCCGTCGAATAAGGGCTGGCGAAGTTGCTGGAACCAGAGCAATGCTTGTTCGTCGAACGGAGACAGTACATCGGTTTGTGTCGCGAGCTGGCCCCAGATTATGAGCAGCCCCAGCGCGCCAACCGCCATGATCAGTGAGGCAAGGGGAAATTCGCCGGCGCGGGCGGGGCGGTGGTTGGTATAAAGGCGCCAGAAGCGGTGAGTGGCGTCGTACCCGGCCATTTTGCCTTCCAGCCAGTGATACAAACGCCCGCCGTCGGTCAGTCTGAGCTGGAACTGGATTATTAACAGGTAAACCAGTGCGACGACCGCGAGGCTGATTCCCATCACCGGGTAAAAATGCGCCGGCGGTTTGATCTCGCTGGCCAGAGCACTGCCCACCAGAAACCCCGGCAAGATGTACACCGGTGCCCAGCCAATGGCAGAGAAAATGTTGAACGTGAGGAAGCGTCGCCAGGGCATGCTCAGGGTGCCCGCCACCAGTGGAATGACCGGCCGGACCGGCCCCACGAAACGGCCGATGACCACACTTTTGCCGCCGTGCCTGAGGAAAAAGGATTCGCCCTTGGCGATCAGGTAGGGGTAGCGGCTGAAGGGCCAGACGGCATCAAGCCGGCCCTGAAGTTTCCGGCCGATGGCGAAGCTCAAAACATCGCCCGCAATGGCCCCGAGCCCGGCCCAGGCCAATGCCTCGGCTATAGGCATGCCGGTCTTGCCGGCCAGCGCGGCAAAGGCAAACAGGATGGCGACCCCGGGGACGATCACCCCGGCGATGGCCAGGGACTCGACGAAGGCCGTCATGAACAGCGCGAGGGCCAGCCAGCCCGGGTGCAGCGACAGCCAGGCGGACAGTTCGCTCAGCCAGCCTTCGTTCATGCCGTTACGGTCTCTCCCGCACTGAACCAGACTGAATCCGCGCCGCGCTTCCTGGCATCGAGCATCGCTTGGTGGGCCCGCTTGCGCAGTGCGTCGGTGCGCGTGTCGCCGTTGCCGCGAGTGGTGGCGCCAATAGATACCGTGGCTCGGCCGATACTGGGCCACTGATGCTCGGCGATGGTGCGACGAATGCGCTCGGCAATGACCCGGACGCCTTCTTCCGGTGTGAACGGAAGAATGAGGAAGAATTCAGTGTCGTTCAGTGTGTACAGGGTGTCGCCCGCCCGAATCACGGTGAACAGGTGCTCGGTCATGTTCTGATACAGGGTTTGCAGGCTGTTCTTGCCGTGCAGGTCTGCCAGGCCATCGACGTAGTCGATGCTGAGATTGATCACCGACAATGGATGCCCGGTGGCGATGGCCCGGCTGATTTCCTTCTGCAGGGATTCGTCCAGGAAGCGTGCATTGTGGGCACCGGTAACCGGATCGGTGATGGCCAGGTCTTCCGCGGACTGTGCCATGTGGTCGTAATGCCAGATATAAAGCGCCGCTGCCGTCAGCAGGATGAACAGTCCGGCAATCCGGGTAATGGCTTCCAGCAGAGGCGCCTCAAACAGCAGGATGGCGGAGGCCGGCAGCACCAGCAGTAGGGACAGCGCCACACCTTGTCGGAGTGGCAGAATCAGCAGGTTAAGTACCAGCAGAGGCATCGCCCAGTGAATGATGCCCGGCGTGTCGAGGGTCAGCAGTGCGGTGAGCAGGCCACTGTTGAGGCCGATCAGGATCAGCAGATGGCCTTTGGCGGAGAGCTGGCTCCTGCGGCACAGAATGGTATAGGCGAGGCCGATGAGCGTCAGGGCAGACAGGGTGGCGGCAAGGTAGAACAAATCGTAAAAGCCGTATCTCAGGTTCTGCAGGGCCAGCATGAAGATAAATGCGGTGGCCAGTCCGTAGCCGATGCCGTGAGTCCAGGTACGAAGTTGGGTTTCGGTCATCAGGCGGTTCCCTCGGCGGAAGCTGGTCCCGCGGTTCCTGCTTGGCTCCAGGCACTGTAGGCCTGGGTGCGGTCGCCGCCCTGTTGTTGGGCCCGGCGCAGGGCATTGGCAGCGCTCTGTTGCAAGCTGTCGGCGTCATCGCCGATGTTCAGCCCGGCAATGCCGGCACTGACCGTCAGCTGCATGCCATAGGATTCCAGCAGCGTGTTCAGCCCCTTGCGAATGATGTCCGAGCGAATAATGGCATCGGAGGTGGATACGCCGGGAAGTATGATCAGGAACTGAAGGTCGGCCACCCGATAGTAGGTGTCAAAGTCTCTGAGTTGCGAATGCAGGTAACGTCCGACTCTCGGCAATATGGAGCGGATGTCCTTGTCCGGGGGTGCCTGGTCGGTGAGGTGGGTGTCCAGTCCGATCATGATGATCGACATGTCGATCCCTTCTCGTTCACTGCGCTGGATTTCCTTGTGCAAATCGGCTGACAGGTATTCCCGGCTGGCGGCCTGGGTCAGTTCGTCGGTCCGGCGCAGCGGCACCAGTTGCTGTGCTTTGTACTCGCGGAGAAAGATCAGCAGCGCCGATAGCAGTACCGTGAGCAGAAAGGCACTGATCATCTGATGGCGTTCCGGCAGGCCCTCGGCCAGTGGCAGGGTGAGAGCCAGCAGGCCCAGAATGATAACGTTAATGGCTGAGGCAATGCCCAGTGGCAGCAGGGCAAAACTGAGTAGGGGCATGACATATAGCCAGTGCCGGAGTTCCCAGGGGCCGGTCCAGAGGCTGACGATCAGAAGCCCCAGAAATGCCGCGTAGAACAGTTGCTGGATACGGGGCCAGGGTGAATCCTGACGGTTCAGGTGGAAGGTTCTGGCACAGATGACAATCCCGGCTGCGGCGGCGGCAGCGGCGGCGGTCATGGGGTTTCCTGAAAACACACCCAATGCAGCGATGGCAATCAGAGCCGCAAAACCGGCGCGGGACAATCTGCTCAACAGGAATTTCTCGGCCAGTTGGGCCATGGCGTCCTTCCTCTCTGCTCCCTGGCGTGATGGCGGTGTTGCGACGCTATCATATCCGTTTGGGGTGCGTACTTGAAACGGGCAAGGTAAAGTTAGCTCTTATTTGTGAATTTTGCTCGAAAACACGAAGGTAATCGGATGGATATAGCAGCTTACATGGCTGACATCGGGCAGCAGGCCCGGGCGGCCGCAACCCTCGTGGCGCGTTCTACCACGGCGGTGCGAAATCAGGCTTTGCTGGCGACGGCGAACGCGCTGGATGCGGCTCGGGCTGAGCTTGCCACGGCGAATGCAAAGGATCTGGAAGATGGCCAGGCGCGAGGGCTGGACCGGGCCATGCTGGATCGTCTGGAGCTGACGCCGGAGCGCATCGATACCATGATTGAAGGGCTGCGGCAGGTGGCGACCTTGCCGGATCCGGTGGGCGAGATTACCGACATGACTTATCGCCCCTCCGGAATTCAGGTGGGCAAAATGCGTGTGCCACTGGGGGTGATTGGCATCATTTACGAATCGCGCCCCAACGTCACGGTCGAAGCTGCCAGCCTGTGCCTGAAGTCGGGCAATGCGGCGATCCTGCGCGGGGGGTCTGAATCCATTTGTTCCAATCAGGCCATTGCCCGGTGTCTGGCGCAGGGGCTGGCTGAGGCCGGGTTGCCGGAAACCGCGGTGCAGGTCATCAAGACCACCGATCGGGCCGCTGTGGGTGAGCTGATTACCATGCCTGCCTATGTGGACGTGATTGTGCCTCGTGGTGGCAAGGGGCTGATTGAGCGCATCAGTCGCGATGCCAAAGTGCCGGTGATCAAGCATCTCGACGGCATCTGCCATGTCTACATCGACAGTCATGCAGACCCGGAAAAGGCCATCAATGTGGCGGTTAACGCCAAGACCCAGCGGTACGGCACCTGCAATACCATGGAAACCCTTCTGGTTGATGCGGAGATTGCCGGGGATATGCTGCCCTTGCTGGCGACCGAGTTCCTTGCCAAGGGGGTCGAACTGCGCGGTTGCGAGCGGACGCGGGAAGTGATTGAAGCCGTGGCCGCAGAGGAAAGTGACTGGGAGGCCGAGTACCTGGCACCGATCCTGGCGGTGCGGGTGGTGGATGGTCTGGACGGAGCCATCGAGCACATCAACCGCTACAGCTCGCAGCACACTGACAGTATTGTGACCGAAAACTACACCCGGGCCCGTCGCTTCCTGACCGAAGTGGATTCGGCCTCGGTCATGGTCAATGCCTCCACCCGGTTTGCGGACGGCTTCGAGTATGGCCTAGGGGCGGAAATCGGCATCTCGACGGACAAGATCCACGCCCGCGGACCGGTGGGGCTTGAGGGCCTGACGTCCCAGAAATACGTGGTGTTCGGGGACGGTCATATCCGCAACTGATGGCCATGCACATCGTCTACGGCGGCACGTTTGATCCGGTCCACAACGGTCACCTGCGCATGGCGCTGGAGGTCAGCGACCGCCTGGGTGTGGAGCGGGTCAGCCTGATGCCGTGTCATATTCCGCCCCATCGTGACGGCACAGGGGCGACGTCCGAACAGCGTCTGCGAATGCTGGAGCTGGCGGTGGATGGCGAAGCGCAACTGCGTGTGGATGCCCGGGAATTGCGGCGCGGTGGGGCGTCCTACACCGCCGACACCCTGCGTCAACTGCGCGACGAGCTGGGCGCTGATACGCCGCTGGCTATGGTGGTTGGAACGGATGCGTTTGCTGGCTTTGACCGTTGGCGCGAGTGGCAGGTCATTCCGGAACTGGCCCATATCGTCGTGGTCCGGCGTTCCGGTCATCGGGTGGACCCAGACGGCCAACCGGGCCGGTTGCTGTCGGAGCGTGGCGCCCGCGAGCCAAGAGAGCTGTTTGAGCGCCCGTGCGGCGCGGTGCTGGAGCTGGATCTTCCGCTGCTGGATATTTCTGCCACGGCAATTCGGGCCCGCATCGCAGAAGGCCGATCGCCCCGATATCTGCTTCCCGATGCGGTCTGGCGAGAAATTCGTCAACAGCGGCTCTATGGCGCCTGCCCTGACCGGAACTTTTAGTGCTACAATCGCGTCTGAATAGGGCTTTTGGGGCTGTCATTCTGGCAGGCCCCGTCTAACAGGGTGATTATGCAGGCAGAACAACTGAAAGATCTCGTCGTTAATGCACTTGAAGAGGTGAAAGCACAGGACATCAGTGTCATTGATGTCCGTGACCGAACCAGCGTTACCGACTTCATGGTTCTGGCATCCGGAACGTCCAACCGTCATGTAAAATCTCTGGCCGACTCAGTGGTGTCGGACGCCAAGGAAGAAGGCGTGCGAGCCAGTAATGTCGAAGGCGGCGCCACCAGCGACTGGATTCTGGTCGATCTTGGTGACGTTGTTGTTCATGTCATGATGCCCGCAACGCGGGAGTTTTATGATCTGGAACGCTTTTGGCGAGATGCTCCGGACCTGGGTGCTGCAGGCAGCGAATAACCATGCGTTTACGTCTGATCTGCGTGGGGCAGAAGATGCCCGACTGGGTCAGTACGGGGTATAGCGATTACGCACGCAGGATGCCGCCGGAACTGCCTCTGGAGCTGGTGGAAATTGCCATGCCCCATCGAGGCAAGAATCCGGATATCCCCAGACTGATGCAACGGGAAAGTGACGCCTTGCTGGCAGCGGCCGGCCCGAAAGACCGGGTGGTCGCGCTTGAGGTTGGCGGTCGTCCGTGGACGACTGAAAAGCTGGCCAGTCAGCTCGAAAGCTGGCAACAGGACGGTCGCGACGTCAGTTTTCTGGTGGGCGGCCCGGACGGGCTGGCCGATGCCTGCCGACAAAGGGCGGATCAGCAGTGGTCGCTGTCGCCACTGACCCTCCCGCATCCCCTGGTGCGAATTCTGTTGGCCGAGCAGCTGTACCGGGCTTGGTCGATCACCCGAAACCATCCTTATCACCGGGCCTAGGACGTTATTATGCCGTGGGGTGAGTTCAAGGATACTGCTGCCGAGCGCCGGCTGTTCCAGCGCCGGGCCACCGTTATGCTGACTCTGGTGCTGGTGTGCCTGGGTGGCCTGCTGGCCCGGATGTATCAGTTGCAGGTTCTGGAACACGACATTTATACCACCTTGTCTGACAAGAACCGGGTTCAGGTCCAGTCGGTGGCACCTCCGCGCGGATTGATCTACGACCGCAACGGCATTCTGCTGGCTGAGAACCGTCCGGTATTCAGCGTTACTCTGGTTCCCGAGCGAGTCGCCAGCATGGATGACACGCTTGCCGAGCTTGGTGGCATTCTCGATGTATCCGAGGAAGACATTGAACGATTTCAGCGCCGGCTCAGAGAACCGCGGCGTCCCTTTCAGGAAATCCCCCTTCGTTACGACCTGACTGATGGCGAAATGGCCCGCCTTGCGGTACACCGCCATGAACTGCCGGGCGTTGAGGTCAAGGCCGAACTGGTCCGTTACTACCCCCACAGTGAATTGACCGCCCACGCTCTCGGGTTTGTCGGGCGCATCAACCGGGATGAGTTGCAGCGCATTGATCCGGTCAACTATGCCGGCACCAACTATATCGGCAAGTCCGGCATCGAGCGTTTCTACGAGGAAATCCTGCACGGTCAGGTGGGTTACCAGCACGTTGAAACCAATGCGCGGGGCCGCACACTGCGTGTGTTGGAACGGGAAAATCCGGTGCCCGGCGAGGACCTGAAGCTCCATCTGGATCTAAGACTGCAGCAACGTGCCCACGAATTGCTGGACGGACGACGTGGCGCTATCGTCGCCATTGAGCCGGCCACTGGCGGGATACTCGCGTTGGCCAGTGTGCCGGGGTTTGACGCCAACCAATTCGTGACCGGCATCAGTGTCAAAGACTACCGGGCGCTGAGTGAGAGCCGGGACAAGCCCCTGTTCAACCGGGCGCTGCGAGGGCAGTACCCGCCGGGATCAACGCTCAAGCCCATGCTGGCCATCGCCGCGCTGGACAGCGGCGCGACGACTCGGGACTACACCATCTGGGATCCGGGGTACTTCCGGCTGAACGACGCCGGTCGCCGTTACCGCGACTGGAAGCGGGGCGGTCATGGCTGGGTCGACCTGATGGACGCCATGGCGGAGTCCTGCGACATTTATTACTACGAGATCGCGGTGAAAATGGGCGTCGACACTATGCACAATTACCTGTCCCGCTTTGGCTTTGGGGAAGACGCGGCTTTGGATGTGTCTGGCGCCCTCAGTGGTTTGCTGCCGTCCCGTGAGTGGAAGCGGGCCATGCGCGATGAGCCCTGGTATCCCGGGGATTCAGTGAATCTGGGCATTGGCCAGGGCTTTATGCTGGCAACGCCGTTGCAGCTGGCGACAGCGACATCCCTGATTGCGAACCGCGGTGTCTGGTCCGAGCCCCGACTGCTGATGGATATTGAGGGCGACACTCCGGTGGAGACGTATCTACCGGACAGCACGCACGAGCCGCTGAAACTGAAAGACCCCAGCGACTGGGACTTTGTGGTCAAAACCATGGCGGAAGTCATGCATGGCCGTAAAGGCACCGCTCGCCAGTCAGGCGCTGACGCACCCTACCGGATGGCGGGGAAAACCGGGACAGCTCAGGTGTTCAGTCTGGCGGAAGATGAGGAATACGACGCCGAGGAAATCCGTGAACGCCTCAGGGATCACGCCTTGTTTGTGGGCTTCGCGCCTCTGGATAACCCGCAAATCGCAGTGGCCGTGATTGTTGAGAACGGCGGCGGCGGCAGCAGTACCGCTGCGCCGGTGGCTCGCGAGCTGTTTGACGCCTGGCTGCTGGAACTGAATGGCCAGGAGCAGCAGCCTCTGGTCAGTACCACTCAGGCCGCGGAGACGCAGTAATGGCTGTTAATGATTTCGTCGACGCTTCATCGGAAGGCCGGCTGGGCCGCCCCAGAGGCATTTGGTCAACGCTGCATCTGGATCCACTCCTGTTGTTGTTGCTGGTTCTTCTGGTCTGCGGTGGGCTGTTCATCCTGTACAGTGGTGCCGACCGGAACATTGAAGTCGTCAAAGCCCAGGGTATCCGACTCGGTGTCGCGTTCATCGTAATGCTGGTCTTCGCCCAGCTGGATCCTGCCGTGTTCAGGCGTTGGGCGCCCTGGTTGTACGTTGCAGGGATCGCGGCACTGGTGGCCGTTTTGCTGGTCGGGGTCGGCGCGAAAGGGGCCCAGCGTTGGCTGGCCTTGCCGGGCCTGCCTCGTTTTCAGCCTTCAGAGATCATGAAATTGGTGGTGCCCATGATGGCCGCCTGGTATCTGTCGCGGCACTATTTGCCGCCACGAACCCGGCATGTCTTTGTCGGCCTGGGTATTGTGCTGGTCCCGATGGGGATGATCATGCAACAGCCGGATCTGGGGACTTCCCTGCTGGTGGGAATGGCCGGGATCTTTGTGGTGTTTTTCGCCGGCATCAGTTGGAAACTGATCGCCGCGTTTGTGGCCATGGTGGGAGTGTCCGCCCCGGTCATGTGGTTCTTCGTAATGCGGGAATACCAGAAACAGCGAGTGTTGACCTTGCTGGATCCCCAGAGCGATCCGCTCGGTGCCGGCTGGAATATCATTCAGTCGAAAACGGCCATCGGTTCCGGCGGTATCGAGGGAAAGGGCTGGCTGCAGGGCACCCAGTCGCACCTGGAGTTTTTGCCCGAGAGCCATACCGACTTCATCGTGGCCGTGCTGGCGGAGGAGTTTGGGTTTGTTGGTGTCACGGTGCTGATGATTCTCTATTTCCTGATCATCCTGCGTTGCCTGTACATTTCGATTACAGCTCAGGATTCGTTCAGCCGCCTGCTGGCGGGCGCCCTGACCATGACGTTCTTTATTTACATTTTTGTCAATGTCGGGATGGTAAGCGGTCTGCTGCCGGTGGTGGGCGTGCCGTTGCCGCTGATCAGCTACGGCGGGACCTCCGGGGTTACATTGATGGCGGCCTTTGGCGTGTTGATGTCCATCCAGACCCACCGGAGAATGATTACTGCCTGAGCCTCAGGCGGAATCGTGGCGGCAGGGTAATGGTGAATCCGCGTTATAACCCGTTACAATAATGGCTGATTCTGTCGTGGTTTTGAGCTGGATTCGAACAAGAGGGTATCCGGACGGTGAATAACAGGCTCCTGCTTTCATGGCTTTTGGCGTTAAATGCGCTGGCACTGGGTGGTTGTGCCTCGGCACCGGAGCCGGATCATTCGTCACGGTATACCTTGTCTCAGGATCGCGCGCCGTCCGGTAACTTTGACGCATCGGGGCTGGCGGATGCCCGGCCGGTTTACGAACAACCGAGGCGGGCGGGCAATAAATCGCCTTACACGGTGTGGGGAAAGCAATACCACGTACTCGACAGTAACGACGGGTATGTGGTCCGGGGTACGGCGAGCTGGTACGGTGAAAAGTTCCACGGTCACAAGACCTCCAACGGTGAGGTCTTTGACATGTACACCATGACGGCCGCGCACAAATCGCTGCGCATACCCAGTTATGCCCGGGTAACGAACCTGGATAACGGTCGCTCGGTCATTGTCAGAGTGAATGATCGCGGGCCCTTTCACAGCGATCGCGTGATTGACTTGTCTTACGCTGCGGCCAAGAAACTTGGCTACCAGGCCCGGGGAACGGCCCGGGTTGAAGTGGCTGCCATCACGGTTCGACCGGACGGCGCCATGTTTGTTGCCGGCAAGCCCTTCGTTCCGGGCGCACCGGTGCCGTCGCTGGAAAGCCCGGTGGTCGCTGGCGGGCAGGTAGGCTCTGGCAACCCGGCGTTATTTGTGCAGCTCGGCTCTTTCAGTAGCCGGGATCCGGCGGAGCGGCTGCTTGGCGAGGCCCGGGCCATTCTGCAGAATCCGATGCGGGTGCGTTCCATTGATACCGGTGCCGGACGCTTTCACCGGGTTCAGGTTGGCCCCTTCAGCGATGAGGACAGTGCCCGACGCATACAGAATATGCTGGAAGCCCGGGGATTTTCCCAGACCATCTTGCTGACCGATCACCACTGATACCGAATTTAATCACATACACCTGACGACGAACGAAAGAAGACTCATGGCCCTGAAACTATTGCTTCGCTCATTCTCCGTGATCCTCATTCTGCTTATGGCGGCTAACGCATCGGCGCAGGCTGTGCTGATTCCGTCGCCACCGCAGATTGCCGGCAGCTCCTACGTACTCATGGACCCGAAAAGTGGTCAGATCATCATGGAAGAAAACAGCCATGAGCGGCTGCCGCCGGCGAGCCTGACCAAGATGATGACGGCCTACATCGTTGAGCGTGAGCTGGACGAAGGGCGCATCAGTATGACCGACATGGTGCCCATCAGTGTGCGCGCCTGGAAAACCGAAGGGTCCCGCACCTTTGTCCGCGAGGGCACCAGTGTTCCCGTGGAAACCCTGCTGAAGGGGGTGATTATCCAGTCGGGTAACGATGCGTCGGTGGCGCTGGCCGAGTTCGTCGCCGGAAGCGAGGGAGCGTTTGTCGACATCATGAATCAGCAGGCTCAACTGCTTGGCATGAAAGACACCAGCTTCGCCAATGCCACTGGTTTGCCTGCGGATGATCATTATTCCACCGCTTTCGACCTGGCACTGCTGGCCAAAGCGATCATCAACGACTATCCCGAAAACTATCCGCTATATGCGGAGAAGCAGTTCACCTACAACAACATCCGTCAGCCCAACCGCAACAGCCTGCTGTGGCGTGATGACAGTGTGGATGGCCTGAAAACCGGTCACACCGAAGAAGCGGGGTACTGCCTGGTAGCGTCGGCCAAACGCAATGACACCCGGTTTATCGCTGTGGTGATGGGAACCAGCAGTGCGGAGTCGCGTGCCCAGGAAGTGCAGAAGATGCTCAACTTCGGCTTCCGCTACTACGAAAGCGAACGCCTGTTCGGCAGCGGCCAGGAGTTGATGGAGGCTCAAGTCTGGGGTGGCAAGTCTGATCAGCTGTCCGTTGGTCTGAACGAAGACGTGTTTGTCACCATCCCCCGGGGCTCCCGTGGCAGCCTGGAATCCGTCGTTGACTTGGATTCTGTGATCAAGGCCCCAATTAAAGCCGGTGACGAGCTTGGGCGCGTTCGGGTATCCCTGGAGGATGAGGTGCTGGTCGACCAGCCGGTGCTGGCGCTCACCGATATCCCGGAAGGTGGCTTTTTCAAACGTATCTGGGATGCGATCAAGCTCTTCTTTTACCAGCTATTTCAATAAGGGTGGCCTGCGTCCCCCGGGGAGTATCACGGCATGAGTGAGCCGAAAGCACCGAAAATCGAATTTCCCTGTGACTATGTCATCAAAGTGATCGGGGATGCCGCACCGGATTTCACCGACTTTGTGGTACAGGTGGTGGAACGGCACGCGCCGGGTATTGATGA
This sequence comes from Marinobacter salinisoli, assembly GCF_017301335.1. Lineage (NCBI taxonomy): Bacteria > Pseudomonadati > Pseudomonadota > Gammaproteobacteria > Pseudomonadales > Marinobacteraceae > Marinobacter > Marinobacter salinisoli. The sequence continues at coordinate 1,639,746 of NZ_CP071247.1, forward strand.
CAGCCGCATTTCGGTAAACGAGAGCAGCAAGGGCCGGTTTTCCTCCGTCCAGCTGAAAATCGTCGCCACCGGAGAACCCCAGCTCAAGGCCCTGTTTGAAGAACTAAAGGCCAGCGGTCGAGTCCATATGGTGCTCTGACAGGTTGCCGCGCCACGGGCGCAAGCCTGCTTTAGAGGGCCAGAGGCAGGTTGTGTCTGGCCGGTTTTTTGCAATTCATCGCAGGGGTTGTCCCGAGCACCTACTTCCACGGTTGGGCTCGTCGTTGTCCCAGGCGAGAGCATGTTTCTTGAGGGCTGGTTGCGCCATCACGATATGAAGGACCTGATCGTTCGTTCACTGGGGCAGCAGCCCTATCTGGAAACCTGGGAAGCCATGAAGTCGTTCACGGCAGAACGCGATGATGCCGTTGTGGACGAACTCTGGTGCCTGGAACATCCGCCTGTCTACACGCAGGGGCAGGCAGGGAAGGCAGAGCACATCCTTGCCCCGGGCGATATTCCGGTGGTTCAGGTTGATCGCGGTGGTCAGGTCACCTACCACGGCCCGGGGCAGCTGGTGATCTATCTGATGATCAATCTGAACCGGCGCAAACTGGGTGTCCGCGCCTTGGTGGACGAAATCGAGCAGGCCATTGTGCGCACGCTGGCCGACCTGGATATCGCCGCCGCGCCCAGGCCTGATGCACCCGGGGTTTACACCGGTGACGCCAAAATTGCGTCGCTGGGCCTGAGGGTCCGGCGGGGTTGCTCGTTCCATGGGCTGGCGCTGAATATCGACATGGATATGGAACCCTTTGCTCGCATCAATCCTTGCGGCTACGCCGGGATGGCCATGAGTCAGGTCCGGGACTTTGTCCCCAGTGTCTCTCTGGCGGACGTGGAGAAGCGCCTGGTTTCCCATCTGTGCCTGGGTCTTGGTGCGACTGAGGTTGTGTATCAGCAAGGCTGGTAGGGCTCAGGCCGGCGCTTCCGCTTCGTGGACGCAGACCCGGTTTCTGCCCAGGGATTTTGCCTGGTACAAGGCCTGATCCGCTCGCTGCAGGAGTCCATCAATGCCCTCGGATGGATGAATGCTGGCCACACCGATACTGATGGTTGCGGTCACTGTCGCGCCCTCTGCGTCGATGGACGCGGCTGCAATCTCCTTTCGGATCCGCTCAGCCATATTCAGGGCTTCACCAGTTTCGGTTTCCGGTAACACCACCAGATATTCCTCGCCGCCCCAGCGAGCCAGAGTGTCGATTTTCCGGCACTGGTCACGAAGCGTCTGGGCGACCAGCACAATCAGCTGATCTCCGATGTGGTGGCCATGGGTGTCGTTTACCGATTTGAACAGGTCGATGTCCATCAGCAGAATGGCGAAGGTGCGCGCGTTGCGGCGGTAACGGGCAAACTCCTGTTCGAGCTGTGTCATGGCTTCCCGCCGGTTGGCGAGTCCGGTCAGGGTGTCGTGCTTGGCCGCGTATTCAAAGTCGGAGGCCAGTCGAATCAGTTCCTGGCGGGCGCGGCGACGGCTCTGGTCCAGAATAAAACAGGTGAACATCTCAAATCCGAGCGCCGCAATCATCATCAGCCGAAAACTCGTATCATAGGGCGGTGCAAACAGGGCGTCACCGATCGGGCTGAACAGCAGCGCCACCCCGATCAAACCCCCGGCGCAGGCGATGATGCCGGTTCTGGCGTCGTGGATGTAGAACACCACAGGTGGATAAGCAAAGAGCCAGAGAATGGCAGCGCCATTCTCGACGCCCTGCACCGCCAGATAGATGAACAGCGCGGTGATCAGTGCGAGGAAACCCCGACGTAGCAGCTTGACGCTGTCCAGCGTCCAGTAAAGCAGGCTGTTGAAGGCCAGCAGAACGGCAATCGTAATCAGCAGGGGCGAGGTGAACCATTCGCTTTGAAAACCCGGTCGCAAAGCAAAGAAAATCAGCAGCGGGATGGCGGCTGCCGTCAGCCAGTTGATCAGGGTGGGTACGGGAATTTCGCCCTGCACCGGGCGGTCGCCGGCGCTGGCCATTGTCTTGGCGTCTCTGGTCATTAGGTGTCTTGTTGTTTTTGTCATGGGCTGGTAACTGCCGGTTAGCTCGGCACTGATCCTCAAGGCTGGGCCAGAACCGGTATGCACGCGTACACTCTAACCGATGTATAGGTCTAAAGAATCAGGCTTTCGAATTCATTGGCCCGACGGTCGAATTTCGGCTGGCGGCGCGGTTAGGTTACTCCGCGCCACTCTTCGTATAATGGTCCAAGCCGAATGCAACGGCAAAATTCTTGGAACCGGATAGGTCGCTCATGTCATCCAGACGCTCAGGAAAATCGGTCTCCCGCATCAAAACTGGCAGCTTCGAGCGCAGGTTGAGCCTGACACGCGCGGGGCTTTTCGCCGGCACCCGCATGGCCTCTCACATGGCCACCAACTGGATAGGCAGCAAGGAAAAGCGGGATGCAAAGCATCGTGCGATGCTATCCAACCAGGCTCGTTTTCTGGTGCATGAGCTTGGTCAGTTGAAGGGGAGTGTGGTGAAAATCGGCCAGGTGATGGCGCTCTACGGTGAGCACTTCCTGCCGGAAGAGGTGACTGAGGCCCTGCACACACTGGAAGACCAGACCACCTCGCTGGAATGGCCCGCGATCGAAAAAGTGCTTGCCGATGAATTGGGCAGCGAGCGCCTGGCCGAGCTGGACGTCGATCCGGAGCCCATTGGGGCGGCGTCACTGGGGCAGGTGCATCGGGCTGTGCGTCGGAGCGACGGCCTGGAGCTGGTTCTGAAGGTCCAGTATCCGGGGGTGGCGGACGCCGTGGACAGCGATCTGAATGCCGTTGCCCAGTTGCTGAAGGTCGCCAGGCTGGTCAGTATCGGTCCGGAGTTCAATGACTGGCTGGAAGAAGTGCGCGAGATGATGCATCGCGAGGTGGACTATGGACTGGAAGCCAGAACAACCGAGAAGTTCCGTCAGATGCTGGTTTCCGATCCACGCTTCATCGTTCCCCGTGTTCTGCCGGAGTTCTCGACCGCCCACATCATCGCGTCCACCTACGAGCATGGTCATTCGCTCAACTCGCAACCCGTGAAGGACCTGCCTCTGGCGCGGCGAAGTGAGCTGGGTAAGGCCGCATTGGAGCTGTTTTTCCGGGAACTTTTTGTCTGGGGTGAGATTCAGACCGACCCTAACTTTGGTAATTACCGTATTCGCATAGCGGGCGAAGAGGGGGAAGATCCCGGTTACGACCGTATCGTCCTGCTGGATTTTGGTGCCGTGCAATCCTACACCGATGAATTCCTCGATCCTGTGCGACAGATGATTCGGGCGTCCTACGAGAACGATCTGGAGGCCGTGATTGACGGCGGTGTAAAGCTCCGGTTCATGAGCCGCGACTGGCCGCACGAGGTACTGGAAACCTTTGGTGCCGTTTGTATGTCCGTGCTTGAGCCGCTGGCGCCGGACCACCGCGAATGGCCGGACTACGCGACCAATGCCGATGGCGAGTACCGCTGGAAGCAGAGCGATCTGCCATCTCGGGTCGCTCGCAGGGCCGCCCGATCGGCCATCAGCCGTTACTTTCGGGTTCCCCCGAAGGAGTTTGTGTTCCTCAATCGGAAGTTGATCGGCGTATACACCTTCATTGCCGTGCTGCAGTCGGAATTCAATGGTGAACACCTGTTGCGCAAATATCTGTATCAGGACCCGGCCGACGATGCCTCGGCCACCAGCCAGAGCACGAAGGCATAGCGCAAGCCTTTCCCAATGCCCACCAGAATAATGAAATTCAGCCAGGGCACCCGCATAATGCCGCCCACCAGCGTCAGTGCGTCCCCGCCCAGCGGCAGCCAGCCCAGTAGCAGGGACCATTGACCGTAGCGATTGAAGCGCTCCCGCGCTCGCGTTAACTGCTGCTCGGTGACGGGAAACCAGCGTTTTTCTTTAAAGCGATCCACCTGTCGGCCGATAACCCCGTTAACGACGGAACCCAGGGTATTGCCCAGTGTGGCCCAGAACCAGAGCCACCAATACGACAGCCCCTGACTGACCAGTGTGCCCAGCAGTATTTCCGAGTACGCCGGCAGCAGTGTGGCGGCGGCAAAGGCGGTCAGAAAGAGTGTGAAATACGCCAATAGGGTCTCCTTGCAGGCAAGTTCTAAATTTCCTCACGAAAGTTATCGCATACGATGAAACAGCTCTCCCTCCAATTCAAACTTTATGCCTTTGTGATCGCGTTGCTCCTGACGCTGGGTATCAGCATTGTTGTTACCGCGCAGGTCTCACTGGGCAACATGGAAGATCGGCTGACCAACCAGGCCACGACCACGGTCAAAGGCGCCGTGATGGAACAGCTCGAAGCCACGGCGGGCATGTATGGCGAGCTGGTCAGCGGCCAGTTCGACACCGCTTTCCGGACGCCGGAAGTCGTGCGCAGTATCATCACCCGCAACATTCAGGCGGAAAGTTATTCCCGGATCAGCCGCCCGGATATGCAGGAAACCATCGGCGCGATGCTGGAAGAGCAGCAGAGTCTGAGCGCGATCTACGCGCATTTCGAACCGGACGCCTACGATGGCCAGGACCGCTACTTTACCGATGGTGTGGAAGATCACAGCAGTGACGAGGGCACCCTGGAAATTCGTTACGACCGTGACGCCAGTGGTCAGACGCGGTTTGTGAGAATGGCGGATCCGGCGGCGAAATACCTCGACAGTCGTAATGAATTCGGGGTGCGTGACAGCGAGTGGTACCTGTGTGCCAGCGAGTCAGCCCGGCCCTGCATTCTGGAGCCCTATCGATCCGAGGACAGCAGTGGCAGGCAGAGGCTGATGACCAGCCTGGTGGTGCCGATCATGAATGGCGACCAGCTTGCCGGCGTGACAGGGACAGACATCAGCCTGTCCACTCTGCAGGAAACCATTGGCACGGTGAGCCAGAAACTGTTTGACGGCCAGTCCCGGGTAACGCTGCTGAGCCAGGAGGGCCTGATTGCGGTATCGAGCCATTATCAGGATCAGCTCGGGCGGCCGTTAAAGGAAGCAGTGCCAGAACTTGCCGAGGAGTTCCGGAGTTTGCACCAGGGCGCGGGCACCTTCGATGACGGAGAGACGCTGGTGGTGTCCTACCCCGTGGACATCGAGGTAGCTGGTGCCCAGTGGTCACTGCTGATCGAATTGCCCCGGGAAGCGGCGCTGGCCAGCGTGAGTGATATTTCCGGCCTGATGTCGGAGGAGGTGGCTGCCACCGCTACCGGGCAGACGATTGTTGGGGTAGTGGTTGTTGCGCTCGCGCTGCTGGCGCTGGTTTTCCTGGTGCGTTCCGTGGTTCGGCCGCTGAATGAGATCCGTGACCGGATGCAGAACCTGGCCAGTGCCGAAGGCGACCTGACTCGTGAGCTGACCATCGACACCCACGCCGAGCTGATTGACCTGGCGCGTGGGTTCAACACCTTCCTGGGCCGGCTCAGGGAGATGATCGGTGACCTCAAAGCGGTGAACGGCCAGGTTCGTGCCCAGGCCCGCGATGTAGGGGCGATTGCCCTCGACACCGATGAGCAGACGTCGCGGCAACACCAGGATATCGACAGTGTGGTCACTGCCATGAATGAAATGGCGGCGGCCGCGGGCGAAGTGGCGGGGTTCGCCACCGATGCTGCTGACAACGCTCGCATGGCCCAGGATGGCATCACCTTCACTCAGGGGGTGCTGCAGGCCGCGGTTCAAGAGGTGAATGCGGTGTCCACGGATATGGGGCAGGCCAGCACGGCGATTAGCCACGTGGCCAGCCGCAGCGAAGAGATCAACCGCATTCTGGACGTTATTCGCAGTATCGCCGAACAGACCAACCTGCTGGCCCTGAATGCAGCCATCGAGGCGGCACGTGCCGGCGAGCAGGGCCGGGGCTTTGCGGTGGTGGCCGATGAGGTTCGCACCCTGGCCTCGCGTACCCGGGAGTCCACCGATGAAATCAGCCAGATGATTGATGGCCTGAAGGAAGACGTCGACGGCGCGGTATCGGTCATCGAACATGGCGTGGGCCGGGCTTCGACCGCGGTGGAGGGTACCCAGGAAGCGGCGCATTCTCTGGCCTCCGTGGTTGAACGGATTGGAACCATCGTGGAACATGTGACCCATGTGGCGACGGCAGCGGAAGAACAGAGTTCCGTCAGTGAGGAGATCAACCGAAACCTGACCCAGATTGGTGATGCGGCCAGTGATCTGCGTGATCTCGCCACCCGAGTTAAGAGCAGTGGTGCTTCTCTGGACGAGCAGGTTCAAGTGCTGGATGAAGAGTTGGGGCGTTTGAAAACCTGAGATAGTCGCTGAGCACAGTGCCAGCATCCGCGGCCCATCGCTCTGCCCTATGGTTGTAATTTAAAGCCTCAATTTTCTGATTCCGCGGCGTCATGCGATCATTCACCTCAAATTTTCGGTCAGCACCGCGGTTGTCGTCGTGCAGGAGGTCCAATGGAACCAGTAATCATTTATGGCCGCGCCAGCTGCGGCTTCTGCCTCCGGGCGAAAGCGCTCTGCGAGGCCAAGGGCTTACCCTATACCTGGGTCGATATGGTGGAAGAGAGGCTGAGTAAGCAGGACATCGCTGCAAAAATCGGTCGTCCCGTTCACACGGTGCCACAGATTCTCGTGGGTGATCGCTACATCGGCGGTTGCGACGACTTTTTCGCATTCGTGCGTGGGCGCGAGGCCGAACTGGCGAGCTGATTGCCAGAGGGCGGGGGCGGGATTGCCCTGCGCCAGGTCAGAGAACGTGCGTTCGTTGATGAAGACCTCCCCTCGGGGAGGTTTTTTTATTATGGGAGAACTTCCCGGGGTGTGGGCGTCCTTTGCGTCATTGGACAGCACCTCAGCTCTGACCGGCAGCCAGCTTGAGGACGATTGCATGTCAACCGACCAAACGCCAAGCCAACCTCCTCATCAGCAACGCGACTCGGATACCCGGCTAACGATTGGGGCCTGGTTGACGAGTCCGAAAGGGAGCTGAGACGAAAACTCGATGTGAGCTCCGAAGGCTCTCTGGAGCATTTGGAAAAAGAAAAGTTTAGCTTCCGCAAACGGATACAGGCCAATGAACTGGAGGATCTCCAGCGCGATGAAGGTTCGATCCAGCAGGAAGAAAAGAAACTGGCGGGCTGAGCTTCTGGCTGGGCATCGGGATCAGCATCGTTGTGGTCATTTCGCGATCGTACTGCTCTTTATGGCAATGTCGCTGCAGACGCGGCTTTCCACCCGGATCAAGAACCAACGGTTGTAGCGATTCACCCCTGGCTGCAGCGTTGTCGCAAAAAAATGCCCCGGATCTGGGCGATCGCGGGGCCATTTGTCTAAGCACCAGGTTCACTCTTGTCAGGTGAACTGGAAGCTCGGTCTGGTCAGACCTCGAAACCGGCTTTCAGCTTCTTGTCCACCAGCTGGTTTTTCAGCTTTGCCACCCGGGGCAGGCCGTTATCGAACGGTGGGAAGCTTTCACCGGCGATCAGCGGAGCAAGGTATTCGCGGCAGTCCTGGGTAATGCCGAAGCCGTCATCCGTGATGTAGTGGATGGGCATCTTTTTCTCCTGGTTCGCCACTTCGCTCAGCGGCGCCTCGCCAATCTTCCACTGGTATGCACCACCTTGCGTGCGGACGATCGTTGGCATGACCGCCTGCTTGCCACTGATGGCCATTTCCACCGCAGCTTCGCCAACGGCATAGGCCTGCTTCACGTCGGTACCGGACGCGATATGGCGCGCGCTGCGCTGCAGGTAGTCGGCCACGGCCCAGTGGTACTTGTGGCCCAGAGCCTGTTTGACCATGTTGGCCAGTGCCGGAGCGACCCCGCCCAGCTGGGTATGACCAAACGCATCTTTGGCGCCCGCGTCGGCAAGGAAACGGCCGTCTTCGTACTGGGCACCTTCGGAAGCCACGATCACGCAGTAGCCATATTCCTTGACGCAGTGATCCACGCGCGCCAGGAACGCCTCCCGGTCGAAGGGAATTTCCGGGAACAGGATGATATGCGGTGGCTCGCCTTCACCCTGACCGGCCAGGCCACCGGAGGCGGCAATCCATCCGGCATGGCGGCCCATCACTTCCAGAATGAATACTTTGGTGGAAGTTTCGCACATGGACTTGATGTCGAGGCTGGCTTCCAGGGTGGACGTGGCGATGTACTTGGCAACGGAACCAAAGCCGGGGCAGCAGTCGGTGAACGGCAGGTCGTTGTCGACGGTTTTGGGAATGCCAATGCAGGTAATCGGGTAGCCCATCTTGTCGGCAAGCTGGGACACTTTGTAGGCGGTGTCCTGGGAATCGCCACCGCCGTTGTAGAAGAAGTAGCCGATGTCGTGAGCCCGGAACACCTCGATCAGCCGCTCGTACTCGCGACGGTTTTCGGAGATGTTCTTGAGCTTGTACCGGCAGGAGCCGAAGGCGCCGCCTGGGGTATGGATCAGCGCGCGGATTGCGTCGTCGCTTTCCAGGCTGGTATCAATCAGCTCTTCTTTCAGGGCACCCAGAATGCCATTGCGACCGGCGAACACCTTGCCAATCTTGTCCGGATGTTTGCGGGCGGTCTCGATAACGCCACAGGCACTGGCGTTGATAACGGCGGTAACACCGCCAGACTGAGCGTAGAATGCATTCTTGATGGCCATCTTGGGCTGAAGCCTCCTGCTGGTTCGATAATCGCGCAGATGATACGCCAAAAGGCGCGAATTTTCATGAGCAGGATTGCGGATAGCGCGGCTCTTGACGGGGTTGGGCGGATACGGGAGGCTTGTCGGACTTTACAGCTAAGGAACTATTCAGGCATGCATATTCACATTCTGGGCATCTGCGGCACCTTCATGGGCAGTTTGGCTGTCCTGGCCCGGGAGCTTGGCCACACCGTCACTGGCTCAGACCAAGGTGTCTACCCGCCGATGAGCACACAGCTTGAGGCTCAGGGCATCGAACTGATGGAAGGCTACAGCGCTGACCATCTGGATCCGACGCCGGACCTGGTGCTGATCGGCAATGCCATGTCCCGTGGCAACGCTGAAGTTGAAGCGGTACTGAACCAGAATATTGATTACATGTCCGGCCCCGAATGGCTTGCCCGCGAGGTTCTGCGCCACCGCTGGGTGCTGGCCGTGGCAGGGACTCATGGCAAGACGACCACCACGTCCATGTTGTTGTGGATACTGGAGCAGGCCGGTTTTGAGCCTGGCTATCTTGTTGGTGGCGTGCCAAACGATTTTCCGGTGTCAGCCCGTCTGGGTAACAGCGATTTCTTTGTCATTGAAGCGGATGAGTACGACAGCGCTTTTTTCGACAAACGCTCGAAATTTATTCATTACCGCCCGCACACCCTGATTCTGAACAACCTGGAATTCGACCACGCTGACATTTTCGACAACGTGGAGGCCATTGAGCGACAATTCCACCACCTGGTCCGCACCGTGCCTTCCAGAGGACTGATTGTCCGCCCGGCGCTGGATGAGCACCTGGATAAGGCACTGGCCATGGGGTGCTGGAGCCCGGTCCAGGATACCGCGATTGGCAGCGAAATCCCCCGGGCCTCGGACTGGCGCGCCGAACTGCTATCGGAAGACGGCAGCCGATTCATGGTGATTCACCATGAACAGCCAGTGGCAACGGTAAGCTGGCCACAAACCGGGCTGCACAACGTGCGTAATGCCCTGGCTGCCATAGCTGCCGCCCGACATGTGGGGGTTACGCCGGATCATGCGGTGGCCGCACTCTGTCGATTCTCCGGGGTGAAACGGCGAATGGAACTCCTGGCGGACGTGGAAGGCGTGCGTGTCTACGATGATTTCGCCCATCATCCCACCGCCATTGCGACCACGCTCGAGGGGTTGCGTGCGCAGGTCGGGGACGAGCCCATCGTGGCGTTGATCGAGCCCCGTTCCAACACCATGAAACAGGGTGTCCATGAGCAAACCCTGCTGCCCAGCGCAGAGTCGGCGGATCAGGTGCTCTGGGCCAACCTGAATGGCATGGACTGGCTGGATTCTCTGGTAACCGACTGGCAGCCAGATGGACCGGCCTCCGATCAGCACCGCGTCGAAACGACGGTTGAGGGGCTGATTGACAAAGCGCTGGCGAATCTTCCGGGGCCTTGCCACATCGTGATCATGAGCAATGGCGGTTTTGGCGGAATTCACGGCAAACTGGTGGACGAGCTGAAGCGTCGGCTGGGCTGAGCGTGCAGGCGCGGGGGGGGGAACAGGATGTCTGAACAGGGGCGAACCATTAATCTGGCCATTACCGGGGCTTCCGGCGCGCAATATGGGCTGCGGCTTCTGGAATGTCTGGTCGCGGCCGGGTGCAGCATCAACGTCATGGTCAGCCGGGCGGCGCAAGTGGTGATTGCCACCGAAACCGACCTGAAACTCCCGGGGACCCCGCCGGCCATGCAGGCTGTGCTCAGTGAATGGGCTGGCGCGGAATCGGGGCAGGTGCTGGTGTTCGGGCGCGAAGACTGGTTTGCCCCGCCGGCCTCCGGTTCGGGTGAGAAGGCGCCGCTGATTGTCTGTCCGTGCAGTACGGGCACGCTGTCTGCCCTGGCCACCGGAGCCAGCAACAACCTTATCGAACGGGCCGGCGACGTCGCGCTCAAGGAACGTCGTCAGCTGATACTGGTGCCCCGGGAAGCGCCATACTCGGAAGTGCATCTGGAGAACATGCTCAAGTTGACAAGAATGGGTGCGGTGATCGTTCCTGCCAGTCCCGGCTTCTATCACAAACCGGAATCAATCCAGGATCTCGTAGATTTCGTGGTTGCCCGTTTGCTGGATCATCTTGAGATTCCCCAAACCCTTATGCCTCGCTGGGGTGAAGCCCGGTCGCAGAAGAAACGCGAAACCTGACCTGCGGGCAGGGGCGATGCTTTTGGTCAGCCCGATTGATGGTTTTCATCATTGAGCCATGACCCACCTCGGCAGAGACTTGGTGCTATACCAACATAACACTGGCCAAGTACCGAGGTTCCTTCATGATTCCACGCACTCTCTTCGATGCCGATCTGGAAAGTTTCCGGGATTCCGTACGAAAGTTCCTGGAGCAGGAAGCCGCCCCCTACCACGAGCAATGGGAGAAAGATGGCCAGGTAAGCCGTGAGCTCTGGCGCAAAGCCGGTGAGCTTGGCTTCCTATGTCCGACGATTCCCGAAGAGTATGGCGGTGTCGGTGCCGATTTTCGGTACAGTGCCGTCGTCATGGAGGAGATCTCACGGGCCGGTTTGTCCGGCATTGGCTGGGGGCTGCATTCCGACATTGTGGCGCCCTACATCCTGAACCACGGGACGGATGATCAGAAGAAGCACTACCTGCCCAAGCTTGTTTCCGGCGAGATGATTACCGCGATTGCAATGACAGAGCCAGGAGCCGGGTCGGATCTGCAGGGCATTAAAACTACCGCGGTAAAGCAGGGCGACGAATACATCCTGAACGGTTCCAAGACCTTTATCACCAATGGCCAGCTGGCCGATCTCGTCATCGTGGTTGCCAAGACAGATCCGCGGGAGGGGGCCAAGGGTATCAGCCTGCTGCTGGTTGAGTCCGAGTGGGATGGGTTCGAAAAAGGACAGAACCTGAACAAGGTGGGGATGAAGGCGCAGGATACGTCCGAGCTGTTCTTCCAGGATGTCAGTGTGCCGCTGACCCACCTGCTGGGACCGATGGAAGGGCAAGGCTTTTTCCAGCTCATGCAGGAACTTCCGGCCGAACGTCTGCAGGTAGCAATTGCCGCCGTAGCGGCCGCCGAGGCAGCATGGCAATGGACGCTGGATTACGTCAAAGAGCGAAAAGCATTCGACAAGCCGGTTATCGCTTTCCAGAACACACGCTTCAAGCTGGCGGAATTAAAGGCTGAGATCACCGCGGCCCGGGTTTTTACCGACCGCTGCCTTGAGCTTCATCTGGAAAAAAAGCTGGATATCCCGACCGCGGCCATGCTCAAGCAACACACCACGGACCTGCAGTGCAAGGTCATGGATGAATGTGTCCAGCTCCACGGTGGCTATGGCTACATGTGGGAATACCCCATTGCCCGGGCCTGGGCCGATTCCCGGGTGCAGCGTATCTACGCCGGTACCAACGAAATCATGAAGGAGATCGTTGCTCGTTCTTTCTAGGTGCCATGAGCCCCGGCTCTCCGGGGCTCCGGTAACGATTCCGATACTTAAGTTTACAATTTGCCAAGCCAGTCAAGGTCTCCGGCAGTCACTTCCCCTAAAGTAGCGGCACAACCTCTAAAAAGGATAAATGGTTGCCGCAATGACTCGCATTCCAGTTCTCTCCGTTCCCGTATTTGTCCTCGCTCTCGCTGGTTGTGGTGAAGAGTCCGCTCAGTCGCCCCTGGATGGTCGTGACTTCGATGGCGTGGCGTACTCAGAGCCGGCACCCTATTCAGGCAAGGTGATGGACGGTTACCTGAAAAACGCTCGGGTATGGCTGGATATGGATGGTGACAGTCAGTACACGCCCGGCCCGATGACCGTAACGCTGGATAACGGTAACCAGGTGGTTCTGGAGTCCGGCGAGCCCACGGCCATGAGTGGGCCGGGCGGCGAATTTTCTCTCGACATCGCTGAGTTACAGGTGCCTACCGAAGTGGGGCCCGACCTGAATCCGAGCAACTACCCGCTGTTTGCGCTGACTCTGCCGGGTAAAACCCTCGAAGAAACTTACAGCGGGGATGTGCCGGTGGAGAGCGCCTATCTCTTGTCTGCGGCACCGGGTATTCGTGTTATTTCGCCACTGAGTATGCTGTCCCGTTTCCGTAGCATGCTGTTCTTGACCAGTGGCACAAACAGCGATTTGCCCCAGGGGCTGGCGAGCCTGAACCTGGTTCGTGACTACATTCAGGCGCAGGATGAGCAGGCGCACGCCTATGCTCGTGCGTTCGTCAGGTTTCTCACCAGCCAGTTCCCGGAAACCTACAACGGGGTTCTGGCGCAGGCCAACGCGGACGGGACCGAGCGCTTGTTGAGCCAGGAAGCCGCGCATCTGCTAGGGGTCTCTCTGGTCAAGCACGCGAGTACCATCGTTAAAATGGTTGATGAGGCCGCAGCCTACGGCAATTACGCCAGTGTCGATGCCAAGCTCCTGAGCTTGCCTGAGGTTCCGATCAATCTGAATGACCCGGTACTGGTGACCAGTCAGCGCATTTATGCGCATCCCGGAAATCAGAGTAATTTGCCGGTCTCCGGCACGCGTGTGGATGAGTCAGCCGGGCTGCAGTTTTTTTACAGCGAGGACGGGCGGGTCCGGTCAGTTGATGTGAACGGATGTATTTTCCCCTCGATGGCCGAGTTGGCGCGGATAGTTCGGCACGGTGGTTACATGGCGAATCTGGGCACCCAGTGGCTGCCCTCGGTTTCTCTGGCGTTCAATGAGAGTCTTTTGCAGTTCACGAACGATCGGGACGTAGACGAGCGCCTGGTGTTTGACTGGGACAATCAGACCATCCTGTTCGACAGCGCAACAACCTGCCATCAGGAACTGGGCATTGAGGCGGGCTCAGAGCTCGGTGGCGCTGCGGAGGTCACTTACACCTGGGATGTTATCGATGGCGTTGTGAATCTGACCGCCCGCATGCGCGGGGCAAACGATTCGGTGATCACTCGGCAGTATTCTTCAGACCCGACGTGGTCTAACGGTACCATTTCAGGGTTTTCGCTGACTGAAAATGCAGTGGAGCAAGTATCGCTGGCATTGTCCGGCGATATGTCGGCATGCTCTGGGGTGTCAGGTCTCGATCCAGTGGTGGGGCAGCTGGTCAGTGCGACTCAGGGATACAGCGTCTCCGGGTATGAGCCGCAGCCCGCCAACTTCGAAAATCTGACCCTGGAGTTCGATGTGCGGTCCGACGGCGACGATCAGCTTCATCGTCTGTTGCGTTTCGGATTTCTCAATGACGATATGGCGGGCTTTTCCAATGTGATTGCGGACGCCGGTTTTGAATGGCAGATGTTTTACGCAACGGTCGGTAGTGCTGAATTTGTTCCCGGCCAGCCGAACCTGATTGCGGTTGCTGATCTGTTGCGCTTCGGCGGCAGCAAGGGCTGTGGTGAAGCGATTGAGAGGGCGGGTGGCGGGCTGTTCGCGTCCGTCAGGTACAGCTATCAGAGTTTGTCAGATCATCTGATCGGATTGATTCGGTAGATGACAGCATTGCTGTTGGTGAACGACGGCCCGACAACGAACGGAAATCAGCAACCTGGATAGGGTCTGAATTCAAAGGGGGATCGGTTTGAAAACGTGCCATTTCTTGAGGAAAGAAATGGTGCCGAGGAGAGGACTTGAACCTCCACGGGGTTGCCCCCACTAGCACCTGAAGCTAGCGTGTCTACCAATTTCACCACCTCGGCAGGTGATTTGCAGAGCCGCTCGGTTACTTAGAACGTCGCTTTTCTGCCGCTGTTGAGGAGTGCCCCTCAACCGATGGCGCGTACTTTAATGATTCACTCAAAACCTGTCAAACATTTTTTTCGGAAAAGTTTGGGCAATTCCCTCCTGCAGTAAAACGGCGCGTTGCCTTGTTGGGCAGGAGTGCCTCAGCAGCGTTATACTTCACGCCAAACGACACACTTGTGCCGATATTTAACAAGGATTCGAATGGTCTCCAGGAAAAAGTCCCCCCGGGATCCTCACGCAAATCGTGAGGCTCAGAAGTACGACAACCCCATTCAAAGTCGTGAGTTCATTCTCGCTCATCTTAAGGAGCGAGGGGCACCAGCGACACACGAAACCTTGTGTGCCGAACTGGGTCAGGCCTCGGCTGATGGTATTGAGGCGTTGCGCCGGCGTCTGATCGCGATGTGCCGGGATGGACAGTTGATTTGTAACCGACGTGGCGCCTACCTTCCGATCGACGAAGCCGATTTGGTGACGGGTAAGGTCATCGGCCATAAAGACGGGTTTGGTTTTCTGTCTCCGGACGATGGCGGAAGTGATCTCTTTCTTACCGCTCGTCAGATGCGGCAGGTGTTCCATGGTGATCGGGTGGCTGCTCGGGTGGATCGCGTGGACGATCGCGGTCGTCGTGAGGGCGTTATCGTGGAGGTGCTGGAGTACCGTACCCAGCAAACGGTCGGTCGCTTCTTTAAGGAAAGCGGAATCAATTTTGTCGTTCCGGAAAACAGCCGGATCAACCACGAGGTGCTGGTGCCCGATGAACATGCGGGTGAGGCCATGCATGGCCAGTATGTGGTGGTAGAGATTCTGCGCCAGCCCACGATACGTCGCCAGCCCACCGGCCGCGTTGTTGAAGTCCTGGGCGAACACATGGCGCCGGGGATGGAGATTGACGTCGCCATCCGTTCTTACGACATTCCCCATGCCTGGTCGCAGGCGCTGGGCGAGCAAGCGGCGGCGATCCCCGATGAAGTCGAGGAGAAAGACAAAGCCAATCGGGTCGATATCCGGAATTTGCCCCTGGTCACTATCGATGCCGAGACCGCCCGCGACTTCGACGACGCCATATACTGCGAGGCCCGCCCACGGGGTGGCTACCGCCTGGTTGTCGCTATTGCGGACGTTTCCCATTACGTCCGTCCTGGCACACCGCTGGATGAAGAGGCCGTGCGGCGAGGTAATTCGGTGTACTTCCCGGATTACGTTGTGCCGATGTTGCCTGAGAAATTGTCAAACGGGCTCTGCTCGCTGAACCCGGATGTTGATCGCCTTTGCATGGTGGCGGATATGACCATCAGCGCGGCCGGAAATATCAGCGGGTATACCTTCTATCAGGCTGTTATGCGCAGTCACGCCCGTCTGACCTACACGAAGGTCAGCGACATGCTCGAGCGGCCGGATTCCGAGCCCGGTTATCGGCTGGCGGCCCAGTATTCGGAACTCCTGCCCCATTTACACAATCTGTATGCGCTCTATAAATTGCTGCGTCAGGCCCGGACGGAGCGCGGCGCCATTGATTTCGAGACAACCGAAACTCAGGTTGTGTTCAATGCCGAGCGAAAGATTGAAGAGATTGTACCGGTCCACCGGAACGACGCGCACAAGATCGTCGAAGAGTGCATGCTGTGCGCCAACGTGGCAACCGCCCGTTTTCTTAAAAAGCACAAGATGCCAGCGCTTTTCCGCGTGCATGACGGGCCGTCCGAGGAGCGCCTGATTGCGTTACGCCTTTTCCTTGGCGAGCTCGGGTTGTTTCTGAGTGGTGGTGACAAGCCGACGTCAGCGGACTATCAGGCGTTGCTGGCGCAGGTGGCTGACCGGCCCGATGCGAACGTGATTCAGACCGTGATGCTCCGTTCGCTCAGTCAGGCCGTTTACAGCCCAAATGAAGGCGGACACTTCGGGCTTGGCTTTGCCAGTTACACCCACTTTACGTCGCCGATCCGGCGTTATCCGGATCTCATTGTCCATCGGGCCATCAAATCACGGATTCATAGTCCGGATGTCACCAAAGATGTGGTCTCGCCGCCGGTTCAGGACTCTGATCTGGCTGAGTATCCCTACGACCACAGTCAGATGGAGCAATTGGGCGAGCACACCTCAATGACCGAGCGCCGGGCCGATGATGCGACCCGGGACGTGATGGCCTGGTTGAAGTGCGAGTTTCTCAAGGATCATGTTGGCGAGGAATACCAGGGTGTCATCGCTGCGGTGGTGCCCTTCGGGTTCTTTGTGGAACTGGCGGATGTCTACATCGAAGGGCTGGTTCATGTTTCCACCCTGAGCGGGGATTATTTTCACCACGATGCCGCGAAACATCGGTTGATTGGTGAGCGCACGGCGGTGAGTTTCCGGCTTGGAGATGAGGTCCGGGTAAAAGTGGTGCGCGTTGATCTTGAGGACCGGAAAATCGATCTGGAACTTGTCAGCCAGCCGCGCCGCCGCCGCGGAGACCTGGAGGCGCTTGAAATGTCCCGCCGGGAGTCTGGAAAAAAGGCACGGTCCGGAGAAAAGGGCCCCGCCAAGAAGGGTGGGCGCCGTAAAAAATCCAAGGGCAAGGCCGCACCCTCGCGCACCGAAGGACAGAAGCCGAAATCGGGCAGTGCCCGAGAGAAGCTGGTGGCTGAGGCGGCCCAGGAAGCCCAGAAAAAACAGAAGGGTGGGCGGGGGAAATCCTCAGATGGATTGCGTCGACCCCGTAAAACTTCCCGATAACAGGAAACGCAAATCGTGGCGACAGAGTATGTATTTGGCTGGCACGCGGTGGAGGCCGTATTGAAGCGCGAGCCGGAGCGGCTGCAACGGGTCTGGATCCAGACTGGCCGGCAGGACAAACGAGTGGGGCAGATCACCGAGGCATTGGATGGTCTGGGCGTCGCCTGGACAGTCGTGCATCGGCGCGAACTCGATGAGCGCGTATCCGGCGTCCATCAGGGTATCGTCGCGGCGGTGAGTGAAAGTCGTGAGTGGACCGAAGATGACCTGCTGGCCATGCTGCAGTCTGCCGATAAGCCGCCTTTTCTGCTGGTGCTGGATGGGGTAACCGATCCGCATAACCTCGGCGCCTGTCTGCGTACCGCAGACGCGGCGGGTGTTCAGGCAGTAGTCGTGCCGAAAGACAAGTCAGCTTCCCTGACGCCGGTGGCGCGCAAGGTGGCTTGCGGGGCGGCGGAGACCGTACCGTTTGTAAGAGTGACCAATCTGGCACGGTTTCTGCGGACGATCAAAGATGAGGGCGTCTGGCTGATCGGGACCGCCGGTGAAGCGCAGGCCACTCTCTACCAGGCCGACTTCAAGGGCGCCGTGGCGCTCGTTATGGGTGCCGAAGGGAAGGGCATGCGGCGCCTGACCCGGGAGCACTGTGATCAGCTCATCCATATCCCCATGTCGGGCCATGTGGACAGTCTGAACGTGTCGGTCGCGACCGGCGTCTGCCTGTACGAGGCGCTGCGTCAGCGCCTTGGTTAATGCTTGCACATCTGAATCTGGGCGCCTAGAATACGTCACCCCTTTTTCTGGGGGTGGCATGTTTTTGTCTGAATAACAGGCGTTCCATGTCCAGTCTTCATCCAGGCTCTTGTGATAAAGGCTTGTTCTGAAGACGAAAACTGAAACCGACAGCTTCGGCTGTTTCCTCCTTGCTTTCATGTTTGGCTCTGTGGAATTGACCCGGTGCCGAAAAGGAAGCTGTTAAAACCGTAGGGAGAACTCATGCGTCACTACGAAATCGTATTTATGGTGCACCCGGATCAGAGCGAGCAGGTGCCCGCGATGATCGAGCGTTACACCAGCATCATCAGTGAAGATGGTGGTCAGGTTCATCGCCTGGAAGATTGGGGCCGTCGTCACCTGGCTTACCCGATCAACAAGATTCACAAGGCTCATTACGTGCTGATGAACATCGAATGTTCAAAAGCCGCTATGGACGAGCTGACTCACAACTTCCGGTTCAACGATGCCATCATTCGCGATCTGATTCTGCGTCGCGATGAGGCAGTAACCGATCTGTCTCCGATGAAAGCCGCCGAGTCTCGCGAAGACCGTCGTGGTGGCGGAGATGATCGTCCACGTCGCTCAGCCGAAGGCGAAGAAAGCCGCAAGGCCGAGACCCAGGACGAAGAAGAGTAATTAACCGGAGTTGAGGAGTTACTGTTATGGCTCGTTTTTTCAGACGTCGTAAGTTCTGCCGCTTCACGGCAGAAGGTGTTAAAGAGATCGATTACAAGGATCTGGACACCCTGAAAGGCTACATCACTGAAACCGGCAAAATCGTGCCCAGCCGCATCACCGGCACCAAAGCACGTTATCAGCGTCAGCTGGCTACCGCTATCAAGCGTGCCCGCTACCTGGCACTGCTGCCGTACTCGGACAGCCACGATCACTAAGAACAGATAAACAGGACTTGGGACCATGCGTGCACTGGCACAGTATGTAATGCGCGGTCCCCTGCAGGCCGGCGGGGTAGCAGCGGTCACGACTGCACTGCCTTTGCTGTTCTGGATTGGCGCTGCGGTTGTCGGCCTGGTGATTCTCAGGCTCGGCATCAGTCAGGGGTTCAATATTGGCCTCTGGGCATTGCTTCCGGCGCTCGGCTGGAGCTGGTTCGGGCAGGACCCGACCGCTCTGGCAGTACTGCTGCAGGTGATGCTGATGGCGTCAGTGCTCAGAACAACGCTGTCCTGGGAAAGGGCCCTGCTGGCAGGGAGCTTTCTGGCGGTTGTCACGGGTCTGATCTTGCCCGTGGTATACCCCGGGTTGCTGGACGAATTGGTCCGCGCCGGGGTGAGCTTTTACGAAGACTACAATGCCCAGGTAGCCCAGACCCTCGGGGAAAACCTCGAGCAAGTGGTTCGGGATACCATGAACGCCAGTATGGCAGGCACCTACCTGGCAACGGGTATCGCCATGACAATGCTGGCCAGAGCCTGGCAGGCGGGGTTGTATAACCCCGGCGGATTCCGCAAGGAATTTCATGCTCTGCGGCTGTCACCCTCTGTTGCAGTGGTGTGTGCAGTGCTGATGGTGGTAGGCCCGATGTTGGGGCTGAACGCCATGTTGCTGGTTTGGGTGGCGGGAACTCCGTTGTTCGTTGCCGGCGTGGCATTGGTTCATGGTGTTGTAGGGCGTAAAGAGCTGAGTGCCCAGTGGCTGGTGATGTTTTATATTGCACTGGTACTGTTGGGTCCAAGCCTGATGATTCTGTTGGTGTTTTTGGCTTTTGTGGATAGCTGGCTGGATTTCCGGGGGCGTATAAAGCCTGCCGGGCCGGCTGAATAAAGCACGAAGAGGTTAACGAGATGGAAGTTATTCTGCTCGAGAAAGTTGCAAACCTTGGCTCACTGGGTGACAAGGTTAAGGTAAAGGCCGGTTACGGCCGTAATTTCCTGCTTCCTTACGGCAAAGCGGTTCCTGCTACCAAGGAAAATGTACAGGCGTTTGAAGAGCGTCGTGCCGAACTGGAAAAGGCTGCCGCTGAGAAGCTGGCCGCTGCCCAGGCCCGTGCAGAGGCGCTGGAAGGCGCGTCCTTCACCATCACCTCCAAAGCGGGTGACGAAGGCAAGCTGTTCGGTTCTATCGGTGTGCGTGATATCGCAGATGCGATCACCGCTGGTGGTAACGAAGTAGAAAAGAGCGAAGTTCGTCTGCCAGAAGGCCCGATCCGGGTGACTGGCGAGTACGACATCGAGCTTCAACTGCACTCTGACGTTGAAGTCACCATCAAGCTGGCAGTGGTTTCAGAGTAATCTGAATGTCAGTGCGGGCTGGCTGAAAAACGCTGGCCACGCTTGATGTGAACGGGTCCGAGCCGGAAACGGCTTCGGGCCCGTTTTCGTCTGGGCACCCTTTGATGAGACCCTCTCCCAATCCCGGAGCGTTCCCCGTAAACTGTCAGCTTCGTGGTACCAAACTGAAGATGTCACTATGGCCAAGTCCAATCTGAAATCCTCCACTACTGACCTTGAAACCAGCCGTGTCAAAGTGCCGCCCCATTCCATAGAGGCGGAACAGGCGGTTCTGGGCGGCCTGATGCTGGATAACCGACGCTTTGATGAAGTCTCGGAACTGATCTCTGCGGCGGATTTTTACCGACAGGACCACCGGCTGATTTTTGGTGCAGTGGAGCGACTGGCCAGCGACAGTGAGCCTCTGGATGTCGTGACGCTCGCCGAGTTCCTGGAACGGGCCGGTGATATCGAAGATGCTGGGGGGCTTTCTTACCTGGCTGAACTGGCCGAAAAAACCCCGGGCGCGGCCAACATCAAGGCCTATGCAACCATCGTGCGAGAGCGCTCGGTGTTGCGCCAGTTAGTTGAAGTCTCTGGCAACATTGCTGATTCGGCGTTCAATCCCCAGGGGCGAACCAGTGACGAAGTCCTGGACGAGGCCGAGCGCAGCGTGTTTCAGATCGCTGAAGCCCGGAGCAAAGAGGGCTCGGGTCCACAGACCATCAATCCGATTCTGACCAAGGCTCTGAGTCGCATTGAGGAACTGTTTGAGTCCGGGGAACAGACCACCGGTCTGACCACCGGTTTCCGGGATCTGGATGAAAAAACATCCGGTATGCAGCCCTCGGATTTGATCATCGTGGCAGGGCGGCCATCCATGGGTAAGACCACGTTCGCCATGAACCTGGTGGAAAACTCGCTGATCAGCACCGGACAGCCTGTGCTGGTGTTCAGTATGGAGATGCCGGCGGATTCGCTGGCCATGCGTATGCTGTCCTCCCTTGGTCGAATCGATCAGACCAAGGTTCGAAGTGGTAAACTGGAAGAGGACGACTGGCCCCGGCTCACGTCTGCGGTGAGCCTGCTGAAAGACAAACCACTGTACATCGACGATACGCCAGGTCTCAGCCCCACGGAAATGCGCTCCCGTGCTCGCCGTGTTGCCCGCGAAAATGACGGCAACATGGGCATGATCATGGTGGATTACCTCCAGCTCATGCGGGTGCCCGGGAACACCGAAGGCCGTACCGCCGAGATTTCGGAAATCTCCCGCTCGCTCAAGGGCATCGCGAAAGAGCTTAACTGTCCGGTGGTGGCCCTGTCGCAGCTTAACCGGAGTCTGGAGCAGCGTCCGAACAAGCGCCCGGTGAACTCGGATCTCCGGGAATCCGGTGCGATCGAGCAGGACGCCGACGTCATCATGTTTGTCTACCGGGACGAGGTCTACAACGAGGATACCCCCGATAAGGGCATTGCCGAGATTATCATCGGTAAGCAACGGAACGGACCCATCGGAACGGTGCGTCTGGCGTTCATTGGCAAATACACCAAGTTTGAAGACCTCGCTCATGGTGAGTATGGCGATTACGACGGAGAGTACTGATGTCGCGTAGTACCGTTGCACGAGTGGACCTGGACGCGTTGCGTTCCAATTACCGGTTGGCCTCCGAGCGGGCCGGCCCGGCCCGGGCCATGGCCGTGATCAAGGCTGATGGCTACGGGCACGGGATTGCCCAGGTGGCATCGGCGCTCGCCGATCTGGCGCCCAAATATGCCGTCGCCAGCCTGCAGGAAGCGCAAGCCGTCCGGGCCTCCGGTCAGCATCAACCGGTGGTGTTGTTGCAGGGGCCCCATGCTCCCGCGGATCTTGATGTGGCCGCAGAGCAAGGGTTTGAGCCGGTGCTGCATAGCGGGCAGCAACTCGACTGGCTGGACGCGAGTGCGAGTAAGGCCCGGTTCTGGCTGAAAGTAAACACAGGTATGAATCGCCTGGGCTTCGCTCCCACCGATCTTGCGAGTGTCATGTCTCGTCTGGAGGCGATGGGGGCAAAGCGCAATCTACTGGGTTTTGTCACCCACTTTGCTTGTGCGGATGATGAGTCCGATTCGATGACAGCCCGTCAAACGGCCACGTTTCTGGAAGCCACCAGTGCCTGGCCAGAGTACATGCGCAGCGTCGGCAATTCAGCGGCGCACTTTTTTCCCGGGCAACCTCTGTTTGACTGGAGCCGGCCTGGGATCATGTTGTACGGCGGATCACCCATGATGGGGCGTACCGGGCCGGAACTGGATTTGAAACCAGTGATGTCCCTTGAGGCACAACTGATTGCCACCCGAACCCTTCGCAAAGGCGAGGCCGTCGGCTATGGCGCTGGTTTCGTTGCTGATCGGGAGATGCGGATGGGGATGGTCAGCGTTGGCTACGGCGACGGTTATCCGCGCCATGCAGGGACCGGAACGCCAGCAGCGATTCGGGGGCAGAGGATTCGCCTGATTGGCCGGGTGTCCATGGATATGCTGGCGGTGGATCTGAGTGGGGCTCCCGATGCCGCCGAAGGTGATACGGTTGAGCTTTGGGGCGCGACGGTCAGCGTGGATGAGGTCGCCAGCTGCGCCGGCACAATCTCCTACGAACTGCTGACCGGCATTACAGCCCGGGTGCCCAGGCTGTACAGTAGGTGAGACCGTAATCAGCCCTGCTCGGGTTCGTGGATGATCTCTTCGACGAAGTCGAGTATGGCGGCCAGGCTTTTGTCGTCGAGCTTCTTGAGTACTTTGTGGACCACCATTTTGCTGCCTTTGAGCATGCTGCTGATGCCCATGTTGGCCATGCCCATCATCATGTTACCCGCTCGCAGGCGGCGCAGTGGTTCTATGAAGAAGAAGTCGAGCCCGTTCTCGGTCAGTTCGACGATCAGGGCGTAGAGCTGATCGATGGCTTCCTTGTCGGCCTTGCCCCGGCTACGGAGCTCGCTGACTGTGTACAGAGCTCGGGTGCGTAGTTCATCCGGGATCGGCGCCACAATGTGACTCTGTTGTTTCAGCATCTTGATTCCTGTTACCTGCTCAAAAGTGAAGAAAAAGACATAAACTGCCGGCATCCCGGACAAGCTGGTATTGTATGCCCCGTATACTGCAAGCCATTGGCCGACCGGTTTTGGGTTGCCGTCACATCTGTAAAAGTCTGGAGGCGCTAATTCCTCGTGCACGTACTCGTTGTTCATGATTATGGCCCACTCGGGAAGTTACTGCTCGAACGTCTGCGCAACACCCCGTTGCAGGTTACGCCGCTGCTGGTCAGTGATCCGGCGAGCGCAGATTTGCACGCGGTGCAGAACTGGGTTCCCGAGGATATTGACCTGATCGTCAACGCGCTCTGGCTGGTTGATCCGGAGGACGCCCAGCAGGACCCGGAAGACACGCACAAGGCAGCATTCTCTCTGCCGGTGGCTCTGGCTGAGTGTGCCCGTGATCGTGGCATTGCCTTGTTCCAGCTGTCGTCCTGTTACGTGTTCGATGGCCGGAAGCAGCGAGGGTACATAACGTCGAACCCCGGCCAGCCGTTTAATGAACTCGGGAACTGGCAGTGGGAGTGTGAACAGGCCCTGCGAACACTGCTGCCAAGGCATATTATTTTGCGTACCGGATGGAGCTTGTCGCGTTTTATTCGGAAGGTTCAGGCCAGTGCGTCGGCCGGCCCTACAGTGTCAATGCCCGGACGATGCCGCGGGCTGCCGGTTGCGGTGGCGGATCTCGCCCGGGTGATGTCGGCGGTCATCATACAGATTGATTGCGGCGCAGAAGTCTGGGGAACCTATCAGTATGCGGGGGCCGAGGAAGTCAGTCTGTACGAATTGGGGCAGGTGATTGTCGGTTTGCCGGGTATTCCCGAAAGCACTCGGGTAGTGGATGAGGTGCCCGACTGGGCCCAGCTGGAGCCACTGAATACCACGCTCATCTGCACCAAGATCAGGAACACCTTCGGCATCAAACAGCAGCCCTGGCGCTCATTCCTCGCAGACGAGGCCGTGATGCTGAAGGATGATGCCGCGAAGGCAGAGCGAGCGTCGGCCGGCTAGGCCGGCTCTCAGCCCTGACAACTTGAGTCCCGCGCCACCAGTTGCAGTGCGTCCACGTCCAGCAGTTCCACTTCGCGTCCCCGGGCCTTGATCAGGCCCTGATTCTGAAACCGGGTGAAGACCCGGCTCACCGTTTCTACAGCCAGCCCCAGGAAGTTGGCGATGTCACTGCGGGCCATGGGCAGGCAGAAATTGGTGCCGGACATGCGCCGACGCTGAAAACGGCTGGACAGCGACAGCAGCAGTGCCGCAATGCGTTCCTCGGCGGTGTTCTTGCTCAGCAACATGGCCAGCTGGTGACCGTTCTGAATCTCCTGGCTCATCAGATGGTACATGTGATGCTGGAGTTCCGGCATTTTGCCGGTCAGTTCCTCAAGCTTGTGAATCGGAAATTCACACACGCTGGTGCGCTCAAGGGCTTTGGCTGTAGAGGCATAGGTTGTGTTGCTCATGCTGTCGAGCCCGATAAGCTCGCCGGGCATGAAGAAACCGGTAATCTGCTCTTCGCCACTTTCGGTGATGATGGACGTCTTGACCGACCCGCTACGCACCGCGTAACAGGCTCGGAAAGCGGTGCTTTGCTCGAAGATGTGCTCGCCACGATTGAACATACGGCCCTGCTGAACAATGTCCTCAAGGCGATCCAGTTCGTTTTCCTCAATGGCCAGCGGCAGGCACAAATTGCTCAGGCTGCATTGGTGGCAGGAGGCTTTCAGTGGTGAGGTGGCGCGGTGGAGCCGGATAGGTTGAGCCATAGCGAGACAGTCCGTTCGTTCATATCCCTGATAAACCCGTACCTTAATACGGAAACCCTGCTTTGCCAATCACCGCTTGAAATCAATGCCGGGCCATGAGACGCCGGCCCGGCGGTCATTGTCTTGGCTCAGTCCTGCAGTTTTTCAAAGACCAGGGTGGCGTTGGTGCCGCCGAACCCAAAGCTGTTGGACATCACCGTCGAGAGGTCGGCGTCCTGCGATTCGGGCCCAACGATTGGCAGTCCTTGGAGCTTTTCATCCACATGGGCCAGGTTGGCGGTACCGGCAATAAATCCGTTCTGCATCATCAGCAGGGAATAGATGGCTTCATGCACGCCTGCGGCCCCCAGTGAATGTCCGGACAGGGACTTGGTTGAGGAGATGGCAGGAATGTCGTCGCCGAAGGTGTTGCGCAGTGCGCCCATTTCGGCAACATCGCCGACCGGCGTGCTGGTGCCATGGGCGTTGATGTACTGCACCTTGCCACGAATGGTCGCCATCGCCTGTCGCATGCAGCGTTGGGCACCCTCTCCGGACGGCGCTACCATGTCGTAACCGTCTGATGTGGCGCCATAGCCGGTCAGTTCAGCGAGAATGGTGGCGCCGCGCTTGCGGGCGTGTTCCAGTTCCTCCAGAACCATCATGCCGCCGCCTCCGGCGATGACAAACCCGTCACGTCCGCTGTCGAAGGGGCGTGAAGCCGTCTCGGGCGCATCGTTATATTTGGTTGAAAGCGCGCCCATGGCGTCAAACATCATGGTCAGGCTCCAGTCCTCTTCCTCCCCGCCGCCGGCAAACACGATATCTTGCTTGCCCGCCTGGATTTGCTCCATGGCGTGGCCAATACAATGGGCGCTGGTGGCACAGGCCGAGGACATGGAATAGTTCACGCCACGGATCTTGTACGCGGTGGCCAGGCAGGCCGATACGGTGCTGGTCATGATGCGGGGCACCATGTACGGGCCAATGCGCTTGACGCCTTTCTCCCGCATGATGTCGGTCGCTTCGACCTGGCTCGAGCAGGAGGCGCCACCGGAACCGGCAATAAGCCCGGTCCGGTCATTGGAAATCAGGTCCTCGCTCAGCCCGGCCTGGGCAATGGCCTGTTCCATGGCGAGAAAGCTGTACATGGCCGAGGGGCCCATGAACCGCCGGAGCTTCCTGTCGATCATTGATGTGTCGACATCGGGGGAGCCGGACACCTGGCTTCGGAAGCCCTTGTCGGCGTAGGTTTGGTTGAAGCCAATACCAGATCGCCCCTGTTTCAGGCTTTCAACCACCTCATCCAGGCTGTTTCCAAGACAGGAAACAATGCCCATGCCAGTGACGACAACGCGTCTCATACGCTCCTCCTGTTGCACCCCCTTCGTTGCCTCGGGAGTGGTTGACTCTTTAAAGTGATGACAGTTTAAGCCTTGTTCTGCTCATGGGATATTTGACCTTGGTAAGAGGCATTGGTTGGCAGTGTCCGAAATCGGATAGCCGTTTCGTACAAGCCGGGGGTGACTGGCCCTGATAAAGTGGGCACCAGAAAGGACAACAATAAGGAGCATTGAGATGCGATCGTTACAGCAGTTTTTGAGTGATTACGGGGATAGTCATCAGAATCCGTTGAATCAGTGGATTCATATCGTGTGTGTGCCTGCCATTCTGATCTCGACGCTGGGCCTCTTGTGGCTGGTTCCGCTTGGCAGTTGGTTGGGGCTGAGTGGGGCTGCGGCCGAGTGGCTGAACGGCGCCACTGTGCTGGGCGTCTTGTCCGGCATCCTGTATCTGCGGCTGTCGTTCTGGGTCTTCCTGCTGATGGTGGGCTGGTTCGCGGTGTCCGTCTGGGCGATACAGAGTGTCCAGTCGGCGGGTTGGTCGCTGTTCTGGACCAGTCTGATTGTCTGGGTGGTGGCCTGGGCCGTCCAGGTCTACGGCCACAAAGTTGAGGGTAAGAAACCTTCGTTCGTTGAGGACCTGGTGTTTCTGTTGATCGGTCCCATTTTCGTCAGTATTGAATTTGCCGCCAAGCTGGGGCTCCCGGTGCCTCACGCTCAGGGCGCTGGTGGCAATACACCGGCCCAGAACCATTAAGCCGGCTCGTGCTGACGGAGGATGGCGAATGCATCGGCCTGCGGTATGCTTTGCCTCGTAAGGCAACTCACGACTGACCGAGGCTATGCAGCGATCTCAGAACGGCACCTTGTTTCTCTGGCCCGACCACTGGCAGCTGGTCGGGCGACTGATGCCCAACCGGCCTCATCGGCACATCAGCGCGTCCTGGCTGGTGGGGCTGGATGGTGATTTCCAGATCCAGGTCGATGGTCACTGGCGCGCCAGTCGGGCCGTGCTGGTTGCCCCGGACGTGGAGCAATCCCTGAAGCCGGGCAACACTCGAATGTGGTGTGCGCAGCTGGATCCGGACAGTGACTACTGGCGTGCGCTGAGGCACCTGTTGGGTGACCAGAGATCGGTGGATGTATCCGGCGTTTTTCAAGCCGTGGCGGCAGGCTCCGAGATCGGCTGCGCCGAGGTGCATGAAGCTCTGCTGAACGTACTCCAGCGGGTGGGCGAGGACCCTGCGCCCCTGGACCCGAGGATTCAGCAGGTGTGTGACTTGCTGAGGGCGGAGTTGCCGGAGAAGATTCAGGTGGGCTCGCTGGCGGCCTTGGTCGGGTTGTCGTCGTCCCGGCTCAGTCACTTGTTTCGCCAGCAGGTTGGTGTGCCCTTGCGCCGGTTCCTGTTGCATCTGAAGGTAAGCCGCGTGCTGGCCCACTGGGAGCGGGGAAAATCCCTGTCACAACTGGCCATGGATGCGGGCTTTTATGACCAGCCCCATTTCGTTCGCACCGCTCGGGACATGTTCGACGCACTGCCGTCGGAATACGTCACCACCGGCTGGTTTACCGTTTGCCGCTGCGGCTTTTCTTCTTCCCCTTAGTCTCTCCGGCCGCGGCGTTCTCAGCGGCCTTTTCGGCGGCTTCGCGTTCGGCTTGCTCGGCCTCGCGCTCCACCATCTCTGGTGTTTCCAGAGAAATCCGCCCCAGGGTGCCGCTGCGGAATTCGTTGAGCAACACCTCCGATACCTTGTGCAGATCCGGAATGCCTCCGCGCCCAAAAAAGCGCCGCTTGGCTGCGATGGCGTCCATCAGCCCAAGACCGTCTTCAGGCAGGGATGAGAGTCCGTACCGGGCCTGCACCAGTTCCGGGTAAGCCTGAATCAGGTAATCCGCCTCAAACAGGGCGATATCCTCGAAATCCAGCACCGCGCTGCGAATGGCACCGGTGACGGCGAGCCGGTAACCGCAGGCTTCCGGTGACAGCTTGGGCCACAGAAACCCCGGCGTGTCGTACAGCAGGATATTGTCGGGCAGCTTGATGGCCTGTTGTGCCCGGGTGACGGCAGGCTCGTTACCGGTTTTCGCCGCAGGCCGGCCGGCCAGTGTGTTGATGATGGTGGATTTGCCGACGTTGGGTATGCCGAGGATCATCACCCGCAGGGCGCTTTTCTGGCGATCGTGATCCGGTGTCATGTCCTGCGCCAACTGCAGGATGCTGAGGGCCTCGCTGCGCTGGTTGTGCGTCAGGGTGATGGTTCGTACACCCTGGTCACGCTCCAGCCGGGCCTGCCAGCGTTCGGTGATCTCCGGGTCTGCCAGGTCTCGTTTATTGAGTACCTTGATCACCGGCTTGTCGCCGCGAAGGGCGGGTACCAGCGGGTTTTCGCTGCTGAACGGAATCCGCGCATCGAGCACTTCGATGATCAGATCCATCTGGGGCATGACCTGCTTGATCTCCTTTCGGGCCTTATGCATGTGCCCTGGAAACCAGTTAATTGCCATTGTTGTTACTCCGCCGGTGACTGACCGGCGCCATTATGAAGGGGATTGGTCAAATTTTCACATGCTGCGGACGGTTCTTTTCGCCCGAACCGGAGCGCTTTTCATGGTTATGGATACGGGAAATCCGACACAAAAGGGGTGGAATAGGATGCAAAGGCGTGCCCGTATGTTTTAGGGTGTACGACCTGTGAAGAGGAAAATGCATGTTCGTGGCCATTTTGCAGTGGGCCACATCGTTAATGGAGATGGTTATGAAGCTCGGTAAATTGATTGGTTCGGCACTGGTCGCTCTGAGTCTGTCCGCGCCGGTGTATGCGCAGGCGCAGGCCGGCGGTCAGCCTGATCAGGTGGATCAGTTGGCGCAGATGGTCGGCCTGTCCGATGATCAGCAAACAGAGATCCGCGGCATTATTGAAGAAATGCAGGGGCAGATTGGCGAACTTCAGCAGGAAGCGCGCGTTCTGCAGCAGGCGATGCAGGCCGAAATCAAGGCAGATTACGACGAGGCGGCAATTCGTGAAAGCGCCGAGGAGTTGGGTGACCTGACCGGCGAAATCGCCGCGCTGTCGACCCTGATGCAGGCCAAAGTGGACAGCGTGTTCACCGATGAACAGCGTGATGAGTTGGACCGCCGCATGAAGCAGATGCAGCAGCAGATGCAGCAACAGCGCCAGATGATGCAGCCGGCTCAGTAAGACCGCAGTGGTTGCATGATCAGTACGAAAAGGCCGCATCGTTTGATGCGGCCTTTTTTGGTTCTAGTGGCTGCCCTGGCGATCGCCGGAGCCGCTGTCCGGCCCGAAGGGCTTGGTCAGGACAAGCAGTCTGGGGAGTAACGTGAGCGCGCCAACCAGCGCCATCAGCATGGCAAAGCCGGTGAATACGCCGAAGTAGATGGTTGGAATGAAGTTCGACAGCACCAGAATGGAAAACCCTGAAATAATCGTCAGCGAGGTGTAGAACATCGCCTGGCCAATACTGCGGTGGCAGCGGTGCATGGCGGCCAGGTAGTCCCCGTCCTTGGCAATCTCGGTTCTGAACCGGTGGATGTAGTGGATGGTGTCATCCACCGCAATGCCCACGGTGATGGCCGCCACGGTGATGGTCATCATATCCAGCGGTATACCCAGCCAGCCCATGAGCCCCAGCACTGAACCGGCCGCAATGATGTTGGGCGCAATGCCCACCAGCGCCAGTTTAAAAGACCGGAACAGCACCAAAAACATGCTCAGGATGGCCAGTAACACCACGCCGATGGTTTTGATCTGGGAATCAAACAGGCTTTGCAGCATGTTGTTGTACATGACTGTCATGCCGGTGAAGAGGACCTGATCGTCGCTGAAGCCCAGTTCGGTAGTGAGGTGAGTGTGGATGCGCTCCAGCAATGCCTGGCGGCGCAGATCTGGCTGAGTTTCCAGGATACGGATGCTGAAACGGGCCTGGTCATGTTCTTCGGAAATGTACGGCGTGAGCAGGATGTCCTTGAGGTCATCCGGTACAGCGGCCGGCACGAACGCCAGTTCCAGCGCGTCCAGCGGTTCACCCTGATTGATCTGAGCCAGAATGGCCAGCGTGGTGTCGATCGACAGCACCTTGCCGGTTTCCGGCAAGCTGTCGAGATAATCATGAACCTTTTCGAGCCGGTTCATCTTCTGGAAGGTGTACCAGGTGTCCCGGTATTCCTCCGTTTCGCCGCAGTCGTCAACAAACGGGTCGCAGCTGCTGGCAAAGGGATCTTGTTCGACGCCGGATGCTTCCGGCGGCAAGTCGTCAGTGATCACCACATCCAGGGGCGTGGTCCCGCCCAGCCGATTGTCGATGGTCACCATGCCCTGATGGATTTCGGTGGAAGATTTGAAGTAATCCACAAAGCTGTTCTCCACCGTCAGCCGGCTGATACCTATGGCGCACAGTACCGCAATCACCAAAGAACCGGTCAGTACGACGCGTCCGAAACGCTCTGTAAAGCGGGCAAAGGCATCCGTGAAAGGAATGCGGTCGGACGTGACACGTGCGTCCAGCGGCGGCGGCAGCAGGGCCAGCAGGGCCGGAAAAACAACGAAGGTAATCAGGAAGGCCACGGCCAGCCCCAGCGTCATCATCCATCCAAAATCGATCACCGGGCGGATGCCGCTGAAGGTCAGCGAGCCAAATGCCACGATGGTGGTGATGGCCATGTAGAAGCAGGGTTTGACCATGGCGTAGACCGTCCGGCGCAGGGTCTCGCCCGGGGCGGCGCCGGGGTCGTCATGCTGAAACTCCCGGTAGCGAACAATCAGGTGAATGGTCAATGACAGAGTCATGATCAGCAGCAGTGCCACGAAGTTGGACGAGATCACCGTGACCGGCCACTGGGCCCAGCCCAGAAAACCAATCATCAACCACACCGTGAAACCGCAGCACAGCAGGGGCACCAGTACCCAGCGCCACTGGCGGAAGATAATCGCCAGGGTCACCAGCAGGAACACCAGGACGCCCAGGCCGAAAGTGGACAGGTCGTTCTGGATAAACCGGATCATGTCGGACACCACCATCGGCACACCGCCGAGGTGAATCTCGGCCTTGTCCTGATGTTCATCGAGGATATCGCGGACGCGATTGATGGTGATATCCCGCTCTTTACCCAGGGTTTCCGTGTAGCGGATGAAGGCGTCGCGGGCCTGTTCCAGCTCAAGGTGCTGCTCGTCGCTGGCGTCGCCCGCCGCCACCAGATCCCGCAGCCGGTTGCGTTCCCTGAGCAGTTCAAAATACCGCTCCGGCGTGGGCAGGTTGACCTGAATGGCGGTGGTTTGCGCGTCTTCGCTGATCAACAGGTTGGGGTACAGCGGGTTGCTGAGCAGGGCGTCGCGGGCGGTTTCCGGGGCAACCTCGTCAGCATCCAGGGTTTTGATTTCGGAGTCGACGGTATCCAGCGTCAGGCTTGGGCTGTGAAGCAGAGGAACGTTCAGAATACTGTTGGTGGAACCGACGGCCTCCAGTGCCTGCAGCTCGTCTCTGAGCCGGCGCAGATCGGACAACCCCTGCTCGGTAAACAGTTCATCGCGAGGCGTGTAGGTCACCACCAGGAAATCGTCGGAGGTAGTGAACCGCCGGTTTACCTGGCGGTACTGTTCCAGTGAGCGATCGTTTTCCAGAACCAGGGATTCTGCCGAGGCATCCAGCCGGAACTGATCAAAACGGAGGGCGGCCAGGCCCAGGAAAATGGCGAGGACAGCCAGCACCATCAGGGGGTGCGGCAGTATCAGGCGATCGTACAGTGCGGAAAACCGGTTCATGAATGGACAACCCTGCGCTAAAACGAGCGCAGAGTTTGCCATAAATGCCGGTAAACTGTGACCTTGTGTCGCTGACTATCGGTGTTCGAAGCGCTGTCAGTCGAGTGATTTAACAGGAATTTGCAGAGCGTTCGACGATGCCGGGACGTCCGGCACGGTCAGCCCCAGGTTGTTCTTGTCGAACACCTTGTCGGCTCGATAGCTTGAGCGAACCATGGGCCCGGACGGCACTTCCATAAAGCCCTTTTCCAACCCGATTTCCCGGTAGCGATTGAACTCCTCCGGGGGCACGTAACGCTCCACAGGCAGGTGGTTGGGCGTCGGGCGCAGGTATTGGCCCAGGGTGAGGATGTCGACACCAATGGCGCGCAGATCGTCCATGGTTTGCAGGATTTCTTCCTCGGTTTCGCCCAGACCCAGCATCAGACTGGTCTTGGTCAGAACGTCCGGGCGGTGTTCCTTGGCATGTTTCAGGACACTCAGGGTTTTCTGATACCCCGCTCTCGGGTCCCGAACCCGGCGCGTCAGGCGCTCTACGGTCTCCACATTCTGGGCAAACACATCCAGCCCCGAATCCACCACCTTCTCGACGTCGGCCATGACCGCGTCAAAGTCGGGCGTCAGGGCTTCCACCGCCACTTCCGGCGTGCGTTGCTTGATGGCGGATACGCAGGCTGCATAGTGGCTGGCGCCGCCGTCGGGCAGGTCGTCCCGGTCGACCGAGGTCAGCACGATGTAACGCAGGCCCATCAGTTCCACGGATTTGGCGGTGTTGTCCGGTTCTTCCGGGTCGAGCCAGCCTTTCGGATTGCCCGTGTCCACGGCGCAGAACTTGCAGGCCCGGGTACACACGGAGCCCATCACCATGATGGTTGCCGTGCCGGCGGTCCAGCACTCGCCGATGTTGGGGCAGTGGGACTCCTGGCACACAGTGCTCAGCCGGTGATCCTGAACGTTGCGACGCACGGCCTCATAGCGCTCCCCTCCGGGCATGCGTGCCCGCAACCACTTGGGCTTGCGCTCCAGCGGCCGGTTCTCGCTGGTGTCACCGGATGACCGTTTGACACCATCTTTGATGGCAGAAAAACCGTGTTCACTGCGAAACTTGGAACCACTGGTGATGCGGGGTTTTGCGCTGTCGCTCATTCCAACCGGACTCTTTTGTTGAGGCTTGCGGGGCTTTAAGAGTAATGTCCGGCCCCGGTAGATACAAGGCAGGTACGGGCAATCACGGGGAGGGGCCGGGCACGACATTGGTCGTACCCGGTGCAGGGCTCAGGCCTCAGGCCTCAGGCCTGGGATGCCTCCAGTGCCTGTGTGATGTCGGCAATCAGGTCGTCGACATGTTCAATGCCGATGGACAGCCGCACCAGATCTTCACTCACGCCGGCACTGCGGAGCTCTTCTGGCCCCAGCTGGCGGTGGGTGGTGGTGGCCGGATGGCAGGCCAGGGATTTGGCGTCGCCGATGTTCACCAGTCGATAGATCAGCTGCAGTGCATCGATGAATTTGGCGCCTGCTTCCCGGCCGCCCTTGATGCCGAAACTGAGGATGCCGGAGGCTTTTCCACCGCAGATTTTCTCGCAGGTGGCCTTGTAGGGGCTGTCATCCAGAGTGGCGTAATTGACCCACGCCACGGAGGGGTGCTGCTGCAGGAAGGCCGCGACTTTCTCAGCATTCTGGCAGTGCCGTTCCATTCTCAGCGCCAGGGTTTCCAGGCCCTGCATGATCAGGAAAGCGTTGAACGGGGACAGCGCTGCCCCGGTGTTGCGCAGCGGTACCACCCGACAGCGGCCGATAAAGGCCGCCGGTCCAAGGGCGTCGGTGTACACCACGCCGTGGTAGGACGGATCCGGCTCGTTCAGCATCGGGAATTTATCGGCGCTGGCCTTCCAGTCAAATTTTCCGGAGTCGACGACAATGCCGGCAACGGTGGTGCCGTGCCCGCCGATATACTTGGTCAGTGAGTGCACGACGATATCCGCGCCGTATTCGATCGGCCGGCACAGGAACGGCGTGGCCACGGTGTTGTCGACGATCAGCGGGATACCGTGCTGGTGGGCAATGTCAGCCCAGCGCTGGATATCGACCACATTACCGGCCGGGTTGCCGATGGACTCGCAAAACAGCGCGCGAGTGTTCTCGTCGATGGCATTTTCCACGGCGGAGTAATCGTCGTGAGCGACCATTCGGCACTCGATGCCCTGGTTTGGCAAGGAGTGGGCAAACAGGTTGTAAGTGCCGCCGTAAAGCTGGCTGGTACTGACAATGTTGTTGCCGACTTTGCAGATCGTTTGCAGCGTGTAGGTGATCGCGGCCATACCGGACGCCAGGGCAAGCGCGCCGATGCCCCCTTCGAGCTGGGTCATGCGCTCTTCCAGCACGGCGTTGGTGGGGTTCATGATGCGGGAATAGATATTGCCCTGCACCTTGAGGTCGAACAGATCGGCACCGTGCTGGGTGTCATCGAAGGTGAACGAGGTGGTCTGGTAAATCGGCGTGGTAGCCGCATGGGTGGTCGGGTCGCCGTTAAAGCCGGCGTGGAGCGCGAGCGTTTCAGGTTTCATTGCAACTTCCCTGCAGGTTGGTTGTTGGAGTTGTTTTCTATTTACTTTCGATGGCGCCCGGAGCGCGTCACCGGCCTTGGGTCAGATCAGCGCATCGTATACCAGCGAGCGAATTTCCTCCCGAACGGGGTACGCCGAGGAGGGCATCAGTTGTGTCATAAAAATAAGCACCAGATCCCTGGCCGGGTCAACCTGGAAATAGGTTCCGGCCAGGCCGCCCCAGCCGAACTCACCGATTGAGCCCGCAGAGGAGTGGGGCGACGGACCAATTCGCACCGCAAAGCCCAGCCCGAAGCCGTTGCCCGCCCGGGACGACTCGCTAAAAGGGCCGATGGACAGGGAGGGAATATCCTTGTCATCTGGTAAGTGATTCTGACGCATAAGATCCAGGGTGTCGCGCCGGATAATGCGCTGCCCACGGTACTCCCCGCCCTGGCATAGAGCCTGCGCGAACGTGTGGTAGTCCTGCAGGGTAGACACCAGTCCACCGCCGCCGGAGAGAAAACGAGGCTCCCGCAGATAGCGCGACCGTTCCGGGTCGTCCTGCAGTTTCATCTGGTCACCGGGCTGATGCAGGTAGCAGGCAGCAAGCCGCGATTGTTTTTCCGGGGCAACGTGAAAGCCGGTGTCGTCCATGCCCAGTGGGCGGAAAATGTGGTCCCTGAAATAGTCGTCCAGCGGCTGGCCGGAGAGCTGTTGTACCAGGTAACCCAGTACATCCGTAGAGACCGAGTAATTCCAGGCAGTGCCGGGGGCGAACTCCAGCGGCAGGTCGGCCAGCCGCTCGATCAGCTTGTCCAGCGTCAGGGTGCCGCTGCCATCGAGTTTCAGGCGGCGGTACGCGGCGTCGACCGGTGTTTGCTCCAGAAAGCCATAGGTAAGGCCGGAGGTGTGCGTCATCAGGTCCCGGATGGTCATGGCAGTGCCGGCGGGCCGGGTTCCGAAGTCGGGCCAGTGCCCGGTTTCATAGACAGCAAGGCGATCCCAGTTGGGGATATAGCGATGCACAGGATCGTCCAGCTGGAAGCGCCCCTGCTCATACAGTTGCATCATCGCGATCGAGGTGACCGGTTTGGTCATCGAGTAAATGCGGAAGATGGTGTCGTCGGTCACGGGCCTCTGGCGTTCAACGTCCATCCAGCCCTGGGCCCGCTGCCAGACAATCTCACCATGGCGGGCCACCAGGGTGACCGCGCAGGGCAGTTTGCCTGGCTTGAGGTAATGGTCATCAAGATGATCGGCAATCTGTTCAAGACGCTGGACGGAAAAACCAGCGACAACATCGTGGGCAGACATGGCAACTCCTCTGGCTGAATTGGGAGCTTATGCCAATGTTAAGGGCACGAGAAGGGGGCGTTGAGTCAGGCAAAGCAGGCCACCGTGGTTGGCTGATGGTTGCCTGAAGTGATTGATGATTGGGGTGGTGGACTGGATGGAGTGGCCGGAAGAGCCTGATGGGACTCAGATTTGGTGGCGAAATCCGGGTTGCTGTCGGTGTCCCGAAGGCCGTTTATCTGTCGCAAAAACGTGCGGTACGTCACACGTTTTCTATACTTCATGATTACCCGGGGACAAAGATGTCCCGCGCCTGGCGAGATCAAGGAAGCCGAGCAATGAAAACCAAACCGTCGTTCAGCGCCACGATGCTGACGCTTGTCACCTTCGGGTTTGGCTGTACCGAGAGCGATACCACATTCAAGGAGGATCCGGATTCGGCTCCTCCTCCCAGGATTGCTCCGCCGCCAGGTGAGCCTCGGATGCCTTTCCCGAGTGAGCCAGAACCGGAGCCGGAGCCAGAACCGGGGCCAGAGCCGGAGCCTGAACCGGAGCCTGAACCGGAGCCAGAGCCGGAGCCAGAGCCGGAGCCAGAGCCGGAGCCAGAGCCGGAGCCTGAACCGGAGCCAGAGCCGGAGCCTCCTACTCCACCGCCGCCTCCTCCACCTCCACCGCCGGAGCCGGAGCCGGAGCCAGAGCCAGAGCCAGAGCCTCCGCCTCCACCACCTGAGCCAGAGCCCGAGCCGGAGCCGGAGCCGGAGCCGGAGCCGCCTGCGCCACCACCGCCCGAGCCTGAGCCCGAGCCCGAGCCACCTCCGCCACCACCGCCTGAGCCGGAGCCTGAGCCGGAGCCGCCTGCGCCTCCGCCACCACCGCCCGAGCCAGAGCCCGAGCCGGAGCCAGCGCCGGCTCCGGGTGGGACTGGTTCGACCGAACCGGGCGCCAGCGAGCCGGATGGCGCTGGATCACCCACGGGTTCACAGTTGGTCCAGGCGCAGTTTTTCGGAATTGAGCCCATCGTGTTTCAGCAGTCCGTGGCCGACATCCCGACGTCCATCCCAATGACCACAACGCCAGAGAATGGTGCCGTGGCAGTGAGCCGAACGGAAAGTGTCAGTGCGCGGTTTGGTGAGGACATGATGGTCACCAGTATCGATGCAGACAGCCTGACACTCAGCGCCAATGGCAGGGCTGTTGCCGGGGCGGTGCAATTTGATGCTCAGACCAACACCCTGAGCTTTGCTTCCGGAGACCGGCTGCCGAGCTCGGCGACGGTTGTAGCCACCGTGGATGGAACGGTGGCGAATCTGGATGGCGACCTCCTCGGAAGCGATTTCCGCTGGTCGTTCACCACCGAAAGCGCGTCCTGGGGCCAGGCGACTGCCCTGGAAAGTGGCTCCGGTTCGGTAGCGGAGCTTCAGTTGGCTGCCAATGCTCGTGGCGATTCAGTGGCCGTCTGGGTGCAGGATCAGCAGGTGTTTGCCAGCCGCTTTGAGGCGGCCACAGGGCACTGGTCGGGCCAGGAGCGTGTGGCTGCGAACGCCGGCCGGGGCGCGAGCCCTCAGGTGGCCGTCGATCCAGAGGGCAATGTCGTGGCTGTCTGGATCAATGGCAGCGATGCCAGGATATATGCCCGACGTTTCAATGCCGGTGTTGGCTCCTGGGGCAGCGCTGTCGGTATCGGCAACCCCAATGGCGAAGGTCGCTACCCGCAGGTCGCCATGGATAGCGCCGGCAACGCCGTGGCTGTCTGGCAGCAAAGCGAGGGCTCGGCGTTGAATATCTACGCCAGTCGTCTGGCTGCCGGTCGCACAGTCTGGACCGGTGTCGAGCGCATCGATGCCCACACCGATGAAAGCCACCGTCCGCAGATCGCGATGGACGCCAGTGGCAATGCGGTGGTTGCCTGGCGTCAACGGGTGTCTGTGTTTGGCAACCTGAATACCTACCGCGTCTTCGCAAACCGAATGGAGGCCGGTACCTGGCAGGGCCAGATTGCCGTTGGCACCGGTGCAAACTCTGTCGGTGTGCCGCGAGTGGCGGTGAACTCGGAGGGCCAGGCCTTCGCGGTGTGGCGTCAGAATGACGGGGGAACCCAGAATATCTACGCCAGCCATGCCGGTGATTTTGGTTCCTGGTCCGGAGCGGAGCAAATAGGCACCGCGGGTACCAGCGTTACTCAGCCGGATGTTGCAACCGATGGTCGGGGTAACGTCTTTGTCGTCTGGCGTCAGTACGGCAGCAACGGTTCCACCGTTCAGGTTAACCGTTTCAGCGTTGCCTGGCAGGGCGCCATCGCCCTTCACAGCAGTCTGGAAAGCGCTGACTTGCCGAGGATTGCGGCTAACTCAAATGGCGATGCCTTCGTTGTCTGGAGTCAACGGGACGGCAGTGAGTTCTTCACCGAAGCCCGGCCGTTTGTCGCCAGTGGCGGTTCCTGGGGCAAGGCCGCCCGGCTCAGTGGCGCCTCCAGTATGCCGTTTGTACCGGGGATTTCGATGAGTGCCGCTGGCGATGCCGTGGCTGTCTGGATAGAGGCAATTGATAGTCGGGGAGACCTGTTTACCAGCCGGTATTACTGAGCCTGTCTCCCCGTTTTCACGGAGGCTGACCGGATTCCCGCTCTGTGGGCGGGGCCGGTCAGCACTCAGCCCGTGGGGCCTCATTCGCTGGCAATGGAGTGTCGAAACCTTACGGATGGAGGTGAAAAATGTGCGATGTATCACATTGTTTCTATACTTCTTGGGTAATTGGACACAGAGAAGCCTTCCGCCTGGCCAGATCAAGGAAGCCGAGCCATGAACACCAAACCCTCGCGCAGCGCCCTAATTTTCGTGCTCACCGCACTCGCGTTTGGCTGTACCGAGAGTGAAACAACCTTCAAAGGTGATGGCGGCCCCGGGGTTGCTCAGGCGCCAGCGGTGGGTTCTCCGGACCCAACAGCTGGGCCAGAGCCCGGCGTCAGTCCGCCGAGGGTCCTTGCCACCACGCCGGAAAACGGCGCCGATGGGGTAGATCGAACCGCCGATGTCAGTGTTCGCTTCAGTGAAGACATTCTGGGCACCAGCATATCCGGCAATAGCCTGTCGCTTACCGCCGATGGCCGCGCAGTTCCCGGGGACGTCCGGTTCGATGCAGAGTCCAGCGTCATGAGTTTTTCGCCTGAGGATCGGCTGCCCAAATCGGTGCAGATCGAGGCGGTGGTGGACGGACAGGTTGCGGATCTGGCGGGTAATAGTCTCGGACAGGCGTACCGCTGGTCGTTTACCACCGCCGGTGCGTTCTGGGGCGATGCGGCCGCGATCGACGGCGGTTCCGGGCCGGTAAGTGAGCCGGAGCTGGCCGGTAATGCCCGTGGTGATGCCATTGCCGTCTGGGTTCAGGGCGGAGATCTGTATGCCCGGCGATTTGAGGCGGATAGCGGTGCATGGCGCGGGGCCGAACGGATCAAGGGAAAGGTCGAAAGCAGCGCCAGACCCCATGTCGCCATGGACCCCAGAGGCAATGCGCTGGTGGTGTGGAGTAAGAAAAACGACGACCGTGTGTATGCCCGCCGATTCGATGCCGGACGTGGCCGTTGGGATAAAGACACCCGAATCGGCGGTGCTGATGCGAGCAATCCCAGAGTTGCTGTGGATGCCCGGGGGCGGGCTGTGGCCGTATGGCAACAACGGGACGCGCTGGCGAGCAACGTATACGCCAGTCGGTTCGCGCCGGACAGCGGCAGCTGGGGCGAACCGGTTCGCCTTGAAACCCTGTTAGATCAGAGCCGCCAACCGCAAGTCGCCATGGATTCGAATGGCAACGCGGTCGTTGTCTGGCGTCAACGGGTAGGCTTTTTCAATATCTTCAATACCTTCACCGTCTATGCGAATCGGTACGTTGTGGGCTCCGGGTGGCGGGGGGCTGAGGCTGTCGGCCCCAGTGTAAATTCCGCCGCACCGCCGGAGCTGGCAATGTCTGCCTCCGGGACCGCCTTCGTGGTCTGGCGCCAGTCCGACGGTGGTAATCAGAATATTTATGCCAGTCGGTTAAGCGGCTCCGGCAGCTGGTCTGGCGCAGAAAGAATCGGCTCGGCCGGCACCAGCGGTGTTCAGCCTCATATAGCGGTGGATGGCCAGGGCAACGCTTATGCCGTCTGGCGTCGGAACGCAGGCAGCCGCTATGTCATCGAGGTCAACCGATACACTGGCGCCTGGCGGGGTGTCACTGCGATTCAGAGCACAACGGACCGGGCGGACTACCCCAAGGTTGCGGCGGATGCGGGAGGCGACGCCCTGGTGGTTTGGACGCAACGCGGGGGTGGCGGCTATTTTGTCACTGCCCGATCGTTTGACCTCAGCGAGGGTGCTTGGGGAGAGGTAGAGCGTATCAGCGACGCATCCGGTGCTCCGTTCGAACCTGCCATTGCCTTGGAGGCTGATGGAGATGCGACGGCAATCTGGTTGCAGGCGAATGGCGGACAACGGGATCTGTTGGCCAATCGTTATTACTAGGCAGCAGATCAGTTGTTGGTCACCCCGAGCATCGCCAACTGCATGGTCTGTTAACTGCTCAGCGCGGCGGAGATGGGTGGGTATCCTCGATCCGCCAAATCCTGTGGCTTGGTCTGGCAAGCGTCTTCAATACGTTGCATGAAGCTGGCCATTGCTTTCGAGTATTCCGGCCAGTTCTCGAACATTGGCATATGTCCGCTGCCGTCGATAAATACCTTCTCGGAGCCCGGAATCGCATCGGCGAGTTGATGGGTGCGCTGGATCGAAACGTAGGGGTCCTGGTTTCCGCAAAGCACCAGGGTAGGGCATCGGAGCGATGCCAGGTGAGGGGTCAGATCCAGTGCCACCAGATCGCGGAAATAGATGCCCATAGATCGTCGGCAGATTCGCTGCATGGCGGGGAAGTAAGCCTGCAAGTAGGCTGGAAAATCGGCGTGCGCGAAAAATATCCTGGGTGAGGCCACGACGTCACGCATAAACAACCGGTGGATCGGTTCTGCCAGCGCATTCAGTTTCAGAACCGTGGCCACCAGGCTTCGCCCGGTCCGGCCCATGCGCGTAGCCAGCCACTGAAAGGCTGCATACACGCCGTTATCTTCCTGCCCTGTCAGGGCGCTACCCATCGCGACAACTCCCAGGATCTGCCCGGGACGTCGGGTTGCGGCAAAAAGTGCCGCCTGTCCGCCGGTGGAATGACCGACGAGGACACAGCGCCGGTTACCGATCAGTGCGTGGATCTGTTCGAACAGGGCGTCGGTCAGGCGTTCTGCGTCAATCCGCTCAGAGCCGGATAGGCTCGCAGAGGGGTAGTGGCCGGGAAGGGCGATGGCGTAGACCGGACGGTCACCAAAAACGCTGAGGTGCGGCGGGTGCCAGAAATACACCGAACTGATCAACCCGTGAATCAGAACGACAGGCTCACCCTTGCTGTCTTCGTTGAACGCCAGGCAGGTATATCCCGGCAGTTCTATCACCCTGGGGCCGCTGATCGTTTGGGGCATAGGCGGGCATCCATTCCACGCGTGAGTTTATCCTTTGCAATCGTAGACTCGGCGCACCGGAAAGCCTATACCGGGCGTTCGCTTTTCAGCGGTGGTTCAATGTTTTGCGTGTTTGGGGCGTTTCCCGGGTTCATCCTGGGGATTGAGCGGCCATTAAAAAAGGCCCACCGCTTTCGCGATGAGCCTTTTTTAATCGAATACTGGTAGCAAGGGGCGGAGTCGAACCGCCGACCCCAGCATTATGAGTGCTGTGCTCTAACCAACTGAGCTACCTTGCCAAATCGTTTCAGGCATGGCCCCAAACGAGGCGCGTATTTTCAGCATTTGTGCGGGGGCTGTCAAGGCCTTCGCAATGCTTTTTCGTCCAAATTTATACGTTGAAGC
Organism: Marinobacter salinisoli; assembly: GCF_017301335.1. NCBI lineage: Bacteria > Pseudomonadati > Pseudomonadota > Gammaproteobacteria > Pseudomonadales > Marinobacteraceae > Marinobacter > Marinobacter salinisoli. Next base: position 1,681,535 of record NZ_CP071247.1, read on the forward strand.
GGAAGTGGATAACGTCGCCGTCCTTCACGATGTAATCCTTGCCTTCGAGGCGCCATTTTCCGGCTTCCTTGGCCCCGGCTTCACCGTTTCCGGCCACGTAATCGTCGTAGCTGACCACTTCAGCTCGAATAAAGCCGCGTTCGAAATCGGTGTGGATCACACCCGCTGACTGAGGTGCTGTGGCGCCGATCTTGGTGGTCCATGCACGAACCTCTTTTACGCCGGCAGTGAAGTAGGTCTGCAGACCCAGCAGGTTGTAACCGGCCCGGATGACCCGGTCCAGGCCAGGCTCTTCCATGCCCATTTCCTCCAGAAACATGGACTTCTCGTCGTCTTCCAGTTCGGAGATTTCAGCTTCGATCTTGTTGCAGATCGGCACGACAACGGCGCCTTCTTCCGCTGCGATCGCCTTTACTTCATCCAGGTACGGGTTGTTTTCGAACCCATCTTCGCTCACGTTGGCGATGTACATGGTTGGTTTGACCGTCAACAGGCACAGTTCCCGAATCAGCGCCTGTTCGTCGTCAGACAGCTCCATACCGCGCACTGGCTTGCCTTCGTTCAGTACCGGCAGCAACTTTTCGAACACCTCCAGCTGTGCTTTGGCGGTTTTGTCGCCACTCTTGGCGACCCGCTGCACCCGCTTGATGGCTTTCTCGACAGTGTCCATGTCGGCCAGCGCCAGTTCGGTGTTGATCACTTCGATGTCGGCCGCCGGATGCACCTTGTTGGCGACGTGGATTACGTTCTCGTCTTCAAAGCACCGCACAACATGGGCGATGGCGTCGGTCTGGCGAATGTTGGCCAGGAACTGGTTGCCCAGACCTTCGCCCTTGGAGGCGCCGGCGACCAGCCCGGCAATATCCACGAATTCCATGGAGGTGGGCACAACCCGCTCTGGCTTGACGATGTCAGCCAGTTTGTTCAGGCGCGGGTCCGGCATGGGGACCACGCCTGCATTGGGTTCGATGGTGCAGAACGGGAAGTTCTCAGCGCCAATGCCGGCTTTGGTCAGTGCGTTGAACAGGGTGGATTTGCCGACGTTGGGAAGACCAACGATGCCGCAGTTAAAGCCCATGGAATGCCTCTGCTGATGCGAAAAAAATGTGGCCGGATTATACCGGTCGAGCGGGCAGGGTGCGAGTAGGAGGAATACGGAGTTGGACGGCTGGCCGGGCAGTCGGGTTACTCGGGCTTGAAACTGTGCAGCCGGTTCATGGCGGCGGCCAGTTTGCCGTTGGCCGCATCGGGCAGTACCCGCATGACTTCGTCAACGACGGCATCCAGTTGTTCGTGCTCTCGCTTGCCGAACCGGCCGAGTACGTAACCGGTGACCTGCCGGCTGTCGCCGGGGTGGCCTATGCCAAGGCGCAGGCGCTGGAAATCCCGGGTGCCCAAGTGGCTGATGGCGTCGCGCAGTCCGTTGTGTCCGCCGTGACCACCGCCTTTCTTCAGTTTGGCTGTGCCGGGTGGGAGGTCGAGTTCGTCGTGGGCGACGAGAATCTGTTCGGGAGAAATCTTGAAGAAATCCGCCAGAGCCTTGATGGACAGGCCGCTGCGGTTCATGAATGTGGTGGGATTCAGGAGATGCAGGTCCATGCCCTGCCAATGGATGCGGGCGTAGAGCCCGTGGTATTTGCGCTCGGGGCGCAGCGACTGGCCCGCTTGGCGGGCCAGTGCTTCGACGAACAGGGCGCCGGCGTTATGGCGGGTATTTTCATAGTCGGAACCGGGGTTACCCAGCCCCACCACCATGAGAATGTCCTGTGCCATAATCCGTCGCCCTTGGAGAGCTTACTCCTCGCCGCCTTCCTCGCCTTCACCTTCGGCGTCCTCGGCTTCGTCAGCCTTGGTGCCCTTCGGCATGTGAATAGCAACAACCGGCAGGTCGTGGTCTTCACCTTGCTGCAATGCAGCAATAACAACACCTTCAGGCAGTTTCAGATCGCTCAGGTGAACTACCTGGTCCATCTCAACGTCCTGCATGTCCACTTCGATGAACTCAGGCAGGTTCTGCGGACGGCAGATCACTTCTACTTCGTTCATCTGGTGAGTCACGATACCACCCTGATTCTTCACGGCAGACGCTGTTTCTTCATTGATGAAGTGCAGCGGTACGTTGACGTGGATGTCGTGGTCCTTGTCGACGCGCAGAAAGTCCGCATGAGTCAGAATCGGCTTGTACGGGTGACGCTGCAGATCCTTCAGGATTACAGACTCTTTCTTGCCCTGAATATCAACGGTCAGAACGTGGGAGAAGAAAGCTTCGTTTTCGAGGGCCTTCTTTAGCTCGTTGTGCCAGATGGAAATGGCAGTCGCGTCTTTGCCGCCACCGTAAATGATGGCCGGAATCTTACGTTCTTCGCGACGCAGGCGGCGGCTCGCACCTTTCCCCTGGTCGTCACGAGGAAATGCTTCAATCACAAAATCCTGAGACATGGTATTACCTCACTTGTCATCTGAGCGGCCCGCGACCAGGCTCGGTTCAGATGATGGTTCAATGAAGCCGGGAATCTTTTCCCGACCGACTAAAAGGATCGGGAGCCCATGGTAGGCTCCCGATCCGTGTAATGCGTTACCGGCCTGAATCCGGGTGTCCGGACTTCGTTCAGGCGTTGTCAAACATGGCGCTGATAGACTCTTCGTTGCTGACGCGACGAATGGACTCTGCCAGTAGCCCAGCCATGCTGAGGACGCGGATTCTATCACAATTCTTGGCTTTGTCATCCACGGGGATAGTGTCGCAGACAACCAGTTCGTCCAGGGTGGATGCGTTGATGTTATCTATCGCCGGGCCAGACAGAACCGGGTGGGTGATGTAGGCAACCACGCGGGCGGCGCCGTGCTCCTTGAGAGCGTTGGCGGCTTTGCACAGAGTGCCGGCGGTGTCGATGATGTCGTCCACCAGGATACAGGTCTTGTCTTTGACATCCCCGATGATGTGCATGACCTGAGCAACGTTCGCCTTCGGCCGACGCTTGTCAATAATGGCCAGGTCGGCATCGTCCAGCTTCTTGGCCACGGCGCGGGCGCGAACCACACCGCCGACGTCCGGAGAAACCACAACGAAGTTTTCAAAGCGCTGCTTCTCAATGTCTTCGAGCATGACCGGTGTGGCGTAAATGTTGTCCACCGGGATGTCGAAGAAGCCCTGAATCTGGTCGGCGTGCAGGTCAACGGTCAGGACCCGATCCACGCCGATGCTGGAGATCATGTCGGCAACGACTTTGGCGCTGATGGCTACCCGGGTCGAGCGCACCCGGCGATCCTGTCGTGCGTATCCATAGTAGGGGATTACCGCAGTGACCCTGGTTGCGGACGCGCGGCGCAGTGCGTCGGCCAGGACGATCAGTTCCATCAGGTTGTCGTTGGTCGGGTAACAGGTCGGCTGAATGATGAAGACATCATGGCCGCGGACGTTCTCGTTGATTTCGACAGCGGTTTCGCCGTCGCTGAAACGGCCAACGGTGGCCTGGCCCATGGGGATGTGCAGTTTCTGCGCGATGGCCTTGGCAAGTTCCGGATTGGCGTTGCCAGCGAAAATCATCAGTTTGGACACGACGGCATCCTTCTCAGTATCAGCGTTTGATTCAGAGCGAGCGGGAGAGAGGTGGCTGGGGTGGCAGGATTCGAACCTGCGCATGACGGGATCAAAACCCGTTGCCTTACCACTTGGCGACACCCCAGTATCGTGCTTTCTTGGCATCAGTTTAGCTCAGTCAGCTTTTTGTGAAGAGGTGAAATATTCACCCCTTGAGCTACGAACCCCGTGATGCCGGAGGGTTTGCTTTCCCAGATAATCCGGGCTGCGGATTCTGTCGGGAAACGTCCAAAAATGCAAGCCCCGGTTCCGGTTAATCTTGCAGGTCCGAATTGTGCAAGCCAGTCCAGGCTTCTATTAACCTCAGGATACAGTTTGCGAACTACATCCTCACAGTCGTTTCGGTACCTCGAGGCGTCTCCCTCAAAAGCGGGCGCTATTTTGATTCTCGGGGTGTTCCTTGTCAACCCTTCCTCGGAAAAAATCTTGCCGGTGTTGATGCTGCATTCTGGCTTCAGAACGACAAACCAGTCTTCGGGAGGTGTGACAGGGGTAAGCTGCTCGCCGACGCCTTCGCCGAAGGCGGCATGTCCGCGAACAAATACCGGTACGTCGGCACCGAGTGCGAGGCCGATGTCGGCCAGCTCGTCGGTTGAAAGGTTCAGGCGCCAGAGGTGATTGAGCCCGACCAGGGTGGTGGCTGCGTTGGAACTGCCACCGCCAAGACCACCGCCCATGGGCAGCCGTTTTTGCAAGTTGATGGTCACACCCGGGAGGGTTTTACCGGCCCGCCGGGCCAGTGCGTTGGCCGCGCGGATCACCAGGTTGTCGTCGTCGGCAACGCCGGTAACCGGCTCGCTTAGACGAGCGCCCGGCTGTTCCGGCGTAAGAGTAAGGGTCAGGTCGTCGCCGTAATTCAGAAACTGAAACAGTGTTTGCAGCTCATGGTAACCGTCAGCGCGACGACCGACGATATGCAAAAAGAGGTTGAGTTTTGCCGGAGAGGGCAGGGTAATGGTGGTGCTCACTGCGCTGTTCCGAGGTCTTGCCAGTCGCTGATAACGAGCCGAACTCGTTTGCCGTCTTTCAGGGCGGTGATTTTTGCCGGCAGGCTGGGGTGGCTGTTCAGAAAACGTTGCCAGCGATCGTAACGAATTTCCCAGCCGGATTGCCGGATGATGGCCAGTTGCTGGTTGGCATCAAATAGCAGGCGGAAATCATCTCCCGGCGCGGGAAGCCCGCGAATCCACCAGACCAGTTGGTTTAGCGGCAATTGCCAGCCGGTTGCAGCTTCCAGCAAGGACTCCGGGTCACCGGATCGATAGGTGTCGCCATCGGGCAGGGTCAGCTCGATAAAGCCCGGCGTGCCCTGCAAGCGGGTGCTGCCCATGCCGAGAAAGGATGACGACAGGGCCAGGTTGTACTGGTCACCATTTTGTATCCAGTGGTTGATCAGTGCGGTGCCGCTGTCTGAGGGCTGGCGGATCGCCAGCTTGCCCACCAGTTGCCAGTGGTCGAATTGGCGCAGCTGCTCGCTTTTGTCGGCCCAGTCGGCTGGTGGTTGGTCGGTCATGCCCTCTGGCAAGGGCTCTACCTGAATGGTGGTGCAGGCAGCGAGCATGGCGGCCAGGGGCAGAATAAGCCAGAGGCGAAAGCGGGGCATGATTACAGCTCGCTGTCTTGTGTCAGCCGTTGAATGGTTTCCCTGAGAATTTCGTGGTCTGGATCCTTTTCCAGGCCTTCTTTCCAGATGATCCGTGCCTGCTCACGAGCCCCACTGACCCACAGTGCCTCTCCATAGTGGGCGGCAATCTCCGGATCTGTGTAATCGGACCAGGCACGAGCCAGGTAGTCCAGAGCCGATTCCAGCTCGCCTTCTTTAAAGAGAACCCAGCCCATGCTGTCGAGAATCGCCGGGTTTTCCGGGTCCAGTGCGAGGGCGCGCTCGATGTAATTGCGGGCTTCATCCAACCGGTTGGTCTTGGTGGTCAGGATGTAGCCGAGCGCGTTCAGGGCTACCGAGTTTCCGGGATCCTGATTGATGATGAGTTTCAGGTCCTCTTCAGCGGGTTCGGTTTGGCCCCGCATATCCAGCAGCATGGCACGGGCGTACCGGATCTGAATGTTTTCTGGGTAGAGGCCCACCGCCTCGGACGCGCTGTCCAGTGCTTGCTCTTCCTGCCCGTGTTCCATCAGCAGGTTCACTTCCAGTAGCCGGTAGTTTTCGTCCTGAGCCGGATTTTCGCCTCTGAGGTTGCGAATGTCAGTTACGGCTTCATCGAGTTGATCATTACCGGCTAGTAGTGCGCTTTTTCTTGCCAGTGCCGAGAAATAAAAGTCACCCCCTTCCACCCGGCTGTAATAATTGATGGCGGGCTGGATGTTGCCCTCGCTGTCTTCAATGCGCCCGAGGTAGTAGTTAGCCTCGTTGATGTGGTGGCCTTCTTCGATCAACTGGGTCAGGTCTTCCCGGGCCAGATCGTTTTCCCGGTTTTCGATGGCCACGAGGGCGTGGGACAGGCGCAGCCCCGGAACGTCCGGGTGTTCATTGATCAGGCGGTCAAACTCATCCTGAGCCGCTCGCAAATCGCCTTCGGAGATCAGCATGCGGCCATACAGCGTGCCCATCTGTCGGTTTGACGGAAAGCGTCGGGTGTTGGTCAGGAGGTAGTCCAGAGCTTTTCGTTTTTTTCCGCTTTCATAGAGCAGGTCGCCCCGCAGAACGATGCCCGGCTGGAAGTTCGGGTTGTCGTCCATCAGGCCGTTTATCCGATCCAGTGCTTCCTGAGTGTTGCCGGACATTTTCAGCAGCAAGGCGGTGCTGTAGTCCAGTTCAACCGAGTCTGGGTAGCGTTGGGAGAGCTCCTTGTAAAGGTTGAGCAATTCTGCCTGCCGTTCCGGCGGGAGATTGCGGGCCATCAGCGCGAGGGCGTCGAAGTCGGCGTCGGCGCCCATGCCCATCAGTTGTTCCATGTGCCCCAGAGCGGCTTCCAGTTCATTTCTTTTCACGGCTTGGATGGCTGCAACCCGGTGCGCTTCCAGGCTGTCCGGTTCTACCTCAAGCCAAAGGTTGGCCAGTTGCTGCTGTGCGTTGTCGCCATTGAGTGATTGGGCAATGCGCATGGCGCGCGCGATGACGCCTTTATCGCGGGAGATCTTCGCGGCCTGGAGGTAATTGACCAGGGTGATGTCGTACCGGCCGCGCTGGGCAGCGATTTCGCCTGACAGAAGCAGGTAAAGCACTTCCGGTTCGAAGTCGGCGTATTCGATGTTTTCTTTTTGCTTATTTGCTGACTGGGCAGGCGGCGGTGTGGTTGGTTCCGCCTGTTTCTTGTCGGAACCGGTCAGACTGGCACAGCCAGCCAGAGAAAATCCGATCAGGCAGGTTGTCAGCAACGGTGCGAATTTGTACATGCATCTTCCCGTGATTATGTCGACAGCGCATCAAGCGTAACGGCCCATGGACAACGGTTATGCGCTGCGATGGCATGCAGCCCGGGCCGAGTCCCTATAATGGCATAAGCACTTCATATTGCCCAACCTGTCCGCACTTCCCGAATGGGCGGAGCATATATGGTGGCAGTGGCGGGCGCTGGCCGCTAAAATGCCCGAAATTATCCCCCGAATTCGTAAGGTTGTTCACCTCCGATATGGCACTGGTTACGCTCGGCATTAATCACCGAACTGCTCCCCTGGAGCTGCGCGAGCGCGTGGCGTTTACGCCCGATCGCATGGGCGACGCGTTCGCCGAGCTCAGAGCTGCCTCGGGAGCCAGTGAAGCGGCCATCCTGTCTACGTGCAACCGCACAGAACTGTACCTTGCAGGCGATGATGATTGTGCGCCCCTGGTGTTGCGCTGGCTCGCCGGCTTCCATGACGTGGATGTCGCGGATCTGGAGCAGTCCTTTTATGTGCACCGGGATGGCGATGCGGTCCGTCACATGATGCGGGTTGCCGCAGGCTTGGATTCAATGGTGCTGGGCGAGCCCCAGATTCTGGGCCAGCTGAAAGACGCCTATGCCCTGGCGAGGGAAAACCAGGCCAGTGGTTCCTTCCTGTCGCGGTTGTTTGAGCACACCTTCTCGGTGGCCAAGCGAGTGCGGACCCAGACCGCCATCGGCGAGAATCCAGTGTCCGTTGCCTACGCTGCCGTGAGTATGGCGCAGCATATTTTCTCGGATCTCTCCCGTAACAGGGCTCTGTTGATTGGTGCCGGTAAAACCATTGAGCTGGTGGCCCGGCATCTTGCTGATGCGGGCGTTACTGAGTTCCTGGTAGCCAACCGAACACTGGAACGGGCACAGAATCTGGGCGCTCAATACGGTGGCCAGGGTATTTTACTATCGGATATTCCTGCCCACCTGGCCGAAGTGGATATTGTCATTTCATCCACGGCCAGTCCGCTGCCCATTCTGGGCAAAGGCGCGGTTGAGCGGGCCTTGAAAGTCCGCAAGCACAAACCCTATTTCATGGTGGATATTGCGGTACCCAGAGATATCGAACCGGAAGTGGCGTCTCTGGATGATGTATACCTTTATACCGTGGATGACCTGCGGCAGGTCATCGAAGAAAATATCCGTTCCCGCGAAGGAGCCGCGCGTGAGGCTGAAAATCTGGTGGCGGCCGGGGTTCAGGATTTCCAGAACCAGCTGCGGGCACTGGACGCCGTCTCCACTTTGAAGCAGTTCCGGCGCCGGGCAGAGATACTGCGCGATCTGGAAACCGAAAAAGCCTTGCGTGCGCTGCGCAACGGCGGCGATCCAGAGACCATTCTGCGAAGCCTCGCCCGTGGCCTGACCAACAAACTTCTCCATGAGCCCTCGGTTCAGGTTCGCAAGGCGACGACCGAAGGGCGCCCCGAGGTAACGGAATGGCTGCGTGAGCTGCACCAGCTGGACGCATTGGAAGCCGACGAGCCAACCCCCACGGAAAAACTATGAAGCCATCGATTGAAAATCGCCTCGATCATCTGAGTGATCGTTACGAGGAAGTCAGCGCGTTGTTAAGCGATGCCTCGGTCATCTCCGATCAGGGCAAGTTCCGGGATCTGTCCCGGGAATTTGCCGAGATTGAGCCGATTGTTCAGTGTTTCAAAGCCTGGCGTCAGTCTCTTGCGGATATCGACGCGGCTCGGGAACTCGCGGAGGATGGCGATGCCGACATGCGCGAAATGGCGGCGGAAGAGCTGGAGACTGCCCAGGCAAAGAGCGAGGAACTGGACGAAGAACTGCAGCGCCTGATGTTGCCCAAAGACCCCAACGATAAGAAGAGTGTGTTTCTGGAGATTCGCGCCGGAACCGGCGGTGACGAGGCCGCCATCTTCGCCGGGGATCTGTTTCGCATGTACAGCCGGTACGCGGAAAAGCGTCGCTGGCAGGTCGAGGTGTTGAGCGAGAGCGAAGGCGAACACGGTGGTTATAAAGAATTGATTGCCCGGGTGGGGGGCGATGGTGTGTATGGCACGCTGAAATTTGAATCCGGTGCACACCGGGTGCAGCGAGTGCCGGAAACCGAATCCCAGGGGCGCATTCATACCTCGGCTTGTACCGTGGCTGTGATGCCGGAAGCCGATGAAGCCGAAGCGGTCGATATCAACAAGGCAGACCTTCGGGTGGATACTTTTCGTTCCTCTGGTGCCGGCGGTCAGCACGTGAATAAAACCGATTCCGCCATCCGGATTACCCACCTGCCGACGGGCATTGTGGTGGAGTGTCAGGAAGAGCGCTCGCAACATAAGAACCGGGCCAAGGCGATGAGCCTGCTGGCGTCCCGGTTGCAGAACGCCGAGATTGAGCGCCAGCAAAAGCAAGTGGCCGAAACCCGCAAGAGCCTGGTGGGCAGCGGCGACCGCTCCGAACGCATCCGCACTTACAATTTCCCGCAGGGGCGGGTGACTGATCATCGGATCAACCTGACGTTGTACAAGCTGGACGAAGTCGTCTCAGGCGATCTCGACGCTGTGGTTGTTCCTCTGCAGCAGGAACATCAGGCCGAGCTGCTTGCCACGCTGTCTGATGACCAGTAAATCCTCACTGACCTGTGAAAGGCTGTTAACAAAAGCCATTGAACGCATTGGCGGTGACAGTCCTCGGCTCGATGCCGAGCTGCTGCTCGGTCATGTCACCGGCCTGAGTCGGACCAGTTTTCGTGCCTGGCCCGAACGGGAAGTGCCCGGGGAACAATGTGACGAGTTTGACCGGTTGGTGTTCGAGCGGGCGCAGGGCCGGCCCATTGCTCATTTGCTGGGGCATCAGGAATTCTGGTCGCTGCCTTTGCGGGTCAGCCCGGCCACACTCATCCCGCGCCCCGACACCGAATGCCTGGTGGAAGTGGCACTCACGTTGCCGCTTCCGGGCTCGGCTCATGTCCTGGACCTGGGAACGGGAACCGGAGCCATCGCCCTGGCGCTGGCCAGCGAGCGCGCCGATTGGCAGGTCAGTGCCTGCGACTGTGTTGACGATGCCGTCCAGTTGGCCCAGAGCAACGCCCGACAGCTGGGCCTGCCGGTTAAGGTCATCCAGAGTTCCTGGTTTACCCGGCTTCCGCCCGGGCGGTTTGACCTCATCGTTTCGAATCCTCCCTATATTGCTGCAGACGATCGTCACCTCGATGAAGGCGATGTGCGTTATGAGCCAGCCTCGGCCCTGGTGGCTGGCCCGGATGGGCTGGATGATCTGAGGCTGATTGTCGATCAGGCGCCGGATTGGCTGAATGACGGTGGTTGGCTGCTGGTAGAGCATGGGTATGACCAGGCCGAGGCGGTGCAAAGGCTGTTCCGGGAACGGGGGTTTGGTGCGATAGAGAGCCGCAAGGACTATGGTGACCGTGAGCGCATGACGCTTGGGCGATGGTCCGCCAACAGAATCCACCAATAACAAAAAGGAAGGGTGCATGCTCACTGACGAGGAGTTGATTCGCTACAGCCGGCAACTATTGCTGCCCCGGTTTGATGTGGCCGGCCAGGAAAAGCTTCAGAAGGCCAGGGTTCTGGTGCTGGGTGCCGGTGGATTGGGTTGTCCGGTCGCTCTCTATCTGGGGGCAGCCGGTGTGGGACACCTGACGCTGGTGGATGATGACACCATCGAGCTGGCCAATCTGCAGCGCCAGATCGGGTTCGAGGAAGCCCAGTTGGGACAGCTGAAAGCGGCTGCTCTGGCTGAGCGGGTGACACGGATTAATCCGCATGTGTCGGCGATCGCCATTGCCGAGCGCCTGGACGGCAAATCGCTGGAAGAGCAGGTCGCCCGCGCTACCCTGGTGGTGGACTGCAGTGACAACTTCCACACCCGCTTTGCACTGAATCGTGCCTGTGTCAGAGCCGGCGTGCCACTGGTCTCTGGTGCGGCCATCCGGGGCGAAGGCCAGTTGTCGGTATTTGACCCGCGGGTTGAAAATAGCCCCTGTTACCACTGCCTTTATCCGGAGCAGGGCAATGAGGATCTGACCTGCTCACAGGCCGGAGTCATTGCGCCTCTGGTTGGCATGATTGGTTCGGCCCAGGCCATGGAGGCCATCAAGGTAATCTCCGGCGTGGGGCAGGCCCTCGTTGGGCGCCTGCTGGTGTTGGATGCCTGGACAATGCAGTGGCGTGAAATGACATTGGCCCGTGATCCCGAATGTCCGGTGTGTCCGGGTCATTAAACCGGTTGTTGCCTGGCGACGGTGGTCCGGCAGGCCTTGCTCAACCTCAATCCTTGAGCGCCTGAAACCTGGCAATTGCTTCTTTTCGACTCTCCTTCAGATCGACGATCAGCCTTGGGTAGCCTTTTGGAATCACGCCACCTTTACCCGGATCGTGGATTTTCTTGTTATCCAGCTTGGCCAGTTCCGGCACCCACTGGCGAATGAAGTGTCCCTTCGGGTCGAACCGTTCGCTCTGAGTGGTCGGGTTGAATACGCGAAAGTAGGGCGCGGCGTCCGTCCCGGTGGAAGCACTCCATTGCCAGCCGCCGTTATTCGAGGCCAGAAAGCCATCCACCAGTTTCGACATGAAGTAGGCTTCCCCCAATCGCCAGTCAATGAACAGATTCTTGGTCAGGAACATGGCGGTAATCATGCGCAGGCGGTTGTGCATCCAGCCGGTTGCGTTGAGCTGGCGCATGGCGGCGTCTACGATTGGGATGCCGGTGTTACCAGTTTTCCAGGCCTCAAACGCATCGCCGGGATCGTTCCAGATCAGGGCCTCGGTTTCGGGTTTGAAGGCCCGGTGCATACTGATGCGGGGGTAGTGATACAGGATGTTGATGTAGAAATCCCGCCAGGCAATCTCGCTGATCCAGGTAACAAAACCCTCCTGATTACCGCCGCGGCCCTGGGCTTCCCGGGCGGCAAGCAGGCATTGCCGCCCGGAAAGTACGCCATTGGCCAGGTAGGGCGATAGCTGGCTGGTGCCATCAATGGCCGGGAAATCCCGGTCCTCTTTGTATTGCCCGGCCGTTTCCTCGAGAAACGTTTCGAGTTGCTGGTGCGCGGCGGATTCACCGGTTTCAACCAGTTGGGGTGGTGCGTCCTGGAACGGCGACGGGATGTCGGTCAGCTGCTCGGGCTCCAGCGAGGCTCCCTGCGAGGACGGACGCGGCAATACCACTGGCTGGTTTTCCTCGATCCATTCCCGCCATCGGCGCGAGAACGGGGTGAATACGGAATAGGGTTCCTCTTGCTTGGTCAGTACCTCACCAACGGGGGCAACGGTTTGATCCCGGTATTTGCACACGTCGACGCCGGCGTCGCCCAGTTTCTGCTTGAGCCGCTTGTCCCGCCGGCGTTCGTTGATGCCGTATTCCTCATTGAAGTGAATTCGTTGTATGCCATGCTCCCGGCAGAATGCGTCGAGTCGTTCGAGGCTGTCGTCGAATGTTCGGGCGTGCAGGAAACTGAGGGGAATGCCCAGCTCGGCCAGCTCTTTGGCCAGCGCGTTGGCGTGTGCGATCACGAACTGCACTCTGGCCGGAGACCAGTCGTGCTCCAGCCACTGTTCCGGGGTGACGACAAAACAGGCCCGTACACCATCGCTCTGCTTGCACGCGGCAGTGAGGGCGGGGTTGTCAGCGATTCGCAGGTCGTTACGAAACCAGACCAGTTCTTTCATCGGTTGTCCTGTTGCCCGTTCCGGGCCATTGAATAGGCGTAAATACGACTAATTGATCCAATAAAATCACAGACTTGGATATTCGCTGAGGATGCGTGTTTGGATTATAGTAGGCGTTATTATTGTTCACCCTTCCGGGAGATGCCCTGCAAACATGGAATCAGTAACCGAGGGACAGCGAGACGGTGTGTGGGCGCAGCCCTACAGTCTGTCGTCCGGGCAAACCCAGCATCACGAGCTCGGCCAGGTGCGCCTGTGGGTGACGCTGCTGGACCGGGAATGGCAGGTTCGGACCCAAACGTTGGAGTCGGGCACTGAGCCAGTCACCTGGACCGAAGGCGTCAGCCACGTCTTGCCATCCACCGATGTGCCGCTTCAGCGTTTCATCCGGGCAGCAGAATCCGATACCGAAACCGTTACCTTTGTACCGACCGTTGCTTCGCTGCCAACGGTGATTCGGCCCTATCAGTCGATGACCATTCCAGCCGGCGAACGCTGCGTCATCTACGTGGGTACCCTGGTGTGGATGCAGGTCTGCGTTGGCGACAGCAAGACGGTGTTGACGGAGATTCCCCTGGCGGTGCCTGCGCTGACCTGGGTAGGCCCCAATACCATGGAAGGTGAAATCTGCTATTCATCGGCCAGTTTCGCCCGATTGGTGCTGGAAGCGGTGCCGAAACGGCCATGGCGGGCAATCACGCCGGTCACCATCATCAACCGACGCAAAGAGCCCCTGCTGCTGGAGCGCTTCAGTCTGCCGACACCATTGCTCTCGCTGCACCTGAACAGCCGGGGCCAGTTATGGACGCCGGGCGTGACGGTGGAGTGCGAGACTGACATGAACTCGGCCACCCTGCGGGTTGACGACGCCCTGCTGCCGGCGGCGGGCGAGTGCCAGCAGGTCGGCCCGGCCCGGGAGCGTGTATCCCGCGGACGGTTGATTCGCGCCTTCGACCGCATGTTCGGATAACTTTTGGGAGTCTGATGGGTGAGTGAAAATTCGGGTACCAACGCGCTGCTTGGATGGATAAGTACTGACCTTGGCCAGTGGCTGAACGCTGCTTTTCTGGTGGGGCTTGGCCTTGTGCTTGCTTCTCTGGCCGCACGCAGTGTGTCCCGTTTGATCGGCGATCGCACGTCACGGCATCACAGTGCGGTGGTGCGGCGGCTGGTGTTTTATGGCGTGGTGCTGCTGTTTGTGGTGGCCGCCCTTCGAGAAGCCGGTTTTTCTCTGGATGTGGTGCTGGGTGCTGCGGGTATCCTGACGGTAGCCCTCGGCTTCGCGTCGCAGACTTCGGCCTCCAACATCATCAGCGGGCTGTTCCTGTTGATGGAAAAACCGTTCGAGATTGGCGACGTGATCGAGGTGGATGCCACCACCGGTGAGGTGGTCGCCATTGATTTGCTGAGTGTCAAACTGCGCACGCCGGATAACCTGTTTGTCCGTATCCCCAATGAAACACTCATCAAAACCCGGGTGGTGAACCGGTCGAGGTTCCCGATACGGCGGCTCGACCTGACCGTTGGGATTGCCTACGCTGAAGATGTAGAGCGCGTGGAAACGCTCCTGCTGAAACTGGCCGAGGAAGAGCCGGTCTGTCTTGAAGAACCAAAGCCTTTTGTGTTGGTGACTGCATTTGGTCCATCGTCGGTGGATGTTCAGTTTTCGTTCTGGGTGCCGAAGGACAAGGTATTGGACGGCCGCAGCAGCATCATGGTGGCGATCAAGAAAATGCTTGATCGCGAAGGTATCGAGATTCCGTTCCCGCACACCAGTATCTACGCGGGTAGTCATTCGGAGCCGTTCCGCGTGCAGCTCCTGAGCCCGGACACAAAACCCAATAAGGAAATTCTGGATGTCGACAAAGAAGGATGATGGCATCAAGCCATCGACGTCAGCCAGTGGTGACGAAAAGATCGGCCTTGGCTGGCGGGAATGGGTCGGGTTGCCCGACCTGGACATCAATCGAATCAAAGCGAAGGTCGACACCGGGGCGAGAACGTCCTGCCTGCACGCCTTCCGTGCAGAACCCTATACCGAAAACGGGGAGCGAAGAGTCAGGTTCTGGGTGCATCCGGTGCAGAACGATTTGCATCAGATGGTTGAATGTGACGCCCGGGTGCTGGATGAGCGTCTGGTGACCGATTCCGGGGGCCATCAGGAAAATCGCCTGGTGATTGAAACTACCGTGGTTGTCGGGGCAAATCGATGGCCGATTGAAATGACGCTGACCAATCGTGACTCCATGCGCTTTCGGATGTTACTGGGGCGCACAGCCATGGCCGGGCGTGCCATGGTTCACCCGGAAGCATCCTATCTTGCCGGAGAGCCGGACCTAAGGAATGAAAAATGAAAATTGCGGTTTTATCGCGAAATAAGAACCTTTACTCCACCCGCCGTCTGGTGGAAGAAGGCATAAACCGGGGCCACGAAGTGCATGTCATCGACTGCCTTCATTGTTCCATGAACATCACATCCGCCAAACCGCAGATCCATTACCACGAGGAGGTCCTCGAGGGTTTCGACGTGGCGATTCCCCGCATTGGTGCATCCGTGACTTATTACGGCACAGCGGTGTTGCGCCAGTTTGAGATGATGGGGGTGTTCCCGGTCAATGAGTCGGTGGCCATCACCCGTGCAAGGGACAAGCTGCGCTCGCTGCAGTTGCTGGCACGAAAGGGCGTCGGTATGCCGGTGACCGGTTTTGCCAACAAGCCGGATAACGTGCCTGAGTTGCTGAAGATGGTGGGTGGCGCCCCGGTGGTGATCAAGTTGTTGCAAGGCACCCAGGGCATTGGTGTCGTGTTGGCGGAAACCCGCAAGGCGGCAGAGAGTGTGATTGAGGCCTTCATGGGGCTGAAAGCCGACATCCTGGTACAGGAATTTATCAAGGAAGCCGGTGGCGCCGATATCCGGTGCTTCGTGATCGGCGACAAGGTTATCGCGGCGATGAAGCGTCAGGGGGCAGAGGGGGAGTTCCGCTCCAACCTGCACCGAGGGGGTACCGCCTCGCTGGTCCGGATCACGCCGGAGGAACGCCGTACCGCGGTGATGGCCGCGAAGTCCATGGGCCTGAATGTGGCGGGTGTGGATTTGCTGCGTTCCAGCCGTGGCCCGCTGGTCATGGAGGTAAACTCCTCGCCCGGGCTGGAAGGGATTGAAAACGCCACCGGCAAGAACGTGGCTGCCATGATCATCAACTGGACTGAAAAAAATTACAAACCTTGGAAAACAAGAACCAAAGGACGGGGATAATTTATGGCTCGTGAGCCATTTGAAATTGCAGGAACGCAGATCAAGCCGGGTACCCGGGAAACGGTGGAAGTTCCGGTTGCAAAGCTCTACACCCACACGCCCCTGCATATTCCGGTAGAGGTGATTCATGGCCGTCGTGACGGCCCTGTACTGATGGTCTGTGGGGCGATTCACGGCGACGAGATCAATGGTGTGGAGATCATCCGCCGGGTGCTCAAAAATTCGGCGCTCCGGCACCTGCGGGGAACGTTGGTGGCGGTTCCCATCGTCAATATCTTCGGTTTCGTCCAGCGCACCCGCTACCTGCCCGACCGTCGCGATCTCAACCGCTGCTTCCCCGGCAGCGAGAGCGGCTCGCTCGGCGGTCGTATCGCCTATCTGCTGCGCACGCAGATCATGGAGAAGGTCACGCACATCATCGATTTGCACACCGGGGCCATTCACCGCTTCAACCTGCCCCAGATTCGTGCCGAGTTGAACAACTCAGAAACCGAGCGAATGGCGAATGCCTTCGGCGCTCCGATCATCATCAAGGCGGGTCTGCGCGAGGGAAGCCTGCGGGCCTACGCCGATTCCCTCGACATCCCTGTGATCACCTTCGAGGGTGGCGAGGCCCTGCGCTTCGATGAGGTGGTGATCAGTAGCGGTTCGAAGGGGGTCATCCGGGTGATGCGGGAGCTGGGTATGATCCCGATAAAAAAGGCGCCGAAAGCGCCCAGAAGCCGATCCGAAACCGCTGCGACCTCCCAGTGGGTGCGGGCCGACATTGACGGCATCATGCGGCCGATTGCCTGGCTGGGGCAGAAAGTCCGCAAGGGGCAGCGGCTTGCCATGGTCGCTGACCCCTTCGGAGAGTCAGAAGCGGCTGTGCTGTCACCCTGTTCCGGCATTGTGATCTGTGTGAATAACCTGCCCTTGGTGAATGAGGGCGAGGCCATCTACCACATCGCCCGTTTCGACGAACTCGGGGAAGCGGAGAAGGCGATGGACTATTTCCGCAGTTCGTTTGAGAACGAGGGCTCCGAGGCCGTGGTGCCGGTGCACCCGTGGGATGACCTGCAACGATAAATCCGCCCATCACACCCATCACAGGAGCACCGATGATCTGGGATCAAGCCACAATTGAGCTTTCGCCCATGCCGCGAGGCTTTCATCTGGTGACGGATGACGTACTGGCTCAGGCTCCCGACCTGACCTGCTGTGAGGTCGGGTTGCTGCATCTGTTTATCCAGCACACCTCGGCTTCGCTGGCGGTGAATGAAAACGCTGATCCGGATGTGCGTGGTGATCTGGAGCGGCATTTCAATGTCATGGTGCCGGAAAACGCACCCCACTACGCCCATGTCATGGAAGGCCCCGACGACATGCCGGCGCACATCAAAAGTATCCTGATCGGGCCGTCGCTGACCCTCCCCATCCACCGTGGCCGGCTGGCGCTCGGTATCTGGCAGGGTATCTACCTTTGTGAACATCGGGACAGCGCCGGAGGCCGGCGCATTGTTGCCACCCTGCAGGGGCGCAGGTAACCGGTTTCGACTTTTGTCCAACTACGCTTTGCCGAATCCAAGACTAGACTAAATTGGGGAAAATCCTCGTCAGCCAACTGACTAACAATAATGAAAGGGAGATCAACCACAATGAAAAAACAAGCCATTTTGGCGGCGCTCGCGTCTACCCTCGTTGTTGCAACCTCTGTCTCTGCTCAGGATCGCGACGGCTGGCCGGAGAGCTTTACCGTGGGTACAGCCAGCCAGGGGGGAACCTATTTTGCGTATGGGTCTGGCTGGGCAAATTTCGTTGCCGAGAACCTGGGAGTGTCCGGCGGTGGAGAAATCACCGGTGGCCCGATGCAGAACATGGCCCTGGTACATACCGGTGATCTGAAGTTCGGCCTGACCACCCTTGGTCCGGCCAGCGAGTCCATGAAGGGCAACAGCCCGCTTGCCCCGGGGATGAAAATGGACAACGTATGCGCCATGTTCCCCATGTACGAAACCCCGTTTTCGGTTACCGCGCTGGCCAGTTCCGGCATCAAATCGATTTCCGATATCCCCGATGGCGCCACCATTGGCTTTGGCCCGGCAGGGTCCACCTCGGACACCTATTTCCCACGAATGATGGAAACCCTCGGTGTTAATTTCGAACGCCGTAATGGCAGTTGGTCGGATCTGGGCGGTCAGCTTCAGGATGGCCTGATTGATGTGGTGGCCTTTGCTGCCGGAGTTCCCGTACCGGCAGTGAGCCAGCTTGAGGCCCAGACGGATGTGAACATTATCAGCAT
The DNA here is from genome assembly GCF_017301335.1 of Marinobacter salinisoli. NCBI lineage: Bacteria > Pseudomonadati > Pseudomonadota > Gammaproteobacteria > Pseudomonadales > Marinobacteraceae > Marinobacter > Marinobacter salinisoli. The sequence continues at coordinate 1,699,701 of NZ_CP071247.1, forward strand.
GACTGACGAGGAAGCGGCGAAAATCCTCGAGGCTTTCCCAGTCTCTGAGTTCGAGATCCAGCCAGGTACCTACCAGTCCCTCGAGGAGCCCTCCCGGGTTGTCTCCATGTGGAACTTCGCCATGGTTAACTGTAATGTTCCGGAGAGCTTCGTGTACGAGATCACCAAGCTGACCATGGAAAACAATGACAAGATGGTGTCCATCCACAAGGCGGCGCGCCACTCCGTGCCCGAGAACTACGACAAGAACAACGTGCTGCCGTGGCACGCGGGAGCCGCTCGCTGGTTCAATGAAAACGGCTACTCCATCGAGGAAAGCCAGATCAAGCAGTAACCAGGATAAGCAAGGGGTCACGTTCGTGGCCCCTTGCTTTATCGATGTCGGTTCTCGCACAGCAAGGTTGATTTATGGCCGCAGACACGCATCCGAAAGACACCAGTACCCCTTTGCCCGAAGACAGTGATCATATGCTGGCCCACGATGTGGACGAGGAGCCGGTGGAGGCCAATCGACGCCTGTTTACTGGCGGGTTGCTCAAGCTGGTGACCTTTCTCGCCGTCGCTTACTCCGCATTTCACCTGTACACCCTGAATATCGCCCCGCTGGAAACCTGGTCCTTCCGCATTGTGCACATCGCTGGCGCGTTGGTGCTGGGTTTTATCCTTTACGCGGGTGCCCGTTTTGTCACCATCGAAGAGGAATGGCATCGTCGCCGCTGGACCACCTGGGGAGGTGCCGTATTGATGTTGCCGGCCTTGTACGCGGGGTATCAGGTCTACGTTTTCTACGGCATGGTTCAGAGCGGCACGCTGCGGATTCCCGCGGAACTGGAAGGCTGGCACTTCGGCTGGCCCCTGCTGGCGGCTACCGGGCTGGGCATTATCTTGAGCTGGTTTCATCAGCGCGACCGTGCCCGTTTCAGCTTGCCGGATCTGGTTCTGGTGGTGTGCTCCCTGGTCGTGGCAGGCTACCTGCTGGTGGTGTACAACACCTCCATGCGGATGTCGACGGGGACATCCTTTGCGCCGATCGGCATTTCGTTTGCCGCCGTCGCCGGCACGGCGCTTATCATGGAGCTTACCCGTCGGGTCGCGGGCTTGGCTCTGGTCGTGATTGGCCTGGTTTTTCTGACCTATGTCTTTGCCGGGCCCTATCTGCCCGGCTTTCTGGGGTATCCGGGGCTGTCTGTGCAGCGCTTTTTCAGTCAGGTTTACACGGACGCCGGTATTCTGGGGCCGACGACAGCCGTGTCGTCGACCTATATCATTCTGTTCATCATCTTCGCGGCGTTTCTTCAGGCGTCGAAGGTGGGGGACTACTTTGTCAACTTCGCCTTTGCCGCAGCGGGCCGATCCCGTGGCGGCCCCGCCAAGGTGGCCATTTTTGCCTCTGGCCTGATGGGGATGATCAACGGCACCAGTGCCGGTAACGTGGTGTCCACGGGGTCCCTGACCATCCCGCTGATGAAACGGGTGGGCTATAGCAAGAAGTCCGCGGGCGCGGTCGAAGCGGCAGCATCAACCGGTGGGCAGATCATGCCGCCGATCATGGGCGCCGGCGCCTTTATCATGGCCGAGATCACCGGTATTCCGTATACCGAGATTGCCATTGCCGCCATTATTCCCGCTATTCTCTATTTCGCATCCGTGTTCTTCATGGTGGACTTCGAGGCCAAGAAGCTCGGCATGCGTGGCATGCGTGAGGATGAGCTGCCGAATCTGCGGCGCTTACTCAAACAGGTTTATCTGTTTATCCCGATCGTGATTTTGATCGTGGCGCTATTCCAGGGCTATTCGGTGATCCGAGCCGGAACACTGGCCACGGTTTCTGCGGCTGTGGTGAGCTGGTTGTCGCCCAACAAAATGGGGCTGCGTGGCATTCTCAATGCCCTGGAGATCGCCTCCTACATGTCGGTGCAGATCATCGCGGTGTGCGCTGCGGCAGGGGTGATCGTCGGGGTGATCTCGCTGACCGGGGTCGGCGCCCGTTTTTCCGTACTGTTACTGGATCTGGCGGAAGCCAGTCAGCTGCTGGCGCTGATTTTTGCCATGCTGATCTCGATCCTGCTGGGCATGGGGATGCCGACCACCGCTGCCTACGCGGTAGCTGCCTCGGTGGTGGCGCCGGGGCTGGTGCAGCTCGGGATTGACCCGCTGACCGCGCATTTCTTCGTGTTCTACTTCGCCGTGGTCTCGGCGATTACGCCGCCGGTGGCTCTGGCTTCCTATGCGGCCGCAGGTATCTCCGGTGCCAATGCCATGGAAACCTCGGTGGCGTCGTTCCGAATCGGCATTGCGGCGTTTATCGTGCCATTCATGTTCTTCTACAACAGCGCACTGTTGATGGATGCCGGCTGGTTTGAAACCCTGCGCGCACTGGTGACAGCAACCTTTGGAGTGTATTTGCTCTCGGGTGGGGTGCTGGGCTGGTTCGGCCGGGCGGCGGCGCCGTGGCTGGTCAGGATTTTGCTGATTGCATCGGCCCTGCTGATGATTGAGGGCGGAGCCTGGACGGATCTGGGTGGTATCGCGCTCGCGGTTGTCGCGTTCCTGCTACAGCGCCAGCGGGCGGCAAAGGTAGCGACCGCCTGAGTCCAGACCGTCGCCGGGACAAAGCTCGCAACACGAACGCCAAGAACGCACCCCAACCCGGGAAGGTCCGGTTGGGGTGCGATGCATCAAAGGTTGGCTTCGGCGTATTCGGCCAGAGCCGAACGGGGGACACCCTGCAAGTGGATGTGTCCGCCGTGACGGAAGTTCTTGAAACGCTCTGTCATGTAAGTCAGGCCCGAGCTCAGCGAACTCAGGTACGGGGTATCGATCTGCGCCAGGTTGCCCAGGCAGATCACTTTAGAGCCATTACCCGCCCGGGTAATGATGGTTTTGATCTGGTGGGGCGTCAGGTTCTGCGATTCATCAATGATGATCAGGCTGTGCTGGAAGCTGCGGCCGCGGATGTAATTCATCGATTTGAAGTGCAGCGGCACCTTGCTGAGAATGTAATCCACGCTCGCTGTCATGTTCTCGTCGTCCTCGTGCAGGGCTTCGAGGTTGTCCACGATCGCACCCAGCCAAGGCTCCATCTTCTCGGCTTCTGTACCCGGTAAAAAGCCAATGTCCTCATCCAGGCCCTGAGTGGAACGGGTGGCTATGATGCGCTTGTAGAGCTTGCTCGCCACGGTCATTTCAATACAGGCTGCCAGCGCCAGAATGGTTTTGCCTGAGCCAGCGGAGCCGGTCAGGTTGACCAGATGGACATCCGGATCCAGTAACAGGTTCAGCGCCAGAGACTGGTAGATGTCCCGTGGCACCAGACCCCAGACCTCCTCGTCCATAAGGTCATGCTGGTGAAGGTCGCGGATGACAATCTGGTCCGCCGACAAGTCGGTGACCCGGCCGACGAATCCCTGTTCGTCGATCACGAATTCGTTGATATGCAGCAGGGCCAGCGTGCCCTCACGCTTGAGAATGTGCTCGGTGATGCCTTCGCGCTGGACGGTTTCGACCTTTTCAATCGTGTCCCAGAAGGAATTGGGGAACTCGTGGTAGCCCTTGGGCAGAAGATCAATGTCGTCCAGTAACTGGTCGTTGTGGTAGTCCTGTGCCTCGACGCCAAAGCCGCGCGCTTTCAGGCGCATATTGATGTCTTTACTGACCAGGATAATCTCGTGACCTTCGTGCTTGTCCTGCAGGGCCGCGAGCGTGTTGATGATCTTGTTGTCGTTCAGGTGTTCGGGCAGCGAATGGGTTTCCGACTGTTGCGCACTCATCAGAATCAGCAGTCGACCCAGTGGCTCTGCTTTTTCGGCCCGGACAATGGGGACGCCTTTTTCAATGTCTTTTGGGGTGGCATCGCCAAGCAGCTTGTCGATGTTCCGGATGGCCTGGCGGCAGTCCGCGGCAACGGCCTGTTTACCGGATTTGAGGTTGTCGAGTTCTTCAAGGACGGTCATCGGGATGATGACATCGTGTTCTTCAAAATTCAGGAGGGCGTTGGGATCGTGAATCAGGACGTTGGTGTCGAGGACATACATCTTTTTGCGAGCTTCGGGTGCTCCGGGCATAGGGCGCGCTACCTCTCTGGTTAATCAAGCAGTTACTACAGGGCACATCGCTGCATCAGTTCCTTGTCTGAGATTAACTTGAGCATATCGTATGTGGTTATTATCCCGATTATTTTTTTTCCCTTTTTAACAAAAATCCGGTGCAGGTGTTCGCGCATCATGGTGTCGGCGATGTCGTGCACCGGAGTCTGTTCGTCAACGGAAAGGACGCTGGGGGTCATGATGTCCCGTACTTCCACCGGGACTTTGCTCATTTCCTCGAAAATGAACATTCGAAGGCGCCGGGCCTCTTCCTCTTCTTCCGGAGTCAGTTTGCAGTCGGTGTCAGATCGATTGGCATTCCAGCGAAATTCCGTAATGTCTTTCAGGGTGACTATCCCGACGATGTCGCCGTGGTCGTTGGTGACCGGGCTGCCGGTGATTTCATTGTCGATGAGGAAGCGGGCGAGCCGGTCCATCGTCCAGGCCTGAGGGACCGCCTTGATACTGGGAGTCATGATCTCGTAAGCGAGAACCGTCATGGATCGGTGCCTGCCTTTTGTGGTTCTTTTGCTAGAGCTTATCGTCTTGCAGAAGGCGAGTCATCCCCTTCCTGCTATTCGGTGGAATGACGAACGCTGATTAGCTGTCCGGCGTCGTCGTACACCAGTTCGAAACCCTGGTAGTGAGGCTTCTGCGCAACTTTCTCCAGGGCCTGCAAGGAGCGAACGGGAATATCCACCAGCAGAGAGTTGACCAGCCAGCCCGGCAGCGAGCCGTTCGGGTCAGTGTGTTGAATCCAGATCATCTTGGTCTGGTCGCCCCTGGGAATAAACCGATAAAAGGTGTCTGAGCGGTCGACACGGATGCGACCGTCAAATTCTCTCCGCTGGTTGGGTATAGCGTTAAGGTCCATGATCACTTCGCCGGATGCCCGGTTGCCTCGGGTTTGGATGCGAAGTACGTAGTCGCGGTCGGTCACCGGCCAGGGCATGTTGTTGACGGAGTAAGCGTAGCGATCGTGGAAGTTGCCCTCACCAAAAGCGTAGGATTCGATGCAGTTGTGGACCCATTCCAGGCAAGACTCGGGGTTGATCATCACGGCCATCAGGTTTTCGATGGGCGTGTCCAGCAGGGCTTCTGCTTTGAATGCTTTGAAGCTTGAGTCGGTCTGGTCGACGGTGTATACGCGGATGTTGCCGACTTCTTCGCGGAGTTTCCAGTCCTTGGCGTCTTCCGCGGGTAATTGCGCACTGACAGAGGAGGCGGAGAAAACAGTGGCCAGTAAGGTGGCGCCCATCGCCGCGATCCAGCCCGTAATGCTATGGGCTTTGGTAGTTCTCATGAAGTAAGCTTCCTTGACATTTGTGGCCCGAGTCTAGCATGAGGTTTGGGCGGTTCTGTTCTCTTAAACTGGGGATTGTGAACCAGGTATCTCACTGACGATGCCCTGGCAAAAAATGGCCCAAGCTGACGGATTCAATGATGGTCAAAAAACTGGTGGATGAGAGCGGCAGGATCGCGCCGGGCCTGTGCGACGGAGTGGTAGACGAGATCAACTACCAGGCATTCGACCTGCGCAATGCGATGGATAAGCCGCGCTCGCGGCTTGCGAGGCGTTGGCGGTTCAATCAGTTCCAGTTTGTCAGTGCCATGGCGCCAGACTGGGTGTTCGGCATGGCGATTGTCGATCTTAAATTGGTCGCCAACGGTTTTTTCTATCTGTACGACTTTGCCTCCGGAACGTTGCACGAACAGTCCTTTCTCGCGCCATTGGCTCGGGGCGCCCGAATCGAGCCCAGGCCGGAGCAGGGAGCTTCGGTTTTCGCCAAGGGCGATGCGGTACTCAGTATCCTCCCCGGTGGCGAAGGCAGATCAGTCCGGGTGAAGGCGCCCGGAGACATTCGGGTAGACCTGACCCTGCACAACGATGACGATCCACTGCGTTTGGTGTCGCCGGCGGGCTATAACGGCTGGGTCTTCACCCGAAAATCGGCGGGACTCCCGGTGACAGGGCAGGTGCGCTGGGGGCAGGAAGTCTGGCGCTGCGACGAGGGCACCCGGGGCTCAATTGACTGGAGCTGTGGTTTCATGCGCCGGGAGACGGCATGGAACTGGGCCTGTATGGCGGGGCAGTTGCCTGACGGGCGATCTCTGGGGCTGAATCTCGCTGCGGGAGTTAATGAAACCGGGGTGACGGAAAACGCCCTGTGGCTGGACGGCCGCTGCCTCAAGTTAGGGATCGCCCGCTTCGACTTTGATCGCCAACAGCCCGGCAAGCAATGGCGCGTCACAACGGACGATGGCCGGGTTGATCTCATGTTTGAGCCAGCAGGTGTGCGTCAGGAGCGGCTGAACGTGTTCGTGCTGGCGTCCAATTTCAGGCAGTTCATCGGCACCTTCAGCGGTTTTATTACCCACGAGGGCGGCGAGCGCCTCGCCATTGCCTCAATGCGCGGCCTGATGGAAGACCATTACGCCCGCTGGTAGGCCCCGGGTGGGGCCATCAGCAAAGGTAAGGGAGCCGGGGAGTTAACGTTCCGGCAGAGTGACGTTTAATTCCAGAACCGAAAAGTTGTCGTTGCGATCAACCTCGACCTGTACCATGTCATCACTGATTTGAACGTACTTGCGGATGACATTGAGCAGCTCCTGCTGCAGCTGGGGTAAATAGTCCGGTTGCTCGCGCTGGCCGCGCTCGTGCGCGACGATAATTTGCAGACGCTCCTTGGCCACGTTGGCCGTGTTCTTCTTACTGCCCCGAAAGTAATCAAGGAAGCTCATGCCTTAACCTCCCTTGAACATGCGCGAGAAGAAGCCTTTCTTCTGCGCGGTCATGAAGCGGTGTTCGCGCTCCTCACCCAGCAGGCGACTTACTGCGTCATCATAGGCCTGTCCGGCGTCACTCTCTTCTTCAAGGATGACCGGAACGCCCTGGTTGGAAGCGTTCAGGACAACCTGGCTTTCCGGGATGACACCCAGTAGCGGGATGGCGAGAATTTCTTCGACATCGGCGACAGATAGCATTTCGCCGCGCTCTACTCGTCCCGGGTTGTAGCGGGTCAGCAGCAGGTGTTCCTTAACCGGATCCTGGCCCATTTCGGCCCGGCGGGACTTGCTCTGGAGAATCCCGAGAATGCGATCCGAATCCCGTACCGATGAGACTTCCGGGTTAGTGACGACAACGGCTTCGTCGGCGTAATACAGGGCCATCAGGGCGCCGTGCTCGATGCCAGCCGGCGAATCGCACACGATGTAGTCGAAACTGTCGGACAGTTCGTTAATCACTCGTTCCACACCGTCTTTGGTCAGGGCTTCCTTTTCGCGGGTCTGAGAGGCCGGCAGGATGTACAGGTTTTCGACCCGCTTGTCGCGGATCAGGGCCTGAGTCAGGGAGGCCTCACCCTGAATGACGTTGACGAAGTCGTAAACGACCCGTCGCTCGCAGTTCATGATCAGGTCCAGGTTGCGCAGGCCCACATCAAAATCGATAACAACCGTTTTGTGGCCGCGCTTGGCAAGACCGGTGCTGATTGAGGCGCTGGTGGTGGTTTTGCCAACGCCGCCTTTTCCTGAGGTGACGACAATGATTCTAGCCAAGGTTCGTTTCCTGTATCACGGTGAGTTCGTCGTATATGCCGAATGAAAGATTCTATTGTTGTATTTTGTCTTACTGTCAGGCTTTGTCTAGTGGCATTACCACCAGCAAATCGTCCTTTTGCTGGATTTGAACGGCGCTTTTCCAGCCGTCGTTCTGAAGATCTTCTGAAATTTTATAGTGTCCGGCAATGGACACAAGCTCCGCTTCCAGAGATTGGCAGAATATGCGCGCGTTTTCCGCGCCGTGAATGCCGGCCAGGGCTCTGCCGCGCAGCGGTCCGTAAACGTGAATATTGCCTGCCGCGAGCACTTCAGCCCCTGGCTGAACCGAGGCAAGAATAATCAGGTCGCCCTCGGGCGCATAAACCTGCTGGCCGGAACGTACCGGCTGCGACACCACCCGGGCGGGCACTGCCTCGCCGGACCTGGTCTCAACCACCGGCTGAGTGACAGCAACCTCTTCATTGCTGGTGTCCTCTGCGGCAGGTTTTGGTTCTTCGACGCGTTCACGCTGCGCCGCCGCCGGCAACAGAGCGAGTGACGCTCCCCGCGCCAGCCGGCGTTGGTCGTCGGTTCCACCACGAACACCCACGACATGCATGTGGTGGCGCCGGCAAATGCCGATGATTTTGAAGAAATCCAGCTCGCTGTCCGGGCCCTGATACTTTTCCAGGCCGATGATGATCGGAATATCCTTGAAGAAACCGGGAGCCTGACTGATTTTGTCCCGAAGTGTGGCTTCAAACTCATCGTTATCGAAAAAGTGCAGCTCCAGTGCGGTCATTGAAAGGTTGGCGCTTTTGAGCTGAAAAACCTGTGTAACCCCAGTGTTGGCGTTATCGGTCATGGGTGTTTCTCTTCCGTGGTATTTTGCGTTTGTCGCGGCCTGAGGGGGTCGGCGTCGAATCGAATGCCCGACCAGCCAGTGCTGATAAACTGCCGAATGTTGGCATGACTGCTGCCGGACGGGTCTTCGACGACTTGCCGATAGTGCTCGGCAAACAGCCTTAGCGTATCGGACTCTGCCAGGTTGCAATAGCGCCCCAGGGCGAAAACCCGGCAGGAACCGGCGTTTTCGCCGGGGGCATTGGTCAGCGGGCCGTTGTGAAACGCTGTGGGCTGATAGTCGAAATGCCGTTCGATCAGAGCCAGGGTTTCGGCAAAATCAGCATGCCCCGCCGCCAGTGACGCCAGATGGATGCGCACTGCTTCGTTGACGGTCACTGTTTGTGAGCCTGCTTGTCCCCGGTCTGATATCGACTCTTCCACTCTTCGTAGGGCATGCCGTAAATCTCTTCCCTGGCATCCGGGTCGGAAATTTCGAAGCCGCGTTCGAGCGCTTCAGCGCGGTACCATTTGGACAGGCAATTCCGGCAGAAGCTGGCCAGGTTCATCAGGTCGATGTTCTGGACATCGGTATGCTCCTGCAGGTGCTTGACCAGGCGGCGGAAGGCGGCCGCTTCTATTTCGGTGCGACGGGATTCTGGAATAGGGTTGCTCATGGGGCCTCACGATATTTTTGTGTAGCTATCACTGCGCTTCCTGACATTCTCAGTATGTTAGCTTAAGATACAAGGCTGTATAAATGTACATATACCGTGAGGCGAGCCTCTGAGCCATGCGCCAGCGCAAAATCATTCACATTGATTGCGACTGTTTTTATGCCGCCGTCGAGATGCGTGACGACCCAACGCTGCGAGAAGTTCCGTTGGCAGTGGGCGGCGAGGGCGGGCGAGGCGTCATCACCACGTGCAACTATAAAGCCCGAGCCTTTGGGGTCCGTTCCGCCATGCCCGGCAGTGAAGCCCGGCGTCTGTGCCCGGGCCTGGTAACCGTACCGACGGACATGGCGCGTTATCGGGCTGCGTCGCAACAGGTCATGGCAGTTCTTCGAGAACTCACCGATCTGGTGGAACCTTTGTCGCTGGATGAAGCCTACCTGGATGTGACCGAAGTAACGGAGTGCAAGGGCAGCGCGACCTTGATGGCTCGCCAGCTGCGGGAGCGTATCCGTGAGCAGGTTGGCATTACGGTGTCGGCGGGTGTGGCTCCCAACAAGTTTCTGGCCAAGATCGCCAGTGACTGGCAGAAACCTGACGGCCTGTTCGTCATCCGGCCCGAGGATGTTGACGGGTTTGTGCTCGAGTTGCCGGTTGAGAAGCTCTTTGGTGTCGGTGAAGTGACGGCTAACAAGCTGCACGCTCTGGGCGTGAAAACCTGTGGCGATTTGCGAACATTGGCACCGGAGGTGTTGATTGATCGCTTCGGCAAGCAGGGCTATCGACTGCACGAAATGGCCAATGGTCGGGACGAGCGGCCCGTGGTGGTCTCCCGGGTCGCGAAATCCATCAGTGTCGAGCGCACTTTTTCTCAGGATTTGCCGGATCGGGCGGCCTGTGAATCCGTGATGGCCTCGCTGGTGGCTGATCTCACACAGCGCCTGGCCCGAAAGGCCCGGAAGAAACCCATCCACAAGCTGTTCGTCAAAGTTCGCTACAGTGACTTTTCCACCCACACGCTGGAGCGCGTCAGGGAGCACATTGAGGCTCCGGAAACCGATGACTATCTACCACTGTTCAGAGAACTGGTGTCCGGCCGGGACCGTCCTGTCAGGTTGCTTGGTCTGGGCGTGCGATTTCGCAATGACGAGGCGCCGGTGACTCAACTGAGACTGTTTGACTGATAGTGGTTATAAACAACAGGAGGACTGAATGGAAACCCGAAAACTTGGTAATACCGATCTCGATGTCAGTTTGATTTGCCTCGGAACCATGACCTGGGGCGAACAGAATACCGAGGTCGAGGCCTTTGAACAGCTGGATTTCGCCACTGCCCAGGGTGTGAATTTCATTGATGCCGCCGAAATGTATCCGGTTCCCCCGAGGGCGGAAACTCAAGGTCTGACCGAGACCTATCTGGGTAACTGGCTGGCTCGGCGGGGGCGACGGGACGATCTGGTGATTGCCTCCAAGGTCGCCGGACCCGGCAATGGTCTGAGCTATCTGCGCAGGGGCCCCCGGCTGACCCGGGAACACATTCGACAAGCCTGCGAGGCCAGCTTGAAACGCTTGCAGACGGATTACATTGACCTGTATCAGGTGCATTGGCCGGATCGTGTTGCCAATTTCTTTGGCAAATTAGGCTACCAGCACAAGCCGGACGAACACTTCACTCCCATAGAGGAAACTCTGGGTGCCCTGGATGAGCTGGTTCGGGAAGGCAAGATCCGCCATGTCGGCCTGTCGAACGAGACACCCTGGGGGACAATGGAGTACTTGCGTTTGTCTCGGGAAAACGAGTGGCCGAGGCCGGTCAGTATCCAGAATCCCTACAACCTGCTGAACCGTTCGTTTGAGGTGGGGCTGGCTGAGGTCGCCCATCGTGAACAGGTCGGGCTTTTGGCCTACTCGCCACTGGCGTTTGGCATGCTGTCGGGCAAATATCTCGGCGATGTCTGGCCAGAGAAGGGGCGTTTGACTCTGTTTGAGCGCTTCAGCCGTTACACCGGGCCCAGAGGAATGGAAGCGACACGGGCATACGTGGATCTTGCCAAAGGGCATGGGCTGTCGCCCGTGCAACTGGCCTTGGCCTATGTAAATAGTCGGAGTTTTGTCACCAGTAACATCATTGGCGCGACGACAATGGGACAGCTTCGGGAAAACCTCGGGTCTGCCAGCATAAAGTTGGACGATGAAGTTCTGGAGTCAATAGAAAAACTGCATCAAACATATACTTATCCTTGCCCCTGAAGACCTTCTTCGGGTGTCTCTGCCCTGGCCAGCGGCCGGGGCAGAGCCTGGATTGGTTACACGTCGAAATATTTGGGATTATTTTTTGACAAAAAGAAAGTTAAACAATGACAAATAAATGACTGGTTTGTGTACAACTTCACACCTTTTCCGCGCACAATCATTAGACTTTAGACTTATTCGATATTGGCTTACATCTCGCATTTTAGGTTGCCGAAGTTTCATGATTATTCGCATATTTGTCGTATTGCTTGCTCTCAACCTGGTCGCCTTTGTGGTGCGTGCCGAAGCCGATGAGCTTGTGTTCGATGATAGGGCGGAAGCCAGTACTGTCGAGCAGGTATTGGGAGCGCAGGAGCGCCTGACCGGAAACCCGGACGACAGCTCGATCGGCGTGTTTTCCGAACTTGGCTCTCGCCTCCTGACCTGGACCTTTTCCCGCACTGACTCCGGCAAGCGGTTTGCCTCTGAGCCGGCCCAGCCGGATCATGGTCTGGCTCTGCTGAACGAGGGCGCCTGCCTGAATTTGAAGTGGAACTTCTGATCCACGTCAGTCTTTCGTTGATTTCTCCCTGAAAAAAGTACAAAAGCCTTCCTGATACGTTGCCACTCCTGATCGCCCGTGTGATGATCGTTGCTCAAACAACGGGCTGAAAACAAGAAAGGAGCTTGGAGATGGCGCAGGAAAGCGGTCGTCGTTTGAACGATGTCGAGGCTTGTGTCGACGAGGTCATTCGTCGGGTAGGCAAGAACGTTACGCTTGGCATGCCACTTGGGTTGGGAAAACCGGTGCGTTTTGCCAATGCGCTTTATGAGCGCGCCAAAGCGGACCCGGAGATCAAACTGCATATCGTTACGGCGCTGTCGTTGCTGGCACCGAAAGGCGGCTCCTCTCTCGAAAAACGTTTCCTCGAACCTTTCACCAAACGCCTGTATGGCGACATCCCAGAGCTGGCCTATGCCAGGGCCGTATCGAGTAATACGCTGCCGCCCAACGTCACTGTGTCGGAGTTCTTCTTCAAGGCCGGCAGCTACCTGAATAACCGCTCCCAACAACGCCATTACGTGAGTAGTAACTACACCCACGCGGTGCGCGACCTGATGGCACAGGGCATTAATGTCGTGGCTCAGATGGTGTCACCGGGCGATCGCTCGGGCGAGCCGGGGCGGGTGAGCCTTAGTTGTAACCCGGATTTGACGCTGGATTTGATTCCGCTGATGCGTGAACGTGAGGCCGGCGGGCAGTCAGTGGCTCTGGTTGCAGAGCTCAATCGCAACCTTCCTTACCTGGGGCACCACGCTGCGGTTAAAGAGACGGATTTCGATGTGGTGTTCGAACAGCCCTCCACGGATTACCCCCTGTTCTCAGCGCCCGCCCTGGCGATCAGTCCCGAGGATCACCTGATTGGGTTCTATGCCAGCACGCTGCTGCGCGATGGCGGTACCCTGCAGGTCGGCATCGGTTCCCTTGGCGCTGCTTTGGTGTACAGCACTATTCTTCGCCACACCCAGAACGACGATTGGCAGGCCGTGTATCAGCATCTTGATGTCGCGGGTCAGTTCCCCGTAGCCGCGACTGACGGTGGGACCGGGACGTTTGAAGAAGGTCTCTACGGCTGCAGCGAGATGATGGTGGACGGCTTTTTGTATCTGATGCAGGCGGGGGTTCTGCGCCGTCAGGTCTATGACAATGCCGACCTGCAGGAGTTGATCAACACAGGCGAGCTGTCCGAAAGCATCACCATCGAGTCACTGGATGTGCTTCGCAAGCACCAGTTGATCGATTCACCGCTCAGGGCGCGGGACGTGAGTTGGCTCGTGAGTGTGGGGGTGCTGAAAGGTTCAGTGGAATTCCGTGGTGGTCGGCTGGTGATCGGTGAACACTCGGTCGAAGGTAATCTGGATAACCCCGATGCACGCCAGGCCATCGCTGCGTATCTTCTTGGCGATCGCTTGCGGGGCGGTATCATCATGCACGGTGGCTTCTACGTGGGCCCGGAGCGTTTTTATCAGGCGCTGAGGGAAATGAGCGAAGAGCAGCGGTCCCAGATCTGTATGACCAGTGTGAACTACATCAACCAGCTGTATGATCACCGCTATGGCAATCAGCGTTTGAAAGCGTCCCAGCGGGTTCATGGACGATTTATCAACTCAGCCATGATGTACACCCTCAATGGCGCGGCGGTGTCCGATGGCTTGGATGACGGCCGCGTGGTCAGTGGCGTGGGGGGACAGTACAATTTCGTTGCCATGGCTCATGAATTGCCCGGTGGTCGTTCCATCCTCACCATGCGGGCTACCCGTAAATCGGGCGGAGAGACCCTGTCCAATATTGTCTTTAACTATGCACACTGCACGATTCCCCGGCATCTGCGGGATATAGTGATCACCGAATATGGTATCGCCGATCTGCGAGGGCAATCCGATGAGCAGGTGTATCTGCGTCTGATCCGTATTGCCGATTCGCGCTTCCAGCCTTCCTTGTTAAAGCAGGCGCAGAAGGCTGGTAAAGTCGACGCCGCCTTCCGGTTGCCGGATTCCTGGTGCAATAACACGCCCGATACGGTTCGAGGGGCATTGTCGGCTCCGGGCCGGCCAGACCTGTTCCCGGCGTTCCCGTTCGGTTGTGATTTTACCGACGATGAATTGAGGTTAGGGAAAGCCCTTAAAGCGCTGAAGGCCGAAACCGGTAGCCGTCGTGGTAAACTGCGCGTCATATTGCAGGCCATACGGGCCCGGGATGAACAGGGCATTTACCGTCCGCTGCTAGAGCGCATGGACCTGGCTGATCCGAAGGGGCTGAAGCAGACGCTGGATCAGCGGCTGGTGATGCATGGCCTGCAAATCACTGATCCACCCACCAACACAGGAAAGACCAACGGCTAATGGTTGACGCAAATGCCAAACCCGACGTTTTCACGGTTCACTACATTCTGAAGAATAAGCTTGGTGAGCTGGTCGATACTTCAGAAGGCGGCGAGCCTCTGCATTTCCTCTACGGCAGTCCCAGCATCATTGAGGGCATCCAGCAAGCCGTGAAAGATCGCAGTGTCGGGGATTGCCTCGAGGTGACGGTCCCGCCTGCGATGGCGTACGGTGATCACAACCCGGAACTGATTCGCAAGGTTCCCCGGTCGCTTTTCGAGGGCATTGAGAAGCTTGAGGTCGGGATGAAGTTCCAGACCAACACCGGGGACGAAGCCCAGATCGTCAAGGTGGTTGCCATTGATGGCAATCTGGTGAAGGTCGACGCCAATCATCCCCTGGCTGGATACACCCTTTATTTCGATCTGGAGATCGTCGGGCGCCGGGAGGCGACCGAAGAAGAGGTGGCTCAGGGTCGCCCTCTTTTCTGAAGCAATGCGGCCACTTGCGTTTATGGCCCGTGAGTGACCCTATCAACGACATATTTGTGACCCGCTTTGGGTACTTATCTTGTTTATGCTCTGTCACGGGGTGTAACGGGAGCGTTGTTCCATGTATATTCTGGGGCAACATGTATAATTGTTGAAACATCAGGCTATCGGCCCCTGGTGGCAGGTAGATCCTCGAAACCCGCGATAACAAAATCAGAGACGACGGCGTGGAACAGACGAACGAAAGTTGGCGAATTCTCATTGTCGAAGACGACGAACGACTGGCAGAGTTGACCAGAGAGTATCTGGAGAGCAATGGCCTGCAAGTGTCTCTTGAGACCAATGGAGGCGCAGCGGTAGAACGTATTCGGAATGAGCAGCCGGACCTGGTGGTGCTCGATCTCATGCTGCCGGGGGAAGACGGGTTGTCCATATGTCGCCGGGCGCGCCCGTTCTTCAATGGCCCCATCATTATGTTGACCGCCCGCACCGATGACCTTGATCAGGTACTCGGCCTGGAAATGGGCGCAGACGATTACATCGGTAAACCGGTCAAACCTCGCGTACTGCTGGCACGTATCCGCGCCATGTTGCGTCGTGTCACCGAGTCCGGGCAGGCAGGTGAAGACAAAGGCAGTGGTGAAGAGCCGGTTCGGCTTCAGTTCAACGACCTGGTGGTTGACCGTTCCATGCGCGAGGCCTGGCTTAACGACGCAAGCATCGACCTGACCAGTGCCGAGTTCGATTTGCTCTGGCTGCTCGCCAGCAATGCCGGCCGAGTACTGAGCCGGGAGGAAATCTTCACAGCCCTGCGCGGCATTGAGTACGACGGGCAGGATCGTTCCATTGACGTCAGGGTATCGCGGATTCGTCCGAAGATCGGCGATGATCCCATTCACCCGCGCCGTATTAAGACCGTTCGCAGCAAAGGCTATCTGTTCGTTAAGGAAGCCTGAGTCCGCTGCCGCCAGAGCCGATGAGGAAATGCGTCTTCATCGGCCGCTCCCAGCAGGGTTTGTGACATGTCCCTGACGTTTTTTCTCAAACTCTATGCCCGATTTGCCGGCCTGATGGTGCTGGTCATGCTGCTGTGTGTCGCTCTCTTCGTGGGCGTCAATGCAGTGCGCTCGATGGCCTGGCATGAACACTTCCCGGAACCTCTCATGCGCTGGCTGATCGGTGATCCCGACCTGAATGCGCCGGAACATTGGCTGCATGCCGGCTATGATTTTCGGATTCTCAGTCCGGAGGAGGCGGGGCTGGAGCCGGTGATTATGGAGCGCCTTGGTTACAACCAGGTTGTTTCTCTGGAAACCGGTGTCGGTTATCGGGTGCTTGCCCAGACCGACGATGGACGTGTCATTCAAGTTCGCTTTCCGGATCTATACCGGGGTGTATCCGAGGCGACGGCCATGATCACGCTTCGCCATCTGGATTCCGCCATGTCGGCCGATCGGGCTACCTTGGCCCAGCAGCTGGCTGATGCGCTCGCCGTCGATATAAGGCGGGTTGCCGAACCGGAGTCCCTGCCTTCTGATGAGGTTCTGGAACAGGTGCTTCGCCGGGGTGTTGTTTTCTTCGAGGATGACTCGGACGACCGGGGCCATGTCTTAATGCAGTTGTCGGACGGCGAATTGTTCCGTCTTGACATGGCCGCACCGTTTGACCCCTGGGCGTTGCCCGTTATTTTTCTTCTCGTGATCGCGGTAGGTGGTGTGCTGGCGGCGGTGCTGGTGCTCGCGCTAAGGGAGGTCGATAACAATTTGCGAATGGTTGAGTCCGTGGTGGTGCGTATCGCGAGGGGCGAAATGGGAGCCAGGGTTGAGTCTGGCTCGGGCACCCTGGTTTCGCGACTTGCGGCCTCTTTCAACGGCATGGCGGAACACATTCAGCGACTGGTTCAGGTGCAGCGGGAAATGATTCACGCGGTGTCCCATGAATTGCGAACGCCTGTGGCTCGGATTCGGTTTGGTGTTCAGATGATTGAAAGCTGCGAAGATGAGAAGAAGCTTGAAAAGCAGCTGGAAGGGATTGATGGCGATATCCAGGAGCTGGATGAGCTGATTGATGAAATCCTGACCTACGCCCGGCTGGAGCAGGGGGGGCCGGTATTTTCCCTGCAGGAAGCATCGGTCACGGATCTGGTTCGGCAGGTGGTGTCCGAGCAGCAGCTGATTCGTCCGGCCCTGACGATTGACGCCGACATCGATGAGGGCGCGGAACAATGGGCCATGGCGGATATCGAGCCCCGGTACATTCACCGGGCCATTCAGAATCTTGTGGGTAATGCCGGGCGCTATGCAGCCGGGCGTGTACGGGTGCATTGCCACATTGATGAAGATAACTGCCGGGTCGACGTTGAAGATGATGGGCCGGGTATTCCCGAAGAGGACTGGGAAAAGGTTTTTACCGCCTTTGCGCGATTGGATGACAGCCGAACCCGCACCTCGGGCGGCTATGGCCTGGGCTTGTCCATTGTCCGCCGCATTCTCTATTGGCATGGGGGGCAGGCGTTTGTCGGACGTTCCGAGGTGTTGGGCGGGGCTCGTTTTAGCCTGGTTTGGCCACGCAAGAAGCCTGTCGACTCCATAGTGTGAGCTGGGTCTCTCCGTCTCACCTTATGTAACAAAGCCACTACACAACCGCTACTGATTTGGCGGGGGTGCTTGCCAATACTAGCAGGTGTAAGGGATGACTTTTGAGGTTGTAGTTCTTACGAACTTTCCTTGTTTCATTCGTCATTTGAGGGCCGGTTTTCCGGCCCTTTTTTTTGCTTTTCCTTCCGTTTTTTGTGCTGATTCCACCCTCAATTGTGCGCTGGTTGTTAGAATCCGGTAAAAACCATCGGAGGAACCCATGAGCCGCTATTTGCTTGCCATCGATCAGGGAACGACCAGTTCGCGCGCTATTGTTTTTGACGACAAGGGCACCATCATTGGTGTTGATCAACAGGAATTTCGTCAGTTTTTTCCTAAAGATGGTTGGGTAGAGCACGACGCCACGGAGATCTGGGAGAGCACACTCTCGGTCTGTCGCGGTGCGCTGGTTAAGGCCAGTATTCAGGCTTCGGATTTGTCCGGTATTGGCATCACTAATCAACGTGAAACCACCGTGGTCTGGGACAGGAAGACCGGAGAGCCGATCTATCGGGCCATTGTCTGGCAGGACCGTCGAACGGCGTCACTGTGTACCAAGCTGAAAACCGATGGTTACGAAGATCTGGTGGTGGAAAAGACCGGCTTATTGATTGATCCGTATTTCTCCGCAACCAAAACGGCGTGGATTCTGGATAACGTAGACGGTGCCCGGCAGCGCGCGGAAGCAGGTGAACTGGCCTTCGGAACGGTTGATAGCTGGTTGTTGTGGAACTTGACCGGTGGGCAATCCCACTTCACTGACGCGACCAATGCATCGCGAACCGCGCTTTTCAATATCCACGTTCAAGACTGGGACAAAGAGCTTCTTGAGCTGTTCCGTGTGCCTGAGGCCCTGTTGCCAGAGGTCCTGGATAGCGCAGCGGATTTCGGCACGACCGAGACGGACTGGCTGGGGGCGCCCGTCCCCATTGCCGGTATTGCCGGTGATCAACAGGCGGCCTTGGTTGGCCAGGCCTGTTTTCAGCCGGGTATGGCCAAGAGTACCTATGGCACCGGATGTTTTCTGATACTCAATACCGGGGATCAGGCACTTCGATCCGAAAACCGGCTGCTGACCACGGTTGCGTATCGTCTCAACGGCAAGCCGTGTTATGCCATGGAGGGCAGTATCTTTGTGGCCGGGGCGGCCATGCAGTGGCTGCGGGACGGTTTAAAGCTGATTGATCACGCCAGTGAATCCACCGCTCACGCCGAAGCCGTTGGCGTCAATAATCCGGTGTATTTGGTGCCGGCCTTTACGGGCCTAGGGGCGCCGCACTGGGATCCCCATGCCCGGGGAGCGATCATGGGGCTTACCCGCGATACTGGCATTGCCGAAATCGTGACGGCCGGGCTTCAATCCGTGTGTTATCAGACCAAGGATCTGGTTCGTGCCATTAAGAATGATGGTGCGCCCCTTGAGGGGCTGCGGGTTGATGGTGGAATGGCGGTCAATGACTGGGTCATGCAGTTCCTCGCCGACATCCTGAATGTGACGGTCGATCGTCCGCGAGTGACAGAAACAACCGCATTGGGTGCGGCGTTTCTGGCTGGCCTGCAAACGGGCGTGTACGAAAGTCTGGACGAACTCTCAGCGCTCTGGGAGTGCGAGCGTCAGTTTCATCCTGTGATGCTTCCTGCCCTGCGCGAATCCCTGTACTCGGGCTGGCTTGTCGCCGTAGAGCGGATCTGTAATAACTGAATCGGGTCTCAACCTGTGCGCTCGAAGGCGATCAGGTGATCCGCCTCCACGCGCACGGGCACGGATTCGCCCAGATGAAAATCCAGATGGCTACGGAACAGTGCCTCGAATTCGGTTTCTTCCGAACAGCGGAACCGGTAGAGAGTAGAGGTGCCGGCAAAGGTTTTCTCTATTACCTTTGGGCGCAGGTCGGAGTCCGGGTCGTAGACGATGTCATCCGGACGAATCAGGACATCAACCAGAGTGCCGGGTTCCCACTTGTAGGCCCGGTTCCCATGAATAACGCCGAGTTCGGAGTCGATGGCGTCCGGCCCCAGTGTTCTGCCCGGAATAAATCCTCCCTGGCCAACGAAGCTTGCGACGAACCGGTTGGACGGTTCGTGGTAAAGGTTGTAGGGCACGTCCCATTGCTGAATCTGGCCGTCTCGCAACACGGCCACCTGGTCGCACATGGCAAAGGCTTCCTGCTGGTCGTGGGTGACCAGAATGGCACTGATGCCGAGGGTCTTGAGGATTTCCCGAACGTCCAGGCTGAGCCGGCGGCGCAGATCCGCATCCAGGTTGGAGAACGGTTCGTCGAGTAGGATCAGCGTAGGCTCCGGCGCCAGTGCCCGGGCAAGAGCAACGCGCTGTTGCTGACCGCCGGACAGTTCGTGCGGGTAGTTATCGGCCAGGTCCTGAAGATGAACCAGTTTGAGAAGCTCCATGACCTTCTGGCGTTTTTCCGATTTGGCAAGGTCCTTCAGGCCAAACCCAACGTTGTCCGCAATGGTCAGGTGAGGGAACAGGGCATAGTCCTGAAATACCATGCCAATCTTGCGCTTTTCCGGGGGGAGTGTCCGGCCTGGCAGGCTAATGGCCTGAGACTGAAGCCGGATTTCGCCGGTGTTGGGTGACAGAAATCCCGCCAGCGCCCTGAGGATGGTACTTTTCCCGCAACCGCTCGGGCCGAGGAGGCAGCCAATGTCACCATGACTGAGCGCAAAGCTGATGTCCCGGATGACGGAGTCGCCGCCATAGCCGCAAGACAGATTGTTGACTTCGAGCAGCCAGTCGCCGGTTACCGTAGTGCTTGGGGTCATTGAATCAGTCCAGCTTTCCCAGAATCAGGAATTCAAGCAGCGCTTTCTGGGCATGCAGGCGGTTTTCCGCTTCATCCCAGACAACCGAGCTCGGATGTTCCAGCATATCGTGAGAAATTTCCTCCCCGCGATGGGCTGGGAGGCAGTGCATGAACAGGGCATCTTTGTCAGCAAGTTTCATCAGTTCACGATTGATCTGATAACGCTTGAAAGCCCGCTCGCGAGCCTGCTGCTCTTCTTCCTGTCCCATGGATGCCCAGACGTCGGTCACCAGAAGGTTGGCGTTCCTGGCCGCATCCGCAGGCTCCCGGAATAGAGTGACATGGCTTCGCTGGGTAGCCATCAGTTCGGAATCTGGTTCATAGCCTTCTGGGCAGGCCACGTTAAGGTGGAAACCAAACTGGGCGGCCGCGTTCATGTAAGAGTGGCACATGTTGTTGCCATCCCCGATCCACGCCACGGTCGCGCCCTTGATGCTGCCCCGGTGCTCCCGGAACGTTTGCATGTCGGCAAGCAGCTGGCAGGGGTGGAAATCATCAGTTAACGCGTTGATGACAGGCACACGGGAGGCCGCCGCGAATTGCTCCACTGTCTTGTGGGCAAAGGTGCGGATCATGACCGCATCGACCATGCTGGAGATCACAATGGCGGAGTCTTCAATCGGCTCGCCACGGCCGAGCTGGGTGTCCCGTGGTGATAAAAACAGGGCGGAGCCGCCCAGTTGTGTCATGCCGGCCTCGAAGGACACGCGGGTTCGGGTCGAGGATTTTTCGAAAATCATGGCCAGGACCCGGTTCTTCAGAGATTCCCTGACTTTTCCCTCGCGCCACTCAGTCCGGAGTTTGCTGGCGTGGTTCACCAGGTCATCCAGTTCAGCAACCGTCATATCATTCAGCGTAAGAAAGTGCCGTGCCGCCATTCAATGGTCCTTCATATCTGCGTAACCCAATTTGCGAGGGTAGGTTAAAAATCGGGGAAAAAATGGGCTCCAAGTCTAGCCCCTCGTAAAAAGGAAGACAACGGCGTACTCCGTGCTTCTACGGACGTGCTCTTGCAGGTTTGGTGCGCAGTTTGCCGGGCGTGTACAATGCACTCAGTCCACTTGCCTTCGGGCAATTCCGTTTACCGTAAGAGGTCTTTGCTCATGGATATTAACGAAACCATCAAAAGCCAACTCGACGAAAACCCGATCATCCTCTATATGAAGGGGACTCCGCAGGCACCTCAGTGCGGTTTTTCTGCCAAGACCGTGCAGGCGCTGATGGCATGCGGCGAGCGTTTCGCCTTCGTTAACATTCTGGATAACCAGGAGCTGCGTGAGGCTCTGAAAGTTTACTCCAGCTGGCCAACCTACCCGCAGCTGTACGTTAATGGTGAGCTGGTCGGCGGTTGCGACATTGTTCTGGAAATGTCAGAAAGTGGCGAGCTTGCCAATATGGTTAAAGCAGCTGCCAAGCAGGCTGAAGCCTGACCTGATCTGCCGTCAGAGTCGTTTCGGGGAGTAGATTAACTGAATCTCGAAGCGGCTCTGGCCTTGGTAGTGCTCTGGTGGTGCCGGGTAAGGACTGGCCGCCAGTGATGCGTGGTAAACCGCATTGTCCAGCCGTTTATTTCCCGATGACTTCAGCAATCTCGATCTGGTCAGCGCGCCGTTGTCCAGTAGTTGCAGCTCCACCTCAAGTGATGCTTTCTCCCGGAGCTGGTTGATCCCGGCTATCGGCATCCTCTCGATTTGCTGGCCCAGATGGATAGCCAGGGTCACGATATACGGGTCCTGCTCAGCAGGGGTGCTGGTGACCTGATTGACGGTATCCCGCCCATCGGCTTGCGCGACCGCAAGTTCATTCCGGGTGTCAGGAGCGCTGGCGTTTTCGCTGCTGCCGCTCTGCTGGTTCGATGAGGGTTGGGGCACCTTGGGGGCTGTTTTTTTGGCGCTTGAGAGGTCTTTCACCGGCTGAGCAATGGTGATCTTTTCCGGTGACGCTGTTGATCTGATGTCGGGAAGGGAGGCCGGTGGCGCCTCCTGCAGTGGCGGGATTGCGAACTGTGGATTCCTTTCATGGTTCCTTGATGAGTTTGCTGGCGGAGCATCAGCGCGGCTTGCGGCAGGTACAAGCTCAAAGCTCATCTTCTGTCGGTGTCCTTCGGGTTCGAGATCGGGAGCGGGCGCGAACGACAAAATCACCGTGTGTACCAAAATGGCCGTCGAAAGGGCCAAGCCTATACGGTACTGCGGCGGAACGCTTTGGTTAAGGCTGGATGATTCCCACATTCGATCAGGGTGTCTTGTTCCTTAAATTGCCGACCACCGCATTCAGTGCTCGATCGATCAGGGCGCCCTGCGCCAAGAGCGTCAGGCGGCCGCGCCGCATCTCCTGGGCGAGTTCAGTCCGGTTCTTTTCGATCACTTTAAGCCCCATGCGGTTCACGAAGACGAATGTGTCAGCTTCTTCTATGACCGCAGATAATTTGCAGCGAAAGCTGGCGCCGTTGATCAGGCGGAACTCCACCCAGTGCCCGATCGACAAATTATCAATCTGGCCGATGTATTCTGGCATTGTTGCGTCCTCAAAGTACTGCTGCCCTGGGCGGGGCTTGTTTTGAGCGGCGCCTGCCTCCGGCTGGTCGGGACCTGAGAGAGACTTGGGGGATGCCTCGATATCAGCGTTGGTGCGGAACGCTTCGGTTAGCTCCACTTTGATTTGGCCCATCATGTCATCGAGGCGTGAGGAGTTGTAGGACACTTCCTCGAGTCCGGAGCGGATTTCCTTCAAAAGCTTGGGAACAAGTCTGACCCACTGGTCACGCTCGTGATCGTCACGGTGAGGGCGAAGACACCAGATCAGGTCATCGACAACCCGGACGCGGTCCTTCCAGCGGTGCTCCGTGTCATCCCGAAGGTAAGCAAGAAAAAGAACGCGGCTCCAGCCATTGATCAGAATGTTGTCGATGGTATTGGGTAGCTTGTAGCGAGCCACTTTCTCTTTCAGCAGCTGGTCGACCGTCTCCTGCGCTTTCTGGGACTTGATGCGCCCGCGCTCGGATTCCCGGGTCCGCTGCTCGACCAGTGATGCCCGGCGGTTCTCTTTCTCAAGGAAGGCTTCAAACTCCTCGTTCAGGGTTTCGAACAGGCTGATGTCGCCATCAAAGTCGTCCAGTATGCGCTGTACCGTGGTGTGAATCTGGTTGTAGAGCTTGTCCTTGGCTTTCTCGTCACTGGAGCTCCAGCCAATGCCGGAGCGTGCCAGGGAATTCAGCAGGCGACGTGCCGGATGCGTGGACTTGTTGAAGAAGCCTTTGTCTTTCAGGACGACTTTCAGAATCGGAATCTGCAGGCGACTGATCAGAACCTGTACGGGGGCGGAAAGGTTGTAATCGTCAAGGATAAACTCGAACAGCATCGAGACCAGATTGATCAGATCTTCGTCGGCTTCGTTCAGTGCTGGTTCCCGTCCATCGCCGCCCGCATCTGCTTTGGCAATCATCTGCTGAACGAGGTGTCGAAGGTCCAGAACGATGGGGTCGCCGTCGCTCAGGTTGCCGTTGATGGGGCGAGGGGCGGCAGATGTCATGCGATTGAGCAAATCCACCAGTTCATGATCGGCAACCACCCGGAGGTTGGGATCGGATGACCGCACAGGCATGTCGGCACTGGTGCGCTGGTTGGCCAGCATTTGCCGGATCTGGTCGAACAGCGCGTTGTTATCCCGACCATCCGACTGTTCGCTTTGAGCCACCTGCGTAGTGGGCTCGCTATTCCGGTCGGTACCTGCGCGGGCAGTTTTTTGCGTGCTGACTTTCCCGTGATGGCGGAAGTTGGGGATGACGCCAGCCTGAATCAAAATTCGGTTGGCCTCGTCCAGCAACATGCCCAGATTGGAGATAACGTAGCGATCGTACTGCTTGAGGAGTATCAGTCGCTCACGAAGGTTGATATCGAGTCCTTCGATGGCATTCGCGAACGCTTCGCAAAGATGTTCCGGAGCCAGCGGGTTGACGGGCGTTTGGTCGCTTGCGCCAGGGTAAATCTGGCTAAAGCGTGTTTGGAGTTGCAGCAGTGGGCCCTGAAAGTGCACCCTTGCCTTGTTGGCCATGGCGTTTAGGGCAACCTGCTCCTCAAGCGCGTCATTCTCCAGAAGCGACAGCGATTCGGCCGTATCTGTGGGCCGAGAAATATCAGTGGTCGGTTGACCGCTTTGAGGCGGGTCAGAAAATAGTGAGATGACGGCGCTCTGGAACTGCTTCTCCACGCCCTTGCGCTTGATACGGATTTCCCGCATCGCCTCGAAGTGCCGGTTTTGCTCGTTGTTGCTACGGGCATTGTTGGCGAGTTCAAATATCGAGTCGTCCACTGCGTCGAACGCGCCTTGCAGCAAATCGCTCAGGCCGGCGACAACGG
This sequence comes from Marinobacter salinisoli, assembly GCF_017301335.1. Lineage (NCBI taxonomy): Bacteria > Pseudomonadati > Pseudomonadota > Gammaproteobacteria > Pseudomonadales > Marinobacteraceae > Marinobacter > Marinobacter salinisoli. The sequence continues at coordinate 1,724,268 of NZ_CP071247.1, forward strand.
TGTCCCGGATTCGGGTTACCTCTGCAGGCAGGGCCTTTGCTGTGCCTGCGTCCTGGTGTTCACGGAGGTAATGTATGCCGGGCTGCTTATTCATGGCAGACTCCTGTTTGCGCCTCAACCGGATACATGACCGAGCTTGCATTCCTTATGTTTTAGTTATTGGTTAAATTTACCCCATTTTCACCAAACTTCCCATGAATTAACGTTGAGCTGGGATGCCCGTCATATATTGCCGGTGTAGGGGTATCGGTGTTTTCAGTCAGGCTTGTGGGGCGCCGCAAGCTTGTGAAACCGATGTTCGAACCGTGGTTTAAAAGCTGATCACGATATCCGGGGTTGTTTGCGTCGTTTCCGGGGGTGCATGATGGCGGCCTTGACCACGTTGTCCTTGATCTGGAGAACCTCAAGCCGGTGTCCGGCTACCCGCAGGCACACGTTGGCTTCGGGGATGTTTTCCAATGCCTCGGTGATCAGTCCGTTCAGGGTTTTGGGGCCGTCGGTGGGCAGTTTCCAGCCCAGAGTTTTGTTGATGGTCCGAACCGCTGTTGTGCCATCGATGATATAGGTGCCATCTTCCTGTGGAATGATATCCGGGCTGGTGGCGGCATAGTCTGTGGTGAACTCGCCAACGATCTCTTCCAGTATGTCCTCCAAGGTGGCCAGACCAAGAACATCGCCATACTCATCGACGACTACACCAAAGCGGCGCTTGCCCTTCTGGAAATTGATCAATTGAGTGTTGAGTGGCGTGCTCTCCGGGATGAAATAGGGCTCCTGGCACAGCTGCATGATCATGGCTTTGTTGATCTCCTCCTGCTGAACCAGTTTGGAGGCGCTGCGCAGATGCAAAATCCCCTGGATGTTATTGATGTCGCCTTTGAATACCGGCAGCCGAGTGTGCTGGCTGCTTCTGAGTTGGCGCAGGATGGTGTCGGTATCGTCGTCGAGGTCGATGCCAACGACCTCGTTTCGCGGCACCATGATGTCGTTAACGGTGACCTTCTCCAGGTCCAGAATGCTGACCAGCATGTCCTTGTGTTTGGCGGGTATCAGGCTGCCCGCCTCGTTGACCAGAGTGCGCAACTCCTCGCGGCTCAGGTGGTCGCTGGCGGCTTCTTCCGGTGATATCCGGAGCAATTTGAGGATGGCGCCAGTAAAGAGGTTTACTGCCCATACCAGCGGATAGAGGACTCGCAGCAGCGGGCCCAAGATATAGCTGGCCGGAAAGGCGATTTTCTCCGGAAACAATGCCGCCAGGGTTTTCGGCGTTACTTCGGCAAACACAAGGATGACGAGGGTCAGAAGGATGGTGGCGATGGCAATACCAGCATCGCCCCAAAGCTCGATGGCAATAACCGTGGCGATGGATGACGCCAGGATGTTCACGAAGTTGTTGCCGATCAGGATGATCCCAATCAGTTGGTCCGTGCGCTGCAGCAAACGCTGGGCACGCTTGGCTCCTTTGTGGCCAGTTTTGGCCAGGTGCGAAAGCCGGTACCGGTTCAGGGACATCATGCCGGTCTCAGAACTGGAGAAGAAACCGGAAAGAAGGATGAGACCGACAAGGAGAATAAACAGCGCGGTAAGCGATGTTTCGTTCAAGAGAGGTGTCCTTATGTTACTGACAAGTTCGGAAAATAGGGGTGCCGGCGGTTGGTGTCAAGTTGAGCGCCTCAGGCTGTTAGCCGCCTCGTTGGAAGAGCAACTCCAGAACGAATTTGCTGCCATAAAAGGCAAGCATCAGAAGAGCGCAGCCGGCAAGTGTCCACCGGCTTGCCGTCATACCCCGCCAGCCCTTGGTGTATCGGCCAATCAGCAGGGCAACAAAAACCGCCAGTGAGAGCAGAGAGAACACCGTTTTGTGCGCCAGATCCTGGGCAAAGAGATCCTCGACGAACAAGGCGCCGGTTGCGATTGCCAGTACCAGCACGACCACGCCTGTCCACACCAGCTCAAACAGCAGTGACTCCATAGTCTGCAGCGGCGGCAGGTTGCGTACCAGGAGGCTGTTGTAGTTGTGCTTCAGTTGCCGGTTCTGGATGTGGAGCAGGATTGCTTGCAGGGCCGCCAATGTGAACAGACTGTATGCGGTTACCGACAGCGCGATGTGCGACAGCATGCCGTAGCTGTCACCTGGAACCAGTCGGGATGGGGTGTGCGTGATGAGCGCCAGAATGATGGTGAGTGCGGCGAGCGGGTAAGCACCGAGAAACAGGTTCTGCACTGGCTTGCGCAGGTTCAGACCGACCAGTAATGCAACCACAAGCCAGGAAATCAGGACAGAGCTCTTGAAAAAGCTGAAGTCAAAGCCGCCGTCGTTATAAAGATTTTGGGTGATCATCAGACCGTGGCTGATCAGCGCAAGCACGCCAATAACCGTTGTCACGGTCAGGTTACTGTGGAAGCGGCCTCTGAATTGGAGCGCCTGCAGTGCGGTACCAACGCTGTATAAAAGGAGAGAGGTGACCGCGAGAATCAGCGTTCCCATGATGTCCTTATTTAAATGCTGTACAAACAGAGAATCGGTGTTTCTGGTGCACCGATTTGACCGAGCCGGTCGTTTCAGGGCGATAGTCTGTTTATAATGTCTCGATTATGCAACTGGAATCAAGGAGCCGTGGCTGGCTCTGAGGACCATGCACTCAATTTATCCGGGGTACGGAAGAGCGAAATGTTTGAGAATCTCCAAGACCGACTTTCCGGTAGCCTGCGTAAGATTTCTGGTCAGGCGCGGTTAACCGATGACAACATCAAGAGCACGCTCCGCGAAGTGCGCATGGCTTTGCTTGAGGCCGATGTCGCCCTGCCCGTGGTCAAGGATTTTGTTGAGGGCGTAAGAAAGCGAGCCATTGGCCAGGAAGTTCAGCGCAGCCTGACGCCGGGTCAGGTGTTTGTGAAAGTGGTCCAGCAAGAGCTGGAACGTGTGATGGGCGAGGGCAATGCTTCGCTCAATCTGGCCTCGCGCCCGCCGGCAGTGATCATGATGGCCGGTTTGCAGGGCGCGGGTAAAACCACAACCGTCGCCAAGCTGTCGCGCTTCCTTAAAGAGCGGGAAAAGAAATCGGTTTTGGTGGTGAGCGCTGATATCTACCGCCCGGCTGCGATCAAGCAGCTTGAAACCCTGGCGGGTGAAGTGGGTGTTGAGTTTTTCCCCAGTACCGGCGATCAGGACCCGGTTGATATTGCTGAAGGCGCTATCGATGCCGCTCGCAAAAAACACATCGACGTAGTGATTCTGGATACCGCCGGCCGACTGCATATCGATGAGCAGATGATGGGCGAGATCGGAAGACTGCACAAGGCGGTCGAGCCGGTCGAGACGCTCTTCGTTGTTGATGCGATGACCGGTCAGGACGCTGCCAACACCGCCAAGGCGTTCAATGATGCGCTGCCGCTGACCGGCGTGGTGCTGACCAAGACCGATGGCGATGCCCGCGGGGGTGCTGCACTATCGGTTCGCCACATTACCGGCAAGCCAATCAAGTTTTTGGGTGTGGGCGAGAAGTCAGATGCCCTGGAGCCGTTTCACCCGGATCGTGTCGCGTCCCGAATTCTTGGCATGGGGGATGTGCTTTCTCTTATAGAGGAGGCGGAGCGCAAACTCGATAAAGAGAAAGCGCAGAAGCTCAGCAAGAAGATCAAGAAGGGCAAAGGCTTCGATCTGGAAGACTTCCGCGATCAGTTGCAGCAGATGAAGAATATGGGGGGTATTGGCGGCCTGCTGGACAAGCTGCCTGGCATGGGCCAAATGGCGCAGATGGCCCAGCAGCAGGTGAATGATAAGTCTGTTGGCCAGATGGAAGCGATCATCAGTTCCATGACGCCAAAAGAACGGCGTTACCCTGACGTGATCAATAACTCCCGCAAGCGTCGAATCGCGGCAGGCTCCGGTACTCAGATTCAGGATGTGAACCGGCTGCTCAAGCAGCACAAGCAGATGCAGAAAATGATGAAGAAATTCAGTAAAAAAGGCGCCATGGCCAACATGATGCGCGGCATGGGTGGTATGATGCCGCCCGGCGGCGGTGGTGGCATGCCGCCCTTCGGGCGTATGTAAAATGCCGTATACCGAAAACGGGTAAACAACGCGTTTCCCTGTTTTCATTGCCGGGTTTTTAGCATAGAATAGCGGCCCTTTCGAGTATGGGTCCTCGCGTCAGCCGTGTTTGGTGTGGTGCGGGGCGTACAAAGTTCGTACAACAGGACAGGATATTAGTTAAATGGTAACTATCCGTTTGGCTCGTGGTGGCTCCAAGAAGCGCCCGTTCTACCATCTGACAGTCACTGACAGCCGGAACTCCCGCGACGGTCGTTTCATTGAGCGTGTTGGTTTCTTTAATCCGATTGCTCGTGGCCAGGAAGAGCGTCTGCGTGTCGATCAAGACCGCGTCGACTTCTGGCTGGGTAAAGGCGCCCAGGCCAGCGAGCGCGTCGCACAGCTGCTGAAGGCTGCTAAGTAATTTCGTTCTAGAGCCGGGGCCTGGTCATGACACAGCATTCGCAGGAAACTGTGATCGGCCGGATTACCTCGGTGTTTGGGGTCAAGGGATGGCTGAAGGTCTTCTCCTATACAGACCCCAAAGAAGGAATATTGAATTACCGGGACTGGGTTCTCGACCTGGACGGTAGGCGTGTTCCGATAAAGCTCGAGGAAGGTCGTCGCCAGGGGCAGGGGATCGTCGTCAGGCTGAAAGGTATAGATGATCGTGACGTCGCTCGGACTTACTGCGGTGCAGAAGTTCGAGTAGGTATTGATGAGTTGCCGGAGCTTCCCGCTGGGGAATACTACTGGTACCAGCTCGAAGGCCTGGACGTGTTCACGGTTGAGGGTGAGCCCTTGGGTAAGGTGCATCACCTGATGGAAACCGGTGCCAATGATGTGTTGGTCATACACGCATCTGCGGCGTCCATCGATCAGCGGGAACGTTTGATTCCCTACTTGCCGGGTCAGGTTGTTCAGGACATTGATCTGGCGATGGGTCGTATGGTGGTTGACTGGGATCCGGAGTTCTGACGGGTGTGGATTGGCGCGGTCAGTCTGTTCCCGGAGATGTTCAGTGCGGTAACGGATTATGGAATAACGGGTAGAGCAGTTCGGGATGAGCTTCTCACCTTCAGTGCGTGGAATCCCAGGGATTTCACCCATGACCGTCATCGCACCGTGGATGACCGGCCCTATGGTGGTGGCCCTGGCATGCTGATGAAAATTCAGCCGCTTCGGGACGCGATTCATGCGGCACGGCAGGCAGCACCTGGAAAGGCTTGCGTGGTGTACATGTCGCCTCAGGGCGAGAGGTTGGATCAGTCTGGCGTGGAGTCACTGGCTTCAAGCGAATCGCTGATCCTGGTCGCGGGTCGGTACGAGGGTGTTGATGAGCGCCTGATTGCCTCTGAGGTGGATCGGGAAGTGTCGCTGGGTGATTTTGTGCTATCCGGTGGCGAACTGGCTGCCATGGCAGTCATTGATGCGGTTACGCGCCTCATCCCCGGAGCGCTGGGTCATGCGCAGTCAGCGGAGCAGGATTCTTTTGCTGACGGTTTGCTGGATTGTCCGCACTACACTCGGCCCGAAGTTTATGAAGGTCAGGCGGTGCCGGATGTTTTATTGGGCGGTCACCATGATCAGATCCGGCGTTGGCGGCTGAAGCAGTCGCTGAGGCGAACTCTGGAGCGGCGCCCCGACCTGCTGGAACGGCGGGTGTTTACGGAAGAAGAGCGCCAGCTACTGGATGAGATTTTGAACGAACCGGGTGCCTCTGAATAATCAGGGCATTGATAGATTGGGTATCAGGAGCATTACGATGAGCGGCAAGAACAACATCATCAGTCAACTTGAAGCAGAACAGATGACCAAGGAAATCCCTGCGTTCGCGCCGGGTGATACCGTGGTTGTTCAGGTACGTGTTACCGAGGGAAACCGTGAGCGTCTGCAGGCGTTCGAGGGTGTGGTGATCGGTAAGCGTAACCGTGGTCTGAACTCTGCCTTCACCGTGCGTAAGATTTCTTACGGTGTCGGTGTTGAGCGTACGTTCCAGACGCATTCTAAGCTGATCGACAGCATCAGTGTGAAGCGTCGCGGTGACGTGCGTCAGGCCAAGCTTTACTACCTGCGCGACCTGTCTGGTAAGGCAGCTCGTATCAAGGAGAAGCTGGGCTGATCAGCACTTGCTGAACAGACTCGAAAAAAAGGGCAGCCTCACGGCTGCCTTTTTTGTGTCCGATGAAAAAGTGGGGCATGCTTCTGCGCAGTTTTCATTTGTTTGAGGTGGTGCTTTGAGACCCGACGATGAGGCGGTTATCGCCCGTTTTACCGATGCGCTCTGGTTGGAGGATGGTCTGGGTGAAAAGACCCGTTCCGCGTATCGGAGTGATCTTGCTCGCTTCGCTCAATGGTTGGAGCATCGTCCGGGGCGGCCGTTGCTGGCCGCCGTCCAGCGAACCGATGTGTTGGGTTGGGTATCTCGCGGGTTGGTGGAGGGTGTGAAGGCATCCACAGCGGCCCGGCGCCTGTCCGGTTTGCGCCGGTTCTACCGCTTCCTGTTGCGGGAGGGGCTTATTGAGGAAGATCCGACCCTCCGTGTGGAGAGCCCCCGTCTGCCCAAGCGCTTGCCTGACGCCCTCACAGAAGAAGAGGTGGATGCTCTGCTCAGCGAGCCGGACCCGGGGGTTCCCATTGAGCTGCGAGACAGGGCAATGCTCGAGGTGCTGTATGGTTGCGGGTTGCGGGTGTCAGAGTTGACTGAGCTCCGGGTGGATCAGGTCAATCTGCGCCAGGGCGTGGTCCGCATTACCGGTAAGGGGAACAAGGAGCGTCTGGTGCCGCTCGGTGAGGAAGCCGTCGACTGGTTGCTGCGCTATATGAGAGAGGGCCGTGGTGAGCTGCTGAGAGGGAAGTCCTGTGACGCCCTGTTTCCGGGCAGTCGTGCTGCGGCTATGACACGACAGACTTTCTGGTACCGAATCAAGCACTATGCAGCGCGAGTCGGGATTCGGAAGCATTTGTCCCCGCACACGCTCAGGCATGCCTTCGCGACTCATTTGCTTAATCACGGGGCGGATTTGCGCGTTGTTCAGATGTTGCTGGGGCATGCCGACCTGTCCACGACGCAAATATACACCCACGTGGCGCGCCAGCGGCTGCAGTCCCTGCACCAATCCCATCATCCCCGTGGCTGATTTCGGTGTTTTTGGGTAAGGTTGGGCTGAACTTTCGCGGGATGCCCGTGTCGCAGTTCCGTGCTTCTCAAGGCCCGCCGGATCGGGCTGGGTTTGAATTCATCTAATTGGATCGTTTTTTATGGTTGCCAGAATGAATGTGCGAAGAGTTATCGCGGTGCTTGGTTTGGTCGCCGGTTTCGGGGCCCCTGCCGTGGCCGGTGAGGTGGAGGATCTGATCGCGGAGCGACTCGCGGCGGCGGTTCCTGGCTTGCAGATTGAGTCAGTGACCGAGTCCGAAGCGAAAGGGCTGTATACGGTAGAAACCCGCAGTGGTGAGACCATCTACAGCACAGCCGATGGCAAACATGTGCTCAGTGGCGATCTGTTGAGACTGACTGACGCCGGTGTTGCCAATGTAACGGAAGAGGCGCGGGCCAACCGGCGGAACAGGCTGATGGCTGAATTCGGCGATAAGGGGGTTATTCAGTTCCCGGCCGAGGGTGAGGAAAAGGCGGTGATTGATGTCTTCACCGATATCGACTGTCCCTACTGCCGTAAACTCCACGACGAAGTCCCTGAGCTTAATGCGTACGGAATTACCGTGAATTACTATGGCTTCCCGCGTTCGGGGCCGGGTACGCCGTCGTTCAACAAGTATGTGTCTGTCTGGTGTGCCGACGACCAGCAGGCGGCCATGGACGCTGCCAAAGGTGGCCGCTCGGTGACCGCATCGACCTGTGATAACCCGGTGCTGGAACAGTTCCAGCTTGGTGGTCGAGTGGGCGTCACTGGCACCCCGGCGATCCTGCTGGAAGATGGCAATATGGTGCGTGGCTACGTGCCTGCCAGCAACCTCGCCAAGGGCCTGGGGCTGCTCTGATTTTTTCGGCCTTCTCACACTCGCCCGGGGGCGGTTCACCGATTTGAGTCGTTTCCTGGCCGGGGCTTATCAGTGGCACCCTAATCGGTATACTATGCCTCCTCTTTAGTGATTGTTTAGTGAACTTTTCGGGATCAGAGGGTGATAGTTTGAAGGACGTTAACGTCGGAATTTGCGGACTGGGGACCGTTGGTAGCGGTACATTCAATGTCTTGACCCGTAATGCCCGGCTGATTGCCGGCAGGGCAGGCTGCGGGATTCGCATCAGCCGAATCGCCAGCCGTCGTCCGCGTACGGATATGGATCTGGGGGACATCCCTTTTACCACCGACATCTTCGATGTCGTGAACGATCCTGCCGTAGATATTGTTGTCGAGCTGATTGGTGGCTACGACACCGCCAAGGAACTGGTATTAGCCGCCATTCGCAATGGCAAACACGTTGTTACCGCTAACAAGGCCCTGATTGCCGTGCATGGCAATGAAATCTTCGACGCGGCTCAAAAGGCCGGTGTCGTCGTGGCTTATGAGGCGGGTGTTGCCGGCGGCATTCCGGTGATCAAGTCGATTCGCGAGGGCATGGCCGCCAACCGTATCGATTGGATTGCCGGCATCATCAACGGCACCGGCAACTATATCCTGACCGAAATGCGTGCCGGTCGGGAATTTGCCGAAGTGCTGAAAGAGGCCCAGGACCTGGGTTACGCCGAGGCAGATCCTACGTTTGACGTTGAGGGCATCGATGCGGCCCACAAACTGACCATTCTGGCATCCGCCGGTTTCGGGGTTCCCTTGCAGTTTGAGAAAGCCTTTACCGAAGGGATTTCCAAGATTACGCCTTACGATATTGCTCATGCTGAACTGCTTGGTTACCGGATCAAGCATCTGGGTATTGCCCGTCGCCGAGATGATGGTATCGAATTGCGAGTGCATCCGACGCTGATTCCCCAAAGTCATCTCATCGCCAAGGTTGATGGCGTTCTGAACGCCGTGCTGGTTGATGGCGATGCTGTCGGTCAGACCATGTATTACGGACCCGGTGCCGGTGACGAAGCGACTGCCTCCGCGGTGATCGCGGATATCGTGGATGTCGCTCGGGCGGTATCTGCTGGCAGTGAGCAGCGTATTCCTTACCTCGGCTTCGAGCCGGACGCGGTGGAGGATCTCTCCGTTCTGCCGATGGAAGATGTGCATTCGGCTTATTACCTTCGCATTACGGCTCTGGATCGTCCGGGCGTACTGGCGAACATTTCGTCCATCCTCAGCGAACATGGGATCAATATTGAGTCCATTATGCAGAAGGAGTCTGAGCTGAAGGATGGCCGCATTCCGGTGATTATCCTGACCCACACGGTTCAGGAGCGGCAGATGAATCGAGCCATCGAAGAGCTCGAAGCTCTGGCCGACACGGATGGTCAGGTTGTTCGCATCCGCGCTGAAAACTTTAACTGACAGGTACCCCAGTGAGATATATCAGTACGCGGGGTGAAGCCCCCGCCTTGGGCTTTGAAGATGTTCTGCTGACCGGTCTGGCCTCGGATGGGGGGCTGTATGTGCCTGAATCTCTGCCTCATTTTAGCCTGGAGGAGATTCGAAGCTGGCGTGGACTGCCGTACAGCCAGCTGGCATTCAATGTCATGTATCCGTTTGTGGACGATGCCATCCCAGAGGATGACTTCCGCCAGATGCTGGAAGAAACCTACGCGGTATTCAACCACAAGGCGGTGGCACCGCTGGTGCAGCTGGATACGAACGAGTGGGTTCAGGAATTGTTCCGAGGCCCAACGCTGGCGTTCAAGGATTTCGCTCTACAGCTGTTAGGCCGTCTGCTTGATTACGTGCTGGAAAAGCGCAATCAACACGTGGTCATTATGGGGGCCACGTCTGGGGACACCGGCTCGGCTGCGATTGAGGGCTGTCGTCGCTGCAAGCACGTCGATATTTTCATTCTGCATCCCCACGAACGGGTTTCCGAGGTTCAGCGCCGCCAGATGACGACGGTGCATGGCGACAACATCCACAATATCGCTGTGCGGGGCAATTTCGACGACTGCCAGCGGATGGTCAAGGAAAGCTTCGGTAATCAGGGGTTTCTCAGCGGCAAGACTCAGCTGGCCGCGGTGAATTCCATCAACTGGGCCCGGATCATGGCCCAGATCGTTTACTATTTCGAGGCGTCACTGGCGCTGGGTGGGCCCGATCGGAGCATGGCGTTTTCGGTGCCCACCGGAAACTTCGGTGATATTTTCGCCGGTTACCTGGCGAAAAAGATGGGGCTGCCGATCTCGCAGCTGGTTATTGCCACCAACCGAAACGATATTCTGCACCGTTTCATGAGTGGTAATCGCTACGAGCAACGCACGCTGGAACATACCCTGTCCCCGAGCATGGATATCATGGTGTCCAGCAACTTCGAGCGGCTGTTGTTCGATCTTCATGGCCGTGACGGCGAAGCGGTTAAAGCGTTGCTGGAAGATGCTGCCAAGGGCCCGGTGAGTATTGAGGACTACCGCTGGAAGCATGCCCGGAAGCTGTTTGACAGCGATACGGTGGATGATCAGGCGACCTGTGACACCATTCGGGAAATCTACGAGCAGAATGAATACCTGCTTGACCCTCACACCGCCATTGGCGTGCGGGCCGCACGCAATTGCCGGCGTGATGACAAGGTCCCCATGATCACGCTGGGTACTGCGCATCCGGCCAAATTCCCGGATGCCATCGCAGCCTCCGGGCTGGCGGTGAAGCCAGAATTGCCATCTCATATGGCGGATCTGTTCGATCGTGAGGAGCGCTATACGGTACTGGACAACAACATTGCCGGTGTCCAGGAGTTTATCGCCTCCCACTGGAAGAACGCCTGATCCGGCATGACTGCTAAAAAGATTGTTCGACGCCCCCTGCCGGATTCGACGCCGGCCTGGGGGGCGTCGCTCCCACCTTTACTCCGCCGTCTTTACGCCGCCCGAGGGGTCACCTCGGACGGGCAGCTTGACTATACCCTCCGGTCGCTGGCTTCCCCCATGGCTCTCAAGGGCATGGATCGCGCCATTACCTTGTTGGCAGAGGCAGTCGAACAGCAGCAGCGGGTGCTGGTTCTTGGCGATTTCGATGCCGATGGTGCGACCAGTACCGCGGTGGCGATGCTGGGGTTGTCCATGCTGGGTCTGCGTGATGTCGATTTTCGCGTGCCTAGCCGGTTCTCTGACGGTTATGGTCTGACGCCGGGAATCATCGAGCGTTTGCAGCAGGATGGAGATCTGCCGGATCTGCTGGTGACAGTGGACAACGGCATCTCCGCCGTTGAAGGGGTTCGGGTCGCCCGCAATCTCGGCGTAAAGGTGGTGGTCACCGACCATCATTTGGCGGGCAAGGAGTTGCCCGATGCTGACGCCATCGTGAATCCCAATCAGCCCGGTTGTGAATTCCTCAGTAAACACGCGGCGGGTGTTGGGGTCATGTTTTACGTGCTTACCGGGTTGCGAAAGCGCCTGCGCGAGGCGGGGCTGCTGCCCACGCCGGAGCCGAATCTAGGCACGCTTCTGGACCTGGTGGCACTGGGTACTGTGGCCGATGTCGTTCCGCTCGATCACAACAACCGGATTTTTGTGGAGCAGGGGCTGCGGCGAATTCGGCAGGGTGCTGCACGGCCCGGCATTCTGGCGTTGCTCGAGGTGGCCGGTCGAGACCACTCCGCCATCAGTTCTTCCGATCTGGGGTTTGTGGTTGGGCCACGGCTGAACGCGGCGGGCCGCCTGGACGATATGAGTGTCGGTATTGCCTGTTTGCTGGCGGACAGCGATCAGGAAGCTCAACGGCTTGCCAGAGAGCTGGATACGTTCAATCGTGAGCGCCGGAATATCGAGCGGGATATGAAGGCCCAGGCGCAGGAGTTGCTTGCCTCCATGTCCCTGGATGTTGATGGCTTGCCCTGGGGACTGGCGTTGTTCGACCCGGACTGGCATCAGGGCGTTATCGGCATTCTGGCGGCCCGTATTCGCGAGCAAACCCACCGCCCCACCATTGCCTTTGCCGGCGACGACAATGGCGAGGATATCAAGGGGTCGGCCCGGTCGATCCCCGGCTTGCATATCCGGGATGTGCTGGCCTCGGTGGATGCGCTGCACCCGGGTATGATTAAAAAGTTCGGCGGACACGCGATGGCCGCTGGCATGACCCTGGCGCGCAGTGACCTTGATCGGTTTTCAAAGGCCTTTGATGACGCAGTGCGGACAAGCCTGAGTGCTGACGATCTGGAAGCCACAATCGTCACGGACGGGCCCTTGAGCGTCGATGAGTTGTGCCTGGATACAGCCTTGCTGCTCAAGCGATCGGGGCCCTGGGGGCAGCATTTTCCCGAGCCTGTATTCGATGGTGAATTCCACGTGGTCAGCCAGCGGATCGTGGGTGAAAACCACCTGAAACTGGTATTGAAGCCGGTGGCCGGCGGCGACATCGTAGATGGCATTGCGTTCAATACCGGCTCCGAAGTTCCGGATTACACCCGCACCGGTGCGCGGGTGGTTTACAAACCGGACGCCAACACCTTCCGCGGTCGAACAACTCTGCAGTTACTGGTGGATCATCTTGAGCCGCTGTCCGGTGCTCGCCTCTAAGGCCACGTATCGGTTTGCCGCGGCTGATTTGACTACCGTTTTCCGGTAGAATCCCGCCACTGTTTTTACTCATCATTTTCGAGAGCGAGTAAGGGTTTCATGGAAATCAATCCCATTGTGACGAAGATTAAAGAACTCCGTGAGCGCACTGAAGCGCTTAGGGGGTATCTTTGACTACGACCATCGTAGTGAGCGACTGGTTGAAGTAGAGCGTGAACTGGAGCAGCCCACGGTGTGGGATGATCCCGAGCGGGCGCAGGCGCTGGGCAAGGAGCGGTCCGACCTGGAGCTGATCGTCAAGACCATCGACAATCTGACCAACGGGCTGTCCGATGCAGAAAGCCTGCTGGAACTGGCGGTAGAGGAAGACGACGAAGGCACCGTCGAGGAAATCGAGTCGGATCTTGGTGGTCTGGATCAGGACCTTGAGAAGCTCGAGTTCCGCCGGATGTTCTCCGGCGAAATGGACGCCAATAACGCCTACCTGGATATCCAGGCCGGTTCCGGCGGCACCGAGGCCCAGGATTGGGGCAACATGCTGCTGCGGATGTACCTGCGCTGGGCCGAGCGTCGCGGCTTCAAGGCCGAGATCGTCGAACTGCAGGAGGGTGAAGTGGCCGGCATCAAGAGTGCCACCGTTCACATCCAGGGCGACTACGCCTACGGTTGGTTGCGCACCGAGACCGGCGTGCACCGCCTGGTCCGTAAATCGCCGTTCGATTCCGGTAACCGTCGTCACACGTCGTTTTCGTCGGTATTCGTGTCCCCGGAAGTCGATGACAGCTTTGAGATTGAAATCAATCCGGCGGATCTGCGTGTCGACGTGTACCGCGCCTCCGGTGCCGGTGGTCAGCACGTTAACCGGACCGAATCGGCGGTTCGTCTGACCCACAACCCCACCGGCATTGTTGTGGCCTGTCAGGCTGGCCGAAGCCAGCACCAGAACAAAGACCAGGCCATGAAACAGCTGAAGGCCAAGCTATTCGAGCGCGAGATGCAGGAGCGCAACGCCGAGAAGCAGAAGGCCGAGGACGCCAAAGCCGACATCGGTTGGGGTAGTCAGATCCGGTCTTACGTGCTGGATGACAGCCGGATCAAGGATCTGCGTACCAAGGTGGAAACCAGTAACACCCAGGCCGTGCTGGACGGCGATATCGATAAGTTCATCGAAGCCAGCCTGAAGATGGCGCTGTAATTATTCAGCGCCAGACGAACCCGGACATCCCCGATTTTAGTGAGCCAACATGACTGAACAGACTCAGAATGCACAGCACGAGGACAACAAGCTGATTGCCGAGCGTCGCGCCAAGCTGGCGGACATGCGCACTCAGGGCAATCCCTTCCCCAATAACTTCCGCCGTGACGCCACGGCAGCCGAGCTGCAGGAAAAATACGGTGAGAAGAGTAAGGAAGAGTTGGAACAGCTTGATATCAAAGTGGCCATTGCTGGCCGCATGATGCTGGACCGGAAGGCATTCAAAGTGGTTCAGGACATGACCGGGCGTATTCAGATCTACGCTTCCAAGCATGTGCAGAAGGACACCAAGCATTGGGATATGGGCGACATCGTCGGCGTACGCGGCACCCTGTGCAAATCCGGCAAGGGCGATCTGTATGTGATGATGGATGAGTACGTGCTGCTGACCAAGTCGCTGCGTCCGCTGCCGGAAAAGCACAAGGGCCTGACCGATATGGAAGCCCGCTACCGGCACCGGTATGTGGACCTGATGGTCAACGAGGACACGCGCAGAACCTTCCAGATGCGCACGCAGCTGATCAACAGTATGCGCAACTACTTCAATGCTCGCGGGTTTATGGAAGTGGAAACGCCGATGCTGCAGGTGATTCCGGGCGGTGCCACGGCGCGCCCGTTTGTGACTCACCACAATGCGCTGGGGCGTGACATGTACATGCGGATTGCCCCCGAGCTGTACCTGAAGCGTCTGGTTGTTGGTGGCTTCGAGCGGGTGTTCGAGATCAACCGCAACTTCCGTAACGAAGGTCTGTCCACCCGGCACAATCCCGAGTTCACCATGGTGGAGTTCTACCAGGCGTATGCCGATTACAACGACCTGATGGATCTCACCGAGGACATGCTACGCCAGATCACCCGTGAGGTTCTGGGTACCACCATGGTGGTCAACACCCGTGAACTGGCCAATGGCGAAACGGAAACCGTGGAGTACGACTTCGGCAAGCCATTCCACCGTATGACCGTGGTTGAAGCCATCCTCGAGCACAATCCGGACATTCAGGCAGGCCAGCTGGGTGATGAAGCCAGCGCTCGCCGTGTGGCCGACTCGCTCGGCATCCCGCTCAAAGATAACTGGGGGCTGGGTAAGGTCCAGATTGAGATTTTTGAGGCCACAGCTGAGCACAAACTGATCCAGCCGACCTTCATCACGGATTACCCGAAAGAAGTGTCGCCGCTGGCCCGCTGCAAGGACAGCGATCCGTTTGTCACCGAGCGCTTTGAGTTCTTTGTGGGTGGTCGTGAGCTGGCCAATGGCTTCTCAGAGCTCAACGACGCCGAGGACCAGGCCGAGCGCTTCCACGCCCAGGTAGCCGAGAAAGACGCCGGGGATGACGAGGCCATGTTCTACGATGAAGACTACGTGATGGCGCTGGAGTACGGCCTGCCGCCGACGGCTGGCGAAGGAATCGGTATTGACCGCCTGGCCATGTTGCTGACCGACAGCCCGTCCATCCGCGACGTGATCCTGTTCCCGGCCATGCGTCCTGAGCACAAGGCCGAGCAGCACAAGGAAGAGGAGTAACCGTGTCCCCGGTTGAGGTTCTGGCTAACCAGCTCAGGCCCGACCGGGGCTGGTCCGAACACCTTGGCCCGGAATTCCGTCAGCCGTATATGCAGCAGTTGGCGGACTTTCTGGCCCGGGAAGAGCGGGCGGGCAAGGTGTTGTTCCCCGCCAGTCAGCATTGCTTCAATGCCTTGAATACCACCGCTTTGAGCGATGTGTCTGTGGTGATTTTGGGGCAGGATCCTTATCACGGGCCCGGGCAGGCTCACGGGTTGTGTTTTTCCGTACGGCCGGACGTGGCCACGCCCCCATCCCTAGTGAATATTTTCAAGGAAATCCAGTCCGACCTCGGGATCGAACCGCCTGATCATGGTTGTCTGCAGCCGTGGGCAGAAGAGGGCGTGCTGCTGCTCAACAGCGTGTTGACGGTGGTGCAGGGGCAGGCTGGCGCCCACCAGCGGCAGGGTTGGGAGCGTTTTACCGACAAAGTGGTGGAAACCATCAACCGGGAGCGTGATGGTGTGGTTTTCCTGCTCTGGGGCAGCTATGCCCGCAAGAAAGGCCAGCATATTGATCGCAACCGGCATCTGGTTCTGGAAGGTCCGCATCCATCGCCGCTGAGTGCCTACCGCGGTTTCTTCGGCTGCAGGCATTTCTCCCGTGCCAACGACTGGCTGCAACAAAACGGGCAGCAACCTATCAACTGGGCGCTGCCCTCCAGGGCCGAGCTCATGGCCCGCTACCGGGGATAAGTCTTACTGCAGCAGCGCCATGGCGGCTTCCATTTGCGCGTTCAGATCCTCTTCTTCGCTCATATCGATGTTCGGATCCAGGCCCAGACGGTCAAAGGCGGAAATGCCATTCCAGTCCATGTCCGTCCAAGGATGCCCGGTTCCGGCGACCAGCTGCAGGTTGGCAACCATAACCAGATCCGCGTAGTCGGCCGACGGCACCTTGCGTTGGAAGTTGGCGTATTCCAGCGGCACATTCTGAAGCTCTTTCGGAAAGTCCCACTTCTCCAGAATGATGGATCCGATTCTCGGGTGCAGCTGTTCAATGACGTTGTCGAGCATGATGCTGCTGATCTGGATGTCCTGATCCTCGACATAGCGGAGGATCGGCAGCACACCGATCAGGTGCACGAGGCCGGCGAGTGTGGCCTGGTCGGGTCTCAATCGGGTGTAGTGCTGCGCCAGGACGTGACAGATGCCAGCCACTTCGGTGCTGGTCTGCCAGGTGGCGCGCAGGCGCTTGTCGACCATGTCCGAGGTTGCCTGAAACATCTGTTCCATCGCCAGCCCCATCGCCAGGTTGCTGGTGTACGCCATGCCAAGCCGGCTTACCGCCATGTTCAGGTTTTCGATGGCTCTCGAACCCCGAAAGAGCGGACTGTTGCAAACCCGGATGATGCGGGCGGAAAGAGCCGTGTCGTTGGAGATGACTTTCACCAGGTCCATAATCGAGGAGTCCTCAGACTCGGCGATCTCACGAACCTCCAGCGCAACCTCCGGCAGGGTGGGAAGCAGCAGCTTGTCGCTCTCGATGGCGGTGATCAGGTCAGTCTTGATGGTTTCGACAATGTTCGACATGTTCAGTGGCTGTCCGGTTGTTATACGCAGGCGCCGGGCACGGACGTGTCGCCGCCTGCTTAATTCCTGAAAGAAGCGTACGTTATAGCAAATTCAGCGGGCTTTGCCTGTCAACTTATGTATCTGTCTTTACAGGGGGATTCTGCTCTGGAACGGCATAGGGAAGGGGGCGGCGTTCCAGTTTCTGGTCGGGTGTCGCCTCCGCGTGAAGGTCGTCGAGTCTGGCGTCGTGCCGGACCACAGCCAGCAACTCGACACTGCCGTTTTCATAGCGCACGGAATTCACCACCGTGCCGACAGAGCGATCCTCGCTCAGCAGCGATGAGCCGGGCAACGGAAGTGCTGGTGCCTGCTCCACAGCAAATCGAAACAGGCTTTTTTTAAGTTGCCCCAGAAAATGCATTCGGGCGATCACTTCTTGCCCGGTGTAGCAGCCTTTCTTGAAATGAACCCCGCCCACATGTTGCCAGTTGAGCATCTGTGGTACGAACTGCTCTTGAGTTTCGCTCGAGAGTGAGGCAATCCCTGCTGCGATTTCGGCTGCGTGCCAGTCAGCCAGCGGCCGTTCGGAATCGGCCGAAAGCGGCGATTCGGCGGTGAGGGCCCAGAGTTCGAACCGGGCCAATCCATCTGACGTGGGCTCTACCCGGATCAGCCGGCCATAATCCGTGCTCAGGGTGTCGCCGGGGGCGGTGAGTTCCGAGATTCGGTCACCGGCCAGAACGGACGCAGTGTCGGTGCCAAACAGCCCCAGAATACGACTCTCCGGAACCTGGCTGGCGGTGGTGCCCCGGAACAGCATCAGGTATTTCTTGAGGTGTGCCATGGTGGGGTCGGCCAGGGCAGTCGGCAAATCAAATAGAATGTCGTCACCATCGCGCACCAGACGCGTCAGGCAGTAGGCGCGGCCTTTGGGGGTCGAAGCGGCCGCCCGGAGAGAGCGGCTTGAGATCACTTCGGTCAGGTTCTGGCTGAACTGACCCTGAAGGAAAGGCTCCGTGCCCGGGCCGCTGACACGGACAATGACTCTGTCCGTCAGCGCCGACCAGCCGGATGCCGGCCGCGGCAGATGAGCGGTGGCTCGGTCGTCAGAATTCACCGCTGAGGCGGTCGCATCTGTGTCAGTCATTCGGTGCTCCAGGTCAGGTTGTTACGAGGATGGCGCTTGCTGGCCCAGTCTCAGCCATACGCGAAGTCGACGATACTCGTTGCCAGGTACGTTGCCTTGGCAGCAAGGGTTACTGCCGATCAGAATCGCCGAGTACGACCTGACAGTGGAGTCTTTGGCGCTGAGTTTCAAGAGGGTGAGGTGCGGGCCCAGCCGGCTGGCGGGGGAGGGGGAGACCGGCTCACGCTGACCACAGCCCAGCTGAGCATACAGCTGGCCCTGTTCCAGCAAGAGCGAGGTCACCGCTGACTTGCCTTGCAGCAGGCCGGTTTTGCGGAACACCACAGCTGCCCCGGCCAGCGTCAGTGGGACGCCAGCCACCAGCCAGGGATAACGTGTCGCCCCAACGCCCAGCAAAAAAATGCTGATCGCCAGCCAGGGCAGTGAGGCGATTATCCCGGCGGGCACGGACGGGGCTAGCGGAATCTCAATCCGGCTGAACACGGTTAAGGATCATGTCCACGATGCGCTGCAGATCGGGGTCGTCGGGCCGGCTGCGCTGCATAAACCATTCGAACATGTCGGTGTCTTCGCAGCTGAGGAGCTTCTGGTATCGGGCCTGGTCTTCGGCCGGCAAATCACGGTAGACCTGTTCGATAAAGGGAATCAGCAGCACATCGAGTTCAAGCATGCCTCGCCGGCTATGCCACCAGAGGCGGTTGAATTCAGTGTTGTCTGTGGGAGCGGACATAGTTACTTCCGTTGGGTTGAATGAATTCACTGGATCGCGTCGCCAATTCAAGGTGCGAGTGTTCGGTAGGTTGTTGGCACCAACACAGTGTCTTTGGCTTCGCTGCTCAGGCCGGGGTAGTCGAGGGTATAGTGCAGGCCCCGGCTTTCTTTGCGCTGCAGTGCCGAGCAAATAATCAAGTCAGCCACCGTCACCAGGTTTCTCAGTTCCAGCAAATCGTTGGAGACCCGGTAATTGTTGTAAAACTCTCCGATTTCACTGGAAAGCAGATCAACCCGGTGCTTGGCACGCTGAAGGCGCTTGGTCGTCCTGACAATGCCTACGTAATCCCACATGAAATGGCGCAGTTCGTCCCAGTTGTGAGAGATCACCACGTCTTCATCGGAGTCCCGGACCTGGCTTTCATCCCAGGCCGGGGCTTCGGGCGCTGGCGGGACCTGGGCTTCCCGTTGAGCGATGTCGGTTGCGGCTGAGCGGCCGTAGACCAGGCATTCCAACAGGGAGTTGCTGGCCATCCGGTTGGCACCGTGCAGGCCGGTAAAGGCTGCCTCGCCAACCACGTACAGGTCGTTGACGTCAGAACGGGCGGACTCGTCGGTCATGATGCCGCCGCAGGTGTAATGGGCTGCGGGCACCACAGGGATGGGGTCCTTGGTGATGTCGATGCCGAAACCGAGGCACTTCTCGTAAATGGTTGGGAAGTGCTGGCGGATGAAGTCGGCGGGTTTGTGGCTGATGTCCAGGAGCAGGTGATCGGCACCCAGGCGCTTCATCTCATGGTCAATCGCGCGAGCCACAATATCCCGTGGCGCCAGTTCCGCGCGCTCGTCAAAGCGATCCATAAACCGGCTGCCGTCGGGGAGTTTCAGCAGGCCACCCTCGCCACGAACCGCTTCTGTAATCAGGAAGGACTTGGCATGGGGATGGTACAGACAGGTCGGGTGAAATTGGTTGAACTCCATGTTCGCGACCCGACATCCGGCCCGCCAGGCCATCGCAATGCCATCGCCGGAAGCACCATCGGGATTGGTGGTGTAGCGGTAAGCCTTCGACGCACCGCCGGTGGCGATCACCGTAAAGCGGGCGCGGAACAGCTCGACGTGGTTGTCTTCCAGGTTGAGCACGTAAGCGCCAACACAGCGATTGCCAGGCAGGTTCAGTTTGCGGTGGGTGATCAGGTCGATTGCCACCCGGCCGGACTTGAGCTCAATGTTGCTTTGCGCCGCGGCCTGCTCCGCCAGTGTGGTTGAGACTGCGTGTCCGGTAGCATCGGCGGCATGGATAATTCTGCGATGGCTATGGCCGCCCTCGCGAGTCAGATGGAAATGGGCATTTTCATCTTTGGTGAAGTTGACCCCGGAATTGATCAGCCAATCGATGCTGTCGCGACCGTTCTCAACGGTGAATCGAACGGCGTCCTCGTGGCACAGACCTGCGCCTGCGGCCAGGGTGTCCTTGACGTGGTCCTCGGTGGAATCATCGTCGTCCAGAACGGCTGCAATTCCGCCCTGAGCCCACAGCGTGGCACCGCTGGTGATGTCGGTTTTGCTGAGCACGCACACGCGCAGATGCTCTGGCAGGTTGAGTGCGACGGTCAGGCCGGCTGCGCCGCTGCCGATAATCAGAACATCGTATTCGTAGGACTGTGGCATCGGGTTAGGATCGAGGGGCATAATGTGGATGCCTATTGAACTAAACTTTGTGCGTGCTGTCTATTTGGCCTGACAGTAACAGGCCGTTGAAGTGGTGTCAGAATCACTCATTCGAGAAATGCCGGACAGCCAATATGATTCAAAAAACGCTCATTCAGGCCGGCGAGCCGGTCAGGATAACAGGGAAGCCCGGCGCATCCTCCATGACTCCCGACAAAGACCAGCGACAGAGTGGTGCCACCGAAAGTCAGACCGACTTGCAACTGGTGCGCAAGGTGCGCAACGGCGATCGGTCTGCCTTTGATCTGCTGGTATTGAAGTACCAGTCCAGGGTTGCCTCCATCATCAGTCGTTATGTGTATGACAGTCAGGAGGTCATGGATCTGACCCAGGAAACCTTTGTCAAAGCCTATCGGGCTCTGGATCGATTTCGAGGCGACAGCGCTTTCTACACCTGGCTGTACCGGATCGCGGTGAATACCGCCAAGAATTTCCTCGAATCCCGTGGCCGTCGCCCTCAGGGCAGCGCTGACGTGGCTGAGGCCGAGACCTTTGAAGATGGCCAGCGGCTGCGTGACCTTGCCTCTCCGGAGCGTATCCTGCAACGTCAGGAGCTGCAGGCAGAGTTACAGAAGGCCATTGAGCACCTGCCGGAAGAGTTGCGTTCGGCGTTTCTGCTTCGGGAGTATGAGGGGTTAAGTTACGAAGATATTGCAAAGATTCTTGAGTGCCCGATCGGCACCGTGCGCTCCCGGATTTTCCGGGCGCGGGACGCGGTGGACCGACATCTCGGGCCATTGCTCAACCACCCGGTGACATGATCAAGGTTGCTTCCTATGGATGATCGTCTTAGAGAAACACTTTCGGCGATGATGGATGACGAGGCGGACGAACTGTCGGTTCGGCGCTTGCTGTCTCATGACGGACAAGACCAGGTCCGGGATCAGTGGCAGCGCTGGCAGCAGGTTCGTTGCCTGATGCACAGCCGACCCTCGCCGGTCGATGGCTTCGATGTCAGTTCCGGCGTCTGGCAGGCGATCGAAGGCCGCTCTCACGCCGGTAAATCGCCAGATGCCGGCACAGCTGCATCGGTTTCGCGCTGGCAATGGCCGGCCGTTGCCATGGTGGTTGCGGCACTTGCGGTCGGCTTTGGTGTCGGTTCTGGCTGGGAGTCAACTGAGTCGCCCTCAGTGCCGGCCGTGGTCGCGTCTGAGCAGTCAGTAGGAACGACGCCGGAGGTGGCGCTGCAGGGTCTGGATCAGGACCAGTGGGAATACATGAGCCGATACTTGCTGGAGCACGCTCAGCACAACAGTGTAGCCGCCGGTCGAGGTGCTGTGGGCTATGCGCGTCTGGTGAGCGCGTCGGGTGGCGCTGATTATTGATGGGGTCGAGCATGGAGCGGGTGTCAGGAGGCGAGGGACAGGAACTCACTAAATCGTGCGCGAGCTGGTCGCTGTTTACCCTTCTTTTTTTTCTGATTTTCCCCCTTCGGGCGGAGGCGATGACCGCAGGCCAATGGCTGGAACGCCTCGGGCCAGCGCTCAATATGACCTCGTACCGGGGTGTCTTCGTTTATGGCCGCGGCAGCCAGATGCACTCGCTGAGGATTGTCCATCGTTATCACGATGGCATGGTTCAGGAACGGCTGGTGCTGCAGGACGGGGGCAGTGGGGAAATCGTTCGCAAGGGCATGGAAGTCGTTTGTGTGTTGCCCCGTCGTGGCGAGGTCAGGCTGGATCAGATCATTCCCTCCGGTCCGTTTGCCGAAGCCTACGCGGGCGCCGGCGTGCCGATGAACCGGTGGTACACCGCCAAACTTGAGGGCGACGGGCGTGTTGCAGGATATCCGGTGGTGGTCATTGCGCTCACGGCAAAAGATGCCCACCGATACAGCCACAAACTCTGGCTTGAGAAAAGCACGGGGCTGCTGGTGAAAAGCCAGATAGCCAATCCCGATGGCAAGGTGCTGGAGCATTTCCAGTTCACCAGTCTTGAGATTACCGACGACATTGCCGATCAGGAGTTTGAAATCCAGAGTCGGGGCAAAGAAGTTACGATGCCGCTTGATGGTGGCCGTGAATCCGATGAACGCTTGCCGGTCGTGGGTGGCTGGAACCTGGGGTGGCACCCCGAGGGCTTTATGGCGGCTGCCACGCCCCGGTCCGGACGGGGGCAGGCGGTGGCGTACTCTGACGGCATTGCCGCTTTCTCAGTCTTTGTCGAGCCGGAAGGCAAGGTCCGCATGCCGACGGGAGTGTCGCGGATCGGTGCCACAACAGTATACATGAAAGCGCTGGCGGTTGGCGATGGCCGCTACATGGTGACCGTCGTTGGCGAAATCCCGCCCGAGACGGCTCGTCTGGTGGCGGAGTCAGTTCGCGTCGAGGATGTTCTGGCGCTCAATGGGGAGAGTGGATGATTACCGAAACAGGCAAAGTGGTAGCGGTGAAAGGTGACCACGCCTGGGTGCAAACCATTCGCCTAAGCGCTTGCAACAGTTGCTCCGCCCGCAAAGGCTGCGGGCAACGGGCACTCGCCGCGGCGACGTCCGGCAGGGCCAATCAGGTGCTGGTCCGGAATTCGGTGAATGCGGCGGTGGGCGATGAAGTTACATTGGGCATTGACGAAAAGGCCCTGCTAGGGGCTTCGGTGCTGGCGTATGCGTTGCCACTGGTGTTGATGGTGGTTGCCACGGTGGCCGGGCATCGTCTGTCCGGGGGCGCGAATTTGTGGGCCATGGCCGGTGCGGTGATCGGGCTGGCTGGTGGTTTTATGGTCGGGCGCGGGCTGCAGTCTCGCTCGGATGATGCCTACGAGCCCAGGGTGTTGAGGGTGAACCGAATCCCGTCGGGCGCTGTTCGTTAACGCCTGTCTGAACCCTACCGTTTTGTAAGTTGAAAAACGGCCCTTCCAGCTCAAAATAAATTTCAGGCTATTGAAAACAAGGGAGTTTGCCATGCCGAGACCAACCATAGCGGCTGCACAGTCAGTGCCGGCCCTGAAAGCCCAAACCGCTCTCGGGGTACTGTTGATGCTGTCCCTGATGCTTCTGAGCGCCTGGAGTCCTTACGCTGGCGCCAGGGGGTTGCCGGACTTCACCGAGCTGGTGGAAGACAACTCCAGCGCGGTGGTCAACATCAGTACCACCAGTGCACCCAAGCAGGGCAATACCTTTGGCCTGCCGTTCAATGAACGGGAGTTCGAGGAGCTGCCCGAATTCTTCCAGGACTTTTTCCGGCGCGGCCCCCGGGGCGGCTTTGGTGGCCCTGGCGGTAATGAGCCCCGTCAGTCCATGGGCTCCGGATTTATTGTTTCGTCCGACGGGTATGTCCTGACCAACAACCATGTTGTTGAAGGTGCAGATGAAATCATTGTGCGTCTGAGCGATCGCCGAGAGCTGCCAGCCCGGATCGTCGGTACCGATCCCCGATCCGATCTGGCGGTATTGAAACTGAATGACGGTGACGATTTGCCCGTTGTTCAGGTTGGCCGCTCAGAGGATCTGCAGGTTGGTGAATGGGTGTTTGCCATTGGCTCGCCCTTCGGCTTCGACTATACGGTGACGGCGGGTATTGTCAGTGCGCTGGGGCGCTCCCTGCCATCGGAAAACTACGTGCCGTTTATCCAGACGGACGTGGCAATCAATCCCGGCAACTCCGGTGGGCCGCTGTTCAATCTGGACGGTGAGGTGATCGGTATCAACTCCCAGATCTACACCCGCTCCGGAGGCTTTATGGGGGTGTCTTTTGCCATTCCCATTGACGATGCGATGAACGTTTTTCGTCAGATCCGTGACAACGGTCGTGTTGCCCGAGGCTGGCTGGGTGTGCTGATTCAGGAAGTGAACCGGGATCTGGCCGAGAGCTTCGGGCTCAAGCGTCCTCGTGGTGCGCTGGTGGCCGAGGTAATTGACGGTTCTCCGGCACAGGCTGCCGGGTTGCAGTCAGGTGATATTGTGCTCGAGTACGAGGGCGAGGATATCCATTTGTCGTCCGACCTGCCGCCGAAAGTAGGGCGAACGGCGATTGGCGAAACTGCCAATCTGACCATTCTCCGTCGTGGCGAGGAAATGGAGTTGGGCGTTAAGATTGGTGCCTTGCCCGAGCAGGGCGGCCAGCTGGCTTCGGCACCTGCAGACGGTGGCCCGGCCTCATCGTCTGCGCCATTGGGGCTGACGGTGGAGCCAGTGCCCGCCGAGCTGGCGGACTCCCTGGGGGTTCGTGAAGGTGTGCTGGTCACCGAGGTGTCGCGAGGGCCGGCTTTCGAGGCGGGTATACGCCGGCGCGATGTGATTACTGAAATCAACCGGGAGTCCGTGTCCTCGGTAGCGGAGTTCCGGGACGTGGTTGCTTCTCTGCCGGAGGATAAGGCCGTGTCGGTTCGTGTGGTCAGAGAGGGCAGAGCCCTGTATCTGGTCATGAAGCCCTGACAAAACCGTCCGAAAAGTAGCCGGTTCCCAAGCCCCCGGTGGTGTCAAACACGACACTTCCGGGGGCTTTTTGTTATACTTGCCCGCACTTCAATTAGAGCGGCCAGGGACTGGATCGGACCAAATGAAGAAGAAAAAGGATCTCACCTTAGGGCAACTGCTGTCCTTGCGTCATGGATGGGCAGCCTGGCTGGTTTTGGCTGTCGCTCTGGGCGCTACCTTCCTGTTGTGGCAGTTGTCTATTCGCCTGGTCGAAGACCGCACCGAGGCCCGCTTCCGTACCCAGTCCCTGCAGCTCAGAACAGCCATTGAAGAGCGTTTGCTCAATTACGAGCAGGTGCTGGCCGGTGGTGCTGGCCTGTTCTCGGTAGCGGGCAGTGTTTCCCGTGACGAATGGCGGGAATACATCGAAAAGGTCGATATCAACCGCTACTACCCGGGAATTCAGGGTATCGGCTATGTGCGCCGAATTGATGTTCGGGACATGGCCGACCATATCGCTTTCGTTCGCGCCAATGGTATTCCCGGTTACCTTGTAAGGCCCCTGGGCACCGGGCCGGATTACTACCCGATGGTGTACCTGGAGCCGGGCACCGATCGCAATCGGCGGGCCCTCGGCTATGACGCATTTAGTGACCCGGTACATCGTGATGCCATGGAGCGGGCGCGGGATGAAGCAACGCCGACGGTCACCGGCAAGCTGGTTCTGGTGCAGGAAGAGCTGGCGGAGGATCAGGCAAGCTTTCTGATGTACTACCCGGTGTATCAGGGTGGCGAGGTGCCAAGCAATCGAACCGAGCGCCGGATGATGCTGGCCGGGTATGTCTTCAGCGCCTTCCGGATGAATAATCTGATTGATGGTATCGTCGGGCTGATTTCGCCGTTTCTGGATGTTCGGATATACGACGAAGGGGTTCCGGAGCGGGATTTCCTGATGTATGGCTCCAATCTTGGATCCCTGGATGAAGATTTCAGTTTCCAGATGAGTCAGTCGGTTTCAGCCGGCGGTCGGGACTGGCTGCTGCAAACCCGCTCGACGCCGGCGTTCGATTATCTCGCTTCCGATCCCCGCCCGCCTATTGTTCTCGGTAGCGGTGCCGCCATCAGTGTGTTGCTGTTTCTGCTGGTGCTGACGCTGATTCGCTCCCGACTTATGGCTCAGGTCAGTGCAGGGCGTTACCGCGCCATTACCGAGGGTGCGGCAAATGTCACCCTCGTGATGGATCGTGAAGGCCGAGTTACCTTTGCCAGCCCGTCCAGTTACGACATTCTCGGCTTCGATCCGGCGCACTTGCCCTCGTTAGAACTCGCCCCGCTTGTGCATGCTGACGATTGGCCAAAGATGCAGCAGAGCTTTGATGAGGCCGTCGGGCACGCGGGTCGGCAGGTGCCGGTGACCCGTGCTCGAATCCGTGATGCCGAGGGGCAGTGGCGGGACATGGAAGGCACCTATACCTCCATGCTGACGGAGCCCGGGGTTAACGGGGTGGTTTTGAGCCTGCGTGACCTCACGCAACTCAAGGCGGCGCAATCGGAACTGCATCGGCTGGCGTTCTACGATCCCCTCACCGGGCTGGCGAACCGGCAGTTACTGCGTGACCGGCTCCGGCATGCGGTGGTCAGCAGCCGCCGATCGGGCGAATCCGCCGCACTCATGTTGCTGGATCTGGATGGGTTCAAGCGCATTAATGACACGCTGGGGCACGATGCGGGTGATGAGTTGCTGTGCAATGTGGCCCGCTGGCTGGAGAGCGGGGTTCGTGAAGATGATTCCGTGGCTCGCCTGGGGGGTGACGAGTTTGTGGTCCTGCTTTCCCGTGTGGGTGGTCCGGAAGACGCTGCCCGGGTAGCTGAAGGTATTCTGAACCGCGTGTGTCAGCGCATCCGCCTGAACGATCACGAAGTCGGGGTGACGGCGAGTATCGGTATCACCATGGTTCCTGCGGACAGTGAAGACCCGGTGACCCTGATGAAATACGCCGACCTTGCCATGTACAAGGCCAAGGAGCTCGGCCGCAATAATTTCCAGTTCTTCACCCAGGCTATGAATATCAAGGCGGCTCGCCGCCTACTGCAGCAGGAAGAGCTGACGTCTGCGCTGGATGAAGATCGCTTTGTTTTGCACTACCAGCCGAAAGTGGATCTCGCCTCGGAGCGCGTTGTAGGTGTTGAGGCGCTGCTGCGCTGGCATCATCCCGAGAAAGGCCTGGTTCCGGCCAGTCGGTTCATCGCCCTGGTGGAAGAAACCGGCCTGATCATAAAGCTGGGCGAAATGGCGCTGCGGCAAGCCTGCATTCAGGTCCAGGCATTGGAAAGGGCGGGTTTTGAAGCCCTGAAGATGGCCGTCAACCTGTCAGTCCGGCAACTGATGGAACCGGGGTTCCTTGATATGGTGCGACAGGTCATCACCGAAACCGGGGTGTCGCCGGATCGGCTGGAACTGGAAATGCCCGCCGAACTGCTCAATGAGGATGCCCGTGCGGTCAGAGAGGTGCTGGTAGCGCTTCATGACATCGGTGTGTGTCTGATCCTCGATGACTTCGGAACCGGAACCTGTTCTCTGGTGGCGCTCCAGCAGTTACCGCTTGATGTGGTCAAGATCGACCATCAGTTCATTCGGGATATTCCCTACAACGTCAGCGCCACCGACGTCGCATCGGCGGTCATTGCGCTGGCCCACAAACTGCATCTCACCGTCGTTGCCGAGGGCGTCGAGACACCTCAGCAGTTGAGTTTCGTAAAGTCGTCTGGTTGCACGCAGTGTCAGGGTAACCTGTTCAGTTATCCCCTCGATGAGGATACCCTGATTGGATTCCTGATCCGCCAGTACGAGAAGCCCCTCATCTCCTGATCATGGCAATGCGTGACGGTAACCGGTAAAATCACGCCGTTGCCGGCCTCCGGCTGTGGCCCTCGAGGGCCAAATCCTTCGTCTAATCGTGAGTACTCGTTGTCTGTGACTGAACTGAGCCGAATCCGTAACTTTTCCATCATTGCCCACATTGACCATGGTAAGTCGACCCTTGCAGATCGCTTTATTCAGATCTGTGGTGGCCTGACCGACCGGGAAATGGCCGAGCAGGTGCTGGACTCCATGGATCTGGAGCGCGAACGAGGAATTACCATCAAGGCCCAGAGCGTAACGCTCAATTACAAGGCGAGGGACGGCGAAGAATACAAGCTGAACTTTATCGACACGCCCGGGCACGTGGACTTTTCCTATGAGGTTTCCCGCTCGCTTTACGCCTGTGAAGGCGCGCTGCTGGTGGTCGATGCCGGCCAGGGAGTCGAGGCGCAGTCGGTGGCCAACTGCTACACCGCCATCGAGCAGGGCCTGGAAGTGGTGCCGGTCCTGAACAAAATGGATTTGCCCCAGGCCGAGCCCGAGCGGGTCGCGGAGGAAATCGAGGACATCATCGGCATCGAAGCCTCGGACGCAGTCAAATGCAGTGCCAAGAGCGGGATGGGCGTCGAGGACGTCCTTGAAGACCTGATCAAGCGTATTCCGCCGCCCAAAGGCGACCGCAGTGCACCGCTTCAGGCGCTGATCATTGATTCCTGGTTCGATAACTACCTTGGGGTGGTCTCACTGGTGCGGGTGACAGAAGGCACCTTGCGCAAGGGCGACAAGATTGTCATGAAATCCACCGGCCGGGTGTGGGGCGTGGACAAGGTCGGTATCTTCAATCCGAAACCGAAAGATACCAACATCCTGGAAGCGGGTGACGTTGGTTTTGTGGTCGCCGGCATCAAGGATATTCATGGTGCGCCGGTGGGCGACACCATCGTGCATCAGAAGCACGCCGAAAATACGCCGATGTTGCCAGGCTTCCAGAAGGTCAAGCCGCAGGTTTATGCCGGCCTGTTCCCCGTCAGTGCTGATGACTACGATGATTTCCGGGATGCGTTGGAAAAGCTGACCCTGAACGATGCATCGCTGTTCTTCGAGCCGGAAAATTCAGACGCCCTTGGCTTTGGTTTCCGCTGTGGTTTCCTCGGCATGCTGCACATGGAGATCATCCAGGAGCGGCTTGAGCGGGAATACGACATTGATCTGATTACCACGGCACCGACGGTTATCTACGAGGTCGTCACCAAGCAGGGGCAGACACTATCGGTGGATAACCCCTCGCGGCTGCCGGATATTGGCTCCATTGAAGAGATGCGCGAGCCCATTGTTGAGGCGAGCATTCTTGTGCCCCAGCAGCATCTGGGCAACGTCATCGCCCTGTGCGAAGAGAAGCGGGGCGTCCAGAAGAACATGCACTTCATGTCCTCGCAGGTTCAGGTGGTTTACGAGCTGCCGATGGCCGAAGTGGTGATGGATTTCTTCGACCGTATCAAGTCCGCGAGTCGCGGCTTTGCTTCCCTGGACTACCAGTTCGTGCGGTTTCAGTCAGCAAACCTGGTCCGTCTGGATGTCATGATCAATGGTGACCGCGTGGATGCGCTCGCGCTGATCGTGCACAAGGAACAGGCTCACTACAAAGGGCGTCAGCTCATCGAGAAGATGAAAGAACTGATTCCGCGCCAGATGTTTGATATAGCCATTCAGGCGGCGATCGGTACCCAGATCGTGTCGCGGGTTACCGTCAAAGCCCTGCGCAAAAACGTAACCGCCAAGTGTTACGGCGGTGACGTCAGCCGGAAGAAGAAGCTTCTTCAGAAGCAGAAAGAAGGTAAGAAACGCATGAAGCAGCTGGGCAATGTTGAAGTGCCTCAGGAAGCGTTTCTCGCGGTATTGCAAGTCGACAAATAACAAAAGGCTCCTGGATGGATATCGATTTTCCCCTGGTTCTGGTGGTTCTGACCTTTGCAACGGGTCTGATCTGGCTGGCGGATAAACTGTTTTTGCGGGAGCGGCGGCTTGCTGCTGCTCGTGCGGGTGATGAACCGGGGGCCGCTGGAGCGCCCGGAGAAACTGACGAGCCCAAGGAACCCTACCTGGTTGACCTCAGCCGCTCGTTCTTTCCTGTTCTGGCGATTGTGCTGGTTCTTCGTTCGTTCCTGGTCGAGCCCTTCCAGATTCCCTCCGGCTCCATGCTCCCAACTCTGGAGGTGGGTGATTTCATCCTCGTCAACAAGTATGCCTATGGCCTGCGGCTGCCGGTGGCGGGAACCAAAGTTGTAGAAATGGGAGATCCGGAGCGCGGTGACGTCATGGTGTTTCGTTACCCCAAGGACGGCTCGACCAACTACATCAAAAGGGTTGTCGGTCTGCCCGGAGACGAGGTTCGTTACCGGGACAAACAGCTGTTTATCAATGGTGAAAAAGTAGAGAGCGACTTTATTGCCCGATTGCCGCCGGTGGAACTTCGCCGGGAAGACCTCGGTGATACTGAACATGATATTTTCCTCACCATGGGGCGTCCCGGTGCCGGCGGTGAGGGAGAGTGGGTTGTGCCGGAGGGGCATTACTTTGTCATGGGCGACAACCGGGATAACAGCAACGACAGCCGCTACTGGGGAACCGTCCCGGACGAGCTGGTGGTTGGAAAAGCATTTGCGATCTGGATGCACTGGAAATCCCTGACCAGTTTGCCGTCTTTCGATCGTGTGGGTGGTATCGAGTAATTCCAACGAGTCTGGAGTGCAGTAATCATGAAAAAAAATAAACTCTCTGGTCTGGGGCGACAGGGTGGTGCGTCGGGCCTGACCATGTTGGTCATGGTGCTTTTCTTTGGCAGCCTGCTGACACTGGTGATCAAGCTGGGCCCGGCCTATCTGGACGACTACACTATTCAGCAGACGCTGGAAGGTCTGGATGGAACCGAGGGGCTTTCCCAGATGGGGCCTGCACAGGTCCACGCTCTGATCAATAAACGCCTGAGCGTAAATAACGTTCGAACGCTCGACAAAAAAGCCATCACGGTTGAGAAGAGCGGTGAGCTGGTCCTGCTGGGCGTTGATTACGAGGTCAGAGAGAATCTGTTCCGGAACGTGGATGCGGTTGTTCACTTCAAACACGACTATGAGATGAAGGGCCAGTGAGTTCACAGCAGGATCTTGACCAGCTCCAGCGTCGCATCGGCTACCAGTTCAAGTCGCCGGAGCGCCTCATGCTTGCGCTTACCCATCGCAGTTACGGCAACCAGAATAACGAGCGATTAGAGTTTCTTGGTGACTCCATCGTGAATATGGTCATTGCCGAGTATCTGTATTGCCATTTTGAAAAAGCGCGCGAAGGGCAACTTAGCCGGCTGCGCGCCA
This sequence comes from Marinobacter salinisoli, assembly GCF_017301335.1. NCBI lineage: Bacteria > Pseudomonadati > Pseudomonadota > Gammaproteobacteria > Pseudomonadales > Marinobacteraceae > Marinobacter > Marinobacter salinisoli. The sequence goes on from NZ_CP071247.1 coordinate 1,755,422, forward strand.
GAATGGTAAAAGGGGTGACGCTTGCGGAGATTGGGCGCGAGTTTCAACTTGGGCAATACCTGCGGCTCGGTTCCGGTGAGCTTAAAAGCGGAGGTTTTCGCCGGGAATCGATCTTGGCGGATGCGGTTGAGTCCATTATCGGCGCCATATACCTCGATAGTGATTTTGAAACCTGTCGGGAAAAGGTGCTGCAGTGGTTTGCTCAGCGCCTGAAAAATCTGGACCTGCAGGATACCCAGAAGGACCCCAAGACCCGGCTGCAGGAGTATCTGCAGTCTCGACAATTCCCGTTGCCTCGGTACGACGTTATTTCCGTTGACGGCGAGGCGCACAACCAGACCTTCCATGTCTCCTGTGCCTTGCCATCGCTGGATCGGAAAACCACCGGTACCGGCAGCAGCCGCCGGATCGCCGAACAGCAGGCGGCCCGCAATGCCCTGAAAGAACTGGGCGTGGAGAATTCCTGATGAATGATATTACCCGACCTGAGGATCCCGACAGCCGTTGTGGGTTCGTCGCGATTGTTGGTCGCCCGAATGTTGGCAAGTCCACCCTGCTGAATCATATCCTCGGGCAGAAACTCAGCATTACCTCTCGCAAGCCGCAAACCACCCGGCATCAGGTATTGGGCATCAAGACGGTTGGTCCGGTGCAGGCGATTTATGTCGATACGCCCGGCATGCACGAGGAAGAACCGCGGGCACTGAACCGCTACATGAACAAGGCGGCAACCTCGGCATTGATTGATGTCGATGTGGTGGTCTTCGTTGTTGATCAGACGAACTGGACGGCCGGCGATGAGATGGTTCTGGAAAAGATTAGCCGTCTCAAGTGCCCGGTCATCCTTGCGGTGAACAAAGTCGATAAACTCGAGAAGCGTGAGAGCCTGCTGCCGCACCTCGAGATGTTGTCGAAAAAGCGAGACTTCGCCGAGATTATTCCGCTATCGGCGCTCAAGGAGGACAACCTTGAGCCGCTGGAACAAGCAGTTGGACGGTTTCTGCCGCAAAGCATTCATTTCTACCCGGATGATCAGATTACGGATCGAAGCGAGCGTTTTCTCGCATCCGAAATCGTTCGGGAGAAAATTACCCGTCAGCTGGGTGCCGAGCTGCCGTACTCGGTGGCTGTTGAAATCGAGGAGTTTAAGCACGAGGGCAAGACTCTGCACATTTCGGCGTTGATTTTGGTCGAGCGGGAAGGCCAGAAGAAGATCATGATCGGTGACAAGGGAGAGCGACTGCGCCGCATCGGTCAGGAAGCCCGGGCTGACATGGAGCGCCTGTTTGGCAGCAAAATCATGTTGCGCCTGTGGGTTAAGGTCAAGCGTGGCTGGGCGGACAGTGACCGGGCCCTGAAAAGCCTCGGCATGAACTCCAACTGAGTCTGCGATGCAGGGAGCGGTGCATCAGGAGCCGGCGTATGTGATTCATCGCCGGCCCTGGCGTGAATCGAGTCTCCTGGTGGAGTTATTTACGCTCAATGCCGGGCGGCTGGCGGTGATCGCACGCGGAGCCAGCTCCTCCAAGAGCCCCCTCAAGGCTCAGCTCCAGCCGTTTCAGCCGTTGCTGCTGGATTGGGCGGGGCGCGGCGACCTGAAGACATTGACGAATGTGGATGTGCGCACGGGTCCCCAGCTGAGGCGCACGGCGTCGCTTTATAGCGGCCTCTATATCAACGAACTTCTCCAGCGTATCCTTCCGGTTGCAGACCCCCACCCAGCCCTATTTGGTGCCTACATCGATGCGATTGCGGAGTTGGCCGATACGGCAGACGTGGAACCGGTATTGCGCCAATTCGAGTCGGCATTTGCCGAGGCGATGGGCTATGGTTTTGCGTGGGATCTTGCAACCGATGTCGGGCAGCCTGTTTTGACTGGCCAGCACTATGCCTACAACCCAGAGCAGGGGATCGTCCTGAACCCGGGGTCGGATACCCGGCTGCAGAACTTGCCCGGTGAGGTGCTTTTGGCACTGGCACAGGGAAATATGCATGAGGCGGCCTGCCGGCAAACGGCCAAACGGATTATGCGGGTATTGACGGACCATCTTCTGCAGGGAAAACCCTTGCACAGCCGGACACTTTTTACTCACCTTCGCGGAGAACGGCATGAATCCTAGAGTTTTACTTGGCGTAAACATTGACCATGTGGCAACACTGAGGCAGGCCCGTGGAACCCGCTATCCGGATCCGGTGCAGGCCGCCATTATGGCAGAGGAGGCCGGCGCGGATGGAATTACCATCCACCCGCGGGAAGATCGGCGTCATATTCAGGATCGCGATGTGTTGCTGCTGCGCGAGATACTGCAAACCAAAATGAATCTGGAAATGGCCGTTACCGACGCCATGCTCGCGTTTGCGGAGCAAGTCCGGCCGGAGTGCGTGTGCCTGGTACCCGAAAAGCGCGAGGAGCTTACAACGGAAGGTGGGCTGGATGTCCTCGGGCAGGAGAGCCGGATTGCCCGCGCCTGCGAGCGCCTGGCTGGCTTCGGGGCGGAGGTGTCCCTGTTCATCGATCCAGATGCGGCCCAGATTGATGCGGCGGTCCGGTGTGGGGCTCCCGTGATTGAGCTGCATACCGGCGAGTACGCCGAAGCAAGCGCACCTGAAGCGGTTGAAAAAAGCCTGGCGGTGATCTCGGATGCCGTGGCCTATGCCCACTCCCAGGGGTTGATCGTCAATGCCGGGCATGGCTTGCATTACCACAACACCGAGCGTGTGGCGTCGATACCCAACATCAATGAACTGAATATTGGCCACGCTATTATTGCGCGAGCGGTGTTTACCGGCCTGAAGGATGCCGTCCGTGACATGAAGGCAATCCTGGATCAGGCTCGCGGGCTGGCCTGATCAGGTCGCTCAGACCCTCAGGTTGTTTCCGCCTGTGGACTCTGTTCCCGAAACAGTTGTTGCCAGTCGGTCTGGTCGCTCCAGATCTGCAGGCGTTCCATGGCCGACACGAGTTGTTCCTTGTGATGCCCGAGGTCCGGAGCTTCGCGCTTTAGCGCTGTCTCAAGCCTATTGGCGGCAGTGCGCAGCTCGGGAACGCCGCAATAGCGGGTTGCGCCGTGCAATTTGTGGACGCAATCGAGCAGGCCATCCAGGTCCTGATCCTGCCAGAGCTCCTCGACCCGATCGTGATCGAAGCGCATTTGCTCAAGTAGCATGCTGAAGAGTTCTTCGGCCAGGTCGGCTTTGCCGGCTGCCAGTTGAATACTTTCCTCAATGCTGACGCAGTCCTGCTGCTTCTTGCGGGCCGAGGGGCGTATCGACAGTCGGCTATCCCTCGGGTCAGGCAAGCGGAAACGGTCGCTTGCGGGGCCACCCTGGCAGACGTAACCGGTGTATTCCCGAATCACCTCCACCAGCTGCGAGCTGCTGATGGGCTTGGGCATGTAGCCATCGAACCCCTGTGAGGCCAGCTTTTTCCTGCTCATCCGCAAGGGTATGAGCCGTCAGCGCGATGATCGGAGTCCGGTGTGCGGCCGGGTCCATTTCCCGGAGTCGGGCTGTCGTCTCGACGCCGTCCATGCCGGGCATCTGCAGATCCATAAACACCAGATCGAAGGGTTTGCCGCGGCTCTTGCTCAGGGCTTCGAACCCATTGGATGCACCAATGGCCTCGATTCGGTAGTCGTTCAGCAGCGTCATGATGAGCTTCAGGTTCGCGTCATTATCATCCACCGCCAACACTCTCGGGGCGGCGCCGCCCGGCAGTGACTGGGGTGCTGCGTGGGATGCCATGGAAGTCCGGCCTGCGGCGCTGATACCGTGAACCAGAAGCACCAGCTCGTCATAGAAGGCATCCCGGCACACCGGTTTGGTGACATGTCCGCTGGCGAGCCCTGACAACGGCGGCTCCTGGGTTTCCAGGGTAGGGGTCAGCAACAGGGTGCGGCAATCCCGCTCGATCTCCAGCGTGCGCACCAGGCTGCAGTACTGGCTTGAGTTGAGCAGGTGCCGGGTGATGCCAATAATGGCGACCGCGTAACCCGTCTGATCCTTCTGTGCCTCCTCAATGTGTTCTTGCAGGGCGGCCGGCGAGTTGACCCGGTCCACGGTCATGCCCCAGTCCCGCAGCAGATGCTCAACGGCCAGGCCCGTAGTCTTCTGTTGTTCCAGATAGATAACACGCTCGCCGCGCAGCGAGTCTTTGGGGTCGATGCTGTCGCTTCCGGCGGCGATTTCGGAGCTCAGGGTAAACCAGAAGGTGGAGCCTTTGCCCAGTTCGCTTTCCAGTCCGATCTTGCCGCCCATTTCCTCCACCAGACGTTTGGAAATGGCCAGCCCGAGGCCGGTGCCGCCATATTGCCGCGCTGTCGAGGCATCGGCCTGGCTGAAGGCATTGAACAGCGACTGTTGCTGGGCTCGGGAAAGACCGACACCAGAATCGGTAATGCTGAGACGCAGCGTCACCTGGCTGCCGTCGGCGGTCTCGCTTTCGTCTTCGAGGCTGGCGCGCAGCACCACTTCGCCGGTCTGGGTAAATTTAATGGCGTTGTTCAATAGATTGGTGATGACCTGCTTCACCCGCAGCGGATCGCCGAGAATACCGTCAGGCACATCGTGGTAGACCAGCGGAACCAGGTCGAGATTCTTGGCGTGGGCGGCAGGCGCCAGCATGGTCATGACTTCTTCGACGATGTCGCGAATCTGGAACGGGACTCTGTCCAGAATCAGCTTGCCAGCCTCAATCTTGGAGAAATCCAGGATGTCGTTGATGATGGTCAGCAGGATTTCTGATGACTTGCGTATGGTGTTCAGATGGTCCCGTTGTTGCCTCGGCAGAGGGCTTTTCAGTAGCAACTCGGTAAAGCCGATGATGCCGTTCAGCGGTGTGCGAATTTCGTGCGACATGTTGGCCAGAAATTCCGATTTGATGCGGCTGGCCTCAAGCGCCTCCTTACGTGCGAAATCCAGTTCGATGTTCTGGATTTCGATGGTCTCCAGTGTTTCCCGGAGGTCTTCCGTGGCCTGGTCAATGTTTTGCTGCATCTCGGCCTGGGCCTTGCTAAGCTCGGCGGCCATGGCGTTCAGGCCTGATTCCAGTTGCTCGAACTCGGGGCCGGCTTCGGTATAAACCCGGGTGTCCAGCTCGCCTTCCTTGAGTTTAACCACCGCTTCGTTCAGCTCGAAGATCGGACTGGTAAAGGCGCGACTGAGTCGCAGCGCTACCGCAAGGCTCAGCCCCACACCGGCCAGCACGAGCAGCAGCGAGATCAGCAGGGCCTTGTAGGTTTCCTTTTCTGTTCTAACGTGAGACATCTCGACCGCGACCCAGCCCATCGGGGCTTGTGGCTGAGACAACGACTGTCGGGCATCGGGTGCCAGCATGGTCTCAATCATCAGGTCCTGCAGGAAAACCGGTGTTATGAACCGGGTGCTGTGTTCTAAACGGAGATTGGTCGCGGCTTCCGCAGACAGCTCGGTGGCAGTGACGGTATCGGAACCTACCGGGCCGGTATGCAGAAGCCGGTTGCCCTCGCGATCAAAAAAGGTGATGGAGCGGACATCTTGCTCTTCGAGCAGCGCCTTGGACAGGCTGTTGAGCAGGCTGCGGTTGGCGGTAAACAGCCCGTATTCTGAGCCGGCAGCCAGCTGGCGGGACAGGGATTCGCCGCGGTCCTTCAGCAGGCTTTCAATGTTAGTGACCCAGCTGTAGGTGAAAAACATCCCCAGCATCAGCGTGGTCAGCAGGGTGGGAACCAGGGTTACCACCAGCACTTTTTTGCGAATGCCCCAGCGTCGCATAGTCTGATCCCGAATTCTTGTCTGGCCCCGATATTCGGTGGGCCTGCCTTCCCTGTCTTGACTGATTAGCGGCAGGCGGCCGCCTGAACCACGGCCTCCTGTGCCTGCCTAAAAGTCGATACAGTTATAGCTGCCAGTCATGGATATAGCTAGAAGCTTTATTGGGAGACGGCGCTCATAACGCGTATCATGCCTACCTCAAAAGTGTACCACAGGGTAATGAGATGAATTTCCCCACAATAGAAGATTATGTCGGGCATACCCCATTGGTTCGCCTGCAGCGTCTGCCGGGTGAGACGTCCAATATCATTCTCGCCAAGCTGGAAGGCAACAACCCTGCTGGATCGGTCAAGGATCGGCCAGCGCTCAGCATGATTCAGGAAGCGGAGCGCCGCGGCGCTATTCAGCCAGGCGACACGCTGATTGAGGCCACCAGTGGCAATACCGGGATCGCTCTGGCGATGGCGGCCGCCATCAAGGGGTACCGGATGGTGCTGATCATGCCAGCCAACATGAGCGAAGAGCGCCGTGCGTCCATGCGTGCCTATGGAGCCGAGATCGTTACCGTGAGCCAGGAAGAAGGGATGGAAGCAGCCCGGGACCTGGCTCAGGCGATGGAGGCCGAGGGCAAGGGCAAGGTGCTGGATCAGTTCAGTAACCAGGACAATCCCCTGGCCCATTACCGCACCACTGGCCCGGAGATCTGGCAGCAGACAGGCGGTCGAGTCACGCATTTTGTCAGCTCCATGGGCACCACAGGCACCATAATGGGCGTGTCTCGCTACCTGAAAGAGCGTAACCCCGATATCCGCATCGTGGGGTTGCAACCGAAGGAAGGGGCGTCCATCCCCGGTATCCGCCGCTGGCCCGAGCCCTACCTGCCAAAAATCTACGACGCGAGCCGTGTGGACCAGGTCATGGATATTGACCAGCAGGAGGCCGAGGACACCATGCGGGCGCTGGCCGCTCAGGAGGGCATCTTCTGCGGCGTTTCCTCTGGCGGGTCCATTGCCGCTGCCCTGAAACTGTCCGCCCAGGTTGAAAACGCGGTTATTGTTGCCATTATCTGTGATCGAGGCGACCGATACCTTTCTACCGGCGTCTTTCCGGGCGCCTGAACCACCGTTTAACCGAGAGTACGTTTATGAGCAGACGACGCCGCAAGGCTCTTCCCTCAGAGCCTGTGCGCTGTAGCATCGAGTCCCTGAGTCATGATGGCCGGGGCATTGCCCGTCAGGACGGCAAGGCCCAGTTTGTCGATGGGGCCCTGCCGGGCGAGACCGTGATGGCAAAAATGGTGTCCACCCGCAGCAAATTTGATGAACTGCGGACTCTCGAAGTGATTGAAGGGGTGTCGGAGCGTCAGACGCCGCCCTGCAAATTTGCCGATCTGTGCGGTGGATGCAGTCTCCAGCACATGAGTGGCGATGCCCAGATACGGTTCAAAGAAGACACCCTGAGAGAGCATTTTGCCCACTTCGGAGGCATAGAGCCGGAGGAGTGGATCGAGCCCATGCGCTCCGATGACAGCCTCGGTTATCGCCGCAAGGCCCGGTTAGGGGTGCGCTACGTGCCGGCGCGTGAATCGGTGCTGGTTGGTTTTCGCGAGAAACGCAACAGCTTCCTGACCGATATCGACCAGTGCGTGGTGATGGATCCCCGCATTGGCGAGCGGATCATGCCGCTTCGGCAGATGCTGCATGAACTGGATGCCTACAAGCGCATTGCCCAGGTGGAAGTCGCCTGTGGCGACGACGCGGCTGCTATGGTCTTCCGGAACATGGATGAGCTGAGCGAGGCGGATCGCGCGCGTCTGATCGAGTTCGGACAGGCCCACGAATTGCATATCTATCTGCAGCCGAAGGGGCCGGATACGGTGCATCGCATCTGGCCGGAGTCTTCCGGCTCTGACGACGAACGCCTGAGCTATCGGCTGGAAGAGTTTGACCTGACCATGCGGTTTCACCCCATGGACTTTACTCAGGTCAATGCGGGCATTAACCAGAAGATGGTGCACCGAGCGGTGGAATGGCTGGATATCCAGCCGGGCGAGAGAGTGCTGGATCTGTTCTGTGGTCTGGGCAATTTTACGCTGCCGCTGGCCCGCAGGGGCGGGCAGGTAGTGGGCGTGGAAGGTGACGACACCATGGTCGTGCGCGGGCGCGAGAACGCGCAGTTCAACGGGCTGGATAACGTCAGCTTTCACGGCGCCGATCTGCACGGCGATTTCACCGGTCAGAGCTGGGCGAAAGAAGGCTTCGACAAGATTCTGATCGACCCGCCAAGATCCGGTGCCGAGGAAATTTGCAAATATCTGACGGCGTTCGGCGCCCGCAGAATCGTCTATGTTTCCTGTAACCCGGCCACGCTCGCCCGCGACGCCGGAGTGATGGTGCGCAATGGCTATCGGTTGGTGCGTGCCGGTGTGATGGATATGTTCCCTCATACCACGCATGTTGAATCGATCGCTCTGTTTGAGCGCGATTCCTCCTAAAGGTTGTTCGCCCCATAGGATTGTGGGTGATAGCAAACAGGGACTGCGAAAGCGATATGGTAAAAGTCCGCGAAGATTATGCCGTAACTGACGAGGGCGAGGTCGATATTGAACGTTGCGTTCAGCATATCGCCGGCCTGACCCAGTTGGAGAACATCGATCAGTTCCGGAAAGCTTGCGAAAGGGCGGCGGAGGCCGACCTGCAGGCTATTCGTGACGACCAGCAGTGGACCCAGGGCGCCAGCAGTTTCCGGATCGGGCTGGAAATAGTGCAGGTGCTGGCGGAGCTGCACCTGGATCAGGCCAGCCTGGTGGCGGCCATGCTGTACCGGGCCGTGCGCGAGGAACGCTTGCCACTGGAAAACGCGCGCCGGGAGTTCGGCGACGAGATTGCCGGCCTGATCAAGGGTGTCCTTCAGATGGCGGCGATCTCCTCGATTCACCACCCCCTCAAAGGCAATGTTCTCGGTCAGAGTGAAGGCCAGCTGGACAACGTCCGCAAAATGCTGGTGACCATGATCGATGATGTTCGCGTGGCATTGATCAAACTCGCTGAGCGAACCAGTGTCATTCGGGCGGTCAAAAACTCGCCTGAGGAAAAGCGCATGCGCGTGGCCCGGGAGGTGTTTGATATCTACGCACCCCTGGCGCATCGGCTGGGCATCGGGCACATCAAGTGGGAGCTGGAGGATCTTTCTTTCCGCTACCTGCACGAGAGCGCTTACAAGAAAATCGCCAAGTTGCTGGATGAAAAACGCCTGGCGCGCGACAGCTATATCCGAAGTGTCATCGATATGCTTCAGCAACAGCTCGAAGAGTCTGGAATCAAGGCAGAATTGTCGGGTCGGGCCAAGCACATCTACAGCATCTGGCGGAAGATGCGCCGCAAGGATATCGATTTCTCTCAGGTCTACGACGTCCGGGCGGTGCGCATTCTGGTCCCGCAAGTCCGGGACTGCTACGCGGCGCTCGGGATTGTCCATACGCTATGGCGCCACATTCCGAACGAATTTGACGATTACATCGCCAACCCCAAGGAAAACGGGTATCAGTCGCTGCACACGGCCGTCATCGGGCCCGAAGGCAAGGTGGTAGAAGTGCAGATCCGAACCCACCAGATGCACGAGGAAGCGGAACTCGGGGTTTGTGCGCACTGGCTGTACAAAGGTACCGACAAGGGCAACAAGTCCACCGGCTACGACGCCAAGATCAACTGGCTGCGTCAGGTGTTGGAGTGGCAGGAAGAACTCGGGGACTTGTCTGGTCTGGCGGACCATCTGAAGTCAGACGTCGCTTCCGACCGGGTTTATGTCTTCACACCAGAGGGACATGTGGTCGATTTGCCCCAGGGCGCGACGCCAGTGGATTTTGCTTATCGGGTTCACACTGAGATCGGTCATGCCTGTCGGGGCGCCCGGGTGAATAACCGCATCGTACCGCTGACGTACCCGCTGAAAACCGGCGATCAGATTTTTATCCTCACCTCGAATAATCCGGCGCCAAGCCGGGACTGGCTCAACCCGAGTCTGGGGTACATTCAGACCTCGCGCGCGCGGGCCAAGGTGACCCATTGGTTTAAGCAGCAGGATCGTGACCGGAATATTGTCGATGGTCGGGCCATCCTGGAGGACGAGTTCAAGCGCCTTTCGCTTTACGACGTGAGTCTGAACGAGTTGGCTCAGCGGGTGAACTATCTGTGCGCCGATGACATGTTCGCCGCCATTGGTGCCGGCGATCTTCGTCCTGCTCATGTTGCAAACGTTGCCCAGCAGTTGCTGGAGCCCAAGTCCGAGCAGCTGGACCTGAAGCTGACTCCTCAGCGTCGCGCGCCGATTCCGGCGGATTCTGACATCCACATTGTCGGCGTTGGCAAGCTCAAGACCCAGGTGGCCAAGTGCTGCAAGCCGCTGCCGGGCGATCCCATCGGCGGGTACATCACCGTTGGTCGAGGCGTTACCGTGCACCGGTTGGATTGCCTGACCTTTCTGCATCTGCGGGAGTATGAACCGAACCGTATCATTGAAGTCAGCTGGGGCGGCCAGCCCAGGGCGGTCTATCCGGTCGACATCGAGATCGAGGCCTACGACCGATCGGGCCTGTTGCGAGACATCACCCAGGTTCTGTCGGCCTCCAAGACCGACGTTCTGGCGCTCCATACCCAGACCAACAAAGACGAAAACACAGCCACCATGACCGTGTCTGTGGAGATATCGAGTCTTGAGCAGTTGGCCCGATTGCTGGCCCAGATTCGTAATCTACCGAATATTATCGACGTAAGGCGCAGGCGCGGATGAGTTATTCAATTGACGATCTCAAGACACTGATGGCCCGCCTCCGTGACCCGGACACCGGTTGTCCCTGGGACGCCCGGCAAACCTACGGCAGCATCGTGCCCCATACCATTGAGGAAGCCTACGAGGTCGCTGATGCCATCGAGCGTGGCGACTACGGCCATCTCAAGGATGAGCTCGGCGACCTGTTGTTCCAGGTGATCTTCTACGCCCAGATTGCCCGTGAGGAAAACCGATTCGAATTCGAGGAGGTGGTGGACAACCTGGTTCGCAAGCTGCTTCGCCGCCACCCCCACGTGTTTCCGGACGGTTCGCTGGACAGCCGCGTCGATCCGGATAACCGACCCGATGAAGCCTGGATCAAGGAAAGCTGGGAACGCATCAAAGCGGAGGAGCGCGCTTCAGCGCCGCCGTCCGATGAGACGCCAAGCCGGCTGGATGGCATTGCCCGAACTCTTCCGGCCATGGCCCGGGCGGAGAAGCTTCAGAAAAGAGCTGCCCGGCACGGTTTCGACTGGCCGGATATCGCACCGGTATTTGACAAGCTGCATGAGGAAATCGACGAGCTGAAGGAGGCTTTTTCAGCCGCGCAGGATGGCTCGGGTGACATCGATGCCGTTGAAGATGAGCTGGGCGATCTTCTGTTTGTGTGTGTGAACCTCGCGCGTTTTCTTGGCGTAAATCCTGAGCAGGCTCTGAAACGCACCAATCACAAGTTTGAAGCCCGGTTCCGGGCAATCGAGCAGGTGCTGGAGCGGGAGGGTCGCAACATGGATGGCGAAACTCTGGAAGCCCTGGACGCTGTCTGGCAGTCGGTCAAGGGTGTCGAAAACGGCAGCGCCGGCACCTAAGGCAGGCTGAAAAAATGCGGTAAGTACAATCCGTTACCAATTTCATGGCCCCCTGAATTGCTGGTTCGTCTAAACTTCTTCGCAACGGCGTGCAGATGTCGTTAGCGACCAAAAAGATGCAGAAGTGAGGGCACGATGAAAATTAAGGATCTGGTCAATTACTGGGATAAACATGCGCGGGGAAGGTTAACTCGCGACGCCTATTTTCTGGCACTGTCTGACCAGCATCACAGCCGCCTCGAAAAACTGGCGGCACTTTACCCGATGAAATCCCCGCAGGACCTGATGCGAGACCTGATCTCTGCAGCTCTGGATGAGATGGAAACCAGTTTTCCCTACGTTCAGGGCACCAAGGTGGTGGCTTACGACGAGGATGGCTTCGAGATCTACGAGGATCAGGGCCTGACCCCGAAGTTTGTCAGCCTGAGCCAGAAGCACATTCAGCGCCTCAAGGCTCGCCAGATAGAATCCGTCGCCTGACGGATCAGGTTTGAGGTAATTCCTGGCTCCCGAGTCAGGAGCGTCGTTGAGACGCTCCTGTTTGCTGCGCTCTGAAGCCGAACTTCGGCAGTGCACGCATCCTTACTTCGATTTCTTGCCTTCCAGGCGATCCTTCAGTGGCGTCTGGCGCACCAGATCATCCAGCGCTGCGCTGATCATGTCGTTCAGGATGTCACTTTCGCTGCGGTCGGGATAAATCTCTGCCAGCGCCGCAATCCTTGCTGCGTCCTCCAGCGGAAGCCTCAGATTGTAGTCATGAGTACGCTCAACAGTTTGCTTGTCGTTTTCCCAATGCTTCGGCAGATCAGTGACTTTCATTTGGACTCCTGTGACCGCTGGCGCGCTTCGCCAATAGACTTTCTGAACCAAACCTTAGTATCGTAAGTTTCGTTCGCCTCCGTCAATTAAAAGGACGTAACCGTGACCGAACTTCACCCCGACCTTCGTGAGAATGTCCGCCTGCTGGGCGAACTGCTGGGCCAGAGTATCCGCAGATCGCCGGGCCAGGACTGTTTTGAGCTGATTGAAGAAATCCGCGCAGCGGCCAAGAGCGATCGACTGCAGGAAGATGACTCCGGCCAGCGCCTGGTCAACCTGTTGCGCAAGCTGAGTGACGATGAGCTTCTGCCGGTGACTCGCGCTTTCAACCAGTTCCTGAACCTGGCTAACCTGGCCGAGCAGTATCATGGCATCCGCCGTAAACGAGGCCATCAGTCGGACCTGATTGTTGAGTCTCTAAGCGAGGTGTTCGGCCGACTGAAAGCCGGTGGTGTCAGTCCGGCCGAGTTGCACGAGCGTGTCTCGGATCTGAGGATCGAATTCGTGTTAACCGCGCACCCCACGGAAGTGGCCCGCCGCACCCTGATCCTGAAATACGACGAGATGTCCCAGTGCCTGGCGCAACTGGATCACGATGATCTTTTGCCCGCGGAGCGGGAGGAACTGATCGAGCGTCTGTCGCGCTTGATTACCGAAGCCTGGCATACCGACGAGATTCGTCATGAGCGTCCAACGGCGGTGGACGAGGCCAAGTGGGGATTTGCCGTTATCGAGAACAGTCTGTGGCACGCATTGCCCCGCTTCTTGCGCAGCCTTGACGCTTCCCTGGAGGAGGCAACGGGTACCGGCCTGCCGATGCAGGTTTCACCCATTCGCATTGCCTCGTGGATGGGGGGCGACCGGGATGGTAATCCCAACGTGACCCACGATGTGACACGCCAGGTGTTTCTGCTCGGGCGCTGGATGGCCGCCGATTTGTTCCTGCGCGACATCAAGGTGCTGCGGGCAGAACTGTCCATGTGGCAGGCCAGCGATGAACTGAAGAACGTGGTGGGCGACGCCAGGGAACCTTACCGTGAGGTACTCGGGACCCTGCGCGAGCGCCTGTTGAAAACCCGCAAGTGGGCAGAAGCTCGAATCAGCGGCGAGCCCGCAGACACCACCGACATCCTGTTCGAAAACGAAGATCTGACGGCACCGCTGGAATTGTGTTACCGGTCGCTGGTGGCCTGTGGTCTGGAGAGCATCGCAGATGGGCCGCTGCTGGATACCATTCGTCGGGCACACACCTTCGGCCTGCCGCTGATCCGCCTTGATATCCGGCAGGAGGCCTCCCGCCATGCGGAGGCGGTGGCCGAGATGGTCAGTTACCTCGGTCTCGGGGATTACCTGTCCTGGCCGGAAGAGCAACGGCAAGCCTTTCTGATCAAGGAATTGCAGGGGCGCCGTCCGCTGATTCCCCGCAACTGGGAAGCGTCCGACAACGTCCGGGAAGTGCTGGCCACCTGCGAGGTGGTCGCCGGCCAGACACCGGAAGCACTGGGCTCCTACGTTATCTCCATGGCCAGTAAGCCGTCGGATGTGCTGAGCGTCATTCTGTTGTTGCGCGAAGCCGGCATGAAGCACCCCATGCGGGTGGTGCCCCTGTTCGAGACCCTCGACGACTTGCGGGGCGCGCCGGAGAGCATGGCGGCGCTGTATCAGGTGGACTGGTATCGGCAGTATGCTCAGGGGCGCCAGGAAGTGATGATCGGTTACTCCGATTCTTCCAAGGATGCAGGGCAGTTGATGGCGGCCTGGGCGCAGTACCAGGCGCAGGAAAAACTGACCGAGGTCGCCAGTCAGTACGGCGTGCATTTGACCTTGTTCCATGGTCGTGGCGGTACTGTCGGTCGCGGTGGCGGGCCGGCTAACCGGGCGATTCTGTCGCAGCCTCCGGGATCGGTGAATGGCAGTTTCAGGATTACCGAGCAGGGGGAAATGATCCGCTTCAAGTTCGGCCTGCCCGATCTGGCGGTTCAGAGCCTGACGCTCTATACCACTGCGGTGATTGAGGCCACGCTGGCGCCACCGCCCCAGCCGGAACCCGACTGGCGGGACACTATGGACTGGCTGACAGAACGGTCGCTGAAAGCCTATCGTGAAGTGGTTCGGGAACGCCCGGATTTCGTGCCTTACTTCCGGCAGGTGACGCCGGAACAGGCGTTGGGCAAGCTGGCGCTCGGCAGCCGGCCGGCGAGACGCAAGGCAACAGGCGGGGTGGAAAGTTTGCGTGCCATCCCGTGGATTTTTGCCTGGACCCAGATGCGGCTGATGCTACCCAGTTGGCTGGGCAGTGATGTCGCCCTTGAGGCAGCGGCTAAGGACAAGCGACTGCCTGCACTGCGGGAAATGATGCGGGGTTGGCCATTCTTCCGGACCTACGTGGATATGCTGGAAATGGTGGTGGCCAAGGCTGATCTGCGTATCGCCAGCTACTACGAGCAGACACTGGTGGATGATGACGAACTCAGGCAACTGGGCGCCGACCTCCGCAATCGTCTGCAACGCTGTATCCAGCGTCTCCTGGAGCTGAAGCAACAGCAAGAGCTGCTGGAAGCGGAGCCGGTATTCGCCCATTCCATGCGGGTACGTAACCCTTACACAGATCCGCTTCACTTCCTGCAGGCAGAGCTGCTTCGCCGCAGCCGGGAAGGGGAGGATAAGGGCGAGGTTCCCGAACTGGTCGAGCGGGCCCTGAAGGTCACTATGGCCGGTATTTCGGCCGGCATGAGAAACACCGGCTAGGCGGCGCGTTTTGCAGCGCTCGTGCTGAATTCCGGCCTACCCACCTCGGACGCACTTCCGGCCGGCTTGCTGATGGACCCTGGCGGTGTCGTACTCGTGGTTCGTGAGTTCGGTGCAGAACTGGATGCGGGCTATTGAGTCCGTGTCCGCACGCCCGCTCCAGCGGCTCATTCCAGAGCCGGCTGACCTGGATGCACTGGCGTCTTCCCTTTCCCCTGAACTCGCGGCTGCCCCGGCGAACCCTTGCTCGCCCGGATATGGTACGGAGGTCGACTTTCTCTATGGAGGCTGACTTCGTATAATGCGCGTTCTCTGAATCCCGAGGTCAGCCGGTGTCTGCTGATGGAGAAGTTGTCGCAAAGGCTCGGGCTTTTGCAACAACTTTTCACACGATATGACTTAAATGGGAGCACAACGTTATGCGGATCATCATGTTAGGCGCGCCGGGCGCGGGTAAAGGGACTCAGGCCCAGTTTATTACCGAGCGCTTCGACATTCCCCAGATTTCTACCGGTGACATGCTGCGAGCTGCGGTCAAGGCCGAGTCCGACCTTGGCAAGCAGGTGAAGGAAGTGATGGCGACCGGTGGTCTGGTGTCCGATGACATCATCATTGCCCTGATCGAAGAACGCATCCAGCAGCCGGACTGCAAGAACGGCTTCCTGCTGGACGGCTTTCCGCGCACCATCCCTCAGGCTGAGGCTCTGAAAGATCAGGGCATCGCCATTGATTACGTCGTTGAAATCGCCGTTGATGACGAAGAAATCGTCAGCCGTCTGTCGGGCCGCCGTGTGCACGAGGGCAGCGGGCGGATTTACCACGTTAAATACGATCCGCCCAAGGTGGAGGGCAAGGATGATGAAACCGGAGAGCCTCTGGTTCAGCGCGAAGACGACAAAGAAGACACCGTGCGCAAGCGTCTGAGCATCTACCATGACCAAACCGCTCCTCTGGTGGGCTACTACCAGGATTGGGCAGCCAGGGATGCTGAAGCCGCGCCCCGCTACGTTCGTGTGGAAGGTGTTGGCAGCCTCGACAGCATCCGCGATCAGATCCTGTCTGAACTCAAGTAATACTTCGGAATTTGACCCACGTGAAACTGCTGGCACTGGACACTTCCTCGGAGGGCTGCTCGGCAGCCCTCTTGGTCGATGGCGCGCTGTCTGAACGATTTGAGATAGCGCCCAGAGGCCATACCCGCCTTTTGATGCCCATGGTTCGTGAGCTGTTGGCAGAGGCCAATCTGTCCCCGTCGGATCTTGATGCGCTGGCGTTTGCTCGCGGACCGGGATCGTTTACCGGCCTGCGCATCGCCACGGGCGTTATTCAGGGGCTGGCCTGGGGACTCGAGGTGCCGGTTGTTCCGGTATCCTCCCTGCAGGCGGTGGCGATGGCTGCGATTGACGCCGGCAAGCTTGGTGAGGGAGACGCTGTTGCCGTGGCCTTCGATGCGCGCATGAGCGAGGTCTACTGGGGCTGCTTTGCGTGTCAGCAAGGCTTGCCGATACTGCAGGGTGAAGAGCGGGTTTGTCCGCCTTCCTTGGTCGACCTTGAAGGAAACGCAGGGCGGTGGTTTGGTGCCGGCGCGGGCTGGAAGTTCCGGCAGCAGATGCCGGAGGCGGTGGCCAGTCAGGTTCATGCGACCGATGAAACCCTGGTGCCGCGGGCTGCCTGGGTAGCCCGGCTGGCAGAGCATGGCGCCCGCCAGGGGCAAGGGGTTCCAGCACACCAGGCCCAGCCGGTGTATATCCGCGATGAAGTGGCCTGGAAGAAGCTGCCGGGACGGGAATAACACGACTTTGCTTCTGTCCTCGCATCGACCATACTTGCCGCTAGCGAATCCTTCTCTCTCAGGTTTTGGTTCTTGTCCATGATTGGTGGCATTCAGCCCGGTACCCACAACGTTCAGCCTGGCAAAGGCGGTCCCGTCAGGGAGCGCTCCGATGCGGTTGGTGCGCCCGCCTTGATGCCGGACAAGAATCCGGCCGCCGCTCGCCAGGATATGGCAAAGCAGGCACCGGAGCCGGTTCTGACTGATAACGCGGAACGCCGAATCGAAGCGCGCCGTGCCGCCGAAGATGTCCGTCTTGAGCGTTTCCGCGCAGACCAGATCCCCCTCCCTGCTGCCCAGGCGCTGTCCACCTTTGCGGTGGTTGCCGCCGCCGGGCAGGGTTTCGAAAACGAAGCCCCCTTAGCCGGCATTGATATACTGGTTTGATGGCACCAGCAACGTCTGATCTGGACAAAAAACTCGCTGAACTGGCCCTTGGGCGCAGTCCACTCGGCGATGCCGCGCTCACTGCCTCGCTTCGGGACACTCTGGGGCTGCCTGATCTTGGTGTGGTCCGGCCCAAAGATGTGCGTGATTGTGCAGTCCTGCTCTATTCCGACGATCAGGGGCTTTGCCTGCAAATAACGGGCAAGGGGGCTCCGGGCCCGGTTCGTGTTGATTTCGTGGCCGGGAAAATGGGGTATCGTCGTGAGCACGGCGGGGGTGTGGGGCAGTTGGTGGCCAAAGCGGTGGGCTTGCAGAAAACCAGGGCGGCACTGCATGTTCTGGATGCCACGGCTGGCCTGGGTCAGGACGCGTTTGTGCTGGCCAGTCTGGGTTGCACGGTGACGTTATTCGAGCGAAACCCGGTGATTCATGCCTTGCTGGCAGATGGCCTTGCTCGAGCGGCGCTAAACGTGGATTGTGCGCCGATCATTCGGCGTATGACGCTGAAATCGGGCAGCAGCATAAAGTGGCTGGCCGAAGCAGACCCGGAGTCGGTGGATGTGGTGTATCTGGATCCGATGTTCCCGCACCGGGATAAGTCTGCTCTGGTCAAAAAGGAAATGCAGGTCTTTCGGCGCATCGTAGGTGATGACGACGACTCGGCCGAACTACTGCATGCTGCTCTTAAGTGTGTCCGTTACCGGGTCGTAGTGAAACGCCCGCGGAAGGCTCCTGCGATCGAAGGGACGGCGCCGGCAACGGTGGTTGAGGGTAAAAGCAGTCGTTACGACATCTACCCGGTCAAGGCGCTGCCGGCCCAGTAAACTCAGGCGTCCATCATGGTGACTTGCTGAATGGCCTGGCGTTTCTCAAGGCCCAGAACCAGCCGGGCATCTTCTGCGACCTCATCCAGACCGTCTCCGTAACTGATCAATCCGTTTTCGTCCGTGGTGATCACGCCATTCTTCTTGAGATGGGCGATGAAGTTACGGAACAGGGATTTGTCGAAGAACTCCGGAGCGTTCAGGCCGAACAGAATCGACATGCGCTCGGCCAGCAGGGTGCTCTGTTCTTCCAGTTCTACGGCGGTGAGCTTGCCCGAGCCGTTCTTGCGGAGGATGCCCAGGGCAATGTGGTAGCGCTCCAGGGTCTGGATGATGAAGCGTGACAGCACCCGCAGTCGTAGCATTTCCTCGGTGCCTTCTGCCGGCCGGGCGATGCGGCCATCGTCCAGCTCGGTCAGCAGGCCCTGATCAATCAGCACATCAACCCAGCGACTGATGACCTTTTCGACGTCGTCGGCATCGTACTGGAGGAACAGCTCGGCCTGCAGATAGGGGTAGGCGACGCCGGCCAGGAACAGGATCTTATCCCTGCGAAGGGCATCCTTGTTTTCGAACAGGCTGGCGACGAGGGCGGGCAGGGCGAACAGGTGCTGGATGTTGTTCCGATAGTAGGTCATCAGGATGGCATTGCTGCCTTCAAGGGCGATTATATCACCCAGTTTCTGGGGTTGGCGCTCCACCAGGCCCATGTTTTCGCAGTAGGCGACCCAGTCTTTACCGCTGCCTTCGGGCAGGGTAACGGTGTCGGCGTAGGGGTAAGCCTTGAGCAGGTCGGCGTACTGATCCATCAGCCGGATCAGTTGTTTCTCGTCCATCGCCAGCCGTTCCGTACCCAGCAAAACCGTGGCGGTCATGCCAATAGGGTTTACCGCCACGGCCGCGTTTATATTCGAGGCCACACGCTGGGCCAGCCGATCCACCACGGTGTTGAGCCAGGCTGGACGGTACTCGGAGTCGTAGGCTTCCTCACGCCAGCTGTCGTGAACGTCATCCAGCACTTCCGTTAGCGGAATGGCATCGCCGAAATTCAGCGCAACCCGGCCGAACGAATTGCTCAGCTTACGGGCGGTTCTGGCCAGTGTGAAGATGCTCTCCTTCTGCTTTTTCTTGCCCCGGAGTTCGCCCAGATAGGTTCGGCCTTCCATGACTTTCTCATACCCGATGTAGACAGGTACAAACACGATGGGCTTTCGATGGTTGCGCAGGAAACTGCGCACGGTCATGGCGAGCATGCCCGGGCGCGGCTGCAGCATTCGCCCGGTCCGGCTGCGTCCGCCCTCGACAAAGTATTCGACCGAGTACCCACGGGAAAACATCACGTGCATGTACTCGTTGAAAACGGTGGCGTAGAGGGGGTTGTCCTTGAAGCTCCGGCGCATGAAGAAGGCTCCGCCGCGGCGCAAAATCGGGCCGACGACCGGCATGTTCAGGTTAATCCCGGCGGCGATGTGCGGCGGCATCAGGCCGTTTTTATACAACACGTAAGACAGCAGCAAATAGTCGATGTGCGACCGGTGGCAAGGCACGTAGACGACGGCACTTTCCTGCGCCACCTCTTTCACCACCTTGATGTTATTGACAGCGATGCCGTTGTAAATCCGGTTCCACAACCAGGACAGAATGACTTCCAGAAAGCGGATGGTGACGATGGACATGTTGGCGGCGATTTCATCCGCGTACTTCCAGGCTTTGGCGCGCACTTTTTCCGGCGCAACACCCTCTTTGGCAGCCGTTTCCCGTATCGCTTCTTTCACCGCAGTCGTTCGTACCAGGCTGCCTACCAGGGTCCGCCGGTGAGACAGGTCAGGTCCGAGTACCGCTTGTCGCACGCGACCGAAATGAGTGCGCAGAATCCTTGCCAGCTTACGCTGGGCCCGCTCCTCGGAGTGGCGATATTCGTCGATCACCTGCTTGAGGGACAGCGGCTGGTTGAATTGAACGTAGGTGCTGCGGCCATGAACCATGATGATCAGAAACTTTTGAAGTCGTCCGGCGACGTTCCAGGTGTCCGACAGCAGCAGTTTGACCAGGGATTTTTCCTTGTCGGGGGAGCGGCCCCAAAACAGGGAAACGGGCACAATCTGGACGTCCTGATCGGGGTGCGCCAGGCCGTATTGAATCAAGGCCTCAAATTCAGACGTGACTGTTGGCGTTGGCCGGCGCCGGAACAGACCGCCCGGGCGATCGTAAAGAAAGAAGAAGGAATGAGCCGGACCATTCTTGACCGGGAGGGACTCTGTGGCCCCGGGCAGGTCGGCGCGGATGACTTCGTGTTCGAGTACCAGCCGGCTGGACAGGGAGCTGGTTGGGAGTACGTAACACACCGGTTTTTCCAGATCCAGCCCCAGCGCCTCAACGCTGTTACCACTGGCATCGGTTCTGACCCAGAGAAACAGGATCTTCCTGAAAAAGGCCAGTATCAGGCTATGAATGCCCTGGAAAAATCGCATACATTCGTGCTCCGGTGAACGTAAAGGGGCTAATTTTACTTGGTTGCGTTCGGTGCGGAAAGCCAGAGGCAATACTTGGTTTTCCGCCCGGTATGATACATTTCAGCGTGGCGCATCCCTAAAGTATTTGAAAGGCGGATATGGCAACCCTCGACAACGAATGGCTTCCGGGCTGGACTACCGATTCTCCTGCACCGGGTGACTGGCTCCTGCTGGTGTCCGGGACGGAGATCCTGAAACCGGCAGAGGGGTGGCTCGTTCCCGTCAGTAAGCCCGAGTTTTCTGCCGAGCAGGGAGCAGCGGTTTCGCTGGGTACTCTGGGCGGGCAGCCGGTGTTCGTTGCCGGGAATCAGGCGGGTGTCAGCCCCGAGCTTGAGGCCGTGAGCCTGCGTGATGCACTGCTTATGGCTGAGGACGTGCCAGCCGGCCTGTTAAGCACCGGATTCCAGCTTTGGCAGTGGTGGCACGACCATCGCTATTGCGGTCGGTGTGGAACAGAAACCGGGATGCACGCGACGGAGCGAGCGAAGTGGTGCGAGCCCTGCGCCATTCCCTGGTACCCCAGGTTGGCGCCCTGTGTGATCGTGGTGATTCGGAAAGACGATCGCATGCTGCTCGCCAAGTCATCCCGGGTAAAGCGGCACTTCTACAGTCTGATTGCGGGTTTTGTCGAGCCCGGGGAGAGCCTCGAGTCTGCCGTTGGCCGGGAGGTCAAAGAAGAAACCGGGCTGGATGTCACCAATATTCGGTATTTTTCCTCGCAGCCCTGGCCATTTCCTCATCAACTGATGGTGGGTTTTTTTGCAGACTATGCCGGCGGCGAGCTGATTCTGCAGGAGGATGAGCTGGTGGATGCAGACTGGTTTGTGCCCGGGCAAATGCCACCGGTGCCGCCGGACACTACCATTGCTGGTCGCCTGATTCAGGCCATGGCGTGCGAAATAGCTCGCAAAGGAGCCAGCTTGTGAGTGATCAACCGGCACCCAGAGTGCTTGTTTTTGATTCCGGTGTTGGAGGCCTCAGTGTCGCGTCCTGCATTGTGGAGGAGCTGCCGGGCATCGAGCTGGTGTATCTCGCTGACAACCTCGGCTTCCCTTATGGTGACAAGCCAGAATCGGTGGTGGTGGAACGGTGCCTGAGCCTGATTGCCGCAGTACTTGAGACAGTACCCTGTGATGTGATCGTTGTGGCCTGCAATACCGCCAGTACCGTTGTTTTACCGCACCTTCGGGCCATGACTGATGTGCCGGTCGTGGGCGTGGTGCCAGCGATCAAGCCGGCTGCGGCCAAGACCGAGAACGGACGTATTGGTGTGCTCGCAACGCCAGCCACCATTCGGCGCCCTTATCTGGACAGTCTGGTGAACGAGTTCGCGGCCCATTGTCAGGTTGAGCGTATTGGCCACTCCGGACTCGTGCGCTGGGCCGAAGACCTGGTTCGCGGTGTCCCGGTACCGATGGAGGCGCTGGCCGCCTCGGTCGCCGGCTTCCGGCGAGTCGATGTCGATACCGTAGTGCTGGGATGCACCCACTACCCGCTGCTTGGCGCGGCGCTTCGTGAAGTGTTACCGGGTGTGCACCACTGGGTGGATTCCGGTCAGGCCATCGCTCGACGTGTAGCTTACTGGCTGACCGAGCTGGGAGGCATTGAGCGGGCATTGGCGCCAGAGCAGGGAATCCCGTGGCCGGTGCGCTGTGCGCTGTTCTCCGGCCCGGCCCCCGAGGGTGTGGCGGGTTTCATGGCTGGGCTTGGCTTGCCAGCCCGCAGTATTCTGGCGAACTGGCCGAGCCGGGACGGTCGGGTCAGATCAGTCGGGTTAGCTTGAACATGGCAAGAAACTCAAGCGCCGGTATGGCCCGCTTGTGACAGCAATAGGTTTTGAACTGCTCGCCACGGAAGCGTGACTTGGTGAACTCAAGGCCCTTGAAGTTGTAAAGGAAGTTCCCTTTCTCATACACCAGATGCTCGAGCTTCTTAAGCATCCGGCTTTCCTGGTGTTCGATGGCCCGATCGAGAGACATGGGGATCAGCCCCAAGTCAATGAAGGGAACGCCCTCCGCTTTGAACACCTCCATCGCGCGCAGCATGAGGGTGTAGAAAATACCCTGTTTGAAATCTGCATTGGCCCGGGAGATGTTGGGCACGTAACTGATGATCTCGTTGTTCAGGTAAATCGGGTCAAAATAGATGAAGCCAACGGCCTTGCCGTCCTCGTAGGCGTAAAAGTGCCGCTCGTTTTCCCGGTAATCCATTTCCATCGGTCGGATCAGGAAGCGAATTTCGTTGCTCTTGCACTTGCGGGTGCGAATCCAGGCTTCGGAAATTTCCCGGGTGTGGTCGTCGCTGAAGCGTTCCTTGACGGTAATGTTCTTCTTCTTGGCCTGGTTCAGTGCGGTGCGCAGAATCTGTTTCTTCTTGCCGCTCAGGGACCATTTGCGAAGGTCGATACGGGACTCGCAGCCGAACTGGGTGCCGTAGAGGCCAAAACGCAGGTGAAGGACGTCTACAACAGCCTTTGACACCTGGATGTACGAGGCGTTCGGGAACCGGTTGTGAAACTGTTCCAGAATGACCGCGAACTGGTCCGGAGCACACACCGGGTCAGACAGCACGAACGTTCCTCCCCATTTGCGCATGTAAGCGATGTACCCGACTCCGGGCATGTCGAAATACTGCATGCCCGGCTGGAGGGTGGAAAAAGCCTGGGAGTGTACCCCGTATTTTTTCAGGTAATTTACCCGCTCAGCAAAGGTGAAAGAGCCGCTGGCCAGTGATTGGAGCCCATCCAGGGCAAGAGTCTGATCCGACATGGGTCTGCTTCCCGATGTTTGTTCGTAGGGTGGCCAGCTCAGGCCTGCTTCCGACCGAGGATGGACCAGTAGCAGTCCATGTTGAGCAGCTTGAAGTGTTTCTTCTCGGTCACTTGCAGACCCAGGCGCTGCATGTGCTCGGGGTAGTTGTAGATTTTGTGGAAGGCGTTGTTGGCAAAGACCCAGAAAATAAACACCGCGAAATACCAATACATTTTCTTGAACAGGCGGGCGAGAGGATTGCCACTGGGATAACAGAAGTCCCCGACCACCACGCGTGCTTCCGGTTTGCCAAGACGAATCAGGTGTTCGAGTACTCGCAGCATCATGTCCTCGTCGAACACATTGAGGAAGAAGTTGGCAATGACCATGTCGTATTGCTCGAATTCCTCGACTTTCATGATGTCGCTGTGGATGCGACGAATCTTCAGCAGCGGGGCTTCCTTCTGCTGGGCGGCAGCGAATTTGCGGAGCATGGTTTCGGACAGGTCGACGACCGTCACATCCGCGCCCAGCTCGGCGGCGCGGATTGCATCACGACCATGACCGACACCGGCAAACAGAATTCGATCGCCGGGTTTCACCGTTTCCACATCCAGCATCGCCGTCTTGCATCGATGGATATTTTTGCCGCTGTAGAGGTTGCTCAGAAAATCGTATGCCGGTCCGATGTACTTGTATTTATCGCGCATGATGACTGCTGCCTGTTCTTGTTTCTCGGGTTGTTGTCACCGTTTCTTGTCATTGTTGGCCTGACAGCTGTATCGGTTTCGGTGATCAACGCCTGGTACATTCGAGCTTAGAGAACAGGGTGGCTGAAAGATGTGCAGGAATCCGCATTTCGGTATACAAACGGTAACGCAAAAACAAGCTTTGCAAACCTTATCAATATTCTGAAACTGAGTGTTCGACAATCGATAAAGGATAACTAGATGGCTTCGGCGCGAGTTCGTGTGTCGCCAAGGGAGCGGGTAATTTTCGCGGGTGGTCTGGCAGGGCCATAGTAAAAACCCTGGACCTGATGGCAGCCAAGACGACGCAAGTAGGAAAGCTGTTCCCCGGTTTCCACGCCTTCGGCAATGATCTCAAGTTTCAGACCATGTGCCATGGCAACGATGGCGTTGACGATACAGGCGCCGTCCTCTCCGCTGCGGATCGCTTTAACGAAGGATTGGTCCACCTTGAGGGTGTGGATCGGAAGTTTGTGCAGATAGTTCAGCGATGAATAGCCGGTGCCAAAATCATCAATAGCAATGCGAATGCCCGTTGCGGCCAGTTCCCGGAGCTTTTCACTGATCTGATCGAGATCGCTCATGATGGCGTTTTCGGTAATCTCGATTTCCAGGTTTCTGGTCGGGAAGTCATGAGTTTTCACCTTTTCAAGCAGGGTCTCGACGAACCTGGGGTGCTCAACCTGCACCGGCGACAAATTGACTGCCAGGCGCAAATCCGGGTGTCCGCCGCGGATCCATCGGCCGGCGTCCTGAAAGGCCTGATCCAGTACCCGCTCACTGAGCTGACTGATGAGCCGAGTTTCCTCTGCCAGTGGCAGGAATTCGCCCGGGTAAAGCAGGCCGCGTTTCGGATGCTGCCAGCGTACCAGCGCTTCAAAGCCAACGATTTGATTGCTTTTTGAGCAGACCTGGGGTTGGTAAAACACCTTCAATTCATTCCGCTTCAGTGCCAGCCGGAGATCCCGTTCCATCTGCAGACGGCTGGTGGCATCGATGCTCATGTCGGCTTTGTAAAAACGGTAGCCGTCTTTTCCGGACGCTTTGACGTGGTACATGGCAATGTCCGCACTCTGGATCAGCTGGGCGATACTCGACCCCACATCGGGGTATATTGAGATGCCAATGCTGATGCCAACAAATACTTCATGGTCGCCCAGTTGGAATGGTGCCCGCATGGCGTCAATGAGTTTTCTGGCGATTCCCCGGACGTCTTCCTCGTCATGAATCGACGGTAGTAGCAGGGTGAACTCGTCGCCACCAAACCGGGACAGCGTGTCGCCCTTGCGCAAGCACTGCTCCAGTCGGTGGGCAACCGCCTGCAATAGGCGGTCGCCCATGCCGTGACCAAGTGTGTCGTTGATCACCTTGAACCGGTCAAGGTCGAGGAACATCACAGCCAGTCGGGTTCCGTCCCGCCGGGCGTGGGTAATGGCGAGGTCGAGTCGATCCTGGAACAGCGTGCGGTTTGGCAGCCGGGTCAGTAAATCGTGGTAGGCCTGATAATTGATGAATTCGGCGGCCTCCTTGCGTTCGGTTACGTCGCGGGCGGTTCCGTAATAGCGTGCACTCTTGCTGCTCAGATTGGTCTGGGCGTCGTCGGCGTGTGGCCAGCTTTGTGGATCGATGGGGAAGGCGGTCACTTCAAAATGCCGCGTAGCGCGGCGGCCGCCGCGGGCTTTTAGCCGTAGCTCAAGAGTTTTCGGGTTATCGGCTGAGATATGGGGATCCGCGAGGGAGTATTTGTCCCAGGCGAAGTCCCGGTCGTCGATGAGGTGACGAAAATGCTCGCCGCAGAGTTCGCTCGGGTCGTAGCCCAGTAGCCCCTCAACCTTTCGGTTGATAAAGCAGAATCGCCCATCGGCATCGAGCATGAACACGATGTCTGGGGAGTTGTTAACTATATAGCGGTGCAGGGCCTCGGACTTTTCCAGCCGTTGCTGAATTTGTTCGTGGGCGCGCAGTAATGAACGTTTTTTGAGCACTCGAGCGACGGTCGTGAGTAATTCGTCCGGGTCGTAGGGCTTACGGAGGTAATCCAAGGCGCCGTGTCGCAGCGCCCGGCTGACGGCGCTGAACGAGCTTTCGCCGCTGACAACGACAACGCCGCAATCAGGCTGAACCCTGGCAATGTGCGCCATGGTGTCGAAACCGTCGATCTCGGGCATCCTGAGGTCCAGCAGGGCTAAATCAAAGGCCTGCTTCAACACGAGGTCGCAGGCCTCTTTGCCGCCCTGTGCTTCGGTAACCTGGTAGCCTGCCTCGCGCAGGAGGTGGGCCAGCATGTTCAGCAGCCTGGGTTCGTCGTCGGCCAGCAGAATGTGTGCCGTCAGTTGACCGCTGAGTTGCTCGGCAGTGAAGTCAGATGCCATTGGGCTGTTTCCGTTGTTTTTGCATCATCAGTAATGGGTTTTTCGCGGCTTATCGTTGGCAGCAGGATCCGGAAGGACGTGCCCTCCAGACCCGTGCGACACGCAATGATGCCCTCCATGTCATCAATGACGTTTTTCACGATACTCAGGCCCAATCCGCTGTGGCCTTCTCCTTTTGTGCTTTGCACGGGCTTGAACAACGTTTCTCGAACGTCAATCGGGATGCCTAGGCCTGTATCTGAAATCTCCAGCTCCACCCAGGTGCGGTGGTCATGCCAAACCGGGGACGCTGTTCGGATCTCAACTTTGCCGCCTTCCTCCGGCAAGCTTTCGGCCGCGTTACGAACCAGATTGATCACCACCTGTCTTATGGCCGACGCGTCTGCGGAGAGGTGGGCCGGGTATTCGCAGAGGTGAACCTGGAGTTGGTGCTTGGTATTGGCGAACAGGGTGTCGTCCAGAATTCGTGCCACACTTCTGAGTTCGCTGTTTAGTTCGATCTCGACGGTTTCGTGAGGGTACTCTTCCGCGCGGCCCAACTGGTCCAGAAGCTGTCCGGCCCGATGGAGTTCTTCTTTGATGACGGCCAGGTTCTCACGAACACTATCGGTTTGGACCTGGCGACCCAGTTGGTGCAAGTACTGGCGAACAATCGTCAGGGGGTTGTTAATTTCATGCACCTGTTTGCGGATCTGGTCTCTGACAAGTTCGGCAGCGAAGGGCATGCCTTGGCCGCTGTTGCCAGGCTGTTCATTGAGCGCTGTTGCGAGCAGGCTGGTGAACAGTGTTGCCAGCTCTGATGTGTCATCCGGGGTCTGATTATCGGTGCCCAGGATGTAGACCGCTACGCAACCACTGTTTGTGAGCAGCGGAATGGCAACCAAAGACGGGGTCCGAAGTATGGCAAGGATCTGTCGGTCCAGAACCGTGAGTGCACGATCATGAAGCTGGGCCAGGCCTCCGGTATTGCAGGCTTCTGTTAGCACGCTGCCACCGGGCTTGCTGGACACCGAAAGCGCGGGAAGCGCACCGATTGTGCCGGCCAGCAATTCAAGGGTCTCGTTGCGATGGGTAAAACACAGGGCGGGGCGGCCGGTCACCATGGCCAGGCTCTGGACTGTATCGGACAGAATCTCGTCCATGGTGCTATTCAGGTCCGACAGGCGGAGAACCTGGTTGGCCATGCTCTCGCGCAGCACGGTTGCCTGCAGTTGTCGAGCGGTCTCATCGCCGTGATAGTCGCCATCGAGTGTGATGCCAAACCGGGTTGCGGCGGTGGCGACCTCATGCGCAATGCGACGGTTCAGCTCCCTGACCAGTTCCTCGGTAAGCCCAAAAACGGTTGACGCCGCTTTGATGCCGGCGGCATCCGATAAAGCCAGCCGGGTGGCTACGCTGATCAGTTTGACCAGATGTCCGGCATCCCTGAGTTCGTCCGGTAATGCCTGCTGGTAACGCATGGCATCGGCCGGGACGACGCCCAGTCCCCAGTCTGTTGTCAGCTTGGCAGCGATCGTGGCCAGGTTGTTGAAGTAGTATTGCTTGCCCTCGGGCGTGGGGGTCTTGATGGCGAGCAGTTCGCCCACGTTGTGCAGCATGCCCAGAACAAAGGCCAGGTCGGGTTCCTGGTATTGGGTCAGGGTCGCGAGGGCGCGGGCAGTCAGCGCGGTGCTCAGCGAATGCCGCCAGAAATCCCTGAGTTGGAGCCACTCTTCACGCCCCAGTTGCAGGGGTAGTTGCTGCAGCGCGGCGGTCAGAACAAGGTTGCGGAACCGTCGACTACCCAGGCGTGCCAGAGCCTGCTCGATCGAGGTAATGCTTGCAGGCGGTTGGCTGGAGGCGTTGGCCAGGGAAAGTATGCGGGCCACCAACCCAGTGTCCATACACACCAGTTCGCTGATCGAGCGTTGACTGTCGTTCTGGCGACAGGCTTCCAGTACACGCAGAATGATCTCAGGAAGACTCGGTAACTGAAGATCTGGAGCTAGATCCATACGCTTGCCTGCCGCTGTATTTCAGAGATTTTGAGAAGCAGTTAATGCTTAACGGATTGTTTACTTTTGTAACGAGGCTCGAGCTTAGACAATAATCGATGTCGATTAAACCGCACAGAGCGCATTTCCGGCCCCGTCTTGTCGGACTTGTGAAACGCGTTGAATTTTGGAGGCATGTAAGCCACCGCTTTGCTGAATGGATGCAGGGAGTTTGAAATGACAGGGAATCAGTCGCGGGCATCGTCGGCCCACCGGTCGCATGGCACTGCTGACGCCGAAAGCCGGAACACAGATACATCGAGTCAGCCCTCGGCGCGTCCGGGAGATCGTTGTATGACCGCCGTCCGGGAGCTGGAAACGGTGCTCCCCACTATCGCGAGCAACAGCATGCTGCGTTATGAGGCATTCACCCGGTTGCTTGCACTGCTCGGGAGCATGCCTGACGGAGACACTGTTGAAATCATTCAGACAGGGCTGGGCGAGCTCCAATGGGAGCAGTTGCTACCCGAGGACCGGGAACGCTTTGCTGACCACCTGCGGCATCTGGCGGATCAGGTTTCGCCCCTGCCGGTCGATCCGCCCCCTCCGGTCATTGCAGGCCTGAAGCCGGATGCGCCCGAGCAGTCTGCCTCTCACGGGCAGGTTTCCGCGCCCGAATACACCCGCCAGATACCGCCTGCCGATGAGGCTTACGACCAGCAGCGCTTCGGAGAGCAGTCGCGCCTCGTTGAGGCGTTGAAGGAGACGCCCGCCGATATGTCCTTGCAGCGATTGCTGGACTCCCTGATGCACGGCTCGGGCGATCGGTCTTAGCACGCGAAGGCCAAAAGTCTTTGCCTTTTGCAATTCTCATCGGGCAGTTACGGTCCCGTAACTATGCTCACTGTCACCTTGCTGTCACGATGGTTGTGCAATTATTGATCGAAAAGGTGTGATCGTGGCCCGCATTATGCAAAGGCATCTGTGTACACATTTTACGCCGACTTAGGGCCACAGGAAGTAAGTGGCCGATGTTTGAAAAGTTATGAGAAGGAGTTCGCCCATGGCAACACAGCAGTTGAAGTCCGGAGAGACGTCATCAAAAGTTCTTGAACAGCTCCGAGGCAAGCATGTACTGATCACCGGTACAACCGGGTTTCTGGGAAAAGTGGTTCTTGAGAAGCTTATCCGGGCCGTCCCCGATATAGCCGGCATTCACCTTCTTATCCGGGGCAACAAGAGTCATCCGGAGGCTCGCGGCCGATTCCTGGAAGAAATTGCTACCTCATCGGTGTTCGAGCGACTGCGTCACGATGACAACGAAGCGTTTGAGACCTTTCTCGAGGAACGCATCCACTGCATTACCGGTGAAGTCACCGAGCCCATGTTTGGCCTTTCGGAACAGGCTTTTGACCAGCTCGCGGGCACGCTGGATGCTGTCATCAACTCCGCTGCCAGCGTGAACTTCCGGGAAGAACTCGACAAAGCGTTATCCATCAACACACTGTGTCTGTACAACATTGCTGAGCTGGCATTCCGCAATCACCATCTGGGTGTCATTCAGGTATCCACCTGCTATGTGAATGGCAAGAATGCCGGAAACGTCGGTGAGGCGGTGATCAAGCCAGCCGGTGCTGCAATCCCGCAAAGCGATGAAGGTTACTTTGAAATTGAGGAGCTGGTCCGGCTTCTCGAAGACAAGATTGCTGATGTGCGCTCGCGGTATTCCGGTAGCGCCCTGCAGAAGAAACTGGTGGATCTGGGGATTCGGGAAGCCAACCATTATGGCTGGAGCGACACCTACACCTTTACCAAGTGGTTGGGTGAGCAGTTGCTGATGAAAGCCTTGTCCGGTCGCTCTCTGACGATTGTGCGCCCCTCCATCATCGAAAGTGCGCTGGAAGAGCCTGTAAGAGGCTGGATTGAGGGTGTGAAAGTGGCTGACGCCATTATCCTGGCCTACGCCCGCGAGAAGGTCACTCTGTTCCCCGGAAAGCGATCGGGCATTATCGATGTGATTCCGGTGGATCTGGTGGCCAACGCCATCATTCTGTCATTGGCGGAAGCACTTGCCGAGCCTGGAGAGCAGCGCATTTATCAGTCGTGCAGCGGTGGCACCAATCCGATCCGTCTGGGTGAGTTCATTGACCATGTCATGGACGAAGCCAGGGAAAACTACGCCAAGTACGATCATCTCTTCTATCGCGAGCCGTCCAAGCCCTTCTTTGCGGTGGATCGCAAACTCTTCGATCTGGTGGTTGGTGGTGCACGCTTGCCCCTCAGCGTGACTGATCGGGTGCTCAAGATGCTGGGCAACAGCCGTGAGCTAAAGGTGCTTCGAAATCTCGACACCACCCGCTCGCTGGCCACCATTTTCGGGTTTTATACCGCGCCGGACTATGTTTTCCATAGCGACCGTCTGCAAGCGCTGGCCCGGCGTATGGGTAGCGTTGACCAGACGTTGTTCCCTGTCGACGCACGAGCCATCGACTGGCGCACCTATCTGCGTGACATCCATCTTGCCGGGCTCAACCGGTATGCCCTCAAAAAGCGGAAGGTGTATAGCCTGCGCTCTGCAAAGGCTCGCAAAGCCGCAGCCTGATCCTCGACCCGGCCGGCTGCGCATTCCGGTCGGGCGCCTTTTCTGCACGTCAAACAACACGGTCGGGTGGGTTGGTTCCCCGGCTGTGTTTCGTTGTGTCTGTTCTATGCTGTATCCATGTGTGCCCGCAGAGATGTACGGCGCCTGATGGTGGGGCTGGCTTGCCCGCAGTTTGGACGTTGGTCTAATTCATTGTTCCTTTGAACACATGGTGAACTAAGACTATTCGCAGGAAAAGATCGCCAGGTCTGATGCCCCGTATTGCGTGAAATGACAATGACAAGAGATGCCAACGAAAGGGAGAGCACCATGACTGAGAAACACATTTTTCCGGTAAGCCCCGAGGTTGCCGATAGGGCACTGATCAACCGGCAACAGTACGAGGATATGTACCGTCAGTCAGTTGAGGATCCGGACAGCTTTTGGGGTGAACACGGCAAGCGTGTGGATTGGAGTAAGCCCTACACCAAGGTGAAAAACACCACCTACGACTTTGATAACCTGTCAATCAAGTGGTTTGAGGACGGGGAACTGAATGCCTCGGCCAATTGTCTGGATCGTCATCTCAAAGAGAGGGGCGATCAGACCGCCATTATCTTTGAAGGCGATGAGCCTTCAGATTCCCGCAACGTTACCTACCGGGAACTGTACGAAGAGACCTGCAAGTTCGCCAATGTCCTGAAAGGGCTTGGGGTCAAGAAAGGGGATGTGGTGACGATCTACATGCCCATGATTGTTGAAACTGCAGTTGCCATGCTGGCTTGCGCCCGAATCGGTGCCATCCACTCCGTGGTTTTTGGTGGCTTCTCGCCGGAAGCACTGGCCGCCCGGATCGCGAACGGCAAGTCGCATTTCGTGATCACGGCCGATGAAGGAGTTCGCGGTGGCCGCGTGATCCCGTTGAAGAAGAACGTCGATGCCGCCCTGAAGAACGAGAGTGCCGGTCACGTGGACAAAGTGGTTGTTGTAACTCGCACTGGAAACAAGGGTGTGCCCTGGAACGATGGTCGTGACGAACGTTACGAGGACTTGATGGCATCGGCCTCCGCCGATTGCCCGCCAGAGCCCATGAATGCTGAAGATCCGTTATTCATGCTCTACACCTCGGGTTCCACGGGGGCGCCGAAAGGGGTGCTGCACACCACCGGTGGCTACCTGGTCTACGCCTCGATGACCCACGAATATGTGTTCGATTACCATGACGGTGATGTGTACTGGTGCACGGCTGACTTTGGCTGGATCACTGGCCACAGTTACATCCTGTACGGGCCGCTGTGCAACGGTGCGGTAACGCTGCTGTTCGAGGGCGTGCCGAATTACCCGGACGCGTCCCGGATTGGCAAGGTGGTCGATAAGCACAAGGTCAGTATCCTCTACACTGCGCCGACGGCCATCCGTGCACTGATGGCGGTGGGCGATTCCTGCATGGATGACAGTTCACGGGACTCCCTGAAACTGATGGGGTCGGTGGGCGAGCCGATCAATCCGGAGGCCTGGGAGTGGTATTACCGGGTGATCGGTAACAGCAAGTGCCCGATCGTCGATACCTGGTGGCAGACGGAGACCGGCGGTATCCTGATTACGCCGTTGCCTGGCGCTGTTGATCTGAAGCCCGGTTCAGCTACCTTGCCATTCTTTGGCGTCCAGCCGGCGCTGGTGGACAACGATGGCAACATTCTCGAGGGCGCTGCTGAGGGCAATCTGGTGATTCTCGACAGCTGGCCCGGACAGATGCGCACCATCTACGGGGATCACGAGCGCTTCAAGCAGACCTATTTCAGCACCTACAAGGGCCGCTATTTCACCGGTGACGGCGCCCGACGTGATGAGGATGGTTACTACTGGATCACCGGCCGGGTGGATGACGTGCTGAACGTGTCCGGCCACCGCTTGGGCACCGCCGAGGTGGAGAGCGCGCTGGTGGCTCATAGTCAGGTGGCTGAGGCTGCCGTGGTCGGATACCCGCACGAGATCAAAGGGCAGGGTATTTATGTCTACGTGACCCTGGTTCAGGGGCAGGACCCGTCTGATGAGCTCAAGAAGGAGTTGGTTCAGTGGGTGCGCAAGGAGATCGGCCCGATTGCTTCTCCGGATGTAATACAGTGGGCGCCCGGGCTACCTAAGACCCGCTCTGGTAAGATAATGCGTCGGATTTTGCGTAAGATTGCTGCGAATGAGCATGAACAGCTGGGTGACACCTCCACTCTGGCCGATCCAGGGGTGGTGGACGAGCTGATCAGTAACCGTGAGTTTAAGTAGGGCCTGGCAAGGGCCTTGAACCAGAGAGGAAGGAATTGAATGGCACAGACAATCATCGTCGCTGATGACCATCCGCTGTTTCGAGCTGCATTGAAGCAGGCGGTCAGTCAGGCAGTGCCGGATGCCGAAACCGTTGAAGTCGATAGCATCAAGGCCCTGCAGGCGGCGGTGGAGTCGCACCCGGATGCGGATCTGGTGTTGCTGGATCTCAATATGCCGGGTGCCCACGGGTTTTCCGGACTGGTCTTTATGCGGGGCCAGTATCCCGGATTGCCCGTGGTGGTCGTTTCGGGTTCCGAAGAGCTCCAGGTAATGCGTCGTTCCATTGATTACGGTGCGTCCGGTTTTATTCCAAAGTCTGCACCCCTGCCCACCATCACTGAAGCAATTCAGGCGGTATTGGAGGGCGATGTCTGGTTGCCGGACGGCGTCGCGGACAAAATCGAACGCATGGACTCTGAAACTACCGACTTCTCGGAGCGGCTTGCGTCCCTGACGCCTCAGCAGTTCCGGGTTCTGGGCATGCTTGCCGAAGGATTGCTGAACAAGCAGATTGCCTACGATCTGGATGTATCCGAAGCAACCATCAAAGCTCATATCACTGCGGTCTTTCGCAAACTCGGAGTCAGAAATCGCACTCAGGCGGTCATTGCGATCCAGCAGATGGAGATTGATCCCACGGATCAGTCCTTGTCCGGGGGGTAGTTACAACGCTGGTTAGCGTCTGTGAAGAAACGGGAGCCTTGTGCTCCCGTTTTTTTTGCGTTCGTGGCCGGTGGGCATCGCGTTCTCATTGTGTGTTTCTGGCCGCTTACTATCGCTTCTGTCACTGGCTAAAGATTACGGCTGTGCGCAATCGGTGTCCTTAGGGGCCGTTACCTATAGGTTTCGGTTGTTATTTGTTCGTCGGTGATGTAAGTTTCAGCGTACACATGTACTCTAAAATTCGTGCGAGACGCTGAAGAAGCAAATAGGTGAAAGATGAATGCAGCTGTGAAGCCCGAACCGCTGGAAAAGGTCGTGTTTGGACAGGCCGATGAGCGTGAGCTCAGGGATCAAATGAAAAAGGATTTGCCTGCGGATACCTTCAAGGCCAAGCCTTGGCGGGTGATCTGGTTCTTGCCTCTGCAACTGGTTATCTGGGGCGGTATCGCCACCATCCTGATGGCCGGTTTGCCCTGGTACGCGAACCTGGGGCTGGCATTACTGGTGGGGCACACCTTGGGTTGTCAGGCGTTGCTTGCTCACGAGGTGATGCACGGGGCGCTGGGTATGAGTAAGGGCTGGCAGAACTTTTTCGGCTGGCTGGGTTTCGGGCCTCTGATCGTGCCGCCCGAGTTCTGGCGCAAGTGGCATAATGTGGTGCACCACGGGAACACCAATTCCGGTGACACCGACCCGGACAGCTTCGGTACACTTCGCCGCTACAAGGTGGACCCGAAACAGAAAAAGTTCACCAAGCTGGCTCCCGGGTCAGGCACCTGGTACAGCTACCTTTTTCTGTTTTACTCCTTCACTTTCCATGCGCAGCTGGTGCTCTGGTTCCAGGCCAAACGTCGCAAACAGTTCAAGGGCTTTAACCGGACGAAGGCAATCGTGCAGTCTTTCGCGTGTGTTGCCGTCTGGGGTGTTTTGGCAGTGTTGTCCGGGCCGCTGGCGGTGTTC
This sequence comes from Marinobacter salinisoli, assembly GCF_017301335.1. Lineage (NCBI taxonomy): Bacteria > Pseudomonadati > Pseudomonadota > Gammaproteobacteria > Pseudomonadales > Marinobacteraceae > Marinobacter > Marinobacter salinisoli. The sequence continues at coordinate 1,790,301 of NZ_CP071247.1, forward strand.
ACCGTGCTGATTCCGTTCATGGTGGCCAATGCGCTGGGGCAGGGCTACATCCTGACCAATCACTTCCTGCGCCCGCAAACGCCGACCAATAATCCTCTGGATAACTCCATGAGCTTGCGGGTGGGGCCGGTGCTGGATCGTCTGCACTTCCGGTTCAGCCACCATATCGAGCACCATTTCTTCCCGAAGATGTCGTCCAATATGGCGCCGCGGGTACGGGAATGGCTGGAACAACATCACGGCGAGCGCTACATGGCCATGCCCCACAGCACGGCGCTCAAGCTGCTTTACACCACACCCCGGGTTTACAAGTCCCCGACCGAACTGGTGGATCCGAATCGTCCGGAGCGGGTGTTTGATTTGTTGCCGCTGCAGAAACAGTTCGCCGCCAGTACGCGTTAAGCCTGGGGAACGGACGAGTCTGACATCCTCGGCAGGGAATGCCCCTAATCGGGGAGGCTTCGGCCTCCCCGTGTTGCTTTCCGGTTCAATCCGCCTGGCTTCCCGGGCTTTTCAGCAGCACGCCGGGATTCAGAATCTGGTCCGGATCGACCGACGTTTTTGCACTTTCCAGCATGGCGACAAACAGCGGCGACGCCTGACGCAGATAGTGTTCCCGGTGATCTTTGCCCACAGCGTGATGGTGCGTAATCGTGCCGCCTTCGTTGATGATGACATCCGAAATCGCACGTTTGATCTCATCCCAGCGCTGCAAATCATCCTTGCCATTGCCCTGAGCCATCACCGTGTAATAGGGCGCAGGGCCGTCCGGATAAAGGTGAGTGAATCGACAGGTAATAAACCCCTTGCCACACAACCTTTCGATTGCACGATTGGCGGCAGTCAGGATCTGCGTATTGAAGTGCTCAAATTTGTCCCAGGTGATTGCGGTTTCAAAGGTCTCGACAATCAGGCCGCGGCGGACCAGTTCATCCCGGAGGTAAGGCACGGTAATAAAGGCCTGCTTCCAGGTATCGGCCTTATCGTCCCGTTGGTTACCAGTTTCGGGGGCTGGGGCGGACAGGTTAATGCCGCCGCACGCCGTGGTGATCGAGAGACAGTCGTTCAGTTTCTGACTGACCGGGAAGGTGCTGGATTCACAGCCCAGAATCAGGATGTCCAGACTGCCGTCCCCCAGTCCCATGAACAGGGCTTCGCCACGGCCAATGAACCTGGCGTTGGACGGTTGCAGGCCGGATTGGCTGAGTTGCCGGCAGGCTTCGACCCCGTCGCCATAGTCTTGAAAACCGACCGTGGCAGAAGCCTTGTACTTCGGAATGGACTGAAGCCTGACCCAGGCCTCGGTAATGATGCCCAGGGTGCCTTCTGAGCCCAAAAACAAACGCTCTTCACTGGGGCCGGCGCCGCTGCCGGGCAGGCGGCGGGTTTGAACAACCCCCTTGGGGGTAACCACGCGAACCGATTCAACGAAGTCATCGATGTGGGTGTACTGCATGGCGTAATGGCCGCCCGCTCGGGTCGCAATCCAGCCGCCGAGAGTGGAGAACTCAAAGCTTTGCGGGAAGTGTCTGAGGGTGAGGCCGTGGGGTTTTAATTGCTGTTCCAGGTCCGGGCCGTAGGTGCCGGCCTGAATGCGGGCACAGCGTGACTCGGTGTCGACTTCCAGCACCTTGTTGAAGTGCAGCATGTTAACCGTGATGACCCCACCCGAGCGGCTTCTTGCCGGTGGTTCAATACCGCCCACCACGCTGGAGCCGCCACCGTAGGGGATGAGCTTAATCCGGTTCGCACCGGCAAACGCCATTAACTCAATGAGCTGCTCTTCGCTGGTGGGAAACGCCACGTAATCGGGAGGGTTATCAAACTGCCCATGGGCGCATCGCCAGGCATCCCGGTACGACTTGCCAAAGCAATGATGTAACCGGATTTCTTGTTCGCTGGTGATCCAGTTTGCCAAGGCCGCAGGTAGCGGAAATCGTGGCTCGGGCAGGGTGATGCTGTTCTGATCGGGCAGTGCCAGAGGCGCTTCCGCCTCTATGCCAAAGCCCGCCCTCAAGAACGCGATCAGGGTATCAGTCAGGGACGCGTCCAAAGGGCCTTTCTGATACCCCCAGCCCCAATACTTGCGCCGAAGGAAGTCCGCTACTGTTTCCAAATTGGCTGTCCCTTAAGTATCAGGCCGGCGTGGTTGGCGATCCGGCATACCCCAGGGTTTTATCCACGCCATTGAACAGCTCCAGCCCGCTGTGCCAACGGTCAAAGTTTTCGAGGAACTGGTCAGTCAGGGCGCGTTTCCAGCCGATGAAATCGCCAGCCATGTGGGCCGTCATGATGACGTTTTCCATATCCCATAGTGGGTGATCCTCTGGCAGCGGCTCCTTTTCGAACACATCCAATCCTGCGCCGGCGATGTCACCGTTTCTGAGTGCGAGGATGAGATCGTCGGTTTTCACGATGGGCCCGCGGCCGATGTTGATCAGGCGTGCGGTGCTCTTCATGGCGCGGAATGCCTTGGCGTCGAACAGCCCTTCCGTCTGGGGGGTGAGCGGCGCGGCGATGACAACGAAATCGGCGTGGCCAAGCTGCTCATAAAGGCTGTCGTGGCCATGGACAGCAACAAAGTCAGGGTCGTCGTTACGCGGTGTGCGGGCGATACCGTGGGCGGTCATGCCAATAGCGGTGACCAGTCGGCCGATCTGGCGGCCAATGGAGCCCGCGCCAACCACCAGTACCTGGTTGCCCTGGGCCCTTTCGGTATCCCGATGTTTCCAATGGTGCCGCGTTTGCAGACGGAAAGAGCCGGGGAAATCCTTGGCGAACATCAGGATCGTGCACAGCACATACTCGGCGATGGAACGGTCAAAGATGCCCCGGGCGTTGGTCACCACGACATCGCTGCTGACCAGTTCATCGAACATCAGGGCATCGACACCGGCGCTGGTGGCATGGATCCAGCGTAACTTATCGGCTGAGCCCCAGGCGGCTTTCAGGGCTTCGGTCCGGAAGTCGGTCACCATCATTATATCGGTGCCGGGCAGGGTGTCCCTGAGCGTCTGTTCGTCGCAGGCAAAGCGAACTTCGGCACGGGATCTGACTGCATCCATGCCGGGTGGTTCCTGCTCGCCGGGGGCTGTCAGGACCGTTACGACGGGCTTGCTTGGCTGTGTCATTAAACCTCCACCTGATAATGTGACTGTCGGGCATGCCGCTAGGCTTGAAAACAGTCTGGTCTGCCGGCGCGCTCGGGTCAACTGGCCGTCGCGCCGGCAGATTCTTGTTGTTGGAACCGGCGTTTCCGGAGCAAAAAATCTTTGTGATCTTTTGCCTTGTGTGGCCTTGGCGAACTAGCTACTCTGCATGAAACGGTTCATTTCTGACCTGTATGCAGGAGGTGTTTATGGCAGAGAGTGCTAATCAGGAAACCGGTCAGTCGATACCCCGGAAAGTGAAATATCGGAAGACGAAGGCCAGCTGGAACCCTGCCATGCACTCCATCCCGGTGCCAGGCATTCGCCGTATGGTGAATATGGCGGCGACCATGAAAGATGTTCTGCATCTTTCCATTGGCCAGCCAGATCTGCCAACGCCCCGGCACATCGTGGATGCCTATATCGATGCGCTCAACGCCGGGCAAACCGGGTACACCATGGATGCAGGGCTGCCCGAGTTGCTGGTGGCACTGAGGGACTACTACAGCAAGCGCTACAACCGAAAGCTCACCCGGGACAACATCCTGATCACCAGCGGTGCAACAGAGGCGATGTACCTGGCCATTTCGGCAACCTCTGCCCCCGGCCGCCAGTTCATCGTTACTGATCCTTCGTTTCTGCTCTACGCGCCGCTGATCCGGATGAACGGCGGCGAGGTGAAATTCGTTCCCACCCGGGTGGAGAACGACCATCAGCTCGACCCGGAGGAAGTGATCGCGGCCATGGGACCGCGTACGTTTGCGATCATACTGAACAACCCCAACAACCCGACCGGAGCGGTCTATCCGCGCAGCACCGTGGAAACCATTCTGGAAGAGTGTGCCTTTCGCGGCATTCAGGTTTATGCCGACGAGGTCTACGACCACCTGATTTTTGACGACGATGATTTTGCCAGCGTCCTGAACTGTTCGGTCGACCTGGACAACATCATGTGCATCAGCAGCTTCTCGAAAACCTACAGCATGGCGGGTCTTCGCGTTGGCTGGGTGATTTCCAACCAGGCGACCATCAAGTCCCTGCGACGCTATCACATGTTCACCACATCCGTTGCCAACACGCCGTCTCAGTATGCGGGGGTTGCCGCGCTGACCGGGGATCAGCAGTGCGTCCGGGATATGGTTGATATCTATCGGGAACGCCGCGACAAGGTGGTTGAGCTGGTGGCACAGACGCCTCATATGCAGGGATACAAGCCTGGTGGAGCCTTCTTCGTATTTCCGGATCTGCCCAGACATGTCGATGGGTCTGATCTGGCCTTGCGCATGCTGAAAGAAACTGGCGTGTGTGTGGTGCCGGGAGACGCCTTCGGTGAAGAGTCGACGCATGCGTTGCGTATCAGTTTCTCAACAACCTGCGAGAAACTGGAAGAAGCGTTTGATCGTATTATTCCCTGGATGGCGAAACAGAAGTTCTAGGGGATTGCCATGCCTGCTCTGGAATTGATGCTCATCCAGTGCCCCTATTGCTGGGAGACGCAAGAGATAGCCATTGATCCCTCGGTTTCAGAGCAGGAGTATGTTGAAGACTGCCAGGTGTGCTGTCGTCCGATCGTACTCTCAATAACCATTGATGTTGACCTGACGCCCCACGTGGACGTTCGGGCCGAAAACGATTAATCCGCGCCCGATTTACGCCACGCGCCCCGGGATGGCCGCCGGGTTGTGGCCATCTGCAATTTATATGGAGACGCAACATGTTCCACGCCTTCAGAGGGCTTTCATTTTTGCTGCTGGCCATTCTGGCCCTCACCAGTGGGTGCGCGAGTTTTTCGCCTTACTCCGTTTCCGAGCGTGAGATCGAAAAGCATCTGAAAGAGGCGGTGCGAGATTTCGATCGCGAACAACTCAGAGCAGGTTCTCCGCTAAGTCTGAGTCTTGATGACGCGGATATTACGCTCGGCCCCGACGGCCGCGATGTGGCGGTGATAGATGTGAAAGGGCAGGTGTCGTTAAACGCACTTCTGGCGCGATTGCCAGTGGATATTTCCCTCAAGGTGGAAGGGGCGCCGGTGTACGACAGCACCGAAAAGGCGATTTATTTGCGCCGGCTCCAGCTGCTGGAGAGCGAGATTGATTCCCCACTGTTCAAGGGCGATCTGAAACCCGTGACCGATAACGTGATGCGTGCCGTGGCGCAGATGCTCGAGGTCATGCCGGTCTACCGGCTGGATGAAACCGATTTTGCGCAACGCATGTTTGGCGCCATGCCGGTGGATGTGCGGGTTGCGCCGGGGCGTCTGGAATTCATCATGGACGGTGAGTAAGGCGGCCCACGCGGTGGCCGCCTCCTGAGCGCGCCCGCCTATCCTGAAATTCTGCGACGAATGGCGGCACCAATTTCCTGGGTGCCTCGCTGGCTTTCGCCACTCTCCGCGAGATCGGCCGCAACGGCGTCGTGCAACTCCTTGCCTGCTGCGGCCAGGGCGGGATCTTTCCGGCCCAACCATTCCAGCATACGAGCGGTCGTGAACAGCATCGCCGTGGGGTCTGCCAGTCCCTGCCCCGCAATGTCTGGCGCGCTGCCGTGGGTGGGTTCGAACATGGACGGAACATCCGGATCGGTCGGGTTCAGGTTGCAGGACGGCGCGACGCCCATGCCACCGGAAAGCACCGCCGCCAGATCAGTGAGAATGTCGCCCTGCAGATTGCTGGCCACCACCACGTCAAAGGCCCAGGGGCTCTGCACGAACTTCATGCACGCGGCATCCACCAGTTCGTGATGGATGGCCACATCCGGAAACTCCTCGCTGATTTCCTCGAACGCTTCGGTATACATGTCACCCCAATGACGCAGGGCGTTGCGCTTGGTGATCAGGCACACCTGGCTCTCACAGGTACGCCCGTCGAGTGTCCGGAAGCTTCGGGTTCGGCCTTCTTTCACCCGTTCGGCGGCCCTTAGCCGGGCTTGCTCAAAACCGTACCGGATGATGCGATCGGTGGCTTTGCGGGTGAACACCTCCATTTGTGTCGCCACTTCGTCGGATGTGCCTTTGCGCAGCCGGCCACCCTGGCTGACGTACTCACCTTCAGAGTTTTCGCGGATTACGAGCATGTCGATGTCACGGGCGCGCTCATCCGCCAGATACTGGCGAGCGCCGGGTAGCAGGCGCGCAGGCCGTTCGCACACCCACTGGTCAAATCCCTTGCGCATGTCCAGCAGGGGGGCGAGGGAGATGCTGTCTGGCAGCAGATAGCGGTCTTTGTCATCCACAGGGCCTGGATCCCCAAGCGCTCCAAGAAGAATGGCGTCGTAAGCCCTGAGTTGTTCCAGCGCGTCGGCGGGCATGGACTCGCCGTGCGCCTCATGCCAGGCATGGGATGGCCAGGGAAAACGGGTCCATTCCACAGCCAGCCCATGTTTGGCTCGGAGGGCTTCAAGGCAGTGAATGGCTTCGCCGATGACTTCGGGGCCAATGCCATCGCCCGGTGTGACAGCGATACGGGTATTGTCGGCCATTCTGGTACTCCTTTTCTGAATTGGCGCGTCGATAAATGACAACCCCAGTGTAGTCATCTCAAGTATCTATGCCACCACCAGGTCCGCGTGTTGATGCCTGTTTTACCAGCCCTTTCCCGGGCGTTATAGTGACGGTTCCAGAGACAACAAACAGGATGGTTGCCTTGCTCTACCGTATCATTACCGTGATTGGCGCGCTGGTGTTTGTCGTGGCCCTGTTCGGGCTGTTGTGGTTCTTCTGTAAAAAGTTCCTGCAGCATCATGGCGTCACCGACCAGGTCTCTGACCGGGCAACCGTTTTAGCCTCCTGGACCTTTGCCGGCATCAGTGTGGGGCTGCTGCTGGCGGTGGTTGGCGCCTTCATTGTCGGCCCCTGGGCGTTCTACCGTACTCTGCGGGGGCACGATGTGCCGGTGTCAGATGGCGCCGCCATCTGGTGGGGATTCGGAATTGTCGTGGCCTCGTTGGGCATTACTTCAATTGGCTTTCTGCTGTTTCTCAAAGCCGTCGGCGCTTACTGAGCCTGGCCTAGGAGATGGCCTGCAATTGATCGCGAAACCACACCAGCGCCGGCTCCCGTTCGTAGGCCTTGTGCCAGTAAAGGTACACATCGATGGAAGGCATATCCGCCGGCGGCTTCAGAATGTGGATATCCGCGCGCTCGGCAATGATCCGGGCGTAGGCTTCGGGCATGGTCAGCAGCAGGTCGCTCTGTTCAACTACCCGGCAGGCGGCGTAATAATGCTGGCAGCGGAGCCGGATGTTGCGTTGTACTCCCAACCGGGATAACTCAAAGTCCTCAATGCCCGGGCCTTCAGAGCGTGAGGACACGAGCACATGCTGATGGCGCAGGTAGTCGGCCATGGTCATGGGCGATGAAACAAACGGGTGGCCGGTTCGCGCCAGCACCACCAGGCGATCCTTCCGTAACAGCTGATGAGCGGTCTGGTCGCTGACCGGTAACAGCACATCCACCGCAAAGTCCAGCTTGCCAGCTGCCAGTTGGCTCTCCATCTCCCGCCTGGCCACCCGCTGGCTGACGATCTCCAGTTCTCTGAACGGTTCCAGGCGCTGCATCAGTGGCGGCAGGAATGTTGATTCCAGAATATCCCGCAATCCGAGCGCGTAGGTTTTCCGATGGTTGGCCGGATCGAAGGCATGAAACTGATTCACGGCGGTCTGAATCTGGGTCAGGCCTGGCCGCATGGAGTCCCGAAAGCGGCGCGCCAGCGGCGTTGGCACCATTTGATGGCCCTGACGGGTAAACAGCGGATCGTCGAAGTGGTCCCGCAGGCGTGACAGCGAGTGGCTGACCGCCGGTTGTGTCAGGTTCAGGGCCTGCGCGGCGCGGGTAAGGCTTCCTTCCCGGTAAATGGTGTCAAACACGTGCAGCAGGTTCAGGTCCAGTCGGTTCAGTGCCACGGGAAGCTCCAGTTAATACGCATAAGAATTATTGATGATAAACGATAAGTAAAATTCAGTCGCGTAATAGATGTACGCCACCTAGACTGGTCTCAACGTGAAGATAAAGGCGCACTCCCGAAGTGCCGATTCAGTGAGGACACGGCAATGGACTTCAATATTTCCGAGAAAGGTCAGGACTATCTCAACCGCGTGAAAAAGTTTATGGCGGAGGAGATTTTTCCCATTGAGGAGCAGTACTACAAAGACATGGCTGCTCTGGACAATCGCTGGGTAGAGTTACCCGTCATTCGGGAGCTGAAAGAGAAGGCCAGGGCGCAGGGCCTTTGGAACATGTTTTTTCCGGACGACAAGTATGGCTGTGGTCTGCTCAATTCCGACTATGCCCTGATCGCCGAAGAGACCGGCCGAAGCTTCATTGCGCCGGAAATTTTCAACTGCAATGCGCCAGACACCGGCAACATGGAAGTGCTCATTCATTATGGCTCCGAAGAGCAGAAAGCCGAGTGGCTGCCGCGTTTGCTCAGTGGTGAAATCCGCTCAGCCTTCTGCATGACCGAGCCCGCCGTGGCGTCTTCCGATGCAACCAATATGGAAGCAACGGCCATCGTCGAAGGCGAGGAAGTGGTCCTCAACGGTCGCAAATGGTGGAGCACCGGCGTTGGTCACCCGGACTGCAAGGTTGCCATTTTCATGGGGCTGACGGATCCGGATGCCCACAAGCACCGCCGGCATTCCATGGTGCTGGTGCCGATGGATACCCCGGGGGTGAAGGTCGAGCGCATGCTGCCGGTGTTCGGCGCGTACGATGAGCCTTACGGTCACGGTGAAGTGGTGTTCGACAATGTTCGCCTGCCCAAGAGTGCCTTCATAGCAGGCCCGGGTCGGGGTTTTGAAATCGCCCAGGGACGTCTTGGGCCGGGACGTGTCCATCATTGCATGCGGGCGATTGGCGCTGCCGAGCGCACTCTGGAAATCCTCATCAAGCGGGCAATGACCCGAGAAGCCTTCGGCCGGCCAATCGCCAAGCTGGGCGGTAATCCAGACATTATTGCCAACGCCCGTATGGCCATCGAACAGGCGCGACTGCTTACTCTGAAATGCGCCTGGGCGCTGGATACCAAGGGCATCATGGGGGCGTTGCAGGAAGTCTCGATGATCAAGGCTGTGATTCCCTCCATGCTGCAGACCATCGTGGATCAGGCCATTCAGATTCATGGTGGCGCCGGAGTCAGTGATGACGATTTCCCGCTGACCCAGCTGTTTGCCTATGCGCGGGTTCTTCGCCTGGCGGATGGGCCGGATGAGGTGCATCGTGCGATGGTGGCGCGTCTTGAGATGCGCAAGTACAAGCAGTGAGGCGGATGTAGTCAGGCGAAAAAATTCAACAGAACAACGGGAAACACCATGACACAGAGAGTATTCATCACAGGCGGTGCAAGTGGGTTGGGGCGCGCTTTGGCGCTGCGCTATGCCAAAGACGGTGCCAGGGTTTGTATTGGTGACATCAACCCGGAACAGGGTGCGGGTGTCGAGCAGGAGATCAATACAGCCGGCGGTGAAGGCTTTTTCATCGAGTGTAATGTCCGCCGTCTGACCGATCTTGAGAAGGCTCGTGATGCCGTGGTCGAGAAGTGGGGCGGCGTGGATGTAGTGATCAACAACGCAGGCGTGGCCTCGGCCGGTTCCATTGAAGAAACCTCCATAGCGGACTGGGAGTGGATTCTGGATATCAACGTGCTGGGGGTTGTTCGGGGCTGCAAAGCGTTTACCCCCCAGTTCAAAGAGCAGGGGTCCGGTGCCTTCGTGAACATCGCTTCCATGGCCGGATTGATGCTTGCACCGCTGATGGATAGCTACAATGTGTCCAAAGCCGGGGTGATTGCGTTGTCGGAAACCCTGAGCCAGGAATTGCGGGATGATGGCATTCATGTGAGCTGTGTCTGCCCGGCCTTTTTCCAGACCAATCTGGCGTCCACCATGCGTTCGGACATTCCCGGCGTCCAGCAAAACGTGAACAAGCTGATGAAGCGTTCGTCCATCACCGCTGAGGATGTGGCGGAGGACATCGTGCGTTCCGTCGACAACAAGAGTTTCTGGGTATTGCCCCACGCCAAGGAGCGCCGGATGTGGATGCTCAAGCGCCATGCGCCAAAAGCCTTTGACTGGCTTATGCATCAGGAAAGCAAACGTTGGATGAGCAAAATGGGTGGCAAGGCCAAGGCCTGATCGCCTGCAACGAGGAGGAAATACCGAGATGACGCAGATTGACCAGGCGAAGGGGGTTCGCGAGGGTGAGGAGCTGGATGCAGCGGCCGTCGATCGGTTCATGAAACAGGCCATTCCGGATCTGGCCGGTGAGCCGACGATTCGTCAGTACCCGGGTGGGGCTTCAAACCTGACGTACCAGGTGGATTACGGCGGTCGGTCTTTCGTTCTGCGCCGGCCACCCTTCGGCAAGATTGCCAAATCTGCCCACGACATGTTGCGTGAAGCCCGGGTCATGCAGGCACTCAAGCCCGTCTACCCGTACGTGCCTGACATCATCGCTGTCTGCGACGACCATGACGTCCTGGGTTGTGATTTCTACGTCATGGAGCGCCTCAAGGGCATTATTCTGCGTCAGGACTTTCCCGAAGGGTTCGATCTGAGCGAGCAGGACACCCGCAAGCTGTGCCTGAGTGTGATCGACAAACTGGTGGATCTGCACCGCGTGGATGCCAAGGCAGCGGGCTTGGATTCGCTGGGCAAGGGCGCGGGTTATGTCCAGCGTCAGATTGGTGGCTGGAGTGATCGGTTTCGCAAGTCGCGCACTGAAGACGTCGGTGACTTTGAAACCGTGATGACCTGGCTGAACGACAAGATGCCCGAGGACGTGGCGCAGGTGGTCATTCACAATGACTACCGTTTTGACAACGTGGTCCTCAACCCGGACAACCCGTTCGAAGTGATTGGCGTGCTGGATTGGGAAATGGCCACCATTGGCGACCCCCTGATGGACCTGGGCAACAGTCTGGCCTACTGGATTCAGGCCGACGACGAGGGCCCGTTCCAGATGTTACGCCGCCAGCCGACCCACCGTCCGGGCATGCTTACCCGGAACGAGGTGGTTGCGTATTACATGGAGAAATCCGGTTTCCGCGTCGATAACTTCGATTTCTATGAGATCTACGGACTGTTCCGACTCGCGGTCATCATCCAGCAGATTTACTACCGTTTCTACCACGGCCAGACCAAAGACACGCGTTTCGCGGCTTTCGGCCATGCGGCCAACTATCTGGAGCAGCGTTGCCTGAAACTTATTGAAGCGAGCACGCTCTGATGGCAACCATTTACCTGGTGCGTCACGGACAGGCCAGTTTTGGCAAGGAAAACTACGACCAGCTGTCGCAGACTGGCTGGCAACAGGGGCGAGTGCTCGGGCGCTGGATGGTGGGCAGAATCACGCCGGACGTGGTGTACGGTGGGGATCTGGAACGCCACCGGGAGACCGTCGAGGCCATTGCTTCGGGTTTCGGCAGCCAGTTTCCGGACATGCAGGTTGCGCCCGGATTCAATGAGTTCGACCACAACGCCGTACTGACCCGGTTCCGCCCGGAATGGGCAGACCGCAGCGTGATGGCCCGGGACCTTCAAGCCTTCCCAAAGCCTGCCAGGGCATTTCAGGAGTCCTTCGTGCACGCGGTTCAACGCTGGGTTGCCGGAGACCATGACCAGGACTACGACGAAACCTGGCCGGCGTTTCGCAACCGCGTTCTGCAAGCCTTTGAGGACGTGATCGAGTATGCCGATGGCGGCGATGTTCTGGTTGCCACCTCGGGCGGTCCGATTTCGGTGATCTGCCAGCACCTGCTGGATCTGGACGATGCGCGGGCGCTGTCACTGAACGAGGTCATTGCCAACACCAGCGTTAGCCGGGTGTTGTACTCGGGCGCGCGGCGCAGCCTGTCCGTTTTCAATAATTACAGCCACCTGGAGGCGGAAAACCCTGCCCTGGTGACATTCCGATAATCGTGTTTGAGGTGAATCCATGAGTAGCAAAGACCTGTTTGACCTGACCGGTAAGGTTGCCCTGGTGACCGGCGCCAGCCGCGGGATCGGTGAAAGCATTGCCCGCACCCTGGCCGGCAAGGGTGCCCACGTGATCGTCAGCAGCCGGAAAATCGATGGCTGCGAGGCGGTCGCCAGCAGTATTCGTGAAGCCGGCGGCAGTGCCGAGGCCTTTGCCTGCCATATCGGCGAAATGGACCAGATCGAAGCCATCTGGGCGCATATCGAAACGACCCACGGCAAGTTGGATATCCTGGTGAACAATGCCGCATCGAATCCGTACTTTGGCCCGGTGGAGGACACCGACCTGGCGGCGTTTAACAAGACGGTGGATGTGAACATTCGCGGCTACTTTTTCATGTGTGCCGAGGGCACGAAGCTGATGAAAAAGAGCGGTGGTGGCGCGATCGTGAACGTGGCATCGGTCAACGGTGTTATTCCGGGCCACTTCCAGGGGATCTACTCCGTTACCAAGGCCGCGGTCATTTCTATGACCAAGTCGTTTGCAATGGAGCTGGGGCAGCAGAACATCCGCGTGAATGCCCTGTTACCGGGGCTGACAGACACCAAGTTCGCCAGCGCACTGACCACCAACGAAGCGATCAAGAAACAGGCGATGGCTCACATTCCGATGAAGCGGGTCGCCGATCCTGACGAAATGGCTGGGACGGTTCTGTACCTGGTGTCTGATGCCTCCAGTTACACCACTGGCGCCTGCATCAACGCCGATGGTGGTTACCTGACGGTGTAAACGCCATTAACCGGAAGCGACGTTGGAGCTGGGTGTGCAGGTCAGCGCCTCCAGGTCGCCATCCAGGCTGGCCGCTTGCTGCTGCAAGTGGGCCAGGTGCTGGGGCCCGGATGCTTCGATCAGCTCGTGCAGCAAGGCAGTCAGGGCTGATCGGCCGTCTTCCATCATAGATTCATAGGCGGTTCCGCGAACCTGTTCGGATTGCTTGATCAGCCGTGCCACCTCCTGATCGAACCCGGGATCATTCCGCCGGTCCAGCGCTGCCAGCAGTGCCTCCTGCCAGTTTCTTCGGCCCTGTAACCAGATCTCGGTCTGCCGACCCCGGTTTTCCGCCCAGCGCCTGACGATGGTCTTCTGCTCGTCATTCAAATCGCCGAACCAGCGTTCGATGCGTTTCTCCGCCCGCTCCGCCCGCGCTTCAACGGTCCGAACCGGCGAATCCCCCAGATATTTCTCCCGGTATTCTTGCTGGTTATCCCGCAAGTTGCGTGCAAGTTCCTCCACCTGCTGCTCCGATAAGCTGGACAGCAAGCGTGTGGCGATCGGAACGACACGGTCGAGTAACGGAGGGAACAGCTCAAACAAGTCCTGCTGGTGAAGCTCGACATCCCGATAGGCAAGATCCCGCTCGCTCACATCGAGCATCAGGCTGTCCAGCCACGCCTGATAGCGCGGCAGTTCACTGCTGCAGTGCCACTGACGAAATTCTTCGATATCGCGGCTGAGTTGCGCACGCTGGTCACCGGTAAGGGGGATGAAGTCATCGACCCACCAGACGATCCCCCAGTCCGCGTAGCGATAGGCCATTTTATTGGAACTGCAGGCAGCGAGCGCCAGGAGAGCCAAGGCGACCAGGCTGGTTTTGAAAGCGCGACCAAGCAATGTGGGAAGAATGTTCATAATCCGCCGTCATCGAACCACAACCACAGTGACAGTTTAGCCTACGATAATTCTCGCGCTGTGGACGTCGTTTGGTCGCACGAAAATGAGCAAAAAGCGCTCGGTTTGGCCATACTTGGTTTTTAAACAGGGATTTCACGGTGAGTGCCCGACGGCGCTGACTGTTGATCTGGATTGGATTCGATTCCCGCAGACTCCGGTAATGCGTCGGCCGGAGCGTGCATTTGCGTGGGTACGGAGAGCTTACAAACAGGAAAGTAACCTCAGGATTCGAGGACATAACCATGGAAATGACACGTGTGTTGCCGCTGCTATTGGCGGGAACGGTTGCCCTGTCGGGCTGTTTCTTTGAAGAGGATGATCCGAGCAAAAGTTACGTTCGTGTGATTCACGCTTCGTCAGATGCTCCGCCCGTTGATGTGAGACTTGGCCGGAGCTTTGAGAGAGAGGGATTGGATTACAAGCAGGCCGTTCGCTTCATCCCCAACGCTGGCACTGCCCAGTTATCGATCAACGCGGATCTTCCAGGTAGCGCGCGTGAAACCATTCTGACCTCCAGCTACTCCTTTCGGCAGGACACCCGGTATGACTTTATAGCGGCCGGCAGGGTCGCGGACGGCTCCATCAAACCCATCTTGTTGGCCGACAACGAAGAGCTTGAGATCGGCGCTTCGGTTCGACTGCGGGTTGTGCATCTGTCACCTGATGCTCAGGCGGTGTCCCGGAATGTCGACATTTACCTGAGCGAGGTCGATGACGACGACTGGCTTGCGGCTGGGCCCGCCTTCAGGTTGGGGCTGCAGGATGTCGAGGGGCCAACCCAGGTTAGCGGGGGTCAATACAAGATTCGGGTCGCCCGAGCCGGCACCGCTGATGTTGTATTCGAGAGCAGGGGGCTGTCATTACCCGAAGGCTCGGATCTACTCATTGCAGCGGTCGATAACACCGCCGTCAGTAACAGCGCTGGGTCAGCAGGCCGCAGTCCGGTCAGTTTGATGGTAATCAACGACGACGATGTCTCCGACGTCTACGACGTTAACCAGCGTTCCGGGCTGCGCGTTGTTCACGGCTCCCCCGGCGCGCCACCGGTTGATGTTTTTGCAAACGATCAACAGGCAGTGTCTGAGTTGGCTTTCGCAAGCGTTGCCCCCTCCGCAGAGCGTGACAGTTACGCAACGGTGGCACCAGGTACGCAGAACGTGACTGTAACCGTTGCCGGTGATCGCTCCCGGGAACTCATCAGCGAGAGTCTCAGCCTCGGCACAGGCGAGGGCAAGACTGTTATCGCGTACGACCGTCCAGGGGTGGTCAAGTCACTGGTTCTGGACGATTCGGTGCGCTCGATAGCCTCTCAGGCAAGCCTGAGAGTCGTGCACGGCTCCCGCGTTGCCGGGATCGCCGGCCCCGTTAATATTTACCTGCTCCCAGAGGACAGGACCAATGTGTCGTCTGCAGTACCGATCCTGCGGGATGTGCCGTTCGGTACAGAATCCGGCTACCTGGCCATCACCCCGGAAAACTATAACCTGTTTGTTCGGGATGCGGATGGCAACGTCAGGATCGGGCCCGTGCTGATTGGACTCCGGGCAGGTGGCATCCATACGTTCTTCGTGACGGATACCGCCGCCGGTGATCGCGCGCTGCTTATCGAGCTGGATGACAACCCTGCGCCTTTGCCCTGACAGACAGCTTCTGATGCACCATCCCTTCACCCCGGCATGTCCGGGGTTTTCTTGGTCTTGGCCACCCACTTTTTACCGGTTTTGGAGATAGAGCGCACAAGTGTGCGCTGATTGTGCGACGCCGATAATCCGTTTTCATCAGCAGCCCGTAGGAACAAGTGTTGCATCGTTCAGGGAATGAACAGATGCGGGTTCGAACCACTACGCTCAGGTAATCAGGTCACCAAGGCCAAAGATTGAGGAAATAACACAATGAAAAACTTACTCGCATTACCCCTAGTGGTTGTCAGTGGCTTTGCGCTCACTGGCTGCTTTGATGACGATGATGATCCGCAGAAATCCAATGTCAGGGTTATTCATGCGTCTTCTGACGCGCCAGCCGTTAACGTGAATGTTAACGGCCAGACTGTTGTGTCAGGCGCCGACTACAAGCAAGCGGCTGTGTTGACGCCCAATGCCGGCCAGGCCTCTCTGTCCATCGATGGTTTACTGCCCGGCGGTGAAACAGCCACCGTTATAGACACAGACGCGGCTCTGCGTTTCGACACCAGTTATGACGTCATTGCTGTGGGCAAAGTGGGCGATGAGACCATCGAACCACTCGTGCTGACTGACGACGGACAGCGCGATTCGGCAGATTCGGTCCGTCTGCGCGTTGCGCACCTGTCCCCGGATGCGCAGGAAGCAGCGGGCGGTCCCGTTGACGTGTATGTGACCGCCGCCGGGGCCGAGTTGCCGGAAGAGGCGACCTTCAGCTTTAGCTTCAAAGAAAGCGTTGGCCCCCTGGAAGTGCCCGCAGGCGAATATCAGGTGAGGGTCACCCCGGCCGGAACCGACACCATTGTGTATGACAGCGGAACAGTGCCACTGCCGGCCGGTGCTGATTTGCTTGTCGCGGCGGTAGACAACACTGTTTTTGGGGAGTCGCCGATCAGTTTGCTGGCCATTAATGGTGCTGACGTCAGCGAAATTGTCGATGCCAGTGCAGGTTCGGGCATTCGGGCAGTGCATAACTCCTCTGACGCTGGACTGGTGGATCTCTATGTCAACGCGACACCGGGTTCAGATCCGGCAACCGTCGAGGACATTGCGTTTACAGATACAGTCCCGGAAGCTGCGGTAACAGGCGCATACGTGGCGCTGGAGGCTGGTGAGAATCAGGTGGCCGTAACCGGCGCTGACGGCACCGTTCCGGTCATTGACGCCACCCTTGATCTGGCGGTCGGATCGGCTACAACGATTGTTGCTGCGGGCACGGTCGCACAGGGTAGTGTTCAGGCTCTGGTGTTCGAGGATGACAGCCGGAGCGTTGTAACGGCTGCGAAACTTCGGGTTATCCATGGTGCCGAGGAAGCAGACACGGTCGATGTGTATCTTCTGCCAACGGCCGAAGGCGGTGCGGCGGCTACTGAGATCAACAGTGCCGAGCCGGCGCTGGATGACTTCGAATTTGGCCAGTCCTCCGGTTATGTGGAAGTGCCCGAAGGCGACTACGTGGTGTTCATCACAAGCACCGACGGCAGTGAGTTTCTGAAAACCGGCAGTATTACGCTCACCGCAGGCAGCGTATACACGGCGATTGCGAGAGCGGCTCCGGAAGACGATAACAACGTCGCAGGGCTGACACTGTTGGATGATTTCTTAACTCCCTAAGTCCCCGGCATCACGTGGGCTTAAAACCAAAACCCCGGCAATCGCCGGGGTTTTTTCTTGCCGATTACTGAACGGCTGTACTAGACGAACCAGAGTCAGCCCTGGAAATGGCGGTTCCCGTCGGCGGTCGGTAGTGCAGGGAGTAAAGCACGCGATCGAGCACGGCCTGGCCATTCCAGGCCGGATCGTTATTCACCATGCCCACCACCGCCCAGGTGGTGTTGTGTTCGTCCCGGGTGAAGCCCGCGATGGAGCGGACGTTTTCCAGATAACCGGTCTTGATCCGGCCCGTGCCATCCATACCACTGTTTCTCAGGCGGCGGGCCATGGTGCCATCCATTGCGATAATCGGCATGGAAGCGAGCAGATCCATGGCAAATGGGCTGTTCCAGGCGTGTTGCAGGAGTTGCACACCCTGACGGGCGGTGACGCGGCCGTGGCGGGTCAGGCCGGCACCGTTGTCGATCACCATGCCTGTGGTATTGATGCCCTTGCGCTCCATCCACTCGTAGATCACCCGGATGCCGGCAACCCGGTCATCGGTTTCGTCTTCCAGGCGGTTCTCGGCGCCAATGGTCAGCAGCAACTGACGCGCCATGGCGTTATTGCTCCACTTATTGATGTCGCGCACCATGGATACAAGGTCTGGAGAGGTGGTTTTCATCACCAGGCGAGCCGTTTCCGGTGTCGCACCGGTAAGGTCTTCACCGGTCACGGTTACCCCGACTTCCTGAAGAATGGAGCGGATCAGCGAGGCGCTGTACTGCTGGTGAGGCAGCAGTGACAGGTAGCGCGTGGTGCGGCAGCCCTGAGGCAGCTCGCCCGTTACCCGGATGGTCACCCTGTTGTCATCGTGGAAGATGGGTTGCCACTCAAACCGACGACGGCCGGGGCAGGAGCCCTCTTCGGTTGCGATAACCCGATTATCGATGATGACTTCGTCCAGCGCTGGCGTACTCCAGGCCTGGGTGCCGCGTTCATCGGCGCGAACCTGGAAGTGCAGCAGGTTCAGGTTGGTCAGATAGGCTGAGGGTTCCACCAGGAAGGGCGCATGGGGGTTATCGCCATTGTCCTCGAAGGTGGGGAAACCGCCATCGACCCGGAAATACTGACCGTCGAGTACCAGGTTTCCGTCAATCCGGGTGATTCCCATGCCGCGAAGCTCGCGCAGGGTACTCCACAGGCGCTCAATGGACAGCTTGGGGTCGCCGCCAAAGCGCACGTAGAGGTTTCCGGTCAGGGTGTCACCGACCATGTCGCCATCGGTCAGGAAGTCCGTGTCCCAGCTGTGGGTTGGACCAAGAATTTCCAGAGCGGCAAAGGTGGTGACCAGCTTCATGATGGAGCCGGGGCTCATCAGTGCATCGGCATTAATGTACTGTTCGATGCCAGGGCCATTCAGCGGAATGGCTGCTACGCTCAGGGCTTTTTCATCATGCAGCGACTTCTGGGCATAGTCCCGCACTTTTGTGCTCCAGACTTTGCTGCCGGAGAGCCCGCTTTTTTCACTGTTTTCCGCTTGCAATGCAGGGCTGCCGGCAATCGCCAGTGCCGTACAAACAGCTAATGCGGACCGTCGGAAAAAAGATGGCCGTGAAACCTGCCCATTGCCAGCTGATTTATGAACCCGTCGCATACCCCAAACTACCATCAAGAATGTTCGTTAAGTTGTTATACATAGAACATAGCCCACTTTCAGACGGCGTACTATGCAGAAACGATATACATGACGTTAAAAAATGGCAGTTCGCACGCAATTTTGTAGGCACCTTTGTGACGGCCTGTAAGCAGCGGTTGAAAATGCCGTTCTGAAAGCGTTGGCAAAGCGCGAAACCGGTCTCTGGAACTGTCTTGTTTGGCGTCTGTCTTTACCCAGAGTTCAGCCACGTGAAGGAGGATGTATGGCAGGAATGACCCGGCGGCAATTTGTCATCGGCACCGCACTCTCCGGGTTGGCGCTGACGACCTGTCCGGTGCTGGCGAATCAACAGGGTTCTGCCCCGGCAGCCACGATAATGCGGGCGATTCCCTCGTCTGGCGAAAAGATACCTGTCATCGGTATGGGAACCTGGATTACTTTCAATGTCGGCAGCGACCCTTACCTGATCGACCAGCGTACCCGGGTCCTGGAAGCCTTCCTGGATACCGGCGGCAGTGTTGTCGATTGTTCGCCCATGTATGGCTCTTCCGCGCAGGTGGTGGGCAGGGCGCTGGAAGCACTGCAGGCGCACGACAGAGTGTTCTCAGCATCGAAAGTCTGGACGGCCGACGAGTCGGCAACCCGCAAGCAAACGGAGATGTCGCTTGGAAAGTGGGGCGTGGACCGCTTTGATCTTCAGCAGATTCACAATCTGGTGGGCTGGCAGGGCCACCTCGACCGCCTCAGGGAAATGAAGGCCAGTGGCGACATACGCTATCTGGGAATCACCACCTCCCATGGCAGGCGCCACCAGGACCTCGTCCGCATCATGGAAACAGAGGAACTGGACTTTGTGCAGTTGACCTACAACGTTCTGGACCGGGAGGCAGAAGAGCGGCTGTTACCTGTCGCGCAGGAGCGCGGTATTGCGGTTCTGGTTAATCGGCCCTTCCAGGGCGGCCAGCTGTTCCGGCGTTATGACGCAGAGCCGCTACCGGAATGGGCACCTGAGGCGGGCATTAACAGCTGGGCGGAACTGTTCCTCAAGTATGTCATTTCCCATCCCGCGGTGACCTGCGCCATTCCGGCCACCTCGAAGGTCGAGCATATGAAAGAGAATATGGCGGCCCTGTACGGCAACCTGCCGACTCCATCCCAGCGGCAACAACTGGCGGCCCACGTGAGGGCCCTGTGAGCACGTCCAGTGTCTGGCTGAGCTATTCCCTGCAGGACCTTCTGATGTTCGGTCCGGAGGCGTACCTCCGGCTGTACGTCCGTATCAACCAAGATTTCTGGCCCTGGCAGTGGCCGGTTCTGTTACTGGGGCTGCTGGTTCCTGTCCTGCTGCAAAGGCCGGAGCGCGGTTTACGTCGCCTGGCCTGGTTCACGATCGCCGGAGCCTGGTGCTGCAGTGGTGTCGGCTTTCTTATGGAGTACTACAGCCAGATCAACTGGCCGGCAATGGGCTTCGGGTGGGCATTTGTTGCGCAGGGTGTGCTGTTCGCGTTCATTGGACTCCGTGCGGGCGAGCCCGTGTCAAAGGTTCAGCGGCGGGGGGCTTTCGCTTCGCTGTGGTGGCTGGCGATTCTGCTGCTGCCCGGTGTGACGGTGCTGGAATACGGCAGTGCAAGGGCCGTGGCCCTGTTCGGGCTGGCACCGGGAGTGACGGTGGCCGCCACTAACCTCTTGCCGGGCCTGCTGAACCAACGCCTGAGCTGGCTGCTTGTCCCGATTCCACTGTTGTGGATGGCCTTCAGTGCTGCGACCTTCTGGGTTTTACAGACCTACTGGTTACTGGCTGTGCCCGTTGCCGGCCTGCTGATGCTGGTATTGGGATTCTGGCTCAGTCCCAGTCCGGCGCAAAGCCCGGGTCTGCGATCCGCTCGCCACGATCCAGCGCGTCGATAGCCCGGATTTCCTCCTCGCCCAGTTCAATGTCGAGGGCTTCGATGTTTGCTCTCTGGTGCGACGGACGGGTCGATGACGGAATCGGTACAACGCCTCGGGAGGCCACCCAGGCAATCGCAATGTGGGCCGGTGTCACGTTACGTTGCTGAGCAATGCGCAGCAGCGTCTCGTCTTCCATCACTTTGCCAACGGCGAGGGGCATGTAGCCGGTCACGGTGATTCCCAGAGACTGTGCATGCTCCACGACCTTCCGGTTGGCCAGGAACGGATGTACTTCAACTTGGTTGGTAAGCAGGGCGTCCCGGCCAAGGATATCCACCGCCTGATCCATCTGGGCACAGGTGAAATTGGACACGCCTATGTGCTCGGTCAGGCCCTCTCGCTGTGCGTCCCGCAGGGCGCCCAGGTATTCTTCCATGGGCACTTCGCCATCCGGCGATGGCCAGTGGATGAGTGACAGGTCCACGTGGTCGGTTTTCAGGCGTGTCAGGCTGTCGTGCAGGCTGTTGATCAGATCGCTGGCGTGAAGCTGGTCGTGCCAGATCTTGGTGGTCAGGAAGACTTCCCGCCGGGGAATACCGCTGGAGGTGATGCCATCACCCACCGCCGCCTCGTTCTCGTACATCTGGGCGGTGTCGATATGGCGATATCCGAGTGACAGGGCGCTTTTCACGGCATCCCGCGCGTCATTGTCTTTGAGACGGAATGTACCCATGCCGATTCTGGGAATTGAGCTGAATGACATACGTTCCTCCTGCTCGATGCCTGTATCTTAGATAGAGCCTGTCGGCTGGTTCTTCAAGTGGCCGCGGCGTATCATGCCCCGCTGACTCGATTCATCCGACATGCCAGCCCGAGTGAGAGCTATGTATACAGGTCAGTGTCTGTGTGGTGACATTACGTTCGAATACGATGGTCCGATTGGCCCGATTACCCTGTGCCATTGCAGCCAGTGCCGCCGCGCTCACGGCAGCGCGTTTTCGGCCAGCGCGCCGGTGCAGCGTGTTCGCTTCCGTTTTCTGACCGGCGAGTCGCTGGTCACCGAGTTTGAATCACGACCGGGCAAATACCGGGCCTTCTGCAGCCACTGCGGCAGCCATCTCTTCAGCCGTGTCGACGCCATTCCCGGCATCCTGCGCCTGCTGGCCGGTGTCATCAACGAGCCGCTTGGTAAAAGCGCATCCCGCCACGAGTTCGTGGGCTCCAAATCCGACTGGTACGAAATCACCGACGACCTGCCCCAGTTTCAGAAAACCGAGCGCACCAACGACCCGCACTGATAGCTACTGGCCAGGCACGATCCGGTAGATTTTGCCGTCAGAGTCATCGGTCAGTAGCCACAGGGCACCGTCGGGCCCCATCCGCACATCCCGGATACGCTCGCCATGATCGGCGAGCAGGTCTTCTTCCTCCATCACTTGTTCGTTGCGAATCCTCAGCCGCACCAGCTTCTGCAGTTTCAGGGCGCCGACAAACAGATCTCCCTGCCAGTCAGGAAACAGTGAGCCGCTGTAAAAGGCCATGCCCGAGGGCGCGATGGACGGATCCCAGTGGTGCAGAGGTTGTGCCATCCCCGGTTTTTCGGTGTAGGGGGTAATCTCGGCGCCGGAATAGGCGATGCCATAGGTGATTTCTGGCCAGCCGTAGTTGGTGCCTGCGCGCAGAATATTGATTTCATCGCCGCCCCGTGGGCCGTGCTCGTGGCTCCAGACTTCACCGGTATCCGGGTGGACCGTCATGCCCTGAATGTTGCGATTGCCCCAGGTAAACAGGGTGTCGCGGATGTCGTCGTCTTGCAGGCCTGGATTACCGGGCGCCGGGTCGCCAGCGATGGTGATTCGGTGCACGCCTCCCGCGTCGTCGGCGGTATCCTGGGCTCGCGGGCGATTGCCTCGATCACCCACCGCGACATACAGAAAACCGTCAGCATCGAAGGCCATGCGGCCGGCAAAGTGGCGGCTAGTGCCGGATCGGGGCAGGGCTTCGAAGATCACTGCCACGTTTTCCAGTTGATCGTCACTCAAGGTTGCCCGGGCAACCCGGGTGGTCATGCCGTCGTCATTTCTGTGGGCGTAGCTCAGGAACAAGGTCCGATTGTCCGTAAACTCGGGGT
This sequence comes from Marinobacter salinisoli, assembly GCF_017301335.1. Taxonomy (NCBI): domain Bacteria; kingdom Pseudomonadati; phylum Pseudomonadota; class Gammaproteobacteria; order Pseudomonadales; family Marinobacteraceae; genus Marinobacter; species Marinobacter salinisoli. The sequence goes on from NZ_CP071247.1 coordinate 1,813,045, forward strand.
GCAGCACCATATCCAGCAGGCCGCCCTGGCCGGCTACCACGTGCTCGGGCACACCCCGGACCGGTTCCGGCACCAGTTCCCCGTTGCGGATGATTCGAAGCCGTCCGTCGCGTTCGGTCACCAGCATGGAGCCATCGGGCAGAAAGGCCAGACTCCAGGGATGCTCCAGCCCCTGAACCACTGTCTTGAGCTGAAAGTCTGTCTTATCGGACGAAAAGAGCTGGCGCTCGGCACTGCAACCGAAACTGAGCAGGCCAGCGACAACCAGGCTGGTAGCGACGGTCAGGTGTCTGAGTAACGGCACGGCTAGTCTCCGGGGTTTGAACCAGTCACGTGATCCCTGGCGTGGGGGAGCCATCAGCATAGCACTGCCGTGTTCGGATCGCCGGTGCCTGCAGGTGAGTTGGTTACGAGGGCGTGCCGTTTAATACGGAGACGCGAGCCGATAGACCCCGCCTTTTTTGGTGTCGGTCAGAATCCAGAGAGCGCCATCCGGGCCCATGCGGACATCCCGGATGCGCTGGCCCAGATCGGTCAGCAGGTCTTCCGTTTCAATGACCACACCATTGAGGATGCGCAACCGCACCAGTCGTCTCATCTTGAGTGCGCCGATGAACAGGTCCCCCCTCCAGCCCGGAAACAGGGTGCCCGTATAGAAAGCCATGCCTGAGGGCGCGATGGAAGGGGTCCAGTAGTACAGTGGCTGGGCCATGCCCTTCCTGTGGGTATAGGGCGTGATGAGCTCGCCGGAATCGGCAATGCCGTAGCTGATCTCGGGCCAGCCGTAGTTGGTGCCGCCGTGCAGAATATTGATTTCGTCGCCACCCTGGGGGCCGTGCTCGTGGCTCCATACCTCCCCGGTGCTTGGATGCACGGTCAGGCCCTGAGGGTTCCGGTGGCCCCAGGTAAACAGGGTATCGTTGATGGCGCTGTTGCCCAGCCCGGGATTGTCAGGGGCGGGCTCTCCCTCCTGGGTGATACGGTGGATCCCTCCGACGTCATCGGCGGTATCCTGGGCCTGGTCCCTGTCCAGTCGGTCGCCCACCGAAATGTAGACCAGACCGTCGGCGTCCATCACCAGCCGACCGGCGAAGTGGTTGCTGGAGCCGTAGCGTGGCAGGGCCTCGAAAATGACCTGCGTATCCTGAAGCCGGCCATCAACGAACCGGCTGCGGGCGACTCGGGTGGTCATGCCCTCGCTGTTCCGGTGGGCATAGCTCAGGAACAGGGTCTGGTTTTGTGCGAAGTCGGGGTGAAGCAGAACATCAAGCAGGCCGCCCTCGCCGCTGGCAACCAGTTCCGGTGTGCCCGCTATCGGGGTCGGGTCCAGCTCGCCGTTCCGGATGATCCTCAGGCGACCGGCCCGCTCCGTGACCAGCATGGAGCCGTCGGGCAGGAAGGCAAGGCTCCAGGGATTGGAAAGCCCGGACGCCACCTCTTCCAGTTTAAAATCGGCCCGCTGTGACGAGAAGGTCTGGGCTATGGTCAGTTCACTGGTGCCAAGGATCAGAGTGCCCAGAATCAGCATGTATTTGAATACGGGCACAACAACCTCTCGGCAGCAAAGGATGGAGTCAGACTAGTGACTTCAGGATAGCAGCGCGGACGTGTGGTTGCCGTGGCCGGCTCAGCGCTTGTGGTTGCGCTGCAGCCACCGGTCGAGCTTGTCCGCGAATTCTTTCCTGTCCTGCTTGCTGAACGGCGGCGGCCCACCGGTGACCTGGCCAGCGTTTCGCATTTCTTCCATGAAGTTGCGCATGGCCAGGCGCTGGCGGATATTCTCTTTAGTAAAGGCCTGCCCCCGGGGATTGAACACGTCGGCCCCTTGCTCAATGGCTTCGGCGGCCAGCGGAATATCCTGGGTAATGACCAGGTCGCCGGACGTCAGTTGGTCCACGATTTCATTGTCGGCCACATCAAAGCCTTGCGGCACCTGGCGGCGCTGAATGAACGGGCTCGGCGGCAGGTTGATTGCGTGGTTCGCGATGAAGGTGGTCTGAATCTGCCAGCGCTCGGCGGCCCGGCACAGAATCTCGCGGATGGGAACGGGGCAGGCGTCGGCGTCGACCCAGATTGGCATGTTGAAGTCCTGTTGGTGGTTTTCCAGATCGAAGTTTACCCGGGGTTGGTGTGAGCCCGATAGATGCCTGGGGCGTATCGGTTAGTACCAAAAAGCGAGGTGTCCCTGGCGTGCATGGGAATTGCTGTGGCACCAAGGTGGCGACAACGGGGGAAAAGATGATGGCCATCCGGTTTCTGGTTTCTGTTCTGTCGGTCCTGTTGATCAGTGGTTTGGCAGTGGCCGACGAGTCGGATCAGGCAGCCTGGGCTGCGCTGCGCAATGGCGAGGCGGTGCTGATGATGCGACACGCCCTGGCGCCCGGAACGGGCGATCCGGCGAATTTTCAACTGGGTGACTGCAGTACGCAGCGGAATCTGAACGACGAGGGGCGGGCTCAGGCCCGTTCATGGAAACCGTTCCTGGCGGAGCAGGGCATTGCGGAAGTGCGCTTATACGCCAGTCAGTGGTGCCGCTGCATGGATACGGCGCGGGAAATGGCGATGGGCGAGGTGACCCCCTTGCCACCGATCAACTCGTTCTTCCGGAACCGCTCGGACGGACCGGGCCAAACCCGGGAAACCATCGAGGCTGTTAACGCTATGCCCGCCGGTGCGCCGGTCGTTCTGGTTTCCCATCAAGTCAATATCACTGGCCTGACGGGCGTTTATCCCGCCTCGAATGAAGGGGTGATCCTTGCTTTGCCTCTCTCCGAGCCGGCCCGGGTGCTGGCAAGGGTGTCGCCCGGGGAGTAGCCGGTCAGAGCCGGTTACACGGTAACTCGACATGTCCCGGCTTCCTCCGAGCCACCGTACGGCCCTGCGATTGCGGGCTCCGGGCAGTGGGTGCGGTGGAGCACAAGTCGGAGGTGGTAACGAAAGCCTGACCAGGCTTGTTATTGGCGGGGCTCGGGCAGTTGATCACCCGAGCCCCGCCGCGTTTGTCAGGCGGCGGCCTGAACCTGCCGCTCAAGTTCCTCTGTCATCGCTGGTTCCAGTTGCAGCGCCGCACCCAGCTGGTTCAGCCAGGCCCGCTCCAGATCATTCTGCTCGTCGATCATGGCGGCACTGACCAGATAGATTTCCCGCGCGGCCTGCGGAGAATCGGCGTTGCGCGCTACCGCCTGCGCATCCAGCGGGGCCCGCAGCTGCTGCTGAATCCATTCCTGCAGCTCTGCGTCTGCTCCCAGTTTTTCGATTTCCTGCACCAGCAATACCTGTTCGTTTTCGTCGATGTGGCCATCGGCTCGGGCGGCCATGATCATGGCCTGCAATATTTCCAGCCCCCGTTGTTCCTGTTCACGGCCGTGGAGCTGTTCGATCGGCTGACCCTGCTCGGACGCCATGGAAGAGGGCCCCAGCGAGGCGCCCAGGGAAGACGAAGAACCCTGGGTGTTGCCCTGGCCTTGCGCCTGGGCCTGATGGTTCTGATAGGCCTTCCAGGCCAGCGCGCCAATGCCAGCCAGTGCGCCGTATTTGAGCGCCTTGCCTCCCATCTTTCTGCCCCGGCCGGAACCCAGAAGCATGCCCAGCAGGCCGCCGCCAAGCATGCTCTTCAGGTCCACGCCGCTTTTCCCCGCGCCGCCTCGCATCTGGTTGCCGAGATCCTGCATCATTCTACCCAGATCGACTCCGCTTCCGCCTCTGCCTCTGGCTTGCGGTGAAGCGCCCTGAGCCTGCTTCATGATTTCGTTGAGAATCGATGTCACGTTCATTGCTGAGCTCCTGTAACTGGACTCTGAAAGGGGTGCCCCGGGGCCGTTTGGTCGTCCATTCCGGCTGTATTGACGCGTATCTCGGATACCCTTGGTTCCCGAGACGGGGCGGTTAGTTCCTTTGCTCATTCTTTCGGCATCGACTAAGTATTAGACAGAAAGGCCTTCGGTGCTTTCCAACAGCAGTAGCAGGAGGACTGAATGAAGCAACGCCAGGAATTTCATGTAGATAGCGCCCGCTATCTGGATGAGCAGGGCCGGCCGCTCGATGACCTCCCTGCCCAGGCCAATGATGTTGAACGAATCCTGTCGGCTTACCGAAACACGGTGCTGGCCCGCACCTTCGATGCAAAAGCCATTGCCCTTCAGCGCACCGGAAAATGCGGAACCTATCCTTCTGTCCTGGGCCATGAGGTGATTGGTACGGCCATCGGCCAGAGCCTTGCCCCATCCGATGTGTTTGTTCCTTATTACCGAGATCAGGCGGCTCATATCCTCCGGGGCGTTGCACTGTGTGACATGCTGCTCTATTGGGGCGGAGATGAGCGGGGCAGTGCGTGGCAAAACTGCCCGCAGGATCTGCCCATTGCGGTGCCCATCGCCACCCAGTGTTGCCACGCGGTAGGGGTCGCGTCGGCAATGAAAATACGAGGCGAGGACCGGGCCGTTGTCTGTTGCGTCGGCGACGGAGGGACATCCAAGGGCGATTTCCTGGAAAGCATTAACCTCGCCGGTGCCTGGCACTTGCCGGTGGTGTTTGTGGTGATCAATAACCAGTGGGCGATCTCGACACCCCGAAACCTGCAGAGCGGGGCCGAAACCCTTGCGCAGAAAGCCATCAGTGCCGGGCTGCCCGGGCACATTGTCGACGGTAACGACTACTTTGCCAGCATCGAGGCCATGGATACCGCCCTGGAGCGGGCCCGGGGCGGGAAGGGCGCCACCATTATCGAGGCGGTGACCTACCGGCTCGGGGACCACACCACGGCCGACGATGCCACCCGTTACCGAACTGCCGAGGCGCTAAAGAAAGCCTGGGAGGCCGATGGCATCAAGCGGCTGCAGAGCTACCTGCATCACAGCGGCTTGTGGGCTGCCGACAAAGAACAGGCCTTGCAGGCCGAGTGCAAGGCCGCGGTCGACTCGGCGGTTGCCGAGTACCTGGCCACAGAGCCGGAGCCTCATACAGCCATGGTGGACTATCTGTTTGAGTCCCTGCCCGCTTCTTTGCAGGAGCAGCGGGAGCGCATTGTCCGAAAATCGGCAACCGGCGCTGATGGGAGCGCGTTATGAGCCGTGCCGATGTTCGTGAAGTCACTCTGGTGGAAGCCGTCAACATGGCTCTGGCGTGGGAAATGGCGCAGGACGAGTCGGTCATTGTGCTGGGGGAAGATGTCGCGACCAATGGCGGTGTCTTCCGCGCCACGGTGGGGCTCAGAGAGCGTTTCGGCTACAAGCGAGTTATGGATACCCCGCTGGCGGAGAACCTGATAGCCGGAACCGCCATCGGCATGGCAACCCAGGGCCTCAAGCCGGTGGCGGAATTCCAGTTCATGGGGTTTATCTACGCCGGCATGGAACAAATCATCAGCCACGCTGCACGCATGCGAAATCGAACCCGTGGGCGCCTGCATTGTCAGATTGTTTACCGGGCTCCCTTCGGCGGGGGGATACACGCACCCGAGCACCATTCCGAGAGCACCGAAGCCCTGTTTGCGCACATTCCCGGCCTGCGTGTGGTGGTGCCCAGCTCTCCCCAGCGGGCCTACGGGCTTTTGCTGGCGGCAATCCGCAATCCCGACCCGGTGTTGTTTCTGGAGCCCAAGCGCATCTATCGGGCGGTGACCCAGAGCGTGGTGAATAACGGTGAGTCACTTCCTCTGGATACCTGTTACACCCTGCGCGAGGGCGACGATGTCACCCTGGTTACCTGGGGTGCCTGCGTCATGGAAACCCTGCAGGCCGCTGACACGCTGGCGCAACAGGGGGTGCTGGCCGAGGTTATTGATGTGGCGACGGTGAGCCCGCTGGACCGGGAAACGCTGCTATGTTCCGTCGCCAAGACCGGCCGGGCGGTGATTGTGCACGAGGCCTGTCGCAACGGCGGCGTGGGGGCGGAGATCGCCGCGTCGATCGCCGAAGGTGCCTTTCTGGACCTGCAGGCCCCGGTGGTCAGGGTGACCGGTTACGACACCATCATGCCCTACTACCGGAACGAACAGGCCTATCTGCCTCAGGTGCAGGACATTGTCGAGGCCGTGGAACAGGTGATCGCGCTATGAAGAACTTCAAGTTGCCAGATCTGGGGGAAGGCCTGCCGGAAGCCGAAATTGTGGAGTGGCACGTCAAGGTCGGCGATACCGTGGCAGTGGATCAGGTGCTGGTGTCCGTTGAAACCGCCAAGGCCATCGTGGAAGTGCCGTCACCGGACGCGGGCACCATCGCCAAACTGTTTGGTGAGCCGGGCGACATCATCCACACTGGCGAACCCTTGCTGGCGTTCGAGGGTGAGGGCGGAGACAGCGGAACGGTAGTCGGCGAGCTGAAAACCTCCGGTGCCGGCAAGGGCGGAAAATCGCAGCAGGATCAATTTATCGTCGGTGCCGCTGCGTCCAGCAAGCGGGCCCGGGCCAACCGGGCAACGCCGGGTGTAAGAGCACTGGCCGAGCGACTCGGGGTAAGCCTGGAAACCATCAAAGGCAGCGGCCCCGGGGGGCTGATCACCAACGACGATGTGCACCGCCAGGCCAGCCACCAGAAGCAGTTGGGCGAGGCGGAGATGCTGCGGGGACCACGTCGTACCATGGCCAAGAATATGGCCCTGTCGCACGCCCAGGTGGTGCCGGTGTCCATCTACGAAGACGCAGACATTGGCGACTGGAAAGCCGGAACCGACATCACCATGCGCCTGGTTCAGGCCATCGCATCGGCGTGTGACAACGTACCGGAACTCAATGCCTGGTTTGACGGCGACAACCTCAGCCGGCGTCTGCTGAATGAGGTGCACGTTGGGATTGCGGTCGATACGCCCGAGGGACTTTTTGTACCGGTGTTGCGGGATGTAAACCATCGCAGCCAGAAAGATCTGCGCCGGGGGCTGGAAAACCTCCGTGAGGCCGTGGCGACCCGCAAGATCCCGCCGAAGGAAATGCAGGGCGCGACCATTACCCTGTCCAATTTCGGCACAATGACGGGCCAATATGCCAATCCCATCGTAACTCCTCCTCAAGTAGCCATCGTCGGGGCCGGAACTATCCGTGAGAAAGTCGTGCCCTGGCAGGGCCGGCCCGACATCCGGCGGATACTGCCCCTGTCACTGACCTTTGATCACCGGGCCGCTACGGGCGGCGAGGCATCGCGCTTTCTCGGTGGCCTGGTCGAGGCGCTTTCCGAGCCCTGAGCAAACCTGTTCAGAGCATTAAATCGGGTCAATCTGGCGGAGTTCACGTCAGGCTCCGCCTATAATCACACAATCATCCGGCTTGATTGGTGGACTCGGGAACGGCCCGGGAGTGAGCGTGGCGATACCCAAACGCAATATCTGGAAACTGTTTTTACTGGTCTATGCGGTTGCCTTCGTGTTCCTGCTGGTGCTTCTTTTTGCATCCTGGAAAAACACGGTTTCAGAGTACGAGCGTCGACACGAGTCCCGTGCCGAGCTGTTTGCCCAGGCCGTCGACAGCATTTTTACCACGCAGGAGATGGCACTGGATGTCATCGGCCGTGAACTGATACGGCACGGCGAACTCGAGCGCGAGCCTCACACCATGCCGCTGCTGGACAGCATCGTCGCGTCCAGCGCTTCCCTTGTCGGGCTTGGGCTTGCAAACGTGGACGGTGAGCTGGTGGCGCTGAGCTCCAATCTGGACCCGGAACGGGTACCCAACCTGCGCGAATTCGAGCAAACCCGGGCTGACTTCGAGCGGGCCCTGGACGAGAAAAAAATGGTTCTGGGCCGGACGTATTTCGTCGAGTCCATTCAGGAATGGGTGATTCCCGTTCGCAAAGCCCTGCGGAATCGCGAGGGCGAAGTGCTGGCGGTCATGACCGGCGGCGTGCGGATTGACGGCGAAAGCGGCATTTTCCGGAGCGTGCTGCATGAAGGCGAGAACGACAGCATCATGCTCTTCCGTGAACGTGATGGCTATCTGCAGTATGTCTCCAGGGCCGGGGTTGGACCGGAAATCTATACCACCATCCGCCGTACTCAGGAGGAGGTTCATGGCGACGTCCAGCTGTTAGTCGAGAACAGCGGCAAGTCCATTTCGGAAGTGCGCAGCAGTGGTGACGCGGTCACTTATTTTTCCAGCAGGGATAGTGGTCGTTACATTGGGGCCGCGGTCTTCGAGCCTCGCTTCGAGCTGTGGATTATCTCGGAAACCGAATCTCAGCGTGTCCTTCAGACGTATCTGAACAAATTAATGGTCCACCTGATTCTATTCCTCTGCCTGACGGCACTGCTCTATTACCTGTTCAGCCTGATTGACCGGATTGAGAAGAAGCGGATTGATAGCCTGTTCCGAAGCTCGCGCAGCGACGAACTGACCGGCCTGAAAAACCGGCTGGGGCTGATGGATTCCATCCAGCGGAAAGTGGATGACGAGCGAAGGTTCAGCCTGATACTGGTTGATATCGACAATTTCCGCGGCGTTAACGACCGATTTGGGCAGGAGTTCGGTGACGCGGTGCTGATCGAGATGGCCCGCTGCCTCTGTGAGGCCGCCGGCGAGGGTAACCTGGTCAACCGGCTCAGCGGCGATGAGTTTGCGGTGGTCACAGAACTGACCCGCCCTGACGACCTTGATGCGTTTTGCCGAAACCTGCTGGTGGAAACGGGTCTGCTGATGGCGAAGGGGCGGCTTGAACTTCAGCTGGGTGCCAGTGCCGGGGCCGCGATCTTTCCGGAACATGGTGATTCCTTTGACGCCATTCTTCGCAACGCGCACCTGGCGCTGTACCGGGCCAAGAAGAACCGCAACGATATCTGCCTGTTTCAGCCTGATATTGAATCCAGCTACCTGCGCCGTGTCCATATCGAACAGCGGCTCAGGGGGGCGCTGGAACGAAACGAAATCGTGATGGCGTATCAACCCCAGTTCGATGCCGAAGGCAATGTGCTGGCGGTGGAGGCGCTGGCCCGCTGGCATGATGAGGAGCTGGGTGATGTCCCGCCCAGCGAGTTCGTGGAAGTGGCGGAGTCCTCCGGGCTTATGGTTCAGCTGGGTAACTACATTCTCGACAGGAGCCTGAAGCAGTTCAGCCAGCTGTTGCGGGCGAATCTTCCCGCCTGCGAACTGGCGGTGAATATCTCGGTGCTTCAGTTCATGCAGCCGGATTTTGCCGACACAGTGATGGAAAAGCTCAGGGAACATCAGGTGTCGCCGTCCGATCTGACGCTGGAAATCACCGAGTCGCTGTTTATGTCGCGCCGGAACCAGATACTCCCGGTGTTGAACCGGCTTCGTGCCATGGGCATTCGGTTGGCGATGGATGATTTCGGTACCGGCTATTCGTCTCTGAGTCTGTTAAGGGCCCTGCCCATCGACGAGTTAAAGGTGGACAAAAGCTTTGTTGATCACATCAATGACGACATCAAAGCCTGCAACATGATTGAGAGCATTGTCGCCATCGCGCGCACGCACAGCATGGACCTGGTGGCCGAAGGGGTCGAGCAGAAAGACCAGGCTGACAGGCTGATCGACATGGGGTGCGGGCGCTTACAGGGCTATTACTACAGCCGGCCGGTCAGTATGGACAAGGTGCAGGCCCTGCTTACTTCGTTATCCGATTCCATGAGTGAGCAGCACCGCTAAAAGCTTTGTTCTTTTCAGGCACTTGCATTAGGCTCAGACCAATTCCCGACACCAAGGATTCTGTGCCCGTGACTGCCAAACCCATCGCCGCTGTATTGTTGATGTTGCTTGCCACTTTTGCCCACGCCCATGAGTACCAGGCTGACGCGCTTCGTATCGATCACCCCTGGAGCCGGCCAACACCGCCGGGCACCCCGATAGGGGTGGGTTATCTGGTGATCACCAACACCGGTTCAGCAAACATCACATTGACGGGTGCTGAAACGCCACGGGCGGCGCGTGTTTCCATTCACCAAACCACCATGAAAGACGGCATGATGAAGATGCAGCCGGTTGATGGCGGGCTGGTGATTCCGGCCGGCACGACGGTTGAGCTGAAACCGCACGGTCACCACTTGATGCTGGAACAGCTGAACGCGCCGTTGGCAGAAGGGGAGCGTTTACCGCTGAAACTGCACTTCAAGGGAGCGGACACCATGGACGTCGAGCTGTCCGTGGAATCCCTCGATGAAGAGCCGATGGGCGATAAGCAAAGCATGGATCAGGAGATGGATCACTCCATGCACTGATCCACCCGGTGATCATGGTCGGCGCAGGAATCACTGCGGCCGGATGGTCAGTGACACCAGAGCGTCTTTACAGTCGGACGCGCCGTCGCCACGGGTTTTCATGACGCCGGTGGGTCCATCGGAAGACAGAATACCGCCAAACAGGAAGCCGGCCTCATCGCTGTTGCTGACGTACCCAAAGCTTGTCGTGCCGCGGGGTGCGCCAAATCGACGTTGGCTGACAGCGTCGTCAAAGGACTGGGACAGCAGCACCATGTCGCCTTTGAGGCCATAGACCGATGGAAAGGCGCTGTCTGCGTTCTGGTCACAACCTTCGTGGGACCAGTCCCGCACCGGGTTTCTGGGATCAGCACCGCGAACGGCGGTGAGGATAGCCCAGCCAGGCTGGCCGCCGGCATCCGTGTCCAGGTCGAAGGTGTAGGTGTCAGGCTCGCTGGAGCTTACTTGGCGGATAAACACCACCTGAGCCAGATCACGGCCACGGTATTTATTCTCGAAGCGATAACAGTAGGAGCCCTTGATCTCGGTGCAGTCAGCCACCGTCAGGCAGTCGTAGCCGTTGTTTTCTTTGTAGCATTCGGCGGCCCTCTGCCATCCGTTGACGGCGAACGGCAGGATATCGTCCGTGCGGTGCAGAACGAGTATCAGCAGGTCACCGGTCGTGCTCGCGGAGGGTCGGCGGATGCGGATGTCCTGGCCGTCGCGATCCCAGACTTCGTTGGTACCTATGTGCGCGATACTACCCTCCGGGCAGGAACCATCGTTGACCATACCGCCGGCCATTTCCGACGGCATGGGGTCGCCTGTTTGGCAGGCAGTGCTGGCTTCGGTCGCGACGGCGACTGAAAGCAGAAGGGCCAATAATGAGGTGCAGACATTCAGCCTGAGGGAAGCTTTGCGGTTGAGCACGGGATTCTCCATGAATCGTCTCGTCTCTTGAGTCAAGGGTAGGTGCCGGTATGCGTCCGGGCCTACTATTTACAGCCATCGAACAGGGAAAGGATCACCTTAATGTACACCTTGCACATCGGAAACAAGAATTACTCCTCCTGGTCACTTCGCCCGTGGCTACTGGTGAAAGCGCTGGGCATTCCGTTTGAAGAGGTACTGCACCGGTTTGGCATGGAAGAGGACTGGGCGGAATACCGCAAGCTCAATGCCTCTGGGCTGGTACCGTGCCTGTTTGATGGCGATCTGGTGGTGTGGGATTCGCTGGCCATCATCGAGTATCTTGCCGAAAAACACGAGGGTGTCTGGCCAGCCGATTCACAAGCCCGGGCCTGGGCACGCAGCGCCAGTGCGGAAATGCACTCGGGGTTTGCGGAGCTGCGTAGCAAATGCACCATGACCTGCGGCCAACGGGTTGAGCTGCATGAGGTGACGCCGGCTCTGAGCCGCGATATCGCCAGAATCGATGCGCTCTGGCAGGAGGGGCTGAGCCGGTTTGGCGGCCCGTTCCTGGCTGGCCCGGAGTTTTCGGCGGTGGATGCCTTCTATGCGCCGGTGGTCTTTCGTTTTCAAACCTTTGGTATCTCTGTGAGTCCGCAAGCCACGGCCTACGTTGAGCGAATGCTGGCGCACCCGGCGATGGTCGCCTGGTACGAGGACGCCCTGCAGGAAACCTTCAGGGATGAGCCGCACGAGGCCGAGCTAAATGCCCTCGGCCGGATTACCGCCGACTTTCGCCAATAAGCAGCGGGGGCGATGCCCTGGCCACGTTGCGTCGTCTATGTCTGCGAACGGCGTCGGATTGAAAATACCGAGGTTGTTAACAAGAATATCCAGGTCCCGGATGCCGGGGCCAGGGGTGTGCCGATGGGTATGCGTCTGCCTGCGCAGGTTGTATAACGTGGTGATCCTCGGGTGGATCGAGCATAGGGAGCAGTCATGAAAACCATTGGCCTGATTGGCGGCATGAGCTGGGAAAGCACGGCGAGTTATTACCGGGTGATGAATGAGCTGGTGAAGTCTGCTCTGGGCGGGCTTCACTCCGCCCGCGTGCTGCTGAATAGCCTGGACTTTGCGCCGCTGGAAGTAATGCAGCGCGAGGGAAACTGGGACGGTATCGCAGAGGAACTGGCCCAGGCGGCAGGCCGACTGGAGCAGGGCGGTGCGGATTTTATCCTGATGGGCACCAACACCATGCACCGGGTATTTTCCGAGGTTGAACAGTCGGTTCGGGTGCCCGTGTTGCACATCGCCGATGCCACGGCGGAGGTGCTTCTGGCGGAGGGGGTCCGGCGCGTTGGCCTGCTGGGTACCTCCTTCACCATGGAACAGTCATTCTACAAAGGGCGCCTGGCAGCCCGACACGGGCTCGAGGTTCTCACGCCGGAGCCTGCGGATCGGAAGCTGGTGCACGGGATTATTTTTCAGGAGTTATGCCAGGGCAGGATTCGGGAGGAGTCCCGTCAGCAGTACCTGGGCATTATGGAAAGACTCACTGAGTCCGGTGCCGAGGCCATTGTTCTCGGCTGCACTGAAATCGGTCTGCTGGTTACACCGGACGATACCGACATCCCGCTGTATGACACCGCCAGAATTCATGCCGCCAAGGCGGTGGAGTGGGCTCTGCGATCGTGAGGTCGGTGACAATCAGTCGGCTCAGGCCTTGCTTCCATCACTGTCGGCTCTTTTTATCTTCTTGTTTCTAAACTGAGTTCGGGGAATTTACCTATTTTGACCTTGATGGGTAGGGCGCTTTGCCCTAGCGTCAAACTGCTGTAAGCGCCACACGGAGTCCACCTGCCAGCAGGTGAGATGGCCTGTTGTAAGGGAATACAAAAACAACGAAAAGGCGGACTCCCATGACCAGACGGAAATGGCAATTTCTGGCGACTGCAGTGTGCTCTCTGTGCCTGTTGGTGGCTGCAACGTTTTACTTCGCTGCCGATTCTTCCCCAACGTCCCATCAAACGATGACCGCGCCCACACCGGCCGCTTCCGCTGCGCCCGCCAAAAACCAGCCTGACGCCCCCGCTTCACAGCCGGGCGCGCCGCAAACCGCTGGAACCGACCCTGAGGAAGAGGCCAACCCTTATGAGGATGAGGCCTTGAAAGCCCATCTCATGCAGGTGGCGGATTTGTACGCGCAGAATATGGCTTTCCCGCCGTTTTCCCGGCCCATTCCCAAAGGTGCCGATCTCAACGAATTCCGCGCTGATCGAAGCCCCTCCAGTACCGCGTTGCCGTTCGAGTTGATGAATGACGAAACCGTGCGCCTGAGCATTGATCTGGACAAGTACGTGTACTTCTCCGATGAGCTGATTCCCGTGGCGGTCACGGTGATATCAGACAAGGGCGTGGAAGCCTCCGCCATGACCGTGCGGCTGGCGGACCGTCAGGGCAATGTGTTGATGAGCAAGGAAGTGACCGACTACCGGGGCCAGTGGCTGACGGCGCTGGACACGCGGCGAGTGCGTAATGACGAATGGCCCGAGGAGCTGCAGGTACAGGCGGTGGTGACCGTTTCCGGCGAGCAGTTGTTTGTCTCCACCCCCATTCGCTACCAGTCCGCCGTTGCACGCCTAACCGGGGTTCAGCCCAGCCGGGTCAGCGGGGAGTACCTGGTGATTCCCCTGGATTTCAGTGTGCAGCGCCCCGGTTATTACTTCATCGGCGTCAACCTTTACAGCCAGAGCACCGGTGAACCGCTGGTGCACCTGGAGGCCGAAGGCCCGCTTGGGTCGCCGTCTGCCCAGCTATCGCTGAAAGCCCATATCGCTGCTTTGAAAGTGGCCGGCGATGAGGGGCCTTACTTGTTGAACGATGTTTCGATCACTCGTGCCGCAGAAATCGGGGAGGCATTTGATCTGTATGGAATGCCTGACCGCAGTAGTTTTGCTGTTGAGGGTTTTGAATTTGGGGCGTTCAAGGATGTGCCCTATGAAGATCCGTTGCAGCAGGAGCGCCTGGAATTCCTCAGGTCGCTGGGCCGGCTGTAGAGGCGGTTATTGCTGATTAATCTGTTCCAATAACGCTCATTGGTCCCCAAGGGAAGTGGTAGTGCGCAGGATGCGCGAACAACAAAGCCAATAGTTACCACACAGGGAACCGTTAATGAGAACAATAAAACGACTATGCGTTTTTACCATTTTGCTGGCCATGGCCAGTCTCTCCCAAGCCAAGCTTGCCGGGAAGAACGTTGTACTGGTTCATGGATTTCGCGCCAGTGACATCGAAAACCGGCCCAGCGACAGCAGCTTGCAGTCCTTGGCCAACAGTTACTGGTCGGAATACTGGAACCAGTCCGGACGTGCCGAGAAGGTGCTTTACTGGTCATCCGCCGAGCGGGTTACCGGCGGCATCAAGGACGACATTCGCCGTCAGCTGACCGGCATCGCCAACGCGGGCACCTGCGCTAATGGTTGCGTGTTTGTCACGCACTCCACGGGCGATCTTGTGACGCGCTATGCCATCCGTAACCTTGGGGCCTGGGGGTTGAGCTCCAAGATCAAGGTGCTGGCGGTACTGGATTTTGCTGGCGCAGGTGGTGGTACCGAACTGGCGGATGTGGCCGTTGGAGTGTCTGAAGGCGAAGGCTGGGTGAACAGTGCCCAGCGCTCAGCCATTCGCACCTTCCTGGGCTTTGATCCTCAGAGAGGCCAGCTGGGGGTGCTGTACGACCTGCAGCCCAGCCGGGCCCGGAATCTCGCCACCGCAAACAGCGGTGTGCCCAGAATGCGTTTTGTGGGTACCGGCTGGCAGTACGCGGGTGCCACCAAGCCTTTTCTGTCAGGCATGGATGACAGCGTCGTGCCGTTGCACAGCGCTTGTGGTGCAACCACAGCAGGCGCCTACGACACCTGTGACCGGAACGTTGCCAATAACGGCGAGCTGAAAACCGTGAGCAAGTCGCCGGCCGGTATCTGGTACAACCACTTCCCGGTAATCATGGGCGAGAAAACCAACCACAGTGGCGTGATCAATAATGACACCGGCAGCGAGTTCACCACGGTGAAGAACAACTTCAGCCGCAATGGCATCACTGTGGACTTCCAGACCAAGACCGAGTCCAAGTGGTGGAGTTGGGGCACCAAGGTCCGCTGGGTGCGGTTCAACGGCCAGTGGGGCTCTCGCTACAACCTGTCACGGGTGGTGTATGAAACGCTGAATAACTGATAACAGATGGAGCAAAAAAAAGCGGCGCCCCGGGCGCCGCTTTTTGTTTGCGGGCAATACTCAGTTGGCGAGGGCTTCCAGAACCGCCGCGGCTGCACGCTGATGGGTGACGGCCGTTGGGTGGATCTCATCGAAGAACACAAAGCTGTTGACGTCGCACATCGGGTTGGGGGCACCACCCTGGGTGTTGAGGAAGATGCAGGCGTCTTCGGTATTGGTGTAACCGTACTCAACCGCGTTGGCGATGGTGTCATCGAGGAATCCAAACAGGCTGAATTCGGTTACCTGAACGCCAAGATCGTAGCGGGCGGATTCCGCAATGTAGGCCAGGCCGGTGTTGTAGATCTGAGCGACCAGGCGGCTGATTGACGGAAGCTTCTCAATATACCGGCGCTGATACTTGTTGGTCGCCAGCGGCAGAGCCTGGGCAACCTTGATGTCGGTCAGCGGGGTGGCGCCGACATCCGGAGCGTTGACCAGCAGGAAGTGACGGGCACCGGCGCTGGCGAGCTTGCGGATCTGGCTGTCTACCGAACGGGCGGCTTCATCCAGGCGTTCCAGAGCCTTGGCCGGGCCGTTGAAGCCTTCGGTGAGCAAGAGGTCCTGAATGTCGAACAGATCGTTACCACCAATGAACACCACATACAGAGCATCACTTGGTGCGTAATTGCCGTTCAGGGCGAGGAACAGGTTCACCTGGGTGGGCAGGTTGATATCAAAGGTGCTTTCGTCGCCATCTTCGTCAATGGCAATTGCGCCAGCAACGGCGTAGTTGTTGCCGTATTGTCCGCCAACTGCTGCAGGTGGCAGCAGATGGAACGAGGGCTTGAGGCTCAGGCCCAGCTGCGCGGCGACCAGTTCCATCGCGACCGGGCCATTGGTGAAGCGCTCCGGAAGGGTGGGTGATTGCAGGAAGGCTTTCAGGTTGCCGTTATCCGACAGGCTGTCGCCAAATACAAAGATCTGGCTGTATTGGGCATGGGCACTGCCGCTGAGCACGAAAAACCACAGGATGGCAGCATACGTCAGGCGTTCAATGGCCGTTTTCATGAATCGTGTCCTTTTATTGTGAACGGTCTTAGAGGTTGGTCCCGCTGGGCGGGACGGCCCTGTTGATTGCTAGGGCGCAATGCCAGTGTCTGGTCTGGGAGCCGCAACGGCACTGGGAAAACCGGTCAAAAAAGGGCAAAAACAGGTCAAATTCAACGGGCGCTGTGATCCTGTTCACGGTGCGCCAGGCGGTTGCTCAGTTCAGGTTGTGCTCGACTCTGGCGATCAGGCGTTCCAGTTCGGAGCGCTCCTGCGGGGCGAGTGGGCACTGGGCAATGACGTGGTTGGCGGTTCGAACCACCAGCCGCCATCGTGGGTTTCGGGGCAGGGTGCGTTCGTTCAGGTATTTGTCGAGTGTGCGGGTTTTCGGGGTGCTGCCGTCCAGGTACACGCGCCAGCAACCGCTGTCTTCAGCCAACTGGATTTTGCTTTTGCCACTGTGTCGTTCCCACAGGTTGAGCGACCTGCGCAGCAGCTCCACGAGCACCGCCCGGGTATCCTCTGGCGTGTTCGATGGTGCTTTTCGGGCGGCGGCGCCGGGCGCGACCGACGAGCGGGCGTCTGCTGCCGGAGTGGTATCGCGTTGCGGCTGTTCCGGATGTTGTCCGGCCAGGGCGCTGGTCTGAAGTGCCGGGCGGGGCAGCACTGGATCGAGCCATGACATGACGTTTCCGGACGGCAAACGCGATGGGCGCAGCGCAGCATCCTGCAAACGCCAGAGGTAAACCACCTGGAACACGACAAACAGAATCAGGCTCCAGTGCATGACCGGGCGATTATGGATCTGCCAGTGGTTCATGATCAGATCCAGAGGAAGCGTCAGGGTCAGTACGGCCATGCTGAGGTAAAACCACGGCCAGCCGGGGCCCAGTTCACGCAGGCGGGGCAGGTAGACTGCGATAAACCAGCCGCAAAGCGCCAGTGCGCCCCACTTGAAGGGCGTAACCGTCTGTGTGGCCAGGTGGGTTGGTAGTGCGATGGTAAACAAGGCCAGCACGCCGCAGCACAGAAGGGTCACTCTTGGCAGGGCCCGGTGCATATGTCCGGCGTACAGCAGGAACAGGTAGCCGGTAAAGGCGGAGACACCAAAATACAGCAACACGTGTTCCAGCTTCTGCAACCATTGCCACGACAGCCAGTCCACCCGGTACAGAATCCGTTCGCCCACCAGCAAGGCCCGGGTGCCAATCACAATGCTGAATAACCCGAGCAGCGGCGCGGCCCTGGCCCCGTTGCCCCTGAGCCGCAGGGCCAGCAGAACCAGCCCGATGGTGATCAGGGAACTGCTCAGAAACAGGTCGAAAACCAGCGGCCAGTCTTTGAGCCAGAGATACCCGCTTTCGTCCGTGATCTGCACGCTTCGGCGGATGCCGCCCTGTTTGTAATGGTGATTGGACAGGTGGATGACGATATCCAGAAGCCCTTCGCCGGTTTCCAGTGGGACCACACGGGGCAGAAACTGGGGGATTTCCTGTTCTTTCGTGCGCGCAGGTCGCCCCACGGCGGTGAGGAGTTCACCATTGACGAACAGCCGGTAGGCCGCGGGAATATCCGATACAGCGAGGTAAAGCGTTTGGTCAGGTGGCACCTGGACCCGTGTGTGCAGAGTGCCGAAGCCGAAGGTTTCCTGATTCAGAGGGGGCTCATTCCAGAACCCCGGTACCGCAAAATCAGTGGGTCTTGCCTGCGGATCACGGTGCGGGGCCGACGGATCAATAAAGGCTCCCCGCGAGAACTGCCAGTGGCCATCCAGGGTATGCACCTCGCCCGCACCCCAGCGCTTGTCACGGAGGTCAAAATCCGGCGCGGGTTCGGCTCCTGAAACCTGCGCCACGCCCGTGGCCAGCACCAGAAGGCATGTGCACACCGCGGCCGAAAGTAAACGCCGGCGGTTGATTCTGCGCATTCGATCCATCGTTATTGTTGGTGTTGAATCCTTAATTGTCCGACAAAAATAGTGAAAACTGCACAACCGTTCCATGGCGTGGCTCACGGTCTGAGTGATTGGCAGGCAAGCGTGACTCGTCGCCGCCATTTTCCGGCGGTTCGAGGTACACTGCCTGACGGTTACCTCAGGAAATCAAAGGGAGTTTGGATGGAGCCGTTAACCGGGCGCAGTCTCTGGGAACTGATCAAACATCTCCGGCATTGGCTGGCGAATCTCAACCGGGCGGGTGAGCAACGGAAGCAGCAGTCGGTGGATGCGCTGAGATCTGTGATCGTCGCGTCCCGAAGCACCGCAACCTACCTGCGTCAGGTTCGTGAAACCGGCCAACCGTCCCATGACACCGAGGCCAGGCTGTCGGAACAGTGGACCCGCCTCGGATTCGAGTTGCGCGACCTTGGGCTGATCAAGCTGGCCAAGCGGTGCGATATTTCCGGCCGCTACTGGGCCGATGCTTCCCAGTTTGAACCGGACTTTATCGAGAAGGCCGACATCAGCCTGGAGCGGATGGAGCAATTGGCCCGTTCCCTTGAAGCCGAGATTTCCCACCGCTGACGCAGCCCCTGCCCGGATATCCCCTGACAGCCGCCGGCGGCGCAATCCGGTCATCAACTACACTTGGGTGTGTCGGGACAGGTTCAGGCCTGTGACCGGTCGCCAGCGTTCGTATCTGTTGGCCAACGTACGCATTTCGGTGAGGGCGGGGGTATCCGATGCCTGACAATCGTCCGATCCCTTATTGACCCGACGCGGGTGTGGTTGAGATGGTAACTGAGCAGTTTTACCTGATTCTGGCGGATGCGCTGCTGGTGTTGCATGTGTTGTTCGTGGCGTTTGTTGTGCTCGGACTGGTGCTGATTCTGCTTGGTGGTGCGCTTCGTTGGCACTGGGTACGAAACGTCTGGTTTCGACGGGCCCATCTTGTCGCCATCGGCGTGGTAGTGCTGCAGTCCTGGCTTGGTGTTATCTGCCCGCTGACCACCTGGGAAATGGCTCTGCGCCGGAAGGCGGGGGCCGCCACCTACGACGGCTCGTTCGTCCAGCATTGGCTGCACGCCATTCTTTATTACGATGCGCCAGAGTGGGTGTTCATCGTCGTCTATTCACTGTTCGGGGCGCTGGTTCTGGCCAGCTGGTTTCTGGTTCGGCCCCGCTGAAAACGGAAGGAGGTTGTTGTGTCCGAGAACAAAACAGTCGTGATTACAGGGGCCAATCGGGGGATTGGTTTGGAGCTGGCGCGGCATTACGCAGGTGCCGGCTGCGCCGTGATCGGCGTTTGCCGGTCGCCATCGGATGAGCTTTCGGAGGTTGCCGATCGAGTGATCGATGGCGTGGATGTAACCACCGAAAACGGCATCAATACACTGAAGACCGCGCTCGAAGGTGAGCAGATTGATTTGCTGATCAACAACGCGGGCTTGTTGCAGGATGAGCAGCTCGGCAGCATCGATTTCGACTCCATTCGAACCCAGATGGAAATCAATGCCTACGCACCGCTTCGGGTTGCACAAGCCCTGGTTTCCCAGATCCCTTCCGGCGGCAAAATCGCCAACATCACCAGCCGTATGGGCTCCATCGCCGACAACGATTCGGGCGGCCGCTACGGCTACCGGGCGTCCAAGGCGGCGCTGAACGCCTTTGGGAAGTCCCTGGCGGTCGATCTGAAACCGAAGGGCATCGCTGTCGCACAGCTGCACCCGGGCTATGTGAAGACCCGGATGGTGAACTTCGGTGGTTTGATTACGCCAGAAGAGGCGGCTAAAGGTCTGGCCGAGCGCATCGGACAGCTGGACCTGGAAAATTCCGGCTCATTCTGGCACAGCAACGGTGAGGAGCTGCCCTGGTAATCGCTACCAGGGCCGGTTTAAAGCCGAATAGGTGCCTTCAGCGTACGACAAATACCGAGACGTCCGTATGCTTGACCAGATTAGCGGCATTGGAATGCAGCACGTGTAGACGATCACCAGGGCCCGGCGGGTGGGAGGCCATCACCACCAGGTCGACACCGGTGTCCTTCACAGCCTGGTGCAGTTTTTTGTCCAGCTCCACCGCGGTGTCTGGTGTCGTGATCACCATGCTGCTGGTCCGAACGCCATGGGACTTGCCCTGTTCTTCGGCAAATTCTTCCATTTTTTCGGCCAGCTCCTCGGGATTGTGCGCGACAGCCGAGGGCGTTGTGTTGGTAATGGAGAGGTAACAAAGCGCCGCGTTGTAGTGCTTGGCGATATCAATGGCTGTGCTCAGAGCTTTGGATAGCTTGTCCAAGTGTTCCAGATCCACTGGTACCAGTATCTTGCTGTACATGAGCTCCCCCGCGTGATCCCTGTTGGTTTCATTTTATTCACTGTGTGCCTTAAGCATGGCAGTGGATTGTGAAGTCTGCCAAAAATTAAGGGCTTGAGTGAAATCTTACCCGGGTTTTGGCTACAGCGCAGTGCGCTGGCTGCTATCTTCAACAACAAAGCAGGCGGACGGAAGAAGATATGCTGGATTACTTTGAGGCGGGTGCGACCGCGTGGTTCTATCCCGCTTTGACGGCGGTATTATCTGTCATCGTCACCTACGGGCTGTTTCACCTGACGCTGGCGCTTATCCACCGGCTCACCCACCGGAAAACCGTGCCCCGCCTGTTTCTGGATGCCTCATCCCGCGCGCTCAGTGTGGTGGTTTGCCTGCTCGTCCTCAACGTGGTGCTGGGGTCATCGCCGCCGGAACTGATCTGGCTGTCCCAGATACTGCACATCACCACACTGCTGCTTATTCTGGCTGTGACCTGGGCTCTGGTTCGGTGCACCTCGGCGATCGGGGACGTTATCGTCATGCTCAACCCCGTGCTTGAGGGGGAGTGGAAGCGGGCCAGGAAAGTCGAAACCCAGACCCGCTTTCTGGTGCGCGCGCTGAACATACTGATCGTCATTGTCGGGCTGGGCGCCGCGCTGATGACCTTCGAGCCGGTCCGGCATGTGGGCGGTTCTCTGCTGGCGTCGGCCGGTGTTGGTGGCATCATTCTGGGCTTCGCGGCCAGGCCGGTGCTGGGTAACCTGCTGGCGGGTATGCAGATCGCCCTGACGCAACCCTTTCGGATTGACGATGTGCTCTACGTGCAGGGGGAGTGGTGCTGGGTCGAGGAGGTAACGGCTACCTACGTCGTGCTTCGGGTGTGGGACCTGCGCCGGCTGGTGGTGCCGCTGCAGTGGTTCATCGAAAACCCGTTCCAGAACTGGTCCCGGAATTCCTCAGAGTTGCTGGGAACAGTGTTTATCCGGGTGGATTATCACATGCCAATACATCCGCTGCGGGAGGAGTTTGGCCGATTGCTACGCCAGACCTCGGAGTGGGATGGCCAGGTGGAAACGGTCCAGGTCACGGATACCGACGATCGGACCATGCAGGTGCGTTTTCTGATGAGCGCCCGGAACTCCAGCCAGACCTGGGACCTGCGATGCGCCGTCCGGGAAGGACTGATCACCTTTGTGCAGGAGCACTACCCCGAATACCTCCCGCGGGTGCGTGCCCGGCTCGTGGATACCGAGGAACCCAGCGAGGCCTAGCGACGCCAGGGCGATGGCGGCCCCTCGGTGCGTTCTCCCGGCCAGTCGGGAATCTCGCCGAAGCGGGGGCTCTGGTTTTCCCAGTCGGTTTCCGCTTCAACAATTTCCGCTCTTTCATAACCCACGTAATTCCACCACATGACGACCTCCTTTCGAAGCGGCAGGCCGCCAATCAGCAAAAGGCGGGTCAGTGGCTCGCAGGTTACCCTCAGTTGGTCAAGATTGCCTTCGATATAGGCGAGTTCGTCGGTGTTGAAGCGTTCATCGTTGATGGTGCAGGCACCGGTCAGGGGCACGATGCCGTACTCGAAACCCGGTTCCAGGATTAAATCGATCTCCTGCGCCAGTTCGCAGTCGATGTCCAAGCCGATCAGGGGCGAATACTGGAGTGTGTCAGCGCAGCGGGATCCATATTGTCCGGTCAGCAGGGTCCAGCTCGCCCCCTGAGCCTGCCAGGATGGCAGAGAGTCGTAGTGGTCGAAGCGTGCCGGGATATTGCGGTCGGCCTCGGGCAGGGCAATCCAGAGTTGCGCGGCGTGCAGGGCGCGCTCCCCGAACAAGGACTCTTCGGTGTGGCTGACGCCGTGCCCGGCGGTCATCAGGTTCACCTGACCCGGGCGAATGGGTTGGGTGGTGCCCAAGCTGTCCCGGTGCAGCAGCTCGCCTTCAATCATCCAGGTAAAGGTCTGCAGGCCGATGTGGGGATGAGGCGCCACTCGAAGCCCGGTTTCGGCTTCGCCAAAAGTCACGGGCCCGATGTGGTCGAGAAAGCACCAGGCGCCAATCTGCCGCCGCCCGACCGTGGGGAGGCAGCGGGCGACGGGAATGCCGCCCACTTCTCCGTTTCTTGCCTTTAAAAGCTGTGCCATCGCGCTGCATCCATCAGGTGTCTCCTTAGCATGGGCCGGCCCCCGTTATACGGCAAGTTTGTCCAGTGTTCGGTCTACCGACAGCCGGCCCGCACCGGAGAGCAGCAGGGAAACAGAGACCGCCAGCAGAGCCAGACCGAACTCGTAGCCGTTGTTGCTCATGAAGAGTCCATTGCCAATGTGTACGGCAAAAATGGCCACCAGCATGGTTAGCGCCAGAACGGCTGCAGCGGGGCGGACCAGCAGGCCCAGCAACAGGGCCAGGCCACCAAAAAATTCCGCACTACCTGCACCGAGTGCCATCAACCAGCCGGGCTCCAGGCCAATCGACGCCATCCACTGCCCGGTGCCCTCCAGCCCGTAACCGTCGAACCAGCCGAACAGCTTCTGGGCACCGTGGGCCATGAAGATAATGCCGGCCGGAACTCTGAGGGCCAGGGGCGCAAAGCCGGCCGAGGTAGAAAGGGTTTTCTGAATCATTGCGTTGGTCATTTCTCAACTCCTGCTTGCTCATTCATAGGGAAGATGCAGCTAGAATATCTGTAAAAAACGGATTGAATGGCGCTATTATTGCGTTATAAATATCAAAAAATCCGATGGGATGAGCTGTGCGACTACCAAAAACCACGCTTGAGCAATGGGCGATCCTGGCTGCCGTGGTGGATGAGGGCAGTTTTGCCCGAGCTGCCGAGGCGTTAAACCGAAGCCAGTCGTCGGTCAGTTACGCCCTGAAAACCATGCAGGAACAGTTGCCCGCAGACGTGCTGGAGCAGCAGGGGCGACGCGCCCGACTGACCAGCGCCGGCGAGGTTTTGTTGCGCCGTGCCCGGGCCTTGCTGACGGAAATGGACAGCCTCGAGCGACTGGCCGCGGGCATTGATCAGGGGTGGGAGCCAGAGGTTCGCCTGGCCGTCGACGTGGTGTTTCCTCCGGCCAGGCTGGCGTCGGCCATGGAGCGGTTTGTCACCCGCGACAACCCTACCCGGGTTCAGTTGACCGAATCTGTATTGTCCGGCACCCAGGAGGCGTTGATGAACGGGCAGGCTGATCTCGCCGTGGTGCACCGGCCCCCTGTGGGGTTCTGGGGGACCGAAATTCTCAATCTGGAATTTGTGGCTGTGGCCAGCCCCGATCACGAGCTGTTTGAGCTGAAAGGGCGCCTTACCCATCAAGACCTGGCGCGTTATCGTCAGTTTGTGGTTCGCGATTCCGGACTCAAGCGCAGCCAGGACAGCGGCTGGCTTGGTGCCGAGCAGCGCTGGACCGTGTCCCATCTGAAAACCTCTATTCAGTTTGTGAAACAGGGGTTGGGGTTCGCGTGGTTACCGCAGGAGCACATCCGGGAAGAACTGGCCAGCGGCGCTTTGCGCCCAATTCCTCTCGCCGAAGGCGCCCGACGGACCGAACCGCTGTTTCTGGTGTTTGCCGACAGGGACAGCGCCGGGCCTGCCACCCGGGCTCTGGCCGATGAAATTCTGTCGGCGTGCGCGGCGGCCTCAGACTGACGGTCGCGACGATAGCGGCGGAAAAAATTGATCGGCCCGGCTTGTTAGTGGGCCACTGGCTGGGACATCATGCGGTATTGCCAAAAAGGCCGGGGTGCCCTGGCGGAAACAACATCATCGATAAGGAGTCCTGTCTTGTCTGAGCTCGCTACCTACGAAAGCTTCAACGTCGAAGTGAACGATTACATCGCGCACGTTCAGTTCAGCCGTCCGGATAAGCTGAACACCATGAACAAGGCGTTCTGGCTTGAGCTGCCGCGCTGCATGCAGGACATCGAGGCCAACACCGACGCGCGGGTCATTGTGATTTCAAGCACTGGCAAGCATTTCTCTGCGGGTATGGATCTGGGCGTGTTCAGCGATACCAAATCTATTCCCATGACCGGCGATCCCGGCCGCATGGCCGAGAACCTGCGTCGGGTGGTGCTGCAGATTCAGGACACCGTGAGCTCTCTGGAAAAAGTCCGCCTGCCGGTTCTGGCGGCCATTCACGGTGGCTGTATTGGTGGCGCGCTGGATCTGGTGTGTGCGGCCGACAGCCGTTACTGCACCGACGACGCCTACTTCACCATCAAGGAAACCGAACTGGGCATGACCGCCGACGTGGGCACGCTGCAGCGGCTGCCCAAATTGATGCCCGAGGGCGTGGTGCGTGAGCTGGCGTATACCGGCCGCAAGTTTTCTGCCCAGGAAGCCCGGAACCTGGGCTTCGTCAATGCTGTGTATCCGTCTCAGGAAGCGCTGCTGGATGCGGTGATGGGCATTGCCCGTCAGATCGCGGCCAATTCGCCGCTGGCGGTGACGGGCTGCAAGGAAATGATCAACTTCACCCGTGACCATTCGGTGGAAGACAGCCTGCGCTACATGGCCACCTGGCAAGCGGGCATGTTCCGCCCGGGGGATATGATGAAAACGTTCCAGGCCAAGGCTCAGAAACAGCAGCCGGAATACGACGACCTGTTCCCGGTGAAGGGTCTGTTCGAGTCCTGAATGTCGGCCGGTAAGTCCCGCGGCGCCATGTCATCGCGCACCGCCCTGGTGTTTCAGGGCGGTATCGGTGTCGTGGGGCTGCTGGCTATTCTGATCCTCGACATTCCCGTGCAGAACGATGGCCTCGCTGGCACGGCCAGTGTTTTCTGGGGCTGTCTGGGCGCCCTGGCCACCTATCTTTTTCTGATCCTGCTCACCCGAGTCCCCGGCCTGTTTCCAGATGACCTGGAACGGCAGATGCGCGCCCTCCGTGCGTTCGCGCTTGGGCTGGGCGCTCCGACCCTTCTGGCTTTGTGTATTCTTGCCGGGGTGGGCGAGGAGCTGCTGTTCCGAGCTGCCTTGCAGGGCTGGCTGGCCGGCGAGCTTGGCCTTTATCCCGCGGTGGGGCTCGCCTCGGTTCTGTTCGGCCTGGCCCACTACGTGTCCTTCAGCTATTTCCTGGTCGCCACCGGGCTGGGCCTTTTGCTCGGCAGCGTGTATGTGGTGTCCGGCAGCCTGTCGCTGGTGATGGTCTGGCATGCGGTGTACGACATGATTGCGCTGTTCTGTTTGCTGCGCTTCCCGCACTGGTTCGGCCTCGCACCCAAGCACCCCAACTGAATAACCGGAGTGTTCCGGCCAGTCACCAGAGGCCTGACACAATCCGCTGATGGTTCTCCACCGGCCGGTTGTAGATATACGTCCAGGCGGTGCCATGGCGTGTCGGCAGTTGCTCACGCAAGTACAGACTCTGTTCCGGGGCGTCCGGGAGAAAAACTTCAAGGGCATCCAGTTGCCACAGGATGCCCCGGGTAACGGAATAGACCTCCACCTGCACCCCTGACGAGGGATGCAGCAATGCCCCGGGGAAGGCGCCAAGATCATAAAGCGTCAGCGCGGTAAGGGTGTCCTCTCCCAAAAAGACTGCATCCTCAAGCAGGTGGCTGTTGTAGTGGCCACGCTTGAGGGTTCCGTAGACAGCGACCAGATGATCCATCGCGGATTAGACCGGTGCCACACCGATCAGCCACTGGTGCGCCCACATGACGGTGAGCACGTACAGCGCGAGACCAACCACCACCGCGATGATGTCGTTCTTGTTGCTGGCGGCTACTTTGGTCACCTGCCGCTGGGTGCGGCGCTTCATGGAAATACGATCGACCACCGCCCAGGCCAGG
This sequence comes from Marinobacter salinisoli, assembly GCF_017301335.1. Taxonomy (NCBI): domain Bacteria; kingdom Pseudomonadati; phylum Pseudomonadota; class Gammaproteobacteria; order Pseudomonadales; family Marinobacteraceae; genus Marinobacter; species Marinobacter salinisoli. The sequence goes on from NZ_CP071247.1 coordinate 1,839,388, forward strand.
AACGAACCGAACAGCAGCACATCGTGCAGCATGCCATTGGCCAGCAGGTGCGCCAGTGCCCACAGCTTGACTGCCACCAGCATCGGATGCTTTACCGCGGCTTTGATGCGGCCGGGCACATAGGTGGCCACCAGCAGCGGAAAGACGGGCACAAGCAGCAGCATGGCCAGGTGCCGCAGCCCCGTGGGCGGGGTGTAGAGTACGGTCGGATCCATGCGGGCCGCGCCGTAGCCGATCACAATCAATACCAGTCCGGCCAGCGACAGCAGGGAAACTATCCCCTTGAAGGCGTTTTCGCCCAGCTTGGCGCACCAGCGATCCCGCTGGGGCTCGTTGATGATCGAAAGCGAGTGGACCCCGAAAAACAGGATCAGGCCGGCAATGAGTGTCAGCATTCCGTGGCTCCTTATGAGTTCAGTCTGTTTGCGCTTGTCAGTGTCTGGGTCAGGCGATCCATCACGCCGCCGCTGTGGCGCCAGAAGTGCCAGTACAGTTCAACCTGCAGCGGCTGATCCGGTGTGATACTTACCAGTGTACCTGCTTCAAGTTCCTGTTGCGCCTGCATTTCCGGAATCATGCCATATCCCATCCCCGCCAGGGCCAGTTTTACAAAACCTTCAGAGGACGGGCACAGGTGGTGCGGAACGCTGCCGTGGTATCCGCATTGAGACAGAAACCGGTTCTGCAGTTGATCGTTGGGGCCAAAGACAATAGCGGGGGCCTCCGCCAGCTCGCGGGTATTGAACCCCCGGGGAAAGTGGCGCCGGACATACCCCGGGGTGGCCAGCGGCCGGTAGATCATGCTGCCCAGGTGCACACTGCGGGCGCCGGCAACCGGTTGCGGTGCGCTGCACAGGCAGGCAGCGACGTCGCCCTCACGCATGCGTCGCAGGCCGACATCCTGATCTTCGATGACGAGGTCAAGCAACACATCTTCGTCACTGCAGAATGCTCCGACCACGTCGGCCCACCAGGTGGCCAGGCTGTCGGCATTGAGTGCGACACGCAGCCGGGCAGAGGGCTCAGAAATGGCGGGCAGCGATTTGGCCAGGTCCCGTTCCAGTAGCTGGACCTGTTGAACGTGGTTCAGCAGCCTTTGGCCAGCGGGGGTTGCCCGGAGGGCAGGGCTGCGCACCAGCACCGGTTGCCCGAGCCGGATTTCCAGCGTTTTGATGCGCTGTGATACGGCAGACTGGCTGATACCCAGAACCACACCGGCACGCTCAAATCCCTCACACTCGATCACCGTTGTCAGCGCTTCAAGCAGTTTGTAATCGATCATTAGATAATCTTATGCAGCATAATCAATATGAATTTTTAGTATACCGGGAAATCGATATGCTGGCGCCCTCTGAATGGGAGGTTGCGCAGTGCTGGAAAGTTATCTGACGGGTTTGATTGTGTGTGGTGGCATCATCGTGGCGATTGGCGCCCAGAATGCTTATATCCTGGGGCAGGCGATTCGCCGTGAGCATCATTGGTGGTCGGCCGGCTTCTGCATGGTGGCCGATGTGGCGCTGCTGACGTTAGGCATGTTTGGTGTCAGCGCCGCGCTGCTGGCCATGCCTGAGGCCCTTGAGATCATGCGCTGGCTCGGGGTGGCGTTTCTTGCCTGGATGGCGGTGCAGGCGCTGACCCGCGCAAGTCGGGGGCGGGCGGCACTGGAGGCGGGTGAAATTACCAAACGCAGCCTCAGAGGCGTGCTTTTTACCACCCTGGCCGTGACCTTGATGAATCCTCAGGTGTATCTGGATACGTTACTGCTGATTCCGGCCATCGGGGCACAGCAGGAGAACCCGGCCACCTTCGTGGCGGGCGCAAGCAGCGCCTCTGTGCTCTGGTTCTCGTTAGTGGCGTGGGGCGGCTCGGCCCTGGCTCCCATCCTGTCGCGTCCCAAGGCGTGGCGCATCATTGATGGCGCGATTGGCCTGATGATGGCCGCCATTGCCATTCAGTTGGCTGTCAGCGGCTTGTGACAGGCGTGCGGATAATTCAAACGGTCGTTTAAGTTTTCATTGCAACGGGCGTCCGGCTTGAGGAACATAGGCTGCTGATTGAAATGCCTGATTTTCCCCGTGTGTCGGAGCCACCCATGAATCGAAACATCCGCCAATGGTTTTCCAGTGCGAAGGGGATGCGCCTGCTGCTGGCAACGTTTATTCCCTACCGTGGCGCGGGTATCCGAGTCACCCACATCGCTGAGGATTTCAGTTCTGCCACCGTCGAGATGCGCAAGTACCGGTTCAACACCAACTATGTCGGCACTCACTTCGGCGGCTCCCTCTACAGCATGGTGGACCCCATGTACATGTTGCTGCTGATGCGGCGCCTGGGCAACGATTACATCGTGTGGGACAAGTTCGCGAGCATCGACTTCATCCGCCCGGGAACCGGTACCGTCACGGCCAGGTTCTCACTCACCGACGAACGACTTAACGAGATTCGTGAGGCCACCGCAGGCGGCGACAAACACCTGCCGGAATGGGACGTCGATGTCCTGAACGAAGACGGAGAGGTGGTGGCCCGGGTGCATAAGGTGCTGTACGTGCGCAAGAAGCGCTGATCCGACGTTTAGTTCAGGACGCCGGTTCGCCGGCACCGCCGATCAGCTCTTCGGAATTGTGCCTGGGGTTATTGACCGCATCCGACACCGGAAACTCTCTCAACTGCTCCATGGGCAGCCGCTGCGTGACAGCCCGGATCGCCTCGCGAGAGGTCGTTGATGGATCCAGCCAGCCGTGCAGACACCCCGGGTCCAGCACCACCGGTTGCCGGTCGTGGATGTGCTTGAGGGAATCGCAGGCCGGCTCGGTGATGATGGCGCAGGTGGAGGTTTCGTCGCCTTCGCGGGGCGTCCACAGGCCTGCCAAGAAAATCGCCGGGTTTTGCTCAGCATCCACCGGCGTGATATAGTGCGGCTCCTTGCCGTGCTCGGTCTGAAGCCATTCGTACCAGCCGTTGGCGGGAATCAGGCAGCGGTGATGAGCGAAGGCGTCCCGGAAATACCGTGATGTCGCCACAGTTTCGGCCCGCGCGTTGATCGGCGCCGGCGCTTTGCCGGTGGCCCAGGCGGGTTGGAAGCCCCAGTGGGATTTTACCAGGATGGGGTGACCGCCCATGGTCATCCGAATCATCGGGATCGCGACGCCGGGCGGGATGTTGTAGCTGGGCTCAAAATGACCATCCACGTCCAGCCCGTCGGGGAAGAAACGCGCGATCAGGGTTTCGGGTGGCGTGTAGAAGGTAAAACGTCCGCACATTGTGGTTTCTTCCTTGGTTTCAGGGCGTTGCATTGCGGGTTCTGGTACCCTGTCCGAATGCTGAAATTATCCAACAACGTTGCCATTCCGGACTGGGAGCTCCAGATCACCCAGATTCGTGCCCAGGGCGCGGGCGGCCAGAACGTCAATAAAGTCGCCTCTGCCGTGCACCTGAGATTTGATGTGCTGCATTCCAGCCTGCCGCCGTTTTACAAGGAGCGCCTGATGGCGCTGAGCGATCAGCGCGTCAGCAAAGAAGGCGTCATCATTATTAAAGCGCAAACCTTTCGCACGCTCGAGAAGAACAAGGACGATGCGCTACGACGCCTGAAAGCACTGATTCTGGACGCGGTCAAAACCGAGAAGGTCCGGCGTCCCACCAAACCCTCCAAATCGGCGAAGAAAAAGCGCCTGGATAAGAAAACCCAGAAAGGCAGAACCAAGGCGTTACGCGGCAAGGTTCAGCTCTGAGCCGCACGCGCCTCGTTGGCCGATTGGTCAGACTTCGCTTCCTGCAGGAATGCCTGAATGTCCTCGAAGGCTTCCTCGGCCTCGGGCAGCTTCGGGACAAAAATGTGCCACACATGCACCATGCCAGACCAGGTATGCAGGGTCACCGGCGATCCCTCGGCTCGCGCCTTGGCGGCGTAGCGTCGGGCATTATCAAGCAGCATTTCTGAATCACTGGCGTGAATCAGCACCGGCGGCAGGTTGTGCAGATCGCCCCGCAAGGGTGAGGCCACCGGGCTCAGAGGCGAGACCCGGAACGCCGCCAGGGTTGCCCACCAGATTACCGGCAGGGGCACCTTCGACAAGCCACCGAAGGCGGGGCCTAACAGGGGATCGGTCTGGATGTTGGCGCGATTGCTGGGGGCGGTCAGGGTCAGATCGGTGGATGGGCACAAGGCAACCGCCGCGTCTGCCTGACGCAACCCTTTGTGTTTGATCCAGCCCAGCAGCCCGAGGGTGTGGCTGCCGCCGGCAGAATCGCCGGCAATCAGCAAATAAGACGCGGGCGACTCACCATCCGGCCCGTTCTCCAGCAGCCAGCGATAGGCCTTCCGGCAGTCGCGTACCCCATCCATGTAGCGGTGTTCCGGCATCAGGCGGTAATCCACGGCAAACACCGCTGCATTGGCGATGCGGGAAAAACGGTCAGTGATGGCGCGGTGACTCTTCGGGCTGCCGGCGGCCCAGGCCCCGCCATGGATGTACAGCGCCCGTCGGCGGGTATCCACACCGGGCGCGATAACCCACTCGCCCCGTGGATGGGATACCGGGCGGAACTCCGATTCCAGCGTCAGGCCGTCGCTGAGTGCGTCCATGTGTGTGCGCAGGGCCTGCAACCTTGCCTTTCCCCGCAGCCCGCGTGAACTTTGCCCGAGTTCGCGTATGCGGCCAAGCACGTACCGATGCTCGTCACTGGGTGGCCCGCCCCGAAAGGGTTGGTGTGGGTCGTCCAGGTGCGACAGGTCCTCGACCCGGAACAGGAAATAGGTGGCGGCGATCACTAACAGCAGCAGTGCGAGAAGGAACCAGAGCATGGGCGGTCCTCGTTGAATTGGCCCCTCGTGATGGGGCGAACTATGCTGAAAAGCACACCCGGCATACAAAGGGTGGTGCCTTTAAAGATCACAGAAGGAGCCGCTGCATGCAAATAGCCTATCGGGCCCGCGACATTACCGAAGCGCATATTGTTGCCGGTTTCCTCGGCGCCCATGGCGTGGAGGCATTTGTGGGCGGTCATTACCTTCAGGGCGCCATGGGGGAGATTGGGGCAGCCGGTTTTAGCAACGTACACGTCAACGATGAGGACCTGTTCCGTGCCCGGGAGCTGGTTCGCGAGTACGAAACGGGCGCACCTCAGGCTCTGGTTTCCGCAAGCGACGGGGAGGGCAGGGCTGATTTTTACGCCCGGTGGTTCCTGTTCGCCCTCGTGGTTCTGGCCATCGCGGCGATCCACGCCGGCGGATGATTCCGCGGTTTTGTTTGCACAATGGCTGCCGCATTGTTATTTTTAAGTTGTGGACAATTTAGTTGTGCGTAATTTTTTTGAGCGTTGTTGAATTAATCAAAGCGAAAAGGAGAAAGACATGTCGATTGAACAGGTTCTGTATCGTGCCTATGCCGAAGCCACCGGTGGCCGCGACGGACGCGCCATTTCCTCTGACGGCATTCTTGATGTTGAGCTGACAACACCAAAGGAACTGGGTGGTGCCGGCGGTAAGGGAACCAATCCCGAGCAATTGTTTGCCGCGGGTTATTCGGCGTGCTTTATCGGTGCCATGAAGTTCGTTGCCGGCCGTGACAGCATCAAGCTGCCTGAAGAGGTGTCCGTCGAAGGGGTTGTCGGCATCGGCCAGATTCCAGCCGGCTTTGGTATTGAAGTGGAGCTGAAGATCAGCCTCCCGGGCATGGACGACGGTGATGCCCAGAAGGTTATCGATGAGGCGCACAAGGTATGCCCTTACTCCAACGCCACCCGTGGCAACATCGATGTGACCCTCACTCGCGTCGACTGAAGTCAGCGCCATTAGCCAGTCGCACGCCCGGCTGGCTTACCCTTCCTGTCTTCATTTCCTGTCATCGCTTGCCAGCCAGGCGACAAGCCGCGACGATAGATACGTCGCTATGAATCCGTGGGAGTTGCCATGAATCACTCTGAACGCGTAGCGCTGGTTACCGGCGGTGCCAAAGGTATCGGACGGGGGATTGTGCGCCATCTGGCCGACGACGGCTGGAAGGTGGCGTTCAGCGATGTCGATGCGCCGGTGGGCGAAGCTCTGGCCGAAACCGGCGAGGGCAGGCTGAAATTCATTCACGGCGATGTGGCCAGCGAGACGGATGTCGAGCAGATGGTTCGGCTGGCGCATCAATGGGGTGGCCGTCTGGATGCGGTAATCAACAACGCCGGTATTGCCGATCCGGAAACCGGGCCGGTGGAGGAGCTGGCGCTGGATCGCTGGCAGCGACGCCTGGACGTGAATCTCACGGGGCCCTTTCTCGTGGCCAAGCATTCGGTGCCGCTGCTCCGCAAGCACCGAGGTGCCATCGTAAATATGGCCTCCACCCGTGCGTTACAGTCCGAGCCCAACACGGAAGCCTATGCCGCCACCAAGGGCGGAATTGTGGCGCTGACACACAGTCTGGCCATCAGTCTTGGCCCCGACATCCGGGTCAACTGCATCAGCCCCGGGTGGATTGACACCCGTGCCTTTCAGGGCGGTTCCGAGCCTGTTGAGCCGCTGACCAAGCCTGATCATCAGCAGCATCCGGCGGGTCGTGTGGGGACGCCTTACGACGTCGCGGCACTGGTGAGCTTTCTGATTTCCCCGCAGGCAGGCTTTGTGACCGGCCAGAACTTTGTCATTGACGGCGGCATGGTTCGCAAAATGATTTACGAGGAGTGAGCCCGGTGCCGAGGCTGTTCTTCTCGATCGAAATACCTGTCCAGATCAAGCAGCGCCTGCTGCAAGTCAGGGCCCCCGTGGCTGGTGCCCGCTGGCAGAGCGCGGCGCAGTTGCATCTGACCCTGCTGTTCCTGGGGCCGGTTTCTGATGACAGGGTGGCTGAGGTCTGTGCCGAAGTCCGTGCCTTGGCGATGCCCGCATTTGATCTGGAGGTATCCGGGATAGGGTGTTTCGGACAACCGGCGTCACCCCGCAATCTGTGGGCGGGGGTGAGCCCGTGCGACTCACTGCTGGCACTACAGGCCGCGTTAAAAGATGTGCTTGGAGGGCTCGGGTTCGAGTTCGATCAACGTGCCTTTCGGCCCCACGTCACCCTGGCCCGATTCAAGAAACAGCGTGGTTCGGTGGCGGCGCTGCTGGATGATCACCAGAGCACCAATTTTGGTGCCTTTCCGGTGCAGGAGTTTGTGCTGTATCAGAGCACACAGGGCGGTGGCGGTTCCGTGTATACCGTTCTGGAGCGATTTGCGCTGGAAGGTTAGCCTCGATTTTGCCATTCTTCGGCTGATAGCGTGCTGGTAACTTACCGTTAACAGGCGAATTTTTGGTGGGGTCGATCTCTTCATGACGCAGGGTGCTATGGAAACAACACGAATCACACTGATCGCGGCAACGGGTGTTGTCCTGTTCTTTTTGGCCAACTATCTGTGCCGTTATCTGCTTGGATTCTCCGGCGTGCTGGCCTCCGTGCTCATCGCGCTGATGATTGCCGCCTACATGGGGTTTTCAGTGGCCAGGCTACTGAAGCGGGAGCCGACCGCCGAAGAGCGATCACGAATGCTCTGGATTTACGGTGGTTTCCTGGCTGCGTTATTTGCCGCTTTTGGCGCCTGGGTCTATTCGGTCAGTGGTCTCGACACGCTGGCCATCGCCACGTTGTTGTCTCACTATTTGCCCTATCCCGCTTTTGCTCATGTCTTTCTGTCGGACCGCATGATCCGACTGTTTCTGGGGCAGGACGATCTGTCCTGACCACCAGGGAGGAATCCCTTGTCAACATTGACGCTGGAACAGGTTTCGGTTGGCGCCCTGCGGGACGTGAGTCTGGCGGTGCAGGGTGGCGAAATCCTATGCCTGTCCGGCCCGTCTGGAAGTGGCAAGAGCCGCCTGTTGCGGGCAATAGCCGATCTTGATCCTCACCAGGGGCAGGTTCGGCTGGACGATATGGAGCAGGGAACTGTGCCAGGGCATCGCTGGCGTCAGCGGGTCATGATGGTGCCGGCGGACAGCCAGTGGTGGTTCGAGCAGGTTGGCGAGCACTTTCAGCCGACGCTACCGCAAGTGCCCGATGCCCTTGGCTTTCCTGCGGATGTGCTGGCCTGGCCGGTCGTCCGGTTATCATCCGGTGAGCGACAGCGTCTGGCATTGCTGCGGGCGCTGGCCCGTAAACCCGCCGTTCTGCTGCTGGATGAGCCCACGGCCAATCTGGACGAAGAAATGGTCGAGCGGGTGGAGGCCTGGCTGAAGGCCGAGATCCGACGGCGCAATATCATCGTGTTCTGGGTCGCGCACGATTCGGCACAGATTCTTCGGGTGGCCGACCGCCACTACCGGCTGGTGGGTCACCAACTGGAGGTGGCGCATGGAAGTCATTGATCTGGCCTGGTGGAAACTCGCCCTTGTGGCGCTCCTTGTTCTGGCACTGGCCGGTGTCAGTCTTGCCGCCCGGCTCGGCATTACGCGCAGCCTGCTGATTGCCGCCAGCCGCACCGTGATCCAGCTGGCACTGATTGGCCTGGTGCTGGAAGCGCTATTTGCCTCGGCTGAATTTTACTGGATCGCTTTGCTTGCGCTGATCATGCTGCTGGTGGCTGGTCGGGAAGTCATGGCGCGGCAGCAGCGGCGCCTGAGGGGGATATGGTCTTTCGGTATCGGTACCGGGGCGATGTTTGTGTCCTCGTTTACCGTGACGGTTTTGACCCTGGTGGTGGTGATCGGCCCCGAGCCCTGGTATGCCCCTCAGTATGCGATACCGCTGCTGGGCATGATGCTCGGCAACACCATGACCGGCGTGGCGCTGAGCCTTGACCGGCTCACCGAGTCGGTCTGGGATCAGCGCGCGGTGATCGAAAACCGGTTGATGCTGGGCGAAACCTGGCGCGAAGCGCTTGAGGATATCCGTCGCCATGCCATGCGAAGCGGTATGATGCCCGCCATCAATGCCATGGCGGCAGCGGGTATTGTCAGTCTGCCCGGCATGATGACCGGCCAGATTCTGGCGGGCAGCCCGCCGGCGGTGGCGGTCAAGTACCAGATACTGGTGATGCTGACCATTACCGTTGGAACCGGATTCGGCACTTTGATGGCCGTCTCCTGGGGTGGCCGGCGACTCTTCGATGAACGCGAGCGGCTCAGGCTTGACCGCTTGATCCGCGTTGGCGGGCGCTAGGTCCCGACAGGGGCGGCCTGAGACCTTACAGAGAATCCGTTGTAGCGAGCCGGCATCGGGTTCGTTGATGGCACAGAATTAAGCACTGGTTTTCTAGCAGGAGTGACGCGTGAGTGACTGTCCGGTATGTGAGCAAACACAGCTGGTGAGGTTCCAAACCATCAAGCAACACACCTATCTGCGGTGCCCGGTTTGCGAGGCCACGGTCATGGCGGAACACTGCCGGCTCACGCCAGATGAGGAACGGGGTATTTACGACTGCCACGAAAACGACGCCGCAGACCCGGGATACCGGCGCTTCCTGGCCAAACTCCTTGACCCGCTGCTGGCCCGCCTGGAACCGGGCCTGTCGGGCCTTGATTTCGGCTGTGGCCCCGGGCCGGCGCTGGCGGACATGCTGACTGAAGCGGGTATGTCGATGTCGCTGTACGATCCGTTTTTCTGCCCGGACACCGATGCGCTGTCACGCACCTACGATTTCATCACCTGTACCGAAGTGGTGGAGCACCTGCATCAGCCAGCCGAGGTCTTTCGACGCCTGGACGCGCTGCTGAAACCCGGTGGCTGGCTTGGCGTGATGACCTGCTTTCAGACCGACGACGACCGCTTTGCCAACTGGCACTATCGCCGCGACCCCACCCACGTGGTGTTCTATCGGGAAAAAACGCTCGGCGTTGTTGCCAGCCAGCTCGGCTGGCAACTGGACATTCCCCGAAAAGACGTGGCGCTGATGCGCAAGCCGCCTACTCAGGCGTAACCGGGGGAGGCGGGCAAGCGGGGATGGCGCAGTAACCCGGGGCAATCTCATCGGGTGGCTCCACGTCGGCAGGCGCCGAAAACCGCAGCGGTGCCAGGCGGGATGCGCAGAGCTGAGCGTTCCTGGCCTGTTGGCCGCAGCCCAGTTCCGACAACGTGTGGCCGAGGTTGTTCCAACCCTCGGCAATGCCGGGAAAGCGCCCGACCATGCGGCTGAAATGGCGTACCGCTTCCTTCCGGTTGCCCAGGTCATACGACAGGTTGCCTTGTCCGAAAATGGCGGCCGGCTGATCCGGCCACTGCTGCTCGGCAGTCTGGTAGGCCGTCATGGCGGCACGGGTTTGCCCGGTGGTTTCCAGGTCGTTTGCGGAAGCCAGGAACCTGAGTGGCTCTGCGGTGGCCGGCACCTGATCCGGTTGCAGCATGACTACCGCCCAGTTATCGGCGCGGCCCCAGGTGTTGGCGAACGCCCGAATGGGAGCCTCGTAGTGTTGCCGGGTATCGGTGTTGAGGATCAGGGTGCGCTCGTCGGCGTCGAAGCCCACCGCGACCGCAAAGTGCCACTGCGGCCACCAGCCGAAACGCAGGTTCTGCATCACCAGAACCGGGTGGCCCGCTGCCAGTTCCTGCAACAGGCTGTCGAGGCTGCCATCAAGCTTATAGACCAGCAGGTTGTGAGCCCGGCCTGCGGCCACCAGCTCTACCTGCAAGGTACCTTCACGGCCGGGGATGTAAACCAGTTCGCGCAGTATGTCCGGGTGCGTCGTCAGCCCCTGGCTGTTCAATGTCATGGCCAGTGACGCGGGGCCACACTGAAAACGCTCCTGAGGGTAAAACGGGACGTCGTCCAGCAACACTCGCGAGGGCAGGGCAGATGTCCCGGCGCCCGGTTCGGGCCAGAGGTTGTTTGAGGCACACCCGGTTAAAAACATCGCCAGCAGGACGCCGGCGATGTTCTTGAGCTGTTTACTGGGGAACAGGACGAGCACTTACCGGATGCAGTTTATGAAACTGAAGATGTTGGTGGCGCACAGCATATCCGTGACAATGAACACCAGCAGGAACAGCACGATAATACCGACCACGTCCTGACCGGCGGGCGCCTCGGCCAGTTGCTGTTCAAAATCGGCCAGTTCCGATGGGGTCAGGTTCTGGATACGTTCCCGCACCTGATCGTCACTGACGCCCAACTCCACCAGCTTGTCCTGAACGGCCTGGGTGTCGAGCATCTCCATCAGCTGTTGGCGGTCCAGCTCCTGTTGCTGGCCATGAATCATCTCCCCGGTGCCCACCATGGCCGCGGTGGCGGCGGAGGACCAGACTGTCCCGAGGGCCAGTACGAGGGTCATGACGAATGAAATGTGTTTCAGATGTTGTCTTATGCCGGACATCGGGAGCTCCCTTTTAACTGGTTGACTGAAAACAATAAATCACAGGCTGTTGATGGTTCAACATAAAAAGCGTTCATGGTTGGCGGGCGTGCTCCTGCTACGGCTCAGAACGTTGACAGCCCGCTGGCTTCCATCAGTCGATAACGCCAGTACTTGAGGCGCGATTCGTCTGCGCCGACCTCGTAGGGCAGGCTGAGCACGGGCGCCGCATCCGGGCCGTGTTGCCACTGGCGTTCAACGAAGTCTACAGCCTTTCGGGCGGTGGGTGTGGCTGATGATGCCGATATCCAGACATTCGTTTCCAGGTTGAAATCGTCCAGATTACGACGGGTAAAGTTGGCCGAGCCCAGCAGCACCTCGGTATTGCCCGCCGCCGGTCGCAGTATCAGGAGCTTGCTGTGGCATTGCTCCCCCTTTGTGTTGCACCAGCGAACCGGTACCCCGGCCCGATGCAACTCCATCGCCACCTGTCGATTGGGGATGCCGCTTTTGTCGTGGCCGAATGCTTCGTTGTTAGGGTCCAGCAGCACCCGAAGCCGGGCGCCTCGCGCCCGGGCAGACAACAGGCTTTGCACGACCGGCCGGTGGGCCAGATAAAACATTGCCAGATCGATCCGGTCACCGTTGCCGGCGCGGTTGATCATGTCCAGCGCTTGGTCCCGGATGGCAGATTCGGTTAGCAGGCGGATCACGCCTTGGTCCGGTGTGGCGTCTCCTGCACTCGCTTTGGCTCCGAGTGCCCGGGCGCGGTCAATCCAGGGATTCAGGACTGAAGCGTCAGCACCCGACATCGCCATGACCGCCTGCTCGCTCAGCAGAACATCGGCGACCGCAGCGCCACTAAAGCTGACGCCAAGGTTACTGTGCCGGCTGCTGCCATCGTGTGGGTTGGCTGAGGTGACCAGGGCCCGAAAGCCTTCGGCCTGGTCCGTCACCAGCAGTTTCCGGTGATTGGCTTTGAAGTTCGGCAGCGCCAGGTAGCTTCGCAGCGTAACCGGCTGCTCGCCCAGTGCGTTGCCCAGCCAGCCATTCTCGGCGTTATTGCCAAACCACTGGAAGACAACCCGCCACAGTGCCGACCAGGTGGGGTTGCTGTCCCGGAGCGGGCGCAGGTCGGTCACCACCACCGTGATGCCGGCTTGTCGAAGCTGTTCGAACCAGTCCGAGCTGGTGCCGCCGTACATGGTGTTCAGTGGGTCTGAGATAACGATCATCTCGATGTCTGGCAACGCCTGTTTCCGGGCTATCAGGGCGTCGGTCAACTGCTGCGCCAGTGGCCGGTGGGGGACGCCTTCCGGTTTGGTGCTGTTGTACAGAAACATATCCAGCAGAACGAACTGTTTCGCGCCGGCAATGAGCCGGAATACCTCATCGAAGATTTCGTGCTGGCGAACTTCCGTGCCATCCGGATAGTGTTCGGTGGTGTCGGTATGCAGGGTCGGATCGACCAGCGGTACTGGCTTGCCCTGATAGCTGATGCCAGAGGGCAGTGCCTTGTGGCTGTGGTAAATCCCGGTGCCCAGCAGAAACACGCCGGCCAGTGTGAACAGTAACTTCAGCATCATCCCGGTGGGTCCATCATTCGGTGGCTGGGGCAGTCTCGCGGCGTGCGCCCTTTCGCAGGTCAACAAACCCTTACAAAAAACAATCAGTAACGTGTATCTCCGCGAGACGCGTGTTTCTAAACTAGCAAGATCAAAGGTTTAGAACAAAGTTGCTCGTGAAGCTTATATCATTTTTATTGTCCCATTTATTCAGTCTCAGGCTGCTCATTCTGGTGGCCTCCGTGCTGGCTGTGGTGTACGGCGAAAGCCTGGCCTTTCTGGGCTGGGTGGATCGCGTGCTGCTCGGTTGGATGGCCGCGGGCGACCCCAATCTGGCCGCTATGCCGGTACCGGCATACGTCGTACCGGCTTTGCTGGGCAGCCAGGGCTGGTCGGAACCGCTGTGGTCTGACCTCGCGGTCCATTCTGGGCTGCTGCTGGCGGCTGGCTATCTGATGCTGGCCGTTCCCCGGATGGGCGCAGCCGTGGCTCTACCGGTGACGCTGCTGATTGGCGGTTCTCTGGTGGTTCTGCAGGCTGCGCTGTCGGTTACCCGGCACGAATGGCTGCCGCTGGGCGAAGTGGTCTTGATGCTGGCAGCCGGCTTTGTGGTGATGCTGTTCTGGTTGCAGCCGCACCGGGAAATACGCGCCCTGACCGACAACGCCCGGGCGGCTCGCGTACGACTGGCCAAACTGCTGCTGCAGCAGGGCCAGACCGATGAGGCACTGGAGGCCATTGATGCCTGTCCGGCCTGCGATGACGCCCTGGGCGTGCGTCACGAGGTGGCCATACAGCAGGAGCGCAAGCGCCAGTACGACAAAGCAGTGCGCACCTACCGCAGCATCCTGGCGCGGAAGAAACGTTATCGCGATACCGAGGAGCGGCTGGCGGCCCTGGAGAAACTGTCTGCCAGCGCTCCTTCTGCCCCGGCCAGCAGCCTGGATGCCACTCGCACCTTGCTGATGCCCCAGCAATCGGTCAGTCGGCCAACGCTGGGCCGCTACGAGATTGAGCGCGAAATCGGCCGCGGCGCCATGGGTGTGGTGTATCTGGGAACTGATCCGAAAATAGCCCGCACCGTGGCGATCAAAACCCTCAGCTATGAGGCCTTCGATGAGGGCCAGCTCCAGGAGCTGAAAGCCCGCTTTTTCCGCGAGGCCGAGGCGGCCGGACGGCTCAGTCATCCGGACATCGTGACCGTGTACGACGTGGGCGAAGAAGCTGATCTGGCGTACATCGCGATGGACTATGTCCAGGGCCGGCCACTGAGCGAGTTTGCCAGGAAAGGCAAGCTGCTGCCCCTGTCGACGGTGCTGGAACTGGTCGCCCGGGTTGCCGAGGCGCTGGCGTATGCCCACAGCCAGAAAATCGTGCATCGCGACATCAAGCCCGGAAACATCATCTATAACCCGGATACCGGGGGGATCAAGATCACGGACTTCGGTATTGCCAAGATTTCCGACGACTCCCGCACCCGCACCGGGAGCGTCATGGGCAGCCCGCTCTATATGTCCCCCGAACAGCTGAAGGGGCAGAAGGTAACCGGATCATCGGATATCTACAGCCTCGGGGTCACGCTGTACAAGCTGGTGAGTGGCGAGACTCCCTACCAGGGCGATACCCTGGCGAACCTGACCTACCAGATCCTCAACAAGCGCCCCCGCAGTGTGCGCGAGTTCAACGCTGACTTGCCTGGCGGGCTGGTGCGGCTGATCAACAAAGCGATACAGCGGGAGCCAGACAAGCGGTTTTCCTCCGCAACCAATTTCGCTGAATCCATCCGCAGACTGGCCGAAAAGGAAGCCAAGGAGTTGTCCTGATGAAGATGGAAGTCGCTGGTATCAGTCACACCGGTGCCGTCAGGGAGTCCAACCAGGACGTGGTGGCCTGGCAGCTCACGGATGACGGCAACGCCGCGGTGTTACTCGTGGCGGACGGCATGGGCGGCTATCAGGGCGGTGAAATAGCCAGCCGGCTGGCGGCGGATACGGTTATGGAAGTGCTGATTCCCGTGCTGTTTCAGAGTGAGGAAGCAAAACGCGAGTCTGACCCGGGCGACTGCCTTGAGACGGCCTTCGCACTGGCGAATGACCGGATTCTGGAACGGCGCCGAACCGATGAACGTCTGGACAAAATGGGCACCACGCTGGTGGTGGCCTGGGTGGAAAACGGGGCAGCGCACATCACCCACGCCGGGGACTCGCGTTGTTACCTGGTTCGTGACGGCCAACTGACCTGCCTGACCCGGGATGACACCGTGGTCCAGAACATGCTTGAGGATGGCAGCATCAACGAGGCCGATGTGGCCAATGTGCCGTTTCGCAATGTGTTGACCCGGGCAATCGGGGCGATGGAACCGCTGGAACTGACGTTCTGCAGCCACCCCGTGCGCCGCGGCGATAGCTTGCTTCTGTGCTCGGATGGGCTCACCCATTCCGTGCCCGAAGCCGAGTGGGAGCAGATTTTGAAGGAATGTGACAGCAGGGAGAGCGCAGTGAACGCATTGATCGAAGCGGCCCTGGAGCACCAGGCCTCCGACAATGTGTCGGTTGTTTTACTGACTCTGAAGTAACCCTTTTCGCAACATAGGAGCCTGATATGGCATCGTTTTCCCAACTGGTTGATAGCGTGGTCGTGAACACGTTTGAATTAGACCGGTCCGAAATCCGTATCGGCCGTGCTGCCGGCAACGATATCCAGATTGATGAAATCTCGGTCAGCGGTCAGCACGCCATCATTGAGAGTGTGCCCAATGCGTATCTCGAAGGTACGGTGGATTACTACATTACTGATCTGGATAGCACCAACGGCACCTTCGTGAACGACATTCGCATTGGTGCCCGCCAGAGGCTCAACAGCAACGACATGGTCCGGGTCGGCTGGAACGAGTTCCGGTTCGTGGACGAAGAAGAAAACGCACTGGAAAAAACCGCGTACATTCTGGATTGAGCCAGCCGCTGCCGGCTCAGTTCAGCCTGCCCACCACCAGATCCGAAAAACGCTGCAGCAGCCCGGAGGCCACGAACGAACCAGTCCTCGAAGTCACCATATTGGGCCCGGATAGACGGGTAGGTGGTGCCTGTCTTGAGGATGACCACCCGGGCTGGACGACGGGCAGGGCGTGGTTCGCTCATGCTGGCTCTCCGGCTGGCGGTTACTGCTCCGCCTGTTCCGGCAGTTCGGCGTTGTGGAAGACGTTCTGTACGTCGTCCAGCTCGTTCAGCATGTCGAGAAACTTCTCGAACATGGGAATGTCGTCGCCTTCCACCGGGGTGGTGGTTTTGGGCAGGAACTGGATTTCGTCAGTGTCGAAGTCGATGCCTTCGAAGGTGTTCACCAGGGCTTCGCGGGCCTTGGCGTATTCGGTATTCGGGGTGAACACCGTGATTGTGCCGTCTTCGCTTTCGATATCGGTGACATCGACATCGGCTTCCATCAAGGCTTCCAGAACCGCTTCTTCATCTTCGCCCTTGAAAGCAAAAATCGCGCAGTGATCGAACATATGGGCCACAGCGCCCGGAGTGCCGATCTTGCTCTTGGTCTTGGTGAAGGCGAAGCGAACGTCGCCGAAGGTGCGGTTCGGGTTGTCGGTCAGGCAGTCGACGATCACCATGCAGTTACCCGGGCCGTAGCCTTCGTAGCGAGCGGCTGCGTAGTCTTCCCCGCCACCACCTTTGGCCTTGTCGATGGCCTTCTCGATGACATGGGCCGGTACCTGTGCTTTCTTGGCCCGGTCGATCAGGCCCCGCAGCGCCAGGTTGCCATCCGGGTCAATGCCGCCGGACTTCGCGCACATGTATATTTCACGGCCAAATCGACTGTACACCTTGGTTTTCGCTGCGGCCGTCTTGGCCATGGATTCTTTGCGATTCTGGTAGGCTCTGCCCATCTTCGCTGCCTCTTGTTTGATACGGAAAGTGCGGGATTTTACTCAACAATCGGCGTTCGGGACAGGCCTGATTGCTGGCATGGAGGTCCACCTGGCGATCCCGGGCCGGAAAGCATCGCCGCCCTCCGCCCGTTACAGGCTGGAATGAGTACCAACTTGACGTAATCGCGGGAAGTGCTGAACTTAATCGCACAGGTGGTCCTGAATTCAGCCTGTTTCGTTCACGAAATCCAGAAGGCTCTGTGCAGAGCCGACTTTTTGAGAGGAATTCACGATGAAGCGAGTACTGATTTCTGCGGCATCTCTGGCATTAGCGCTGGCTTTCACGCCGGCTTACGGGTCCAGCCACGGGCATGACGAAGGCATGGATTCCATGGATAAGGATGGTGAGGCGCTCGAGGAGCATCGGCAAGAAGCGATGGATCGTGGCACTGAGGAAGGTGTTGATGTTGAGGCCCTCCCGCCAACGGAAGCAGGGCCTGAGTCTGGGGGCGAAATGGATGACACCATGCAGGACAGCATGGAAGAGCACGGTGAAGGTGATCCCCGGATGGACATGGAGGAGCCGGGCTCAGAGATGTAACTGGTTTTAACGCGGCAGTGGGCAGGTCGCCCACTGCCATCCATGGACCTGCTGCTGTTCCGCGCAATCCCGGCAAGCCCATGGAATTGCCGGGCTGGGGACAGTGAAACGGTCGCCACGGTAAATAGCTTTGGGTGATTGGCTAGCCTCATCCAATAACGCAAACCGATGAAACTAATCGTGTCCACGTCCCTCACACGAATCGCGAGTTACACCGGCAGAAGCTGTGCTCATGGGTAGGTGTGGTTCGAAGCGGTGCCTGCCTTTTCCAACCGACTGACAGCCCAGTATGGAGCTGTTATTGATTGTGGGAGAACGCATGATGAAACGCTTGCTGATTTCTGCGGCATCGTTGACTCTCGCGCTGGCTTTTATGCCGGCCTACGGGTCCAGCCACGGGCATGACGAAGGCATGGACTCCATGGACAAGGATGGCGCGGCTCTGGAGGAGCAACGTAAAGAGGCGATGGACCGCGGTACGGAGCAGGGCATTGATGTCGAGGACCTACCGCCAACGGCTGCGGGAGATGAGTCCGAGGGTAGCATCGACGATGAGCTGTTTGACGGCCCGGGCATACCGCCCGACGAAACGGATCCCGAGGACCTGAGCCAGGAAGAATCGGATTCGGAATACTGATTATTCCCAACTCCGACGGCGGGCCTACCCGGTCGGCCGTCGCCTTTCTCTCAAAACTTCAAACACTTTGCTTGTGCTGCCCCTCTGTATTCCTTGCTCCGAATTCGGGAGCTCCGGCTATTTTTCCGATGGCCTGTAACTTTTCCTGCCGCCGTGTCTCTAACACTTAGCGTTATCAGTCAGGGAAACGCGAGTAAACGAGGTGGCGGGCCCGATCAATTACAATATGTCCGCCTGCTCAGTCTGACCCGGTGATACCCATCGGGAAGAAGTTGAGGAGGACACATCATGAAACGTCTATTCACTTATTCCGCATCCCTGACGTTGCTGCTGGCGGTATCGCCGTCTTACGGCGAGTACTGGGAGGAGCACCCAAGCGTAGAAGCGGTGATGACCGAACAGGGCATGGGTGGAACCAACCCGGTCGGCCTGAATCCAGGCATGGTGGAAAATGACCGCCGGATGCAGTTGGAACGGGGGCTGTATCAGGAGTTTGATATCGAAAGCCTGCCGCCGACCGCAGCTGGCAGCCCGGAAACTGACGCATCGGTAAGGCCGGCAAGTATGGACTGGGATGCGGTTGAAGACACTCGCAGGATGCAGCTGGAACGTGGTTTTTACCATTAACCATGCCTCCAGGCCTGCCTCGCCCGGGTAGCTGATGGCTACCCGTGAGAGGGTTTGTCTGGCGCGTCTACGCCAGACTTGGCGCCTTTTTGATGCCCCTGCGAATCGCCTGTTCCAGCGCAGAGCTCAGCATCTTCCCGGTGAACGGGACGACGTCTTCAAAGCTGATGGTGTAGTTGATGCGGGTTTGGCCTTCCGGCGTATCGGCAAAGCAGATACGGCCAACGTGATTCTTGATCGGGCTGATGCTGGTGATGCTGTACTCAATCAATGAATCCGGCTCGAAGTTGAGAACCGTCTCTTCAAGCCCAACCGGGCCAAAGCCAATCTTCCTTACCGAACCGATGCCGTTGGGGTCGGCCTGATCGCTGTCCTTGACCCGTTTGATGGGGGCGCCCAGCAATTTCCCGAACGTGTAGTGATCGGCAAACAACGCAAACACCCTGTCCCGGGGGGCGTTGATAGTCTCTATGATTTCAATGTTATAGGCGGCCATGAGGTTGCTCTTTTTATACGTTATGAATGCCAAGGGTATCCCTTTCCCAACGGCAACAACAGTCGTAAGTATAGACACACCCGGGGCTTGGCCCGAGCTGCCCGGTCAGTGTCTGGCGGTATGCCGGTAATCGCGCGGCGACTGCCCCATCACTTTCTTGAACAATCGGGAAAAGTAGTAGGCGTCATCGTAGCCCAGCCGCCGGCTGATCTCGGCAAAGCTCACATCCGTGCTGTCCAGCAGCTGGCAGGCGCGTTCCACCTTCAGATGCAGGAAATGTTGAATCGGGGAGGTGCCGGTCTGCTGGCGGTAGCGGGTGGCGAAGTGGGCAGGCGAGAGCCCGGTGAGTTCCGCCAGCTGTTCCAGCGACAGCCGTTCGTCCAGATGTTCGCGCATATAGTTATGAATCGTGTCCAGTTCTTCGCTGCGCCGCTGGCTGGCGTCGTCGATCGTCAGCGGGATGGCGGTCATCAGCTGGCGCAGGCGGTTGGCGGCGTGGATCAGGCCGGCGGTTCGGAACCCGGTCTGCCGGACGGACAAGAGCCCGTTGAAGTCGACCAGCAGGCGTGGCTGTCGGCCCAGATGCCGGATGCGGGTGGTGCCGGCGAAGCCCATGTAGTGCCGGAAGTCCTCGGCCAGCGGGCCGGTGTAGTGCACCCAGTGGATGGTCCAGGGGTTGTCCGGGTCGGCGGTGTAGCGATGTTCTGCCCCGGCGGGCAGCAGGAGCAGGTCTCCGGCACCCACCGTGTAGGGTTCTCCGCCAACACTCAGAAAGGCTTTCCCTTCCGTGCAGTAAATCAAAAGATTGTCGCTATGATGCTCGCGGTGCATGTGGTGTCCGGCCGCCCGACGATAGTGGCCAAACGCCAGTGGGTACAGATCCCGGGTGAGCGGGTGGGCGGCCAGCCGCTTTATTGTGGGCTCTGGAACCACATAACGCACGCTGTCCCGAGGCACCGGCCATTGTGATGTTTTAATCATAGTTCGACCAAAGTCTTGCTGTTGAATCGAAAGATAGTCCATTACGAGCGAAATTTAGTCAATCATCGGTGCGGGTAGCCCGTGCTAGTCTGTTTTCAATCGTGGACGAAACCGGAATCGGTTTCGGCTTCATTCCCGCACAACAACAAACAGGGATCATTAACATGAAAAACGTACCTCTGTACCTTGCTGGCGAGTTCGTTCAGAGCCAGACCAGTGAGTGGATTGACGTCACCAATCCCGCCACCAGCGAAGTGATTGCCAAAGCACCCTGCGCCACCCATGCCGAGATGGAGCAGGCCATCAAATACGCCGGTGAAGTGTTCAAAACCTGGAAAGAAGTGCCGGTGTCCGAACGTGCCCGCGTCATGCTGCGTTACCAGGCGCTGCTGAAAGAGCATCATGACGACATCGCTGAGATCCTCGCCCAGGAAACCGGCAAGACCTTCGAAGATGCCAAAGGCGATGTCTGGCGCGGTATCGAAGTGGTCGAGCACGCCGCCAACGTAGCCTCCCTGATGATGGGTGAAACCGTCGAAAACGTCGCCCGTAGCGTGGATACCCACTCCTGGACCCAGCCGTTGGGCGTGTGCGCCGGTATCACGCCATTCAACTTCCCGGCGATGATTCCGCTGTGGATGTTCCCGATGGCCATTGCCTGCGGCAACACCTTTATTCTCAAACCGTCCGAACAGGATCCGCTGACACCGATGCGGCTGGCCGAGCTGTTTGAAGAGGCCGGCGCACCCAAAGGCGTCCTGCAGGTGGTTCACGGTGGTAAAGAGCAGGTCGATACCCTGCTGACCGATCCCGCTATCAAAGCGGTGTCGTTTGTGGGCTCAGTGCCGGTCGGCCGCTACATCTACGAGACCGGCACGCGCAACATGAAGCGGGTCCAGAGCTTCGCCGGCGCCAAAAATCACATGGTGATCATGCCGGATGCGGACAAACAGCAGGTGATCAACGCTCTGGTCGGCGCCTCTGTGGGTGCCGCCGGCCAGCGCTGCATGGCCATCTCCGTGGCCGTGTTCGTGGGCCAGGCCCAGGAGTGGATCCCGGAGCTGAAAGAAGCCATGGCCAAGGTACGCCCGGGTGCCTGGGATGATGCCGGCGCCAGCTACGGCCCGGTGATCAGCCCGCAGGCCAAGGACCGAATTGAATCACTGATCGCTGCCGGCGAGGCCCAGGGTGCCAACCTGCTGCTGGATGGCCGCGGTTGCACCGTGGAGGGCTATCCCGATGGTAACTGGGTCGGGCCGACCCTGTTCTCCGGCGTAACCACCGACATGGACATCTACCAGGAAGAAATCTTCGGCCCGGTCCTGTCCTGCATGGAACTGGATACCCTGGGTGACGCCATCGAGCTGATCAACGAAAGCCCGTACGGCAATGGCACCTCCATCTTTACCTCCTCCGGTGGCTGTGCCCGTCGCTTCCAGCACGAGATCGACGTGGGTCAGGTGGGTGTGAACGTACCCATTCCGGTACCCCTGCCGTTCTTCTCCTTCACCGGCTGGAAGGGCTCTTTCTACGGTGACCAGCACGCCTACGGCAAGCAGGCGGTTCGTTTCTACACCGAAACCAAGACCGTCACCTCACGCTGGTTCTCCAACGAGGTGGCGTCCACCGAAGCCAACTTCTCCATCCAGTTGCGTTGATAGACCTGGGGAGCGGGGCAGGGCCAGCCCGGCCCGGTTCCCGCTTCCGGGAGTAAAAGCATGAATTTTGACCTGAATGAAGATCAGTTGGCGTTTCGCGACGCCGCCCGGGCCTTCGCCGAAAAATCCATGGCGCCTTATGCAGCGCACTGGGATGACGAACATATCTTTCCGGTCGATGTGCTCAAAGAAGCCGGCGCAATGGGCTTCATGGGCATGTATACCCCGGAAGCCTATGGCGGCATGGGGCTGTCCCGCCTGGATACCTCGGTGATTGTTGAGGAGCTGGCCGCGGCCTGCCCATCTACAGCGGCGTTTATCACCATCCACAACATGGCCACCTGGATGGTGGCGAGCTTCGCCTCCGATGACCTGAAGCAGGAAATCGTGCCCAAGCTGGCCAGCGGCGAGTGGCTTGCATCCTACTGCCTGACCGAGCCGGGCGCCGGCTCCGATGCCGCGAGCCTGCGAACCAAGGCCGTTCGCGATGGCGACAGCTACGTGATCAATGGCAGCAAAATGTTTATCTCCGGCGCCGGCAGCACCGACGTGCTGGTGCTGATGGCTCGAACCGGCGATGCCGACAGCGGCTCCAAAGGGATTACCGCTTTTGTGGTGCCGGCCGACGTCGACGGCATCTCCTATGGCAAGAACGAAGACAAGATGGGCTGGCACAGCCAGCCGACCCGCATGGTGAGCCTGGAAAACGTTCGTATCCCGGCATCCAACCGCATCGGTGCCGAGGGCGAGGGTTTTGCCATTGCCATGAAAGGCCTTGATGGTGGCCGCCTGAATATCGCCACCTGTTCGCTCGGTGGCGCCCAGGCAGCTCTGTTGCGGGCCCGGAACTACCTGCACGAGCGGGAACAGTTCGGCAAGCCCCTGGCTGCTTTCCAGGCCCTGCAGTTCAAAATCGCCGACATGGCCACCAACCTGGTCGCCGCCCGGCAAATGGTCCGGTTGGGTGCTTACAAGCTCGACAACCGCGACCCGGAAGCCACGCTGCACTGTGCCATGGCCAAGCGCTTCGCCACCGACGCCTGTTTCGAAGTGGTGAACGACGCCCTGCAACTGCACGGTGGCTATGGCTACATCCGGGAATACCCGCTGGAGCGATACCTGCGTGACCTGCGGGTGCATCAGATTCTTGAAGGCACCAATGAAATCATGCGCCTGATCGTCGCCCGTCGCATTCTCGAGGACGGCGTGGCCGAGGCCATACAGTAAATAATCAATAACACCGCAAGGAACAGGGGAGACCAACCATGAGTGATCTGATCCAGATCGAAAAACGCAGACACATTGCGGTACTGACCATCAACAACCCGCCGGCCAACACCTGGACGGCGGAATCCTTGCCGGCCCTGCGCGATCTCGTGCGGGAACTCAACGCCGACACCAACATCTTCGCCCTGGTGGTGACCGGGCAGGGTGAGAAGTTCTTCTCCGCCGGTGCTGATCTGAAAACCTTTGCCGACGGCGACAAGGCCCGCGCCAACGACATGGCCCAGCTGTTCGGCGAAGCCTTCGCCACCCTGAGCGAATTCCGGGGTGTGTCGATCGCCGCCATTAACGGTTACGCCATGGGCGGTGGCCTTGAATGTGCCATGGCCTGCGATATCCGCATCGCTGAAGAGCACGCTCAGATGGCCCTGCCGGAAGCCACGGTTGGCCTTCTGCCCTGTGCCGGTGGAACCCAGAATCTGCCCTGGCTGGTGGGCGAGGGCTGGGCCAAGCGCATGATTCTGTGCGGCGAGCGGGTGAAAGCCGATAAGGCTCTGGAAATCGGCCTGGTGGAAGAAGTTGTGCCCTCCGGTGCCAGTCTCGACGCGGCCCTGAAGCTGGCGGAGGGTGCCTGCAAGCAGAGCCCGTCGTCGACCGCTCGCTGCAAACAGCTGATCATGAGTGCCCGGGACGGGCGCAGCCATGAAGATGGCTGGCGTATGGAGCGGGAACTCTTTGTGGAGCTGTTCTCCACGGAAGACCAGAAAGAAGGCGTGAATGCCTTCCTTGAAAAGCGTTCGCCCGAGTGGAAAAACCGATAATTTCCCGGCAGGGCACCGGGACAAGGACTTTGTATGACTGACCACCCGATTGTATTTGAAGAGTGGAGCACCGCGGACGGCGGCCTGATCGCCGTTGCCCGCCTGAATACACCCAAGGCGCTGAACTCCCTGTCGATTGAGATGATCCGTTTGCTCACGCCCCAGTTCCGGCGCTGGGCCGACGACGCCCGGGTGTGCGCGGTATGGCTTGAGGCTGAGGGTGACAAGGCATTCTGTGCCGGCGGCGACATTGTTGCCCTGTACCGCAGCATGACCGAGCCCGATGCGGCGAGCGAGGGCGAGGCCTTTTTCGCGGAGGAATACGAGCTGGACCAGCTGATCCACAGCTTCCCGAAGCCCATTGTGTGCTGGGGCCATGGCATTGTCATGGGCGGTGGCATGGGGCTGTTCCAGGGGGCTTCTCACCGGGTGGTGACAGAAGGCTCGAAACTGGCCATGCCGGAAGTTTCCATCGGCCTGTACCCCGATGTTGGGGCGGGCTGGTTTCTGAATCGAACGCCCGGCCGCACTGGCCTGTTCCTGGGCCTTACCGGTGCCCGCATGAACGCCGCAGATGCCCTGTTTACCGGCCTGGCCGACCGCTTTATCAAGCATCAGCTGAAGGCGGAGGTGATCGGCGAACTGTGCCAGCGCCACTGGCAGGGTGAACAGCCCAGCGCAGTGGTTGGCAGCGTGCTGCGCCAGTTTGAGCAGCAAAGCAGCGACGCCCTGCCAGAATCCCCGGTACGGACCCATCTTGATGAAATTAACCGGGCAACGGACGGTGACTCGCTGGAAGCCATAGTGAGTCAGCTCGGCGAACTGGCCGGTGGCCAGGGGTGGCTGGCCACGTCGGTTGCTTCTCTGGGCAATGCATCCCCGACGTCTCTGGCCTTGTTCTGGCGCCACCTTGAACGGTGCCGGCGCGACAGCCTGACCGAGGTGTTCGAGAAGGAGCTGGCGATGTCCAGAAAAGGACTGAGCAAGGGGGAGTTTGCCGAAGGCATCCGGGCGTTACTGATCGATAAAGACCAGCAGCCCCGCTGGCACTACGCCACGCTGCGTGAAATCGACGACGCCTGGCTGGAAGATTTCTTTACCGCCTGATTGTTAAAGCCAGACACAACAACAAGGAGCACAGATATGGCGAAGATTGCATTTATTGGCCTGGGCAACATGGGTGGCCCGATGGCCGCCAACCTGGTGAAAGCCGGGCACGACGTCACCGTATTTGATCTGTCCGACGCCGCGGTGAAGGCGCTGGAAGCAGACGGCGCAAGCTCCGCCGGCACCGCTAGGGCGGCCGCTGGAGGCGCCGAGTGCGTGATTACCATGCTGCCTGCCGGCCAGCACGTTGAATCCGTTTACCTGGGTGAGGGTGGACTGCTGGCGCATCTGCCGGAAGGCACGCTGGTGATCGACTCCTCCACCATAGCGCCGGAAACTGCCCGTGGTGTGGCCGAAGCGGCCCGCGCACGGAACATTCCGTTCCTCGATGCGCCTGTTTCCGGCGGGGTGGGTGGCGCCAAGGCCGGCATCCTGACGTTCATCTGTGGCGGAGGCGAGGATACCTTCAATAAGGCAAAACCGATCCTCGAAGGCATGGGCAAAAACATCTTCCACGCCGGTGATCATGGCTCAGGGCAGGTGGCCAAGATCTGCAACAACATGATGCTGGCGATTCTTATGGCCGGCACCAGCGAAGCCCTCGCGCTGGGGGTGAAAAACGGGCTGGATCCGGCGGTGCTGTCAGAGATCATGAAACAGAGCTCCGGTGGCAACTGGGCGCTGAACGTCTATAACCCCTGGCCGGGTGTGATGGATGGTGTGCCGGCCTCACGGGATTACCAGGGTGGCTTCCTGGTGAACCTGATGAACAAAGATCTGGGCCTGGCCTTCGACAATGCCGTGAAAAACCACGCTCCGATTCCCATGGGCGCGCTGGCCCGAAACCTGTTCGAATTGCACGCAGGGCAGGGCAATGGGGAGCTGGATTTCTCCAGCATCCAGCGGTTTTACTGCCCGGAAGACAAGTAAGCAGCCTTCAACTGCGGTCAATGCCTGATGGACCCCGGTTTCCCCGGGGTTCTCAACTGGCTGACTTGGTTTGCGTCACGGGCAAGGGCTCTTTGAAGGTCAGCGTGCGATAGGGGAAAGGGATTTCTATGCCGGCCTTGTCGAGTGCGGCTTTGACGGCTTCAATCACTTCGTCTTTGGATGTCCGAATATCGATGGGGCGTGAGCCGGTCCACCAGGTGATTTCAAAATTAATCGAACTGCTTCCAAATTCCCTTGCGAAGACCTCTACACCTTTTGAGGCGTCAACCGACTCAAGACCCGTCAGTGCAGTTCGTATAATCTCGCGGCCTTGCGCTATGTCTTCGCCGTAAGCGATGCCACAAATGACGGTGATGCGCCTTTTGGTGCGATCGGTGTGAATGAAGACCGCATTCTTATACAGCGTCGAATTCGGAAGCAGAACCAGATCACCGTTCACCTGCCTGATGTAGGTATCCCGAAGCGTAATCTGGGTGACTTCCCCCTCGATGCCTTCCACTTCAATAAAGTCACCGATTCGCATGGGTTCTCTGAGCAGCACCATCACGCCCGCCATGAAGTTCTCAAAGATGTCTTTGAACGCCAGCCCGATAGCCAGTGAACCCAACCCAAGCCCGGCCAGCAGTTTGGTGGGAGTCAGGTTGGGCATCGCGATGGTAGCGGCAATCAAGATGCCGCTGATCCAGATGCCGACCTTGGTCAGGGTGAGCAGCGCGCTTTGCAGGGAAGGGCGCAGTCTGGTCTTCGCCAGAACCCTGCGGTAGAGCATGATCACCAGCCTGTTGACCACCCAGACCAGAGCCAGAAAAAACAGTGCTGCGACCAGGTTGGGAAGGGCTTGGACAAACTGCTGGGATATGCCTTCAATGCGGGATTCAATGATGTCGAGCGGTGCGACGTTGATGTCCATCCAGGGTCTCCTCGGTGAATCTCATCAATGTAGCCCAGTCAGGCGCGAGGAGAGGCTCGGCGTTGCGCTGTTTGGCTGTTGATACCGGTTGGAGAACTGAGCCAGTTCCGAGGCGCGTGTGATGCCTGCCAATGACTCAGTAGGTTTTTTATCTGAGCAGGGAACAGCTGGAGATCAGGGAATCACCGCACTCATTAAGTGGCTAATATGGGCTTCCAATTCTGGCTGTTCAGGTCGCAAAGCGGACATTGAGAGTGCGAACTTTTGTCGACTTAAAACGCAAGCGACGGGGTGAGCTGTGCGTTCAGCGTCAGTTTGCCCAGGCTGAATTATTAATCAGATCCCTTCCTCGATATCTCCAAGGAAATAATGAACAGTCCATTCGTCGTTAAACAAATCGCTGATCTGAGGAACAAATCGAGACACAGACATACGCGACTCTTCTGAATTTCAGTCAGCTACGTTGCTGGAAAGCTGATCTAAACACCTCTAAAGCCTCGGCTTCAGAATTCTCGCTATTGCCGTAAAGCTTAAGCAACTTGAGTTTTAACAAGTCCTCTATCGTAAGCTTGCCATCCAGCAATTCTGCGTAAGCAAGATCTGGGATAAGCACGGTTAGTTCGTCTTCAGAGGGCCGAGAGGTGTGATATTCAGCGCCATTGGTCGGATCATTCAAGCGCATCCACGCCCCAGTCTGCGTCAAGAGCACCGAAATCGTTGGCCCTGACGCCGCCTGCTTGGAAAGCGCAGACATATGCGCTGCAGCTCTGTGGCTTATCTTGGTGAGAACCCACCGCCGCGCTACCTCGTGTTGAGGCAAACCCGATAATATGTTGCGTTCAACCGCTTCTCTCGTGGCGATTGCGACGGATATAACGCCTTTGTGACTCACCGAGAAAGCATCAAGGCCGAGGGGTGCCTCCAATGCGCAAGCCCTGCCATTCGGGTGATAGAAGGAGGCGAATGAGAATATGACAACGGCTGCCAGGTAAACGATTTTTTCAGGGATTGAGTTAATGCTAGGCAAGAAAACCTTTCGATGGTTATCAAGCAATGACCCGACATCGAATTGATTCTTACGCATGCTGGCAGCTCTGTGGAGAAGCATCGGTCCTCAACTCATCGACCTGACAGTTTGATTTCCGGTTTCGAGAAATCGAAAATCGAGGCGAAAGCTCCGAGCGCATCGGGATCACCCTCTACGGTCGTCACGCCGTCTTCGATAGACTGGCGCAACGTTGATCTGCCGAGCACAAAATCGTAAATCACTTGGCTGGGCAACCTCAGAACAACGTCAGATCGTTCCGGGACTTGCTCGTAAAAGGCTGCGATTCCGTTGCGAACATGATAGCCATAGCTCTCATCTCGGTCTTCGATGATGAAGCCCACCCGCAAATTGGCATCAACCGCTTTGGCTGCATCGACCTTCACTCGTAGATTTTCGAGAATGGTGCCAATGCCGAATTGTTCAATGATAACCGGGTTCGCAAAATCGAATGCACCAGAGCGGTCCAGGCTACCATCGAGCTCTGCTGCACCACTTAATGCAAAATTCCGATAATAAATGTTCGCCTGGTCGTACCCCCATTCGCGCATGGCTTGCGACTTCAGCAGCTTTGCGGCCTGGTCGTCAGGATTGCTGCGCACCGCATGAGTAAGCACTTCCATCGCCCAGCCATAGTCCTCTGCCTCGATCGCCTGGCGGGCCAGTTCAAGCACGCTGTCCCTGCCCCCCATTGCCGAAACGTACAGCTTGGCTTTACGTTGGAACTCTGGCGTAGCGAGTTCAGTCGCATCACCTGAATACCAACCTAAATAGCCGTTATAAACGTTTCGAACAACGTGCGCGACGCTGCCATAAAACTCTTGAAGCCAGGGATCGTTTTGCAGATTTTCCGGCAGCTTTACGAGACCGACCAGCTCCTCACGAGTCGCGCCCTTGTTCATGTAGCGGATAGACTGGTCATGAACGTACTGGATGGCATCCCTGTAGTTCTGAATTCGCTCAACAATGAAGTCGTTTCCAACCCATGAACGCATGTGTGAATGAGTGTACGCGTCACTTTGTTTCGCGTACTCGAGCAAGCGATCAACACCCTTGTACCACTTGACGAGGTCCCGGTACTTGGTTCCTCTCAGCGTGTAAAGGTTTGGGAAGGATTCACCCTGGATCGTCTCAGACCCATGAACTAGCTTCAGCCCTGGAAAGAAAACGTCAATCTCGTCCTCGGCATCTCCGTACCCTTCGAAAAGCACCATGTCTACGCCAGAAACATTGACTTCCAGTTTGTCATCAACGAGGTCGGTGGGGGCATAGAAAGAAATTTTTCCACCAGCGAAGGTCGGCCCAAGACCGGCATGAACCAACCCTTCTGGGTTTTGTCCTAGATAGCTGGCACCGCCATATGCAGTGCGTTCCGTGAGAATTTCACCCACGACACTGGCATCGTTCGCCAAATACTCCATGAATTGATGGTGGGCGAAAACACGCACTTTTCCGCTTTCCACATCCTCCTTCGTGACCCCCATTCCCGCCGAGCCAAAGGAGTGATCTGGATGGCGGTGACTGTAAATGATCGCGGTGACCGGTAGATTAATGCCTGTAGTCGCCCGAAAATCCGCGAGTATCCGTTCAGAAGCTTCATCACTCTCTCCCGGGTCAACCACAATCAGGCCGTCGTCCCCGACGACAATGAGCGTTGATGTGAGCTGCCAGCCAGACATCAAGAATGCTTTATCTTTTACCGGCTCATAAATGGTTTTCGCTTGCTGTTGGGCAAAACTCGTCATTCGCGGATTGATTGTGTCCGCTGGCTCAGTAACCGCGAGGTTATCGAAACGAGCACGAATCGGCGCGAGATTTTTGAGAATTTCGGGATCCGCATAAGGCTCAACCTTCAGAGCCACATTCATTTGAAGCACCTCTGGCGCTAGAAGTGATTCATCAACATTGGCGGTTCGCGCCGAGTTCAGACTTTGACACCCTTGAAGCAAAAAAGCGGAAGCAATGAATAAAGAAAGGCGGGACACATTCTTTGGCATTGTTTTCATTCCGTGATTGGTATTGCCTACATTGGCCGGCGGCCAAGGGCAGGTTTACGGTCTTGCGCCGGAAGCGTACAAAACCACACGTCAGAGGGCGGCACATCAAAAGCCCCAAAAGCCGGCAGTAAATATGAATCTAGCATCTGATGCGTTGTTCTGTTGGATTGCAGGTAACCAAGTTGCGGTTGGTTTGGAATTTTGGGCGTTTGCTTCTTCTCTGGAATTCAGGAGGTTCTAGCCATTGACGCTCAGTGCAAATAACGCCAACACCAAAGATCCAGAAAATCGGAGGCAAGGCGCTCTGGTCATCGTAGACCGCCTAGTCCAGTATCTGGTGTTGGCTCGACCAGACAGCCTTCCTTGGCCGTCAAGATTGCAGACGTATCGATTACTATAGTTCACATACTATTAAATCAAGGGAGAAATCGAGGCACGCCAATGTCCGCTTTTGTTGAGAAACCTCGGAGGCCTCGACGGTCGCAAAGCGGACACGGAAGTCATGTGAAGTTGGGAGCCAGTAAGCTGTCAATAATCCAAGCATCCCCCGGAAAAGAGACACTCTGACTTGGAGGCCTGCAAAAAGCAGGGCCATGCTTGCCATCAAAGAAAAATCAAAAGGAACTCAGGCAGGAACATCAAAAAACATAAATGAAGCCAACCCCGATTTCCGCTTCATAATCGTTTCGAGATATCGGGCTGTCTCTGACATCACTGCCGTAGATTTCGTAAAGAGCTTCACCGAAGATCTGCCAGCTCTCGTTCAGGTAATTCCGATAGTTAACGTTGAAACCGGTTGACCTGTACCCGCTATCAATATCGGTTTCTGGAAGGCCTGAGTCGATGGACTGCTGTGTGTTCACACCAAAGTCCCGGTTGGCTAGTTTACCATCGTGGAAAGTGACAGCAGCGCCTACTTCCCAGCCAGTGCCGTTGGGCTGGCAACCCAAACACGTTCCTGCGCCGAAAATCCCGAGCGTACCGATTTCTCCGGCCAATACACGGCCATCCAGAAAGTAACGCCAGTTTTCTGCAAGGGCACGACGCACTTCCAGCAGCACTGTCACCCCGGAATTCGATTCGCCTAACCCATCCAGTCTGCCATCTTCTGAATCGCCCTCTTCACGGCCTTCTTCGTAGCCTAAAGAGGTTTGAAACAACCAGGGATCCCTGGCAACTGTTCGCCAGCCAATGGCTTCACCTGCCCAGAAAAAAACGTTGTCGCCAGTTCGCCACTGAACACCCCCAGCCGGATCGACCTCACGCTCGAATTCTTCTGAACCCTCATAGGCAGACTCATATTCAATGCCGAGGCCCAACCCAACACCCCAACCATCGCCATCTGTAAAATCGACGATAGAAGGAAGCGGAACGAGAGGGGTTCTCGTCTCTGTCGCATGTACCGATCCAAAACACGAAAGAGCGCCAAGAAATGGGGCGACTTGGAAGACGATTTTTTTCATTGTGTCTTTCCTATGAACCGGCAAGTGGTGATCCGACTCACTCACCTACATCATAGATCACTGGCTTTCATTTGCTCTAAAGCGCCTGCGCCACCATCGTTCTGTGACCCCATCGCAAACGAAAATACTCAAATTTTCATTTAACAGCGGCCGGGACACCCGATGTCGAGACCGCGTTGGACATTGATCGAATCCAAGAAGACTTTTTCTGGCTGTGAAAGGTCCGCTTTTGTTTAGAAAACTTGGAGGCCTCGACGGTCGCAGAGGTCTCAAACCGCTTGAGCGGTCAGCGTATAGCACATGGGAATTTGCGCTGGGCGGTTTTCGTAAACCTTGTACTCCACCCCGCGATTCAGGTGCGGATGCTCCGTAAATTTCTGCAGCTTGAAACTGTTCGGCACGTATTCGGTCAGAATTTCTCCGAGCGTATGCATGTGCTGGTTGCGGGGAAACTTGTCTCGAACATCAAAGCGCGCCCTCAATTGGCAAATGCGAGAAGAACCAATCTTCGATGCGCTGCATGAACGATGTAGCTGGCTGAAATTCAAGTGTCCGGTCATCGGCTACCCAGTAGATCTTGCCATTTTCCCGCAGTTCCAAATGCCACGCGTTTGCGGTTAAGAAATCACCTTCCACCGCGTCACGAACTGTTTTGTTGAACTGATTGCTTATGACAAGCAACCCCATTTCAGTATTGATGCGCAATGAACGTGGATCCAGGTTTGCGCTGCCGATGAATACTTTGTCATCGTCGATAACTAATGCCTTCGCATGCAAAGCAAGCTTTTTCCGGCCTATCGGTGTCAGCATGTATCGTTGTCGGTCACGAGCATTTGTGCGCACCTCGCTCAGTTCCGCCCCCATGTCGAGCAGCGTGTAGATATGATTGCGATAGGCGCTGTGCGCGGCCAAATGATTGTTAGAACCGATTGAATTGGTCAGTATCCGCACGCGAACGCCGCGATCGAGAGCGCGTTTAACTGCCCCCTGAAGATCCGGCGTCGGTATTAGATAAGCCGAAACAATCAAAATCTCCGATTCCGCATTGTCGAAAAGATGGACCAGTTCATTCGCTACCTGAATCGGTTCCTCCTCCCGGTTCTTGGGGTTACCGTCGGGCGGGTCGTCCGAATAGAGAAGTGTCTTGCCCGTATCTGCCTGCCTGATAATCTCGCGCCACATAACCATCAGATCTTCAGCCGGCTTTTCGACATGCAGATGCTGCGACAAGTCGGTCACGCGCCGGGCTTCGGCGAGTTGTTCCTGTGATGCCTTCTTGTGGCTCAGTGTCTCGATCGGAAACGACCATTGGTCGTTCCAGTAGTCATCAAAAGTAGCGCTGATTTCCTGAACGATTGGGCCGCCAAGCAGCAACTCCAAATCGCGAAAGTTAAATGTATCGCTGAGACCAAAATACTCATCGGCGATATTCCGACCGCCTACGATTGCAATACGGTTATCAACCACCATCGCTTTGTTGTGCATACGGTGATCGAGCCGTCGGAACTCTGATAGGTTCAGTAGTTGGCGTGTTACCAGCCCACCCGAGCGACGCTTGAAAGGATTAAAAACGCGATACTCTATATTCGGGTGCTCCGCGAGCGCCAAAAGCAGTTCGTTTTCGTGAACCAGAAACGTATCGTCGACAAGAATCCGCACAGTGACATTACGATCCGCCGCTCGGACAATATGATCCAGAACCATCGCACCTGCGGTATCGAAGAACCAAAGAAAGGTCTGGAAATCGATGCTTTCAGCCGCACTATCGATCGCTTTAAGTCGCACGTCTAATGCCCTCGGCCCATGATCAAGCAAGGAGTGCCAGTTCACAGAGGCCGTGGGGTCGACCGCGTCCCAAAATGCGGTGTGTGCTGGCGGAGCCGTGTACTCCGGTGGACGCTCAATGGGTTTTAGCGAGGAACAACCCGCCCCAATCAGAATCAAAAGGCCCAGGCAACACCATCGTCGTGAGAGAAAAGTCAGATGAATATTCATACTTAACTTCGATTTCGTTTTCCTGGTGTCTCTAAAACATTAGCCTATCCAAGGCCTGGCTTCGTTTACATGTAATCGTCTGACGTTTGTGGTTTGCTCCAGCAGGCGCACGTTATGAAGTATCGTCAGTTGGCCCGAAGTCACTGAAGGTTTAGTCAGACTCGAATGTCCGCTTTCTGTTTAGGAAGAGCCGGGGAGTCGCGGCAGGCTGCGAAGAGGGCTCCCAGCCAAGCCTGCCGCTATTGCTGACCGTTTTTCGTGAAGGGCTAAACCTTCTTCACAAATTTGGCGGTGACCATCATTTCGCCCACCCCGGGGAGTTTGCAGTCAAGTTCGTGGTCCTTTCCTTCCACAATTCTCCGTATCGCAGTCTTGGT
Organism: Marinobacter salinisoli; assembly: GCF_017301335.1. NCBI lineage: Bacteria > Pseudomonadati > Pseudomonadota > Gammaproteobacteria > Pseudomonadales > Marinobacteraceae > Marinobacter > Marinobacter salinisoli. Next base: position 1,872,962 of record NZ_CP071247.1, read on the forward strand.
TCCAATTTTGAGCACCTGCGAGCTGCCCTTTACTTTGAGGTCCTTGATCAGAGTGATTTTATCGCCAACTTCCAGAACCGTGCCGTTGGCATCCCTGACTTCGAACGTATCTTCCCCGGCTACTTCCGAAGGATTCCACTCGTAGGCGCACTCGGGGCAGATAAGGTTCGACTGGTCTTCATAGACGTATTCGGATTTGCACTTGGGGCAAGGGGGATGTGACATGGCGTTGGATCTCTGAATTCATGTGGTGTGATTGGTGGTGCTGTATCTGCGGAAATGCAGTGCGGCTTGATCGGCTTGCTAGGCGTCTGTGTCATCGGTAGGGCCTATCCAGGCGAATGGGTTGTGTGCAATTTCCCACAGGTGCCCATCGGGATCCTTGAAGTAACCGCTGAAACCACCCCAGAACACCTTCTGGGGTCTCTTGACCAGAGTCGCGCCAGCTCTGAGTGCCTCGTTCATGACAGCTTCGACCTCCGCTGGCGACTCTACGTTGTGGGCGATCGCGAAAGCGTTAAAGCCACTGCCTTCCGCTGGCACACCCGCGTCCTCAGCGAGCGCTTGTCGGCCGTAAAGTCCAAGCCAGGTTCCATTCAGATTGAAGAAAGCGACGTTCTCTTCATGTCCGTAACGGGGGAAACCCAATCCTTGCTCATAGAATTCAATCGAGCGATTCAGGTCGTCCACGCCCAATGTGATCATGCTCATTCTTGGTTTCATCGGAGGCCCTTCCATCTGACGCCGGGCGGCTCATTCATTTGGTGTGGTATTAAACCGCAACGCCCGCTTCCCGCACAGGTGGAATTTGCGGGTTTATTTCAATTTCAGGAACACGTGCGGGTCAATTGCCGCCGCGGCCAGCATGGCTCCTGTCAGCGCTCCGGCGATGCCGGGAATAAGGACGTCCTGGCCGGACAGAAACAGGCCCGGCACGGGGGTTCGGGCACTCAGCGCCTCGGACAAAAGCCGGCGTGGGCTGGTTTCGATACCATAGAAGGCGCCTTTTTCATGGCCGGTAAACAAGGCGGTGGCCAGTGGCGTGCCCAGTTCATGGTAGGTGATAAGCGGAGCCAGGTCCGGAAACTTCTGTTTGAAGAAATCCAGTATCCTGGCCTCGACGCGCTGCTTGAACGATGCCCACTCGTCCGGGCGCTTGGCCGCACCGCCATCCGCGAAGTCGGCCACCGAGGACCAATCGGCCCAGATCAGCACGTCACCGGTGTGCTTGTTTCTCGGGCCGGGATCGTGCGCCGGGTCTTTGAGGGAGGCAAACGACACAAACATCATCTGAATCGGCTCGCCGTCTTTCGCACCCCAGATGGCATCGCTGGTATCCCAGCTTTCGTAGAACCAGTGGTTTGAACGCGTCGCTCCGTGTTGGTTGATGTCGCCCTCAAAGCCGAGAAACAGATCGAAGTGGCAGATCGATGGCCTGAAACTGGCAATCTGACGAGCCCAGTCCTGCCGCCGAATCTCCTCCGGCAGCAAGTGCTTCACGGTTTCACCGGCGCCGATGGCCGAAACAATGGTCTGTGCGTGGAATACTTCACCGGCTTTCGTGCGCACACCCACGGCTGTGCCATTTTCAAGCAAGATCTCATCAACCGCTGTGCCGGCCCGCGCGCTGCCTCCCGCCGCTTCGATCACCGGAACAAGTCCCCGGGCCAGGGCGGCGGCACCGCCAACGGGATAACCGGCGCCCTCAAGGTAGTGGCCGATGATTGTGGCATGAATGGCAAAGCTGGCGTCTTTCGGCTTGCCGCCGTAGGTGCCCCATTGCGCCGATAATACGGCGGCCAGCTGCGGGTTGCTGATCAGTTCCGCGATAACCTCGCCCGTCGTGCGGTTGCACCAACGCTGAAGTTTCTTTTTGTTCCACCAGCGATGGGCGGAACGAAAGGGCTCGGGCATGGCTCGCTCGGCGCCGGCCATGTGACCGGCTTCCTCCGCTGACAGCAACGCCTCGAAGTAGGCATCGATTTCGGCCGCGTTGTCGGGAAAGCGTTCTTTCAGCTCCATCTTGTAGGCGTCGGCCGGACGCCCGACGGAGATCTCGAAATCATCCGGGAAGTGCAGGGTGTCATAAACTGTGCCGACCGAGCGAAACTCGATCGTTCCGTCGCTCAGCCAGTCCAGTATCCGGCCTGCAAGCTGGTCATGGCCGAATGTGCCGCAATAGTGGAGGCCGACATCCCAGGTGAATCCCTCGCGCGTGAAGGTGTGGGTGAGCCCGCCAATCTGTTGCGCCTGCTCGAGTAACAGGACGCTGTGGCCCAGTTGGGAAAGGGCTGCGGCGGTTGTCATTTCGCCAATGCCGGACCCGATAACGATGACATCGAACGGGTGGGTAGAGGATTTGGCTGTCATGGTTTCAGCCTCTTTCGTCGGCTCTGACGTTTGCCGATATGAACGCTAAATGGTATCGACGTGTATCCGGTCACCGCTCGCGTGACCAGCACGGATAGGCAGGCTATCCCCACCCACGAAGTGTAGCCGCAAAGCAGGGCGCGAGAGCCGCTACATCAGGGTACGTTGGCGCAAAGGGCATTCAGGTTACTGAATTCGTGCTAAATTGGCGTGGCGGTGCCAGCTGGCGCCAGCATCTGGCGCCACAGCGTTGCCCCAGAGGCAGATCAGAAGCGCGTGACAACCCTTATTTTTTTCGACGGTGACTATGGCTTTATTCCCCGATGACAATGGCGAAAGCAACCTGTACGTAACCCGTTCAGAGTTGGACAACCTGCTGGGCACCTATGCCCCTTATGGATTCGAGCTGGAGGGCAAACACTGGCCCACGGTGGAGCATTACTTCCAGGGCATGAAATTCACCGATGAGGCGCGGCAGGAAGAGGTGCGTAACGCCAGTTCGCCGGAAAGGGCCCGCAAGCTCGGTCGGAAGCGCCACAAGAGTTTCCGGAAAGACTGGAAGAAAGTGCGTGAAACAGTGATGACGCGCGGTGTCTATATTCGTGCCCGCACCCACGGTGAGCTGGCGGAAGCCCTGCTCACCACCGGCGACCAGATCATCATGGAAAACAGCAATTACGATTACTTCTGGGGCTGCGGCCGGGACCGGCGCGGTGAAAACCGCTACGGCAAGGTGCTGATGAACGTTCGCACCAAGCTGCGGCAGGAGCAGGCGGCCGAAGCCGGCTGATTGCGCCGTTTCTGCAGCGGCGGGCTGATGCTAGAACGCCGCTACCCGCTCGAACAGCCAGAATGAGGCCAGGGAACCGATGAAATAGGGCGGCACCTTCTGCAGAATCCGTCCTGGCTGAAAGGCGAGCTTCCTGGCCAGGGCCGTCAACGCCAGAAAGGCAAAGACAAACAGCAAATTGCCCACCTCAACGCCCACGTTAAAGAACACCAGTGCCAGTGCCACCGCGTTCTGGGGCAGTCCGATCTCGCCCAATGCCGCTGCGAAACCCAGCCCGTGCAGCAAACCAAAACTGAACGCCACCAGCCAGGGATTGCGCTGGGTGATGCCCGGCTGCCCGCGCTGGGCACGCAGTATTTCGGCCGCCACAAACACAATGCTCAGCGCGATCACAGCCTCAACCGGTGGGACCGGAATACGAATGATGCCCAGAGAGGCCAGCGACAGGGTGATGCTGTGGGCGATGGTGAATGCCGTGATGGTCAGGATCAGCTTGCGGGTGCTGTTGATCAGGAGCAGCAGGGCCAGCACGAACAGGAGGTGGTCAATGCCCAGCAGAATATGCTCGATGCCGAGCACCAGGTAGGTCTGGGCGGTGTCCAGCAGGGTCGGCTGGGCGGCCAGGGTGACCTCTGGCGCAGCAGGAGTCAGCCGATGGGTGACGCTGGAGCCGTCCAGGTATTCCACCCGCAGCAGTGCTTCGGTGGAGGTGCGTGGCAATCCTTCGATGCTTACCCTGGTGCCGGCCAGGCCTTGCTCGCGGGTGAGTGACCACTGCTGCAGGTGGGCGCCGTTCAGAAAACCTTCAACCGGCTCTGAAGTGTCAGCGGGCGCGGGTTCAAAGCGGACCTGCAGGGCGAGCCGTTGCTCGCCTCTGGCCGGAACCTTCCACAAAACGGTGTAGGTGCCCGGAGACTGTTCGGTCAGTTGCAGGTAGGCTGGGCGCAGTTCGTCGGCCCGGGCGAAGGAAACCGCCATCAGAGCCAACAAAAGTAGCCAGATTCTCATGGGTGCCGCTCCGGTTTACTGGTTTTTGTCGGTGACAACGGTGATGTCGTAGTTGGCCAGCAGGCCTTCCCGGAAGGATGCGTCCAGCGCCTGCGCCCGATCGAAACGCCACTCCCGTTCGACTTTCCCACGGATGCTGGCGAGTTCCGGTAGACCACCCGGAGTGTGCTCCTCAAGCCGGATGAAATGAATTCCCATGCTGGATCGAATAGGCCCTTGCCAGGCTTTTTTACCCAGCCCCTCCAGCTGTAACGCAAATCCCTGGCCGAAGGTTTTGTCCAGCATGCGCCCGCTCACGTTCTCAAATTCCGTGGGCAGCAGTGACGGATCGCCCGACACGGACTCTCCCTCGGCCAGTGCCCGTTCTGCTTCCGCCACTCGCTTTCGCAGTTCAGGCTGTGGCTGGTCGATACTCAGGTACACCTGGCGGAAGGAGTAGTGGTCATCGGTGCGGAATTTGTCCGGGTGCTGCTCCAGATATTCGGTAAGCTGTTCGTCGCTGGGGGCCAGCGCGTTGGCCAGGTTGTCGGTGTAGATTTCCATCTTCTGGCGCAGCCGGCGACGGATCACCGGATCGTTCTTGTCAATGCCGAGGGCCAGTGCTTCGCGGTAGTAAATCTCTTCGATCACGAAGTTTTCAATTAGGCCCTGCAGTTCCTCCTCGGTGGGTTTGCGCTGCCAGGCCCGGGCGAACTGCTGCTCCAGGCTGTTGATCTGGCCCTGGTCAACCAGGATGCGTTTGTCGTCCTGCATGGCTTGCGGATTGAGCGCGCTGTAGAGTGCGAACAACAGCGCGCCAATCAGAAGAATCTGGATAAGCGGTTCCTTCGCCAGGGTTGTCAGCCGATGGGGCATGGCCATGTTTCAACGTCCTCTGTGTTGATTAATCTTCCGGGGTGTACCAGATGGGCGAGGAGAAGGCGCGCTCCTGATGCACCAGCGGTACCTCATCTGGCATGGAGACATCGAACCGAACCTTGTCGTACAGCGTCCAGCGTGGTGTTGGAATTTCCAGCACCCGCACGTAGTAGAACGCGGGCTGGTCCGGGTCGAACGATGGGTCTGTGAAGTAGCCCATGAGTTCCGCGGCGCCAATGGAGTTGCTGTACTCGGCGGTTTCCATGTTAACGGTATTGCCTACCGCAGGCAGTTTGCCGTCGTCGCCGATTTTGCGCTCGCCGGACCAGACCACATCAAAGACCTTCTCATGAGTTTCGCCGCTGTCATCGACCCAGCCCTTGATCACCTGAGCCCTGTCCAGGTTGCCGCTCTCCGGATCTTTTTTGGCAGCGATGAGGAAGGTTGGGGCTTTGTTGTTTCCGTTAGCGGATAGGTTGGCGCCCATGGGCACGCCTTTGTCGTAGCCTGCCGCGACCAGATCACCGGTGAGATCCTCTTCGGAATAATCAAATCCACCGAAGAAACGCACTTCCATGCGCGGGCCGGAGGTGGCAAAGGTTTCTTTGCGGGCCATGGCATCCCAGATGGCTTCCCGGGTGTTCTCCGTTGCCCACACACCCATCACGCCAGATGCCGCCTGCTCCCAGCCCATGTAGTTGCTGTCGATGCCTTCCAGCAGCGGGAAATCCCAGCGCTCTGCCCGGGGCTCCACGGTCTTGAACTTACCGTAGAAGTTGTCTTCGTCCGGAGTGGAGAGCCCGGTATGGGTATCGGTGGCTGCATTAGCGCCTTGCTGGAAGGGGTTAACACCCAGCTCCTCCTTGATGCGAAGCCCGTTTTTCAGGGCTTCACGCCAGTACTCATACTGGATTGCGCCTTCGGGTTTGGGCTTGAGAATCAGGTTGCCCCGATCCCACAGGTCCCAGTCAGCGAACTCATCGTTGGGGGACAGGCTCGGGTGGGATTCACTCTGGCCCTTGATCTGGGTGAGTTCGTAAAGTGGTTCGTATTTCGCCCGCATTTCAGCCCATTCCTTGGTCATGGCGGAACCGTCGAACTGCTGCAGTTCAAACATGCGACCGTTGGACATATTGCCGTTGTGGGGAATGGCCAGCACCTGGCCACCGGTTTTCTTTTCGTATTCCGCCATCCATTGCCAGAGCTTGTAGGAATCCTGTGTCACAAAGGTGGTGAGTGGCAGTACTTGCCCGGCTTTGTCGGCGCCATCCCGGAAGATCACATTGCGGTGCAGGTTGTCACCGCCGTCGGAATTCACCGTCCACTCATAGGCAATGAAGGTGCTGAATTGTCCGGGCTCATTGTATTTCTCAGCGGCTTCTATGGTTTTTTCCCAGGCGGATTTCATCCACTTGGGGTCCATGATCTCTTCCGGCAACTCACCGTTGGATTGCATACGGATCAGCTCGCTCTTGGCGGAGGCAGCGGCTTCGCCACCTTCCTCGATCGCGGCTTTGAAGCGCTTCAAAATGTCGTTTTCCATCATTTCCGGATTGCCGGCGACGATTTCATTGATGGTGCCCATGCCATCGGAGTGGTCGGTCACCATGAACCAATCAAAGGGGCGCGATAGCTTGGCTTTCAGCCCGGAGTTGGACTCTACCTCCTGGCCAAGGGCAAAGCGGTAGGCATCTTCGGGTGAGGTGATCGCGCCGTCCATACCCGCATCAGCGGACCAGCCGGTGTGAACATGGGTGTCACCGAACAGGGCCTGGCGGGGGTAGTCGGTGCCTGATTCCATTTCTGAATGGGAGCTGGCGTTGGCGGTCAGCGCAAGGGCTGAGGCCAGAACTGCCAGGCAGAGGGTGTGATGGGTGCTCATTGGCGACTCCGCTTCAATGGTGTAAGTCCCGTCATTTGGGCTGACGACAAAGAAGTGACGGAAAGCACCGGCGTGGTTCAGGGCGGATTCGAACACCGTTCCATGGCCTGGACTCGTCGCCTCGTAAGTCTGGCCTGAGGCGAGAAAGATCCTAAAAGGTATAGCAGGCCAGCCCGGTCTTTGAAAGCGATGAAACTGACCTATCCTGAGTGCAGGGATCCGAATGCCAACGGGAGGTAAGCCAGCCATGATTCCAGACAGCATGAAAGCGATGGTCCTGACCGGCCACGGCGGTGTGGACATGCTCAAGTACCAGGAGGTTGCCACGCCCCGGCCAGGGCCAGGCGAGGTGCTGGTGCAGGTAACGGCGACCGCCAAGAACAACACCGACCGTAAAGCACGGGAAGGTTTGTACCCCACCAAAAAAGGTGAGGTGAAATCGTTCATGATGGGCGGCAAGCCGACGCTGACGTTTCCTAGGATTCAGGGGGCCGACATCGCCGGCCGGATTGTTGCGGCAGGTGAGGGCGTTGATCGGGCGCGTGTCGGCCAGCGGGGGCTGCTGGATTTTAACCTCTATGCCAGTGACCGGCGCGATATCAATCTGACGCCGGACTATTACGGCCACGGCGCCGATGGCGGCTTTGCCGAGTACGTGGTTCTGCCCTCGGACCAGTTTCATCACATCCCGAATCCGGAGCTGAGCGATGCCGAAGTGGCGTCCATGGGCATGTGTTCCTATCAAACCGCCATGCATATGGTCACCTCTGCCAGCCTCGCTGCGGGTGAGCGGGTGCTGGTGAGCGGAGCCAGTGGCGGCGTGGGCACCGCTCTGATCCAGTTGTGCCGGATTATCGGCGCCGTTCCCTATGCGCTCAGCCAGCCTGACAAGGCCGATGCCCTGCTGGATTTGGGGGCTGAAGCGGTGCTGGACCGGTCCGATATGGATCAGTTCCAGCAGCAGGTTCGCGCAGCCACCGGGGGCAAACCCATGGATGCGGTGATGGATCTGGTGGGCGGAGACATGACCGATCAGTTCATCGACACCATGATTTTCGACATGAACGCCCGGTCTACCTACCCGAGATTGAGTATCGCCGGGGCCAGTGGCGGTAACATCAGTGAAATTTTGTGGACTCGCATCTATCTGTATCAGGTGCAGATTTTCGGGGTTTCTCATGGCACCCGTGCAGAGGCCGAACAGCTGATTGCCTGGATTCGCGAAGGCCAGCTCAAGCCGGTGCTGCATGGTGCCTTCCGGCTCTCCGAGCTGCACGCGGCCGAGCGTTATTTCGTGAACCGGGGCAGCAACTATCTGGGCAAGATCGTCATCGTTCCCGATGCGCAATGGGACGAGCATGGCAAGCCCTATGCGATCGAGGGGGCAGCATGACTAACGCGCCAGTCATTCAGTTAATGGACACCCATGCCGGTGGCGATGTGAGCCGGATCGTCACCGGTGGTATTGCGCCGCTACCCGGGGCTACGGTCCGGGCCCAGATGGAGTACCTGCGTGACCAGGCAGACGGGCTGCGTCGGCTGCTGCTTGAGGAACCCTATGGCATCCCGGAAATGTCGGTGGATCTGCTCGTGCCCGCCACCGATCCACAAGCTGCGGCCGGTTACATCATCATGGAAGTCATGGGGTATCCGATCTATTCAGGGTCCAACACCCTGTGTACCGCGACAGCGGTGCTGGAAAGCGGCATCGTCGCCAAGCAGGAGGGCCACCAGACGTTCCTCCTGGAATCACCCGCCGGACTGGTGCAGATTGAGGCGGAGGTGCGGGATAACGTGGTGGAAAGCGTTACCTGTGAGGGCTTGCCCAGCTACATCGATACCTACCGGGCCAGAGTGCATGTGCCAGGCCTGGGTGACGTGGACTACAGCATTGCCTACAGCGGTGGATTCTACGCGCTGGTGGAGGCAGCAGAGCTTGGTTTTGCGCTGAATCTAACCGAGGAACGGCGGCTGGCGGACACCGCCCATGCTATCGTGGAAGCGATTCGGGCCGAGCGCAGTTTTTCCCATTATTCCCTGGGCGACGTCGGGCCACTGCCGTTCCTGCACTTTATGGGGCCAGTGGAGCAGGTGGCTCCCGGCCAGTACCGCTCCCGCTCCGCGACCTACGTACACCCCGGTGTCATCTGCCGCAGCACCACTGGCACCGGTACTTCCGCCCGTCTTGCGCTGATGCACTATGAGGGCCGGATCCAGCCCGGCGACCAGCTGGAAACCGTTTCCCTGAGACAGACCCGCTTTATTGGCCGGTTTACCCGTGCCGAACCGCAGGGAGACTATTCGGTGGTGAAGAACACCATCACCGGAAGGAGCTATGTCATCGCACGATCCGATATCGTGGTGAACTGCGAGGATCCGATGGTGGAGTGCGGGGCGCTGCTGTCGATTCTCGGCGAGTCGTGAGCAGCACTGCCAGGGTTGCCCGGGCTGCTAATTCTGAGCACCGCTGCATGCATCGAATCAGTGGCCTGGTTCACAGTGCGTTGCACCTCTGTGGTCCAAACTGGTAACGACACGGGCGGTTTTTGAATTGCCAGGGACCAGGCACAGTTTCTTTTCTGACCAGGACTGCGTGCCTGAATGGTTCCCGCCGAACCATAGTGATGGAGTGGCATGTATGTACCTTACCGTTAGGGTTGAAAGGGGGCCGGCAAGTGAACAGGGTGCCTCTGTCATGGTGGACGCCCCCTTCCAGTACCGGTCTGAAGGCTCAAACCCGGGGGTACTTTATTACACGCGATTGCCGGCAAATATGTCTGCCGACGACGTGGTCGACCATATCGTCAGGCGGGACTGGCGCTTTGTTGTTAACGCGGAACAAAACTTTATTGCCGTGTTTGTGACCGGGCGAGGCGAGGGCCAAAGCTGGACCCTGGTGCGTGATCGCTACGGCAGCCAGCGAGTTCTGATGACAACCACAAAACACGGCCTCTTGGTAACAACCAATCCCTGGCTGGTGCGAGATCAGAGCACGCGCTGGAATCCGGAAGTGGTTCGTCAGGCGATCATCTCCCGGATGCTCACGGAGGCGGCACTGGAAGAGGGGGTTTCGGTGCTGCCACTGTGGCACGGGTTAACCTTCGATCAGACGGTGGGATTGGTGGAAATTGCAACGGGTGCTGAGGAGCTCACGGTCAGGGAGTCCCGGTGCAGGCTCAGCGATGGCGAGGCAATCAGCCAGATCAAAGCGAGCATATTGGAATCCTATCAGCAGCTCGACACAGAACAACCTGTTGCCATTTTGCTGAGCGGGGGAGTCGATTCGTTCGTTCTGACGGCACTGGCAAAACAATCTATTCCCCGACTGATTGCCTACACGCCAACATGGGCTGATGAGCCGAACCCCGAGTTGCAACGGGCTGTTCGCTTTGCCCGGCAACTGGATATTGAACACCGGGTCATTACCGTTGCAGCAGAAGATTTCGAAACCTGTTTTTTCGAGATGATCGAAGCGAACGGAGTCCCGGTCCGAAACTACAGCTCACTGACAATTCACGCCTTGTTCAAGGCGATTTCCGAGCGTCAGATCATTTATGGCGAGTACGCAGACACCTTGTTTGGCAGCTTCGCCATCAAGTCAGGGATGATCGACCAGACGTACTCCGCGATGCTCCGATGGATTCCCGGAATTCTCCTACCCCGGCGGATCCGGGAGATCGCACCGAGCATTGAGCGTGTGACGACGAACAAGCTGGTTGATATCTCGGGGATGGATGAAGGGTTTGTAGAGAGGTGCCTGGCGCACCTCGGGGTTGGCATGGCGAAAAAACCGAACACTGAATCAGCCGCCTCGTTCAGTCGGATTTCGGGTATCGAATGCAACCTGAGAAATGACTGCTGTCAGCACATGGTTGAAATTGAAACAAGCGCGCTTTTACTGGGCAAAACCGTGGTAACGCCTTTCTACAACGGACGAATGATGGCGTTATCAAACCGTCTCTCAACCCGCCAGATGTTTGGCGCCAGTGGTGTAAGTGTTCGGAGAAACTTCAGGCAACGGACGGACGGCGACGTGAAGCCATTGTTAAAGGCGCTGGCGTGTGAATTTATCGAGCCTGATGCCATCTACCTGAAAAAGCTTGGGTTTTCTATTCCCTTCAGGAAGTGGGTAAGCCATGTCGACGCGGTTTCTGGCATTCAACGCTACCCTGGCGCGAAGGGCGCGGAACAAATTTGGTCATCGATCAATCTGGCTTACCTTGCGAATCGCGTTGCGGCGGCTGCTGACTCCGACCAGCAGATGTTTGATTCGGTTCCCGGCTGCGGGTGAGTCGATGTTTGTTCTGGCACTGAATGTCGTCGCGGCGATGGGCGCAGCCATGGTGCTGGCTTTGGTTCTCATTGGTGCCCGATGAACGTTGGCGTTTTGAAAGGCAGAAAAAAGGGAGTCTTCGGACTCCCTTTTTCGTGCGCGCTGGTTTGGCGCGGGCTGGCTGGCGCCGTCAATGGCCAGCCTTACTGGCTCAGGCCTCAGAATTCAAACTGAGCGCCGACAGAAAAGGCCTCGTAGTCGTCGATCTTGGACAGGTCGACAATAAAGGCTGTTTTCTGGGTGTACTGGTACTTGGCACCGGCACCGATACCCAGCTCAATGGAGGAATCCGACCCGCTTGAGTTCAGGCCAGCGGATTTGACTTCCACGTCAGACGACACGTAAACGAGGCCACCGCGACCGTAAACGGAGATCTTGTCGTCCAGCGGGTGCTCGTACACGCCGTAACCGCCCAGCAGGAAGTAGCTGGCGGATGTCTTGACGTTGTTACCGAAACCGTCGTTGAAGGAGCTTTCCGCATCGCTCAGGCTGAATCCGAGATCCGCTTCAAAACGGAAGTTCTGATGCACCTGTGGCAGGCGTTTACCGTAGGTGCCGGTTACCGCCAGGGCAGCGTCGTCCAGTCCCAGGTCGGCAAAACCAATCAAGGCTTTGAAATAGCTATCCTGCTTCAGGAAATCGACGGTGTTTTGTGCCTCTTGCGCAGAAACGGGAGCTGCGGCAAGTGCAGAGGCGATGGCGGATGCGATCAGAACTTTTTTCATGGTACGACCCTTATTTTTTGAATTTCAGGCACTCCTGAACTGGAGGCAGAATTCTATCGGTCGTGTGCTCGGAGAGTAAGCGTTTGTTGGTAAAATAATGTTATTTGTCAATTGATTAGCTTTTTTGGGACGGGGTTTCAGCGCGGTCTCCTGAGAGCCGGGGGCATTATTCACTGAGGGTCTGGGTATTGATCTGCTCAAGCAGATCAATCAGTGGTTGCTGGTTAACGATGACCAGTCCCTGGGCCGGACGGTCCAGGTCCACTAGCAGGCTGAGTACGCCGCCAAGCACAACGATCAGCACCACCGCGGTGGGCGGACTTCGGCGCCCAGTAAGGCCGGCGCTGTAGCCTACCATGCCCAGGGTCAGCACGAAGGTGGCCAGCAGCAGGATGAACACGGTGATCGGCAGGCGCGCGTAGATGCCCGCAGTGACTCGTGTTTCGTGCAGGTCGATGGTTTCATTCAGGGAGTGAATGTACAGGGCAATCAGCGGGGAGTTGGGATTTTCCCGCGCCAGTTCCTCGGCGATGGACCAGAGTTCTGTATGTATTTCCTGCGACCGGGCGATTCCCGCGATGATGTCATTGGGATCGGGGTTTTTAGAGACGACCCGCAATGGGGCGTATTCACTGAGCAGGGTTCGTGACTGAGTGGCGGCTGGCTCTGCCAGGTAGCCCGCACGCATGTAGGTGGTTCCGATGCTGTTGGCCTCGGCGAGCGTCATGGCGCGTCGGGTATCGAAGCGATCTGACGACATCCCCATGGTCACGGCCAGCATAAAGGCCAATAGCCCCAGCAGCGAGCCAACAATCATGTTGGTCGGCCCTTCTTTTTCCTCCGGCGTTTCTCTCTGCCACCAGTGTCCGACGCGGTAGCCTGCCTCCGATATCAGCATCGCTGAGAGGACAAACATCAAGAAAAGTATCGAGAGCGGGACCGAGTCGAGCAGTGCCTGGAACTGCATCTGAGTACCCCCTGTGCGTGACCTCAAGAAGTATAGTCACTCTCTGTAGCGCAAATAGACATTCCGGATTATTTTTTCAGCCCGGTGATTTCGTCCGCAGGGGAAGCCGGAAGTCACCAAAAAATGCGCCTGCTCGTGGCGTGTTAGCGATGCTCGTCTAGTCTTAAAACACCTGTCCAGCCGTGAGGGCTGGGTTCGTTAACGTCGCCAGAAAAGGACGAAGATGGTGCCCGTTAAACTTTCCCAACGGCCGGGATGGCTCCCGGTCTTTTGTCTGATTGTGATGGCTTTTCTGTCGGCCTGTTCCGAACCCGAACAATCCGCGCCCGCTGAACCTGCCTCTGTGTCGGTGATTGCGGTTGAAGAGGCCGAGGTTCGGCCCGGCCGGCAGTTCGTTGCCAGAACGGAAGCGTCAGCCACGGCGGATCTGACGGCGCGAATCGAAGCAGAGATTCAGGAAGTGCTGTTCCAGGAGGGGGCGCGAGTGGAGAAGGGCGATGTACTGGTGCGCCTGGAAGATACCACCGTAAAGGCCAACCTTGATCAGGCGGAGGCCGAGCTGGCCGCAGCCAGAGCGGAACTGGAGTCTGCCCGAAAGAATCTGCGTCGTGGAGAGGAAGTGGCCAGCAAGGGCTTTTTGTCAGATGCAGATCTTGACCAACTGAAAGACCGGTTCAGTGCCGCCGAGGGGCGGCTGAAAACCGCGAAGGCGGCCGTCGATAAGGCGTCGACGAATCTTGATTATGCAGAGATCAAGGCGCCGTTTGATGGCTGGATCGGCAAGCTCAATTTTGATGTGGGCGCGGTGGTTAAACCGGTCAGTGGTCCGATTGCAGAAGTTCTTGTAACTGACCCGATCTACGTGCAGTTCGAGGTCAATGAGGCCGATTACGTGGCATTCCGGCGAACTTATCGAACATCCCCCCAGGTGGCATCTGATCAGCTAGACCTTGCCCTGACTCTGCCCGACGGCGAAACCTACCCGTACGACGGAACCCTGGATTTCGCCGATGTTCGAACCGAGGGCAACACGGGCACGGTAGCCATCCGGGCTGTTTTTCCCAATCCGGATGCACTGCTTCTGCCCGGACTGTACGTGACGCTCCGGATTGAAGGCCAGTCTGGTGCTATGCAGGTTCTGGTCCCTCAAATGGCCTTGCAGGAGACCCTTGAGGGCAAGTTTGTACTGGTGGTGAATGAGGACCAGGAAGTCGCACAGCGATTCGTGCAGGTGGGTGCTCCAAAAGGTGCGATGGTCGCTGTGGAGGCAGGTCTGGACGCTGGTGATCAGGTGATCGTTGAAGGGCTTCAGAAGGTTCGGACCGGAACAAAGGTGAGCCCGGTACAGAAGCAGATTGATACTCAGACCGGCGCTCTGATGGATCAGGAAGAGGCGGCTCAATGATCAGTCGGGTCTTCATTTACCGCCCCAAATTCGCCTTTGTTATTTCCATTCTGATTACCTTGGCGGGCCTGCTGGCATTGCGGATTCTGCCGGTCAATATGTACCCGGACATGGCTCCACCGCAGGTTCAGGTAACGGCGACGCTTCCCGGCGCCAGTGCCGAGGTGGTGGAAGAGGCGGTAACCCGACCTATTGAGCAGCAGCTCAATGGTGTCGAGGACATGATTTATATCGAGTCCACGGCCTCCAGTGATGGCACGGCCAACATAACTCTGACGTTTGAGAGCGGCACCGATACCGATATCGCTCAGGTGAATGTCCAGAACCGGGTGGCGTTGGCCGAGCCCTTCCTGCCTGATGAGGTTCGCAGACAAGGTGTGGTGGTCAGCAAGCAGTCCGGCAATATGCTGATGGGCATTAACCTGATCTCTGAGCGGGATGATCTGGACGGTATTTTCCTGAGCAACTATGCCTCCAACAATCTCGTGGATACTCTTGGCCGGGTGCCTGGCGTCGCGTCTGCCGAGGTGATGGGTGCCAAGGATTACAGCATGCGGGTATGGCTGGATCCCCGGCGTATGGCGTCACTGGGGGTCACGGTATCAGAGGTGGCGGCTGCCATTCGGGAGCAAAACCAGATTGTGGCGGCCGGCAAGCTGGGGCAGGCACCCGTGCCCAAGGGACAGCAGTTTGTTTACACCATCCAGAGCCGGGAACGGCTGTCGGATCCCGAGGAATTTGCCAATACGATTCTCCGGGCCACTCCAGATGGTGGTTTCCTGCGGTTGAGGGATGTTGGTCGAATTGAATTGGGGTCCCGTTCCTACACATCCACCGCCAAACTCAATAATCGTGATACGGCGTTCGTGGTTATTTACCAGTTGCCTGATGCCAACGCTCTTGATGTGGCGACCGAGGTAAAACGGGTTGTGGACGCTGTAGCCGAGAGCTTCCCTGACGGCGTTTCCCACGCGATCCTGTATGACACCACCGAGTTCATTACCCGTTCCATTGATGAAGTGATCATCACGCTCTACCAGGCGATCGGGCTGGTCATTCTGGTGGTGTTCCTGTTCCTGCAGAACTGGCGGGCGACGCTGATTCCCTCCATCGCCATTCCGGTGTCCCTGATCGGCACGTTCGCGGTGATGGCGCTGCTGGGGTATTCCATCAATACCATCACGCTGTTTGGTTTGGTGTTGGCCATCGGCATCGTGGTGGACGATGCGATTGTGGTCATCGAGAACGTGGAGCGAATCCTGAAAGAGGAGCAGCTGTCTATCCAGGAGGCGGTGACCAAAGCCATGGAGGAGGTTTCCGGCCCGGTGATTGCCACCACGCTGGTGTTGCTGGCGGTGTTTGTGCCGGTGGGCTTTATGCCCGGCATTACAGGCACTCTCTACCAGCAGTTTTCCGTGACGATTTCCGTGGCCGTCATCATCTCTTCCATTAACGCGCTGACCCTGAGCCCGGCGTTGTGCGTCTCTCTGCTTGGCAGGGGGAGCAGCACGATCGGTTGGTTGAGGCCGTTCGAAAAAGCCATCGACGCCAGCACCGGCGGCTATGCGAAGGTGGTGGGGCGGCTCCTGCGCAAGAGCCTGGTGGTTGCCCTTCTGCTGTTGTTGGTGGTCGCTGCCATTTTCGGACTTTTTCGGGCAGTTCCCAATGCGTTCGTACCGCCGGAGGATCAGGGATTCCTGTTCGTGGATGTTCAGTTGCCTGATGCGTCGTCTCTGGAGCGCACCGATGCCGTATTGGCCAAGGTAACTGAACGGATTCTGGAGGATGAGGCGGTCACGGATATTATTACTGTGTCCGGTTTTTCCCTGCTTGGTGGTGCGGCCTCGAACAACGGTTTAGGCATCGCCATGTTGAAAGATTGGGAAGAGCGGACCGAACCCGGCTTGGGGCTTCGTGAGGTGTTGCCACGGCTGTATGGCGGATTATGGTCCATTCCGGAAGCTCAGATTATGGTGTTCAACCCACCGCCGATTCCGGGCCTGGGCACATCTGCTGGTTTCGATTATCGCCTTCAGGACAATCTGGGGCGCGACGTGTCGGAGCTGGCGCAGGTCATGAATGGCGTGATCTTCGAAGCGAACCAGCGCCCGGAGCTTGCACGAGTCTACAGTACCTATCGCGCCAATATTCCCCAGTACCTGCTGGAAGTCGATCGCAATAAGGCCAAGGTACTGGGTATCGAGTTGTCGGATATCTTCTCAACGCTTCAGACCCAGCTGGGCTCTCTGTTCGTCAATGAGTTCACCCGGTTTGGCCGGAACTACCGGGTGCTTCTGCAGGCCGAAGGTGAGTTCCGGCAACGGCCCGAAGACCTGTCTCACTACTTTGTCCGTAACCGGGACGGGGAAATGGTGCCGCTGACGACACTGGCTACGCTGCGGCCGGTGCTTGGGCCGTCCAGCATCCAGCATTTCAATCTCAAACGGTCGGTGACGATCACCGGTGAGGCAGCGGCTGGATTTGCCAGTGGCGATGCCCTGGGAGCCATGGAGGAATTGTCTGAAACCTTGCCTCAGGGGTACGAGTTCAGTTGGGCAGGGCAGAGTCTTCAGGAGCTACAGGCCGGCAATCTTGCGACCGCCATTTTCCTGCTGGCGATTGTGTTCGTGTATCTTTTCCTGGTAGCACAGTATGAAAGCTGGAGCTTGCCCTTCGCGGTCATTGGCGCGGTGCCATTGGCGTTGCTGGGCGCGATGGGGGGGCTCTGGCTGGTGGGGCTGGCGAACAACATCTACGCTCAGGTGGGCCTGGTGCTGCTGGTAGGGTTGTCGACCAAAACGGCGATTCTGATCGTGGAGTTCGCCATGCAGCTGCGGGCATCTGGCCTGGCGGCCGTTGATGCCGCCCATAAAGCGGCGGTTATGCGCTTCCGGGCCGTCCTGATGACGGCTTTCTCGTTTGTGTTGGGCGTTCTCCCTCTGGTGTTTGCCAGCGGCGCGGGTGCAGCCAGTCGGATTAGCCTGGGTATCACGGTGCTGAGTGGCATGATAACCGCCACCATTCTGGGGACCTTGCTGGTGCCGGTTTTCTACCGCTGGATTCAGGCGGTCAGGGACCGACGGGCCGCGTGAGTTTGTGGATATCCACGTTCCTGTCAAACGCGTATGTGGCCGACTCTACCGCGATGGCAATGACAATGCCGGTAAACATCAGGCCGACAAAGGCAATCACGACGGCAAGGATTTTGGACGGCTTTTGGCTCGGCCGAATATCGCCAAAGCCAACGGTAGAGGCGGTGATGAAGGACCAGTAGAGGGCGTTGAATGGCGTCCAGTTCTCGATGCGGCCCACCACCAGCCCAAGCCCGGCAACCACGCAGGTGAAAGATCCCAGCAGCGGCAGCGTTAGCCAGGCGATAGTGAGGAAGGCGTCCAGAAAATCGAGCGTGAATTTCATAGATAACCGATGGTTGAGAATGGTTTACCGATCAAAATCAGTGTAAACCATCCTCGCATCAACCATCGGTCACCTGGGTCGCATGCGCGGGGCCTTTAGCCAACGAACATTTTCTTGGCCAGTGGTAATCCCTTCAGCCCACTGACGGCGATGGTGGTTAGCAGGCCACCAATCATCGCGCCCACCACACCACAGGTCATGATGTCCTGACCCGTGAGGTAGAGCCCGGGGATGCGGGTTTTCGGCTTCAGCCAGTCCTGTTCGAAACGGTCTGGCGTATGGTTCAGGCCATAGATCTCGCCCTTGCTGTACCGGCAGAAGTAATCGGTGGACAGCGGCGTAGACAGCTCGTAGTAATCTACCTTTCCTTCCAGATGCGGGAATTTCTCGTACAGCTTGGCCAGCAGGCGCTGGGCGTAGGCTTCCTTCTCTGCCTCGTACTCTTCACCGCGCTTGCCCCAGGGCTTGTCGGCCCATTGGGCGTACCACTCGTAGGGGCCCGGAGCGACGATCTCGATGGTGGCCCGCCCGGGGTAGCGTTCGGCAAAACTCGGGTCCTTGGCCGAGGGGAAGGAGATGTAGGTGAGGGGGATATCGCTGTTGGCGGGGTCTGCCATAAAGTCGGCCAGGTGCTTCTCGTAATCCGCGCCCGGATAGATCCAGTAGTTGGTCTTGGGCAGTTGCAGGTTTTCTGCCGTGTCTTTCAGGCCAATGTACAGGCAATTGCTGGCCATCGACCGCTCTACAGTCTGTAGCTTGTCCAGGTAGTGGAGCTTTTCCTTGGCGGAATCCGGCAGTAGGGGACCAAAGGTATTGAACACCCCGGCATTGCTGATTACCAGCGGCGCACGAACTTCCTCGCCGTCCGCCATCCGCACGCCAACGGCCTTGTTTTTCTCGATCAGGATTTCTTTTACATCCGCGTAGGTGAAGACTTCGCCGCCGCTCTCCTGAATAACGGGAATGATGGTTTTGGCCATTTCTGACGCCCCGCCAATGGGGTAGTAGCCGCCATAAAGGTAATGCCGGGCGATCAGGGCGTGGATGATGAAGCTGGATTCGGCCGGTGGCAGGCCGTTATCGCCCCACTGGCCGGTGAGGACCGCAATCAGTTCCTGGTTGCTGGTCAGGCTTTCCAGCACGTCCCGGGTGGGCTTGTTCAGGTAATCCGGGGCCGCTTTGCTGACCAGTTTACGCAGCGGGCCTGACGCAATGTCCGGCAGGACCTTGCCGAGCACCAGCCCGGGCATGGCTTTGGAGACCTTACGCAGATAATCAAGGTAGGTGTCGATGGCGGCTTCTTCGCCGGGAAAGGCCTTGAGCAGTTCGGCTTTGAAGGCGTCCGGGCCGGCCACCAGATCCACGTGCCGGTCGGCCAGGAAGATACGGTCGAAATGGTTGTCCATCGGCGCCCAGTGCAGCTGGCCATCGGTGATGTAATCGAACAGCCGTTTGCCCAAGGTGTGGTCGGCCCCCATGTCGCCGATGTAGTGCACCCCGACATCCCATTCGTAGCCGTTGCGGTCGTAGCTGTGGGTGAAACCACCGGCGGTGTAGTGCTGTTCGAAGACCACCACTTTCTTGCCCATCTTGCTCAGGCAGGCGGCGGCAGTCAGGCCGCCGATGCCCGAGCCGATCACGATGGCATCGTAAGGGCCTTCAAGGCGGTTGGCGCGGTAGCGTCGGCCGACTCGGATGGTGCTGGGTTTGGGGCTGCTCATATCAGGGGTCCTTGGGGTTATTGTTGGTGTCGGTTTCGGGAACCGTCCAGCAGGAGGCCAAGCACGCCCTCTGCCAGTTGTGGTTCTGCGTCGGCCAGCGGCAGATGGCCGTCAATGGTGAGTTGGGAAAGTCCGTGTACCAGCGACCAGGCTGCGGCTGTCATCAGTGACAGCGGCAGGGGCTTGAGCAAGCCCAGGCTCTGGGCACCGGCAATGGTGTCTTCGAGTACCTGAAACGCATCGCGACCGGCCTGATCGAGCCCCGGGTGGGCACCTTTGGGCAGTACACGGCCGCCAAACATCAGTCGGTACAGATTGGGTTCGTCCTGGGCAAAGGCAACGTACACCAGGCCGATATTCACCAGCGCCTGTTCAGGGTCTGTTTGGTCTACGGTTTGAAGGCGCCGGCGGAGTGCTTTGAAGCCGAAAATGGCCAGTTCGGCCAGCAGGCTGTCGCGGTCGGAAAAATGCCGGTAGAGCGCGGGGGCGCTGACACCCAGTTGCTTGGCCAGGGCCCGCAACGCGATGGCCGTGTCGCCCTGCTCGCGCACGGTCTCCAGCCCCAGTTGAAGTGCCTGTTCGGGCAGGTTGCCGTGGTGATAAGAGGCTGCTCGCGAGGAGGCTTCTGGCTTCATAAGTTAACGCCGATAACAATGTTTACGGTGATAACATAGCAGCGTGCGTGTGATAGTCAACGAATTTGTTGTTCAGGAAGGCGGCAGCGGACCTCGCGATGGGCGAACCGGGTGTGCTAGAATCCGCGCCGCTCCGGGCCGGCGCCGTTCTGAATGACGGATGCGGGCACCGACCGGAAGCTGATGAGCGTCGTCCCATCCGGGGCGGTGTCGGAGGAAACCCCGATAAACCACGCGGTACTGATACCCCAGGCAGTTGCACCTTCCCCAGATTGATCCTGAGCCAGTTCTTGGTCGAGAGCTGTGGCTTTGCTTTTTCCGCTGAAACACGCCGACAGCCGCCGTGCGTCCGGTGACGGCAGCGCTGTTGTTGGTCAGCGGAACAGCCCGGTCATGCCGGAAGGGATGGGTCCAGGAAGGCGCATCACTGCCTGACAATGAACTTTGTGAGGACCTGGTCTTGAATACATTCGGTAAAGCGGTTGCCGCCGCTTTTGTTGCGAGCGCAATGGCACCTGCTGCCCACGCGGAGAAATTTTTCAGCAGCTCCAGCGTTTCGGCGCTGTATGGCACCAACTACAAGGTAACGCCTGAAGAGCTGGTGACCTTCACTTTCGAAAACGTCACCGCCCACAACTGGGGTGATACGTTCTTCTTCATCGATCGCCTGCAGTCCCGCGGTGACGGTGAGCGGCTGAAGGAAACCTACGGTGAGTTCTCACCGCGTGTCAGCATGGGGTGGCTGACCGGACAGCCGATGACGTTCGGGCCGGTGAAGGACGTATTGTTCGCTTACACCTACGAGTTCGGCGTTAACGACAACCCGTTCGTATCCGCGTTCGACAACCACCTCGCCGGTATTGGCCTGAGCTGGGATGTGCCGGGCTTCCAGTATGTCGACACCAACGTCTACTACGCCAACAACGACGAAACCGCTGACGACTGGCAGCTGACCGTCACCTGGGGCCTGCCGTTCAGTGTTGGTCAGGCGGCTTTCCTGTTTGATGGCTTTATGGATTACTCCTCTGCGGCCAGCGACCACAAGGCGGAAATGCACATCAACCCGCAGCTGAAACTGGATCTGGGTGCCTTCTCCAATAACCCGGGCGTGCTCTATGCCGGTGTCGAGTATTCCTACTGGCGCAACAAGTTCGGTCTGGATCGCAACCTCCCGCTGGTCGACGGTACGGAAAACGTCGTCAGCGCACTGGTGAAGTTCCACTTCTGATCCTGTCTGGGAGCCTGGCATCCGCCCGGCTCCCCTTTCTCCGGTCAATCCCTGATGCGGCAGCGGCTATAGTCAGGTTACCCTGTGGTAGCGGCGGTACCCGGTAAGGTTGTGCCCCTCTGTAACGGTCAATCCTTCAGCGAAGAGAGTTCAACATGTCCCTCGATCTTAACGCTTTGAACAAGGCGGAACTGCACATTCACCTGGAAGGCAGCCTGGAGCCGGAGCTGATGTTCCGTCTGGCCGAACGGAATGGCATCGAGCTTCCCTACGACAGCGTGGACGCCCTGCGCAAGGCTTATGACTTTGGGAGTCTCCAGGATTTTCTGGATATTTATTACAGTGGCGCCAAGGTGCTGTTGCAGGAGGAAGATTTTTACGATCTGACCCGGGCTTACCTGGATCGCTGCCGCGCGCAGAACGTGACCCATGTGGAGCCGTTCTTCGATCCCCAGACCCACACCGATCGCGGCGTTGCGATGACCACGGTGGTCAACGGCATCACCCGGGCATTGAGTGAAGCGAAGGCCGAATGGGGGCTGAGCTACGGCCTGATTCTGTGTTTCCTCAGGCACCTGTCCGAGGATGAGGCCCAGCGCACCCTGGATGAGGCGTTGCCGTTCCGCGATCACTTTATCGGGGTAGGGCTGGACAGCAGCGAGATGGGACACCCGCCGACCAAGTTCAAGCGGGTATTCGGCCGCGCCCGGGACATGGGGCTGCTGCCGGTTGCGCACGCTGGTGAAGAAGGGCCGCCCGAGTACATCTGGCAGGCGCTTGATGAGCTGGGCGTGGTAAGGGTAGACCATGGTGTCCGCGCCACCGAGGACGCGACGTTGATGGCGCGCCTGCGCAGCGAGCAGATCCCGCTCACGGTGTGTCCGTTGTCCAACGTTCGGCTGAAAGTGTACGACCACATGAGCCAGCACCCGATCCTGAAGCTGCTGGAAGATGGCCTGAAAGTGACGGTCAATTCCGACGACCCGGCGTATTTCGGCGGTTATATGACGGAAAACTTCGAGGCGCTGCGCAAGGATCTGGCAATGACCGACGATCAGGCCCGGCGTCTGGCACAAAACGGGTTTGATGCGGCGCTGGTGCCGACGTCGTAACGTTTCTGTGCGCTGGTCTGGCTTTTGCCGCTGAGGCAGGCAGGTGATCGGTATA
Organism: Marinobacter salinisoli; assembly: GCF_017301335.1. Taxonomy (NCBI): domain Bacteria; kingdom Pseudomonadati; phylum Pseudomonadota; class Gammaproteobacteria; order Pseudomonadales; family Marinobacteraceae; genus Marinobacter; species Marinobacter salinisoli. The sequence continues at coordinate 1,895,468 of NZ_CP071247.1, forward strand.
GGATGAAGCTCCGCGAGCCTGCAAGGATGTTGTTTTTGTGGGCGGCGGATCGACACAGGACTTTCGGGTTGTTCACCAGGCCCATCACCTCGGGTTCATCACGGGGGTGGTTGTGGCTGCCTTTTGGGCTCTCGTTGGCGCCCGCTTCCGCTCAGGTACTTTTCACACCGAACGCTTTCTGTTTCTCCGTTGACTGGGTGGCCCGGAAACTCCGCTGATCCCACCGTATTGGCCTAAAGTTTACCTTTACGTAAAGTGAAATCGTGTGCTACTCATTGCTAGGTACTTCACGAAATAACAACAACAGGAGTTGAACATGAGCCTTCCGGAATACACCGCCGTGTACAACAGCTTCGACCCCGCCGCACTGGAAGCGGAGGTCCTGGACGGGCGTCTTGATAGCGGTCTGAACGTCTGCCACGAGATTTGTGACAAGTGGGCGGGCGACCCTCAGAAAGTCGCGCTCTTTTACGAGAAAGAAGAGGGTGGCGAGGGCGCATTGACGTTTGCCGAACTGAAGGACGCCTCTGCCCGGTTTGCCAACTACCTGACCTCGCAAGGCATCGGCAAGGGGCGCCCTGTTGCCGCGTACTCCTGAATTGCTGATCGTTATCGCCGGGACACTGCGTGCCGGTGCGGTCTACCAGCCACTGTTTACCGCGTTCGGGTCCGGTGCCATCGAATACCGGTTTGAGCGCGCCGATACCAAGCTGGTTGTCACCAACCCGGAAAACTACCCCAAGCTCAGAGAGGTCAGGGAATGTCCGCCGGTGGTGGGGCTGAATGCCGGTGCAATCGCCGCTGATGTGGCCGATTTCGGGGCTATTCTGGCGGAGCAGTCCAGTGACTTTGAGCCGGTGCTGGTAACCGGGGATGACCCTTTCCTGCAGATGTTTACCTCCGGCACGGTTGGCAAGTCCAAGGGTGTGGCCGTGCCGGTGCGGGCTCTGCTGGCGTTCTATGTCTATATGAAGCACGCCATCGATCTGCGCGCAGACGACCGGTACTGGAACGTGGCGGATCCCGGCTGGGCCTATGGCCTGTATTACGCGGTGGTCGGGCCGTTGCTGATGGGGCATGCCACCCACTTCAATCCCGGCGGCTTCACCCCTGAATCCACCTACGACATGATCCGCAAGTACAAGATCACCAACCTTGCCGCGGCGCCCACGGCCTACCGCCTGCTCAAGGCCAACGACGATGTTCTGCCCGAGGGCGAGAACCTGGGCCTCCGGGTTGCCAGCAGTGCGGGTGAGCCGCTGAATCCCGAGGTGGTGAACTGGATCAAAAATCGTCATTTCTGCCCGGTGAAAGACCATTACGGCCAGACCGAAACCGGCATGACCTGCTGCAATTTTCACGGCCTTGAGCATCCGGTTCGCGAGGGCTCCATGGGCTACGCTGCCCCCGGCCACAAGGTGGTTGCGCTGAACGAGAAAAACCAAGAAGTCGGCGCTGGTCAAGTAGGGCAGCTGGCGGTCGATGTGGCGGCATCGCCGCTGTTCCATTTCGATGGTTACACCTGGGGTGAGAAAGACCCGTTCGTGAACGGCTACTACCTCACCGGCGACATGGTGATCTGCCACGGTGATGGCAGCTTCTCCTTCAGCGGCCGGGATGACGACATCATCACCACCGCGGGCTACCGCGTCGGGCCGGCAGATGTGGAAAGCACTCTGCTGGAGCATGCCGCTGTGGCCGAGTCCGGCGTGGTGGGCAAGCCGGACGAAAAGCGCGGCTCCATTATCAAGGCCTACGTGGTGATCAAAGGCGATCAGGCTGCGGCGGATGACGAGACGCTGAAAGATGAACTGCAGGAGCTGGTTCGTCGCCGGTTGTCCACTCACGCGTTCCCGCGCGAAATCGAGTTTGTCGACGAGTTGCCGAAAACGCCGAGTGGCAAGATCCAGCGTTTTGTTCTTCGCAACCGGGCACAGGATGAACAAAATCCATGATCATCACCTTTGAAGAGCTGCAGGCTTTTCTCGATGAGCAGTTTCCGCAGGGCGCCGCGTTCGGCACCCTGCAGAAGCTCGGAGACGGCTGGGCGGAAATGAAGCTGGAGGTGGATGAAGAGCACCTCAGGCCGGGCGGAACCGTCTCGGGGCCGGCGATGATGGGGCTTGCCGATGTCACCCTCTACGCCGCACTCCTGAGCCAGATTGGTCTCGTGCCGCTGGCGGTCACCACCAACCTGAACATCAACTTCCTGCGCAAACCGGTCGCCCATAAGCCCATCTGGGCCAAGGCAACGATGCTGAAGGTGGGCCGGACCATGGCTGTCGGCGAAGTGTTCGTTTACTCCGAAGGTGCCGAAGCGCCGGTTGCCCATTCCACCATGACCTACTCGATTCCACCCAGGCGGTAAGGCCTCATGCAGATCCAAGACACGATGGTCTCTCTTGGCGACGGCGTCTCGGTCGAGGCGCGACGTATCCGCCACAACAAGCCTTCGGGGCCAACGCTGGTTTTCCTGCACGAATCCCTGGGCAGCATTGCCCTGTGGCGCCGGTTCCCGGAACAGCTGGCTGAGGCCACCGGATTGGATGCCCTGGTCTTCAACCGTCTTGGCTATGGGCGGTCGTCGGATGAAGTCCTGCCGCGGCCCTACGACTACCTGCAACAGCATGGCGAACATTGGCTGCCCCGCCTTCTGGACACCCTGGCGATCGATCAGGTGGTGCTTGTCGGGCACAGCGACGGGGGCTCTATCGCGCTGTTTGCCGCGGGCGCGCTTGGGGAGCGTGTCCGGGCGCTGGTGACCATGGCGGCGCACACCTACGCCGATCACCTGACCCTAAAAGGCATCCGGGACATGACAGTGAAGTACCGGGAAACCGATCTGCGCGACAAGCTGTGGCGCTACCACGGTGCCCGCACTGACGAGCTGTTCACCGCCTGGCACACCGTATGGCTGGATGAGGCGTTTCAGCGCCATCTGGATTTCAGTGGGGCGCTGGCGGCAATCACGTGTCCGTCTCTGATCATTCAGGGTGACAACGACGAATACGGGCTGCCGCAGCAGGTGACGGACATTGCCGAAGGCATCGGGGACACGGCCCGGGCGGTGTTCATGGCGGACACGGGCCACGCTCCGCATCTGGAAAAACCAGCTCAGGTTGGGGATTTGATATGCGACTTTTTGCCTAGTGAACTGGCCCGAAAAAGTGCAGTAATGAGTTGACGTTTACGTGTACGTCAAACTAGTCTGTGAAGTAGTTTTAATGTACAACAATAACAAAGGTAGACTGGCTCATGAGTGAACAGTACGTTCTGGAGACCCGCAACCTTGTCAAAGAATTCAAGGGGTTTGTTGCGGTCGACGACGTGAATCTGAAGATTCAGAAGGGCCATATCCATGCCCTGATCGGCCCCAACGGTGCAGGCAAGACCACGGTCTTTAATCTGCTCACCAAATTCCTCATCCCGACCCGTGGCCAGATCCTGTTCAATGGCCAGGACATCACTGCCATGAAGTCGGCCGCCATTGCCCGTAAAGGGGTGGTGCGCTCCTTTCAGATCTCGGCGGTGTTCCCGCACATGACGGCGCTGGAGAACATCCGTGTTGCCTTGCAGAGCTTCGAAGGTACGTCCTTCAGTTTCTGGAAATCGGGGAATTCGCTGAACAAGCTCAACGAACGCTGTATGGAACTGCTCGATGCCGTGGGCCTGGCTGAGTACGCCAATACCACCACGGTGGAGCTTGCCTATGGCCGCAAGCGAGCGCTCGAGCTGGCGACAACCCTGGCCATGGAGCCCGAGCTGTTGCTGCTTGACGAGCCGACCCAGGGCATGGGCGCCGAGGATGTTGACCGTGTTGTCGAACTGGTGCGCAAGGCCGCACAGGGGCGCACGGTGCTGATGGTCGAGCACAACCTCAGCGTGGTGAGCAAACTGTGTGACCGGATTACGGTGCTGGCCCAGGGGGCGGTGCTTACCGAAGGCGATTACGACACGGTGTCGGCCGACCCGCGCGTCCGGGAAGTCTATATGGGCAGCAGTGACAGCGGTGAGCGCGGCACGGGCGCGGTGGAAAGCCAGAAGGAGGCCGCCCAATGAGCCAGCGTGCGGACCGAGAATACGAACAGCTGCGGGTGTCCGGGTTGCACGCCTTTTACGGCGAATCCCACATCCTGCATGGCATCGATCTGGTGGTGAACCGCGGCGAGCTGGTGACGCTGCTGGGCCGCAACGGGGCGGGGCGCAGCACCACGCTCAAGTCAATCATGAACATGGTGGGCCGCCGCACCGGCTCCATCATGATCAACGGGGAAGAGACGATGTCGTGTGCCCCGCACCACATCGCCCGGCTGGGTGTCGGGTATTGCCCCGAGCATCGGGGCATCTTTTCCGCCCTCAACGTGCAGGAAAATCTCACCCTGCCACCGGTGGTGCGCAGCGGCGGCATGAGCCTCGAAGAAATCTACGAGATGTTCCCCAACCTTTACGAACGGCGCTTCAGCCAAGGCACCAAGCTCTCCGGTGGTGAACAGCAGATGCTGGCCATGGCCCGCATTCTGCGCACCGGCGCCAATATGCTGTTGCTGGACGAAATCACCGAAGGCCTGGCCCCGGTGATTGTCGAGAAACTGGGTGAGGTGCTGGTCAGGCTCAAGGAAAAGGGCTTGACCATCGTACTGGTCGAACAGAATTTCCACTTCGCAGCGCCGCTGGCCGACCGCCATTACGTGGTGGAACACGGGCAGATTGTGGAGGAAATCAGCGCTGGCGAACTGAGCGCCAAGCAGTCAGTGCTGGACAGCTATCTGGGGGTGTGATCCCAGCCAGGCAAGACCGAGAGAACAAGAGCAACAACAAACCCGAACCAACGCAAAAACAGTAGCGGAGATACAACAATGACAATGATGAAAAAGCTTCTGACTTCAGCCGTTGCCTCAGCCATGATGGCCGGTGGTGCCCAGGCCGCCATTTCCGGCGATACCGTCAAGATCGGTTACCTGGCGGACATGTCAGGCACCTACCGGGATCTGGCGGGCCCCAACGGTCTGAAAGCGATGGAAATGGCCATTGCCGACTTCGGTGGCAAGGTAAATGGCGCCAAGATTGAAGTGGTCAGCGCTGACGACCGCAACAGCGCGGACGTGGCCTCCAGCACCGTGCGCCGCTGGGTTGAAAACGACGAGGTCGATCTGGTGGCCGGGCTTGTAGCCTCCTCTGTATCCATTGCCGTCAGCGATATCCTTGAAGAGAACGACAAGCTGGGGATCATTTCCGGCTCCGCAGCCTCCAGCATCACCAACGAGCACTGCACCCCGAACCATATCCACTATGTGTACGACACCTATCCGCTGGCTAACGGTACCGCCAGTGCAGTGGTCAAAGAGGGTGGCAAAAGCTGGTTCATCCTGACCGCCGATTACGCCTTCGGCCATGCCCTTGAGGGTGATGTATCCAGCGTGGTTCAGGAGAACGGTGGCGAAGTGGTTGACACGCTGCGCCATCCGTTCCCGACTCCGGACTTCTCTTCCTTCATCCTGCAGGCCCAGGCCTCCGGCGCTGACGTCGTGGCACTGGCCAACGCCGGCGCCGACACCACCAACGCCATCAACACCGCTGGCGAATTCGGGCTGACCCAGTCCGGCCAGACGCTGGCGGCGCTGCTTCTGTTCCTGACCGACGTTAACGCTCTGGGCGTCGAAGCGGCCCAGGGCATCCAGCTCACTACGGGCTGGTACTGGGACATGAACGACGAGACCCGCGAATGGTCGGATCGCTTCATGGAGCAGACCGGCGTGCGTCCGACCATGGTTCACGCGGGTATCTACTCCAGCACCATGCAGTATCTGAAGGCGGTTGAAGAAACCGGTTCCGACGATGCCCAGACCGTGCGCAAGCAGATGATGGCTACCCCGATCAACGATATGTTCGCCAGCAACGGCAAAATCCGCGAAGACGGCCGGATGGTGCACGACATGTACCTGGCCGAGGTGAAAACTCCGGATGAGTCGAAAAGCGAGTGGGATCTGTACAAGATTCTGCGGACCATCCCGGCCGATGAAGCCTATCGTCCGCTTTCTGAGAGCAAGTGCCCACTGGTAACCAGCAAGTAAGAGCGTAACCTCCGGGGCTCTCCGGCCCGCATGGCCGGCGAGCTTCCGGAATCCGCAACGGCGCTCTTAGCGAATACGTCTGCGCTGCTTTTGGAGTTAGCAACATGTCGATGATTTTCGGTGTCCCCCTTGCCGTGCTGTCCGGCCAGCTTCTGATCGGGGTCATTAACGGCGCGTTCTATGCGCTGTTGAGTCTCGGGCTGGCCGTTATTTTTGGTTTGCTCAAGATTATCAACTTCGCCCACGGGGCGATGTACATGCTCGGTGCCATGGCCACCGTCATCCTGTTCGACGTTCTGGGTGTCAGCTACTGGGTTGCGCTCATCATGGCGCCGCTGCTTGTCGGTGTAGTCGGGGTGCTGATCGAATACTTCCTGCTGCGTCGCATTGCCGGACAGGACCACATTTACAGCCTGTTGCTGACCTTCGGTATCGCCCTGCTGCTGCAAGGGGTACTGACCAACATCTATGGCGTGTCGGGTATGCGTTACTCCATGCCGGATCTGTTCAAGGGCGGGGTCAATCTGGGCTTCATGTTCCTGCCGTACTACCGGGCCTGGGTTATCGTGATTGCCCTGCTGGTCTGTTTCGGTACCTGGTTCATGATTGAGAAGACCAAGCTGGGCTCATACCTGCGGGCCGGCACAGAAGATGCCGAGCTTATGCAGGGTTTCGGCATCAACGTGCCTTTGCTGGTCAGCCTTACCTACGGCTTCGGGGTCATGCTGGCGGCCTTCGCCGGGGTTCTGGCGGCGCCGATTTATTCCGTTACGCCGGTGATGGGCTCCCACATACTGATTACCGTGTTCGCGGTTGTTGTTATCGGCGGCATGGGTTCCATCGGGGGCGCGATCATCACCGGTATCCTGATGGGGGTGATTGAAGGTCTCACCAAAACCTTCTATCCGCCGGCCTCATCCGCCGTGATCTTCCTGGTCATGGTGGTGGTGCTGATGTTCCGGCCTGCGGGTCTGTTTGGTAAGGAGGCTTAACCATGAGCCAGTCGTTCAATCCGGCCGATATCCATAACGCAATCCTCGAACAGCAGAAGGTTCAGGACCGCAAGAAAATGCTGCTCAACGGGGTGCTGGTGCTGCTGCTGATGGCAGCACCATTCGTCATGTATCCGGTCTTCCTGATGAAGATCCTGTGCTTCGCCCTGTTCGCGGTGGCCTTTAACCTGCTGTTTGGCTTTACCGGGTTGTTGTCCTTCGGCCACGCCGCTTTTCTGGCTACCGGTGGCTACACCACGGGGTATTTGCTCAGTAACTATTCCGGTTTGACCACCGAAGTTGGCATTCTCGCGGGGACCGCGGTGGCCACGGGCCTGGGCCTGGCCTTTGCCCTGCTGTCTATTCGCCGGCAGGGCATCTATTTCGCCATGGTCACCCTGGCACTGGCGCAGCTGGTGTTCTTCTTCTTCGTTCAGTCCGAGTTCACTGGCGGTGAAGACGGCATGCACGGTATTCCCCGGGGCCACCTGTTCGGGGTGATCAATCTCGAGGATAACCTGAACATGTACTACTTCGTGCTGGCGGTGTTCCTGGGCTGTTATCTGCTGGTCCAGCGGATCGTGAGCAGCCCGTATGGTCAGGTGCTCAAGTCCATCAAGCAGAATGAACCCCGTGCGGTCTCGCTGGGTTACAACGTCGACCGCTATAAAATACTGGCGTTCGTGATCTCGGCCGCCCTGGCGGGCCTGGCCGGGTCAATGAAGTCAGTGGTGTTCCAGCTGACCTCGTTGAACGATGCCCACTGGCACATGTCAGGCGAGGTGATCCTGATGACGCTGGTGGGCGGCATGGGCACCTTGCTCGGCCCCGTCGTTGGCGCCACCTTCGTGGTGAACGTGGAGTACCAGTTGTCGCAGGGCTCCCTGCGCGACTGGGTCGACCCGATTCTGGGGGGCATCTTCATCCTGACGGTGCTGGCCTTCCGCAGCGGTATCGTCGGCGAGATCCAGAAGTTCCTCCGGAAAAACATGGGCTAGGCCCAAAGCCTGCCAGGGTCAAAAAAGCCGCTGTCCGTAGCGGCTTTTTTGTGCGTGTCCGATGCCTCGGGGGAAAGTCCACCGAAACAGGAGAACGACGATGCCGAAGGTGTGGATACCCCTAGTCGAGAAATTCGGCGGTCAGCATCATGGGTATTTTCTGCCGTCGGAAGGTGCCAACAAGATCGCTATCGCACTATTCACGTTCGAGTCGCTGGCAGCCTATGAAGAATACCGTGAGGCCTCGTTGCACGACTCAGCCTGACAAGCCGCCTTCAAATACGCCGGAGAAACTCGTTGTGTACTAAGCTGTAAGCGCAGTTTTATGAGGCCGGTTTTTGAGTGAACTTGTAACAAGTGCATTAAGTCTGCTCCGGCCAAGGGTTAGCTGATGAGAGCACATCAGCCCAACTGCCAGGAGAGAGCTAAACCGTGAAACTAACAGCATTTTTAAACCCCATCGGTGGGGCACTAATCGCTGTGTTACTCGTTTCAGCAGGGGCCCATGCCCAGCAAAACAACCAAATGCCACCCAAGAACCCCTTCCTCATTCAAGACAGCTTCTTCCCGATGGTTCATTACAATTCGGCCCAGACGGATGTGGTGGAGAATAGCTACGGAGGTGGTGGCCGGGTGGTGAAGCCCGAGGAGGTCAATTTCCAACCCGGTGGGATGGGGAATCCCGGCTTGGCCCACCGTCGCTATCAGGATGGTCGGGAGGCCATCTGCGTTTCGGGCCCCGGCCGGGTGGCCAAGTATCGTTTCGACGAGGGGCGACTCGAACTGATCAATGAAATCAAGATCCCCGGGCATGAGTCCGACTACATGTCAGGCAAGGAGCTGGCCGAACTGGTTGCGAAACTCGACGCGGTCGGTACCAATGACGAAGAGTTCCTGGCCATCACCCAGGCGGTCGCCAAGAAGACCGGGATTTCCTCGGAGAGTTGGCCAAATGGCATGTACGGGATGATGGATCGGGATGGTTACTTCTATGCCGGCTTCGGGACGGTTCTGTACAAGTTTGGCGACAAGACTCCAGGAGATGCAGGGTCGGAGCTTGTGGTCGTCGCCAAGCGTGACATCAAGAATGACCTGCCCGAGGAATTGGCCGCAGAGGTCAGCCGCTTTCTTGGCGTGAACATGACTTACGACGGTCATGTGGTGGTGGCGCTCTCGGGTGTGATTGGCATCCTCGACCGGGATCTCACCAAGTCTTGGTTGGCGCCAATTCCCGGTGAGGCCCTCGACAATGGCGTTATTGCTGACGAAAACAATGGCATTTACGTAGTCACCGACAAGTTCATGCGCAAGCTGGTGTGGAAAGGCGATGAGCTTTCTCTGGATGAGGCCGACGGTGCCTGGAAGGAGCCCTACGACTGGGTCAAGAAAAAGGGTTCATTGTCCCGTGGATCGGGAACCACACCGACGTTGATGGGCTTTGGTGAGGGCAACGACCGGCTGGTGTTGACGGTGGATCAGGGCGACCCGGTAAAGGTGGTGGCGTTCTGGCGGGATGAGATTCCGGATGACGCAGTAGCGGTGCAAGGCGCTCCAAGCAAACGCACCGCGGGATCAGCGGCGATCTCCTTTCCGGTCAAGACCACCATCGAATGGTCTCCGCATGTTTATGGCTACGGCACCATGGTGATGGGATCCGAGTTCCCGAGAGTGATTCCGGCGGACAAAGGTCTGGACCTTCTCTCTACCGTTATGACCATGGGCACCACGGTGCCGGGCCCGCGGGGCGCCGAGAAGTTCCAGTGGAACACCGAAACCAACCGTCTCGAAAGTGCCTGGGTGTACAACGACAAAGGATTGGCGTGGCAGCTGTCCCCCATCTCCACCGTCGATAACGCCGTCTATCTCAACACAGCCAAGGACGGCCTGTACTCGCTGACTGGTCTTGATTGGGACACGGGTAAGGTAATCGGCACGATCACGCTTGGAAAGAGCGTCAAGTTCAACACCGGCGGAACCTTCGTGACCCCTTTGTCCGATGGCGGCCTGTATATCAATGGCTTTTTCGGCCCGGTACGTATCGCCGCGCCGGCGAGATAGGTTGACAACAACCTGAGTTCAAAGAACGGTCCACCCCAACGTGAAGGACGCAAAGCATTGGCAGCGCCCGTGTTATACGGGCGTTCAGCCCCCCTCCTGAGGTCGCGCCCCTGCCGCTAACGTTATAGGTCATCTAAATGAAATGCTCAGTATTCATCGCTACAAGTGCTGACGGTTACATCGCAACCGCTGACGATAGTGTTGAGTGGCTTGAAACAGCTGGAAAACCTAATGTCGACCTTGGTGGTCAGGCTGACATGGGCTTCAACGATTATATTGCTTCAGTCGATTGCATGATCATGGGTCGTAACTGCATGGAAAAGCTAGCTAGCTTTAACCTTACCGATGACCAGTGGCCTTATAAAGACATTCGAATTATTGCGCTAAGTAAAACAGTCACCGAGCCCCCGAAAAATCTGGCAGGTAAAATCGAAATGTATTCAGGTGATATTCGTCAACTCATTAAGGAGCTTGAAAGTTCAAACTTTAAACACGCTTACATAGATGGCGGCGAAACCATTACCTCTTTCCTTAATGAGCAACTTATTAATGAAATAACCATCACTCAAGCTCCTTTATTACTGGGGTCTGGCAAGCCATTGTTTGGTGATATTTTCAAAGAAGTAAAACTCACAAACGCTAAAGCAACAGCATTCCCCAACGACTTTGTTCAGGTGAGGTACGATGTCGATTACCTATAACAAGTTGCAGCACAAACGAACCTTGGGTGCTCGGATTCCGTTCCGCCAGTTCTATTTGTGCTTGGCTTCGCCAATCCTTGAGCAAATCGATCTGGCTGCCCTTCGCCCGTGTGCAAGGCGTTAGGGCTCCCAAGTGAATATGGAAGTTTCGATGAACGCTGCAATTAGAGAACATCTGAAGTGGGTCCACGAATTAGTTCTTGAGTGGGGCTATCAAGCAAGCGAGTCCGAAATTCTTGAGAGGCTCCAAGCATTGGTGAATTCCTCCCATCATCAGGTATACGTGGCCCTTTCTGATGACTTGGTTTTGGGGTGGGCCTGACAAGTCACGGAAGGCGGATGCGTGACACGCGCCGCTTCCCGGCTCCAGCCTGGCGCTTGAAACCAGCGAGCTAAACGCCGAGCCGAATGCGCGAATACCCCACGATTAATGGGCGCAACATTGCGAGCTTTTTGCTGCGGTCGCTGCGTGCCCGTGCTCCGTGTTATTTTGTTGTCCAAATCATTCGGATAAGCCATTACCTATGTTGAATACCTCATCGACCCGTCTCAACAAGTACATCAGCGAGAGCGGTATGTGTTCGCGCCGCGAAGCGGACCGGTATATAGAGCAGGGTAACGTGTATCTGAATGGCAAGCGTGCTCAGGTGGGCGACCGTGTGATGCCCGGCGATACGGTGAAGGTTAATGGGCAACTCATTGAGCCGCCAGAGCCCGAAGATTTTGTTTTCATTGCACTGAATAAACCGGTGGGGGTAGTCAGTACGACGGACAGCAGCGAGCCCAGCAATATCGTGCGCTTTGTTGGCCACAGTACCCGCATCTTCCCCATTGGTCGCCTGGATAAGGATTCCCAGGGCTTGATCTTTTTAACCAATAACGGCGACTTGGTGAACAAGATCTTGCGCGCAGGCAATGACCACGAAAAGGAATATCTCGTGGAAGTGGACAAGCCCATTACCAATAGTTTTATTGAGGGCATGGCCAATGGCGTGCCGATTCTGGGCACCATGACCAAAAAGTGTAAGGTGCAGAAGGAAGCACCCAATGTCTTTAGAATTACCTTGGTGCAAGGCTTAAATCGGCAGATTCGCCGTATGTGTGAGCACTTTGGTTATGATGTGGTGGCACTGGAGCGCGTTCGCATCATGAACGTGGATATAAAAGGCCTGGCCGTTGGCGATTGGCGTGATCTCACGCAAAAAGAGCTGAACGGTATTTTTGACGCCATCAAAGACTCATCGTCTGAGGCGCCTGCCGGGCATAAAACCACGCAGAAAAAACCCAGTAAAAAGCCCGGTCAGAAATCCGCTTCGGGCGGTAACGCGGCCGGTGCCAAAGCCGGCAACAGCAAGAATGGCCCCAAACGCGGTGGCCCACCTAAAGGCAAAAAGCCAGGCGGTGACCCGAATACGAAACATGCGCCCAGAAAACCATCAGGCAAACCTGCGAAACCCGGTAAGGGCGGCGATAAGAATAGACCGGGTGGCAAACCTGGCGGTAAACCCGTCGGTAAAAGGACAGGGCCAAAGTCAAAACGGCCGGGTAAGCCAAGTGTGAAGAAAGGCCGCCACTAGCGGCCAGTTTTCCGGCATGCCAGGCGGCCTGCTAGCCTTTGAAACCTTTGGCCACCAGGTACACCTCGCGGGAGCGAGGACGTGATGCATCAGGCTTACGGATCAATACTTTATCAAAGGATGAGCGCACGTCTTTTAAATACTCATCATAGCCAGCGCCCTGAAACACCTTGGCAACGAAACTGCCACCGGGTTTCAGGACCTGACGGGCCATATCCAGCGCCAATTCCACCAGATACATCGAGGATGCTTGGTCGGCGGCGTTGATGCCGCTGATGTTGGGTGCCATGTCCGATACCACCAAGTCCACCGGGGCGTTGTCTAAGATGGCCATGATCTCATCAAAGACGTCATCTTCGGTGAAGTCGCCCTGAATGAAGTCCACGCCGGCCATGGCATCCATGGGCAATATATCGGACGCGATGACACGGCCCTTATCGCCGACAATCGACGCCAACACCTGTGACCAGCCACCCGGTGCACTGCCAAGGTCCATGGTCACCATGCCGGGGCGGACCAGCTTGTCCTTGTCAATCAGCTCAAGCAGCTTGTAGCTGGCGCGGGAACGATAGCCTTCGTTCTGCGCGCGCTTCACATACACATCATTGACGTGTTCGTTAAGCCATTGTTTGCTGCTTTTGGATCTTGCCATGTCTTTGCTCTGAATCGGGCCCGAAGGATGCGCTGATTATACCTGCTCAGGGGCGTGCCTGTAACACGGGTAAGCCCCAGACAGGCTAGTACTCGCTTGCTTTGCAGGTACAATTGCCTCTGATTGGCCATGCTGGCGGGTGAATAGCACGGCATTGAGTGATGCGCACTTTGTCTGTTGAGTAATGCACTATGAAATTAGATGACATAAAAAAACTGCACAAAAAAAAGGGCCGCAATGAATTTGGCTGCTTTTTGGTGGAGGGTGAACACCTGATTCTAGAGCTCGAAAAGGCGGCTAGAAACGTCCCAGCATTCCGGCAGGCCAAAGTCTATGTCAGTGACAGCTATGGCGACGTGCATACACAGCTCGAGCAGGTGCGTATCACCGACAAGCAAATGCAGAAGATTGCCGATACGCAAACCCCGCAGGGCATTATCGCGGTGGTGCCGTTTCACTCAGCTGAGCCACTGCATGCGCCTGCTGCTGAAAAGGGTGCAACGGCGAAAGAAAAAACCATCTATCTATACGAAGTGCAGGACCCGGGCAACCTGGGCACTATTTTGCGCACGTTGGCCTGGTTCGGTGGTTTCCGCTGTGTATTAAGCCCGAATAGTGTGGACCCGTATAACCCGAAAGTAGTGCGCGCCAGCATGGGGGCGATTTTTCATTTGCCCATTGAGCTGGATGTGAGCATCGCCGAGTTACAAACGCGCTTTGATCGCTTTGCGTGTTTGGATATTGAAGGCGCACCGATTGCCAGTGAAGGCTTTAACAAACAACAGTGCTTTGTCTTCGGTAATGAAGCGCGCGGTGTACCCCATGAAGAACTGGCCAGGCTCGATGTGACGGCCTACTCCATTCACGGCGGGGGCGTTCTGGAATCCCTGAATCTAGCCACGGCCGTTAATATTTGTGCGTACGAACTGAACCGCTAGCACCGGTCATGGTTCGAGCGTCCTGAATGTCCGCTTTGCGACCCGCGCAGCCTCTCAGGATCCTTGAACAAAAGCGGGTATTCGCGCTGCTCACGTTTCGCTCATTTTCCCTGCAATGTACTTCAGGCCTCCCATCTTTTGGTATGTCGGTAATCATGATCTGCCGCGGCGTTCGGATTCAGTCAAAAGTTACGCTGTAGAGCCACCCTGAAGGCTATTCTATGGTTAAGATGTAAATCGTTAAGCGTTAAGATCAATTCAAGAAGGCTGGAAAGAAGGAATGCTGCTCTATGGACGAGATTGGTACTGAGGCGAAGTCAATTCGACAGATACTCCAGGATAAATACGGCTGGAATCATATGGCCTTCGTGGACGGAATGGCTCCTATCGACTTTCAAAATGGAAAGCAGTTTTGGAAACCAAAGACCAAACTTATGAGAAGAATTTTCGGTGGTAGTAATGGTCGGTCTATAAGAACTGATTTCGTCATAGGTCCCGGAACCTACCTGAAATTTGTTTCGCCCAATGCGTCAACGGAAAGTACGTTGGATTACCAAAACTGGCTTGGCTACTTTGAGCGAGAAACACAATATTCGAGCCCGAAAGAAGGTTCTATTTTTGAAAGATGGGTCCTCTTCAAATCATGGAATCGAGGTGGGTTTGAATTCACCGTGGCGTTTCCTGACAGTGATGTTGAGGTTGTTATCCCCTCCATAGTTTTCTTTGGAGCGGAATGGATTTTAGTATCCGATTAATGCTCTCTTTTTGCACTCGAATGAGTCAAATCGACCGGTTTGCCCTGGAGCTCCAAGCGGCGGCTTACCAAGGCTGTGGTCGCGACGCCTGAATGTCCGCTTTGCGACCGGCGCTTCCTTCTTTGCTCCCCAGAACCGCTTGGGGTTTAATGCGGATTCAAATAATAAGAGGTTATGCAGGGCGTAGTATGAAAAAGGCGGTATTGGCTGGTTCCGACTCTTACAAACTTTGCTTTCGGTATGAGTCAGCGACGTTAGAAGGTGGCCAATTCGAAAAGCCTTTGGTCGTCGCGGAGTTTCCTTTCCCATTGGAGTGCGGGTGCATCGATTTTCATGAGAAATGGGTCGTTACGGGCGGTCAAGGAATCGTTATTTATTACCTGAAGCCTCCATTTGAGCCCCATCGATTGGCGGAAGAGTCTCTCCAGTGGAAGACGCTCTGGTATCCTAACAAATCCCTGAATATGTTCCCGGAAGCGATTGTTCAAGTAGACGATGAGACGGTGCGTATTCTGATCGATGTGAATAGTGAAAATGCCGGTGTGTATGATGTAAATGTGTATACACTCGAAACCATCAAGCGCATGTAATTAATAGCGGCTTACGGAGCTCAGACGGCCATAACGCAGGCGCCTGTGCGATCAGCTTTTAAGTGGCAAAGAGAAAATGTGCATCTTCATCATCTACACGCAAAATTCGATGCTGATTTCCAAAAAGCAATACCAGTCTTGGCGGGAAGTTCAGGATGAATTTCATGGTTACACTTCTTCTCTTGGGCCTTGGGGTATTCAGGAAACTGTGGATTATCTGAACGAGGAGTATCCCGACCTAAAGCCTACAGCTTCCGAGCAGGTAGGTTTGTTGCTCTCAGAAGCTTCTGAATATCGGGTTTTGAGTTTTAAGTAATTCCATAGGGTCATTTAACAAGTGCGGTGGCCCTCAGATCCAATGTCCTCTTTGCGACCACTCCGACCTTATCGTGGTGTGACTTCCAAATAACAAACCCCGGACGGTGCCGGGGTTTGTTTGCGGATTGATGGCAGGCGTTATTTGCTAAGCCCCATCTCCTCGATGGAAATTTCCCGCATTTTGAACTTCTGGATCTTGCCGGTGACGGTCATCGGGAATTCGTCCACGAACTTGTAGTTCTTGGGGATTTTGAAGTGGGCGATCTGGCCCTTGCAGAAGGCGATCAGGTCGTCTGCGCTGACTTGTTCAGCCTCCGGGCGCAGCTTCACCCAGGCAATCAGTTCCTCGCCGTATTTCTCATCGGGAATGCCGGTCACCTGGACTTCCTCGATGGACGGGTGGGTGTAAAGGAACTCCTCGATCTCCTTCGGGTAGATGTTCTCGCCGCCGCGAATGACCATGTCCTTGATGCGGCCAACAATCTGGATGTAGCCGTCCTCGTCCATGGTGGCCAGGTCGCCGGTGTGCATCCAGCCAGCGTCGTCGATGGCTTCGCGGGTCTTCTCATCGTTGTTCCAGTACTTCAGCATCACGCTGTAGCCGCGGGTACACAGCTCACCGATTTCACCCCGTGGCACCACGTTGCCGGTGGCCGGGTCGACGATCTTGCTTTCCAGATGCGGCTGGGTCCGCCCCACGGTGGTGACCTGCTTCTCGAACGGGTCGAGGGAGCTGGTCTGGGTCGACACCGGGCTGGTTTCGGTCATGCCGTAGGCAATCTGAACCTCTTTCATGTGCATCTTGCCATTGACCTTCTTCATGACCTCGGCCGGGCAGATGGAGCCCGCCATGATGCCGGTGCGCAGGGTAGACAGGTCATAGGTTTCGAATTCCGGCTCCGCCAGTTCGGCGATGAACATGGTGGGCACGCCGTACAGGGCCGTGGCCTTTTCCTGGTGGACGGCCTGCAGCACGGACTTGGGCTCGAAGGCTTCGCCCGCGTAGATCATGGTCGCACCGTGGGTAATGCAGCCGAGGTTGCCCATCACCATGCCGAAACAGTGGTACAGCGGCACCGGAATGACCAGCCGGTCTTCATGGGTGAAGCGCTGGCTCTTGGCCACGAAGTAGCCGTTGTTCAGGATGTTGTGATGGGTCAGGGTGGCGCCTTTGGGGTTGCCCGTGGTACCCGAGGTGAACTGGATGTTGATCGGATCATCGAACTGGAGCTGGCCCTGAACTTTGTCCAGTTCGTCCTGACTGACATCGTGGGCGAGCTGGACAAACTCGTTCCAGGTCCACATGCCGTCGTGTCTTTCGGTATCGAGATTGATCACTGCACGCAGGTCCGGCAGGCGGCTGGACTTGAGTTCGCCAGACTGAGCGGTTTTCAGCTCCGGTGCCAGTTCATAAAGCGTCTTGCGGTAATCGGAGGCTTTGAAGCAGTCAGCCGTGACCAGCACGCTGATGCCCGCCAGGTTCATGGCGTATTCGAGCTCGTGCATGCCGTAGGCGGGATTGATGTTGACCAGAATCGCCCCGACCTTGGCAGTGGCGAACTGGGTGACTGTCCACTCATACCGGTTGGGTGACCAGATACCCACACGGTCACCACGCTTGACGCCAATGGCGAGGAATGCCCGGGCAGCCTCGTTGACTTTTTCAACGAACTCTTTGTAGGTCCACCGGATGTCCTGGTGCAGGCACACCAGGGCTTCGGTGTCCGGATATTGCTCGGCGGTGCGGTCCAGCATTTCGCCGATGGTCATGCCCAGCAGCGGAGCTTCGGAAATGCCGCTGGTGTAGCTTGGTAACGTCATGCTCATTGTCTTTGCCTCCATTGTTGTTGTAGTCGAGGGCAAGCAGGGCTGGGCCTGCTAGCGACTCTGGCTGTGATATTCAGGATTGGGTTGCATATCACTGGCAATCGCAACGCGATTGGACATGTTGTAAAAACCGATCAGATTGCTCAGGTCCCAGATGGCACGGTCGCTCAGACCGGCGTCGCGCAGGGCCTGGACATGCTCTTCGCTCACGCCTGCGGGTGCGCGGGTCAGTTCCGATGCAAAGTCCAGCATCGCCCGCTGGCGGTCGTTCAACTTGGCGCTCCGGTAATTCATCACCAGGTGCTCGCCCAGGGCCGGATCGCCGCTGAGTACCCGCACGGCAGCGCCGTGGGCTACCAGGCAGTAGAAGCATTTGTTCTCGGACGAGACCACCACCGCGATCATTTCCCGCTCAAGCTTGCTGAGTTCACTCTCGCCCAGCATCAGCTCGTTGTATAGGCGACTAAAGCCGTCTAGCTGACCTAGATTCTGGCTGTAAGCGGTCAGCACGTTCGGGATCATGCCCAGCTTTTCCTGGCAGATATCGAAGTACTTCCGGGTGTCCTCGGGCAGGTCAGAATATTCCGGGATCGGAAGATCGAGGGCGACGACGTCCTTGTTCAGCTTCATGCCGTTTCTCCTTGCTGTTTGCCTTTGCCGCCGAGTGCCTGGCCCACTTTCGAGCCGTTGTGCCGATTCAGCTGGCCGCAGATCCAATTGCCGGTGGCGACCAGTTTGTCCAGATCGACGCCGGTTTCGATACCCAGACCCTGCAGCAGGTAGAGCACATCCTCGGTGGCGACATTACCGGACGCGCCCTTGGCGTAAGGACAGCCGCCCAGGCCGGCCACGGAGGCATCAATTACTGCTACGCCCTGTTCCAGCACGGCATACAGATTGGCCAGGGCCTGGCCGTAGGTGTCGTGGAAGTGGGCGGCCAGATGCTCGACGGGAACGTGCCGGGCGACCGCATCGATCATGCGCTTGGCCTTCAGCGGTGTGCCCACGCCGATGGTGTCGCCGAGGGAAATTTCGTGGCAACCCATCTGGTAAAGGTCCCGGGCCACTTCGGCGACTTGCTCCGGCGCGATGTCACCCTCGTAAGGACAGCCCAGCACGGTGGATACGTAGCCGCGCACGGGCATGCCGTTCGCCCGGGCCTGTTCGATCACCGGTACAAACCGCTCCAGGCTGTCGGCGATGGAGCAGTTGATGTTCTTCTGGCTGAAGGATTCGGAGGCGGCGGCAAAGACGGCTACCTCGTTCACTCCGGCAGCCAGTGCATTCTCAAAGCCCTTCAGATTTGGCGTCAGGGCGGAATAGCAGACGCCGGGCTTGCGCTGGATGCCGGCCATCACTTCGGCCGCGTCGCCCATCTGCGGAACCCACTTCGGGGACACAAAACTGGCGGACTCGATGTGGGTCAGCCCGCAGCCGGCCAGCCGGTCGATCAGCCCGGTTTTGATGTCGGTGGCGATCACCGGGCCGGGTTCATTCTGCAGTCCGTCCCGGGGGCTCATTTCCACCAGTCTGACTTTCTGGGGTAGGGCCATTACTCTGCCTCCTCTTCCTGAATGTCGATGGCGATGAGTTCAGCACCCTCGGACACCTGATCGCCCTCGGCGAAGAAGATCTCACTGACCACGCCGTCGGCCGGGGCCTTGATGGCGTGTTCCATTTTCATGGCTTCCATGATGACCAGGGTCTGGCCCGCGGTCACGGCATCACCCACTTCCGCCTGAACCGCAACAATGGCGCCGTTCATGGGCGCTGCCAGGCTGCCTTCGCCGGCCGCGTCTTCCAGCTGGTAGGTTTCCCGGTAAAGCGTGCACTGAAAGGTTTCACCCTCGCAGAACAGCACCAGCTGGCCGTTGTGCAGGTTGCCATGAACGCTGATGCGATGGCCGTTGATCACCGCCTGCAGGTAGTCGTCGTCCAGCTTTGCCGTCAGCGTGTAGACGCTGCCGCCGACAAACACCTGATAGTCGTCGCCACGCTCCAGAATCTTGAGCTCATGAATGTCGTCACCCACCTGCAACTGCAGCGGCTGGGCGTATTCGGAGTTCATGCGCCAGCTGTTACGACGGCCGAACGGTGAGAAAGGATCGGTGGTGCCTGACTCGCTGGGCTTGCGGTGCTCCTGAATGAAGCCCGCGGCCAGCACCAGCGCCTTGTGGGCATCCAGTTTCGGTGCCGGGAACAGCAGTGTGCGGTGGTCTTCGATAAAGCCGGTGGTCAGGTCCGCTTCACGGAATGGCTGGGCATCGGCCAGTGCGTGCAGGAAGCGAACGTTGGTTTTCACGCCGGCAATCCGGTAGTTCTCCAGGGCCTGAACCATGCGGTTGATGGCCTGATCCCGGTTCTCGTCCCAGACGATCAGTTTGGCGATCATGGGGTCGTAATGGATGCTGATGTCATCGCCTTCGGTCACGCCCGTGTCCACCCGCACATGGGTGTTTTCATCGGGGGTGCGCAGGTAACGCAGATGGCCGGTGGCGGGCAGGAAGTCGTGGTCCGGATCTTCCGCGTAGATGCGCGCTTCCAGGGCATGGCCACGGGTTTTGACGTCTTCCTGAGCCAGGGGCAGGGGCTCGCCCCACGCCACCTTCAGCTGCCACTGCACCAGATCCTGGCCGGTCACCATTTCCGTCACCGGGTGCTCCACCTGCAGGCGGGTATTCATCTCCATGAAGAAGAACGAACCGTCCACGTCGTAGAGAAATTCGACGGTGCCTGCGCCCACGTAATTGATGGCCTGGGCCGCGCGCACGGCGGCTTCGCCCATGGCCTGGCGGGTTTCATCGCTCAGCCCGGGCGCGGGTGCTTCTTCCAGAACCTTCTGGTGGCGGCGCTGAACAGAACAGTCCCGCTCGGCCAGATAAACGCCATTACCCTGCTGGTCGCAGAACACCTGAATCTCCACGTGCCGTGGCTGGGTCAGGTAGCGCTCGATCAGCATGTCCGGGTTGCCGAAGGCATTGCGCGCTTCCCGCTGGGCAGCGGCCAGTGCGTCATCGAACTCGGACAGGCTTTCAACCACTCGCATACCCTTCCCACCGCCGCCGGCGACGGCCTTGAGCAGCAATGGAAAACCGCACTTCTCGGCTTCGCTGCGCAGGGTATCCGGTGACTGATCATCACCGTGGTAACCCGGCACCAGCGGCACGCCGGCTTTTTCCATGATCGCCTTGGCGGCGGATTTGGAGCCCATGGCGGCGATGGCGGAGGAGGGTGGGCCGATGAACACCAGATCGTTGGCTTCGCAGGCTTCAGCGAATTCGGTGTTTTCCGACAGGAAGCCGTAACCCGGGTGAATTGCCTGGGCGCCGCTTTGCTTGGCGACGTCGATGATCTTTTCGCTGCGCAGGTAGCTGTCCGAGCTGGGTGCCGGGCCGATGTGGAAGGCTTCGTCGGCCATGGCGACATGGCGGGCGTTGGCGTCGGCGTCGGAATAGACCGCGACGCAGCGGATACCCATGCGGTGGGCGGTCTGGATGATCCGGCAGGCGATTTCGCCCCGGTTGGCTATCAGGATTTTGCTGAACATGGTTGCTATACCTCCGGAACCCAGTTGGCCTTGCGCTTGTTGAGGAAGGCGCCCAGGCCTTCCTGGCCTTCGTCGCTCACGCGGATGTCGGCGATGCGATGGGCGGTGTCGTCAATCACGGCGGCGTCAATCGGTTTCTGGCTGACCGCGAAGATCAGATCCTTGGCGGCGGTCATGGCGTTGGGGCCGTTGTGGGCGAGTTGCTGGATCAGCTCGTTGCAGTGCTGATCCATGGCGTCCACGTCGTTGCAGACGATATGCACCAGGCCGTAATCCTGTGCCTGTCGGGCGGAGAATATTTCGGCGGACAGGAAGTACCGGCGGGCCTGACGCTCGCCGATGGCCCGGACCACATAGGGGCTGATCACGGCAGGAATCAGGCCGAGCTTCACTTCGCTCAGGCAGAAGCTGGATTTCTCGGTGGCAATGACGATGTCGCAGCAGGCCGCCAGGCCGACTGCTCCGCCGAAGGCGGCGCCCTGGACCAGACCGATGACCGGCTTGGACAGGTGGTTCAGCACGTTCATCAGCCGCGCCAGTTCCCGCGAGTCATCCAGGTTTTCCTGATGGCTGTTGTCGGCCATGCGGCGCATCCAGCCCAGGTCGGCGCCGGCGGAGAAATGCTTGCCCTCGGAGCGAAGGATGACTACCCGGGTGTCCGGGTCAGCGTTGGTTTCTTCCAGCGCGCTGATGAGCTGCTGGATGATCACATCGTCAAAGGCATTGCGCTTGTCCGGGCGGTTCAGCACGATTTCGGTGACACCCGCGTCCCGACGTCTGAGCAGAACCGCTGTTTCTTGTTCTGACATAGGATGTCTCCTCGATTACATGCGGAACACGCCGAAGCGCGTCGGCTCGGCGGGACGGTTCATGGTGGCCGACAGGCTCAGGGCGACGACTTCCCGGGTTTGGGCCGGGTCAATCACGCCGTCGTCCCACAGGCGGGCGCTGGCGTAGTAGGGGTGGCCCTGTTCCTCGTACTTGTCGACGATGGGCTGCTTGAATTCGGCTTCTTCGTCGGCGCTCCATTGCTCGCCCTTGCGCTCCATGCCCTCACGCTTCACCTGCGCCAGCACGCCGGCGGCCTGTTCGCCGCCCATCACGGAGATGCGGGCGTTCGGCCACATCCACAGGAAGTCCGGGTTGTAGGCGCGGCCACACATGCCGTAGTTGCCGGCACCGAATGAGCCGCCGATCAGTACGGTAATCTTCGGCACGTTGGCGCAGGCCACCGCCATCACCATCTTGGCGCCGTGCTTGGCGATGCCTTCGGCCTCGTATTTCTGGCCCACCATGAAGCCGGTGATGTTCTGCAGGAACAGCAGGGGAATGTTGCGCTGGCAGCACAGTTCGATGAAGTGCGCGCCTTTTTGGGCGGCTTCGCTGAACAGGATGCCGTTGTTGGCAATGATACCCACCGGGTAGCCGTGAATGTGGGCAAAGCCGGTGACCAGGGTCTGGCCGTAGTAGCGTTTGAATTCGTCGAACTCGGAACCATCGACAATGCGGGAGATGACATCGCGCACATCGAACGGCTTGCGCAGATCGGTGCCGACAATGCCGTACAGTTCTTTGGCGTCGTACAGTGGCTCGCTGGGCTTCTTCACTTCCACCGGCACCGGCTTGCGCAGGTTCAGGTTGGACACACAGCGGCGGGCGATTTCCAGCGCGTGGGCGTCGTTTTCCGCGTAGTGGTCGGCCACGCCGGAGGTTTTGCAGTGCACGTCGGCACCGCCCAGCTCTTCGGCAGTGACCACTTCGCCGGTGGCGGCTTTCACCAGGGGCGGGCCGGCCAGGAAGATGGTGCCCTGGTTGCGAACGATGATGGATTCGTCGGCCATGGCCGGGACATAGGCGCCGCCGGCGGTACACAGGCCCATGACCACGGCAATCTGGGGAATGCCTTCGGCGGACATGCGGGCCTGGTTGTAGAAGATGCGGCCGAAGTGGTCCCGGTCCGGGAAGACTTCGTCCTGATGGGGCAGGTTGGCGCCGCCGGAGTCCACCAGATAGATGCAGGGCAGGCGGTTCTGGTGGGCGATTTCCTGGGCCCGCAGGTGCTTTTTAACCGTCAGCGGGTAGTAGCTGCCGCCTTTGACCGTGGCGTCGTTGGCGACGATCATGCACTCAACGCCGGAGACTCTCCCTATGCCGGCGATGGCGCCTGCGGCTGGGACTTCGTCTTTGTAAACGTTGTAGGCGGCGAACTGGCCGATTTCGAGGAACGGGGAGCCGTCGTCGAGCAGGCGGTTGATGCGCTCGCGCGGTAGCAGCTTGCCCCGGGCGGTGTGGCGTTCCTGGTAGGTGGGGCCGCCACCTTGCTGGATGGTGCCGACTTTTTCCCGCAGGTCTGCGACGGCGGCCGCCATGGAGTCATGGTTGGCCTGAAACTCTTCCGATCTTGGGTTTATTTTGTTCTGGAGTATGGTCATTTTCCCGGCCTTCTTTGATTCGGGCATCCGGGGCTGGTGAACGGAACTCGCGGGAAACGCTTCGGGCACATCCATGTGCGCTTGATTCAGGCCATCCCTGGCCTTAAACATTCCCGCGAGTTCCGTTCACCACCCCCTCGACGTACTTGGGAGTTAAAGTCCTGGAGCCTTACTTGTTCAGGAAGAGTTCCCGACCAATCAGCATGCGGCGAATTTCGGAAGTGCCCGCGCCGATCTCATACAGTTTTGCGTCCCGTAGCAGCCGGCCTGTCGGGTAGTCGTTGATGTAGCCGTTGCCGCCCAGCAACTGGATAGCGTCCAGCGCCAGTTTGGTGGCCATTTCCGCGGAGTAGAGGATGGCGCCGGCGGCGTCTTTGCGGGTGGTTTCGCCGCGATCTGCCGACTGGGCGACCATGTAGACGTAGGACTTGGCGGTGTTCATGAACGTGTACATGTCCGCCACTTTGCCCTGTACCAGCTCGAACTCGCCGATGGCCTGGCCAAACTGTTTGCGCTCGCGGATGTATGGCACCACCACGTCCATGGCGGCCTGCATCAGGCCCAGCGGGCCGCCGGACAGCACCAGGCGTTCGTAGTCGAGGCCGCTCATCAGAACCTTGGCACCGTTGCCGACACCGCCCAGTACATTTTCCCTGGGCACTTTGCAGTCCTGGAATACCAGTTCGCAGGTGTTGGAGCCGCGCATGCCGAGTTTGTCCAGCTTCTGGTGGCGGCTGAAGCCGGGGTAGTCGCGCTCAACGATGAAGGCGGTCACGCCCTTGGAGCCGCCCTTCGGGTCGGTCTTGGCGTAGATGACGAAGGTATGCGCGTCCGGGCCGTTGGTGATCCACATTTTGTTGCCGTTCAGCACGTAGTGGTCGCCTTCGTCGCGGGCGTGCAGCTTCATGGAGATAACGTCGGAACCGGCGTTGGGTTCGGACATGGCCAGGGCGCCGACGTGCTCGCCACTCACCAGCTTGGGCAGGTATTTCTGCTTCTGCTCTTCGGTGCCGTTGCGGTGAATCTGGTTCACACACAGGTTGGAGTGAGCGCCGTAGGACAGGCCCACGGAGGCCGAGGCCCGGCTGATTTCTTCCATGGCGATCACATGGGCCAGGTAGCCCATGTCGGAACCGCCGTATTCTTCTTTAACGGTAATGCCCAGCAGGCCCATGTCACCAAATTTCCGCCACAGGTCCATGGGGAACTCGTTCGTGCGGTCGATTTCTTCGGCGCGGGGCGCAATTTCGGCGGCGGCGAAGGCGTTCACCTGTTCGCGCAGCATGTCCGGGGTTTCGCCAAGGCCAAAGTTGAGCTCTGAGTACTGTGATTTCATCGGGCTTACCTTCTTGTTCTGTATCTTCAAAAAACGTTGATCGGTCCGGGCGGGTGTGCTCACCGCGTGGTGTGTCGCTTAGCCCGCCTCAATTGTTTTCGATTTCCTGGAGGCACCCGGTTTCCGGTCGGTTTTTCCGCGGAGTTCCGCCAGTGCATCACGGCACCGCGCTTCGGCGGCGTCCATTTCCTGCTCCATCATTTCGATGTCTTTCTTCTGCTGTTCGATCTGCTCACGTTTGCGTGCCAGGGTTTCCAGCATGAGTAAAAGCTGGTTCTCGCTGCCTTTCAGACTGTTGTCGTAGAGGTCGAACAGTTCCCGGGTTTCTGCCAGCGAAAACCCCATGCGCTTACCCCGGAGGATCAGTTTCAGCCGGACCCGGTCACCTTTGCTGAAGATGCGGGTTTGGCCGCGGCGGGCGGGCTTCAGGAGTTCCTCCGCCTCGTAAAAACGGATGGTCCGGGTTGTCACGTCAAATTCTTTCGCGAGTTCGCTGATGCTGTAGGTGTCTTTGGTGGTCATGTTGAGTTCCTTTTTTTGTCTAGGTTAGATAAAGTTTACGTAAACGTAAAGAATTTTTGGGCCATCTTGAGCACAAAAACAAATAGCGAAAACAGGAGAAGATGATGGAATTCAAAAACGTACCCGCCATCGTTACCGGCGGTGCTTCCGGGCTTGGCGAAGGCGCAGCCCGCACACTGGCTGCAGCAGGCTGTAAGGTCGCGATTTTCGACATGAACGCCGAGCGTGGAGAACAGGTTGCCGCCGAGATTGGTGGGGTATTTGCCCAGTGCGATGTCGCCTCCACCAGCAGTGCAGAGGCCGCCTTTGCTAACGCCCGTGAAGCGCACGGCCCCTGTGGCATTCTGGTGAACTGCGCCGGCATTGCGCCAGCGGCGAAGATTCTGGGGCGCGACGGTGTGATGCCGCTGGAGAACTTCAGCAAGGTGATTGAGGTCAACCTGATTGGCACCTTCAACATGCTTCGGCTGGCGGCGGCGGAGATGGCCCAGCGCGAGCCCAACGCTGATGGTGAGCGGGGTGTGGTTATTAACACCGCATCCGTGGCCGCTTATGAAGGGCAGATCGGGCAGGCGGCATACAGTGCTTCCAAGGGTGGAGTGGTGTCGCTGACTTTGCAGGCCGCCCGTGAACTGGCCCGCGAAGGTATTCGGGTGAACACCATCGCTCCGGGGCTGTTCATGACCCCGATGATGGCGGGCATGCCGGAGGAGGTTCAGCAGAGCCTGGCCAACACACTGCCGTTCCCCAAGCGCCTGGGTAAGCCGGAAGAATTCGGCATGATGGTGGACCAGATGGTGCGCAACCCCATCCTGAACGGCGAAGTGATCCGCCTGGACTGTGCCCTGCGCATGGCCCCAAAGTGACAGCCGCGAGCGGCAGGAGACAACAATGACAACCTCTGTTGATCAAGAAGAGCTGGCCCTGTTCCGGGATTCCGTTATCAAGGCGCTGGAAACCGAAGTGGCGCCTCACTATGAGGCCTGGGAGAAGTCCGGCCTGGTGCCCCGGGAGCTGTGGAACATCCTGGGCAACGCCGGCATGCTGTGTGTGGATGTGCCCGAAGACCTCGGGGGCTGCGGCGCACCGTTTCAGTATTCGGTGGTGGTGGGCGAGGAAATGGCCCGTCTGGGCTTCGGCGCGCTGTCCACCAACGTGATGGTGCATTCCGACATCGTCGCCCCCTACCTGACGCACATCGGTAACGACGAACAGCGCCAGCAATGGCTGCCGAAGATGGTCTCCGGCGAGGCCGTGGGCGCCATCGCGATGACTGAGCCAGGGGCTGGCAGTGACCTGCAGGCCATCCGCACCAGCGCGGTGAAAGATGGCGACGACTACATCCTGAATGGCTCCAAGACCTTCATCACCAACGGCCAGCATGCCGACATGGTGATTGTCGCCGCCAAAACCGACCCGAGTGCCGGCGCCCGGGGCATCAGCCTGTTCCTGGTGGATACCTCGCTGCCGGGTTATAGCAAGGGCCGCAACCTGGACAAAATCGGCCAGCACTCCGGCGATACCTCCGAACTGTTTTTCTCCGACATGCGGGTTCCGGCCTCCGCCCTGCTGGGTGAAGAGGGACAGGGCTTCATGTACCTGATGCGTGAGCTGCCCCGTGAGCGGCTGGTGATCGGTGCCCTTGGCGTTGCGGCGGCCCGAGGCGCGCTCGATCTGACCATTGCCTACGCCCAGGAACGCGAACTGTTCGGCCAGAAGCTCGCCCAGCTTCAGAACACCCGGTTTGAAATCGCCCGCATGGAAACCGATTACCGGGTAAACCGGGCCTTTGTACAGGAGTGCGTGGAAGCCTACGAACGCGGCGAGCTGGATGCCCCCACTGCCTCCATGGCCAAGTACAGCGCCACCGAAATGCAGTGCCGGGTGGCCGATGGTTGCCTGCAGCTGTTCGGTGGCTACGGCTACACCACTGAGTACCCGATTTCGCGGGCGTTCATGGATGCCCGGGTACAGCGGATTTATGGCGGCACCTCCGAGGTCATGAAGGAAATTATTGCGCGCTCAGTACTGGGTAAGGCCTGAGTAAGGACGGCCAACTCCACACTATGCCGAGGGCGTGGAAAGGTCATTCAGGGACCGTCCAAAACATGGATGTTTTGGTCGAGCGTACACGGACGTATTCACAGCGAGTGCCTGAATGACCTTTCCGCGCCCTCAAGCACCAAGATTTGAGGACAGAGAGATGAATAAAATCGACGTAGTCATCGCAGGCTCCGCAAGAACCCCCATGGGCGGCATGATGGGCGCCCTCAACTCCGTGCGCTCGCCGGACCTCGGCGCGGTAGCCATCAAGGCGGCTATCGAAAAGGCCGGCCTCCAGCCGGCTGACGTGCAGGATGTGGTCATGGGCTGCGTACTCCCCGCGGGCCTTGGCCAGGCACCGGCGCGACAGGCTTCCCGGGCATCTGGCATTCCCGACAGCACCGGCTGCACCACCATCAACAAAATGTGCGGCTCTGGCATGCAGGCCCTGATCATGGCTCATGACCAGATCAAAGCCGGCACCAACGACATCATGATTGCCGGTGGCATGGAAAACATGAGCCAGGCGCCGTATCTGCTGCCTAAGGCCCGCGCCGGCATGCGCATGGGCCACGGACAGGTCATGGACAGCATGTTCCTGGACGGGCTGGAAGATGCCTACGAAGGCGGCCTGATGGGGGTGTTCGCCCAGCGCACGGCGGACAAGCTGAATATCAGCCGCGAGACCATGGACGAGTTCGCCATCGGCTCACTGAACAAGTCCCTCGCGGCCATCGAGAATGGCTGGTTCCGGGATGAAATGGCACCGGTGACGGTCTCTGGTCGTGGTGGTGAAACGGTGGTCGATACCGACGAACAGCCGGGCAACGCCCGTCCGGACAAGATTCCTCACTTGAAACCGGCCTTTGCG
Organism: Marinobacter salinisoli; assembly: GCF_017301335.1. NCBI lineage: Bacteria > Pseudomonadati > Pseudomonadota > Gammaproteobacteria > Pseudomonadales > Marinobacteraceae > Marinobacter > Marinobacter salinisoli. Next base: position 1,923,696 of record NZ_CP071247.1, read on the forward strand.
AAAGACGGTTCCGTGACTGCGGCCAACTCCAGCTCCATCAGCGATGGTGCCTCGGCTCTGGTGCTGGCTTCTGCCGCCGAAGCCGAGTCCCGCGGCCTGACCCCGCAGGCCCGTATCGTGGCCCATGCCACCCACGCTCGCTTGCCGTCGGAGTTCACTCTGGCGCCCATTGGCGCTATTGAGAAGGTCTTGGAAAAGGCCAACTGGTCGGTCAAAGATGTGGATCTGTTCGAGATCAACGAAGCCTTCGCCGTGGTCACTCTGGCCGCCATGCAGGCGCTGGATCTGCCGGAAGAGAAGGTGAACGTTTACGGCGGCGCTTGTGCGCTGGGGCACCCGATTGGCTCCTCCGGTTCCCGGATCATCGTGACCCTGATCAATGCGCTGAAACAGCGTGGCCTGAAGCGGGGTATTGCGTCGCTGTGTATTGGCGGTGGTGAGGGGACTGCCGTGGCAATCGAGTTGCTGTAGTCGCCGGAAACAGGGTGCTTGGCGCGGGGAGGTAGGTCTTTTCTTCTGGGAAAAGGAACTCGCTGCGCTCAGACAGCTTTTCCCGGCAGAAAAGACCGACCTCCCCACTTTTCCGTCACTGATAGAGCCAGGTCGGATTCAAACCAGACGATCTGGATGCATCTCGAAGGTCAGGGCAAATCCGTCACCGCCCCGGTGGAGGCCGAACTGACGGTGCGGGCGTATTTCGCCAGCACGCCTCGGGTAAACCGGGGTTCGGGGGGCTGCCACGCCTTCCGGCGCTGTTCCATTTCCGCCTCGGGAACGTCCACGGAGATGGTGTTGTTCACGGCATCAATAGTGATGCTGTCGCCATCTTCCACCAGTGCAATCGGCCCACCCACCGCGGCTTCCGGCGTGATGTGCCCAACCACGAAGCCATGACTGCCGCCAGAGAAGCGGCCGTCGGTAATCAGTGCCACGTCGCTGCCCAGACCCTTGCCCATAATGGCGGATGTGGGGCTCAGCATTTCCCGCATGCCGGGGCCACCTTTCGGGCCTTCATAGCGAATGACCAGTACATCGCCGGCTACCACGGTGCCGTCCAGGATGCGTTCCTGGGCTTCCTCTTCGGAATGAAACACCCGTGCCCGGCCAGAGAAATGAGTGCCTTCTTTCCCGGTAATCTTGGCGACCGCGCCTTCCGGCGCCAGATTGCCATAGAGAATGCGCAAATGGCTGTCGGCTTTGATGGGGTTGTCGAAGGCATGAATGATCTGCTGGTCTTCGGGGTAGGGCGTCACATCGGCCAGATTCTCGGCCAGGGTTTTGCCGGTCACTGTCAGGCAGTCGCCATGCAGCAGGCCCCTGTCGAGCAGCATTTTCATCAGTGGCTGGATGCCGCCGATGGCCACCAGTTCCGACATCATGTAATGCCCGGACGGGCGAAGGTCTGCGAGTACCGGTACCTGTTTACCGATGCGCACGAAATCGTCCAGCGACAACTCCACGCCCATGGTGCTCGCCATGCCCAGAAGGTGCAGCACCGCATTGGTTGAGCCCCCAAGTGCAATGACCACGGTAATCGCGTTCTCGAAGGCTTCCCGGGTCATGATGTCCGAGGGTTTGATATCTGCGTCGAGCAGTTTGAGCACGGCGGCACCGGCGGCTTCGCAGTCGGCCAGCTTGCTGTCGGAGACGGCATTCTGCGCCGAACTGCCGGGCAGGCTCATGCCCATGGCTTCGATGGCGGAGGCCATGGTGTTGGCGGTGTACATGCCGCCACAGGAGCCGGGCCCGGGGATCGCGGTTTCCTCGATCTGTTTGACTTCGATCAGATCCATGTTGCCGCGGGCGTGAGCACCCACTGCCTCGAATACCGAAATGATGTCGGTATGGTTGTCGCCGGGCATGATGGTGCCGCCGTAGACAAACACTGCGGGCCGGTTCAAGCGGGCCAGGCCCATGATGCAGCCGGGCATGTTCTTGTCACAGCCGCCGATGGCCACCAGGCCATCGAAGCCCTCGCAGCCGGCGACGGTTTCGATGGAATCGGCAATCACTTCACGGGAAACCAGGGAATATTTCATGCCCTCGGTGCCGTTGGCGATGCCGTCTGAGATGGTGATGGTGTTGAAAATCAGGCTTTTGCCACCGGCCGCATCGGCACCTTTGGAGGCTTCGCGGGCGAGGCCATCGATGTGCATATTGCACGGTGTGAGGTTACTCCAGGTCGAGGCGATACCGATCTGGGGTTTCTGGAAATCCTCATCGGTAAAGCCGACCGCCCGCAACATGGCCCGGCTGGCGGACTTGTTGATGCCATCTACTACCGGTGCGGAATGCTGGCGCCGTTTGTCCGTCGTCATGGTCAATTCCTCGTGGTCCGTTCAAGCTGTCCGGAGCGGTGTCACAGCTACTGGCATCAGCTCAACACCTGCCCCGGCATGCAGTTTTTCCAACTGAAACTGAAGCATAGCAACTGGCCGTGAACCCTCCAATGTTCGCATCCGGTGTAGATGCTCAGCGAGTGAGTCCCATACCGTTGCCGAGACACGGAGACCGCGCATCCGTGTTCTCAGAAGTGATCCGAAGAGTCACTCAGCTGCGTCACGGAAAGCCCGACAGTCGACTTTCATTTTCTTCAGGCGTGAGGTCAGTGTGGTGGGTTTGACCCCCAGCAGAACAGCGGCGCCATCGTCGCCGAAAACACGGCCTCCGGTCATTTGCAGGGCCCGTATCAGGTTGTCCTTTTCCAGTCGTCGCAGCTCCTGTTCTGTCATCAGTTCGCCGCTGAAATGACGGGCCGGGGGGCGCGTGGGGGTGGACGCTGAATCCTCGTCAGCGCCGGAAAGCTCGACATCCAGCTTGGTGTCCCCGGTAATCACCAGGCGTTCAATCACGTTTTCCAGCTCACGGACATTGCCCGGCCAGCTGTAGGCTGACAGCAGTTCCACATCGCGGTTGCGCAGCTGAAAATAGGGCCGGTTAAACTTCTGGCTGGCACGGTTCACAAACTCCTGCGCCAGCAGGGGAATGTCTTCCACACGGCGGCGCAGAGGCACCGATTCGATGGGGAAGACGTTGAGCCGGAAGTAGAGGTCTTCCCGGAACGTGCGCTCCCGGCTCTCGGCTTTGAGGTCCCTGTTGGTGGCGGCAATCACCCGCACGTCCACCGCACGAGTGCGGTTCTCGCCCACGCGTTCGAATTGCTGATCCTGCAAAACCCGCAATAGCTTGCCCTGAAGCTCCAGAGGGATTTCGCCTACTTCGTCGAGGAACAGGGTGCCGCCGTCGGCCAGCTCGAAGCGGCCGACCCGATCGCTGACGGCGCCGGTAAATGCCCCTTTGATGTGCCCGAAAAACTCACTTTCAAACAAGTCCTTGGGAATAGCGGCACAGTTTACCCGGATAAGCGGACGATCCCGCCGTTCGCTGGCCTGGTGGATAGCCCGGGCGATCAGCTCTTTGCCGGTGCCGGATTCGCCGGTAATCAGCACGTTGGCGTCGGTGGGCGCCACCAGTCCGATCCGCCGGACAATGCCTTTGATGGCTTCGCTCTGGCCCACCAGCTCATGGAAATGGTGCTCGGCGCTCAGCTCTTCCTGAAGATAAGCGTTCTCCATTTCCAGGCGGCGCTTGAGACTCTCTACTTCTTCCAGCGCCTGTTTCAGTTCGTCTCTGGCCTCCAGCCGGGCCGAAATATCCCGAAACACGACCACCGCGCCAATGGGGTGTCCGCTGTCCAGAATCGGGGTGCTGGTGTATTCCACCGGAAACCCGGTGCCGTCTTTGCGCCAGAAATAATCCTCATCGACCCGCCGCACCGCAGCTTCGCGGAAAGCGCCATAGATCGGACAGTCCTTAAGCGGATACAGGGAACCGTCTTCGTGGGAATGGTGGGCGACCCGGTGCATCACCCGGCCCATCAGCTCATCCGCCCGCCACCCCAGCATCCGTTCAGCGGCAGGATTCACGAAGGTGGTCCGGCCCTCGGCGTCGACACCGTAGATGCCTTCGCCGACCGCATGAAGAATCAGCTGGTTCTCCCGCTCCATATCCCGGAACAGTTCCTCCACCCGACGCCACTCGAGCAGGCCGCCCTGATGGTAGCGATTCACCTCGTGGCGTTCGCGAAGGGTGCGCAGCTGCTGACTGTCCCGCAGCAACAGCAGCAGGGTGAGCGACTCCCCGCCGCCGGTACGGGCGGCAGAGATTTCCAGGTCCACGGAGTGACCGTCCCGGTGCCGGAGACTGAAATCCCGGCTCCAGCCCTGGTTGCGGAACAGGGTTTCTTCCGTGAACGCGATGAGCGAGGGCCGTTGTCCCGGGAAAAGGCCGGTGCAGGCACTGCCAATCAATGACTGCCGGTCAATGCCTGCCAGGCGGGCCATGGCGCTGTTGGCGGCAAGAATCCGGTCATTGTCTGCATCGACCAGTAAAGCTGCCTCGGGCAACTGCTCGATCCAGCCCGAGGATGGCGCACGGGTTACCGGCTGATGGCGAACGGGTGTCGGCTGTGTGGGCTGCATCGCTTGTCCTTCCCTGAGTACGAATCAGTGAGATAGAAACAAGGGGCGTGCCAACTACGAAAATTCGTTCCATTGACTACGAAAAATCGTCGAGTACGAAAAATCGTAGTTGGCGTGACCTTCCGAGTTTAAAAAATAAGTTAATAAAAACAGTTTTCTATGTGTTTTCTGGTTCGCTGGCACGAACTCTGCGTTAGAGAACCTCAGAAGGAGCGCCGGAAGCTTTGGCGGGTATGCCTGAACGCGAGTGTTGCTCGCATTGGGGCGAAACCTGTCAGTTGCACCGAAATGGCGCGGTGAATGACCAAAAAGATAAAGGAGCGTGCCCATGACCATGAACAGCCTCGGAAACCCGTTCGATGGTGATCAGTCCCTGATTCACTCGAAAACCTGCGAATGCCCGACCTGCCAGCCAGGCACCGGTGCAAGCTTGTTGATGCCAGCAACCGAAAAGGTGCAGGAAGCCAAAGCCTCGGATGCGCCGACCGATTCGGAGGCCATGCTGGATCGTGCCATTGAGAGCGCGGTGGTTCGTTCGGTATTCGGCCACAACGATTTTGATCGCCGCAGTTTCATGAAAATGATGGGCGCCGGTTCCGCCGCTGCGTTGCTGGGCAGCGTTTTCCCGATGGACAAGGCCAAGGCGGCTGTGAAGGAATCCCTGGGGAAGCTGGAGAAAACCAAACTGAACGTCGGATTCGTGCCGATCACCTGCGCCACGCCCATCATCATGGCCCACCCGATGGGCTTCTATGAGCGCTACGGCCTTGATGTCACCGTTACCAAAACCGCCGGTTGGGCGGTCGCCCGGGATAAATCCCTGGCCGGCGAATACGACGCCTCGCACATGCTGACCCCCATGCCCCTGGCGATGACCATGGGCGCCGGTTCCACCCCCGAGCCTTACATCATGCCGGCGGTTGAGAACATCAACGGTCAGGCCATCGTGCTGCACGTTGACCACAAGGACAAGCGAGATCCGAAAGACTGGAAAGGCTTCAAGTTCGGTGTGCCGTTCGAATACTCCATGCACAACTTCCTGCTGCGGTACTACCTGGCCGAGAACGGAGTGGATCCGGACAAAGACGTGCAGATTCGGGTGGTTCCACCGCCCGAGATGGTGGCCAACCTGCGCGCCGGTAATCTGGATGGCTATCTGTCGCCAGACCCGTTCAACCAGCGTGCGGTGTGGGAGAAAGTCGGCTTCATCCACATCCTGACCAAGGACATCTGGGAAGGCCATCCGTGCTGCGCCTTCGCCTGCAGCCAGAAGTTCGCGACCGAGAACCCGAATACCTACGGCGCCCTGCTGCGTGCAATCATCGACGCCACCCAGTACTCCCAGAGCACCGAAAACCGTAAGGAAATCGCCGAGGCTATTGCCCCGAAGAATTACCTGAACCAGCCGGTGCCGGTGATTCAGCAGGTGCTGACCGGTTACTACGCCGATGGCCTGGGCGAGGTGCAGAACGTGCCCGATCGCATCGATTTCGATCCGTTCCCCTGGCACTCGATGGGCGTGTGGATACTGACCCAGATGAAGCGTTGGGGTTATATCGAGGGCGACGTGGACTACAAGGCCATTGCGGAGCAGGTCTATCTGGCCGGCGAGACTGGCAAGCTGATGCAGGAGATGGGCTACTCCGCGCCGAGCGAAACCTACAAGACCCACACCATCATGGGCAAAACCTTTGATCCGGCCAAACCGGAAGAGTATGCCCGCAGCTTTGCCATCGGGAGGGTGTAACCATGGCGTCCCTGAACGTTCGGGCTGCTGTCGTTTCCATCACGTTCCTGATTCTGGTGCTGGGCATGTGGGAGATGTCTGCCCAGGCACCGGAAGCCGAAACGGCGATGACCGAGTACGAGCGTCTGATGGGCGGGGCTGATCAGGAGTCCCGGGTGCCACCCCCGTCCAAGGTGATTGCCTTGGCGTGGGAGGAATTGTCTGACCCCTTCTACGATGCGGGTGCCAACGACAAGGGCATCGGCATTCAGTTGGCCTACTCGATCTATCGGGTGTTGACCGGGTATCTGGCGGCCATGGCTATCGCCTTGCCAATTGGATTTCTGATCGGCATGTCGCCGCTGATGTACAAGGCGCTGAATCCCTACATCCAGGTCTTGCGGCCCATCTCGCCGCTGGCCTGGATGCCACTGGCCCTGTTCATCATTCAGGATTCCGATGCCTCGGCCATCTTCGTGATTTTCATCTGCTCCATCTGGCCCATGTTGCTCAATACCGCTTTTGGTGTGGCCAACGTGCGGGAGGACTGGATCAACGTGGCGCGCACCCACGAGTTGGGGCCGCTACGCACCGCGCTCACCGTGATCCTGCCCGCAGCGGCGCCGACGATTCTCACCGGCATGCGCATCTCCATCGGTATTGCCTGGCTGGTGATTGTGGCCGCCGAAATGCTCGTGGGTGGCACTGGCATTGGCTACTACGTGTGGAACGAGTGGAACAACCTGGATCTGGCGAGTGTGATCTTCTCCATCCTGATGATCGGGGTGGTCGGCATGGTGCTGGATCTGATTCTGGGCCGGGCGCAGCGCCTGGTGGAGTACAAGGAATGAACGGGTGGGGCGGCCATGGGTCGTCCCCAATCCTCCTGAGGGAGAACAGTTATGAGTAAGTCCTTTCTGGAAGTCGATGGCTTGTCCAGGGTATATCCGGACGGGCAGGGCGGCGAGCTGACGGTATTCGAGGACATTCGCTTCAGCCTGGAGAAGGGCGAGTTTGTCTGCATTATCGGGCACTCGGGGTGCGGAAAATCCACCATCCTGAATGTGCTTGCCGGCCTGGACGAAGCCTCCGAGGGCAACCTCGTGATGAGTGGCAAAGAGGTCAAAGGGCCGAGTCTGGACCGGGGCGTGGTGTTCCAGAACTACAGTCTGCTGCCCTGGAAGTCGGCCCTGAAGAACATCACCTTTGCCGTGCAGGCTCGCTGGCCCGCCTGGTCGAAGGACCAGGTACGTGAACACAGCGAACGTTACCTGAAAATGGTTGGGCTCGATCACGCCATGCACCGCAAACCGTCACAGTTGTCCGGCGGTATGCGCCAGCGGGTGAGTATCGCCCGGGCCTTCGCCACTCAGCCGGAACTGCTGTTGCTGGATGAACCCTTCGGCGCGCTGGATGCGCTGACCCGGGGTGTTATTCAGGATGAGTTGGTGAAGATCTGGGAAGAAACCCGTCAGACGGTATTCATGATTACCCACGATGTGGACGAGGCGATCCTGCTGTCGGACCGCATTTTCCTGATGTCCAACGGCCCCAATGCCCGCATTGCCGAGAGTGTCAGTGTCGAGCTGCCTCATCCTCGGGCCCGGGCGACGATTTTCCAGAACCCTGCTTATCACAAGATCCGGGATTACCTGGTGGACTTCCTGGTGAACAGAAGCAGTACCGCGCTGCCTGAGAAGAACGGCGCGCCCCGTGCTGTAGCGCCTGCCAGCGGCGTCACCCCGAGCCCGGATGACAACGCTCAATCTGCATCGCCCGCCAAAGCGGTCAATGCCTGAACCATCGCAACAAGTGAGGATACAAGCATGATGAACAAGGAACTGATGACGGCGAAGATTCTGGAAGCAAAAGTCACCAAGGGAATGACCTGGGAAGCGATTGCCGAGGCGGTTGATATGTCGCCGGTATTCACCACCTCGGCGTGCCTTGGCATGAACAGCATGGCGGAGGACAAGGCCTTCGCGCTGTGCGAGACCCTCGGGCTCGACAAGCAGGTGGCGGAAGCCTTGCAGAGTTGTCCGAAGAAGGCGTGGGACGGTGCCGTCCCGCAGGACCCGCTCATTTACCGCCTGTACGAAATCGTGGGGGTTTACGGGGATACCCTGAAAGAAATCATTCATGAGAAATTTGGTGACGGCATCATGAGTGCGATCGATTTCTCAATGGAGGTGGATAAGGAAGAGAATCCGAAGGGGGACCGGGTGGTGGTGACCATGAACGGGAAGTTCTTGCCTTACAAAGCATGGTGATTTGACGGAGTCCGGGTGCGGGGAGGTCGGTCTTTTCTTTTGGGAAAAGAAACTCGCTGCGCTCGGACAGCTTTTCCCGGCAGAAAAGACCGACCTACCCACACCCTGCAGAGGTTTGCTTTCGCTTGCAGACCGGAGGACGTTTCCTCCTGAAAAACCTCAGGCGGTTTTGGTCCTTGCCATCGGCTCCTGCAGTACCACTTCCGCTACCGTATGCAGCTTCTCCAGCTGTGATTTGAGCATGCTTATTGGCCTGGTGCCTTCCAGGGTCATGGCAATGTTCAGCTGCTCGCCCGCTGCATCCACGGCCATCTGAACAATCCGGAAACCCCGAATACGAATCACCTGGCAGAGCCGCTCCATGGCAGCGGCTTCGTGGGTCATGGTGCAGGCGATGGCGTAGCTGCCGTTGGTGCTTGGGTGCGTGGTCGGATTCATGCAACGTGCTCCTTGTTGGCGTTTCGGTTGCGCTGGGATTCATCAATCATGTCGCGGTTGCTGGCGCCGGGTTTCACGATCGGCCAGACGTTCTCTTCCCGGGCAATGGCGACGTGCAACAGCATGGGGCCGTCGTAGGCCAGGATGGTTTCGATGCCGCGGCGGATCTGGTCGGTGCGGTCAATGTGCAGGGCAGGAATGTCGAAGGCGCGGGCCATGGCAACGAAATCCGGGTTATCGTCCAGATCAATGTGGCTTTCCCGGTTGTTGTAGAACAGCTCCTGCTGCTGGCGAACCATGCCCAGGCACTGGTTGTCCAGAATGATCAGTTTCAGCGGCAGCCGATACCGGCGAATGGTGGCCAGCTCCTGAGCATTCATCATGAAGGAGCCGTCGCCGGCGACGTTGATCACGGTGCTGCCGGGACTGGCAAACTGGGCACCGATAGCCGCAGGCAGGCCAAAGCCCATGGTGCCCAAACCACCGCTGGACAGGTGGTGGCGGGGGTGGTCGAACTGGTAGTACTGGGCGACCCACATCTGGTGCTGGCCCACATCACAGGCAATGACGGTGTCATCCGGTGCGATGCGGGACAGCTGGCGGACGAAGGCAGGGCCGGTAATCGGGGCCAGGGGTTCTTCGTTGTCGGCGGTGTTGAAGCCGCCGGTGGCGTGCCAGGTCCGGCACTGTTTACGCCAGCCTTCAATCGACAGGGGCTTTGCCCGGAACTCTCTGGCGAACTCCGACAGGATGCCATTCAGGTCACCGCGCAAGGCGAGGTCGGCTGGTCTCAGTTTGCTGATCTCGGCCGCGTCAGCATCGATGTGAATCACGCGGGCGTTGGGGGCAAAGGTATCCAGCTTGCCCGTGGCGCGGTCATCGAGGCGCGCGCCGATGATCAGTAACAGGTCGCATTCATCCACCGCCCGGTTGGCAGCACGGGAGCCGTGCATACCCAGCATGCCCAGATGGTTCGGGTCGTGTTTGCCGCCGTTGCCTATGCCCTTGAGCGTGACCACGCTGGGCAAAGCGGAGGCGTCGGCAAACCGTCGAAAAACGTCTTCACAGTGGGCCAGACTGACGCCGCCCCCGCTGTACAACAGCGGCTTCTTCGCGTTGCGCAGCATAGTAACCGCCGTGGACAGATCCGGCGGTACGGTCTGGACCGGTGGCGCCGGATGTTGTGTCGCGACTGGCTTGGCTTCGGTCAGTAAGACGTCTTTGGGAATGTCGATCCACACCGGCCCGGGGCGGCCGGTCTGAGCCAATTCAATAGCTTCTGCCATGATGCCGGGCAGTTCGTCGGCAGAGTCGACCAGGTAGGAATGTTTGACGATTCCCAGGGTCATGCCCAGAACGTCGGTTTCCTGGAACGCATCGGTGCCAATCAGGCCGGAAGGCACCTGGCCGGTGATCACCAGCATGGGGATGGAGTCGCGGTGGGCGTTGGCAACGCCGGTGATCAGGTTGGTGGCACCGGGGCCCGAGGTGGCGATGCAGACACCGATCTCGCCACTGGCACGAGCGTAGCCGTCGGCGGCCAGGGCACAGGCTTGTTCATGGCGGCACAGCGCGTGCTCCACATTCCCGTCGTCCACTAGCGCATCATAGAGCGGCATGATGCAGCCGCCGGGGTAGCCAAACACCGTGCTGATGTTGTGCTGGTGGAACGCGTCCAGAATGTGTTGTGCGCCGTTCATGGTCGATGTGTCCTTTTGCTTTGCCCAATAAAGAAAAACCCCCGGGACCTTTCGGTGCCGGGGGCTTTTGGTGTCTTGTCAGGTTGGTTGTTCTATCTCACCTGCTTGTCCACGCAGAAGCCCCCGGATGGCACCACGACCACCAGGACAAGCTTCACTAGGACGATTACAGCGTTGAGATTCATGCGTTGAACAATCTGCTCTGAGTTCGAAATAAATCGTATGGCCAAAATCTACCCCACCCGTTAAGTGGGGCGCAAGCGTTTACCGAAAGTTTTTTAAACTCAGGCACGAACGCGACTTGCAAGTTCGCCCGCTTTAGCGGCCATGCTATCCAGTTCCGGGATCGACAGCAGGTTTTCGTGAGCCGCTTGATTCATGGATTCCGAGATCTGGGCAATCTCGGTGACATTCCTGTTCACTTCCTCGCTCACGCTGGTTTGCTGCTCTGCCGCCGTGGCTACCTGCGTGGTGGCGTCGTTTACATTGACCATGCGGCGGGTGATTTCCGCGAGAGTGTGGCGCACGGCTTCAACCGATTCGCTGCTTGATTTGGCAATGGATTCAGATTCTTCCATGTACTCGGTGGCCACTTGCGAGGCAGAGCCAATGGCTTCGATGATCTGATCAATCTCAATCGTGGCTTCCTGAGTCTTGGCCGCGAGGGTGCGCACTTCGTCGGCCACCACGGCAAAACCACGGCCAGCCTCGCCAGCACGGGCGGCCTCAATTGCAGCGTTCAGCGCCAGCAGGTTGGTTTGATCGGCAATTTCCCGGATGACTTGCATGACACCACCGACGCGGCGCCCGTCACTGGCCAGTTGATTGACGGTTTCGGCCGATGAGCGGATCTGGCCGGTGAGAAGTTCGACGTTCTCCACCGCCTGATTGATTTGTCGGTCTGCCATCCTGGTTTCTTCCGTGGTCTCCTTGATCTGTGTGGCCACTGCCGCGGCATGATTGGCCACTTCCACCGAGGTGGCAGACATTTCATTCATGGCCGCTGCAATCTGATCAATGCGCTGATGTGCCTCGCCGGATTGACTGGAAACTGTGCTGGTGTTGGTACGGAAAATTTGCCCCGTTTGCTGAAGCTGGTTCGCGTTGTGTTGCAGGAGCGTGGCAATTTCGGTCAGGAAACCGTGCAACACGCGGGCATTTTCAGCGACCCAGCCGAGTTCATCTTCCCGCCGCAAAGAAACCGGTTCGGACAGGTCGCCCTTGCTCAGTTTGTGCAACTGGCGGGCCAGCACCTTGGCTGGCGTGACCACCGAACGGATGAGGATGACGACACAGGCCGCAGTGCCGATGATGATCGCCGCGAACATCAGGCCGCCAATAGACCACGAGCTGCTTGCCATGGTGGTGTCCAGTTCGCTGGCATGGGCCGTCGTTTGTTCTCGGATTTGAGTCGCCGCCGCTTCAATCAATTTGGCGGGCTCTCGGTCAATGCCCTTCACCGCTCGATCACCCGCTTCGTGGTCGTAGTCCGCCTCAACGAAATGCTGGAAGCCCTTGCGATACGCGGTGCCCATGCGTGCATGGGAGTCGCGGAACTGCGCCAGCAGTTTTCGGGCCTCGGGGTCCTGAAGTTCCGGAATGAGGCGGTCCAGGCTCGCCTGAATGTCGGCTTCCCGCTGTTGGAAACGCTCCCAGTATTTTTCACGCTGGCTATCGTCCGCGCCGCGAATCAGCACGTTTTTCCATTCCTGAACCTGGGTCTTGAAGCTGATGAGGATGTCCTGAGCTTCCAGGGAATGCCTGGCCTCGATGCTGATGAGGTCCTGGTAGCCGTTCTGGGTAGATAACGATGTCTGGAAGAAAAGTACTGCCGCGACGGCAATGATCAGGTTGGTGACCAGAACGGCGGTCAGTATCCGGTTCAGAATGCTGCGTGCATACCACTTCATTGTTGTCGTCCTGCTAGTGGGGTATTCCGGCATTATCCACAGATGCCCCATTAATAATGTTTAATTTCTTTACCGGGGCGGTCGTACGCGTGACAGAAAGAGGGTCATGGCTTGCCGCCCTCGGTACCGAGCAGGGTAACGGTTTGAAGGACGTTTGCGCTGGTAACGCGAGGACAGGAGAAGGGGAAGGAATGGGTACCGGTCTGGCGACGGGTACCCTGTGCCGGACTAGGCGCGGACCCGGCTCGCCAGTTCGCTGGCCTGGCTCGCCATACGGTCGAGTTCAGGAATACGTTGCATATTTTCGCTGGCCGCCTGATTCATCGACTCAGACATCCGGGCAATCTCTGTGACGTTTCGATTGACGTCTTCGGTCACGCTGGTTTGTTGGTCGGCTGCGGTGGCCACCTGCGTGGTGGCGTCGTTTACACTGACCATGCGGCGGGTGATTTCTGCGAGAGTGCGACGCACCGCTTCAACGGATTCGCTGCTCGAGCGGGCGATCGTCTCGGATTGTTCCATGTACTCGGTGGCGACTTCGGAGGCCGAGCCAATGGCGCCGATGATCTGGTCGATCTCAACCGTCGCTTCCTGAGTCTTGGCTGCGAGGGTGCGCACTTCGTCGGCCACCACCGCGAAGCCGCGTCCGGCTTCGCCAGCCCGGGCCGCTTCAATGGCGGCATTGAGCGCCAGCAGGTTGGTCTGATCGGCAATTTCGCGGATGACCCGCATGACATCACCGACCCGGCGTCCGTCACTGGCCAACTGATTGACCGTCTGGGCAGAGTTACGGATCTGGGACGTCAGGCGTTCGGCACTTTCCGCCGCCAGGTTGATCTGGCTGTCCGCTGTTTTTGTTTCTACCGTAATTTTTTCAATTTCGGTGGCCACCCCCGCCGCATGCCTGGCCACTTCCAGAGAGGTGGCGGACATTTCTTCCATCGCGGCGACAATCTGGTCGATTCGCTGGTGGGCTTCTTGTGACTGGGAAGCCACTCGGTTGCTGTTGGTCCGGAAAACCTGACCGGTCCGATCAAGCTGGGTCGAGTTGTTCTGCAGCAGGTCCGCGATTTCTGACAGGAAGCCGTGCAGAATCCTCGCGTTGTCGGCAACCTGGCCAAGCTCATCGTGCCGGTTCAGGGCAATCGGTTCGGACAGGTCGCCTCGGCTGAGTTTGTTGAGTTGCTGGGCGAGACGTTTCGCAGGCTCGACCACCGCACGGATCAGGATGATGACGCACGCCAGGGTGCCGAAAATAATGGCCGCAAACATCAGTCCGCCGATCAGCCAGACACTGTCGGTCATCGATGACGCCAACGCATTGGCGTCGATCGCCGTGCGCTCTCGGATTCTTTGCGTTGCCCGCTCAATGAGTTCGGCTGGCTCCCGGTCGATGCCGGATACTGCCCGATCGCCCGCGCCCGAGTCGAAACCGGCGCTGACAAAACTCTGATAGCCTCGGCGATAGGCGGCTCCCATGCGCTGGTGAGCATCGCGGAACTGGGTCAGCAGATTTTTGGCTTCGGTATCCTGCAGTTGCGGAATGAGGCGGTCCAGGCTGGCCTGGATGTCGGCCTCCCGTTGCTGAAAGCGGCCCCAGTATTTGTCCAGCTGGCTGTTGTCTGAACCCCGAATCAGAACGTTTTTCCACTCCTGAACCTGGGTCTTGAAGTTGACGAGGATATCCAGTGACTCAAGCGAGTGCCGGGCTTCGTTCTGAATCAGCTCCTGATAACCCTTTTGGGTGTCGATCGAAGGTTGGAGATATAATACCGCGGAGATTGCGATGATGAGGTTGGTCAGTAAAACGCAGGTGAGTACTTTGCTTAATATACTTCGTGAATACCACTTCATATAAGACGTCCCTGTACCTTGTTTACCATTTTGTTTCAAATTTATTACAGTTTTTCGGTTTTTATGTCCTTGTTTTTGTTAAATTTTGTAGTTTTCTCTTCGGGCTTTAAGCAATGAACCCTCTCGTACCGCTATACCAAGACAATGCCCTGCTGGCCGTCCACAAGCCCGCAGGGCTGCTGGTGCACCGAAGCCCTATCGATAAGCATGAAACCGAGTTTGCCCTGCAATATGCCCGGGCAATCAACGGTGGCAGACACGTTTACCCGTTACACCGGCTGGATCGGCCCACCTCCGGAGTGCTGGTGTTTGCACGTGACCCGGATGTCGCCCGAACGTTGGGCTTAAGGATGATGGCGGGGGACATACAGAAACAGTATCTGGCGGTTGTGCGGGGCTGGCCGGCAGGGCAGGGGACCATTGACCATCCATTGCGGGACGAGCCGGAAGATCGGCGCCGGAAAGGCGAAGAGCAGACCGTTCGGGATGCGCTAACGCAGTACAGAACCCTGGCCACGACACAGCTGGATGTGACCATCGAGAAATACCCCACCAGCCGCTACGCCCTGGTGGAACTGGAACCGAAGACCGGTCGAAAGCATCAGTTGCGCCGCCACATGAAGCACATCAGCCACCCGATCATCGGGGATGCGAACCATGGGAGAGGGCGGCACAACCGGTACTTCGCGGACCGGTTTGGCGCAGCGCGGCTGATGCTGGCCGCGACCTGCATCCGGTTTCCTCACCCTGAAACGGGTGCGTGGCTGTCGATTTCAGCCCCGCCTGAGGAATCGTTCAGGCAGGTGCTTTCAATTTTTCCGGATCGTGAAGCGATTGACGAACTGATGCACCGGATCAGTGGTGTGCCGGGGCGTTCGCAGGACTGAGGAATTTGCTGACCAATTCGTTGAAAGGAACCGGTTTGCTGTATTTAAAGCCTTGAAGAAACTGGCAGTCGTGGGCCCGCAGCCAGCGTTCATGTTCCTCGGACTCCACACCTTCGGCCACGATATCCAGCCCCAGCCCGCGGGCCAGACCGATAATCGATAAGGTAATGGCGCAGTCGTCCTCGTCGCCGGGGATGTCGCGAATGAATGAGCGATCCACCTTGATGCGTGAGAATGGCAGTGACTTGAGCCGCGAGAGCGAGGAGTAGCCGGTGCCGAAGTCATCGATCGAGAGGGCTGAGCCGGCTTCCACCAGTTTTGTGAGGGTGTTGCGCAGGATCTGGGAGTCGCCCTGGATGGCGTCCTCGGTCACTTCGAAGTGCAGTCGGCCCGGTGACACCCGATATTCGGCGCAGATGGCCTGGATGTCTTCGGGCAGGTTGGGCGCCAGGACCTGCTCCGAAGCCAAGTTAACGCTGATCACGGGCAGGTTCAGTTTTTGCCGGCTGGCATGCTGGATATCCTGGCATACCCGGTGCAGCACGCACTCGCCCAGTTCCCGCATCAATCCCGCACCCCGGGCCACCTCAAGGAACTCAATGGGTGGCAACAGCCCTCGTTCCGGGTGGTGCCACCGTACCAGCGCCTCGGCACCGACCATCTGCTTGCCGGAATTGTCGAAGATGGGCTGGTAGAAGACGTCCAGTTTTCGTTCATGAATCGCCAGTCTCAGCTCCCGTTCCAGGGCGAATCTTGAGCGCGCCGTTGCCTGAATCGAGTTGTCGAACGGGCGGGCCTGATTCGGCCCCTGGCTCTTGGCATGGTACATCGCCGCTTCAGCGCTTCGGAGCAGGTCGTCGACATCGCGGCCATCGCCGGGGAATCGACAGGTGCCCAGGCTGGCCGTCACATTGATGCTCTGACCCTGTGTTTCGATCGGCTGACTGATCGTTTCCAGAATGCGCCTGTTCAGCTTGTCTAACTCCTGACCCCTGGGCACGGTGGTCAGCAGCAGGGCAAATTCGTCGCCGCCGATACGGGCGAGTACATCCTTGCCAGGTACGTGCATTTCACCGAGGCGCCGGCCAATCTCTGCAATGACGGCATCGCCAATCTGGGGGCCCAGGCCGTCATTGATGGTTTTCAGCCGGTCCAGGTCGGTCCAGATCAGCAGGAAATGATGGTGCCCGTGTCGGCGCGCCTTGCTGATCTGGTATCCCATGCGCTCGCGCAGGGTGTTGAGATTGGCCAGGCCAGTCAATGTGTCGAAGTGGGTCACGTAATCCAGCTTGCGCTTGGATTCCACCCACGCTTCGTGGGTGTTGATAAGGCTGACGGTGTCTGCCAGTGCTGCAACAAAGGACAGCTCGGGCAAGGTCCAGGTCCGGCGATGCATGGCTTCCAGGCAGATGACACCACTTGGGCGTGAGCCGTCAAAAATGGGCGCGTCGAGCATGGACTGGATGCCAAGCGCCGTCAGGTAGCCCTTGGAGAAGGTGTTGGTTCGTTCATCCGTTTGCGCATCAGAGGCGTCAATCACGCGGGCATTGCACAGCGCTTCAAAGTAGCGCGGATGCTCGTCGCCGAGCAGGACCAGAGGATGGGTTGAATCGTAGCGCGGAGCGCCGGATGCCTCGGCTTTCGCATCATGCAGGTATTCGCAGGTGAGCTGTTCGTGACCGTGACTGAGTTGCCAGATACTGACCCGCTCTACCTCAAGCGCTGACGCACACAGTTCGGTCAGCGCAGCCAGTTTCTGCTCCCGCTCATCCTGAATGAATTCGGGGCTGTGGCTGAGCTTCATCAGTCGCTCGTGAAAATCCGTAAACAATCGGTTCTCTGACATCGCTCTCGTTTTCTGTTCCGGGTACGCCGAACCTGGCTCAAGAATTCCTTCTCATGGCACGTCTGGCACGATAGGTGCTTGTAAGTACTTGAAAAATGGTCGGCTAATGATGGCAATTTGTGCCCGTCCTGTCCAACCGTATTTCGAGTCAGCATCTATGGAACAGTGTAGGAGAGGGGCACTGTATCCGTTTGTATTAAAATGCTGTTTTTTATTGTTCGTGCGGACCTGCGCCACGGAAGTGGGCGATACTCAAACTGAAAAATTACAACAAAGTAATGGTGTTGAGTGTGAGACAACTTCTGGCGGCGGTGTGGGTGCTCTTCGGCTGGCTCGTTGTAAGTTATGCCTGGGCGGGAACGGTGGACTGGCAGGTCCATAATCAGCGCCTGAATGTCGCGGAGCACGTGTATTACGTGCAGGAACCCCCGGCTGGCCTGTCCTTTGCTGAGGTCCGGCAACTGCCGGAACAGACCTGGACGGAAAATACCGCGGATACTGTCAGTCTGGGTTATGGCAGCGACGTTTACTGGTTCCGGCTGAGTGTTGTTTCCAGAACGCCGACGATTGTCCCAACCTTCCTTGAAATCGCTTACGCGGTGCTGGATGACGTCCAGGCATACGTGGTTCAGGGCCAGAGCGTCGCCGGGCAATACACGATGGGCGACAAGAAGCCCTTCTATGACCGCCCGATCAACCACCGTAACTTCGTTATTCCGCTCGAACTCTGGCCAGGAGAGACAACCACGGTCTACCTGCGGGTTGATACCACCAGTTCGATGCAGGTGCCGTTGACGCTCTGGAGCGAGGATGCGTTTTACACCTCGGACCAGTCAGTGAACATCTTTGAAGGTGTGTATTACGGGATCTTCCTGGTGATGATTCTGTACAACCTGTTCGTCTACATGGCGATGGGGGAACGCAGCTTCCTGTACTACGTGTGCTACATCACCGCCATGCCGCTGTTCATGGCCAGCCTGCGTGGCACCGGATTCCAGTACCTGTGGCCCGAGGCCACCTGGTGGAATGACCAGGCGATCATTGTGTTCCTTAATCTGACCATGTGTTTCGGAGCCGTCTTTACCGTCCGTTTCCTGTCGATCAGAGCGACGTCCACGCCCGTGATGTACCGGGTTTCGTTGCCGCTTACCGTCCTGTCCGGCCTGATGGCCCTGGCGGGTCTGGTGCTTCCGTACAGTGGCCTGATTGTTCCGACCATCATCATGGCTTTCGTTTACTGCGTGTTGATGCTGGTGTTCGGTTGCATCCGCTGGTATCAGAAGCACCCCGCGGCGCGTTTCTACACAGTGGCGTGGGTATTCTGGTTGTCCGGAGGGGTGATTCTGGGATTGAGTAAATTCACGCTCCTGCCGCGTAATTTCTTTACCGAAAACGCAACCCAGATTGGTTCTGCGTTGGGTGTCATCCTGCTGTCGATCGCGCTGGCGGATCGCCTGAACAAAGAAAAGCGCGCGGCTTTCCTGGCCCAGCAGCGGTTATTGCGGGAGGAGCGTAAAGTCCGGCTGGCGCAGGAAAAATCCCTTCACGTCCAGCAGGAAGCCAACGCGCAGCTGGAAGCACGGGTTCAGGAGCGGACCCGTGACCTGGAAAAACTGAACGCTCAACTGCTTGAGCTGAGCGCCACCGACGGCCTGACCAGCCTGAAAAACCGGGCGCATTTCGACACGGCCTTCCAGTCCGCGGTGGTGCATGGTTTCCGGTTTGAGGAACCGGTGTCTCTGCTGGTGCTGGATATCGACCACTTCAAGAAGTTTAACGACACCTATGGCCACCTGGTGGGCGATGATTGCCTGAAGATGGTTGCCAGTACCATCCGTCAGCACGTGACCCGGCCACAGGATCTGGCGGCTCGCTATGGTGGCGAGGAATTTGTCATCCTGTTGCCGAATACTCCCGAGGAAGGTGCCCTGCGAGTGGCGGAGCGGATTCGTGCCGAGGTAGAAAACACGGGCTTTCGGGTGTCCGGGGAAACGGTCCATCTGACGGTCAGCATCGGCGTTTGCACGATGCTGCCCACGGAGGCCGACGCCACCAAGGAACTGTTCCGTCTGGCGGACGAGGCGCTTTACGAAGCCAAGGGCGACGGCCGGAACCGCGTAGTTCCCTGGCGGGCCTCGGGTCAGCCCGTCGACAATCCCCCTTTAACCCCCGCATAACGCGTTGGCGCGCGGCCCGGGAGAATTGCCCAGGGTCGCTCTGCCTCGAGCGTATAGGCAAGGTCCAGCAAGGTGCGTTCGTCGCCGTGACGGGCCATGAAATGAACCGACAGCGGCAGCCCGTTGCTGCCCAGACCCGCCGGGAGTGAGATGGCCGGAGCCCCGGTGGTGTTGGCCAGCGGAGTAAATCCCACATAACGGATCAGGCGATCGAACAGGTCATCGAAGGGCACGTTCGGACTCAGGTGCCCGAGGGGCGGAGTGGCGTGGCCGAGTACCGGCGTCAGGGAAGCATCCAGCCCGGCCATGGCCGTTTCGTACTCCTGTGCAGAGCGGCGAAGCCGCCACAGGGCCAAGGGTAATCGGTGGAATTCCTTCCTGAACTTTTTCGCCAGTCCACGAGTCAGGCCGTCGACTTTTCGCCGGTCGAATTCGCGATGAAACATCAGCCGGCCGTTGGTGGTGACGCCAAACGCCAGGAAGGCCCAGTACAGGGCGAAGTCCTGAGCGAAGGTGGCCGCGACAGGCACCTCCATAGGCACGATCCTGTGTCCCAGCTTTTCCAGCAGGCGGGCGGTGCTCGCAACCGCCTCCCGGGCTTCCTGATCGGTGGGGTGGCCGGTGATGGAATCTTCCACCACGCCGATTCGAAGGGGCTTGCCTGACGGCCCGCTGACGGTGCCGATTGCCGGAAGCCTGCGCCGGCGAAAGTAACGCTCTGCCTCACGGTAGAAATTGGCCGTATCCCGAACTGACCGGCTGACGATGCCATCGCTCAAAATGTTAATGGGCAGCGCAGTCGCGGCGTCATTGTTGACAAGGCGCCCCCGTGACGGTTTCAGCCCGACCAGTCCACAGCAGGCGGCCGGAATTCGTATGGAACCGCCACCATCGTTGGCGTGGGCCATGGGAACCACCCCTGCAGCCACCAGCGCGGCGGAGCCTCCCGAGGATGCGCCGGTGGAATAATCCGGGTTCCAGGGATTGCGGGCGACGGGCTGATTCGGTGGTTCGGTGGTTGCATTGAATCCAAATTCGGGCATGCTGCTCTTGCCCAGGCAGATCATTCCCTGTGCCAGCAGCTGTTTGGCCACGGGGCTGGTGCGGGATGCGGGGCACGCAGGCACGGCATCGGAGCCGTGTTGGGTTGGCAGCCCTTTGATGTCGGTGTTGTCCTTGATGGCGATTGGAACCCCGCGAAAGAACGTCTGTCCCTTACTGTCAGAACCTGAGTCTATGCGCAGCGCGACGGCTTCGGCCTGTTCAAAGGCGGTGCTTGCGAACGTGCCCAGCTGGCCATCGACTGCCCGAGCCCTGTCGATGGCGGCCTTCGTCAGCTCGGTGGCGGACAGCTCGCCCTGGCGGATGCGCTGGGCCAGAGCGGTTGCGTCATCGGTCTGCAGAGCATCGTCTGTGAAAGCGTGAACCGGCTCGGACATGCAAACTCCTGTGGTGTTTGAAGCAGGCGGATCGCTGCGTTTCCGTACTGTAGTGCATCGGGTTCGCCAGGAGTATGTCATTTGGGGAAAGAGCGCACAGATGGTGTCAATAATCCAGGTGTGCCTGGTTCCCAGACCCGTTGCACAAGGGAATAATGACAATAAACTCAAAACACGACTGAAACCGGATACGACTTCCATGGATGTGATCGAACCGCTGGTACGCCATTTTCTGGGTATCTTCTTTCTGATGATCGGCTTGCAGTTTTCCAGTCGCAGCATAGGGCTGTTCCGGCGTATGGGGTTTTCCCATATCAATTACGGCGCCCGGGGCGCGGCGAGCTGGTGGCACCGGCACACATTCAATGTGTTTCGGGCGCTCATTCTGGCGGTCTGTCTGACCCGGATATTTGTTGATATTGATGACTGGCTCGGAGTTTTCGATGCCCTCTACCAGTGGCCAGTGCTCCTGTTGGGGCTCGCGCTGATGCTGGTGTCTTATACCTCGGTGAACTATCTGCAGGCGTTCATGCACGAAGAGTGGCGATCCGGCATCGATCCGCGCCAGGACAAACGCACCCTGATTACCTGTGGTCCTTTCGAAAAATCCCGGAACCCGCTGTTTCTGGCCGTGATGACCGGACAATGGGGCTTTTTCCTGGCACTGCCCAGTGTGTTTTCACTGGTGTGTCTGGTGGTGGGAATGCTGGTGGTTTCGCGCCAGGCGCGGGAGGAAGAGAAAGACCTGCTGCAAAAGTTCGGCGAGGCCTACGAGCAGTATCGCGCCCGTGTGCCCCGCTGGTTCTGAGCCGCGCCCATCAACCGCCCATCAGCTGGCCTTTTTGCGTGCGTCCTTGATGATGTCGTAGGCGTGGCTGATTTCCCGGGTCCGTTCTTCCGCCATTTCCCGCATGGTTTCCGGCAGGCCTTTTCCGGCCAGTTTGTCCGGGTGGTTTTCGCTCATCAGTTTACGGTAAGCCTTTTTGAGCTCGTCGTCAGAGGCGGTCGGCGAAACGCCCAGAACCTTGTAGGCGTCTTCCAGTTGCTGGGAACTTGAACGCTGCGCTGCGCCACCGCCGGCGTGCCCGCTGAAGGAGCCGCGCAACATGGCTTCGAGCTGATCCACCTGGCTCTCTGGCAGCCCCAGCCCGCGGGCAATCCGAACCAGCATGGCGTGTTCCGCCGGGTGAATAACGCCGTCGGCCGCCACCGCAGAGACCTGAACCTGCAGGAACATCTGTAACAGCGCGGGTTGTCGGCCACTGATTTTCAGAAAGTGCGCCAGTTCGGCGTCCAGATCAAAATCCGGTGATTTGCCGCGGCTGAACGCGTCCTTCGCTTTCGCCTTGGCCGCTTCATTCAGTCGAAACCGCACGAACATGGCTTCGGCCACCTGGATTTCATCGCGGGTGACCTGGCCATCGGCCTTGCACAGAGCCCCCATAACGGCAAAGACCGACTCCACGAATCCGGCCTGGATATCCTGAAGTTTGCCCAGCAGGCGACTTTTCAGAAGGTTGAAGGCGAAGGCACCCAGAGCGGCACCAATCAGAAGGCCTGGAAACCGGCCGAACGCGTAGCCAATCATGCCGCCGAAAAACAGCGCAACGAGCATCAGCAATTCCTCAATATGTCGTTTAAGTGTCTGTTCAATATACGGGGTTTTCAGTCCGGGGTCATGAACAGCCGTTCATCCACCCGGTCGATCTGTTCCGGATCAAGAAACCGTTGGGCGTACCGCCGGTAGGTGCCGGAGCGGATGAACAGTTCGAAAACGTCCCGATCGATATGGCCGTTACTGACCATTCTGGCCACGATGCCCAGTGATTCGGTGAGAGACTTGGCTTCCTTGTAGGGGCGATCGGAGGCCGTCAGAGCTTCGAATACGTCGGCCAGCACCATAATGCGTTCTGGAATGCTCAACTGGTCTCGGGTCAGCCGGCGCGGATATCCCTGGCCGTCCATGCGTTCGTGGTGGGTGCCCGCCAACCGGGGCACGTTTGCCAGCCGATCCGGCAGGGGCAGGGCGTCGAGCATGCAGATGGTCTGCACAATGTGCTCGTTCACCCGGAAGCGTTCCTCGGGGGTCAGCGTGCCCCGGGCAACGGTCAGGTTATGCAGTTCGCCCTTGTTGGCGGCGAAATCCGGCAGTGTCATGTCGAAGCCCCAGCGGTTACGGGGATCGTCGCGCTGAACGGGCGGGCGGTGTTCACCCCAGGGGCGCGTGTGTTCGGGTTTGTCGCTGAGCAGGGGTTCGGCCGCTGGCAGGATGGGCTCCGGGTGTTCGGCGGCAGCCTGCTCTTCGTCCCAGGACAGTCCGAGGCGGTCGCTGAAGTGGCGTTGCCAGGTTTGCCGGCCAATGTTGTGGATGCGATCGATGTCGGAGGCGGACAGGGCTTCGCTGCCGTGGTTGATGCTGGCGATGAAAGCAAACTCCTGCTGCAGTCGCTTTTGGGTGGCGTTGCGTTCCTGTCGGGCGGCGGCTTCGTCATCGCCCTTGAGTTGCCGCTTGAGGTAGCGAATGTCAGCGTCCCGATGCAGGACCTCAAAGCGGGTGCGAATCTCGTGTATGCGATTGTGAATGGTTTCCAGCTTGACCGCCTTGTTGATCACATACTCGGGGCTGGTGATCTTTCCGCAGTCGTGCAGCCATGCTGCCAGCCTGAACTCGTAACGTTCCTCATCGCTCATCGTAAAGTCAGCGAAAACACCCTTATTGCTGGCGGTTGCGGCGTCTACCAGCATTTCGGCCAGTTGCGGAACCCGGGAACAGTGCGCTGCGGTGTGTCGGGACTTCGAGTCAATGGCATTGGCCACCAGTTGGATGGTGCCGTCCAGCATGGCCTGCTGGCTTTCGATCAGTTCCTGCGTCTCGATAGCCACCGCGGCGGAGCCGGAGATCTGCTGGACAAAGGCAATGAGCTCATCGCTCAGGCGTTCGTGATCGCCACGTTCCATTTCAATCACCAGCGCCCCGACCAGCTTCCCGTCCCGGTTTCGCAGTATGGTCACGAGGGGGTTGCCGGACAGCCGTTGGCGCAGGTTTTGGATAACGCTGGCATCGTCCTGTGTCGCGGCAATACCGCCGATCTGTCTCGGCAGATTTGGGTCTTTGTCGACGGCGAGGCCCAGGGTTTCCGACTGCCGGCGAAAGAGATAGACACCGCCGCGCTCCTCCCCAACGATGCTGATGATCTGGGTCAGGATGTCGTGTAACAGCCCGTCGAGGTTTTGGCCCCGGTTCAGGACATTGGCAATACGCTGAAAGCTGCTGATGGAACTGGCCATATTATCCAGGGCCGAGCCCAGTTTGTGGGCCTCGCGAACTTTTGAGGCAGGCGCTTCCCAGGTATCGAAACGAAACTGCGACAACTGGCTCACGTGATCGGTCAGCGCCTCCAGCGGCTTGGCCACTCGCCGGCCAAGGATCCAGCCAAGAATGGTCATGACCAGCCCGATCAAACCGGCAATCAGCGCTTGTCGGGTCAATAGCTCCCAGACCTGTTTCAGAATTTCCTCGGCAGGTATCACCACGGCAACGGTCAGCTGTTCTCCCGGAAGCAGAGAGGACGTTCGTGTGGTGCCATACCAGTGCTGGTCATTTACCTTGAAACGCCGCACCGAGCTGTCGGCAATGGTCTGTCCTTGTTGATGGACGGCGGCCAGCAGGACCGGGTGGTTGGTTTCGCCTTGGCCGGTGTGGGCCAGAATCTTGTCGTCATCATTCAAGATGGCAACGTGGGTATTGGGCGTAGGTTTGAGTTCGGATAACTGGTCCGTGATATCGCTGACGGAGGCGTCCATGCCAAACACCGCGCCACCTTCGCTGGCCATGTGGGAGAAGGTGATGCCGGTTTCTCCCGTGGTGAAAAAGACGTAGGGTGGGGCGAGTTCGGACTGGGTGGATCGGATGGCGTTCCTGAACCAATCCCGGGTGCGGGGGTCGTAAATCTGGCCCTCAAGCTTGCGATCTGCCAGGGGGCGCATCTGTGCATCGTAGAATCGTCGCAGGCTCTGTTCGCTGCTGCCGTGGGCGGCCGATCCCTGTACAAAATAGGCCGCGCCGGGTGGTGCGTCAGGGAATTGAACGGAACCTGAGCTTTTGACTTTACGTAATTGAAAGAACTCGCCGTTCGGATAGCCGACGTAGATCGCGCTGGCGACATCGCTGGCCTGCAGGATGCTGCTGATGGCCGGCAACCGCTCGAGCCGCTCGGCCAGGGTGACGGCCCGGCCCAGTGGATCATGACTTAACAGCGCCATGGTGGCGGCGGACGGGGTGGTCAACGTGCGCAGCCGATCGTCGACGTTTATCAGCAACTGGTGCGCGGCTGAGCTGGCGGCAGTGACCTTGGCCCGCTCCATACCCAGAAAGCTCTGCCCGACCATGACAAGAGTTAACAGCAGCATACCCAAACTGACCATGCCGGCGATCAGCAGCGCCAGCGAAATTCGGGAAGCAGGGTGGCGTTGAGGCATGTGGTAATCCTGTGAGGCCGGGGCTGGGGTTGGGCCTGCCGTTGATTGGTATTACCTTAGAAAGGGTAGACCCAGACCGGGTATTTTTCTGGCATAGCGCAGGGTGCACCATCATGACCATGGATCTGTTTCAGAATCAGCCTGTGGCGCGCTTCACCGAAGAGGTCGGCGAGGGCGCTCGGGTGCTGCGGGGGCTGGCCTGCGACTCGGACCAGGCCTTGCTCAACGCCATCACGCGGGTGGCCCGGCAGGCTCCGTTCAGGCATATGCAAACCCCCAGTGGCCATACCATGTCGGCCGCCATGACCTGTTGTGGGCAGCTGGGCTGGGTGACCGACGCACGCGGTTACCGCTACCAACAGGAGGATCCGCTGAGCGGCGAACTCTGGCCGGCGATTCCCGAACCCATGCTGGGGCTTGCACAAGAGGCGGCCGCCGAGGCCGGTTATCCGGATTTCCGGCCGGATGCCTGCCTGATCAACCGTTATCAGCCCGGGGCGAAGATGGGCTTGCATCAGGACAAGGACGAGCAGGACTTCGGTCAGCCGATTGTGTCGGTTTCGTTGGGCTTGCCTCAGGTATTTCAGTTTGGCGGGGCGAGGCGGAATGAGCGACCGGTGAATATTCCGCTCGGGCATGGTGACGTGGTGGTATGGGGCGGCCCCTCCCGCTTGTTCTACCACGGCGTTCTGCGCCTGAAAGAAGGTGAACACCCACTGACCGGCCGCTGCCGGTACAACCTGACGTTCCGGCGCGCCCGGTAATTACTGAAACCAGGCGACTGCGAGCCCTGCTGCCATGGACAGCAGCATGGGCGCGGCCACCAGCTTGCCAGCCTTGCGATCGCCAAGGCCCCAGGCCATGGCGGATTTCATCAGATTATTGGTCGCTGCTGCGATCACAATCGCCAATGCGGCGACATCCAGCGCCAGCCGGTCGTGGGACATGCGGGTCAGGGACAGGGTGATGGCGTCCACGTCGGCAATGCCGGAGGCGAAGGCGAGCATGTAAACACCCGCGGTACCCAGCCACTCCTTCAAGAGTTCGCCCAGCAGCAGAATAGCCGTGAGCAGTAGGCCAAAAACCATCGCTGAAGGCAGGTCCAGCGGGTTCTGTTTGAGTTCCATCTGGCTCAGGGCTGGCTTGTCTGAGTGCTGTCGCCAGATAAGCCAGGCGGGGATGTACAGCAGCGCTGCCATGGTGATGACCGGCGCCACCAGCAACGGCAGCAAGTCGCGATTAATCACGAAGCCGTACATCAGAATGCGGGGAAACATGGTGCCGCAGGCGATCAGGATGCCCGCAGCCAGCTGGGGCCCAAGCTGGGGGTTGTCGGCAGACTGGCGGGCAAAGTTCAGGGTCAGCGCGGTGGACGAGCTTAGCCCGGCAAACAGGCTGGTAAACAGGATACCCTTGCGCGTGCCGGCGACGCGCATCGCGAAGTATCCAACGAAGGAAATCGAGGCAATCAGCACCACCATCCACCAGATTTCCCGCGGGTTGAGCACGCCACCGGGCCCCATCTTCTCATTGGGCAGGAGTGGCAGGAGCACCACGGAAATGAGCAGCAGCTTGAGGGCCGCATCCAGTTCGTGCTCCTTGAGTTTGCTGACCCAGCCGTGAATGTCTTCCTTGTTGTCCAGAATAACCGCAGTGACCACCGCAGCGGCGGTGGCCATCACCGGATCAACCGCCACGGCAATGGCGCCGAAACAGAACGTGAGTACCATGCCCACCATGCTGGTGATACTGAAGTTGCGGATATGGGACAGGCGCTGACTGTAGCCAACCACGTTCATGGCCACCACACTGGCCAGTAACACGGGAAATGCCCAGACAGTAATGGCGTCCGAAAGAACGGCGGACACCCCGCCCAGCAGCCCGACCAGGGCAAACGTCCGGATGCCGGCAATGCGCTCACCGGATTTTTGGTCCCGGGCATCCCATCCCCGTTCCAGCCCGATGATGGCACCCAGCAACAGGGCCACCGCCAGGTTGATCGTGGTCTGGTTGGTGGTAATGAACTGGCTGGTAACCTCATCCATGGGCGCGGGGCTTCCCTAAGTGTTGGAAAAAACTGTTTTTATTGTAGCGCCCTGTGGCTGCAATCATAAACCCACCGGTCATCCCTTACCTTACGCGCCATTAGTGAATCTGATAAGCTTCGCCGCCCTTGCTTACTATCCTGTAAGGTCAAAGCCCACCGGCATCCCGAAGCTCCCGTTGTTCCGGCGCGTAACCTATTGCCGCTTTCCCTGTCTTCGGATCTTCGTTGCGATTCTCCGGCCCGCTCGGCGAGCGAGTTTTGACCCGCTTTACCAAAAAACGGAACCCGACATGGTTAATACACTGAAAAACGAATGGTTATCCAACATTCGAGGCGACATTCTCTCCGGTATCGTGGTGGCGCTGGCGCTGATTCCGGAGGCCATCGCCTTTTCCATCATCGCCGGCGTTGATCCCAAGGTCGGCCTGTACGCCTCATTCTGTATTGCGGTCATCATCGCCTTTGTGGGCGGTCGTCCGGGTATGATCTCGGCAGCCACCGCGGCCATGGCGGTCCTGATGGTGACGCTGGTGAAGGAACACGGGCTTGAGTACCTGCTGGCGGCCACCATTCTGACCGGTGTGATCCAGATTGTTGCCGGTTACCTGAAGCTGGGCAGCCTGATGCGGTTTGTCTCCCGATCAGTGGTGACCGGGTTCGTGAACGCGCTGGCGATTCTGATTTTCATGGCCCAGTTGCCGGAGTTGACCAACGTAACCTGGCACGTCTACGCCATGACGGCGGCCGGCCTCGGCATCATCTACCTGTTCCCGCTGTTGCCCAAGGTGGGCAAGACCATTCCATCGCCACTGGTGTGTATCGTGGTACTCACGCTGGTCTCCGTACTGATGGGGCTGGATATCCGCACCGTTGGCGACATGGGGGCGCTGCCGGATACCCTGCCGATTTTCCTGTGGCCGGACGTGCCACTGAATATGGAAACCCTGATGATCATCCTGCCGTACTCCATTCCGCTGGCCATTGTGGGCCTGCTGGAATCGATGATGACGGCCACCATCGTCGATGATCTGACGGATACCGAAAGTGACCGTAACCGCGAGTGCAAAGGTCAGGGCATCGCCAACATCGGTTCCGGCCTGATCGGCGGCATGGCCGGCTGTGCGATGATTGGCCAGTCGGTGATCAACGTGAAGTCCGGCGGTCGTACCCGCTTGTCGACGCTGATCGCCGGTGTGTTTCTGCTCATCATGGTACTGGTGCTGGACAGCGTGCTGGTTCAGATCCCCATGGCTGCGCTGGTGGCGGTGATGATCATGGTGTCCATCGGCACCTTCTCCTGGGACTCTATCCGCAACCTCAAGGAACATCCGGTTTCCACCAACGTGGTGATGCTGGTGACCGTGATTGTCGTGGTGGCTACCCACAACCTGGCCTATGGTGTGCTGGCCGGCGTTCTGCTGGCGGCCCTGTTCTTTGCCAACAAGATCGGCCACTACATGGTGGTCCGTTCCGAGCTGGACGATCAGACCAACACCCGCACCTACAAGGTGATCGGCCAGGTGTTCTTCAGTTCGTCGGAAAAATTCCTTCAGTCCTTTGACTTCAAGGAAGCAGTCGATAAGGTGGTGATTGATCTGAGTCGTGCCCATTTCTGGGATATTACGGCGGTGGGGTCGCTGGACAAGGCCGTCATCAAGTTCCGTCGGGAAGGCGCGGATGTTGAGGTGAAAGGGCTGAACGAGGCCAGCGCCACCATCATCGATCGCTTTGGGGTCCACGACAAGCCGGATGCCATTGATCAACTGATGGGGCACTGATATGACCCACGCCAAGGAATCCGCGGAAGATCGCAGCCAGAATAATAATCAGAACGATCAGCAAGGTGAGGTGAACATGCAACGAGTTGTGGCCTGTATCGACGGTTCCCGCGCTGCGCCCGCCGTCTGTGACTATGCGTCCTGGGCGAGCCGGCACATGCAAGCGCCCCTGACGCTACTGCACGTTTTGGATGAAGAACGCTACCCGGCAGAGCCGGATCTGGCCGGTAACATCGGCCTGGGCAGCCGGGAGCAGTTACTGGAAGAACTCGCCGAGCTCGATCGCAAGCGCGCCAAGCTGGCCCTTGAGCATGGCCATAACATGCTGGATGAGGCCGAGCGCCGGGTTCGGGAAGCGGGTGTTGAAGACGTGACGCAGCGCCAGCGTCACGACGACCTGACCGCGTCGCTGCTGGCACTGGAAAGCCAGACCCGGCTGTTGGTGATGGGGCTGCATGGTGAGAGCAGCTCCGACCGCGACGTTCACATCGGCAGCCAGCTGGAAACGGTGATCCGCAGTGTGCACCGGCCGATCTTGCTGGTGCCGGATGAATTCACCGCACCGAAGAGCGCCATGCTGGCGTTCGATGGCAGTGCAACGGCGTTCAAAGGCGTCGAGATCCTGGCCGATAGTCCAGTGGTGAAGGGAATGCCTCTGCATCTGGTGATGATCGGGGCTGATACCAATGATCGCTGGGAGCAACTGAAACAGGCCAAGAAAATGCTTGAGCCGCTCGGGTCCGAGATCACCATGGCCATCCGTGCCGGGGATGTCGAGCCGGCGCTGCACGAGTATCAGCGGGAGCACAATATCGATGTGCTGGTGATGGGGGCTTACGGGCACTCACGAATCCGTCAGTTCCTGGTCGGAAGCACGACCACCCAGATGCTCAGGACGGCAACGACGCCGTTGGTGATTCTGCGCTGACCCGGACTTCTGGTGGCGGGGGCAATCTACTCGTGGTTGCCCTCCTGCGTTGTCGCCGGAATCACCCCTTCTGGCGTCTTCAGGCTGCGTTCCCCGCGGCCACGCCAGACGCCCATGCCCACTGGAAATTATGTCCGCCCAAATGACCGGTAACGTCCACCACTTCACCGATGAAGTACAGGTCGGGGCGGTCAATGGTGGCCATGGTTTTGGATGACAGCTGACGGGTGTCGACACCGCCGAGCGTCACTTCCGCCGTCCGGTAGCCTTCCGTGCCAGCTGGCTTGATAGTCCACTGCTCCAACGTACGCGCGATCTGTTCGAGGTCGCTGTTCTTGTGGCCCTGCAACGGGCCGCTCCAGCCTTGCAGCTCGTTGAAGGCCTGCGCGAATCGCTTGGGCAGGTGCTGGGCCAGGTAGTGCGCGAGGGTGCTTTGCGGCCTATCCCGACGCAGGGCCAGCAGATCTTCCATCACGCGCTGCGCTGGCAGGAGGTTGATGGCCAGTTCATCGCCTGGGTTCCAGAAACTGGAGATCTGCAACATGCTGGGGCCGCTTAGCCCCCGGTGGGTCACCAGCATGGGTTCGCGGAAATGCTGGTTGTTGCAGCTGGCTTCCACCGGACAGCTGACGCCGGACAACGGCGATAACTGGTCCTTGAGTTCCGGCTGAAGGGTAAATGGCACCAAGCCCGCCCGTGTCGGCAGCACTTGCAGCCCGAATTGCTCGGCAATCTGATACCCGAAGCCGGTGGCGCCCATGGTGGGAATGGACAGCCCTCCGGTGGCGATGACCAGAGACCGACAGGTGAGTGGGCCAGAGCTGGTGGCCAGCCGGTAGCCCTCATCGCTTTCGGTGACCGATGACACCGAGGTGCGCATCCGGATTTCGGCACCGGCCCATTCACACTCGGTGATCAGCAGGTTCAGGATGTCTTTGGCACTGTCTTCGCAGAACAACTGCCCCGGGGCCTTTTCCACATACTCCACGCCGTGCCGGTCAACCAGTTCCAGAAAGTGCTGGGG
Source organism: Marinobacter salinisoli (assembly GCF_017301335.1). NCBI lineage: Bacteria > Pseudomonadati > Pseudomonadota > Gammaproteobacteria > Pseudomonadales > Marinobacteraceae > Marinobacter > Marinobacter salinisoli. Next base: position 1,954,680 of record NZ_CP071247.1, read on the forward strand.
GGTGTAACGTCTGAGCGCCGAGATACAGAAATGCGGGTTATCAGACAGGAAGTTGGCCGGTGTGCTGTTCAGGTTGGTGAAGTTACACCGCCCGCCGCCGGACATCAGGATTTTCTTGCCCGGTTTGTTGGCGTGGTCGATGACCAGTACCCGGCGGCCGCGATAGCCCGCAGTGGCCGCGCACATCAAGCCGGCGGCGCCGGCACCAATAATTATTACGTCGAAGTCCGAGGCCATGAATCATCGCAGCGGTTGGAATGGATCGCGCATTATACGTGGCTGCGAAGGTGAGAGAAATCGTGCCCGGCACCTATAAAACGGTACCGGGCAGGTGGTTCGTCAGCTGTCCTTCAGTGATTTCATGTCGATGACAAAGCGGTATTTGACGTCACCTTTCTTCATCCGCTTGTACGCCTCGTTGATGTTGTGAATGTCGAGCATCTCAACATCACAGCTGATGTCGTGTTCAGCGCAGAAATCGAGCACTTCCTGGGTTTCCGGCATACCGCCAATCAGCGAGCCGGCCAGTACGCGACGCTTGAACACCAGGGCTCCGGCCTCCAGCGCTGGCTCGATGGGCTCCAGCAGGCCCACGATGATGTGGGTGCCATCGAACTTGAGGCAATTGAGGTAAGGATTGAGGTCGTGCTGTACCGGAACGGTATCAAGCATGAAGTCGAAGGTTTCGGCGACCCCGGCCATCTGGTCCTCGTCGGAGGAAATGACCACGTGGTCCGCACCTTGGTTTTTGGCTTCGGCTACCTTGCTTTCCGACCGTGTGAAGATGGTGACCTCTGCACCCAGGGCCTTGGCGAACTTGACGCCCATGTGGCCGAGGCCGCCCATGCCGATGACACCGACTTTGTGGCCCGGCTTTACGCCATAGTGCCTCAGGGGCGAGTAAGTGGTGATGCCGGCACAGAGCAGGGGCGCTGCCTTTTTCGTGTCCAGCTTTTCCGGAATCCGAACCACAAAGCGCTCGCTGACAATGATACGTTCGGAGTAACCACCATAGGTGACGGAGTGATCATGGCGGTCTTCACCGTTGTAAGTGGCCGTCATGCCCCCCGAGCAATATTGCTCCAGCCCCGCTTCACAGGCCGAGCAGGTCCGGCAGGAATCGACCATGCAACCCACACCAACCACATCGCCTTCTTTGTATGCCCGCACATCCGGCCCGACCGCGGTCACCCTACCCACAATTTCATGGCCGGGAACAACGGGATAGACGGTTACTCCCCAATCGTTTTCGACGAAATGAATGTCGGTATGGCAGACCCCGCAGTAATCGATTTCAATGGCAACATCGTCTTTGCGCAATGGCCTGCGCTCGATGTCATGAGGCCCCATTCCGGATGTGGCGGATTGTGCTGCGAATGCTTTTGTAGCTGTCATGGGATTCCTCCTGAAGTTCAGATCCAATCAGACCCATACGCACGTTCATGTTGCAGCTATCACTTCAGCGAGTTGCCATTTCGTAATCTTGCCGAACGAGGGTGGTCACAGGTGAACAGTGCCTTCCATGTAAAAGGCGGCCTGACCCGCAATGCCGACCCGGTCGCCCCGTAGCTCGCACTTCAAGACGCCGCCCCGATCGGACAGCTGATGCGCCAGCAGTGTGCTGCGCCCCAGCTTGTTCGCCCAGTAGGGCGTGAGCACGCTGTGAATCGAGCCGGTGACCGGGTCTTCGTCGATGCCCACGGCCGGCACGAAATAACGGGAAACGAAGTCGGCGCTCTGGCCCGGCGCACTGATGATCACGCCCTGGTTGCCCAGCTGCTTTAGTAACCGCAAATCCGGGTTGGCGTTGCGTACGGTGGTCTCGTCCTCAACCAGAACCAGGTAGTTGGTGTCGTTGGGCACAAAGAGCACCGTATCCCCCGCTTCGGGCATGGCGTCGCGCAGCAGGGCAGGCGTCGGGCGCTCCTCAAAGGCCAGATTCGGGAAGTCCAGTTCCAGCCAGCCATCGTCCTGCTGGCTTACACCCAGGGGGCCGCTCTTGGAGCGGAAGCTGACCTGCGCACGGGGGAATCCCAGTTTGTTGAACAGCACCCAGGCCGTGGCCAGTGTGGCATGGCCGCACAGCGGCACTTCGGCTCCGGGCGTAAACCAGCGGATATGGAAATCCTGTTCCGCACCCTCGGGCTCCGGAACGATAAAGGCGGTTTCCGCCAGATTGTTTTCTTTCGCCAGTTGCTGCATGACGTCGTCCGGCAGCCACTTGGTGAGCGGCATCACGGCTGCCGGGTTGCCACCGAAGACTTTGCTAGTGAATGCATCGACTTGGTAGATCGGGTAGGTGCTCATGCTTCTTTCCTCATGATTCCGTGTTGTTGGTTTGCCTGTCTGCTCGATTCGGCGAGCCTGCGTTGGGCAAAAACGGCGAGTTCCTCAGTACTGTAGAGATGGTATTCCGGCAGTGCACCATTGCAGCGCAAAATCCAGTGGTGAGGCTCCGCCAGAAGTACCTCGAAACCGAGCTCATGCAAAAGTTTGAGGCTCCTGGTAATTGCGGCCCAGCTTCCCTGTGTTTCCGCATTCGCCTGGGACAGGCCAAGAACGTCTTTGCGGGATACGTGCCTGTCCCGAGGACGGTTTGCGGGGATGTCATGGGTGTTCATGATCGGGATTCCTTCTCCGGTTATCGTGACACCATTGTCGCGCTGCCGGGTATATCGATACAGATTCAGTTACTATTAGATTGAACCGGTACAGTTTTAAAGTTTTGCCAACTGTACTGCATCGATCGCCCGGTAACTGTGCTGCAGCCATGCGCCGGGCTTATGGCAGGATGGCGCTATGGGAATGTTATACAACCACCTGGCAGACCAGCTTCAGACGCTGATTCACGAGGGCGTTTACCGGGAAGGCGAGCGGCTGCCCGGCGTTCGCGTTCTGAGCCGGCAATTCGGTGTCAGTGTGTCCACAATTCTGCAGGCTCACCAGACCCTGGAAGGCCGGGGTTATCTGGAGGCGCGCGAACGCAGTGGCTACTTTGTGCGTTTGCCAAGGCTGGACACGCCAGAGCCGAAGATGGAGCTGACTCGCGCCGAGCCGATGCCCGCCACCGCCCGGGAAATGGCCCTGGAGCTTTGCTCCGACGAGCGAACCCGTTCGGTTCCCCTGGCCGCGGCCATACCCCATCCCGATTTTCTGCCCGTCAGGCAGATACAGCAGGCGACCTTGTGGGCGGCCCGCCACGGAACCGAGGTTCTGGACTATGCCTTTCCGGGCAAGGCCGAATTCCGGCGCCAGATTGCCCAACGGATGAACGGACTGGGCTGCCTGTGCACCGCCGACGATGTACTGACCACCAACGGGGCGCAGGAAGCGATGATTCTTGGCCTGCGCTCGGTGACCTCGCCGGGGGATATCGTGGCGATCGAGTCGCCGTGCTTCCCGGGTATTCTCCAGGCACTGGAAGTGGTGGGGTTGCAGGTGATCGAGATTCCCTCCCACCCCACTGACGGCCTCAGTCTCGAGGGTCTGCAACTGGCTCTGGAGCAGTGGCCGGTTAAGGCCTGTTTGGTGGTTACCAATCACAGCAACCCCCTGGGAGCAAAACTGAGCGACGAGCGCAAGCAGGCGCTGGTGACCATGCTCAATGCGGCGGGCGTGCCGTTGATCGATGACGATATCTATGGCGACCTCTATTTCGGTGATCATCGGCCCAGGCCCGCCAAGGCCTTCGATCGCTCCGGCAACGTGATCTACTGCAGCTCGTTCTCCAAGACCATCTCGCCAGGGTTGCGCCTGGGCTGGATGCTGCCCGGGCGCTACTTTCCGCAGGCGAAACAACAGAAATACTTCAGCAATCTGGCGACCGCGAGCCTGCCGCAGCTGGCCGTCTCCCGCTTTCTGGAGCAGGGTGGCTACGAGCGTTATTTGCGGGTTGCCCGACAACAATACCGGGATGCGGTGGAGCGCATGCGTGTGGCCGTGGGCCACGCTTTCCCCGAGGGAACGGCGGTCAGCCGGCCGCAGGGGGGCTTTGTGCTCTGGGTGCAGTTGCCGGTGAATGTGTCCGGCACCCAGCTTTACCGGAAGGCGCTGGAAGAAGGCATCAATATCGCACCCGGAAGGATGTTCTCCATCAGCGACAAGTATGAAAACTACCTGCGATTGAACGCCGCCAATCCCTGGACCGAGCGAGTCGAGTTTGCCATCCGGCGCCTGGGAACCCTGGCCAGCGAGATGTTGAAGGGCTCTTAGGCCAAGTTGCGCGCTGCTCGGGGTGCTGGGGCCAACCCCCTGTCAATTTGGGCCGTTAACTGGTTAACTTATGTACAGTCTGTTGGTGGCTACTCTACCGTTAGCACTGACACATGGACCTCTGTGAATAACCAGAACAAAGGCAGGAGGCAGTGATGACCATCAGCCACACCCCCGAGGATGTGTCTGTCCAACCCCGGCATATGCATTTCGATGTGTCCGAGGATCTGAAAACCTGGTGGCACGGCAACGATGCGTTCCGCACCGCGTTCTTCAATGCCCTTTCATTGCAGTTCCCTGACGGTGAGCAACAGTTCATCAATGCGGTGCGTCATTATCGCGACCAGATTGACGACCCGAAGCTGAAAGAGGAAATCCGCGGATTTATCGGGCAAGAAGGCTTGCACAGCCGGGAACATCGCCACTACAACGAGGCCCTGAAAGCCCGTGGCTACGAGATTGACACTCTGGATGCCCGATTCCAAAAGCACATGCAGTGGGTAGGTTCACTGCCCAGAGATCGTCAGTTAGCTGGCACCTGCGCGGCTGAGCATTACACGGCGGTGCTGGCCAATGCCATCCTCCGGCATCCTGAGTGGATGGCCGGTGCCTCGCCACAGATGCAGCTGCTCTGGCGCTGGCATGCGATTGAGGAAACTGAGCACAAATCCGTGGCCTTTGACGTCTACCGGCACTGCGTAGGAAATGAGCGGCTGCGGCGAATTGTGTTCGTGTTTGTCACCTACAACTTCTTCAAATACACCTTGATTAACACCTGTAGCCTGCTGAAGACCGACGGCAAATTGTGGAGCCTTCGGACCTGGCTGGGCGGCCTTAATTTCCTCTGGGGCCGGCCCGGAGTTCTTCGCCGGTGCCTGCCGGATTTTCTGGCTTATTTCCGCAAGGGCTTCCATCCCTGGCAGCAGGACAACCGCGATTTGCTGAGCCAAAATCTGGCAGAGCTTGATGGGGGAGTGTCGTCGGCCTGATGACTGGTTAAATATGCACCAGTCAGCAGTTTTGGGTTTGAAGTGTTGCCAAAAATTACATGTTTGGCTATCACATATCACTGAAAATAATGACAACAGTGCGACCGTCCAGGGAACGCCGACGTTCGGAGGCAGTTATGCGAGTTGGTCTGATCGTGGATTCGGCCTGTGATTTACCGCATGAATTCAGCAAAAAGAACGATGTATTCATCCTGCCGGTGACGGCAACCATCGACCACCACACCTACATTGACGACCACAATCCCGAACAGACCCGGGAGTTTTACCACAACGGGTTGCTGCAAAAGGGCCACCACGCTGAAACCCAGGCGTTTACCCCGGCCCAGATCCATGACCTGTTCATGGAGAAAATCGTCACCCAGTATGATTTTGCCATTTGTGAAACGGTCACCCGATCCCGCAGCCTGGTGTATCAGAATGCCACCGAAGCCATGAACAGCGTCATGGTGCATTACCACACGGCACGCGAAGCGGCCGGTGTGCAAGGTAATTTCACCATGAGGGTGGTTGACAGTAAGCAGCTCTTCGCGGGCCAGGGATTGCTCGCCGCCCACACGCTGACCCTGCTCGACAAGAAGCTGTCCAAGAACGCACTGCGGCACGAAATCGAAACCTTCACCGATAAGATCTACACCTGTGTCATCCCGCGGGACCTGCACTACATCCGTGAGCGTGCCCGCATGCGCGGTGACAAAAGTGTATCGGCCCTGGTCGCGTTTCTCGGTAAGGCGCTGAACATTACACCCGTGCTGTTCGGTCGGGGCGCCGACGCGAAACCGGTCGCGAAAACGCGAAGTTTCGAACTGGCGGTGGAAAAGGTCATGAACTACGCCATTGGCCGAATTGAGGCCGGCCTGCTGACGCCCTATGTCTGTTTGTCCTGTGGCTTATCCTGGCAAGAGATCGACACACTTCCGGGCCTGGACCGGTTGCGGGAAACCTGTGACCAGCACGGTGTAGAACTCTTGCTGTCCCAGATGGGAATAACCAGCAGTATCTATATTGGGCAGGGGAGTCTGTGCCTGGCCCTCGGTGCTGAGCCCCATACCTTCAGCGACTTTCAGTAACCCCTGCACGCAGCCCGACCATCATCACTTGGCCGCACCGCGACAGAAATCAGCCGCTGGGGCAATTCGGAGCGGTGCGGCTTCGTGTTAGCCTGTGCTGTATCCCATCAAGCCTCTCCAACGTTCAGGACACCGAATCATGACCACCGCCGTCACCGACCTGGCGAATGCCCTTCTTGAGCAACACGTAAAGCATGAGCTGGCCCATTTTAAAGGTGCCAAGCTCCAGAAGTATCTGGCGCGCGAGGTGGCGGCCCTGTTTACCTACGCGGACCGGGTGACATTGAACCGGCTCAGTTCACCGGACCAGATTCTGGGTGTGATTCGCCGGCTGGTGATCGATATGGATCTGGATGCCGGTATCCCCGAGATCGCGGGCGAGATGGCGGCGCAGGTGCTCAACGCTCCGATGCAATCTCACACCCGGCTGAAGGAAATTCTCAGTCGCGATCAGGTCACGGGATTCGTTGAGGAGGCGCTGGAACTCAAGCAGCACCGTGAACGAATGATCAGTGGCATCATGGCTCACCCGGTGTATCAGGAGTTGGTTGCCAATGTGGTGTATCAGGGGCTGGTGACGTATCTCTACGAGGATAATCTGATCACCAAGTCGGTCCCGGGTGTCGGCTCGATGATGAAGTTCGGCAAGAAGATGGCCAATAAAGCGGTGCCAGGGCTGGACGAAAGCTTCGAACGCCGCATCAAGACCTGGTTATCCGACAGCCTGCCCGGGCTGATCAGCCGCAGTGAAGCCTTTCTGCATCGGGCGCTCACCGATGACGAGGTGCGGGATACGGTCATGGCCGCCTGGATTGGCGTCGAAGATCTCAGCATTCAGGAACTCAACGAAGGGCTCGGCGATATTCAGCTGCAGGAATTTGTCGTGCTGGGTTACGAATTCTGGCTCAGTTTCCGCGAAACCCCTTATTTTGAAGCCTGTTGTGCAGCGGTGGTGAATCACCTGTTTGAGCAATACGGTGACAGGCCCATTGCTGAGCTGTTGCAGGATGTGGGGGTCACAGAAACCATGGTTGTGGCGGAAGTGGAAACCCTGGTGCTGCCCCTGGTAGACGTTCTCCGGGAGGAAGGTTATCTTGAGGAGGCACTGCGGCGCCGGTTGTCGTCATTCTACCGGTCGGCAGCGGTGAAAAAGATCCTTGAACCGGAAGCCTGAACCGCTGTTGCCCAGGCTTCCCCGGACATTTCAGGTGTGTCATGCCAACCGGCGAGCTTTTCTGGGCGTTTCTGGTCGCCATTACGCTACTGACCATTACCCCCGGCGTCGATACCTTACTGGTAATTCGTAATACCACGCGTACCGATCTGCAGGCGGGGTGTGTGACCAGCCTGGGTATCTGCAGTGGTCTTTTCCTGCATGCGGCACTCTCTGCGGTCGGCATTTCACTGATTCTGGTGCAGACCGCCTGGGCGTTCACCCTGCTGAAGTGGGCCGGCGCCTGCTACCTGATTTGGCTGGGGCTATCCAGCCTTCGCCTGGCTAGTCGTCGTTCCCCGGCCCGACCGGTGATGAGCGATGCCGTAACGCAATCGCCCGGCCGCTGGCGGGATTTTCGTGAGGGATTGCTTTCCAACCTGTTCAACCCCAAGGCCGCGCTCTTCTACATGGCGTTGTTGCCGCAATTTGTTGACCCCCAGGGGCATGTGTTGTCGCAGTCACTGTTACTGGCCGGGGTTCATTTTGTTCTGGCCATGCTCTGGCAGTGTGCGGTGGCCGCGGCGGTATCCCGGTCCCGGCACTGGAACGCGCCACCATGGGTGGCCCGGATGATGCACGGAATAACCGGTGGCATCTTTGTAGGCATTGGTGCCAAGGTGGCAATGACCCAGGCCTGAACACTGACATGGCCTGATGACAGGAGCCAGGGAGATCTCCGGTATGGAACAACAGGGAACCGGTTTCCATCAGCAAGGCACGGAAGCAGTCTTACGCGCCCTGACTTCAGGCCGCTCTGGCCTGGACAACGCCGAAGCCGAGGCACGGCTGGCGCGTTTCGGGCCGAACCGCTTGCCGGAACAGCGGCCTCAGAGCCCCGTGATCCGTTTTCTTCGGCAATTTCATAACATACTCATCTACGTGTTGCTGGCGGCGGCGTCTATCACTTTTCTGCTCGGGCACGGGCTGGATACCGCAGTCATTGTGGCGGTGGTCCTGCTGAATGCGGTGGTTGGTTACGTTCAGGAGGGCAAAGCCGCCCGGGCCATTTCCGCCATTCGCCACATGCTGGCGCCACAGGCGACAGTCATCCGCGATGGGAAGCGGTTGTCCATTGCCGGTGAACACGTGGTTCCCGGTGATATTGTCCTGCTGGACGCCGGGGATCGCGTACCCGCAGACCTGCGACTGATCAAAGTGCACAGCTTGCAGATACAGGAAGCCATCCTGACGGGTGAGTCGGTCGCAGTGAGCAAGCAGACCGAACCGGTCGCGGGCGACACCTTGCTGGCGGAGCGGGATTGCATGGCCTTCAGCGGTACCACCGTGACCGGAGGGCAGGGCACCGGTGTGGCAGTGGCCACTGGCCAGGCGACGGAAGTCGGACGTATCAGCGGGATGTTGACCGACGTTGCCACCCTCACGACACCGCTGATCGAACAGATGTCCGAACTGGCTCGCTGGCTGACCTTGTTGATTGGTGTGGTGGCCGGGCTGATTCTGCTCTACGGCTACTTTGTTCTGCAGCAGCCTTTTGCCGAGGTGTTTATGGCGGTGGTGGGCTTGTCGGTGGCGGCCATTCCCGAGGGCCTGCCCGCAGTTCTGACCATTACCCTCGCCGTCGGCGTGCAGACCATGGCGCGCCGCCATGCCATCGTTCGCCGCCTGCCCGCTATCGAAACGGTGGGCTCGGTCTCGGTAATCTGTACCGACAAGACCGGCACCCTGACGCGCAATGAGATGAGCGTGGTCAGTGTGGTGGCGGATCGGGCGTCCTACACCGTCGATGATTCGGGTTACGCCCCGTTCGGTACCGTGAGACTCAACGGAGAACCTGTTGGCTCCGAGTCGGTGCCCGCGCCCCTGAACATGCTGGTCCGGAGTGCCGCCCTCTGCAATGACGCGGAACTATCGAAGCAGGGTCAGGATTGGGACGTACAGGGTGATCCCATGGAAGGCGCGCTGCTGGCACTGGCAGGAAAGGTGGACGAGGCACCGGCAGAGCTCAGGCAAGCCTGGCCGCGAACCGACGTTATCCCGTTTGATACCGCCAACCGGTTTATGGCGACCCTGAATCACGACCATCAGGGCCATGGCATGGTCTTCCTCAAAGGCGCCCCGGAGACCGTTATTGGTTTGTGCGCAACACAGATGGGGGATGACGGAGAACCGGTGCCGCTGGATGCCAGCTTCTGGAAGCAGCGCTCGGATACGATTGCAGCGCAGGGGCAGCGGGTGCTGGCGTTCGCCTGCCGTCAGGTGCCTGCGAACAAAACCGTGATCAACCTGGATGATGTCACTCATGAAATGGTGTTCGTTGGCATTGTCGGTTTGATGGATCCGCCACGGGAAGAGGCCGTCAAGGCCGTTGCCGAGTGTCAGGCTGCCGGAATACGGGTCAAAATGATCACCGGCGATCACGCCAGCACCGCCTCGGCCATCGGGGGGCTGATTGGCCTGGCCAACCATGAGCGAACCCTCACCGGGGCCGAGCTGGACAAGCTGAGCGATGACGCATTGGCCGTCGCCGCCCGGGAAGTCAGCGTATTCGCCCGAACCAGCCCGGAGCACAAGCTGAGGCTGGTCAAGGCCCTGCAGTCAGAAGGCATGACCGTCGCCATGACCGGAGATGGTGTGAACGACGCGCCCGCTCTGCGCCGGGCGGATATCGGAATCGCCATGGGCTGCAAGGGTACCGAGGCGGCCAAGGAGGTCTCGGATCTGGTGTTAGCGGATGACAACTTTGCCTCCATCGTCGCCGCTGTCCGTGAAGGGCGAACCGTGCGCGACAATATCCGCAAGGTGATTGCCTGGACGCTGCCCACCAGCAGCGGAGAAGCCTTTGCCATTATTGTCGCATTGCTGGTGGGCGTGGCTCTGCCGGTAACGCCGGTTCAGATCCTGTGGATCAATTTCATCACCACCGTCTCGCTCGGGCTGGCCCTGGCCTTTGAACCCACCAGTGACAACACCATGCAGCGCAAGCCACGACCCCGTAACGATCCGCTGATTGGCGCCGGGGTGCTGTGGCATATCATCCTGGTGTCGCTGCTGTTCCTGTGCGGGGTATTCGGTATCTATACCTTTGCCATCGAATCCGGTTATACCGTGGAGCTTGCCCGCACCATGGCAATGAACACCCTGGTTGCCTTGGAAATTTTCTACCTGTTCTTCATCCGGAACATGGATGTGCGGACGTTGAACTGGTCCATGGTGCGCGGCACGCCGGTGGTCTGGCTTGCGGTAGTCAGCGTGGTGATCGGGCAGTGTGTCATCACCTACTGGCCGGTGGCCCAGGCGGTTTTCCATACCGAAGCGCTGGCGTTGGTGGATGTTGCTTTGGTTGCTCTGGTGGGGGTGGTCCTGTTGGTGATCCTGGAGATTGAAAAGCAGGTGAGGTTTCGCGTTCGTGGCGATCGTCCCTGACTGGGCAGAGTCGCGGGCCGGCAAAGCCCCGGTCAATGTTGACGCCTGAAACCTTGGCAGCTGCCATGGAAAAGTGTCTAGGCTTCATTTTCGGGCGCCTGGCCTGCCGTCGGATGGAAATACCCGAGTCGACAACTAGGATTAACAGGACATAACTCAGGCAGACGGCCCAAAACATGATTCGATGGCGTACTGTTCGTTTTCTCACGCGGATCAGCGCCTGTGCGCTCCTGATCGTGCACACTGCATTGGCTGCCCAGCCCGCAGAGGGCCTCCGCGATTCCGACACGGCCGTGATCGGAATTACCGTTGGTCACGAACCTTTTTCGTTTTTCGAGGGGCGTACAGCATCCGGCTATGCCGTGGATCTGGTCAACGATATCGTGTCGAACAGTTTGATCAGTGTCGATTTCCGCGGAGGCAGTCGGCGCGAGCTGGTCAATGCCTTGCTGAGCGGAAGCATTGATGCCATCGACGAAATCTCCGCTACCGACAATCTCGCCGGCGAACTGTTTTTCACCGATCCCTACCACATCAGACAGACGTACATGATGGAGGATGGCAGCGATCCTGTGGGCGCCATTGAGTCTCTGCAGCAACTGGAGGGTCTGATTGTCGGCGTGGAAGAAGGCCGCTCCTACATCCCCTTTCTGAAGGATCAGGGCATACAGGTAGTTGTTTACCCGTCGGTTCCGCGCATGGTGGAGGCACTGGCTTTTGGCTGGGTGGACGTTATTTTCGGGCCCCGGCTGAGCATGAGTTTTCACGCCAATGAAGCGGGCTTCCACTTTTTGAACGTGAACGGACGGGCCCCGCTTGGCGAGCGGGGGAGGGAGGAACTGAGAATTGGCGTGCGCCGGGACAAACCGGAACTCTTCCGCAAGCTTCAGGAAGGGCTGAAAGCCATTCCTGACGCTCGGAAGGACCAGTTGCAGCGACGGTGGGCGGATTATGGCGGCTCCGTCTATGGCCGCTCGCCGGGACTGCGGCTGAGCGACACCGACCGGATCTTCCTCGCCCGGCTCGGGCCTGTGCGGGTAGGCTTCAGAACCGATGGCGCGCCGTTCAGTTTCAAGGATGGCGGCGCGTTGCGTGGTCTGTCGGTCGATATTCTCAATCGCCTGGCGGAACTCACCGACCTCCGGATTATTCCGGTGACCGGCCAGATGTCCGACCTCAAGGAAATGTTTCAGAATTCGGAGATTGAACTACTCGTCGATGCGTCCACCTCGGATGACAGCCTCTCGGCGATCAAATTCACCGAGCCCTATCACCACATCCCGCAGGTGGTGTTCAGTCGGCTTGGTCGGTCTGGTTTCAGCAACCTGGCAAGTCTCAGAGAACACCGGGTCGGTATGCAATCGGACGCCAGTTACCTGAACCGGGCGGTTGCTATCCTGGGTGGTCAGGCGGCCCTGTACGACACTCAGGAGGCGATGTTTCAGGCCCTGTCGGACCGGGAAATCGACTTCGCACTGGCCGATTTGCATGGGGGGAATTACTGGGTCAACGAACTGGGCATTACTGGTGTGACAATCGTCGGTGAGGTGGAGATTGCCGGGGAAACCAGTGATGACCTGAGATTCGGCGTGCCGGAGCGGTACGCAAAACTGGCTGACATTCTCGATCAGGCGCTCGCGGCGATCAGCCCCATCGAACGAAGGATGATCGAAAACCATTGGTTTGGGCCGGTTTCTTTGACCAACGTGCGTGTCGGATCTGGGCTGGAATTCAGCGCCCGGGAGCGAGAGTGGCTGGAGGATAACCAGTGGCAAATCACTTACTGCATTGCGCCCGATGCCTTGCCACTCGAAGGCGTCAACGATGACAACGTGCCCACGGGGGTAGCAGCAGAGTTGCTGCTTCTGTTTGGCCGCAAGTCGGACGTCAAATTCAAGTTTATTCCCACAGAATCCTGGGCCGCGAGCCTGGAAGCCGTGCGTGAAGGTCAGTGCGATATTCTGCCCATGGCGATGAAAACCCCCAGCCGGACCAGCTTCCTGAGTTTTACCGAGCCCTATCTTCAGGTGCCAAACGTTGTTGTCGGGCCCTCGGACGCCCGGTATATCGACAGCCTTGGCGACTTTCGCGGAAAGCGGTTGGGACTGGTGAAATCCTATGCGCTGTTGGAACTGTTTCAATACCGGTATCCACGGGTGAATTTTGTGGAAGTCGAGAATGAGCAGCAGGGCCTGGAGATGATGCAGGAACAGGAACTGGACGGGTACATCATGTCCCTGGCCCGCCTGGGCCATGTTCTGCACCAGGAAGGAATCATGGGGGCGAAAGTGCTGGGTTCTATTTCCGAACAATGGTTCTTTTCCGTCGCGGTATCGAAGGGCCACTGGGTTGAACTGGGTATCATGGAAAAACTGGTGGCCAGCCTCACCGAGGAGGAAAGGACTCGTCTGGAAGACTATTGGCGCAATATTCGTATCGAGCAGTCGGTCGATTACTCCCTGTTGCTGCAGGTCTTCGGTGTGGCCCTGTTGATCGGTTTGGCGCTGACCTACTGGAATCGGAAGCTGGGGCGCGTGAACGCAAAACTGGCCGAGGCCAACGGAAAACTGGAGCGGATGAGCGCCACCGATCCCCTGACCCAGGTCGGTAACCGGAATTATTTTGATGAGGAACTGGTCAAGAGCTTCGAGTGGTGCAAGCGCGACCGCCAGGGTTTCGCGGTCGCGATGATAGACGCCGATTTTTTCAAGTCGATCAACGACACCTATGGCCATGACGCCGGGGACAAGTGCCTGATTGCGATTGCCAGCCTGATGAAGGAGAACTTCCGCAGAGAAGTCGACGGGTTGGCGCGGTTTGGTGGCGAAGAATTCGTGATTTTCACGGCGTGCCGGAACTGCGATGAGGTTCTGGCGCGCCTGGAACAACTGCGAAAAGCGATCGAAAAGCACACGGTGGTGACCGAAGACGCAGAAATACGCTTTACCGTCAGCATGGGGGTGGCGTTCGGAAAGCCCTCTCAAGACGAGTCTCCCGAGGAGTATGTGAAGCGGGCGGATGAGGCACTGTATGAGGCCAAACAGAACGGAAGAAACCGGCTGGAGTGGCATCAACTGAACTAGACACCCAAGCCTGCACGGCAGATCGGTTTCCGGTGTTCGGCCAGCCGGCGAAGAACAGTCGAAGCACAACGCCTGGCTGCGTTATGGTGTGTGACGTGTGGTTTTGAACCTGAAGGGAGCTCCTGATGAACGAAGAACAGCGTGAAGACAGGCGAACCCGAATGATTGCTGCGGTAGCCGGAGGTTGGGTGGCGGACGCCGCAAGCCTGGGCCTGCACTGGCTCTACAACAGCAATCGCATTCTGGAGGTGGGCGGTCAGGAACCCGAGTTCCTCCCGCCCCGGGCGGACTACTTCGAAGGTGTGTTCGGCTTCTTCGCCCACGAAGGCAAGACGGCCGGTGATGTGAGTCATTACGGTGCGGCAACCAAAGTGCTCACCGACAGCCTACTTGCCAATCATGGCGAACTGAACACCCGGGATTACCAGCGTCGCTTCGTGAACCATTTTGGCCCGGGCGGGCAGTGGCAGGGTTTTATCGATAACCCGACCCGATGGACACTCATCAATCTCGCCACCAACGAGCAGAAAGCGATCGAGCAGGCCTATTCGTCCCTCGATACGGAGCTGACGGATAAGCAGAAACGCGTTCTTGTGCAGAAGGTCATGCCCTATGTCCGGCGTCTCAGTGGCAGTGAGCTGGCGGCGCCCGTTCGTGAAGCCATCAATCTGACCTATCAGGAAACCCGGATTCAGGACGCGGGCGTGTTTCTCGCGGAAACCATTGATCGGGAACTGTCGCCGGAGAGCGGCGCGGACGACACTCAGTTGCCTGCGGTCTCCAAGCTGGCGCCTCTGGTTGCCTGCTGTGCCGGACACGCTGATTTGATGAAGCGTGTCGAAGCGGCAGTGCGGGTGACCAATAACAGCGATGAGGCGGTCGCCTGGGCCCATTGTGCAGCGCAGCTTCTGGAAGGAGTGTTTCTGGGGCGTCCACTGTCGGAGGCGATGGAGAGCGCTGCGAAAAAGGCGCCAGATCGGCGCAACATCGATCTGGCCTGCGCGGACTCAGCCCTCGATCCGATCAAGGCCGGAGACACCTTCGGCCGCACCTGCTATCTCCACGAGGCCATGCCGGTCATCTTTCATATCGTCAGCCAGGCCAAGTCCTACACCGAGGCCATCCGGGCCAACATTCAGTGTGGGGGTGATTCCTGCGGGCGGGCCTGGATCATTGGCCCGGTCATGGCGGCTATCCATGGTGTCGGTTTCAAGCAGGGCATACCGCTGAGCTGGCTGGCCCGTGTGACGGATGCGGCAGACCTTTATGCAGATCTGGAAGCCCTGGTGTAGCAGGACTTCCGGTAAGCCCTCCGTTGATGCGAGGGTATCGGTAGGGCGTCAGTGGCCGCTGTCTTTGCGCTGGGCATGGCTCATCAGGTACAGGCCGCCGGCCAGAACCAGCACGGACAGGGCGAGGTAAATGGCATCCAGGGGCGTCTGGAACCGGATGTCCACGACCGCCCGGAAGAATTCGATGATGACCGCCAGGATAACGACACGGGCAATCTTGTCTTTGAGCTGGTCAAAGGACTGCACGTTAAAGGGGTGGCTGGGTTCAGACGCTTCGGCCTGATCAATCGGGGACACAAATAACCGGTAAACGCCGGAGCCAAAAATCAACAGAACGATCGCAATCAGGTAGATATCCACGGCCAGAATGATATTGGGCACAACGGTGTCGTGAATATCCCCGGCGCCGCTGGAGAAATAGTAGGCAAAGGCATCGAGAAACACCTTGATAATATCGATCGTGCCGATCAGGAAAAGTATTACCGCGCCAAGCAGGCTGGGCACGACGGCCAGCATCACCAGTAATCGTGAGCGCCAGAGAAACGACTCGAAGCGGGTTTCAATGTCCTGGTGGCGAGCCTTGTTCGGCGTTTCGTCCTTTTTCATGCCGCATAACCTCTGGATATGACGTGGTTCGTTGCCGTCACTTTACAGCCACTTCCGGGCTTCAGCGATGACCGTATTCATCCGGCGCAGCAGCGCCCTTTTGCGATGAGTACAGAGATAAAGCGTTTCACGAACTGGGTTTGACAGTTGCTGTACCTTGATCCGCTCGCGCTTCTGGAATGCTTCTACAGCGTACAACGGTAACACGGTAAACCCCAATCCCATGCTCACCGGTTCCAGAATCAAGCTGATCTGGTTTGAAAAGCCTTTGTGGGTAAGCAGATCGCTGTGCTGGAACTCCGGATAGTTGGCGCCCAGAAGCAAATTCGCATGATGGCTGCCGTCCGGGTGGTCGATGAAACCGAGCGCGGCGAGGGTGTCCCAGCTCGGGTCTTCTACAGTCGCAGGGGTGACCAGCAGCAGCGGTTCCTCGGCAACCGGTTGGCACTCCACGTCAGCCAGTGTGGAAGGGGCGGTCATAAAGCCAATGTCGACAGCGGCATCGGCAATGGCGTTCTCTACATCCGAATTGGGGGCAAAGCGGTAATCGATGATGAGTTCAGGATGCTTGCCCTGCAAAGCAAGCAGGTGGGGGTAAAGCTTGAGCCCCACGCTACCCGGCGACATCAGCCGCACACGGCCCTCATAGGCGGGGTCATCGGTGACTTTGTGCTCCAGGTTAGAAAGCGCCAACAGGACATCACTGGCTTCACGGAAGAGTCGTTCACCGGCATCGGAGAGGGAAAACTGTTTGCCCTGCCTGACCAGCAGCTCCACACCGAGTTGCTCCTCCAGCTTGCGGATGTGCTGACTGACCCCCGATTGCGTCATGTGAAGCCGCTGCGCCGTTCTGGTGAAATTTCCAACATCGATCAGGGTGCAGAAGGTTCGCAACCATGTGGTATTAAACATCACAAAAAATACTCATTTAAATGACAAATGATAATTTTACGTAATTATCTGTGCTTTGTAAGCTCCTCCCAACGTTCACACAGGAGGAGAAGTCATGAGCAACGTGTACCCGCGCAACTTTTCACACATCGGTATTTCCGTTCCGGATCTGGAAAAAGCGGTTGAGTTCTATACCGGGGTAATGGGGTGGTACCTGATTATGGAGCCCACCGACATCGAGGAAGACGACAGTGCCATCGGGGAAATGTGCACGGACGTGTTTGGCCCCGGTTGGGGCAGCTTCCGAATTGCTCACCTCTCGACCGGGGACCGGATCGGTGTCGAGCTGTTTCAGTTCAAAAACCAGACCAACCCGGAAGACAACTTCGAATACTGGAAAACCGGTGTTTTCCATTTCTGCGTACAGGACCCGAACGTGGAAGAGCTGGCTGAGCGCATTGTCGCCGCCGGTGGCAAGAAGCGCATGGAAAAGCCTCGTTACTACTACCCTGGCGAGAAGCCTTATCGCATGATTTACATGGAAGACCCGTTTGGCAACATCCTGGAAATCTACAGCCACAGCTATGAGCTGATTTACAGCGAGGGCGCGTACTGATCCGTTGCGTAACAGCACGGGGTGGGCTGCCGGCCACGGCCAGCCCACCGATCAGCGGGGGTGCCTTTGCCGCAGAATGTCATAGATTTCATACACCGCCGCCAGTTCCATCTCGGACTGGTCGAAGCCTTCAGTGTCGTTCTGCTCGAGCCTGGCCCTCAGTTCCGGCGCCAGATGTCGTTCGATCCAGCCGTCCAGAATCCGTAACAGGGCTCTTTCATCGGGGCCGCCGATGCCGGGCCAGTAAACGTAGGGCACCAGCTCTGGATTGCGGATATAAAACACAGGAAACGACTCGGGGTTGTCGCCGGTACTGCCCCGGATGCCAAACTGGAAAACCGTGCCGTCTTTATCCCTGAATGAAACCGATATCGAGCTTCCATCCGGACTGAACCTCGCCTGGCTGATGGTGACCGGCTCTTCCAGGTCAGGTAGCGACGTGATGTAGTGCTGGAATGCGATTCCTGTCAGCAACAGAGCGATGAGCGTTGCCAGTGCTATCGATTTTCTCATGGTGTGCTCCGGGTGCCAGCTGGAATCCACCCAAGGGCTGTGCCGTTGCCTATACTGCGTTTAATCATGATCTGTGGCCCGGGGCCTGAATTCAGGCGTGTTGCGTGTTGAATGAAGGGATAGAGATGAGCTACGAACAAAAATCCGAGGAAATCGACAACAAGCTGCGCCGGGTAACGGATCCGTTCGGCAACCTCATGGTGGACCTGTTTCACTACATTGCCCTGTTTGCCATCGGCGGCGCCATCTTCTGGTCTGCGGTCATGGCCTTTATCGACATGGCGAGTGAGGGTGGCGCGTCGATTTCGGATATCCTGTTGCTGTTCATCTATCTCGAACTGGGTGCCATGGTTGGAATCTACTTCAAGACCAACCACATGCCGACCCGGTTTTTGATTTATGTGGGCATCACGGCATTAACCCGAATGCTGATCGGCGATATCCAGGCTCACCATCACGATCCCGGTATCGAGCTCCTGTACATCACCGGTTCCATTCTCTTGCTGGCGTTGGCCAATCTCGCTGTCCGGTTCGGTTCCCATCGCTATCCGTCGCCGCCGATACCCAAGCTGGATTCGAAAGGCGCCAACGAGTAACCCCGGGCAGCCGGTCTGTCCCAGACATAGCGTTCGCAGACCCGCCATTAAAAAAGGGAAGCCGAGGCTTCCCTTTTTCTGCGCCGATGCTGGTGCGGACTCAGCGCTCCAGATACTGAAGCTTGTCCGGCTTGCCATCCCATTCCTCGGCATCAGGCAACGGGTCTTTCTTCTCGGTGATGTTCGGCCACTTGCCGGCCAAATCCGCGTTGATTTCCACGAACTGGGCCTGATCTGCCGGCAATTCATCTTCAGAGAAGATTGCTTCCGCCGGGCACTCCGGCTCACACAGGGCGCAGTCGATGCACTCGTCCGGGTCTATTACCAGAAAGTTCGGGCCTTCGTAGAAACAGTCTACCGGGCACACTTCTACGCAGTCGGTGTACTTACACTTGATGCAGTTATCAGTAACGATAAACGCCATAATCAGATCCCTGGTCCAGTGGTCTATCTCATCGGGAGCTTGAAAACAGGCTCCAAGGTTATGTTTTTCTGCGCGATATTGTAGGGAGCGGCTTCAAGGGCCGCAAGCGCCGGGCCGGCATATGTTTATGCCTGGCCCGAAAACTGTGTGGCGCACCGCTATTTGCGCAGCAGTTGTTTCAGCTCATAGAGCTGGTTGAGCGCTTCTCTGGGGCTTAGCCCGTCGACATCGACGCTCTTCAGTGCTTCCTCGACAGCGCTCGGCTCCAGTGAGGCGAACATGTCGCCCTGGAAGGCGGGCTCGGACGCTGCCGGTTGTTTCGCTGTGGCCGCTTCCACGCTTGGAACGGGCTGCCCGGCAGACGACTCGCCACTGGCCGGCACGGTGCTGCTTTCGAGGTGTGCCAGCTGGTCCTTGGCGTTCCGGATGACGTCCTGGGGAACACCGGCCAGCTTGGCGACCTGAAGCCCGTAACTCTGGCTGGCGGGGCCTTCGTGCACGTTATGCAGGAACACGATGTTGTCATCATGCTCGGTGGCGGTCAGGTGAACGTTCACGGCGTGTTCGAGGTCGTCAGCCAGCTGGGTCAGCTCGAAATAGTGGGTCGCGAACAAGGTGTAGCAACGGATGTTCTTCGCCAGGTGTTCGGCCGTGGCCCATGCCAGTGACAAACCATCGAAGGTGCTCGTGCCACGGCCGACTTCGTCCATCAACACCAGACTGTATTCGGTGGCGTTGTGCAGGATATTAGCGGTTTCGGTCATCTCTACCATGAAGGTGGAGCGTCCGCCGGCGATGTCATCGGAGGAACCCATCCGGGTGAAAATCCGGTCTACCGGCCCCAGCACCGCCCGGTTGGCCGGGACGAAGCTGCCGGTGTAGGCCAGCAGGGCAATCAGTGCCGCCTGGCGCATGTAGGTCGACTTACCGCCCATGTTCGGGCCGGTGATCACCAGCATGCGGCGTTTGGTGTCCATCAGCAGGTTGTTGGGCACAAATGGCTCATCCAGCAGTTGCTCCACCACCGGGTGACGGCCTTCCTCGATGTCGAAGCCCGGAGTTTCAGTGAATTCCGGCGGGGTAAAGCGCAGGCTGGTGGCGCGCTCGGCAAAGTTGGCCAGCACATCCAGTTCTGACAGCGCCTGGGCGGCATCCTGCAGCGGCGCCAGTTCGGCCGCCACGGTTTCCAGAACCTCGTCGTACAGAGCCTTTTCCCGGGCCAGTGCCCGGCTTTTGGCGCTGAGCGCCTTGTCTTCGAATTCTTTCAGCTCCGGGGTGATGAAGCGCTCGGCGTTTTTCAGGGTCTGTCGGCGGATATAGTCCGCCGGCGCCTGGTCGGACTGGGCCCGGCTGATTTCGATGTAGTAGCCGTGGACCCGGTTGTAACCGACTTTCAGAGTACTGATGCCAGTGCGTTCGCGCTCGCGGGTTTCCACATCGAGCAGGTACTGGCCGGCGTTTTCACTGATGTTGCGCAGTTCGTCCAGTTCTTCATCGAAGCCCTCACGAATAACGCCACCGTCGCGGATCACCACGGGCGGGTTGTCGATCACCGCCCGCTCCAACAGATCGGCCAGCTGTGGGTACTCGCTGACGATCGTCGCTAGCTTGACAATGTGGTGGGAGTTCACCGGCTTGAGCGTTTCCTGCAGGTCCGGAAGCACCTGAAACGCGTCGCGCAGGCGGGCCAGGTCCCTCGGGCGGGCCGAGCGCAGGGCCACACGGGACAGCACCCGTTCGATATCGCCGACGGCTTTCAGGTGGTCATGAACGGGTTCGTAATGGAAACCATCCAGCAGTGCCGAAACCGCCTGCTGGCGTTGCTTGACTATGGTCACATCGCGCAGGGGGCGGTTCAGCCAGCGCTTGAGTTCCCGTCCACCCATGGCGGTTGCGGTGCGGTCCATCACCCAGGCCAGCGTGTACTGGTGCCCGCCCATGAGGTTGGTGTCGATTTCCAGATTGCGCCGGCTGGCCGCATCCAGAATCACCGCTTCGTCCCGACGTTCGCGGGTCAGTTTGCGGATATGCGGCAGGGCGGTACGCTGGGTTTCCTTGGCGTATTGCAGCAGGCAGCCGGCAGCGCAAATGGCGAGGTTGAGGTCCTCGCAGCCGAAACCAGTCAGGTCGCGAACCTGCAACTGCGAGGTAATCACCCGGCGCGCCGTGTCGGCTTCGAACAGCCACGGCCCCTGACGGCGGATGCCGGTGAAGCCCTCAAGGATTTCCTCATAAGGGAAGTCTTCGCTGATCAGGATTTCGGCCGGGCGCAGGCGCTGCAATTCGCCCTGCAGGGCCTCCAGGTTTTCCAGTTCAGAAACCGAAAAACGGCCGCTGGAGATATCCAGTGAGGCAAAGCCAAACTGTTCCCGGTGGCTGTAAATCGCCACCAGAAGGTTGTCACGCCGGTCTTCCAGAAAGGCGTCGTCACTCAGGGTGCCCGGTGTTACGACGCGCACGACCTGGCGTTCGACAGGTCCTTTGCTGGTGGCCGGGTCGCCAATCTGCTCAGCAACGGCAATGGACACGCCGGCGCGCACCAGGCGGGCGATGTAGCCTTCGGCTGCGTGGAACGGAATGCCGGCCATGGGGACCGGATTGCCGCCGGACTGGCCCCGGGCCGTCAGCGTAATATCCAAGAGCTCCGCGGCTTTCTTGGCGTCGTCATAAAACAGCTCGTAGAAGTCCCCCATGCGGTAAAACACCATCTCGTTTGGATGTTCACCCTTGATCTTGAGGTATTGCCGCATCATGGGCGTGTGCTGGGACAGGTCGGTTTGAGCTGCTGACATGGAGGCTTCCGGATTGACTGCTTTGGATGAGGTGGGCAATTGTAAGAAAATAACCGTCGGGATGAAATGAGGAGAGCATGATGGTGACCAGCGATCAGGAACTGAACCAGGCGGCTGCAAGGCTGGGAGAGCTGCTGGAGTCGAAGGGGCGAACCATTGTCACCGCGGAAAGCTGCACCGGTGGCTGGGTGGCCAAGGTTCTGACCGATCGGGCAGGCTCGTCGGCCTATGTGCTTGGCGGGCTGGTGACCTACAGCAACGAGGCCAAGCACGGTTGGCTGGGAGTTACCAGCGAGTCGTTACAGATGCACGGTGCCGTTAGTGAGCCGGTGGTGCGAGAGATGGTGGCCGGCGCCCTTGCCAAGTCAGGTGCCAGCGTCGCGGTGGCTATTAGCGGTGTAGCAGGCCCCGGGGGTGGAAGTCCGGACAAGCCCGTAGGGACAGTGTGGTTCGCCTGGGGGTCTAATGCCGAGTCTACACAGACAGCATTGAAACAGTTTTCCGGAGATCGCGATCAGGTGCGTCGGCAGGCTGTCGTGTATGGCCTTCAGCAGGTGCACGGCTATTTACAGGATGCCTGATACCGATTTTGAAAAAGGATATACAGGAAGACACGCAAAGGGGGTTGGTCTCTTTTTCGGGTTGTGTTTTAATACTGTTCAAATATACAGGGAATTACTGTATCTGCTGTACAGCTTCCCCACCATTGGAATCCACTACCGGTCCGGCTGGTTGACAGGTGGTAACAGCAACAGAGGGTTTTGCACTGATGTCTGACGATAACCGCAAGAAAGCATTAAGCGCAGCACTGGGCCAGATCGAGCGCCAGTTTGGCAAGGGCGCCGTGATGAAAATGGGCGATCAGCCCCGCGAGGCCATTCCTGCGGTATCCACCGGCTCTCTGGGGCTGGATGTGGCGCTGGGTATTGGTGGCCTGCCTTATGGTCGTATCGTAGAAATCTACGGACCGGAAAGCTCCGGTAAAACCACGCTGACACTGCAAGTAATTGCGGAAGCCCAGAAGCAGGGCAAGACCTGTGCCTTCGTCGACGCCGAGCACGCGCTTGACCCGATCTACGCCGAAAAACTGGGCGTAAACGTGGACGACCTGCTGGTATCCCAGCCGGACACCGGTGAGCAGGCGCTGGAAATCGCCGACATGCTGGTGCGCTCCAACGCGGTAGACGTGATCATCGTGGACTCGGTTGCGGCACTGACGCCGAAGGCGGAAATCGAAGGCGAGATGGGTGACAGCCACGTGGGCCTGCAGGCGCGTTTGATGTCCCAGGCGCTGCGTAAGCTGACCAGCAACGTCAAGAACGCCAACTGCCTGATGGTGTTTATCAACCAGATCCGTATGAAGATCGGTGTCATGTTCGGTTCGCCGGAAACCACCACCGGTGGTAACGCGCTGAAGTTTTACTCCTCCGTTCGTCTGGATATCCGTCGCATCGGTGCTGTGAAGGAAGGCGACGAAGTGGTGGGTAACGAAACCCGCGTGAAGGTGGTTAAGAACAAGGTATCCCCTCCGTTCCGTCAGGCCGAGTTCCAGATCATGTACGGCAAGGGCATCTATCACATGGCCGAAGTTCTGGACATGGGCGTGAAAGAGGGCTTTGTGGACAAGTCCGGCGCCTGGTATTCCTACAACGGCGACAAGATCGGCCAGGGCAAGGCGAATGCCTGCAAGTTCCTGGAAGAAAACATGGATCTGGCCACCGAAATCGAAGCCAAGGTCCGTGACAAGCTGATGCCGAAGACGGAAAAGAAAGTGGCCGAGGCGCCGGCCGAAG
Organism: Marinobacter salinisoli; assembly: GCF_017301335.1. Lineage (NCBI taxonomy): Bacteria > Pseudomonadati > Pseudomonadota > Gammaproteobacteria > Pseudomonadales > Marinobacteraceae > Marinobacter > Marinobacter salinisoli. The sequence continues at coordinate 1,978,175 of NZ_CP071247.1, forward strand.
CGAACGGCGAGTTACTCTAAAATCGTGATCAACCCTGCGTATTCGTTCCGTCTGAGGGGCGATGCGCAGGGCGCACATCCGCATGGCACCAGTTGTCTGCCCCCCCCTGTCAGTTGATTTGCATTAGCCTGGCTAATGCAACCGGATAGTAATCCTCGTTTTACGCCCGGCTTAACCGTTTCTATGATGAAGGCTCAGAACCCACAGGAGCCGACGTCATGTCCACCCATCAGGCCGCTATCCGCTGGCAGCGTGCTGACCACGAATCAGAGTCAGACACCTACTCTCGCAACCACCACGTCATCTTGAACGGCGGCCAGCAAATCTGTGTTTCGGCCTCCGAAGAATTCAAGGGTGATCCGCAATGCGCGGACCCGGAGCAAATGCTGGTGAGCGCGGTATCCAGTTGCCACATGCTGTTTTTCCTCGCCATCGCGGATTTTCAGGGCTATCGGGTGGAATCCTATGAGGACGACCCCAAAGGCTACCTGGAAAACATGGAAAAGAAGGGGAAGGCGGTGACCCGCATTGAGCTGTCACCGCGAATCACGTTCGGTGGTGACAAGATGCCTGACCAGAAGGCGCTCGAACGAATGCACAGCAGTGCTCACAGCAACTGTTTCATTCGCAACTCCATCACTGCGGACGTCAAAATCAACTATCTTTAGAACAATTATTCTTAATCAGGCGTCGCTACCAGGGGGCGCTTGGCGGAGATAACTTATGAGTGACACCCAGTCAGTGGCGGCCGAGCTTCTCCGAGAGGATAAGGAGGGCGCGGTCTATCTGACGTTAAATCGCCCGGACAAATTCAACACGCTCTCCGAGTCCTTGCTGGATGCATTGCAACACGAGTTGGATAACATCGCGTCCGATCCCTCGGTGCGATGTGTGGTCATCGGCGCCAATGGCCGAGGTTTCTGTGCGGGACACGACCTGCGGCAAATGCGCGCCCATCCCGATCACGACTATTACCAGGGGTTATTCCGGCGCTGCAGTCGGGTGATGCAGGGCCTGGTCAACCTGCCGGTGCCCGTGATTGCCAGGGTTCAGGGCATGGCCACGGCGGCCGGCTGTCAGCTCGTGGCCAGCTGTGATCTGGCTATTGCGGCCCGATCGGCCACTTTCGGGGTGTCTGGCATCAACGTCGGGCTGTTCTGTTCAACCCCCGCGGTGGCCCTGTCCCGCAATATCAACGCGAAGCGCGCGTTTGACATGCTGGTTACGGCGGATTTTATCGATGCGGACACCGCGATGGGCTGGGGCCTCCTGAGCGGTGTGGCGGAGGACTCCGATCTGGATGCCGCCGTCGCTGAAAAGGTTGAGGTGATCCTGAGCAAGAGCCCGGCAGCGGTTCGATTTGGCAAGACGATGTTCTACCGCCAACTGCAAATGCCGCTGGCTGATGCCTATGAGCTGGCAGGCGCCGTGATGGCGGACAACATGATGAGTCCTGATGCCGGAGAAGGCATCGACGCGTTTCTTGAAAAGCGTAAACCAACGTGGGAGCAGCCGGGCCGATAGCGATGGCGTGCGGCGCGGTCAAGGTGGGAGCATAAGTGATGAATGACGTCAGTCAGTTCGATGAGGGCTTGGGTAAAAACGCCGCCAACCATGTACCTCTGTCCCCCCTGAGTTTCATAAGGCGCGCCGCTGCCGTTTATCCCCACAGAACAGCTCTGATATACGGCGACACACGCTACACCTGGCAACAGACCTACGCTCGCTGTTGCCAGCTGGCGTCGCTGCTGCAGGATTTCGGCGTTTCGCGGGGCGATACGGTGGCCGTGATGTTGCCCAATGTCCCGGCGATGTATGAGGCTCATTTTGGCGTGCCGATGACCGGGGCTGTGCTCAATGCCATCAATATCCGGCTTGATGCGGCAACCGTGGCCTTTATCCTGGATCACAGTCGCGCACGGTTTCTGCTGGTCGACCCGGAGTATGCCGATGTTGTCGAGATGGCCCTTGCCCGGATGAACGGGGCCGCTCCGGTCATTATCAATGTGCCTGACGCCAGCCAGGGTGCGCAGACGCTCATTGGCAACCACGAGTATGAAACGCTGCTGGCCGGCCAGCCCGAGACACTCGACTGGCGCCTGCCCGCCGACGAATGGGACGCCATTGCGCTGGGCTACACCTCGGGCACTACCGGCAATCCCAAAGGCGTGGTTACTCATCATCGTGGTGCCTACCTGAACGCCGTCAGCAACGTGCTGTCCTGGACCCTGCCCGCCAGCGTTACCTATCTCTGGACGCTGCCGATGTTCCATTGCAATGGCTGGTGTTTTCCCTGGACCCTCGCGGCCATCGGGGGTACCAGCGTCTGCCTGCGGCGCGTTGACCCCGAGCTTATCCTTGAGCTGATTCCACAACACCAGGTCAGCCATTACTGCGGTGCTCCCATTGTCCATGCCATGATTGCCGATGCCGCCCGTGCCGCGGGCACCACCTTCGATCGTCCGGTTGCCGGGTTGATCGCAGGCGCTGCGCCGCCTGCCACGGTGCTGGAGCGTATGGAGAAAATCGGTGTGGCGCTCACCCATGTATACGGGCTGACAGAAACCTATGGCCCGGCTACGGTCTGTGCGAAGCAGGATGATTGGGCGCAACGCCCGCTCGACGAACAAGTCCGGCTCAACGGACGTCAGGGGGTGACCTATCCGCTGGAAGAAGACGTCGCAGTCCTCGACCCGGCGACCATGGAACCGGTCCCTGCCGACGGGCAAACCATGGGCGAGGTGATGTTCCGGGGCAATATCGTTATGAAGGGCTATCTTCGCAACCCGGCGGCCACCAAAGAAGCATTCGCCGGTGGCTGGTTTCACTCCGGCGACCTGGCCGTGATGGAACCGGACGGCTACATCAAGATTCGTGATCGCTTGAAAGATGTCATCATCTCAGGCGGGGAGAACATCTCGTCCCTTGAGGTAGAGGAGGTCATTCTCCGGCACCCGGATGTTGCCCTCGCCGCGGTGGTTGCCATGGAGGACGCCAAGTGGGGAGAGGTTCCTGCCGCCTTTGTGCAGCTGCGCCCTGACGCAGAACTGAACGAAGCGCAGCTGATTGCCTTCTGCAGGGACAACATCAGCCGGTTCAAGGTGCCCAAAAAAGTCATCTTCGGCCCGCTGCCGACCACCTCGACGGGCAAAATCCAGAAGTTCCTGTTGCGCCAGCAGCTTGGCACTGGGACCTCGCCGGGCTGATTGGTTTTGTCCCGACTCCCGCCACTGATAGCGCTGTCTTACTTTGAAGTCGCTGCGCGAACCGGCAGTTTCGCTGCGGCGGCCAAGGAACTCAACGTCACGCCGGCAGCCATCAGCCATCAGATCAAGGCACTGGAAGACTATCTGGGCATAGAGCTGTTTGTTCGCCACCACCGCCGGGTCACCCTGACCTCAGCCGCGCGAGTGGCTCTGCCCGATCTGCAGGAGGGATTTCAGGCCCTGGGCCGGGCAGTAGACCGGATTCGTTCCCATGGCGAGCAAAGCCTGGTTGTCACCGTCTGTTCCGAGCCCCTGTTTGCCACAAAGTGGATTGTGCCGCGTTTGCACCGGTTCTACGCCCGTTGCCCCGAGGCTGAAGTGCGCCTGCAGGCGAGCCTCCACACCGTTGACCGGGGAGTGGATACCAGCTTTGGTGTGAACGATCTCAAACGCGCGGGCATCGACGTCTCGGTTCGCCTCGGCTTTGGCCGGTACAGCGGGCTCTCGGTCCAGCATCTGATGGACGTGGAACTGAGCCCCATGTGCGCGCCCGAACTTGCCAGCAAGGTCGCGAGAATCGATGAATTGGGCGGTTTGCCGTTACTCAGTGACAGCACGCTCACCCGGCTGGATCAGCCCTGCGGCTGGAAGGCCTGGTTTGCTCAGCAAGGCAGCGAGAGTGGCCCGTTTCGGGAGCTGCGCTTCGGAAACGGATTGCTGACGCTGGAAGCCGCCATTGCCGGTCAAGGTGTATTGCTGGGCAGCCCGGAACTCCACCAGGCCGAGCTGGCTGCCGGAAAACTGGTGGTCGCCCTGGATCAGCGACTCAGCTGCGGCCAAGCATACTACGCGGTCAGTGCCGGCGCCGGGACCGAGCGGCCCATAGCGACACTGTTCCGCGATTGGTTGCTGGAAGAGGCGGACCAGCCATGCTTAGCCTGAACCTGTCGGCAGGCTTTGGGGGTTACTTGAATGTCGGTCATTCTCTGATTTACTGAATACACGCATCGCGTTGGTGTTTCCGTCTGGTAGGGGGAGTGGTGGTAGCGATTGCGTTCAAGGGACGCTTCACCACGCAGGGTATCCGCATGATTCGGTCACACCGTCTTCTCTCACAGGCAGCTCTGATCAGCTGTCTTTTCAGTGCTTTCCCCTTGGCGCCTGTTCTGGCAGAAGAGCGCGAACCGCCGAGGTTGATCCTGCAAATCACAGTGGATGCCTTGCGGGCCGATATGCCTGAGCGGTATCGGGCAGTACTTGGCGAAAGCGGATTCCGGTGGCTTTGGGATAACGGCATCACCTACAACAACGCCAACTACCAGCACGCCAACACCGAAACCATCGTCGGCCATGTGTCGTTGGCCACCGGTACCACGCCTTCGCGTCATGGCATGATCGGCAATGTCTGGTTCGATCGTGAGCAGGAACGTCTGGTATACAACATAGAGGATGCAGACTACCGGCTGCTGACGGCCGGGGCAGACGTAGACGACCAAACGGAAATTGATCCGACACAGAAGGCGGCCTCGGCAGATGGCCGTTCTCCCAAGGCGATTCTGACGTCGACATTCAGTGACGAGCTGGCGCTGCACTTCAATGGTCAGTCGAGGATCTTCGGAGTGTCGGTCAAAGACCGTGGAGCCGTGTCCCTGGCGGGGCAAACCGGCAAGGCGTTCTGGTTTTCCAAGGCCAGCGGCGAGTTCGTTACCAGCAATTATTACTACGACGCATACCCCGATTGGGTACGGGAGTGGAACGAAAAGCAGCTCGCGCAAACCTACGCAGGTAAGTCCTGGAGCCTGCTTCACAGCGCGAGCGAATACCTGTTCGGCAAGGCCGACGATCAGGATTATGAAACCGATTTCCCGGGTTTCGGCCGCACCTTCCCGCACCCATGGGGGGAGGGCGATGACAAGTATTTCACCACCCGCCTGACCCTAAGCCCTGCCGGTGATGAGCTCACACTGGATTTCACCAAGGCGCTGATCCGCGCCGAAGCGCTTGGCCAGGATCGTCTTACCGATTACCTGTCGGTGAGCTTTTCGTCCACCGACTACGTGGGCCACGTTTTTGGCGCGTCGAGTCTGGAATCGGAAGACAACCTGGCCAGGTTGGACCGGACCTTATCAGACCTGCTGGCCTTCGTGGATGATGCGGTTGGTCTTGAGCGCACGCTGATTGTGCTGTCTGCGGACCACGGCCAGCCAGAGGTGCCCGGACACCTCCATGCCCGGGGTTTCCAGGGGGCGGCCTATTTCGATGTCGAGGGCGTGGACAAGTTGCCGGTCTTCTCAGAGTTGAAAAAAACTCTGGGCATCGAAGGTCAGTTGGTGGAAGCGTTTTTCCAACCGTACATTTACCTCGATCAGCAGCTCATGGCGGAGCAGGGTGTGGATAGGGGGCGGGTTGAGCAAGCGTTCGCCTCTGCGCTGATGCAGCTTGATGGAATTGCGGCGGCCATACCCAGTTCGGCGCTGCGCACAGGCGCCTTTCCCGGTATTCCGGTGATCGATTCCGTGCTTCATAACTACCACCCGAAACGCTCCGGCGATATCTACGTGGTGTTCGAGCCCAATGTGTTCATCAATGATTTTGATGGCCTGGAAGTGGCGTCGGTGCACGGCTCCCCCTGGCGTTACGATACCCACGTCCCGGTGATTTTTGCCGGCTATGGCTTGAAGCCCGCGACCATCAGCCGGGCGATCACACCCTACGACATTGCGCCCACGCTTTCCGCTCTGATTGGCGCCAAACAGCCGTCCGGGGCGACGGGTGAAACACTGGCGGAAGTTCTGGGTCAGTAAAAAGAGCGAATTTCGGTATTTAATGCACAGCGATCGGAGGGCACAACCGTGCGGCATTTACTCTGTATCGTGATGGCGGCGGCGCTGACCATGGGGTTTGCCGCCGCCAGCGTCTATTACGACGACTGGACCCTGCTGCCCCGGGCCGGAGCGATCATCGTTGTCATGGGGCTTCTTGTGGAGTACTGGCCCCTGTTGCGAACCCCATCGGTCGAGACGGTGTCGCGGGAATTCCGGCAATCCATACACACCTCCACCCGGGTGACCATCTCTCTGACCTGTTACGGCACGATTATCTGGGCCTTTGGCGATCTGATCGGACAGCTGGTCTGAGAACCCAAAGGCTTATGGGGCTGTCAGGGGCCGTTGTAACGCACTGATCTACGGCGTAGGGTACTGGCATCACGAGGACTTCAGGAGTCACCATGGGAAATCGCAGAAAGCTTCTGGTCGTGGCCCATGCGCCTTCCCCGAATACGCTCAAACTCCGCGAGGCAGTAGAGCAAGGCGCTCGCCACCAAGACATTGAGAACGTCGATGTGACCGTTCTGGCCCCCCTTGATGCCGGACCGGAAGACGTGCTCGCTTGCGACGCCATTATTCTCGGAACGAGCGAGAACCTGGGGTACATGAGTGGCGCGCTGAAAGACTTTTTCGACCGCAGCTATTACCCCTGTCTGGAGCAGACCCAGGCCCTGCCTTTTGCCTATTACATTCGAGCCGGGCATGACGGAACCGGTACCCGTCGCGCTATAGAGAGTATCGCAACCGGATTGCGCTGGAAGCGGATGCAGGAGCCATTGATCTGTCGGGGCGAATATCGGGACGAGTTCGAAGACCAGTGCCGGGAACTGGGCCTGTACATGGCCGCCAGCCTGGACGCTGGCCTGATTTGATCGTCAATCAACTGGCGTAGCGGTTATAGAACGCTTCGATCCGGGACAGGGCGTTGTCGACCGCCCGGGAATAGCTCTTCTGCTCAAGGCAGTAGCTGAATTGCAGGCTTAACCGGTAGCCGGTCTGGAAGCGCTGGCACCGTACAACCCTGGCAGAAACGCGGGACTCGTTGATGTATTTGCCGTCAAAATCGAGGCTTAAGCGAACACCCGCGTCAATGGGCCGAGGGCAGAGGACGGCCATGCCGTAGCGATTCAGATCCAGGCAGGTAACGGCCGTCGGCGCTTTGCTTCGGCCGAAAAAACTCCGTTCGCGCAGCTGAACTTTCAGGCAGGATGCCGGATAGCGCTGCTTGATTCTGCGATCCTTGGTGTCCTTGGTCATCACGGCGATTCCATTGCTCGTTGTTGTTCTCACCGGCAGGAGCCCTCCCGGAGTTGAAACGGAGACCGAAATCAAAGTGTAGATCTGGAACATTTGTCTGAAAATGCGTCTTGCTGAAAGTGTGAAACACTTGTCATTTATGATGAGCAGGCTAACCAAGCCTGAATTACCCGGCCACACGCGACACAAGCCGTTGCAGACTCTACAATGTCCGGCCAAAGCGACAAACGTTACAGGATCAAACCTTGAAGTCATTGCCCCTGCACCAGCTGTATAAAGCCTGCGTTCTCAAAGACCTGCCTTTCAAAACCACCCGGCAGTTAGAGCCGTTGTCCGAGATTGTCGGGCAGAACCGTGCTCAGGAGGCGGTGCGATTCGCTCTTGCGATGCCGCAAGGCGGATACAACGTCTACGCGGTCGGACGGAACGGGTTGGGTAAGCGCACAATGATGCTGCGCTATCTCGAGCACCACGTCGACACCGACCAGATGGCTCATGACTGGTGCTATGTGGCTAACTTTGAAGACCCCAGGGTTCCGCGCCTGCTCAAGCTGCCCGCCGGCAAGGGCGCTCAACTCAGGCAGGACATGGAAAAGTTGATGAGCCGGCTGGTCAAGGTGATTCCGCAAACCTTTGACAGCGACAGCTTTCTCGAACGCTCGGAACAGCTCAAAAACGAGCTGGCCAAGAAGCAGGAAGACGAACTGGAAAAGATCGCCGCCCAGGCCAAACGCAAGAAAGTCAGCCTGACGGTGACGACGCCCGGCGGGTACCGTCTGGTGGCGATGAACGGTGATGAGCCCCATACCGCGGAAAGCTTTCAGGCGCTGACCGACGAGCAGCGTGCCAAGTTCGAAGACGACATCAACAACCTGGAAAAGAAGCTCCGTCAGTGCCTGCGGAAATTGGCGGACTGGGAACAGGAGTACGCCGACAAGTACCAGGCGCTGAATAAGGAAACCCTGGAAAGTGTTTCCGGGCACCAGATTGATGAGCTGATTGAAAAATACCGTGATCTCCCGGATGTTGGTGCCTTTTTCGAATCCGTTCGGGAAGATTTGGTCGAAAACCTCGATGTTTTTCTCGACGAGAACGACGAGCAGGCGGCCATCGCCTACGCATCGCTCGACAAGAAAATGCCCCGGCGCTATCTGATCAACCTGCTGGTGCATCAGAAGACCAACGAAGTGCCTGTGGTGGTGGAGGACAATCCTAACTACCACAACCTGTTCGGTTACGTGGAGAACGTGACCTACAAAGGCACGGTGTTTACCGATTACTCGTTGATTCGTCCCGGCAGCCTGCACCGGGCCAACGGCGGCTACCTGCTGATGGATGCCATTAAGGTACTTGAGCAGCCTTATGTCTGGGACGGGCTCAAGCGGGCCCTGCGCTCCCGTTCCCTGCAGATCAACTCCCTTGAGCGTGAGATGACCCTGTCGGGCACCATCTCGATTGAGCCCGAGGCGGTGCCCCTGGATGTCAAAATTGTTCTGTTCGGTGACCGGGAAACCTGGATGCTGTTGCAGGAATACGATTCTGAGTTCTCCGAGTTGTTCCGGGTGACGGCGGATTTTGAAAACGAAATGCACCGCTCCGATGAGAGCCAGCTGCTGTACTCAAAGTTCATTGCCAGCCTGGTGAGTGAGAAAAAACTGTTGCACTGCAACAACAAGGCCGTGGCCCGGGTGATCGAATACAGTGCCCGGGTCGCCGAGCACCAGGACCGGCTCTCGCTGCATGCGGCCGATATCGCCAACCTGTTGCGGGAGTCTGATTTCTGGGCGCGCCAGGCCGGCGCGAAGCTGATCGGTGACCAGCATGTGGAACAGGCGCTGGAAAGTGCCCGTTACCGCAGCAGCCGGATCCGCGATCAGCTTTACGATTCGATCCGGGATGGGTCGACGCTGGTGGATACCGCCGGAACCCGCATTGGGCAGGTCAATGCGCTGTCGGTGCTGTCCACCGGAGGTTTCGAATTTGGCCTGCCAAACCGTATCACTGCAACCTGCTACTATGGAGATGGGGCAGTGATGGATATTGAGCGGGATGCAAAGCTGGGTGGTAACATCCATTCCAAGGGGGTGATGATACTCACTTCCTGGCTGGCGTCGCATTTTGCCGTTAATGATCCTATGCATCTCTCGGCAAGTATCACCTTTGAGCAGAACTATGGTGAGGTCGATGGCGACAGCGCCTCGATGGCTGAATTGTGTGCCCTGATCTCCTCGCTGGCGGGTATTCCGGTCAGGCAGGATCTGGCGATGACCGGCTCCGTAAACCAGTTTGGTGATGTCCAGCCCATCGGCGGTGTGAACGAGAAAGTGGAAGGCTTTTTCGCCACCTGTGAGTTAAAAGGCGGGCTCACCGGTACGCAGGGCGTCATTGTTCCGCACAGTAACGTGCAGAATCTCATGCTGGATCGCGAGGTGGTGCAGGCGGTTCGCGAAGGGAAGTTTGTGGTGTATGCGGTCAGCCATCTGGAGGAGGCCGTTAGCCTGATGCTCGGCAAACCGGCGGGTAAGGCCGACGAGAACGGGCGGTATCCGAAACAGAGTGTGTTTGGCATCATTCAGCAGCGGCTGGAAAAAATGCGCGAACATGAACGGCAGGAAAACGCCCGTGATGAACACAAGGATCCCTCTATTCATTGAGGGACCCAATAAAAAAAGGGACAGGAGAGATCACACAGATGACTGATATCCAGCAGACGGTATACGTAGTAGAGGACGATGAAGCGGTTCGTGATTCACTGGAGCTGCTGCTGAAATCCGACGGAAAATCGGTAGAAACCTTCGAGAATGCGACCGCATTTCTCAAAGAGTACTCCGACAAAATGGCCGGGTGTATCGTGCTGGATATTCGTATGCCAGGCATGGATGGTATGGAGCTTCAGAAAAAGCTTAACGACAAGCACTCCATACTGCCCATTATCTTTGTGACCGGACACGGCGATGTGCCCATGGCGGTGGATGCCATGAAAGAGGGCGCGGTGGACTTCATCCAGAAGCCCTACCGGGAGGAAGCTCTGCTGGAAAAGATTGAGGCAGCACTGGCGCAGGATCGCGAGCAGCGCAAATCCCTCGACGAAAAACAGGAAATCATCCGCCGGATCAAAACCCTCACGCCGCGTGAGCACGAGATCATGGATCGAATGATCGCCGGTCAGGCGAACAAGGTTATTGCCATTGAGCTGGAAATCAGTCAGCGCACGGTTGAGATTCACCGTTCCCGTGTGATGCACAAAATGGGGACTCATTCGCTAGCGCATTTGGTTCGTATGGTATTGTCCGTAAAGGACCTTATCGACGCGCGGTAATGTTGCCGTCATGATACGGAGACGTTTCTAATCCGGCCCCCGTTAATATGACTGAATCTGACAGTGCGAACTCGGAGATCACGGTTCTGTTGGTGGACGACAACCCACAGAACCTCAAAGTTCTCTATGAGACCCTGAAAGACAAAGGCTATCGCCTGCTAATCGCCAATGAAGGCGAGAAAGCTCTGGATCTCGCGCACCGCCACCATCCGGAAGTCATTCTGCTGGACATCATGATGCCGGAAATGGACGGCTATGAGGTGTGTCAGCGCCTGAAAGCCAATCCGGAAACCGCCGACTGTGCCGTCGTGTTCCTTTCTGCCCTTGATGATCTGCAAGCCAAGGTAAAAGGCTTCTCGCTGGGAGGGGCCGATTACATCTCCAAGCCGTTCCAGTCTCTGGAAGTCATTGCCCGGGTGAAAACCCACGCCCAGGTCATCCGGCTTGAGCGCCAGCTCCAGGCCCGCAATCGTGAACTCCAGAGTGATCAGACCCGCATACTGAACTCAATCAGTGAGGGCATTTATGGTCTGGATGAGCGCGGTAATATCGAATTCGTAAACCCGGCCGCAGCACTGATTGTCCGCAGTTCGGTAGATGAGCTGATCGGGCGGAACTTCTTCGAGCTACATTTCCCGGATGCATCCGAGGCTGCAGACCTTCCCGTGCACGCTACCTGCCAACAGGGTGTGGCAGAAAATCAGCGCAACATTCCTATGTCCCGGGCTGATGGCACCAGCTTCCCGGCGGAATATCGCGCTACCCCGAAGCTGGACAATGAAGAATTGCATGGGGCTGTGGTGGTGTTCCGGGATATCACTGCGGACCTCGAAAACGAAGCCGCGCTGGAAGAAGCCCAGGCGCTGGTGCAGGAGCAGCGGGACCAGTTGGCTCATACCTCGCGGTTAACCACCATGGGGGAAATGGCGGCCGGATTCGCCCATGAGGTGAACCAGCCTCTGACCGCCATCACTAACTACGCTCGTGTCGCGAAGCGCATCATGAGCAAGCAGGATGCGCCGGACATCACTCTGCTGGGCGAAACGATGGACAAGATCGAGGCGCAGTCGCACCGGGCAAGCGAGATTATTCGTCGTATCCGACGGTTCGTGAAAAAGCCTGCGACGGGCAAGGAAGTGCTCTCCGTGCCGGCGTTGCTTGAGGACACCCGGCAGTTTGCCGAAGTTGACATGCGAAATAATGAAGGTGGCATTGAGCTGCTGTTGCCGGAGTCTCTGCCGGACGTCATGGCGGACCCCGTTCAGGTCCAGCAGGTGGCGCTTAACCTGATCCGTAACGCCCTTGAGGCGACCCGAAGTGCCGATGTGGCCGAGCCTGTGAAAGTCAGCGCCAGCCTGGATGGAGCCGGTACTGTGCGGGTTCAGGTGCGGGATCACGGAGTCGGCTTGCCACCGGATGCCGAGGACAATCTTTTTCTGCCGTTCTACACCACAAAGTCCGATGGCATGGGTATTGGTCTGGCAACCTGTCGGTCCCTGATTCAGGCCCAGGGCGGTGATATCGGATTCGATCGCCCGGAAGACGGCGGTGCCTGTTTTTACTTCACGCTTCCTGTAGCAGGCGAGGGCACTGGTAGCGCGGCCGCAGACGGCGCGCGTTAAGGCTGCCCTTCACAGCCTCAGGCCTGCAGCCATTCGATGCTCCCGCTCAGGTGCGGAGCGTCGCCTTTCTCGTTTACCAGCTGAAATGGCCATTCCGAAGGGCCGGCTTGCCATTGGAGTTGTGCCTGCCCCGGTAAGAACAGCGGTTTCTTGAAGTGGCAGTTCACCCGTACCGGACCCTCTTTCCAGCCTTCCTGACTTTGAAGCGTTGCCAGCACCCTGGCCTTGCTCCACATGCCGTGGGCGATGGCCCGCGGGAATCCAAAGGCTTTTGCGGTCATGGCGTACAGATGTATCGGGTTGCTGTCGCTCGATACCCGGGCGTATTGCCGTCCAGTATCCGCCGGTGCGTTGATTGTCTGCTGATGCGGGTAATCTGGCATTTCGGGGGGGTGGCGAGTGGATGAGGCTTTGCGCGAGTCCTGGTTCGCAATCCGGAACAGGAGTGTGCTGCACTCCTCCCACACCTTGTCACCGCAGGCGATGGCCTCAGTGAGCAATTCAAATTCGATACCGCGGCTGGTTCTGCTCTGTTCGCCGAGGCAGACACGCAGATCCAGGGGCTCTCCGGTTCCGATTGCCCGGTGCTGAGTAATGCTGTTGCGCAGGTGAACCAAGCCCAGCAGGGGAAGCGGAAATTCCTTTTCCGTCAGCACCTTCATCTGCAGCGGAAAGGCCATGACGTGAGGCCAGGTGATCGGCAGATTCAGGCTCGGGGCGAAACCGCAAACTCGGGCATAGCGGGTGAGGTTGTAGCCCGCGCTGCGTGCGCCGACCAGCGAGGCGGACAGCCGGGGCAGTTGAATGTCACTGCTGGGAGCACTGCGGCCCGGCCTCAGGGCCCTGGTGTAGAGGGGCAGGAGGCCGGGCGAGGTGAACTGGTAAGTGCGGGTATCAGGCATGGCCATGTTCTCCGGGTTGCGGGTTTTCTCCAAACTGTGCGGGCTGTGCTGACCACTCAGTACCGGTCGTGTTGTTATTCTGGTACAACTGTGCGTCTGTGGCCTGATATGCTCTAATATCGGGCGTGAGTCCTGAAAGCTTCAAAGCAAATGACCTTCAGTCTGGCAAAGGTTGTCAGGCCGAGCATTGACTTGGCGTGCCCCGGCATAGGTCTGTCGGGTCAAAGTGGAATTAAACAAAAAAAAGCGGGATCTTATGCAGGAACTTCGTGACGCAGGAGTGATGTTGCGCCTGATTTACGAGGCGATGAAAAAGCACGGTGTGGATACCGATGCGATTTTCACACGCCTGGGCGTGGACGAAAATTATGTTTATACCGAGCATTTGCGTACCCCCCACAGCGCGCAGCTCTACTTCTGGCAGGTGGTTGAGGACGTGTCTGGCGATCCCGACATCGGTCTTCACCTCGGTCAGCGATTGCCGGCCTACAAAGGCCAGGTGCTCGAGTATCTTTTCCTGAGTAGCCCCAATTTTGGCGAGGGATTGCGTCGGGCCCAGAACTATCAACGCCTGTTAAGTGACGCGGCAAAAACTGACTTCTTTATTGAGGGTGAAAACGCCTGCATGGTGCTGGACACAGCCTCGGAAGATGTCCGGCGTCTGAAACACTTCAACGAATGCTTCGTTCTGGGGCTGATCACCTTCTTCCGCTCCATCACCGACGGTTCCTTCCAGCCCTCGCGCGTTGAGTTTGAACACGACCGGGATGAACGTCAGGACCACGTCGCCGAAGTACTCGGTTGTGAGGTGACGTTTGGCGCCCCGGAAAATCGCCTGTATTTCCCGGCCAGTGCGCTGGCCCATCCGTCGCCCCATGCTGAGCCGGAGCTTCTGGACCTGCACGAGCGCTTTGCCAGCGAGCAGGTGGCCCGTCTGGAGAAGAAAGATATTGTCGGGCAGGTGGAGCGCATTGTTGCGGAGCTGCTCGATAGCGGTGAGGTGACGCTCGATGCGGTCGCGGAGCGCTTGGGTATCAAGGCCCGGACCCTGCGCACCCGGCTGACCGAAGCAGAAACCAGCTTCAACCAGGTGTTGGCGGAGTTTCGCTACCGGCTTGCGCGACAGCTGCTGGCGACTACCGACGAGTCCATTGACGAGATTGTCTACCTGACCGGATTTTCCGAGCCCAGCACCTTCTATCGTGCGTTCAAGCGGTGGTCAAACATGACACCGATCGAGTACCGTAAAACCGCGCAGGGGAAAGACGCGCTGGTAGATGCCATGTAACAACACGGCCGCAAACAGCGCGTGAGAATTTTTTTCTGGAAAAGCGTTGACATAATTAAGGGCGTCTTTATAATGCGCCCTCGTTGTCACCGAGCACTCTCGCCCGAGATTGCAGGCCCGGACAGGGGCACGGTGGTGATCAACGCGGAGCGGTAGTTCAGTTGGTTAGAATACCGGCCTGTCACGCCGGGGGTCGCGGGTTCGAGTCCCGTCCGCTCCGCCATTTTTACTTCCCGAATTTCTTTTCTTGCTCAATTGGCCCAGGTCAATTTTTCTTGAGCATTTCCTCAAAACGTCACGCTATCGTCATGATCTTTGTCTAGACTTTCCTGTGTACAAAGCGTCAGGAGACAAGGCATGTCCGACTACATTGAGGAGTTGCTCGAAAGTCAATTTGAAGAGTTTGATGACGACGAAGGCTGTGATGATGCCGTCGAAATCTAGATTTTCCTTTCCAATCGATTCCGATGCTCACCGGGGCTGATGCCGTACCAGCGCCGGTAAGCCTTGTGGAATGCCGGCGGGTTGGCGAAACCCAGTAGCCAGGCAATCTCGGCCAGCGACGTGTTGGTTTCCCGAATGTAATCGGCCGCCAGTTGCTTTCTCGTGCGGTTCACCAACTCCCGGAATCCGGTACCTTCTGCCGCCAGGTGGCGTTGCAGTGTCCACGGCGTCAGGCCAAGTTTGGTGGCGATGGTGTCCAGGTCCGGTGTCTCACCCTGCATCAGAGGGGTCAGCAAATGCTGAACCCGGTCGGCCATGCTCCAGCCCCGTTCAATCAGAGCCAGTTCGCGCTCACAGTTGTCAATCAGATATGCGTGCATGGCTGGCTGGGCCTGGAGCGAGGGCGTGCTCCAGATCTCGGGTTTCAGGGTGATGGCGTTTTCTTCCGCACCGAACAGAACAGGACACCGGAACCAGCTTTCAAACACCTCGTCCTGGCCGATTGAGCGATATTCGATGTCGACCCTCTCCAGAACTTCATATCGGCCGGTGATGGTGCGGACAAACTGGGTCCAGCCCGCCAACACCGAATCCACCACAAAGTAGTTAAATGCGTTGTAGGGGCGGATGGAATAAAACGCGGCTTGATGGTTCCCCACCCGAACTGATGGCCGTCCGCGACTGTTCTGGCTGGTCAGAAGTGCGTAGCGGATCAGTGTTTGGAGGCCGTCACCCACGGTGCTGGCGGACTGGCCAGCCAGGCCGGCAATGCCTGCGTCAAGCGGGCGTGTCAGCGCGCCCATGCGCAAGCCCAGGGCGTGGTTGCCACTGCGTGCTATTGCAGCCTGCCCCAGGCGCATGAAGCGGGGGATGCTGATCCTGGCGGCCGACGAATTCAGCGTCTGTTCGCTCAGGCTGAATTCGTCCATGAGCGCTTTGGTGTTCACGCCCTCTGCGGCGGCCGCGCGCAGCAGGACCGAGGCGTAAAAAACGCTGATGTCACCAAGTGCGTTGCGTGGTGTGGGTGGCTTCAAAAGTGTGTCCGTCATGGGTGGTATTGTCAGACAAGTTGGTCAGGGATAGCAATTTGTTATTTCGGGATATTGTTGGTTGCCGGTAAGCCGAGTAATTTAATCGACATTCCGGCCCCCGCAGGTGCTTCGGCGCGCGGGGGATACGACAATAAAGGAGACCAAACATGACCGATACCACCACACCGGGCGTTGCCAAGTACCCGAACTTGCTGAAGCCACTGGATCTTGGCTTTACCACGCTGCGTAACCGCACCCTGATGGGTTCCATGCACACGGGGCTGGAAGAAGCCAAGAACGGTTTCGAGCGCCTGGCCGCCTTTTACGCCGAGCGTGCTCGTGGCGGAGCCGGTCTGATTGTCACCGGTGGTATTGCGCCGAACGTTGAGGGTGGAGTGTTTCAGCATGCCGCCAAGATGACCACCGACGACGAGGTGGAAAAGCACAAGGTCATCACTCGCGCCGTTCACCAGGCCGACGGCAAGATCTGCATGCAGATTCTGCATGCCGGTCGATACGCCTACTCACCGGAGCTGGTCGCGCCTTCTGCCATTCAGGCGCCGATCAATCCGTTCAAGCCCAAAGAGCTGGATGAAGAGGGGATCGAAAAGCAGATTCAGGATTACGTGACCTGCGCGGCCCTGGCCCAGAAAGCCGGTTACGATGGCGTAGAGATCATGGGCTCGGAAGGCTACTTTATTAACCAGTTTATCGTGTCCCATACCAACCAGCGTACCGACCGCTGGGGAGGCAGTTACGAAAACAGGATTCGTCTGCCGCTGGAAATCGTCCGTCGTGTCCGTGAGGAAGTGGGCGAGAACTTTATTCTGGTTTACCGCCTGTCCATGCTGGATCTGATTGAGGATGGCAGCACCTGGGAGGAGGTGGTCCACCTCGCCAAAGAGATCGAAAAGGCCGGCGCGACCATCATCAATACCGGCATCGGCTGGCATGAGGCGCGGGTGCCGACGATTGCCACCTCTGTGCCGCGCGGGGCTTTCACCAAGGTCACCGCGCGTCTCAAGGGTGAGGTAAGCATCCCTCTGGTGACAACCAACCGCATCAATATGCCCGATGTGGCTGAGAAGATTCTTGCCGAAGGGGATGCTGACATGGTGTCCATGGCGCGTCCGTTCCTGGCCGATGCCGATCTGGTCCTGAAAGCCGCGGAAGATCGCGCTGACGAAATCAACACCTGCATTGGCTGTAACCAAGCCTGTCTGGACCATACCTTCAGCGGCAAGCTGACGTCCTGCCTGGTTAACCCCCGTGCCTGTCACGAAACCGAACTCACCTGGGTGAAAACCGCCAATCCGAAGTCCTTTGCTGTGGTGGGTGCTGGTCCTGCGGGGCTTGCGTTTGCCACCACGGCGGCTGAGCGTGGGCACAAGGTGACCCTGTTTGACGCCGGGAGCGAGGTGGGCGGTCAGTTCAACGTGGCCAAGCGCATTCCGGGCAAGGAAGAGTTTTACGAAACCCTGCGCTACTTCCGCGTAATGCTCGACAAGTACGGCGTGGACGTTCGCCTGAATACCCGCGTTGGTGTGGAAGACCTGAAAAGCGGCGGATTCGATCAGGTGGTTCTGGCCACTGGTGTCGAGCCCCGCACGCCGGATATTGAGGGTGTCGACCATCCGAAGGTGATTGGCTACCTGGATGCTCTGCTCGGTCGCAAGCCGGTTGGGCAGAAAGTTGCGGTTATCGGCGCCGGCGGTATCGGCTTCGACGTGTCCGAGTTCATCGTTCACAAAGGCGAGTCACCGTCTCTGGATACCGACCACTTCATGCGGGAGTGGGGTGTCGACCTGAGCGTCGGGCACCGCGGTGGCATCAAAGGTGTGCAGGCGGAAGTGCCTGAGCCGGCGCGCGAGGTTTACCTGCTGCAGCGCAAGGCATCCAAGGTTGGTAAAAACCTCGGGAAAACTACCGGCTGGATTCACCGGACGTCGCTGAAGCATCGCAACGTTCAAATGGTGCCGGGTGTGACCTATCGGAAAATCGACGATCAAGGCCTGCATATCACCATCACGCCCAAAGGCGCGGAGTTGGGTGAGGATCGGGTGCTGCCGGTGGATACCATCATTATCTGTGCGGGCCAGGAACCGTTGCGCGAGCTGCAGGCGGGCCTTGAGTCAGCTGGCGTGCCGGTGCACCTGATCGGTGGCGCCGACGTGGCTGCAGAGCTGGACGCCAAGCGAGCTATCAGTCAGGGCACGCAGTTGGCAGCGGAGCTGTGAGACGCGGTTCCGCGTGACACAAAACGTTGCAGTTTTCTCCTGTGCACAGACAGCGGACTGGCTAGACTAGTACTCAAAGAAATAGCCAGCGACGGGCTTCTCCTGGTGTATGCCGCCCGGGGCGGCCCGTCGGCTCTTGTAATGGATGGAACACTACCAGGGTGTTCGTCGTGTGAGTGTC
Source organism: Marinobacter salinisoli (assembly GCF_017301335.1). Lineage (NCBI taxonomy): Bacteria > Pseudomonadati > Pseudomonadota > Gammaproteobacteria > Pseudomonadales > Marinobacteraceae > Marinobacter > Marinobacter salinisoli. Next base: position 1,996,490 of record NZ_CP071247.1, read on the forward strand.
CAAGATTTCGGCGTGAGGGGAGTTACAGATGGTATCTGCCGACCAGGCAACAGAGGGGTATTCGGCGGTATTTTTCATGGACGGAAGCCGGGTGGCGCGGCAGATGCGCGCGACAGAGTTCGGCGCTTTCCTGGACGGATATGTCGGTCTGTCTGATCTGGCCGAATCTGACGTCAAAGCCGTGTTGGTTGAACTGAGCGGTGAGCTCACCGTTCAGGCGCTGGTGTTTTTCCGTATCTGGTTCGATGAGGAAGGTCGGGCCGATTCGAGCTGGAATGTTCCCATCGAAGATCTTGCCAGGCGCGGTGCCAAAGGCCCGGACCTTGGTGGCGGATCGATTCGTCTGGTATGTCGCAGTCAGTGTCCGGAGCCTCATTTCGCGGAGGAGCTGTGGGACCCTGATATGACGCCCGGCAACAATCACTTCCAGTCTATTCGCAAGGCTGTTGACGCCAACTCGCTGAAATTCAGAAAGATCGAACCGGTAGAAGCCGAAGAAATCCCGGTTCTGGCTGCAGCTCCCGAGCCCAAGCCGGAACCCAAAGACGATGCCAGTGCAAAAGAGCGGGCCCGCCTTGCTCAGTTGATTCGCGAGCAGCGCCTGCGGATCAAGACCCTTCAGAGTGTTCATCGCGACTCGCTGGCGGACGTTCAGCGTGAGCATCGGGTTGAACTGCAAACCCTGCGCAACGAAATTACTGAACTCGAACAGAAGTTCGAGCGCATGCGCCTGAACAACGAGCAACTCAAGAAGCGCTTGTCGGAGCGCAATGAGCAGTATCTTTCCCTGCAGGAACAGGTGGCGTCCGAGGGGGAGGCCCAGCAGCGCGATGACGCCAAATCGGGGGCCGAGCTGGTTCTGTTGCGCGAGCAACTGGAGCGCCGGCAGCGGGAACTGGAGAGCCGGGATGAGAAAATCGTTGCCCTGGAGCAGGAAAATCACGAACTCCGTCATCGTGAACCCACTGAGGGCACCCTCATGGAACAGCTCCGGAAGCAGTCGGTGTTTCTGGTGGCGTACCACCACGGCATCGGTCACGTCACCCTTCCGTTTGACGACATTGAGGGTTATTTCGACAACCCGGTGGCCTACGCCGCAGACCGTTGTGGCATGAATGAGCCTGCCTACCGCGAGTGGCTGGAGCACTACGAAAATCCAACCTGCCAGCATCTGGGCGATGGCGGCCAAGCCTGTGGCGAACCGATCATGCGCGTCAGTCAGCCCGGGGAATTCCGGGCCGGTATCGACGACCGATGCGAGCTGCATCCGGCCTGAAGTAGCGAACTTTTTTCAGAATCGGGCGAAGTTTCGTTAAACTGAGTGCCAAACCCTAGGGAGCCAGCGGACAGGTCACTCCCCTTGGCACCCAGACACCACAGGAAGCCTCATGGATCAGTTCAGGAATATCGGCGTCATCGGCCGGCTGGGCAGCGTCAAGGTGGTCGAGTCGCTGCGCCAGCTCAAGCAATACCTCATATCCAATAACTATCACGTCATTCTTGAAGAAGACACAGCAGGCATGCTGCCCGGCCATGGCCTTCAGGTGGCCAGCAAGAAACTGCTGGGCGAGATCTGTGATCTGGTGATCGTGGTGGGCGGTGACGGTAGCTTGCTCGGGGCGGCAAGAGAACTGGCCAAATCCAAGATTCCTTTGCTTGGGGTGAACCGCGGGCGCTTGGGGTTCCTCACCGATATCGCACCCTCCGACCTCGAGGAGCGTCTGGGCCGTGTGCTTGAGGGGGACTACATTGAGGAAACCCGCTTCCTGCTGGATGGCAACGTTGAGCGCAACGGTCAGCCGCTGGGGTTTGGTACCGCTCTGAACGATGTGGTGTTGCATCCCGGTAAATCAACGCGAATGATCGGGTTCGATCTCTTCATCGACGGGCATTTTGTCTACAGCCAGCGATCGGATGGCCTGATTGTCGCTACGCCAACCGGTTCAACCGCCTATTCCCTGTCTGCCGGTGGCCCCATCATGCATCCCAAGCTGGATGCCATTGTATTGGTGCCCATGTTTCCCCATACCCTGAGTAGCCGCCCGATCGTTGTAGATGGCCAGAGCGAAATCAAACTGGTGATCGGTGAAACCAACGAAACCTATCCGCAGATCTCGTTCGATGGCCAGATGAACATTGCGTGCGCGCCGGGGGATATCATCCGAATTACGAAAAAGCCGTTCAAGATTCGTCTGATTCACCCAACGGATCACAATTTTTACGCTACCTGCCGTGACAAACTTGGCTGGGCGAGCGAGATTTCGGCGGGTTGATCATGGCTGTTGGTACTCAGGCCGCGAATCGCGGTTACGACGTTATTGGGGATATCCATGGTTGCGCCAATACGCTGATCCGGTTGCTGGAGCAGATGGGCTACCGGAAAGTAAACGGTGTATACCAGCACACCCGCCGCCAGGCCGTGTTTATCGGGGATATCATTGATCGCGGGCCGCGCATCCGGGAGGCCCTGCACCTGGTACGTGATATGGTCGAGCATGGCTCGGCGCGTATTGTCATGGGGAATCATGAATACAACGCGCTGGGGTACTGCACCCGTGCCCGCCCGGGCAGTGGGAAAAAATGGTTGCGCGAGCACAACGCCCGCCACGATCGCCTGATCCGGGAAACCCTGGATCAGTTCGATGCTCATCCCCACGAGTGGAATGACTTCCTCGAGTGGTTCTACACCATTCCTTTGTTTATTGATGAAGACGGCTTTCGGGTCGTGCACGCCTGTTGGGATGGCGATCTGATCGAGAAGTTCAAACAGTCCCAGGGCGGCGCCTGCATTGACGAGGACTTTCTTCATGCGTCGGCCGCCCTGGATTCCTTTGCCGGACAGGTGATGGATACCCTGCTCAGGGGCACCGATCTGAGGCTGCCGGAAGGGATGTCCATTACAGGCAGCGATGGCTATGTCCGGGAATTCTTTCGAACCAAATTCTGGGCCGACGAGCCGGAGACCTATGCCGATGTGGTGTTCCAGCCCGATCCGCTGCCTGAGGAAGTGGCTCGCCGGCCGCTTCGTGAGCACGAAAGGGCTCAGTTGATCAGCTATCCGCTGGACGCGCCCCCGGTGTTTGTTGGGCACTACTGGATGGAAGGGGCGCCAGCGCCTTTGAAACACAATGTAGCGTGTATTGATTACAGCGCGGTGAAATACGGCAAGCTGGTGGCGTACCGCATGGACGGCGAAACGGTGCTGTCGCCGGACAAGTTTGTCTGGGTGGATGTGGAGCGGCCGGAAGCGCCCGGCTATCCCGGAATGGAAGACAGCGTTGCCCGCTGACCAGTCCGGTCTGCGGCATTTCTTCAGCGAGGACGTTTGTGTACCGCGTTAAACAGCTTGAAACCACGGAAAACCTGGAGGGCTTCAGCCGCTGGCTGACTGGCCAGGGCGTGCGTCACCAAATCACGGAAGAGGGCGGCTCCCAGGTGCTCTGGCTCGAGAATCCTGAACATGCCGAGCCGGTGCTGGTGGCGCTGGAGCGATTTCTGACGGAGCCGGAATTGCGAGAGGCGGTCAACCGAATGGACCGTTCACCGGTTTTCGTCGGGGGGCGCTGGCAACCGTCTCCCCGGCATGCGCCTGTCGTACTGGGCATTGTCGTGATGGCCGTTGTCATGGTCTGGCTCACAGCCATGGGGCGTAACGAGTTTGCCGCTGCCATGATGGTCGTCGATCCCCGGGCCTTTGACTGGATGAGTATGTCGGATCGGGTCAGCGCCCTGGCGCAAAGCCTCGGCCAGGGGCAGGTCTGGCGCCTGATTACACCGGATTTTCTGCACTTCAGCTGGACCCACATTATTTTTAACGGGGTCATGATGTGGTTTCTGGGAAGCCAGGTAGAGTGGTTTGATGGCCGGGGTCGGCTGATCACGCTGTTCCTCGCTACCAGTATTTTCTCGAATGGACTTCAGTATCTGGTTTCCGGACCCTTGTTCGGAGGATTGTCGGGTGTGGTCTACGGTATCCTTGGCTACTGCTGGCTGAGCCAGCGTAAGGCTCCGCGGTTCCATTTTCCGCCCGCTCTGGTGACCTTCGCTGTGATCTGGATGGTGGTCGGTTTTACCCCGCTGACTGAAATGGTTGGGCTGGGCCGGATGGCGAACGAAGCGCATCTGGGCGGGTTTTTGGCTGGAGTGGTCGCAGCTTTGGTGCTGCCCGTAAGAAAGTAAAAAGACCCCGCCAGATGGCGGGGCATAAAAGAAGCGTATTGCTCCTGATGAGAGAGACCAAATGATACGACCTGTGTCATTTGGTGGTTAAATGATAATTATTATCGTTTGCGTTTGTCAAACGGTTTATGACGTTTTCTATTGTGGGGGAGTCGAATGACTTACGATGAGCTGATTGAGCGGCTGGATCCAATGGTATACCGGAACCTGCGTCAGTCCGTTGAGCTCGGGAAGTGGCCGGATGGGCGCCCGCTGACACGTGAGCAGCGGGAAATCAGCCTGCAGGCGATTATCCACTACGAGGACCTTCACGGGGTGCCTGCGCAGGAGCGAACCGGCTACATTGATCGGGGCAGCAAAGCAGGCACGGCCTGTGATCCTACCGTCGGCATGATGGGAGGGCAAAGCGCCGGCAATGAAGGCGAGTCAGCTGATTCGGATCAGTTCTTTGAGGTCAAGTCTTGAGCACTTCCGTGGATCTGACCGGCCGCCTGCGCAAGATGCCGGCTGAAGCCGGGGAGCCAGTGGCCTACCAGTTGGCCGTCGGTGACAGCCGCTTACCGCTGAATGACCTGCTGGGCAAGGCCATACGGATTGATTTTGAGGGTGTCATTCGTTGTATCCACTGCGATCGCAGCACCAAGAAAAGCTTCAACCAGGGTTACTGCTATCCCTGCTTCCGTAAGCTGGCGGCCTGCGACAGCTGCATCATGAGCCCGGAAAAATGTCATTTTCATCTGGGCACCTGTCGCGAGCCGGAGTGGGGCGAAACTCACTGCATGGTGGAGCATGTGGTCTACCTCGCCAACTCTTCGGGCCTGAAAGTGGGCATCACGCGGGCGACGCAGGTGCCGACGCGCTGGATTGACCAGGGTGCGGTGGATGCCATTCCAATGGTCCGGGTCTCTTCTCGATACCTGGCCGGGCTGGTGGAAGTCGCCTGCAAAAGCCATGTCGCGGATCGCACCAACTGGCGAGCCATGCTCAAGGGCGACGTTCCTGAATTGGATCTTCAGGCGGAGCGGCGCCGGATGCTGTCGCTGATAGGCGACGATCTGGCATCCCTGAGAGCGACTCACGGCGAGGACTCCATCCGCGAAGTGGGTGAGAAAGGGCTCGGCTTGAGCTATCCGGTTGAGGTTTGGCCGGCCAAGGTGAAAACCCACAATCTGGACAAGAATCCGGAGGTCGAGGGTGTGCTGGAGGGGGTAAAAGGCCAGTATCTGATTCTCGACACCGGCGTGATCAATATTCGTAAATTCACCGGTTACGAAGTTCGTTTTCGCGTCATGGACAACTGAAACGACCTTGTGTTGGGTGAATGAATGACTCGGCTGCCGCACTGTATCTCATCTGCGGCAGCGCCATCTGGAGAAAAGTATGCGCACCAACCAGCCACAGACTATTTACCTGAGTGAGTATCGTGTTCCAGCGTATCTGGTGGATAACGTCGATCTCCGGTTTGAACTGTTTGAAGACGGCGCGCGGGTACACAGCACTCTGGCCATCCGCCGTAATCCCGAGTCCGATGCCGGCGCAGCTCCGCTTGAACTGGATGGTGACAGCCTGGTACTGGAATCCGTTGCCCTGAATGGTGAGGTCCTGGCGGACGACGCGTTTGAGGATCGTGGCGACAGGCTCATCGTTAACTCGGTACCAGAGCAGTTCAAGCTATCCGTGGTGACCTGGATTGAGCCCCAGAACAACACCCGTCTTGAAGGGCTGTACAAGTCTTCTGGTATGTTCTGTACCCAGTGCGAGGCCGAAGGCTTCCGGTGCATTACCTTCTTCCCGGATCGGCCGGATGTCATGGCTCGATTCCGGACCCGTGTCGAGGCCGATAAAACCGCCTACCCGGTGCTGTTGTCCAACGGTAACCCCGTTGAGTCCGGCGATCTGGACAATGACCGCCACTTCGTTACCTGGGAAGACCCTTTTCCCAAACCCTGCTATCTGTTTGCCCTGGTTGCCGGTGACCTGGTGGAAAAACGCGATACGTTTACCACCTGCTCGGGTCGTGACATCGACCTGAGGATGTATGTCGAGCCCCGCAACGCTGACAAGTGTGCCCATGCCATGGATTCGCTCAAGCGTTCCATGCGCTGGGATGAAGACGTGTACGGTCGTGAGTACGATCTCGACATCTTTATGATCGTGGCCGTGGACGACTTCAACATGGGTGCCATGGAGAACAAGGGGTTGAACATTTTCAATTCGTCCTGCGTGCTGGCCAGCAAGGAGACCGCCACGGATGTGGCATTCCAGCGCATCGAAGCCATTGTCGCCCACGAGTACTTCCACAACTGGTCCGGGAACCGCGTTACCTGTCGTGACTGGTTCCAGCTCAGCTTGAAAGAAGGGTTTACCGTGCTGCGGGATGCCCAGTTCTCGGCGGATATGGGGTCCGATACGGTCAAGCGCATTGAAGATGCTACCCTGATGCGCACTGCGCAGTTCGCGGAGGATGCCGGGCCCATGTCGCATCCGGTGCGCCCGTCTTCTTACATCGAGATTTCCAACTTCTACACCCTGACCATCTACGAAAAGGGCGCGGAAGTGGTGCGCATGATTCGCACCTTGCTGGGCGAAGACCTGTTCCGCAAGGGCAGTGACCTCTACTTCGAGCGCCACGACGGCCAGGCGGTTACCACCGATGATTTTGTCAAAGCGATGGAGGATGCGTCTGGACGCGATCTGTCCCAGTTCCGTCTGTGGTACGAGCAGGCCGGGACGCCGGTACTGGACGTAGCGGATGAGTTTGACGCAGAGCGGGGAGTATACCGCCTGACTGTTCGCCAGAGCATTCCGGACACCCCGGGACAAACTGACAAACAGCCCCAACACACACCGTTCGCCCTGGGCCTGCTGGATGAGCACGGCAAAGCTCTGCCGTTGCGTCTGTCCGCCAATGAGCAGGATGCGCCCGTTGAACGCGTGCTGGAACTGACGGACGAATCCCATGTGTTTGAGTTCCACGGCCTGGCGCAGAAACCGACGCCGTCACTGCTGCGTCACTTCTCGGCACCGGTGCGTGTGCATTACCCCTGGACCCGTGAGCAGTTGTTGTTCCTCATGAGCCACGACCCTGACGGTTTCAACCGCTGGGACGCTGGTCAGCGGCTGGCGGTGGATGTGATTCAGTCTCTGGTCGGCGAGCCGAAAGATACGCCTCTGGATTCCCGGCTGGTGACTGCTTATCGCCACCTGGTGACGGATTCCTCGCTGGATCAGGCGCTTGTTGCCAAGATGCTGCAGTTGCCATCCGAAGCGTACCTGATTGAACTTGCCCGTGAGGCCGACGTGCCGGCAATCCATGCCGCCCGCGAGCGGGTCCTGAAGCATCTGGCCATTGCACTGCGGGACGATCTGGTGGCCTGTTACCGCCGCAACGCGAGTGGCGAGGATTACGCAGTAACGCCGGAACAGGTCGCGCGCCGCAGTTTGCGGAATACCGCGTTGGCCTGGCTGCTGGTGATTAATGACGAAGAAGGGCGCGAATTGGCCCTGCGGCAGTACCGCGAAGCTGACAACATGACCGACCGCATGGGTGCGCTTCGGGCGCTGGTGAACTCCGACTACGAGTCGGATCGTGAGCAGGTACTGGACGACTTTTACCAGCGTTTCCAGACCGATCCACAGGTGGTGGAGCAGTGGCTCTCGGTTCAGGCTTCCAGCCCGGTTGCGGGGCAGTTGCCCAAGGTTCGAGCACTGCTTGAGCACGAGGCCTTTGACTGGCGCAACCCGAACAAGGTGCGGTCGGTCATCGGTGCTTTTGCTGGCCAGAATCTGCCCGGATTTCATGCAGTCGATGGCTCCGGGTACGATTTCCTTGCCGAGCAGGTGTGTCGACTGGATGACATTAACCCGCAGATTGCTGCGCGACTGGTCACTCCGCTGACCCGCTGGAAAAAGTTTGCGCCGGCCTATCGCAGCCAGATGAAATCAGCTCTGGAACAGGTTCGGGATAAGTCCGGATTGTCCAAGGACGTTTATGAAGTCGTCCACAAGAGCCTTGCGGATTGAGCTAAGTTCTTGTCTATCCGGCTGTCTTTGTAATCTTGCGTGACAGCCGGATACAAAATCGCACTTTCGGTCGATAGACTTGTTAGCGCGAGACGTTAATCTGTCTGAAAGTCTGAACTCCCATCAGGCAATAATAAAGAGCCCATCAAAGGCCTCCAGACGGATTAAGGTTGGATATGAAATACAACAAGAACGCTATTCTCGGCGGGCTTATGGCCCTTTCTGTCGCTGCTACTCCGCTCTCGGCAGCAGTCTCTCAAAATGAGGCGAATCGTCTTGGTCAGGATCTGACGCCTTTCGGTTCGGTGAAAGCAGGCAACGCTTCCGGCACCATTCCTGCGTGGGACGGTGGTTTGACCGAGCCGCCAGTTGGCTACGAAGGCAGTGGCCAGCACCACATCAATCCGTTCCCGGATGATGAAGTACTGTTTACCATTAATGGGGCTAACGCCGATCAGTTCTCCGAGCATCTGACCGATGGCCTCAATGCACTGCTGAAGGCATACCCGACCACTTTCGAAATCCCGGTTTACCAGTCGCGTCGTACCCATGCGCTGCCGACCTGGGTTGAAAAGAATATTCGCAAGAACGCCACAAACGCTGAAGTTGTGGGTCAAGGGGAAGGCCTGGACGGCGCTTTCGGTGGTTATCCGTTCCCGATCCTGCACGGCAATGACGAACAAAAAGCATGGCAGGTGATCTGGAACCACCTGACCCGCTGGCGCGGTGTCTACCTCACGCGTCGCTCCAGTGAGGTGGCTGTCCAGCAGAACGGCGATTACACGCTGGTTACTTCCCAGCAAGAGGCCTTCTTTAACTTCTACAATCCAGAAGGCAACGAGAAAGACCTTGATAACGTTATCTTCTACTACCTGTCTTTCACCCAGTCTCCGCCCCGTCTCGCCGGTGGTGCGATCCTCGTTCACGAAACCCTGAACCAGATCATCAATCCGCGTAACGGCTGGGGTTACAACGCTGGTCAGCGGCGGGTGCGCCGTGCTCCCAACCTGGGTTACGACAGCCCGGTTGCGGCAGCGGATAACCTGCGTACCGCGGATGACACCGATATCTTCAACGGTGCTCTGGATCGTTACAACTGGACGTACGAAGGCATGCGTGAGGTGTACATCCCGTATAACAACTACGAGATCACCAGTAACAAGCTCTCCTATGACGACGTTCTGGGTCTGGCGCACCTGAACCCGGACTACATGCGCTGGGAACTGCACCGCGTGCACGTGGTCACCGCAACCCTGAAAGGTGGTGAGCGCCACATTTATGGCAAGCGTCGCTTCTATGTCGATGCCGACAGCTGGAACGTGGCACTGGTTGACCAGTACGACGGTCGTGGCGAGCTGTGGCGGATTACCCACGGTATCCTGAAAAACTACTACGAGCTGCCGGGCGTCTGGACCGGTCTGGAAGTGTTCCATGACCTTCAGGCCCGTCGCTACCACGTACTTGGTCTGGACAACGAAGAGCCAAACACCCGGATCTTCACCGACGAAGTTCCGAACAAGCGCTACTTCTCCCCGGCATCTCTGCGTCGTCGGAGTGTTCGCTAACAACCAGGTTTTAATGCATTATTCCGCGCCAGACGGAGTTGGCGCTAGACATACCGGCTGCCGTGAGGTTGCCGGTATGTTCACAGTTGGAGCCAGCTTTGCTGGCCAGAGTCACCCAGTAAAAACAACTTATAGGCAATTCGAATGGCTACAAGCTTAATGTGTAAAACCCTGGGCGCTGCGAGCCTTGGGCTTTCCATGGCCTGTGCGTCCCCCGTTGCATTTGCGCTTGCGGACGTGATCGAGACACCGGCGCGGGCAACCGATCTGGCACCCGAGAATCTTCTGACTGACGTTGAACGGGCTGGCGACCGTATGGTGGCCATTGGCGAACGTGGCCATATCATTGTCTCTGATGATCAGGGCCAGAGCTGGACTCAGGCAGAGGTGCCCGTGTCCGTGACCCTGACCGCGCTTGATTTCGCATCCGAAACCCATGGTTGGGCGGTTGGCCACAGCGGAGTTGTGCTGCACTCAGATGATTCCGGTTCCAGCTGGGAGGTGCAGTTTACCGGTATTCAGGCCGCCGAGTTGGCTATCGAAAGCCAGGAAGAAGCCATCGCGGAAATGGAAGAGAAGGTAGAGGCTGCATCCGGTGATGAGAAATCAGACCTGGAATGGGCTCTGGATGATCTGTATTTCTCACTGGAGAACATGCAGGCAGATCTGGACATTGGCCCGGTGAATCCGTTCCTGGATGTCCTCTTTCTTGATGAAGACCGTGGATTCGTCATCGGCGCCTACGGCATGCTGTTCCACACTGCTGATGGTGGTGAAAGCTGGCAGGACTGGTCGCCTCGAATGGAGAATCCCCAGAACTTCCACCTGAACGGTATCGCTGAAATCGCCGGCGGAGCCATGGTGATTGTCGGTGAAGCTGGCCAGATTCACGTCTCTGTCGACGATGGTGAGACCTGGGAGAGTCGCGAGGGGCCCTATCCCGGCTCGCTTTTCGGCGTTATCGGCACCGGTCGCGTGAATGAAATCCTGGCCTTCGGCCTGCGCGGCACTCTGCTGATGTCGACGGATCTTGGAAAAAACTGGACTGTGCTCAACAGCGGTACGACGGCAACTCTGAACGACGGCTTCGCGGATGATTCTCGCATCGTTCTGGTTGGGACCGGAGGCGCTGTGCTGGTCAGTGGTAATGCCGGTGATACGTTCCGCGCCTATGTTCGCGGTGACCGGCAGGGCGTCATGAGCGTCGTGCCAGTGTCAGGTACGGATCTCCTGCTGGTTGGTGAAGGCGGCGCAGAGCTGACCGATGCCAAAGGCAAAAATATTCAGTAACGCCCTGACGCGGCATCAACGGAACATTGAAGATAGAGGGGCTTTTTGAATGTCCAACCCTATGCATGACAAGGGCGAGCACTACATAACAACGCCAAAGGCTGAACCGTTTCTGGAACGCCTGATTTTCAACAATCGCGCTGGCATCCTGTTTTTCTTCCTGCTGGTAACCGTGTTCCTTGGTTACAACGCGGTGAAGATTCAGCCAGATGCCAGTTTCGAGCGGATGATTCCGCTTGAGCACCCGTACATCGTGAACATGCTCGAACACCGGGACGATCTGCAGAACCTCGGTAACTTCGTTCGTATTGCGGTAGAAACAAAAGAAGGGGATATCTTTACCCCCGAGTACATGGAAACCCTCAAGCAGATCACTGATGAGGTGTTCTATCTGAACGGGGTCGATCGCTCCGGGCTGAAGTCGCTTTGGACTTCGAACGTTCGCTGGGTGGAAGTGACCGAGCAGGGCTTCCAGGGCGGTACGGTGATTCCGGATAACTACGATGGTTCCGAACCCAGCCTGGAACAGCTGCGCCAGAACGTTCTGCGCTCCAACGAGGTGGGTCGCCTGATTGCTGACAATTTCCGGTCCACGATTGTTTATGCGCCGCTTTACGAGAAAAACCCCGAGACCGGCGAACCGCTGGATTACGGAGAGTTCTCCCGTCAGCTGGAAGAAAAGATCCGTCAGAAGTACGAAGATCAGAACGCCAACGTAGACATCCACATTGTCGGCTTTGCCAAGAAAGTGGGTGACCTGATCGAAGGCATTGGCTCTATCGCTTACTTCGCCGCGATCACTATTGGCCTGACCACACTGCTCCTGTTCTGGTACTCGCGTTCCCTGACCGGCACCCTGGTGCCAGTGTTCACGTCCATCGTGGCGGTGTTCTGGCAGCTGGGTACTCTGCGCCTGCTGGGCTATGGTCTGGATCCGTATTCCGTACTGGTTCCGTTCCTGGTGTTCGCGATCGGTATCAGTCACGGGGTTCAGATCGTCAACGCGATGGCGGTGGAGGCTGCCAAGGGCTTCGATTCCGTGACCGCGGCCCGTCTGGCCTTCCGGGCCCTCTACATCCCGGGCATGCTGGCGCTGATTTCTGATGCGTTCGGCTTCCTGACGCTGTTCTTCATCGAGATCGACGTCATCCGTGATCTGGCGATTGCTGCCGGTATCGGTGTGGCGTTTGTGATCATCACCAACCTGGTGATGCACGTACTGATCATGTCTTACCTGGGCATCTCCAAAGGTGGCGTGCGTCATGTGCAGAATCGCAGTGAAAAACAGGATCGCAAGTGGCGTACCCTGTCTTACTTCTCGCACCCGAGTGTTGCGCCGATTTCCCTGCTGATTGCGGTGATCGGCCTGGGTCTGGGCCTGTATTACAAGCAGGACCTGAAGGTTGGTGACCTGGATCAGGGTGCACCGGAGCTGCGTCCGGACTCCCGTTACAACAAGGACAACGCCTTCATCATCGACAACTATTCCACCAGTGCAGACGTGCTCGTGGTCATGGTGAAGACGCCCCAGGAAGAGTGTACCCAGTACAGCGTTCTGCGTGCCATGGACAACCTCCAGTGGGAACTTCAGAACACTCCGGGTGTGCAGTCCTCCGCTTCTCTGGCGGACGTGTCCAAGATCGTGACCAAGGCCCTGAACGAGGGTAACTGGAAGTGGTTCGAGATCTCCCGCAACCAAACCATCATCAATGCGTCGATCCGCAACGCACCGTCTGGTCTGATCAACACGGACTGTAGCCTGACACCGGTACTGGTGTTCCTGGAAGACCATAAAGCAGAAACCCTGCAGACTGTGGTTGACCGGGTCGAGGAATTCGCGAGCAACAACAGCAGCGATCAGCACACGTTCCTGCTGGCAGCCGGTAACGCCGGTGTGGAAGCGGCCACCAACGAGGTCATTTCCACCGCCAAGGACAAGATGCTGATCATGGTTTACGGTGTGGTGAGTTTGCTTTGCTTGCTCACATTCCGTTCGATCCGTGCGGTTCTGTGTATCGTGGTGCCTCTGGGTCTGACTTCGATCCTGTGTGAAGCGATCATGGCGGTATCTGGCATCGGCATCAAAGTGGCTACGCTGCCTGTGATCGCGCTGGGTGTCGGTATCGGGGTTGACTACGGTATCTACATTTACAGCAAACTGGAGAAGTTCCTGCTGGAAGGCAAGACGCTTCAGGATGCGTATTTTGAAACCCTGAAGTCCACAGGTAAGGCCGTTATCTTTACCGGCATTACGCTAGGCCTGGGTGTTGTGACCTGGATCTTCTCGCCGATCAAGTTCCAGGCCGATATGGGGCTGCTGTTGTTCTTCATGTTCTTGTGGAACATGGTAGGAGCCATCTGGCTGCTGCCGGCACTGGCTCGCTTCCTGCTGCGGCCGGACCGCATGCTGGCGAAGGCCCGCGCCGCCAAGTAAACCTTTCAAGGTTTCGCAAAAAGGCCCGCTTCGCGGGCTTTTTTGTTTTTAAGGTCAATTGGTTAGCTGATCTTCCGCAACTTTATTTATGGCGTATTGTGGTCTATGTTCTAATACGAGCCAAAATTAGCCCTCGGGAACAGACGGGCTATCAAACCTAACGGTCGAAATAAGGAATAAAAAACATGACACTAAAATCCAAGGTATCTGCTCTCGCTGTTGCTGCGGCAGTCAGTGTTGGTGCTGCGTCCACGTCAGTATTGGCCCAGGAACAGCGTTTCGTGACAATTGGTACGGGTGGTGTGACCGGTGTTTACTACCCGGCCGGCGGTGCTATTTGTCGTCTGGTAAATATGGATCGTAAAGAGCATGGTATTCGCTGTTCGGTAGAGAGTACCGGTGGCTCTGTTTACAACCTGAATGCGATTCGTCAGGGTGAGCTGGATTTGGCTGTGGCACAGTCGGACTGGCAGTACCATGCCTATAACGGTTCCAGCCAGTTTGAAAGCGATGGCGCCAACAAGGACTTGCGTGCGGTTTTCTCCCTGCACCCCGAGCCCTTCACCGTTGTCGCCAGCAAGGGATCGAACATCACTTCCTTTGAAGATCTGGCAGGCAAGCGTGTATCTGTCGGCAATCCGGGCTCAGGCCAGCGCGCCACGGCCGAGGTGCTGATGGAGGAAATGGGCTGGGGCATGGACAAGTTCTCCCTGGCTGCAGAGCTGAAAGCTGCCGAGCAGTCCCAGGCCCTGTGTGATGGCAACATCGATGCCTTCTTCTACACCGTTGGCCACCCATCTGGAGCCATCAAGGAAGCAACCACATCCTGTGACAGTGTGATCGTGAATGTCGATAATGCTGCCACGCAGAAGCTGATCTCCGACAACCCGTATTACCGGGAGGCGACCATCCCGGGCGGCATGTATCGTGGTTCCGATCAGGATGTGACCACCTTTGGTGTAGCTGCCACCTTTGTATCCTCCACCGAAGTCCCGGACGAAGTGGTTTACGAAGTAGTCAAAGCGGTGTTTGAAAACTTCGATAGCTTCAAGCGACTGCATCCGGCCTTCGCCAACCTGAAGAAGGAAGAGATGGTATCTGACGCCCTGAGTGCACCCCTGCACCCTGGCGCCGCCAAGTACTATAAAGAGGCCGGCCTGATCGACTGATCTGCTGGTGTAGTGACGCCGCGGGCAGAGTATGCCCGCGGCATTGCATTTGTTTTTACTGCCTTACCCCTCGTTTTCTTGAAGGACTACGTTATGAGCGATAGCGACCCGCGAGCAGGGGATAGTGTCGACCGTGCGAAGGTCGAAGAGTTTGTGCAGACTGAGTCCGGCGGGAGGGCCGCATCAGGGGCCGCCGCTGTCGTTCTGTTCGTGGTACCACTGCTTTGGTCCCTGTTTCAGCTCTGGATAGCTTCACCGCTCCCTTATATCTTCGAAATCGGGGTATTTAACTCCACCGAATCCCGCTCCATTCATCTGGCCTTTGCCACCTTCCTGGCATTTTCGGCATTCCCGATGATTCGCGGAAAGCATCTGGACCATGTGCCCATTTATGACTGGGTGCTGGCGCTGGCTGCGGCCTTTGCGGCCTCTTACCTGTTCGTGTTCTACGAAGAGTTGGCGTCTCGCCCCGGTGCGCCCAATACTCAGGATCTGATTGTCGCGCTGGGTGGCCTGGTGCTGCTTCTGGAGGCGACCCGCCGTGCGCTGGGGTTGCCACTGACGATTGTCGCCGGCGTTTTCATTATCTACTCCCTGGCCGGCCCGTACATGCCGGATGTGATCTCCCACAAGGGGGCGAGTCTGAGCAAGCTTGCGTCGCACCAGTGGTTGGGTACGGAAGGTGTGTTCGGTGTTGCGTTGGGAGTCTCCACCAGCTTTGTGTTCCTGTTCGTGCTCTTCGGGGCTTTGCTTGAACGGGCGGGTGCAGGTAACTACTTCATCCAGGTCGCCTACGCCTTGCTTGGTCACATGCGCGGTGGGCCAGCAAAAGCTGCCGTCGTGTCCAGCGGCCTGAGCGGTGTCATTTCCGGGTCGTCAATCGCCAACGTTGTTACCACGGGGACCTTCACCATCCCGTTGATGAAACGGGTTGGCTTCCCGGCGACCAAGGCCGGCGCTGTTGAAGTGGCCGCTTCCACCAATGGCCAGCTAACCCCGCCCATCATGGGCGCGGCGGCATTTTTGATGGTGGAGTACGTGGGGATCTCCTATCTGGAGGTCATCAAGCACGCCATCCTGCCGGCCATGATTTCCTACGTGGCGCTGATTTACATCGTTCATCTCGAAGCCTGCAAACTGAACATGCAGGGCATTGAGCGCCTCGATCGCCCAACCCTGGCCCAGCGCATGCTCAACTGGGTGGTGATCCTGTTGGGCTTGTGTGTACTGACCTTCGCGGTTTATTACGGCATTGGCTGGATGAAAGACTGGTTGGGTGCCGCTGCGATCTGGGTGCTTGGCCCCTTGTTGGTGCTGGTTTATATCGGGTTGGTGGGCTACGCCACACGCTTCCCTGCACTGGAAGAGGACAGCCCGGACAAGTCCATGGACGAACTGCCGCCGGTCGGTCCCACCGTCAAGACCGGGTTGTATTTCCTGTTGCCCGTGGTGCTGTTGGTCTGGTGTCTGACCGTCGAACGGTTTTCGCCCCAGTTGTCAGCGTTCTGGGCGACGGTATTCATGATCTTTATCGTTATTACCCAGCAACCACTGAAGGCCTTTTTCCACGGGCACGGGCAATACGGTGCGAAGCTCAAGCAGGGAGTGGTCGATCTTGCCCACTCTCTGGTCACGGGTGCCAGGAACATGGTGGGGATCGGGGTGGCCACTGCCACGGCGGGTATCGTGGTGGGCACTGTTACGCTGACCGGTATCGGACTGGTGATGACGCAGTTTGTTGAGTTTATCTCCGGCGGTAACCTCCTGCTGATGTTGATCTTCACCGCCCTGATCAGTCTGATTCTTGGTATGGGGCTACCCACGACCGCCAACTACATTGTGGTGTCCACTCTGATGGCGCCCGTCATCGTGACATTGGGGGCCGAAAATGGCTTGCTGGTGCCTTTGATTGCCGTTCATCTGTTCGTGTTCTATTTCGGGATTCTGGCCGACGACACCCCCCCGGTGGGGCTTGCCGCCTATGCGGCGGCGGCCATATCCGGTGCGGACCCGATCCGAACGGGGATTCAGGGGTTCACCTACGATATCCGGACCGCCATCCTGCCGTTCATGTTTATCTTCAACACGCAGCTTCTGCTGATCGGGCTGACCGGGTGGTTTGATCTGCTGGTGACCATCTTCAGTGCCGTGATGGCGATGCTGGTGTTTTCTGCTGCCACGCAGGGATTCTGGATGACCCGGACCCGGTGGTGGGAGACCGTCGCGCTTCTGCTGATCTCGTTCACACTGTTCCGGCCGGGTTTCTGGTGGGATATGGTGTATCCGCCCACTCAGGATCGTCCGGGCTCCGAGCTGTTCCAGCATGTGGACGATGTCCCGACCGGGGACCCTATCGTTATCCAGGCCTCCGGCATGTCGCTTGACGGTGACGAGGTGTCCAAGTATCTGCAGCTGATGTTGCCCGCCGGCGAGTCGCCCGAGCAGCGGCTGGCACAGGCTGGGCTGGAGGTATCACCTCAGGGCGATCAGATGGTGGTGGACTTCGTCAACTTCGGCAGCGTGGCCGAACAGGCGGGCATCAGTTTTGGCTGGACGATTGACAGTGTTCAGGTCGGCACTGATCGGCCGCCCAAGGAGCTGATGTTTATACCGGCCCTTGCGTTGCTCGTGGTGCTCGGGGTTGGGCAGTATCGCAGGCGAGCCCGCGAAAACGCCGCTGCTCAACCTGCCTGAGTAGCTGATGAGTATGAGGAAACCCGGCATTAACCCGCCGGGTTTTTTTCTGGTAGACTCCCGCTCCAACAGGCCCACGGTTTGTATCGTGATGAGCCGTCACAAGTGATCTCTGGTATAGATCACCGCTGAGTAACCAACCGGAGTGTGTTTATGCCCGTCGTAACCCTGCCTGATGGCAGTCATCGCAGTTTTGCCGAAGCCGTTACCGTTCATGATGTGGCCGCTGATATCGGCGCTGGTCTGGCCAAGGCTGCCCTGGCCGGCCGTGTGAATGGTCAGTTGGTGGATACCAGCTACCGGATTGAGGAAGACATCGACCTCGCGATTGTGACCGACCGAGATGAGGATGGTGTCGACATCATTCGTCACTCGACTGCGCATCTGTTGGCGATGGCCGTCAAAGAACTGTTCCCGTCTGCTCAGGTTACGATTGGTCCGGTGATTGATAACGGGTTCTACTACGATTTCAAGTTCGAGCGCCCGTTCACCAACGAAGACCTTGCCCGAATCGAAAAGCGCATGGAAGAACTGGCCAAGCAGGACATCCCGGTCTCACGCTCGGTTCTGTCCCGCGATGAGGCCGTGAAGCTGTTCGACGAAATGGGTGAGGAGTACAAGGTTCGGATTATTGAAGATATCCCGGGCGCAGAAGACCTCTCCTTTTATCAGCAGGGCGATTTTATTGACCTGTGCCGTGGGCCGCATGTGCCCAGCACCGGCAAACTCAAGGCCTTCAAGTTGACCAAGGTGGCCGGAGCTTACTGGCGTGGTGACACCTCTAACGAGCAATTGCAGCGTGTTTACGGTACCGCCTGGGGCAACAAGAAAGATCTGAAGGCCTATCTGCACCGGCTGGAAGAGGCCGAGAAGCGGGATCACCGCAAGATTGGCAAGAAGCTGGACCTGTTCCACATGCAGGAAGAGGCGCCGGGCATGGTGTTCTGGCATCCCAATGGCTGGGAGGTCTATCAAAGCATCGAGCAGTACATGCGCGACAAGCTCCGCAAGCATGGCTATCAGGAAATCAAAACGCCGCAGGTGGTATCCAGAACGCTTTGGGAGCGGTCTGGTCACTGGGACAAGTTCCACGATGACATGTTCACCACGGAGTCTGAGAAACACGATTTCGCGATCAAGCCGATGAACTGTCCATGCCACATTCAGGTCTTCAATCAGGGGCTCAAGAGCTACAAGGATCTCCCGCTGCGTCTGGCCGAGTTTGGCTCGTGTCACCGTAACGAAGCCTCGGGTGCCTTGCATGGCATCATGCGGGTGCGTGGTTTTACCCAGGATGACGCGCATATTTTCTGTGAAGAGGACGCCATCCAGGCAGAGGTGTCACGCTTTATTGATCTGTTGCACGAGGTCTACCAGGACTTCGGATTTGACGAAATCCTGTACAAACTGTCTACCCGCCCGGAAAAGCGGGTCGGTTCGGACGAAGTCTGGGATAAGGCGGAGGCCGCACTGGAAGAAGCCCTGAACCGCGAAGGCGTCGACTGGGAGTTGTTGCCCGGCGAAGGCGCCTTCTATGGGCCTAAGATCGAGTTCTCTCTGAAAGACTGTATTGGCCGGGTATGGCAATGCGGTACCATTCAGGTGGATTTCTCCATGCCCGGTCGTTTGGGTGCCCAGTACGTTGCGGCGGATTCCGAGCGAAAGACGCCGGTCATGCTGCATCGTGCAGTTCTCGGTTCCTTCGAGCGCTTCATCGGAATTCTGATCGAAGAATACGAAGGCGCGTTTCCGACCTGGCTGGCTCCGGTGCAGGTAGCGGTCCTCAATATCACGGATAATCAGCGTGAATATTGTGAGAATCTGACCAGAAAACTGGAATCTTCTGGATATCGGGTTAATGCTGACTTGAGAAACGAGAAGATCGGCTTTAAAATCCGCGAGCATACTTTAAACAAGGTTCCCTATCTGGTCGTCGTAGGCGACAAAGAGGTCGAGAACAACGCCGTAGCGGTACGTACCCGCAAAGGTGAGGATCTGGGAACCCTTTCGCTTGACGCGTTCGAACAGCTTCTGGCTGAAGAGGTTGAACGTAAAGGCAAAACCAAGACGGAGATCTAATTATCAAACAGCGAACGAATCGGGGTGGGCGCGCTCCTAAGGCGCCGATCAATGAGAATATTGACGCAACAGAAGTCCGGCTGATTGACGCGGAAGGCAATCAGGTAGGAGTGGTTCCTATTGCGGATGCCTTGAAGCAGGCAGAAGAAGCGTCCCTTGACCTGGTCCAGGTTACGGATTCCGATCCGATCGTCTGTAAGATAATGGACTACGGGAAGAAAATCTTCGACGAGAAGAAGGCCAAGGCGGCTGCTAAAAAGAAACAGAAGCAGACGCAGGTCAAAGAGCTGAAGTTCCGTCCCGGAACTGAAGAAGGGGATTATCAGGTCAAACTACGCAACCTGATACGTTTCCTTGAAAACGGGGACCGCGGCAAAATCACTATCCGCTTCCGTGGGCGTGAGATGGCACACCAAGAAATTGGTATGAAACTCATGAACCGAATTGAAGCAGATATTGAAGAGCTGGCAACGGTTGAGATGAGGCCCAAGATGGAGGGCCGTCAAATGACCATGTTGGTGGCGCCCCGCAAGAAGAAGTGAACCTGACCGGGTGATGGTCCCCCGCGTATGCGGGGGATTTGTCGTTCAGGGGCATATTGTTTTTCCATAATAGAATGCGGAGTTTTAAAAAATGTCCAAGATGAAAACCAAAAGCGGAGCCACTAAACGGTTTAAGAAAACCGCCAACGGCTTTAAGCACAAGCAGTCCTTCACCAGTCACATCCTGACCAAGAAGAGCCCCAAGCGTAAGCGTCAGCTGCGTGGCACCAAGATGATCGCCAAGTCTGACGTGGCGTCCATCAAGCGTATGACCGCGTGCTAAGGCACCGCGAACATTCTTGCAAAGGTTTTTAAGGTAGAAGGATTAAGTTATGGCTCGTGTAAAACGTGGTGTGATCGCACGCCGTCGTCACAAGAAGGTTCTCAAGCAGGCTAAAGGTTACTACGGTGCCCGCAGTCGTGTGTTTCGCGTTGCCAAGCAGGCGGTTATCAAGGCCGGGCAGTATGCCTACCGTGACCGTCGTAACCGCAAGCGTGCATTCCGCGCTCTGTGGATTGCCCGTATCAACGCTGGCGCGCGTGCAAACGGTCTGTCCTACAGCCGTCTGATTGCTGGCCTGAAGAAGGCGAACGTAGAAATCGATCGTAAAGTTCTGGCCGATCTGGCCATGAACGAGCAGCAGGCGTTCGCCGCTGTTGTCGAGAAAGCCAAAGCGTCTCTGTGATCGCTTAAGCTCTTCATCGATTGCTGATCGATCAGGGCGTCTCATGGCATCATGTTGACGCTCTTTCAATAGGGGAAGGGCATGCTCTTCCCCTATTTTTGTTTCAAGAATTCGTATTACTACTCCCATTTCTGGTTTGGAGCAGGGTCAATGGAAAACCTGGAGCAACTGGTTCAGGACGGGTTGGCTGCGGTAGGCAGTGCAGACAGCCTGCAGGCGCTTGATCAAATTCGTGTTGAGTACCTTGGTAAAAAAGGTGTTATCACCCAGCAGGCCAAGACGCTGGGCAAGCTTTCTGCCGAAGAGCGTCCCGCTGCAGGCCAGAAGATTAATGAAGCCAAAGGGCGGGTAGAGCAGGCCATCAATGCTCGCCGGGCCGATCTGGAGCGCGTTGCCATTGAGCAGAAACTGGCAAGCGAATCCATTGATGTCACGCTGCCGGGGCGAGGTCAGGATCTGGGTGGCCTGCACCCGGTAACCCGTACCCTTGAGCGTATCGAACAGTTCTTTGCGCGGGCGGGTTACACCGTCGAACAGGGGCCGGAAATCGAAGATGACTATCACAACTTCGAAGCCCTTAACATTCCAGGGCACCACCCGGCCCGTGCCATGCACGACACTTTCTATTTTAATCCGGGCACGTTGCTGCGGACCCATACCTCACCGGTCCAGATCCGCACCATGGAAGCGGGTAAGCCGCCATTTCGCATGATCTGCCCAGGGCGTGTCTATCGGTGCGACTCTGATATGACGCACACCCCTATGTTTCACCAGGTTGAGGGGTTGCTGGTCGAGAAAGACGTCAGCTTCGCCGATCTGAAGAGCACCGTTGAAGAGTTTCTCCGTGTCTTTTTTGAGCGAGATCTGAAAGTTCGATTTCGTCCATCGTACTTCCCGTTTACCGAGCCCTCCGCCGAGGTGGATATTGAATGGGGCCGGGAAGCTGATGGCAGCATCAAATGGCTTGAAGTGATGGGTTGCGGCATGGTGCACCCAAAAGTATTTGAATATTGCGGTATTGATGCCGAAGAGTATCGTGGCTTTGCATTTGGCCTGGGCGTGGAGCGTCTGGCTATGCTGCGTTACGGCGTCAACGACCTGCGGATGTTCTTCGAGAACGATCTGCGTTTCCTGCGCCAGTTCCGTTAATCCGGCGCTTTCAGGAATTCAAATCATCAGGCGAAACCGCATCAGGACAAGGCAACAAGCATGAAATTCAGTGAACAGTGGCTGCGCGAGTGGGTAAACCCGGAAATCGGTACCCAGGAATTGATGGATCAGGTCACCATGGCTGGTCTGGAAGTGGATGGCTTTGAGCCAGTGGCTGGCGACTTCAACGGCGTGATCGTAGGTGAAGTGGTGACGGTTGAGCCACATCCCGATGCCGACAAGCTCCGTGTCTGCCAGGTCAATGATGGTCATAAAACCGTGCAGGTGGTGTGTGGCGCACCCAACGTGCGTGATGGTCTGAAGGTACCCTTTGCTGTGGTTGGGGCCGTTCTGCCGGGGGATCTTAAAATCAAGAAGGCCAAGCTCCGTGGCCAGCCTTCCGAAGGTATGTTGTGTGCCGAGTCCGAGCTGGGCCTGTCTGATGCCAGCGATGGCCTGATGGAGTTGCCATCAGATGCACCGGTTGGCCAGGATTTGCGTGAATACCTCCACCTTAATGACGTTACTATTGATGTGGACCTGACTCCAAACCGCAGTGACTGCCTGTCTATCAAGGGCATTGCCCGGGAAGTGGGCGTTCTGAATAGCCAGGTTGTTGAAGCGCCCGAAATCGCCGCTGTTGAAGCGCAGCACTCCGAGGTGCCCGATATCCGGGTTGAGGATCCGGCCGGCTGCCCGCGTTACCTGGGCCGTGTGCTGCGTAACGTGAACCTGCAGGCGGAAACGCCACTGTGGATGCGTGAGAAGCTGCGCCGTTGTGGTATCCGGTCCATCGACCCGGCGGTCGATGTCACCAACTACGTCATGCTGGAACTGGGCCAGCCGATGCACGCGTTTGATCGTGAAGAGATCAAGGGCGGTATCGTTGTGCGTATGGCCAAGGCCGGTGAAAAGCTGGTCCTGCTGGATGGCCAGGAAGTCGAACTGACCGATCAGACGCTGGTGATCGCCGATCATCAGAAGCCCATTGCCATTGCCGGTGTTATGGGTGGTGAGCATTCTGGCGTCAGTGATAAGACCCGGGACCTGGTGCTGGAATCCGCCTACTTCGATCCGATTACCCTGGCCGGTAAGGCCCGCCACTATGGCCTGCACACCGATGCCTCCCATCGCTTTGAACGTGGTGTTGACTTCAAGCTGGCGCGGGACGCCATGGAGCGTGCGACCCAGCTGCTGATGGATATCGTTGGTGGTGAACCCGGCGAGATTGTGGAAGTGATGAGCAGCGATTCCTTGCCAGAGGATCAAGTCGTCGTTCTGCGCGCTGACCGCCTTGCGAGCGTGCTGGGCATGGAGATCGATCGCACCACGGTTGAAGAGATCCTGACCCGGCTTGGTCTGCAGATCGATAAGTTGCTCAAGAATGGCTGGCAGGTGAGCGTCCCCAGCTACCGACCGGACATTTCCATTGAAGAAGACGTGATTGAGGAAGTTGGTCGAATTTTTGGCTACAACAACCTTCCAGTCACCGAGCCCGAGGGGGCCCTGGGACTTCGTCCTCAGAGCGAGGCTCAGCGTCCGGTGTCGCTGATCCGAAATTTCTTCGTCGGTCAGGGATACCAGGAAGCGATCACCTATAGCTTCGTGGACCCCAAAGTTCAGAAATTGGTTGATCCCGAGCGTGATGGTATTGCCCTGGCGAACCCGATCTCCTCAGATCTTTCCGTCATGCGGACCACGTTGTGGAGTGGGCTCCTGAAGACGGTCGCCTACAACCAGAACCGTCAGCAGGGGCGTATTCGTCTGTTTGAGACCGGCCTTCGGTTCGAAAAGGACGGTCAGCGCATAGATCAGCAGCCTATGTTGGCCGGCGTCATCGTTGGCGGACAGTACCCGGAAAACTGGGTGAACGGTCGCAGGGCCGCAGACTTCTTCGATGCTAAAGGCGAGTTGGAAAGCCTTTTCCGATTGCTCGGTATCGATGTTCAGTTTTTGCCCGGAAAGCATCCGGCGTTGCACCCGGGTCAGACTGCTGAGCTCGTTCGCAATGGGGAGCACATTGGCTGGCTGGGTACCTTGCACCCGCAAGTGCAGAAAAAGCTTGAACTTAATGGCACAACCCTGATGTTTGAGCTATTCTTGGATTCAATCGTCACCGGATATGTGCCTAATTTCAAAGAAATTTCAAAATTCCCTGAAGTTCGTAGGGATTTGGCTATCATTATCGGAAGTGACGTGGCATTTGCCGACGTAGAGCGTGTAGCCAGAAAGCATGCCGGAGAATGCCTGACAGATTTGCGTGCGTTTGATGTCTACGAGGGTGAGAGCATCGGTGAGGGAAATCGAAGCCTTGCGCTCAGTCTGTTCTGGCAGCACCCCAAACGCACGCTTAACGAGGATGAAGTGCATTCGCTCTTCAACGGCGTCATCGACGCTTTGAAAGAAGAGCTGGGGGCAACATTAAGGAGCTGAGACATGGCGGCGTTAACGAAAGCGGACATGGCGGAGCGTTTGTACGAGGAGTTGGGCCTCAACAAGCGGGAAGCCAAAGAGATGGTAGAAGCTTTTTTTGACGAAATCAGAGACGCGCTCAGCCACAACGAGCAGGTGAAGTTGTCAGGTTTTGGCAACTTTGACCTGCGCGATAAAAAACAAAGACCGGGACGGAACCCGAAAACTGGGGAAGAAATTCCTATCAGCGCTCGTCGTGTGGTGACCTTCCGGCCGGGACAGAAACTGAAACAGAAAGTGGAAGCCTATGCTGGAACCGAGTCATAACAACGAACTCCCTGCGATCCCCGGAAAGCGCTATTTCACCATTGGTGAGGTAGCCGATCTGTGTGCGGTCAAGGCTCACGTTCTGCGCTATTGGGAACAGGAATTTCCCCAGCTGTCACCGGTGAAGCGACGCGGAAACCGGCGCTATTACCAGCGCGCAGATGTTATCACCATCCGTCAGATACGCAGCTTGCTCTACGAGCAGGGTTACACCATTGGTGGTGCCAAGCAGAAGTTGAGCAGTAGTGAGGCGAAAGAAGACACGTCTCAGTACAAACAGCTCATCCGCCAGATGATTGCGGAGCTGGAAGAGGTTCTTGAGGTGTTGAACGCTCCGGCAAAATAACCTTCCTCGCTGGACTGCTGTCCGAAATAAAAAAACCGAGACGTTTCCCGTCTCGGTTTTTTTGTGCGTGCCCGGATGTTGCTCAAGCCTCGATGGGATCTAGCAGTGCTGCTTCAGCAGATTCCGGTAAGTCGTGAGTTTGTCGGACGGGGGCTGCAGGTCGTAGGTTTTGATCAGTCGTACAAAGCGGCTGACATACTGGCACTGTCCGGCCGGCGGTAGCCACTCTTCGGGGCCCTTTGCGCCTTTCTGGCGGTTCAGAGACAGCTCTACGCTCCACAGGTTATTCATGTCGTTGGCAAAGCTTTCTCGCTTGTTGTCGCTCCAGCTCTTTGCGCCGTATTTCCAGGCCCACTTCAGTGGCACCACATGATCGATGTCGATCTCTGCTGCGTTCTGGATCACCTTGCCGGTAAACGGGCTGATCCAGCGGCCCGAGGTGACCCGGCATCGACGCGGGTCTGAGAATCGAACGCTGGTTGTTGATGACGCAATCAGGGCTTCCGCACGACTGTTCTGACAGTCCCCGTCGGAGTCGTCCCAGCCGTGACCGAACTTTTTGCGCTGGTAGTCTGTACTGTTCTCCAGGGACAGCGGGGCGCTGAGTCCTTTTGGCATTCGACCGCCGCTTGCGAGGCACGAGGCGACCGATTCAAAACCTGTGAAAGCTTTGGTCCGGGAGTAATGGGCGCTTTCGGGCGGGTGGCAGATACCTGAACTGGATTTTTTGACCAGATCCGAAACTGCGGTCTGGCTGGCACCGAGAAGTAAAACCGCAAATAAAACCGATAAGGATCGGTTATACAGCATTTGCATGATGGTAATCGCCTAAGGGACGGATTTTGAATGGAAAACGAGAGAATTATTGCAAACGGGGATGGTTGGCTGATTCAGGCTTTTTGTAGCGTTTCTGTCAGCGATGGTAAGCGCGGGAATGGCGTTTTAAGTTGTTCGAAAAATCGTACTTGTTGAATGAGCTGCGAGGAGCCGGAAAGCCGGTCGGGCCAACAGGTAATATTTCAATTATTGCAGTAGAAGCGGGTTGGTCGTGAAGGCCGAAAATGTGCAGAACAGACGCCTGCGATCGGGCGCTTGCCAGCGAATAATAATGAGATAAGGAAAGAAAAGTGGTCGGGACGGCAGGATTTGAACCTGCGACCACCTGCACCCCATACAGGTGCGCTACCAGACTGCGCTACGCCCCGACTTACGCTGGGCCAAAGGGAACCGGACGGTTTCCTCACTGGCTTAGCGGGAGCGAGTCTACACCAGGCCTAGAAAAAAATAAACAGGCATTTTAATCGTCGTTTCGGTTTCTTCGACCGGGCCTGGGTTAGCCCTGTTTCAAGATGAATTCGGTAGGCGATTAGGCCCCTGTAGCCGGTTGTGACAACGGAACTTTCTAGAGTGTGAGCATGGTCTATGCTGAAGGAAAGGTTTTGGCGATGTGCGCCGTTTTTGATGTTTAGAACTCAAAGCAATATCATGTCGCGCTTGTAACGTTTGAGCACCGATACGAAATGGGACTTTCCAACTAAGGAGACTTCGAACGTGGGCGAGGTAGTCAAAGACGAATATCAAACGGATTACGTCGCAGGCCAGGATAATATTCATCCTTTAGGTCTGGACATTCACGCACCGGTATTTCCGATCACGGCGATACTGGTGACTCTCTTCGTGGTGGGTACGATGATGTTCCCCAACGAGGCAAAATCCATGCTGGATGGCGCCAAGTGGGACATTATTGCCACCTTCGACTGGTTTTTCCTGCTCAGTGCCAACATTTTCGTGGTTGTATGCCTGGCACTGATCTTTATGCCGGTTGGAAAAATCCGGTTGGGCGGAATGGATGCCAAACCGGAATTTTCGACCATGTCCTGGTTTGCCATGCTGTTCGCCGCAGGTATGGGTATCGGCCTGATGTTCTGGGCGGTGGCGGAGCCGGTGGCGTATTACACGGGCTGGTACGAGACGCCATTTAACGTAGAGGCAAATTCGCCAGCGGCGGCGGATATGGCCATGGGCGCCACCATGTTTCACTGGGGCCTGCATCCTTGGGCGATTTATGCGGTGGTCGCGCTGTCGTTGGCGTTCTTTGCGTTTAACAAGAATATGCCACTGACCATTCGCTCGGCCTTCTTTCCGCTTCTGAAGGACAAAGTCTGGGGGTGGCCGGGCCACATCATCGACATCCTGGCGGTGGTCGCTACTATCTTCGGTCTGGCGACATCACTTGGTTTCGGGGCTCAGCAGGCGGCCTCCGGCCTGAATTACCTGTTTGATACGTCGGCCGGTGTTAACGTCCAGATGGCCATCATCGTCGGTGTGACAGCGGTTGCTCTGATTTCCGTGTTGCGGGGCCTCGATGGCGGGGTAAAAGTGCTCAGTAACATCAACATGGCTCTGGCTGGACTGCTGTTGTTCTTCATTATCTTCGCAGGGCCAACCATGTCGATACTGGAGACCCTGTGGGTGACCTCTTCCAGCTATGTTGCCAATGTGGTGCCACTGAGCAATCCGTTCGGCCGGGAAGATGAAGCCTGGTTCCAGGGCTGGACTGTGTTCTACTGGGCCTGGTGGATTTCCTGGTCACCGTTCGTTGGCATGTTCATCGCGCGTGTATCGCGAGGTCGTACCGTGCGGGAGTTCGTGACTGCAGTGCTGATCATTCCGACCCTGATTACCGTTGTGTGGATGAGTGCGTTTGGTGGTTCCGCCCTGGAGCAAATCCGCGACGGTATCGGTGCACTGGCTGAAAATGGCCTGACAGATGTGTCTCTGGCCATGTTCCAGATGTTCGAGAACCTGCCGCTCACCGGCATCATTTCGTTTGTCGGAATTATTCTGGTGCTGGTGTTCTTCGTAACGTCCTCGGACTCCGGCTCTCTCGTGATCGACAGCATCACCGCCGGCGGTAAAACTGATGCACCGACTTCCCAGCGGGTGTTCTGGGTTGTAATGGAAGGCGCCATCGCTGCCGCGCTGATCTTTGGTGGTGGTGAAGATGCCCTTGGGGCCATCCAGGCGACTGCAATCAGTGCCGGCTTGCCCTTCACGGCGATCCTGCTGATCATGACCTGGGGGCTGCTGAAGGGCCTCGCTCATGAGCGCAAGCTACTGATCGCCAAGGGCGAACTCTGAGCTTAGTGCGCTGAAAACCAAGCCGGGCCTTTGTGCCCGGCTTTTTTTTTGCGTGATTTTCAGGCGGCCGAGAAGGTATCCATGGCAAAAGCTGCGCGTTCCCAGGGCGTGAAGTGGGGGCGCTTGAGATCTTCGATGGTTCGCAGGCGGGGAAGCAGGCCGAGCCCATTGGCCATCTGGATGGCGAGCCCGGGGCGGGCGTTGAGTTCCAGAAGCAGCGGGCCCTGATTCGCGTCCACCACGAGATCTACGCCCATATAGCCAAGCCCAGTGGCTTCGTAGCAGCGGGAAGCCATTTCGAGCATCTGGTCCCAGGCATCGATCTTGATGTTATCAATGGCCAGTCCGGTGTCTGGGTGCAGGGCGACCGGGCGGTTGAACTGAACGGCGTTCAGACTCTTTCCTGTGCCCACATCGAGGCCAACGCCAATGGCCCCCTGGTGCAGGTTGGCTTTGCCGTCAGAGGCTTTCGTGGCGAGCCTCAGCATCGCCATTACCGGATAGCCCTGAAATACCACGATCCGGATATCAGGTACGCCCTGATAGGAGTATTTTGCCAGCGATGGCGCGGACTCCACGAGGCTCTCGACAATCGCGACGTCGGGCGTTCCGGCTAACGAGTAGAGTCCGGCCAGAATGTTCGTCAGGTGCCGTTCCAGCTCGGCACCGGCCAGACGGGCCCCGGAGGCTTTGATGTATTGATCTTCATCGCGCCCCGTAATCACCGTAATACCTTTACCGCCTGAGCCTTTCGCCGGTTTGATGGCGAAGCCGCCGAGATCCTCCGCCATTTCCCGGAAATGAGAAATCTCGTGTTGCTGACGTACCACTTGCAGCAGGCTGGGGGTTTTTACGCCATATTCGGCCACTGCGAGCTTGGTCTTCAGCTTGTTATCGACCAGAGGATAGGAGGCACGCTCGTTATAGCGGGCAATGTAATCCACGTTGCGCCGGTTCATGTTGAGCATGCCAAGCCGGTTCAGGCGCCTGGGGGATATCCAGCCCATGTCAGTCGTACACCTTCATAGGGTGGAAGCGTGTCAGCTCGGTAAGCTTGTAGCCGGTGTACTGACCCATGAGCAGGATGATCCCGAGGATGGTCAGGTGCAGCTCGGGAAAGTTGAAGGTCAGGTGGCCGGCCAGTGGTGCGCTCATGGCGAGGTAAGCGCAGATGGCGACAAACAGGCTGCCCGCACCCTGGATGATAACTTCCCGGGCACCTTCCTCTTCCCAGAGAATCGACATCCGCTCAATGGTCCACGCGATGATGACCATGGGGAAGAAGGTAACGGTCATGCCAGTGTTGAAACCCATTTGATAGCCAAGGATGCTCAAGCCCGCAGTGATGAAGATAACCAGAATGATCAGAGCGGAGATTCTCGAGACCAACAGCAGATTCAGGCTCGACAGATAGCCCCGCATGACAAGGCCGATGCTTACCACAGATAGGAAGGCAATCAGGCCGGGAATCAGCGTGGTTTGCACAAAGGCTACGGCAATGAGCACGGGCATAAACGTGCCCGATGTTCGAATCCCGATCACGATCCGCATGAAGGCAACGATCAAGGCGCCCAGAGGCAGCAACAGAAGCATGCGGAACATGCTTTGCTCTTCGATGGGCAGTTCATAGAAGCTGATCAGCCCAAGGCCGTTGGTTTCAAGTTCCATGGTCATCAGCTGCAGGGCCGGAACGGTCTGTCGGAGCATGGAAAAGCTGACCTCGGAATTGTCGCCGCCAATCACATCAAGCAGGGAGTCCGAGCCCTGGCGCCACAACAGGAGGTTGTCCGGAATGCCCTGGTTCGCCGACTCCGGGTCAAAGGTCAGCCACTCCGAACCATCATAAATTTGCAGGAATGGCATCAGCGATTGGCGCCGCCGCGCGTCCCTTAGCTTTAATCCGTCCGCGGTTCGGGCCGGGATGCCCGAATGGTTCAGCATGTCCACCAGCAGGTTGAGGTAGTCTTCCTCGGCAACCAGCAGCGTGGTGTTCTGAGTGCGGGTATCCGGCTGCATCAGGCGAATCAGTTCCCGGGTCATGCTTTCCGGCGTGCTGGAGCGCGCTTCAGCGCGTTCCAGAATCTCGCGCACGGCGGTTGCCTGGGGCTCTTCCCAGAACACTCGGCGCGCTTTGGGCTCACGATCCGGGGGCGGGCTCTTGGCGGTATCGTCCGGGATGAACTGTGCCTTGAAGTAGAGCGTCTGCGGTCCGGACACGGCGCGCTTGGTCCACTCCGCGCGCCGACTGCCGGATTTTCCCAGAATGGAGAAACCGTAGCCCGGGGAGGCGGCCTGTTCGCTCAGCACGCGGAATCCCGGTGGCTGTTCTGGTACATGAAGGCTGGCAACAACAGGGTCTTCATTGCCTTCAAAATCGACTCGGGCTTCAATCATCCAGACCGGGCGTTGCTCCCCGGCCAGCCAGGGAATGCCCAGTTCAATATGTCGCCATACAGCCAGAGCAATCCCTGCTGCAATGAGAAGAAAAACGCCAATGAAAAACGGCAGGCGCGATCGGGACGTCACGAGTCATTCCTGTTCTGGAGAATTGATTCCGGTAATTTGGTGGCGAATTCCCTGCCTATATCAATCAACATCACGTCGCGAAGGATATTACGGCCTATTAATACTTCGTAGGTCAGGTCTGCCCGGTCCGTCAAGGTGAACTCTGCAACTTGTTGGTGGTCGCCAATCGCGAACTGGAGCTCCACCACCAACCGACGCTCAGCATCTTCAGCGCTGGCCTGAAAGACCTTCACCCGCCGGGCGACTTCTTTTTCCAGGGTGATGAGTTCGTCTGTGCCCGGAATGGGCACATCAAAGCGCACCCAGTTGTTGCCATCCCGTTCGAAGCGCGTGATGTTGCGGGCATCCAGGGAGGATGTCTCGGCACCGCTGTCAATCCGTGCGGTATAGACCTGCCCGGGTTCGGCCAGAAAGATCCTCTCCAGTTCGCCGACAATGAGCTTGCCTTGCATGCGTTCGGTCAGGCCGCCAGATGCCTCGGTAGCGGGGCAGACCTTCTCCGGCCGCACCGGCGGACACTGGGGTTTTTGAACCTGGGTCTGGATGGCGTCCAGAATGGCTTGAGTGGATTCTTCCTGCCGCTCCAGCGTAGTTTCGTGTCTTATACCGGCATTGTTTTCCATGGTCACCAGAGTGACCCGCTGTGTCTGAATGGAACTGCTTAATTCGTTCATGTCCTGTTTCGGCACCATCAGATACCGGTTAAAGGAGCAGCCTGTCAGCACGGAAATCATGCCGAAAACCAACAACACTTGACGGAACGGGACGTTGGCCCGCATCGGTCGTAAGCTCATCAAATACCCCTGAGATGGCAGCCGGTCACGCCGAAGGCATTAAATTGCGCGGCGATCTGTGTGAGTGTTACTGAAGGTATGTGGAGCAGAAGTATACAACAAGCAACGTGTGACGTTGCTTTACAGATGGTTAAAAGGAATAAATTTTGCTCTGGTGATCGGACAGTCCGACAGCTAGCCGGGCAGCAGTGGCCCTTTGCCGAGCATTGTCTCACTGCGAAGAAAATCCTGAACGGCCGGCGAGCAGTTGAGGTAAAACAGCAGGAGTTCTCTCTGAATATCCTGATCCTGAATGCGGGCGGCGTAACTGATCAGCTCTCCGAGCCTGTGGTTGCGGCCTTTTTGGTGATCAAGCTGATAGGATTTTCCGTAGCGGGACTGGAGTAAACCTGTCAGGCGCTCAAGGTGAAAGTGGCCGGTATGGGTAATCTGCGCCCAGACATTGAATCGGTCTGAACTGTTATGGCCGCCATCGCCAAACGACCGGAACCCCTCATAATCCGAGTCGCTGCAGTCCGGGGACGCAAAGTCAGTCCCCAGTCTTCTCCAGAGTTCTTTCAGCATGTTCTGCAGTCCGTTGTCCGTCTTGTTCAGTGGAATTCTAAGGCCGGTTGTAAACACAGCACACTTCGAGGGAGCGACCTAGGTCCGTTTTAGTTGATCTTACGTGGGCAGTCCATAAGCAGATTCGCTGGATTGGTGGTTTTGCAACCTGGTCGAGATTTGCGCAGTGATCTGCAACGGCGAATCGTGGCTTGGCGCGAAAAAAGCATCCCTGATGAGGTAGACTGATACCCGCACAGACATTTTTATTGGCCGTTGAGACATTTACCGACTTCAGGAGAAAACGCAGTGCCCGAAGCTGTCACCGGATGGATCGTAGCTAACCCCCAGTTGATGGCTGGACTCACCTCGCTCGCGTTGTTCCTGATTGTTTTTCTGGCGGCTATGCTGGCGCGAACGAAATCCGTCGCGCGTGAGCTGACGGCCGAGGTGGAAGATCAGGCGTTCTACCGGAAGGAAGCCGAACGCGAATTGCAGGATGCCAACCATCAGCTTGCACTGGATCAGCAGCAGGCGGAGCATCTGGCGCAATCGCTTGAAGAGCAGCATCAGCGTATCGCCCGCTATGAGCAGGATCTGGAGCAATGGCGGCAACGTTCAACCATGCTGGAGACGCGCGTTGCAGGCCTCGAATCCGATATCGAGGGCCGTAAGCGTCGCTCCGAGGAGCTGGAGGGCGACTACCGGATTCAGAAGCAGCAAGCGGACCAGCTGAGCCAGGATCTGCACGCTGCCCGAATCGCCCTGCGCGAACAGGAAGTGACGCTCGATGAAGAGCGTCGCGCGACGTCGGAAAAACTGGACTTGCTCGAGCGCAATCGCGACGCGCTGAAGCAGGAGTTCGAAAACCTGGCCAACAAGATTTTCGAGCAGAAGAGCGAACGCTTCACTCAGCAGACCCGAACCAGCCTCGACACCTTGCTGAACCCGTTCCGCGATCAGTTGCAGGATTTCCGCAAACGGGTGGAAGATGTTTATACCACCGAAACCCGGGACCGGCAGGCACTGCGAAGCGAAATCAAGTCCTTGCAGGAGCTTAATCGCCAGATTACTGAAGAGGCCTCCAACCTCACCAAGGCCCTGAAAGGGGACAAGAAAATTCAGGGTAACTGGGGCGAGCTGATCCTTGAACGGGTGCTGGAAAAATCCGGTTTGCGCAAAGGTGACGAATACGAAACCCAGGGAAGCTATCGGGACGCGAATAACCAGTTGCTGCGTCCGGACGTTGTGGTACACCTGCCCGACGAACGCAACCTCATCATCGATTCCAAAGTGTCGCTACTGGCCTATCAGAGATGGGTGAATGAAACCGAGGAAGACGTTCGCGCGTTGGCTCTGAAGGAACACGTCGAGGCCGTTCGCAACCACATCCGCACCCTCAGCGAGAAGGATTACAGCCAGCTGAACGGCCTTCGGTCACCGGATTTTGTTCTGCTCTTTATGCCGATCGAACCGGCGTTCGTGGCGGCATTTCAGCAGGACGAGAACCTATTCGCAGAAGCCTTTGAGCGAAAGATTATCGTGGTAACACCCACCACTTTGCTGGCCACGCTCAGAACCATCGAGAACATCTGGCGCTACGAGCGGCAGAGCCAGAATGCCCGCCTTATTGCGGATCGTGCCGGCGCGGTCTATGACAAACTTAGGGTGTTTGTGGATGCGATGGAAAAACTGGGCAATCAGTTGCAGACAGCTCAGGGCACTTACGATTCAGCAATGAACACCCTGACCCGTGGAAAGGGCAACCTGATTTCACAGGCCAACCGGTTTGTGGAGTTGGGTGTGAGGGTCAAGAAGGAGTTGCCCAGGTCCGTCACCGAGCGGGCCGATGTGGATGCCGGAGAGGATGATTCCGAACCAGGAAACGTTGAGCGACCGGAAGCAGAAGCGCAGGCGATAGGCGCGGATAATCAGCAGGAGTGAATGTCATGGCAGTAGCGAAACGGAAAAGTCGGCACCCGCTGCGGGGGTTGGTTCTAATAACCGCATTGATGGCTGGGCAAGCCTTTGCGTTGGCTCCGGAGCATGAAATGCGCCGCCTGATGCTGGCAACCGAAGAGGCGGTGGAATCGGAAAATTGGGGCGATGCCGGCGAGTACCTGAACCGCCTGCAGCAGCTCGAGGGCAACAAGCCCGCAGACTATTTCTACTTCCGTGGCCTGGTGATGTATCAGGCCAAGCACCTAAACGAGGCGCAGTCGGCGCTGGAAACTTACGTCAACAACGCGGGCACTGACGGCGATAACTATCAGCAAGCCCTGAAGCTGATCACGGAAGTTGAAAAAGCCCGTAGCCAGACACCGGCAAACGGTGCAGGAGGCGGCGAAGCCGGTAAGATCGCCGTAATCGAGCCCGCCGGCGGACAGAGAATCAACTCGCTGCGAGAACTTTACCTAGTGGATTCCGATCGGGAAGCCTTGGTCATGCACCTGAACAGCCTGCTGGAAGTGGCGGGCTGGCGTGAAGACCAGACCATTGTGAAAGTTGATCAGCCTGCGGATGTGCAGTACCGGATTGGCGCAAGCGCCGATGCGGTCAGTATCCAGGAAATTCGTCGCAACGCTGACGATCAGGTGGTCCGTAAAGCCCAGTCGCTACCGGTGTTTGGCGTTAACCCGCAGATACAGTGGGGCTGTGAATCAACAGTGGGCGCGTGCTGGGTGTATGACCCGCGTGACGGCTCACGGCTGCTTCAGCTGTCCCAGAACCGGGATCAGACCCGCGAGATTGCCCGTACTCTGGGGCAATTGATTCGTAACCTGCAGACCCCGACGGGTTCCTGATCAGCCCCTAGTTCGACAGATTACCGCGTTCACCCTCCCGGTACGCACCGGGGGTGACGCCGGTCCACTTTTTGAACGCCCTGTGGAAGGTCGAGGGCTCGGTGAAGCCCACCATGCCGGCAATTTCGTTGATGGGCAGTTCCTGCCGGCTCAGGTAGTAAATGGCCATGTCCCGCCTCAGCAAATCCTTGATCTCCTGAAACGACGTATTCTCTTGCTTCAGCCTGCGGCGCAGGGTCTGGGGGCTGGTGTGCAGTTCGGCTGCAATCCATTCGAAATCGGGCATCGGGCTGGAGAAGTCACGGCCGATCAGGGCACGGATCCGGCCGGTAAAGGTGTTGCTTTCATCTGGCCGTGACAGAAGGTCTGCGGGGGATGTCTTCAGGAACTGCCGCATCTCCGATTTGTCGCGAATCACCGGTGCCGATAGAAAGCGAGTGTCGAAGGTGATAGCGGTGTGCCCAGCGTCGAACGATAGCGGGCAACGGAAAATGTGCCGGTACTCATCGGCGTGTTCAGGTTTGTGGTAGTCAAACTCCGCGAGTTCCAGTTCCACCGGTTGGCCGATCAGCCAGCTTCCCAGGCGGTGCCAGATCACCAGCAGACTCTCCCGCAGGAAATAGTCAGGATCCCGCAGTTCCCCCTCGATCCGGGTTACCAGACGCGCCTGATCGCCGTTGACGATCAACTCCATGGCAATCATCGGCTCGAACAGACGGGAAAACTGGTAGGCCCGGCGGTAAACCGCCTCCAGAGTGGGGCAATCGATCACCAGAGCGCACATGGTGGCAAAGGTACCCACGCGGGCCCGGCGGGGGCCCATGCCCATGCATTCATCGTCGAGGCGATGCCAGATGACCCGCATCAGTTCGCTGAACTGGTCGCTACTGACTCGCGCCATGTCGATGCGCAGGAGTTCCGGTGAGATGCCGGCTTCCCGGAGCAGCTGTGTCGTGTCGAATCCCAAAGATTGCGCCCCGCCCAGCGCCGCCTGAACAAAGTGCTTTGAAACCGTGAGGTTGGACATCCCGCTCGCCATTCAATAAAGCCGAAACCCATCATAAGCCCCTGAAAGAACAATGCAATGTCTGGAAGACTGGCGGAATGGAAGAATCGGCCAACTGGTTTGAACGCTCTGGCAGTTGGCCCGGACTCGGAAAGCGGGCAGCATGAAATACCAACAAAGATAACTGCCTGGACGCGAAGGAGAGAACGATGCCTGGCCCCTTGAGCTCATTGCGAGTGCTCGATTTCAGTACCCTGTTGCCCGGACCCTACGCCACGATGATGCTTGCCGATATGGGTGCGGAGGTGCTCAGGGTAGAGGCGCCGGACAGGGTGGATCTGGCCAAGGTAATGCCACCGTATGACGGCAAATTCAGTACCACCTTTTCTTATCTGAGCCGCGGCAAACAAACCCTGACACTTAACCTCAAAGAGCCGGGGGCCGTGGAGCGGGTGAAGGCATTGGTTCAGGACTACGACATCGTGGTCGAACAGTTCCGACCGGGCGTGATGGATCGCCTGGGTATCGGGTATGACGTGCTGAAAGCATGCAACCCTGCGCTGATCTACTGCGCCATTACTGGCTACGGGCAGACCGGGCCCTACCGGGACAGAGCGGGACACGACATCAACTATCTGGCCTTGTCCGGTGTGGCCAGCCATTGCGGCCGGGCCGACAGCGGCCCGCCACCAATGGGCATTCAGGTGGCCGACGTGGCCGGAGGCTCGCACCACGCCGTCATGGGTATTCTTGCCGCCGTCATTCAGCGCCAGCAAACCGGCAAGGGCTGTTTCGTGGATATCAGCATGACCGACGCTGCCTTTGCCCTGAACGCCATGGCCGGCGCGGCTTGCCTGGCGGGTGGTCAGGAGCAGGAGCGGGAAGGGGCGTTGCTGAACGGGGGCTCTTTCTACGATTACTACCAGACCAGTGATGGCCGATGGTTGTCGGTCGGCAGCCTGGAACCCCAGTTTTCCGCCCGACTGCTCGATGCCCTGGGGTTGGCGGAGATGAAAAGCCTGGCGCTGAGCCAGAACCCAGCACAGCAGCAAACCCTCAAAGCCGCCCTGAAGGAAAAAATCGCGCAGCAGAGCCTCGCGCATTGGCAGGCGGTGTTTGGCGAACAGGACGCCTGTGTTGAGCCCGTGCTGAGCCTCTCCGAAGCCGCGGAGCATCCCCAACTGAGGGCCAGGGCCATGGTGGTTGAGGTGGATCGGGGGGATGGCAAGCCGCAGAGCCAGTTGGGAGTGCCGATCAAATTCCGCCCGGCTGATGGTTCAAGCGAATAAAACCGACGACGGTTACGTTCTGAAACCGTATTCATTCGGAACGGACATACCGAAGCGAAACTTGTGCAAGTAAGGGTGCTATATTTCCAGTGGGCCAAACGCCCGACATAAACAACAATAAGGATGACCTTATGAAATTATTGACCTCTCCCGCGGGGCACCGAATGCGAGGCCTCGCCTTGGCCTTGGTGGGAGCTGCAGTCCTGGGTGGCTGTTCTGACGGCGAAATCACCGTCAATCCGGACGCCCTGGAAAACCCAAACCTGTTCCCGAAAGATGGGAAGCTTGAGGCCAACATTCGCCGCACTACTGATGGTGTGCCTCACATCACTGCAGATAACCTACAATCAGCCGCGTTCGGCAATGGCTACGCTCAGGCACAAGATAACGTTTGTTTGCTCGCAGAGGCCATTGTAAAGGCCCGCAGTGAGCGGGCTAAATACTTCGGGCCTGGCCCCGGCAGCATCAACATCATCAACGACTTCAGTTATAAGGCCCAAAAGATTCTCAGTGGTGCAGAAGCGGAGTTTGACTCTCTGAGCGACGAATCCAAGGCCTTGGTTGAGGGTTTTACCGCCGGTTACAATAAGTATGTGGCTGAAACGGATCCGGCAGATCTTCCTCAGGAGTGTCGAAATCAGCCTTGGGTTACCGAGATTGAGCCAACTGACCTGCTTGCTCACTATCGCATCGTCGGTCAGTACGCCAGCGGTGCTCTGTTTGCTACCGGCGCTATTTTCATCGCCATTCCCGGGGAGGATCCGGTTGCAGCTGAACCAGAGCCTGTCATTGCCCAGACGAATGAGCCGTTGCCTCGCGGTGTAGCTGAGAGTGCGCGTATTCTCGCAACTTCCCGGACCAACTTTAAGGATATGGGGCTCGCCAGTAACGCTTGGGGTATTGGTAAGGATATGACAGAACAAGGGCGCGGAGCCCTACTGGCAAATCCGCACTTCCCATACACCGGTCACAGGCGCCTTTATCAGGTGCAGATGACCGTGCCGGGTTATCTCAACATTAACGGTGCAGGTTTGCTGGGCACTGCGATTCCGTTAATCAACTTCAACGAAAATCTCGCCTGGTCCCACACTGTAACTACAAGTCGAAGGTTTACCGTTTATGAACTGACACTGAAAGATGGGGATCCTCTGACTTATATCAAAGATGGCGAAGAGGTTCCGATCACTCAGGAGAAGTTCCAGATTGAAGCAAACCTGGGTGGGCCCGCCCCAGTGGTCTTGGAGAGAACTTTCTATTTTTCTGAGTACGGTCCCATGCTTTCTGGCAATGCCATCACAGCTAATCCGGATGAAGGCATCGAAGGTTTACCTAAATGGGGAGAGGCGAACACCGCCTACACCTACCGAGATGCAAACGCCAACACAAGCGGACTGCTGGATACCTGGTTGGGTATGAGTCGGGCCTCTAACCTGCAAGAGTTCCAAGAGGTTTTCAAAAACTGTGGGTCAACCCTGTGGACAAACTCCACATATGCAGATGCAGATGGGAATGCCTTTTATATCGACAGTAGCT
Source organism: Marinobacter salinisoli (assembly GCF_017301335.1). Classification (NCBI taxonomy): domain Bacteria; kingdom Pseudomonadati; phylum Pseudomonadota; class Gammaproteobacteria; order Pseudomonadales; family Marinobacteraceae; genus Marinobacter; species Marinobacter salinisoli. Next base: position 2,035,021 of record NZ_CP071247.1, read on the forward strand.
CTGTTCCAAATTTATCGCCCGAGGCCCTCGGTTTAATCGAGTTCAAGCGTAAGCTTAGTCCTGAATACGACACACTATTCAGTGCAGGGCTGACCTTGCTTGATGGCAATACCTCTCGTGATGACTGGGTCGAGACCGAATGTGGTGGACTCGTTACCTACGACCAGAGGCCCAAGCTACTAAGAACTGATTGGGTTCAGAATTCAAATTCCAGTTACTGGGCTACTAACCCTGCAGAATTTCTGACGGGGTATTCACCCATGTTCGGGGCTGAGAATGCGCAGCTGAATCCGCGAACCAGGCTTGGTATAAAGATGTTGCAGGATCCAATGGATCAGGGCTTGGGAGATGCCTTGGCGCCAGCGGGAGATGACGGGAAATTTGGTGCCGTGGACCTCATCAACGTAATCTGGAACAACCGTGCGTGGTATGCCGAAGAGTTCCTTCCCGAACTTCGCGAGCGCTGTTCATTGATTACTGATCCGCTGGTTTTGGTGGACGATGTTGATCTTACACCCTGGTGCGCGCAGCTTCAGACTTGGGACAGTCTCTATGACCTCGATAGCGTGGGGGCTCATATTTTCCGGGTATTCATCGCTAACTATCAGGCCGACTTTATCGATTCTGACCCGACCGATTCTGATCTGACCGTAGATTTCGACCCAGCTGACCCTGTTAATACACCGACAGGTCCTTCGGAGGTTGACCGAGGAACGGCCGGGGATCGCATGCTCAGAGCATTGGCAGCGGGTGTAACTGCTCTTGAAGGGCAGGGGATTGCGCCTGAAGCCGAGCTTGGAAGTATTCAATATTATCGGCCATCCGGTGATGTGCCCCCGGGTGGTGACCCTCTGTTTCAGAGTGAGCGAATTCCCTGGCATGGCGGTGATGGCAATATTGATGGGGCATTCAACGCCATTGGGGTTGTGACTTCGCAAGTCATGGAAGACACGGTCTTTCCTCGAATTGGGCCGTCAACAGATGTGGTCATTCCCAATACTGCGGGGCTTGCTGACGTCAACAGTGCGGCCAATGTGAACAACATTGATGGCTGGTTGATTGCTCGGGGTACCAGTTGGCATTTTGGGCTGGAGTTTACTGATAATGGCCCAGAGGCCTATGGCTTGGTAAGTTATTCTCAGTCGACGGATAGCCTTTCTAAGTTTTTTACAAACCAGTCCGAGCGCTACTCGAGCAAAGATTATCGGAAGCTGTACCTTGATCAGGCAGAAATTGAGGCAAATGTGATTGATGAGTTGCAACTTACTGGCGAAGTTCAGTAAAAACTCGTCTCATAGATTGAAAAGGGTCCTTCGGGGCCCTTTTTCTTAGGTGATTCTTTTTTCTCTTGATTGTTGCGGCGCTTAAGATGCGTTGGCTCCTGAGTGACATCCCGAACTACCAGTGCATCGCTGGATACTCAGCACGATCAAGAGTGCTTTCGTTCGAAGCCTTGTGCCTGCCAGATCAGAGGGCTAACTGTTTGCCTAAGCCTCATTAACTCACGCCATTAAAGTAGGGGGCAATAACGGATTAGCATCACGTAACCATGATTGAATGTCTATCTCTGTATCTTGGATTGGGTAAAAAGTGAGTGCGCGGGAGAGGGCTTGAACAAGTGTTTAGATAGGGCAATAAGAAAAGCCCCCGCCGGGGCGGGGGCTTTTGCTTTTGGCTACACAGCGGGCTGTGTAATTACGGTACTGGAGTGAATAGCACGTCTGCTTCTCCAACCATCCGGCTAAACGCGCTTGCCGGTGCACCAGACACTGGCGTGCCGTGGTTCACTTGGTCTTCGCCTTCCTGCGCTGGGAAAGCTTCCTGAGTGTAGGTAAAGAACAGATCGCTCTCTACGCCTTCTTCAAAGATCAGGCTGAGTGGGCGAGAACCTGCCAGCGGTGCGTTGAAACTATCCACGGTAACAGGGAACTCGGTTCCATCTGGGCCTTCCACGTTGAAGGTGCCAGTCAGAGAAGCAATGCCCCAGAGCGCCTCGTCGGCCGCGTTCGGGATGACCGTATCACCCTCTACCTCAGAGATCAGGTAGGCAGGGGTGCTTAAGTTCAGGTTGTCAGCGAAGTTGATCGGGTCAACTGTATCAACAGCTGCCTGGAACACATTCAAGAAAGTCTCCAGGTTCGCGTCGCCCTGTGCTAGGCCATTTCCTCCAAGCCCTGCCAGGATCTGCGGTGCAAAGGTCGGAGAGTTCTCCAGCAAGCGCACAATGCCACCGCCCGGCGTGAGCATGTTTACGGCAGAAATGTCATTGTAGGAGGACGGTGCCAGACCTACTGATGTCTGAATGACCGGAAGCTGGTTTGCGTTAACGCTTGCAACAAACGGAGCGCCGGTGATAGTGCCCAGAGAGTGACCAGCGAAGTTGAACTGAGCAGTGCTCAAGTTTGCACCACCGAACCCGGTCAGGTCCAGATCGTTCAGGCTGACTCGCAGGTTCATCTGGTCCACGACACTCTGACGGTTGTTATCACGGGTGTTCAGGAAGTTGAGCAAGTTAATAAACAGGCTGCCCGAATCGCCTTTGCCAGCCTCGTAGTCAATCGCTGCGATTTGGCCAGGCGCCGGCGCGTAGACGCCGAAGTGACGCTCGTTACCTTCCTGTGGTGCCAGGCCAGGGATGGTGCTTCCTGCATTTGCAACCGAGTTCTCGGCGCCTTCGAGGAACTGGATAGCAGAGTCTAGGTTAGCTGCAGGGTTACCTCCCATTCCATCGTCTGTTGGTACACCAAAGCTCGCGCTAGTGCCACCGCCCAGAACGGCGTCAATGATTGCCTGGGCTGTTTCAGCCGGAGTCGGAGATGCAGGGTCGGTAGTTGTTGCCGCAATGACAAAGCCAACGTTGAGTTGTCCCTCAATTAAAGCCGCAATGTTTTGTTCGGTTGGGGCCGGCAGTGCAGGGTTCACGTTCTGGCCACCTGCAAGAATGCGTTCCGCCCACTCTTGCTGATCTTCAGTGGTGAAGGCAGCAACACCATGCAGCGGTTGATCGATTGCGACTACGGTGTAGCCAAGTGTCGCCATGGCGGTACCGAACGTCAGAGCAGCACTCCGATCGGTCGTAATGCCATGCTGGAACATGATAACGCCCTTGGTGCTTGCGCTCTGCGGGTAAATGAACAGCGCAGGTACATCAACGTCCGTTGTCTTCTTCGGGAACGGGAAGATGTAGTTAACGGCTGTGCTGTTGGTGGGGTCGGCTTGCGGGATGCTGAGACCCAGGTCCTCAAACACAGCGTTCAAGCCAGCTGCAAGAGCATTATCCGCTTTCCACGAGTTGGTCAGGATGTCGCTACCTGAGGTACCCAGGTAGTAGGGCAGGGATACGGTGCCTTCTAAGGCCAGTACTGTCGGGGGGGTGCCACCTGCGGCGGCAATCTGACCAGCAACGCTTTGATATACAGAAGCGGCCGCAGATGAAACCAGAGCAACAGGCTTTGGAGTATTGTCACCGAAAACAAAGTCTTCTGCGTCCCGATTGTCCGGAGTTGGTGTGGGTAGGGCTGCCGAAAGCTGTGCTGCGACACCTGTTGCCACGCAGTTAATGAAATCTTCTCCAGGGCTGATTGGGCAGTTTCCTTCAGGGTCTACTGCCGGACCGGCTACGATAGGGAAAGCCTGGACGGCGAAAGTTGTGGATGCGGTGGTATCTGCATAATCAAATTTTCCATCCCCATTCCAGTCAAAGTCGCTGGCGTTAAATTCGCCATCGGCGTTGACGTCAAAGTCGGCTGCTGTGATCTCGCCGTCGCCATTGAAATCGTAGCCGGCTTCAACCGTTAGTGATGGGTCTTTAGGGTTCGCGGCGAACTTGGCTGCGCCAACAGTCTTTTTGGCGGTCTCGACTTTCACCGAGGCAGTCAACTGATCAGCGAACCATGCAGCAGGCTCTGCAATGTATTGCAGTACCTTTTCATCGTTTGAGGTGGTGAAGCTGTATGACAATGCGATATTTTCGGCCGTCAGTTTGTTGTCCGGGCGTGCACCGTTCGTAACCTGGAAGTAATTTGTCGCAATGGCTTCCCACAGCCCGTTCATAATAGCGCGAACCGGCGCTAGTGATGAGCTTCCCAGTGGCTGATTTTCGTCGGTGATGTTGGCGTAGGACGGAGACTGTGCGATCGGATCACCGTTGATGTCCAGAACCTCGTTGGTCACCACAACAACGTAACGCTTTTGCGGATCGAGAGGCTTCAGAGGCAGGATGCGGATGGCGGACTGGCCGTCCAGTTCGACGACATCAGCTCGGTATGCAGGAGATGACACGCGGCCCAGCAGCTCACCAAATGCGGTCTCGTCACCGCCAAGGGCTGTTTGAGCGGTAAGCGCCAGCGGAATAGTGGGTGGTTCGCTGTTGCTCAGTCCGCGCAGTGGGTCGCCACTCGCGTAATCAAGCTCAATCAGGAATACGTTTTGATTCGGGTTTGGAATTAGGCTTGTCGGATCTTCCGGATTCGCAAGAATAAACTCGCGGGAGTCAACCGAATCGGCGTCAATCATGCCGTTAAACTGAATCACAGCTGGAGCAACGGTGGATGCTCCGCTCAGCTCGTTAAGCGCGCTTGTTACAGGAGGTGTGGTGTCCGCTACACCAAAGGTTCCGTCACCCTGCTCGGAATCAAAGATAAGGTCGTTCGGAAGTGGAAGCTGACCGGTAACAGGATTGAACTGCGGCCAGGTCTTACCATCGATAGCCGGGTTGTTAATCTTATAATCCGGATTCGCATTCGCCCCTGAGTCGGCGCTGTCAAAGCAGCCGGTGAGTCCAAGGGAAGATGCCACGGCAACGCTTATTAGTGTTTTCTTAAACATGTGTGGAACCTTTTCCTGTTGTTGTGTCGTTATTGTCGGCTGCTAACGGGGCCGGTCTTACCCGGTAAGCCCTTTGCCAGCGGCCTGTTCTGATCAAATTGGTTGTCGGAAGTTCAGAATGTAGCCAGCGCTAAATCCAATTTCTGTATCCTCGACTATAGCGAGACAAGTACAAAGTGTTGATCAGCCGAAAGTGTGATTCTGCACCCCGCTGGTCCTTCCCAGAACGCGGGCTTATCCCGGGCGGCTCACTCGTTTCGTGGAATTTCTGCTAAACTCTCGCCTCTTATTTTTCTGATCACTCAAAGAACAGATCGAATTCAAGCTTGATGAGGGGCCTATGACCACCGTAATCCGCCAGGACGACCTGATTGAAAGCGTCGCGGACGCGTTGCAGTTCATTTCCTATTACCACCCGAAGGATTTTATCCAGGGTGTCTATGAGGCTTATAAGAAAGAAGAGTCTCAGGCGGCCAAAGATGCCATGGCTCAGATTCTGATCAACTCGCGCATGTGCGCCCAGGGCCACCGCCCGATCTGCCAGGACACCGGGATTGTCACCGTGTTCGTGAACGTGGGCATGAACGTGCAGTGGGATTGCGACATGCCGTTGGACGACGTGATCAACGAAGGTGTTCGCCGTGCTTACACCCACCCGGACAACGTATTGCGAGCGTCGGTATTGGCTGACCCGGACGGCAAGCGTCAGAACACCAAGGACAACACGCCGGCCATCATTCACTACAAACTGGTGCCGGGCGATACGGTTGAAGTGCACGTGGCCGCCAAGGGTGGTGGTTCTGAAGCCAAGTCCAAGTTTGCCATGCTGAACCCGTCTGACTCGGTGGTGGACTGGGTGCTGAAGATGGTGCCGCAGATGGGCGCTGGCTGGTGTCCGCCGGGCATGCTGGGTATCGGCATTGGTGGCACCGCGGAGAAAGCGATGGAGCTGGCCAAGGAAGCGCTGCTGGACCCGATTGATATCCACGAGCTGCAGGAGCGCGGCGCGTCCGACCGCTCGGAAGAGCTGCGTCTGGAGCTGTTCGAGAAGGTTAATGACCTGGGCATTGGCGCCCAGGGCCTGGGCGGCCTGACCACCGTTCTGGATGTGAAGGTCAAAGATTACCCGACGCACGCCGCTAACAAGCCGGTGGCAATCATCCCGAACTGCGCGGCCACCCGTCATGCGCACTTTACCCTCGACGGCACAGGGCCTTCCCTGCAGACGCCGCCGAGCCTGGACGACTGGCCGGAAATTACCTGGGAAGTGGGCGAAAACGTGCGCCGGGTGAACCTGGATACGGTGACTCCGGAAGAAGCGAGAGAATGGCAGCCGGGGGAAACCGTTCTGCTGTCCGGCAAGATGCTGACAGGCCGCGATGCGGCGCACAAGAAGATGGTGGATATGATCGAGAAGGGCGAAGAGCTGCCGGTCGATCTGAAAGGCCGCTTCATCTATTACGTGGGCCCGGTTGATCCGGTGCGCGAAGAAGTGGTTGGCCCTGCCGGCCCGACGACCGCAACCCGGATGGATAAGTTCACCCACACCATGCTGGAAAAGACCGGTCTGGCCGGGATGATCGGCAAGGCTGAGCGCGGCCAGGTGGCGATCGATGCCATCAAGGAATTCGGCGCGGTGTACCTGATGGCCGTTGGCGGCGCCGCGTACCTGGTGTCCAAGGCGATCAAGGATGCCGAAGTTGTCGCCTTCCCGGAACTGGGTATGGAAGCGATCTACGAGTTTGAAGTGGAAGACATGCCGGTAACCGTGGCCGTGGATTCTCGCGGTTCCTCCGTGCACCAGACTGGCCCTGCCGAATGGCATGAGAAGATCATCGCGGCCAAAGCCGTTTAAGTCTCTGGCTTGATGATCAAAAAAGGGGAAGCTTCGGCTTCCCCTTTTTCTTTTTGGCTCAGGACGAGCAGCTCAGCGCCAATCCTTTCCCGGAATCCGGCGGTGGTGCGGCCAGATGCTCGAACTCCGTCCACTCATCAAATGGTTTGGCCAGAACCTTGAGCAGATCCTGCATGGGTTGGTAGTCCTCATTCTTCGCGGCATCGATGATTTGTTGTGCCAGGTAGTTACGCAGGATGAATTTCGGGTTCACCGAAAGCATCGCCTGTTCGCGGTCCTCGGCCGATTGCTCCTCGCGTTCCAGTCTCTGCTGGTAGGCTTCGAGCCAGCTATCGGCCGTTTCCCGCTCTACAAACAGATCCCGTATTGGGGATGGGCCGCGGCTGTGCAGGTGTGACAGTGCCCGGAAGAATCCGGTGTAGTCGACACTGTGCTGGTGCAACAAGTTAAAGGTGTCCATCACCAGCTGCAGGTCGTCTTCCTGTGCCATCAAAAGTCCGAGTTTGTCGCGCATGTTCCGCATGAATCGTTCGTTGTAGGCGGTTTCGTAGTGGCGCAGGCTTCGGCGAAGCGCGTCTTCGTCCATGATCGGCAGCAGCGCGTTGGCCAGGTACTGGCAGTTGGTGAAACCGATCTGGGGCTGTCGGTTGTACGCGTAGCGTCCGCCCTGATCGGTCCGGTTGCAGATGTAGCCGGCGTTGAAGTCGTCCAGGAAGGCGAAGGGGCCATAGTCGAAGGTTTCGCCAAGGATGGACATGTTGTCGCTGTTCATCACCCCGTGGCAGAAACCCACGGCCTGCCAGTCGGCGATGAGTCGGGCGGTGCGCTGCGCCACGGTTTCAAGCCAGCGCAGGTAGCGCTCTTGTTCCGGAAGTTCTTCCAGCTCCGGGAAATGCAGGCTGATGACATGGTCCAGCAAGGTTTTCACTGCGCCGGCCCCCAAGTGATAGGAGGCAAATTCGAAGTGGCCGAACCGGATGTGGCTCGGGGTGACGCGCATCAGCGTGGCGGCGGTTTCCACCGTCTCGCGCTGCACCGGGTCGGATGCGGCGGTCATGAACAGCGCTCGGGTGGTGGCAATGCCGAGGCCCGCCATGGCTTCGCTGCACAGGTATTCCCGGATGGTCGAGCGTAATACCGCGCGGCCGTCACCAAAACGGGAGTAGGGGGTCTGCCCGGCACCTTTGAGGTGCCAGTCCCAGCGGCGGCCATCGGGCCCGATGGTTTCCCAGAGCAGCAGGCCGCGGCCATCGCCCAGGTCCGGATTGTAAGCACCGAACTGATGGCCGGTGTACTTCATCGCCACCGGTTCCATGCCCTCCAGCAGCTCTGCGCCGGCACCTACCTGAGCCCATTCGTCTTGATCGCGGGTGCTAAAGCCCATCTGGTCTGCCAGCGTGTGGTTGAAGCAGACGAGCCTGGCGCCGCGTAGCGGGGTAGGATGGACGCGGGTATAGAAGCGTTCCGGAAGGTCCAGATAGCGATGTTCCACTTGCCATTCGTTACCGCTCATAAAGTACCCGTTCTCCCTTTGGTATGAAAACTGCTGCTACTGTTTAATCAGGAAACCACGCAACCGGGAAATGCACGTGTCAGACTCATCGCTGAAGCAAACCGTCACCGGCCTGATCACGCAGGAGGCCCTCCCCAGTACCTACGCCGATACGGTCGAACGGACCATCATGCCGCTGGTGCAGCATATCGTGGCCCTGCAATCGCAGACACAGGCCAGCGTGGTCATTGGTATTCACGGGGCTCAGGGTACCGGAAAGTCCACGCTGACGCTGTTCCTGAGGGAAATTCTGACCCGCCATCACCAGTGCCCGACCGCCAGTTTTTCACTGGACGATATGTACCTGACGCGGGCTGAGCGGCAACAGCTCGCGCAGTCGGTGCATCCTCTGTTCATCACCCGGGGCGTGCCGGGAACCCACGACATCGCGCTCGGGCAGCGGGTGATTGCCCAGCTGCGGGCCGCCGATACCGGCGACGTTACCCCGATTCCCAGCTTTGACAAGTCTATTGATGATCGCGTTCCCCGTGAGCAGTGGCCGCTGTATGAGGGGCCGGCCCGCGTGATTCTGGTGGAGGGCTGGTGCCTGGGGGCGCGCCCGCAACCTGAAGAAGCGCTCGAGGAGCCGATCAATTCGCTGGAAGCTGTCGAGGATCCGGAGGGGATCTGGCGGCGCTACGTGAATGAGTGTCTGAAAGGGGCATACCACCGGTTCTTTGATCCGATGGACTTTCTGGTGATGTTGAAGGCGCCATCGATGGAAAGCGTGCTTGAATGGCGCACTTTGCAGGAACACAAGCTGGCTGAAAAGCTGAAAAATGCACCAAAGATGGGCAGTGCATCTGGCGGCGCACAGACTCTGCGCATTATGAGCGACAAAGAGGTGCAGCGTTTCATCATGCACTACGAGCGGGTGACCCGGTTCTGCCTGAGCGAGATGCCGGCCCGGGCGGATGCGCTGATTGATGTGGCTGAGGATCACAGCCTCAGCCTGCCCCACTTTAACGATCAGGAAGGGAGAACTTGATGAACAAGCCCAGACTCGTGGTCATTTCAGACCTGGATGGCACCTTGCTCAATCATGACAACTACCGCTGGGAAGCCGCAGGACCAGCGCTTGAGCGGTTGCGACAGGCAGATATTCCGCTGGTCCTCAACTCCAGCAAGACGGCGCCGGAGGTGCGGCAGGTAAGGGCGGATCTTGGCAATCAGGCGCCGTTTATTGTCGAAAATGGGGCCGCTGTAGTCATTCCGCCACAGACCTTCGGTAACCCGGATGAAGAAGTGATGAATTTTGGGGCATCCCGGGCGCGGGTACTGGCCGTATTGGGTAGCCTTCGCCAGGGTGGTGCCCAATTCCGGGGCTTTAATGATCTGTCCGCCGAGGCTCTGGCAGACATCACGGGGCTCGATGTTGCGTCTGCGGAGCGGGCCAAAGACCGGCTGGGCACTGAACCTCTGCTGTGGGACGGCACCGATGCCGAGCTGGAAGCGTTTCGTGCGGGCCTGGAGGCGGAAAACCTTCGCCTGGTGCAGGGTGGGCGCTTCTTTCACGCCATGGGCGTCTTCGATAAAGCGGATGGGGCCCGCTTTTTGCTGGACAAATATCGTGAGCAGTATGGCGACCAGCCTTTGGTTGCCATTGCCCTCGGAGACAGCCCGAACGATCAGCACATGTTGGAATCCGCTGACATTCCGGTGGTGATTCGGGGCGTTCACAGCGACGAGGTGCAGCTGCCCTCGGCCCGACACGCCATGCGCTCGATCAAGCCTGGCCCGGAGGGCTGGAACGAGTGCGTACTGAATCTTCTCTTTGAGTACGGGTATTGATACAGGAGAGCCACCGTGGGCGATTTTTACCAGAACGGAATAATTACAACACTGCATAACCTGGTCGAGCGGCCGGTGGAAGACCTTGAAAGTGACCTGATGAGGTTCAGCAAGGAGCGGCCCATGTCCCTGGTCCTGCCGTCGCTCTATTCCGAGCTGGAAGGGCCGGCGCTGAAGAATATCGTTCATGAGCTTACCAAGGTCCCGTATCTGCAACAGGTCGTCATTGGTTTGGACCGTGCCGATGAAGAGCAGTACCGGCATGCACTGGAATACTTTTCAGAGTTGCCGCAAAGCGATGTCAAAGTGCTCTGGAACGACGGTCCGCGCCTGCGCGCCATCGACCTGGCGTTGCGCGAACAGAACCTGGCACCGACGGAAATGGGGAAGGGCAGGAATGTCTGGTACTGCTTTGGTTATGTGCTGGCCGCCGGCCTGAGCAAGTCCGTGGCGCTGCACGACTGCGACATTCTGACGTACTCCCGTGATCTGGTTGCCCGCTTGATTTACCCGGTGGCCAATCCGGGCTTTAACTACATGTTCTGTAAAGGCTATTACGCCCGCGTGGCGGATAACCGGATGAATGGCCGGGTCAGCCGTCTGTTGGTGACGCCGCTGATCCGGGCGCTGAAAAAGGTATGCGGCGCCAACGACTTCCTGGATTATCTGGATAGCTACCGATACCCGCTGGCCGGGGAATTCTCCTTCCGGACCGACGTCATCAACGACCTGCGCATCCCCAGCGACTGGGGCCTGGAAATTGGCGTGCTCTCAGAAATGAAGCGCAATTACGCCACCAACCGCCTGTGCCAGGTGGACATCGCCGATGTCTACGATCACAAGCATCAGGAGTTGTCGCCGGAAGACGCCAGCCGCGGCCTGTCGAAGATGAGCATGGATATCGCCAAGGCCCTGTTCCGAAAACTGGCCACCAATGGTGAGATCTTCTCCAGTGAAAAATTCCGCACCATCAAGGCAACCTATTTCCGGATTGCACTAGACTTTGTCGAAACTTACCAGAATGACGCCATCATTAACGGCCTCACCTTCGATCGACACAAAGAAGAGAAAGCGGTGGAGCTGTTCGCCCAGAACGTGATGCGGGCGGGCGCGTATTTTCTGGATAACCCCATGGATACACCGTTCATCCCGAGCTGGAACCGGGTCACCAGTGCGATTCCGGACATCAAGGAGCAGCTGTTCGAGGCGGTTGAGCGGGATAACGAGGAGTTCCGCCCATGACTCAGCCCCTCAGGGACAAACTGGTGGCCATGCTGGACGTCGTTTATCCCGCGCTGGATTGTCAGTTCCTGGCCGATCAACTGCTATCGACGATGGGCCTGGAGCCGGACATGCCGCCCCCGCCGGCCCATCAGAACAATTGGGATGAGTCGGACATTATTCTCATTACCTACGCCGACACAGTCCAGAAGGAAGGGCAGAAGCCCCTGGTGACGCTGCGTCAGTTCCTGAACGACTGCCTGTCAGACACCATCTCGGCGGTGCATATCCTGCCGTTCTTCCCCTACAGCTCTGACGATGGCTTTTCCGTGATGGACTACCTGGCCGTCAATGAATCCCATGGCAGCTGGGAGGACATTGAAGCCATCGCCCGGGAGTACAAGCTGATGGCGGACCTGGTGATCAACCATATGTCCGCGCGCAGCCGGTGGTTCGAAAACTTCAAGAAGCGAGTGGATCCGGGCAAGGATTACTTTTTTCAGGGCAATCCCAGGGACGACCTGAGTGCCGTGGTTCGCCCGCGCACCTCGCCGCTACTCACCCCGGTGCAGACCGATGACGGCGAGCGTTATGTCTGGTGTACCTTCAGTGAGGACCAGGTTGACCTGAACTTCGCCAACCCGCAGGTGCTGATCGAATTTGCTGCGATCATCCGCTATTACCTTGAGCGTGGCGTGCTCTTGTTCCGGCTGGATGCGGTGGCGTTTTTGTGGAAAGAGCCGGGGACTCCCTGCATCCATCTGCAACAAACCCACGAGCTGATCAAGATTCTGCGCCTGCTCATCGAGCATTACTCGCCCGATGCCGTGATCATCACGGAAACCAACGTGCCCAACCGGGAAAACCTGACCTATTTCGGTAACGCCAACGAAGCCCATGTGATCTATAACTTCTCATTGCCGCCGTTGTTGATTAACACTCTGGTCACTGGTGATTGTCGGCACCTGAAAACCTGGCTGATGAGCATGCCACCGGCTCAGCTTGGCACCACCTACCTGAATTTCATTGCCTCCCACGACGGCGTGGGGATGCGCCCGACGGACGGTTTGCTGGATGAGGAAGAGAAACAGCACCTGATCAATGCCATGGAGTCATTTGGTGGCAAGGTATCCTATCGTCGAACTTCGGACGGCCGCGATCAGCCTTACGAGATCAATATCTCGCTTTACGATGCGCTGAAAGGAACCGTTGAGGGCGGCGCGGACCACTGGCAGCTGCAGCGGTTTATCTGCGCCCATACGATCATGCTGGCCCTGGAGGGCATTCCGGCGTTCTATATGCACAGTCTGCTGGCGTCGGAAAACGATCTTGAGCGGATGGAAAACACCGGCCGGTTGCGTTCGATCAACCGCAGCCAGTGGGAGATCGACAAACTGGAGACCGAGCTGGAAAATCCTCTGAGCCACCACAGCAAGGCTTATCATGAGCTGACCCGCCTGATCGACATCCGCCGCAGGCAATCGGCCTTCCATCCCAATGCCACCCAGTTCACCCTGCATCTTGGCTTGCAGTTGTTCGGGTTCTGGCGCCAGAGCATGCGCCGGGATCAGTCCATTTTCTGCATCCACAACATCAGTGACGAGGTGCAGCAGGTACCTCTGAGTTCCATCAACCTGATCGGTACAGATCATTGGCAGGACCTGATTTCCGGTATGACCATCGATGATCAGTCCGGCACCATCACCCTGAAACCGTATCAGTGCGTTTGGTTGTCGAATCGGGACTAGGGCACAATGCCCGCATGTCCGATTCGACCGCCCATCGCAAACCCAGAATACTTGTTTTATCTGCCTACGACGCCGGTAGCCACCGGCGTTGGCGGGAGCAGCTGATCACTGGTCTCGAGTCATTTGAATGGCACAGTCTGGTGTTACCGCCGCGCTATTTCCGCTGGCGGATTCGGGGTAACGCATTGTCCTGGCTGAACGAACCGCTTCTGCAACAGCATTGGGATCTGCTTGTTGCCACGTCCATGGTGGATCTCGCCTCCCTCCGGGGCTTTCACGCCCATTTGGCATCTACCCCGGCCATCCTGTACATGCATGAGAACCAGTTTGCCTATCCCGAATCGCAAGGGCAGCACGCAAGCGTGGACCCTCAGGTGGTCAATCTTTTCAGCGCCATTGCGGCCACCACTGTTCTGTTTAACAGTGACTGGAACCGGCGCAGTTTTCTGGCCGGTGTGCAGGGGCTTTTTCGAAAACTCCCGGACGAGATCCCCGCCGGCGTTTACGAGCAGCTTGCGAGTAAGTCCTCAGTTGTGCCGGTTCCGGTTGAGGATCGCTTGTTCATGACCGAGCGCCGCGCGCTGAATTCTGCTTGCCCGCACTTGCTTTGGAACCATCGCTGGGAATACGACAAAGGCCCGGATCGGTTGCTTATGCTACTGGATGAGCTGGCGGCCCACGGGCAGGATTTCCGGTTGAGTGTGGTGGGGGAGCAGTTCAGGCAGCAGCCCGATGAATTCAAGGCTATTCTTGAGCGGCACAGGCACCGGGTCGTGCACTGGGGGTTCTTGCCGGACCGTGGCGAGTATGATCGCCTGCTGCAGGACGCCGATGTGGTGTTGTCCACCGCAGTGCATGATTTTCAGGGCCTGTCGATGCTTGAGGCGATGGCGTCAGGTTGTCTGGCGCTGGCACCCGGGCGCCTTGCGTATCCGGAGTATGTTCCTCAGGGGCAGCTCTACCCGAGTGCGCCGGATCGGCCCGATGAGGAATCCCGGGGCGCCGCCCGGTGCCTGCGGACCTTACTGGGGTCGGGAAGTGCCGCCGCGGTGCCCGAAAAATGGCGGATGAGCCGGTTACTGACAACCTATGAGAAAGCCATCAATACAACGCTGGAAAAACATCGGGTATCCTGAACCAACGTCTCAAAATCCGAGAACTCAGACATGATGAAAGCAATCAGGGTAACTGACGGACAATTGAGCTGGGAGGACTGCGAAGCCCAGAGCGAATTACCCGCCGACCATGTGGAAATCGAGGTTGTCTGGACCGCCATCAATCGGGCCGACCTGATGCAGCGCGCAGGACTCTATCCCCCTCCGCCCGGCGCCTCCGACATACTGGGGCTGGAGGTCAGTGGTCGTATTGCGGCGGTGGGCGATTCTGTCAGTGAATTTGCCGTGGGTGATGAGGTGTGTGCACTGCTTACCGGTGGCGGTTACGCCACGCGAGTTGTGGTGCCTGCGGTGCAGGTGCTGCCCGTTCCCAAGGGCTACACCCTCAGGCAGGCGGCTGCAATTCCGGAAGTCTTTGCCACGGCCTGGCTCAACCTGTACATGGAAGCGGGCTTGAAACCGGGGGAACGGGTTCTGTTGCATGCCGCAGCGAGTGGGCTGGGAACCGCCGTCATTCAGCTGGCTACCGCGTTCGGTAACCCGGTATTCGCGACCGCAGGCGGGAGCGAGAAGCTCGAGGTGTGTAAGCAGTTGGGTGCCTCGGGCCTGTGGAACCGCAATGAGGGTTCCTTTGTGGATGCGGTGAAAGCCTGGGGAGGCGGTGTCGACATGGTGCTCGATCCGGTCGGTGGCAAGTACATCGCCGAGGATCAAAAAGTGCTCAATGTGGATGGCCGGATTGTCCTCATCGGCTTGATGGGTGGCCGGATGGCCGAAGTGGATCTGGGCCTGATGCTGGTAAAACGCCACCAATTGATTGGGTCGACCCTCAGGTCGCGGACAGTGGAAGATAAAGGCCGGGTTATGCAGGAACTGCACAAGCGGGTCTGGCCTCTGCTGAGTGCCGGACAGATTGAGCCTGTGATCGACTGCGACTGGCCGATTACCGAGGCCGAGCAGGCAATGGCTTATGTCACCGAAAATCGCAACACAGGCAAAGTACTGCTGAAAGTGTCCGATTAGCCAGGGTAATGCGCCTTCCGGGGGTGGCTCAGTCATGCTTGCCAGCCACGAACACGGGAGGGCTTTCTCAGCCAACTGCAAGCTCTGGGCAATCCTGGCTGAGCCAGGTTTGTGGAACCACAAAAATTCGCCGGATCTCGCGCCACTCACCTGTCGTCTCGGCTCTTTCGAGCTGTGCAAATAACCGTGGCACACGGAGTTCGTTGATCGAGTCAAGCCGTTTGGTGGTTTCGGCAGGGCAAGGTGCCTGTTTTTGCCGCCAGGGGCCCACCCAATGCGGCTTGCGCAACTCGATCCAGTTTGATGTATCCATCGTTTGCGCGTCGTTGGCGTAGACCCACCAGCCTCTCAGGTGATCCGTCGGTGCGTCTCCGGGTGGCGCCAGGGACAGCCCCAGCGGGTAAAACAGATAGCCTGGCATGAAGATGCGGCACGGCAGGGGCCCTGCTATGCCGTGTGTGGCCAGAGTTGCTATCGCCTCGGGCGCGTCCGTGCGCTTGCTCTGGTGATTGAGCAGCAAATCCCGCTTCAGGTCCAGGCGGTCTTTGGCGTTTGGCCCAAACCACTTGGTATCGCTATCCCCATTCGGAACCCCCAGATAGTATTTGATGGCAATTTCGTGGTGCTCGATCCGGTCGTCGACGATGTTGTGGACCACAAAATCCAGCTCGCCCAGGGTTCGGCCTTCCGATTGGATTTGCAGATTCTTGAGCAGGACCTTCCAGCCGAGCAGGTCGGTCAGCAGCACTTCGTAGAGGCGTTCGAAGTAGTAACCCAGACGTTTGGGCGGCGATTCCATGCGCAGTAATTCGGGCATGCTTGAAAGGCTCTGATCCCAGCGTCTGAGCATTTTGTCGTAGCCCGGGGGCAGGTGCTCTGCCGGTCTAAAGACAGATGGCCCCGCAATCAGCTGCGGCGCTGTGCACAGCCATGCCAGATGCCGGACGGCTGGGTGATGAAAATCGAAGAGGTTCAGGGGCTGATCGCGCGTGTCCATGCCTTCAGAATACCCTAAACTGTGGTGTTGGTAAGGGGCGTTTAAAGTCCGGAACAAAGCCAACGATGGGGCGTAGTGATATGCAATACCTTCACACCATGATCCGAGTATCGAACCTCGAGGACACGCTACACTTTTTCTGCGACCTTCTGGGCATGAAGGAGATCAGTCGGAAGAGCAGTGAAAAAGGCCGGTTTACGCTGGTCTTTCTTGCCACGCCGGACGATGAAGAACGAGCCCGGCAGGATAAGGCACCGATGATCGAGTTAACCTACAATTGGGATCCGGAGGAGTACTCGGGTGGCCGCAACTTTGGTCATCTGGCCTATCGCGTCGATGATATCTACGCACTGTGCGAGCATTTGCAGGCTAATGGCGTCACCATCAACCGTCCTCCCCGGGACGGGCACATGGCGTTTGTGCGTACGCCGGATAATATTTCGATAGAGCTACTTCAAAAAGGCGATGCATTACCGCCCAAAGAGTCCTGGGCCAGTATGGACAATACCGGCACCTGGTAAGCAATCGCGCGCGTTGGGCGGCTGCGGTTCTTTTCAACGGACAACGCAACATCAGGGAGATGCGTTAAAAACATGGAACGTTTTCTGGAAGACTGGCAAGGATGCCTGTCCCCCGAATGCCAGCTGGCATTGGTACAGGCCAGGGACAGAGTGCACGAACGGGGCGGTACGGTCGTCACCGTCGAAGATTACCTGCTTGCGCTACTCGATTCGTGTGCCGCAACCACCGGTTTTCTGCAAAGTGCTGGTGTGGATCTGGACGAGCTGATCAGAACCGTTCAGTGCGAGCAGCCAGTGGTGACCGAAGTCGGTAGCGAGGGTATTCTCTCCTCCCAGTTACTTTCCTGGTTATCAGCCGCGCGTGAAGTCTGTGACAAGCCGTGGCTGGATTGGAGTGACTTGCTCCGTGTACTGGCCTCTGGCATGGAGCGTCTGCGTGACAAGGCCTACGTGGCCGTGCTCGAGCTCGTTGCCAGCTGGCCAGATACCCCGCCGCTGTTACCGGTTTCCCAGAGTGAGCTTCAGAGCATGCCACTGGTGGTCACGGACAGTGACTGGCTGTCGGTGGCGGAAGACATTGCCATCAGTGTCGCAGCGTCAGCGAACGCACTGGTCTGGTTAAGGGGCAAGCGAGGTGCCGGGAAATCGAGTCTTCTCAGGCTCACTCTAGCGGCGCTGGAGCACAACTACCGTGTAGTCGATCCAAGAAATCTGGCCGGCGGGCTCGATCCGGGGGGCGTGCAGTCATCCCGGGAGGAAGCCGTATGCCACGATTCGGAAACAACGGTGCTGGTTCTGGACAATTGTACGCCTGCCGATGTCCTGCTTTTGATCACTCGCGAGTCGTCAGGATTGCCGGAGATGCTTTCAAGCTGGGCCGGTGCGATCCTGCTGGTGGGTGATCAGGCGAGTCATCAGGAATGCGCGCATCTTGAGCACTGGCTGGGGCGATCGCTCGACATCGTCGATATGCCGGATACCAGTGAGGGCCAGAAAGAGGCCATTCTTACGGCCCACCAGCCGGTTATCGAAAAACGCTGGCAGGTAGAAATTCCCGTCTCCGTGATTCGTTTTGCGGCGCATTGCCGGGCGCCGGGGTTGGATACGCCTGGCGGCCTTTTGCGGTGGGTCGAGAAGGCGGCTGCCCGGTTGAACCTGTTCGCCCGACGCGGCCCCACGCAGGCACTGGCGCTTGCCGGACAAGCGGCAACCATACATCGTCAAAGTCTCGTCGCGTTGGCTCGCGGGGAGTCGGAGGGTGCCGCCGCGGCCTCTCTTGACGATTTACACTTGCAGAAAACCGCTGTTGAAGTTGCGTGGCATGAGCGTCAGGCAGCTGGAGCGCTGAGGCAACTTTGTGTGGCCGATTTGCGCGCTGAGCTTGAACGATGGGTTGCAGCGAAGCATTGACCGGTTCAGTATTGCCGGCATTAAAACGATTCAGGTTGGAGATTTAACCGGTGAACGATCTGGAAATCTATGTTCGCGACCTCAAGGCAGGCGCGGTGTCCGAATGGCTGGAAGGGCAGGTGGATCAGCTGGAATTGGATGACAGCCAGGTGGAGACCGTGGTCAAGGGAAGCGCCCGGTTTGAAGGAGCGCGTTTGCGGATAACCCTTTACCCCGGCGCGTTTGGCAAGCGTTTTACCTCTCTGGTTATTGAGGGGGCGGCCCTGCCGTGGGCCTCCGATCTGGAATGCGCGCGCAGCGCCTGGCGGGCGATGGCGACGGAAATACGATGCAGTCCAGGAGAGTGGAGGGAAGGGGATCCCGTCGAGGATGGCCAGTGGTGGCGCCTCGACCACCGAGGGGAACATAAAGTCGTCTGGAACTGAAAAAGGCAGCCCAGGGGCTGCCTTTTTCGTGGTGCCTCGAGCGATCAGTCGCTCAGAATAGACACGTTGTCTGCCTGCAAACCTTTGTCCGCCTCAACCACGTTAAAGCGAACCAACTGGCCCTGGCGCAGAACGCGTCGACCACGGCCACGAATGGCGCGGAAATGGACAAAAACCTCGTCGCCGCTGTCGCGCACGATGAAACCGAAGCCTTTTTTCACGTTAAACCACTTAACAGTGCCTTCCTCGTCACCCTCGGGGGTGCTGTCGTCGTAGTCGTCGTCGTCATCCTGATAGCTTTGCTGTGCGTCTCGGGATGTAGTTTTGCGTCCGGCTGATTGCCTGCCAGTAAGGGCAACCGCGAGGAAACCGGCAATGCCAAAAAGAACAAAACCAATCAGGTAGGCTACGATGCCCCGGTTGCTGCCCAGTGCCTCGACGAGGTCGCCGGCGGCAATCAGTCGAAGGGGTTCGGGGGTAAAGGAAAGCAGGGTAGCCAGGATCAGTGGTGCTGGAATGGCGATCAGGATGGCAACGAGGATCGCTTTGGCTGGATTACGCATTGACTGAACTTTCTCCATTTTTGTAACGCTAACGATAAAAAACCGGATGTCGGGTAAACTTTGACACTCGGTCGGTGGAAACCGCCGGCCATCCGAACCTTGGAGACACTGGCGGGCAAAAGCGGCATGATACCAGATTATTCCGAGCGCTGACCAAGGGGATAATCGCTGCTGTTATAAGCGATTACGTTACCCATCGATCCTTTCCAGTGAGTGTTTGTATGGCTACGACTGATAAAAACCTTGAAACCCGAATGGACGAACTGGAAGTGCGTCTGGCCTTTCAGGATGACCTCATCAACACGCTGAGTGATCAGCTGGCGAAACAGGAACTGGAGCTGCGCGAGTTATGGGAAGCCAAGCAGTTACTGCACAAACAGGTTAAGGAGTTATCGCCGTCGAACATCAAGAGTGAGGAAGACGAAACGCCGCCTCCCCACTATTGAGCCTGGCTCAGGCCAGAAGTTCGATCAGGATCTGCTCGTAGATCTTCGAAAGCGTGTCCAGATCGTCAATGCTCACGCATTCGTTTACCTTGTGAATGGTGGCATTGATCGGGCCCAGCTCCACCACCTGGGCTCCGGTCGGCGCGATGAACCGACCATCCGAGGTGCCGCCGGACGTGGATAGTTCGGTGTCCCGGCCGGTGACCTTACTGATGGCCGCCTGTGTGGCGGACACCAGAGCGCCTTTGTCGGTCAGGAATGGGCGTCCGCTGAGCTGCCACGTCAGGTCGTATTTCAGGTTGTGGCGATCGAGTATGGCCACTACCCGCTCTTCAAGGCTTTCCGCCGTGCTTTCGGTACAGTAGCGGAAGTTGAAGTGCACCAGGCATTCGCCTGGAATAACGTTGCTGCCGGTGCCGGCCTCTACCCTGGTGATCTGGAAGGTCGTCGGTGGGAAGAAGTCGTTTCCGCCGTCCCAGAATTCGTTCGCCAAGGCATCAAGGGCCGGGGCAACCGAGTGAACGGGGTTTTCCGCCAGGTGCGGGTAAGCGACATGGCCCTGAACTCCATGCACGGTGAGGTGCCCGTGCAATGAGCCGCGGCGGCCGGTCTTGATCACATCCCCGACAACCTTGGTGCTGGACGGTTCGCCAATCAGGCACCAGTCGATCTTCTCATTCCGATCTTCCAGTGCTTTCACCACTTTGACGGTGCCATCCAGCGCAGGACCTTCCTCATCGCTGGTGATGAGCAGGGCAATGGAGCCCCGATGATCCGGATAGGCGGCGATGAAACGCTCACAGGCGGTGACAAAGGCTGCCAGGCTGCCCTTCATGTCTGCAGCGCCGCGGCCCCAGAGATAGCCGTCCTCAACCACTGGGTCGAAGGGTGAGTGATCCCAGTTTTTCTCCGGGCCGGTGGGAACCACGTCGGTATGCCCGGCAAAGGCCAGCACGGGGCTGTCTTTGCCTTTGCGGGCCCAAAGGTTATCGACGTCACCGAAGCGCAGTTTTTCCTCGGCGAAGCCCAGGGGCGCCAGTTGTGACATCATGAGGTCCTGGCAACCGGCGTCTTCGGGGGTGACCGATGGCCGGCTGATCAGGTCCTTGGCGAGCTCGAGGGTGGGGGAATCAGTTGTTTGCATGCAGCTCTTCGTTTAGCTCGATGGCAGACTTGTTGGTTTTGCATTCCACCGCACCGGTCTGGCTGTTGCGGCGGAAGAGCAGGTCGGGCTTGTTGGCCAGATCGCGGGCCTTGATGATCTCCACCAGTTCGTTGTGGTCGTCCAGCAGGGCGACTTTGGTTCCGGCGGTGATGTACAGGCCTGCTTCCACGGTGCAGCGGTCGCCCAGCGGAATGCCGATGCCGGCGTTCGCGCCGATCAGGCAATTCTCGCCCACCGAAATGATGATGTTGCCGCCACCAGAGAGGGTGCCCATGGTGGAGCAGCCACCGCCAAGGTCGGAGCCTTTGCCGATGATCACGCCGGCGGAAATCCGGCCCTCGATCATGCTGGTGCCTTCGGTGCCGGCGTTGAAGTTGATGAAGCCTTCGTGCATGACGGTGGTGCCTTCTCCCACGTAAGCACCCAGGCGCACGCGGGCGGTGTCAGCAATACGCACGCCCTTGGGTACAACGTAATCGGTCATCTGAGGGAACTTGTCGACCGATTTCACTTCCAGGGTGCGGCCTTCAATCCGGGCCTGCAGCTGGCGGGCAGGCAGTTCGTCCAGATCGATGGCGCCTTCGCTGGTCCATGCCATATTGGGCAGCAAACCAAAAATACCGTCCAGTTTCAGGCTGTGGGGCTTGGCAAAGCGATGGGAGATCAAATGCAGCTTGAGGTACACCTCGGGGGTGCTGGATGCGGCATCGTCCGTATCGAGGATGGTTACGGCAACAGGGCGTGAGCTCTGTGTGGCTTTCTCCGCGAGAATCGCCTGCTCAGTTTCGCCAGCCTGACGCAAGGCGGTTGCCAGCTGGGAAAGCTGTTCTGCTTTGGCGTGAATGGCCTGGTTGCCCCCCTGGTAGCCCAGGGTGTTGCTCACCACTTCCATCAGAACACTGCCGGGCGCCATGACCGGCTGCTGGTAGAACACTTCCAGCCAGTCGCCCTTTTTGTTCTGGCTGCCGATACCGATTCCGAATGCGAAACTCATCAGGTGATTGCTCCTTTGTCTGGTGAGGCTTAAGCGTCAGCGAATTGTTGTGCCCAGTCGTCGTCCTTGAATCCGACAGAGACGGACCCTCGATGCTCCACAACCGGTCGTTTGATGATAGAGGGGTTGTCCAGCATGATCTCATGGGCAGATTGGGCGCCAATGTTATCACGAACCTCGTCTGGAAGTTTTCGCCAGGTGGTGCCGCGGCGGTTGATCAGGGCCTCCCAGCCCACCGCTTGTTCCCAGCGGGTCAGAAGCGCGTCATCGAGTCCGTCTTTCTTGAAGTCGTGAAAGTCGTAGGCGATGGTTCTTTCGTCCAGCCATTTGCGGGCTTTCTTCACCGTGTCACAGTTTTTGATGCCGTAGAGTTTCATCGGGTATTTGCCTTAACGAAGTCAACGATGCGATGCGCGGCTTCCACGCATTCTTCGATGGGGGCTACCAGAGCCATCCGTACCCGGTTCTCGCCCGGATTGTGGCCAGCGACTGTACGTGACAAGTAACGGCCGGGCAGCACGTGCACGTTTTGCTGGGCCGACAGTTCCCGGGCAAAGGTTTCGTCGTCCATCGGAGTTTGGGGCCAGAGGTAGAATCCGGCATCCGGAAAGTCCACGGTCATGATTTCACGAAGAATGGGCACCACCGCTTCGAACTTGGCCCGGTACGCTGCCCGGTTTTCCTTTACATGATCCTCATCCTGCCAGGCAGCGATACTGGCCAACTGGTTCTGAATGGGCATGGCACAGCCGTGGTAGGTGCGGTATTTGAGGTAACCCTGGATGACATTCGCATCGCCGGCCACAAAGCCGGACCTGAGCCCGGGCAGATTGCTGCGCTTGGACAGGCTGTGGAACACAATGCAGCGGGCGAAATCGTCTCGGCCGATCGCTGCGCAGGTCTGAAGCAGCCCTTCCGGTGGTTGGGCTTCGTCCGGGTAGAGTTCTGAGTAGCACTCGTCTGATGCAACGATGAAGTCGTGCTTGTCAGCCAGCTCGATAACCCGGGTCAGCGTTGCTCTCGGAATCACCGCACCACTGGGATTGCCCGGCGAGCACAGGAACAGGATCTGGCAGTCCCGCCAGACCGATTCAGGCACGGCATCGAAATCCGGAATGAAGTTGTTGGTGCCGTCGCAGGGCAGGTACACCGGTGTCGCGCCGGCCAGAAGAGCAGCGCCTTCGTAGACCTGGTAAAACGGATTTGGGCTGACCACGGTAGCCGGGCGGTCACTGTCGATCACCGCCTGAACCAGCGAAAAAATGGCTTCCCGGGTGCCGTTGACCGGCACGACATGGCGGGCGGGATCCAGTGCGCCTTCGGCGAGCTCGAAGCGAGTCGTTGCCCAGGCGCTGATGGCCTGGCGAAGCTCGTCGGTGCCTTTGGTGGTGGGGTAGTTCGCCAGCTTTTCGAGGTTGTCCGCGATGACCCGTTTGACGAATTCGGGTGAGGGATGCTTCGGCTCACCTATGCCCAGTGAGATAGGGCGAATGCCAGCCGGGGGCTCAATGCCTTCTTTAAGCTTGGCGAGTTTTTCGAACGGGTAAGGATGCAGTTTGTTCAGATTGGGGTTCATTGGATGTCGTCCAGCGCTTTACAGAGTCCCTGCTGCAAATCCCGGCACAGGGCAGCGTCGCTTATCGGATCGCCTTGTTCGTCGGTGATAAAGAATACGTCTTCGACCCGCTCGCCCAGCGTGGCGATCTTGGCGTTTGTCAGGCGAACCCGGTGGTCCAGAAGTACCTGTCCGATACGGGCCAGAAGCCCCGGCCTGTCCGGGGTGATGACTTCCATCACGGTACGCTGATTGATGGTGTCGTTGGAGAAGGTGACTTCCGTTGGGAAGGCAAAGTGCTTCAGCTGTCGTGGTGTCCGGCGATGAATGATGTCCGGGTAATCCTCCGGATCGTCCAGTTCCTCAATCAGTCGTTTGCGAACCCGCTCTTTCCGGGCCGGATCGGTACCCAGGGGCTTACCCCTTTCATCGAGAACCACGTACGAACTGATGGCGTAGTCGCCGCTGCCTGAGCTGATCCGTGCATCCACGATGTTCAGGTTCAGTTGCTCGAGTACCGCCGTGGTGGCAGCGAACAGCGCGACCCGGTCTTTCAGGTAAATGGTGATTTGCGAGTATCCGTCGGTCGGGCCGCCCCGGGTGTCCCGGATGAGTACCATCGGGTCCGGGTTGTCACCGTGACGAATAATGGCCGCCGTCTGCCAGGCGATATCAACGGTGGAATCCTGAAGGAAATAATCTTCGTCAACGGTGTCCCAGAGCTGGTCGATCTGCTCGTTCGTCATGTTCTGGGCCTGGAGTATTTCCCGTGCTTCGGATTTGGTGGCCTGAATCCACTCATCGCGATTGATCGGGGTTTCCGTGCCGCGGCGCAGGGCTCGCTTGGCTTCGATATACAGCTGGCGCAGCAAAGAGGCGCGCCAGGTGTTCCAGAGCTTCGGATTGGTCGCGCTGATGTCGCACACCGTCAGGACATACAGGTAGTCCAGGTGAGTCTGGCTCGGCACCGCCTGAGCGAAATTGTGAATGATGTGCGGGTCTGAGATGTCCTTGCGTTGGGCGGTCATGGACATCAGCAGGTGATTCTCCACCAGCCACGAGATGAGCTTGGTGTCCCGTTCGCTCAGGTGATGCCGCTCGCAGAAATCTTCCGCATCGATGGCGCCCAGTTCTGAGTGGTCGCCGCCACGGCCTTTGGCCACGTCGTGGTACAGGCCTGCGATAAACAGGTTTTCCAGTTTCGGTAACTGGTGAATCAGGCGGCAAGCGAGCGGATACTCGGTTTTTGCGTCAGAGCTGCGGAGGCGGGTCATGTTGCGAATGACGCGGAGCGTGTGGGCATCAACCGTGTAGATATGAAACAAGTCGTGCTGCATCTGCCCGATGATCTGGCCGAACTCCGGCAGGTAGCGCCCCAGCACGTTGTACTTCTTCATCGCAGACAGGGTCTGCTCCAGGGCGTGAGGGGTTCTCAGCAGCTCCATGAACAGAGTAGTGACCCCCAGGTCTGAACGGAACGCGTCGTCAATCAGGTGCCGGTGTGCCCTGAGTGAGCGGATGGTCGTTGCTCGGATACCTTTGATTTCCGGGTGCTGGGCCATCAGGACAAAGATTTCCATGATGGCGTAGGGCGCCCAGGCAAAGACCTGGTTGTTGACCGCCTCGATATAGCGGTTGCGAATCTGGAAGCGTTTGTTCAGGGGGCAAATCTCATCTGACTGCCCGGAGACGAGGATGGCCTCGTCATAGTACTGAAGGATGACGTCCGTCAATTCGGCCAGGGCCAGCACAGTCCGGTAATAGGACTGCATCATCAGCTCTACGCCCAGGCGCTTGCCTTCATCTTTGTAGCCCAGCATCTGGGCAAGGGCACGTTGATGGTCAAACAGCAGCCGGTTTTCGTTCCGGTCAGCGATCAGTTGCAGGCCGTACCGCAATTGCCACAGGAAGGTTTCACCCTGGTAGAGGATCTGATACTCCTCTTCCATCAGGATGTTGGAGCGCACCAGGTCGGAAATATCCTGCAGGCCGAAATGCCGTTTGGTGATCCATCCGATGGTCTGGATGTCGCGCAGGGCGCCCGGAGAGCCCTTTACGTTCGGCTCAAGGTTGTATTCGGTGTCGCCATACTTCTGGTGCCTGGCCTGCTGTTCCTGGCGTTTGGCGATGAAGTATTCCCGATCGGTGCTGACGTCGTCGGAATAGATTTGCTCGGTCAGTTCCTGGCGCAGGCTGTCAGGGCCGGCAATAGTCCGGGTTTCCAGCAGGTTGGTCAGGATGGTGATGTCTTCCCGGGCAGCCTCTATGCCTTCGTTAATGCTCCGGACGCTGTGTCCGATATCCAGCTTGAGATCCCAGAGTAGGGTTACGAAGGCGCTGAGGTCTTCGTGCCAGCTATCCTCGACCCCGGCTCGGGTCAGAATCAGTAGATCAATGTCGGAATGGGGGTGAAGTTCCCCACGGCCATAGCCACCCACCGCGATGAGCGAGATGTCTGCCGAGTCAGCAAAAGGGTACCGTTGCCAGATCAGCCTCAGGACCGTGTCGACGGTGTCGGCGCGGGCGTGCACCAGGGCGCGTACATCGGCGCCCTGGCGGAAAGCTTCGGCATCGGCCTGATAGCGGGTTTCCAGCAGTGCTCTGGCGGCGGATACCGGCGAGACGTCCTTGCTTATGCGGGACTCCAGTTGGTTTAAGTCCACTTAAAACGGCTCTTCCGATCGCTTGGTCAGAACTTCGTACCCATCAGCGGTGCAGAGGATGGTGTGTTCCCACTGCGCCGACAATTTGTGGTCCTTGGTGACAACGGTCCAGCCATCGGGCAGCAGCTTGGTCTGGTATTTGCCCTGATTGATCATCGGCTCAATGGTGAAGGTCATGCCTTCCTGCAGTTCCATGCCGGTGCCGGGTTTGCCGTAATGCATTACTTGCGGCTCTTCATGGAACACTTTTCCGATTCCGTGGCCGCAATAGTCGCGAACCACGGAATAGCGATGCTTTTCAGCGTGCTGCTGGATGGCGTGGCCGATATCGCCCAGTCGTGTGCCGGGTTTCACCAGTTCAATACCTTTGTACAGGCACTCCTGGGTGATGTTGATCAGGCGTTCGCTGCCAGGCTTGGGCTTTCCCACAATCCACATCTTGCTCGTGTCACCGTGGTACTCATCCTTGATGACGGTGACGTCGACGTTGATGATGTCACCTTCTTTGAGCACTTTTTTCTCGGTCGGAATGCCGTGGCAAATTACGTGATTGACCGACGTGCAGACGGATTTCGGAAATCCCTTGTAATTGAGGGGAGCCGGGATTGCCTTCTGGACGTTCACGATGTGATCGTGACAGATGCGGTTGATGTCCTCGGTGGTGATTCCGGGCTTGATGTGCTCATCAAGCAACTCGAGAACTTCGGCGGCCAGGCGGCCGGCAACGCGCATTTTTTCGATTTCTTCCGGTGTCTTAATCGATACTTGCATCGGGCTTCCCATTAAATTGCATCAGCCCGGCATTTTAAGGGGCTGAGTGCCGCGGTACAAGGAACGGTTGGCGCAAAAATTATGGCTTTTGGGAAGGCGTTTGTGGTATAAACGCGGCCGCCGGAAACGAATCCGGCAAATTCGCACACGTATCGGCACGTTGTCCCAGGGTGCTCCCTTCCATCAACAAACGCATGGAAGTGGGTTGGGGCAATCGGATACGTGGAGGACTAACCCGAAGCTAAAAAGGTAACTACATGGCTCAGGTAAATATGCGCGACCTGCTGAAGGCAGGTGCTCACTTCGGTCACCAGACTCGCTACTGGAACCCAAAAATGTCGAAGTTCATCTTCGGCGCCCGCAACAAGATTCATATCATCAACCTGGAGCAGACTGTTCCTGCCATGAACGATGCGCTGAATTTCATTCAGCAGCTGGCAGGGAGCAAGAACAAGATTCTGTTCGTAGGCACCAAGCGTGCCGCGGCCAAAATCATCAAGGAAGAAGCAGAGCGCTCCGGCCAGCCGTTCGTTAACCATCGCTGGTTGGGCGGGATGCTGACCAACTACAAGACCATCCGTCAGTCAATTCGTCGCTACCGTGACCTGGATGCCCAGAGCAAAGACGGTACCTTCGACAAGTTGACCAAGAAGGAAGCGCTTGAGCGCACCCGTGAGATGGAGAAGCTTGAGCGTTCCATCGGCGGTATCAAGGACATGGGTGGCCTGCCGGACGCACTGTTCGTGATCGACGTTGACCACGAGCGCATCGCGATTAAGGAAGCCAACAAGCTGGGTATCCCGGTTATCGGTGTTGTTGATACCAACAGCGATCCTGACGGTGTTGACTACGTTATCCCGGGTAACGATGACGCCATCCGCGCGATCCAGATCTACGTGAAGGCCGTTGCCGACACCTGCCTTGAAGCAGCTCAGTCTGCTGGTGCAGGCGCTGACGAGTTTGTTGAAGTCAGCGAAGACGCGGAAGGCGCCGCTCCGGCTGCCGAATAAGCGTCAGAACCACGCTTTGAAGTTAAGGTGTGCCCGGATCTGATTCGGGCACACTTGTCCTACCGAATTCGTAATTATTGAGAGGATTGAACATGGCTGCAATTACCGCTGCAATGGTCAAAGAGCTGCGCGAGCGTACCGGCCTTGGCATGATGGAGTGCAAGAAGGCACTGGTTGAGGCTGGCGGCGATGTTGATGCTGCGATTGAAGAGCTGCGTAAGTCTTCTGGCCTGAAAGCCGCAAAGAAGGCTGGTCGTACTGCTGCAGAAGGCGTGTCTCTGATCAAGATTTCAGACGACAACACCGTTGCTTACATTCTGGAAGTGAACTCCGAGACTGACTTCGTTGCCCGCGATGACAACTTCCTCGCATTCGCCAACAACGTTTTGGAAGTTGCTTTCGAGAAAGGCGAGGCTGACGTTGCCAAGCTGATGGAAGGCGATCTGGAAGCCAAGCGCGAAGCGCTGGTTCAGAAGATCGGCGAGAACATCACTGTTCGTCGCATCGTGAAGGTAGAAGGCCCGGTAGTTGGCGGTTACGTTCACAGCACCAACAAGATCGCTTCGGTCGTAGCGATTTCTGCCGGTGATGCAGAGGTGGCGCGCGATGTGGCTATGCACGCTGCTGCGGTAAACCCGCGTGTTGGCAAGCCGGAAGAAATGCCGGAAGAAGAGGTGGAAAAAGAAAAGGAAATCATCAAGGCTCAGCCGGACATGGAAGGCAAGCCTGCCGAAATCATTGAGAAAATGATGGGCGGCCGCATCAAGAAGTTCCTCAAGGAAAACAGCCTTGTTGAACAGCCGTTCGTCAAGAACCCGGATCAGACCGTAGGCGAACTGATCAAGTCTGCCGGTGGTGAGCTGGTTGGTTTCGTTCGCCTGGAAGTGGGTGAAGGTATCGAGAAGGAAGAAGTGGACTTCGCCGCCGAGGTTGCTGCCGCAGCCGGCACTGGCAAGGCCTGATTCTTCGTCAGGCGCGACAGCCTCGGGCTTGTCGCGCCATCTCAGTCTGCCACGTCAGTCAGGTTTTCCTGGCTTTCGTGGCGGGTTTGTATCTGAGATACCCCTTTTTGAGGAGTATGTCAGATACAAGCCTGCGGCGCGCAACACGCCGCATCGCCGCCAACAGACGAAAAGGGGATCATCATGCCGACTTCTTCCAAAACCCAGCCCAGATATAAGCGCGTTCTCCTCAAACTGAGCGGTGAAGCCCTGATGGGGGAGCACGATTTCGGTATTGATCCCAAAGTCCTCGATCGTATGGCGCTGGAGATTGGTGCCCTGATCGGCATTGGTGTTCAGGTGGGACTGGTCATCGGTGGTGGCAACCTGTTCCGTGGCGCGGCCCTGAGTGCCGCTGGACTGGACAGGGTCACCGGCGATCACATGGGGATGCTTGCCACCGTGATGAATGCTCTGGGGATGCGTGACGCGCTCGAGCGTTCCAACATCCGTACTCGGGTTATGTCTGCGATCCCCATGAGTGGCATCGTGGAGCACTATGATCGCCGTCGAGCGGTTCGTGACCTCAAGGACGGCGACGTGGTCATCTTCTGTGCCGGCACCGGCAATCCCTTCTTTACAACCGATTCGGCAGCCTGCCTGCGAGGGATTGAAATCGAAGCGGATGCCGTGCTTAAAGGAACCAAGGTTGATGGTGTCTATTCGGCTGATCCGAAGCTGGACAGCTCAGCTGAGAAGTATGACCACCTGACCTACGATGAAGTGCTGGATAAAAAACTGGGTGTTATGGACCTGACCGCAATCTGTCTGGCTCGTGACCATGGTATGCCGCTGCGGGTTTTTGATATGAATAGCCCGGGTGTGCTGACCCGCATCGTCACCGGCGAAAAAGAAGGTACACTGATTGAATAATTGATGCCGGGGCGCGGCCCGTTGCCATGCCCCGGAAACGAATGGACTGTTTTCTGGAACGAATTGAGGGTGCTGAAGTGATTAACGACATCAAAGCTGACGCCGAGAAGAGAATGCAAAAGAGCCTGGAGGCTCTGCATGCGGCCTTTAACAAAATTCGCACCGGTCGGGCGCATCCCGCGATCCTCGACAGCGTGATGGTCAATTACTACGGCCAGGAAACACCGCTGAAGCAAGTTGCCGGCATCACCGTAGAAGACAACCGGACCTTGATGGTTTCGCCTTGGGAGAAGAACCTGGTTCCGACCATCGAAAAGGCCATCATGACCTCCGATCTGGGGCTGAACCCTGCAACCAGTGGCGACGTCATCCGGGTTCCCATGCCGATGTTGACCGAAGAAACCCGTCGGGAAATGGTCAAGCAGGCGAAGGCCGACGCTGAACAGGGCCGGGTGTCTATCCGCAGCGTCCGTCGCGATGCCAACAGCATGATCAAGGATCTGCTGAAAGAAAAGGAAATCACCGAAGACGACGAGCGTCGCGGTGAGGATGAAATTCAGAAGCTGACTGACCGCTACATTGCAGAAGTGGACAAGGCCCTGAAGTCGAAAGAAGAGGATTTGATGTCGGTGTAACCGACATTGAGTTTGCAGTGAGTCATAGAGGGTCGGCCGCACTTTGTCCGGCCCGAGTAGAGGATTTCATGACGGAAACCGTATCCGCAGAAATTCCGGTGTCTGCAGAGAGTAGGCCCCGGCACGTCGCCATCATCATGGATGGCAATAATCGGTGGGCCAAAGAGCGTCGGCAAAAAGGCGTTGCTGGCCACAAGGCCGGCGTAGATGCGGTAAAGGCGGTCGTCGAAACCTGCGCCCGGGAGGGTGTCGAGGTGCTGACCCTGTTCGCGTTTTCCAGTGAGAACTGGCGGCGTCCGGAAGATGAGGTCTCCGCTCTCATGAAACTGTTCCTGTTCGCCCTGGAACGGGAGGTGAGGAAGCTGCACCGCAATAATATCCGGCTTCGAATTATTGGTGACCGGTCGGCCTTCAACGCCACGCTGCAAGAACGAATGGCCGAGGCGGAAGAGCTGACCAAGAACAACACCCTGATGACCCTGGTCATTGCCGCCAATTACGGCGGGCACTGGGATATTACTCAGGCGACCCGTCAGGTCGCGGCGAAGGTGCGTGCCGGCGAGCTCGAGCCGGGTGACATCAACGATGACCTGCTGCAGCAGCACCTGAGCATTGGCGATCTGCCCATGCCGGATCTGATGATCCGTACCGCCGGTGAGCAGCGCATCAGCAACTTCATGCTCTGGCACCTGGCTTATTCCGAGTTGTATTTTGCACCGGTCTACTGGCCGGATTTCAAAGAAGACGAGATGCGCAAGGCGCTCGCGGCGTATGCCGGACGTCAGCGCCGGTTTGGTCAGACCGATGACCAGATTGCCGCCCAGGCGTCCTCCCACTCCTAACGACCTCAAAAGCGATTTTCAGCCGTGCTCAGAACCAGAATAATTACCGCGCTCATCCTTGCTCCCATCGCGATCGGCGGGATCTTCTTTTTGCCGCCTCTGGGCTTTGCTCTGTTCACCGGGCTGATTATTACCCTTGGCGCCTGGGAGTGGGCGAATCTGTCTGGCATCTCGGGGCAGGTGGGGCGCGTGATTTACGCGGGTGTGGTCGCGCTGATTCTGTACGGCCTGCTCAACGTCCCTGCGGTGGCGGTGTTCTGGCTGGCACTGATCTGGTGGGTTGCCTGCTTTTTGCTGGTCAGAGCGTATCCGAGGGGTTCAGAGACCTGGGGTAACTTGCCCGCAAGGGCATTGATGGGGCTTCTGGTTCTGGTGCCGGCGTGGGTTGGCCTGAATTACCTGAGAACGGGCACCCTGGCCTTCGGCGAAGTAAGCAACAGCCTGTGGGCCATTCTGTATATTTTCTGCGTGGTCTGGGTTGCGGATATCGGTGCGTATTTTGCCGGTCGTGCCTTTGGCAAAGCCAAGTTAGCCCCGAGAGTCAGCCCGGGGAAATCCTGGGCCGGCGTGTGGGGTGGCCTCGCGGCGGTGGGCTTGTTTGCCCTGCTGGTGAGCCTGGCTGCCGCGGCGTCCGCTTCAGAGACGGTTTTGTTGATCCTCGCCAGTCTGTTCACCGGCTTCGTTTCGGTCTTGGGCGATCTGTTTGAAAGCATGCTCAAGCGTTTTCGGGGCGTCAAAGACAGCAGTCAGTTGTTGCCGGGGCACGGCGGTATCCTCGACCGGATCGACAGCCTGACCGCCGCTATCCCGGTGTTTGCGCTCATCATCACTCTGGCGGGCTGGCTCACCGGCGGACACTGGTGAGTTAGTATGCCGATGCGTCATCTCACTATTCTCGGAGCAACCGGCTCCATTGGCCTGAGCACGCTCGATGTTGTCCGGCGTCACCCTGAGCGTTTCCGTGTTTATGCTCTGACAGCGGGCACCCGGGCCTCCGAGCTTGCCGTTCTGTGCCGCGAGTTCCGGCCCCAGGTGGCGGTCATGGCCAGTGCTGAGGCTGCTACAGAGCTGTCACATCTGCTTTCCGATATGCCTGATATCCGGGTTCTGGGAGGACCCGGCGCGCTGTGCGAAGTCGCTGAGGCTGCCGCAGCGGATACCGTCATGGCCTCGATTGTTGGCGCGGCCGGTCTGTCGCCGACGTTGGCGGCAGTCCGTGCCGGCAAGCGCGTGTTGCTGGCGAACAAGGAAGCGCTGGTGATGTCAGGTAAGCTGTTTATGGACGCTGTGGCGGATTCCGGCGCGGAGCTCTTGCCCATTGATTCCGAGCATAATGCGATTTTTCAGTGCATGCCTGCCGACAAAATCCGTGATCCGGATGGTGCCGGGGTAAGCCGTATCCTGCTCACCGCATCAGGCGGGCCTTTCCGGGAGCACAGTGCGGATGCTTTGCGCGATGTCACGCCGGAGGAAGCCTGTGCCCACCCGAACTGGTCCATGGGGCAGAAGATTTCCGTGGATTCTGCCACCTTGATGAACAAGGGGCTGGAGCTCATCGAAGCCTGCTGGCTGTTTAACATCATGCCAGATAAAGTTGAGGTGCACGTGCACCCGGAAAGTATCATCCATTCCATGGTTGAGTACGCCGATGGCTCGGTGCTGGCCCAGCTGGGAAGTCCGGACATGAGAACGCCGATTGCCAATGGCCTGGCCTGGCCGGAGCGTATTGAGGCAGGCGTGCCGCCTCTGGACCTGTTCTCCATCGGCCGGTTCCATTTTGAACGTCCCGACCTGGTGCGCTTCCCGTGCCTGAGGCTGGCGGCGGAGGCGTTTGAGGCCGGAGGAACGGCGCCGGCGGTGCTCAATGCCGCCAATGAAGAGGCGGTAGCGGCATTTCTTGCGGGTAACCTGTGTTTCGCCGATATCCCCGTTATTATAGAGCGAACGCTGTCTGGGACGGCCGTGGTGCCGGCAGACAGCTTTGACACCATCTTTGCGAAAGACTCGGAAGCACGAACCCGTGCCCGGGAACAGATAAGTCTGTTGGCGGTCTGAATCGCCTGACGCGAGGCGGCCGCTGAACGACCAATCGGGAAAGCTATGCAATTGATAGAAACCATACTGGCACTGGCACTGACCCTGGGCATTCTGGTGACGCTTCATGAGTACGGTCACTTCTGGGTGGCTCGTCGTTGTGGCGTGAAGGTGCTGCGATTTTCAGTTGGTTTCGGCAAGCCCATGTTTTCCTGGTATGACCGTCACGGAACCGAGTTTGCCATTGCCGCCATTCCGCTGGGTGGCTACGTCAAGATGCTGGACGAGCGTGAAGCGCCGGTACCCGACCATCTGAAAGGCCAGGCGTTTACGTCAAAGCCCCCCTCGCAACGTATTGCCATCGCCGCTGCCGGGCCTGCTGCCAACTTCATCTTTGCGGTCTTTGCCTATTGGCTGCTGGGCATTGTCGGTGTGACTCATGTTGCCCCCATTGTCGGTCAGGTGGGGCAGGGCAGTATCGCGGAGCAGATGGGACTGCAGGAAGGCATGGAAATCCATGGCGTGGATGGTTATCAGGTGACGTCCTGGCGCGATGTGAATATGCGGCTTCTGGAGCGTGCCGGCGAGCACGGGCCGGTATCGATGGAAGTGTCGGATCAGGGGGCGAAGGGCTCCATTACCGGTGAGCTCGGAGGCTGGCGGCTGAGCAACGAAGCGCCCAATCCATTGGGCGAATTCGGCATCACGCCCTGGCGCCCAGACGTGCCCCCGATTCTTGGGCAGGTCGTTGATTCCGGCCGCGCCATGCAAGCCGGCCTCCGGCCTGGCGACGAAATTCTGGCCATTGACGGCGAGGCGATTGGTTCCTGGTTCGAGTTAGTGGAAGCGGTCAAGGCCGCACCGGAAGAGGTATTGTCACTGACCATTGCGCGTGAGGGGAGTGAGCGCACGATTCAGGTCCGGCCCGAAGCGAAAACGTTGGAAAATGGCGAGACCATTGGCTTTGTGGGCGCTGGCGTGGAGCCGTTCTCCTGGCCGGAGGAAGTCCTCAGGGATGTGAGCTATGGCCCCTTTTCAGCTATTCCCAACGCCCTGAACGAAACCTGGGCCGATACGCGCCTGACGCTGGTCGCCATCAAGAAAATGGTCACCGGGCTGCTCTCACCCAGTAACCTGAGCGGGCCGATCACTATCGCCCGTGTCGCCGAAGCCAGTGTGAGTTCAGGGTTTGAAGATTTTATTCGTTTTCTCGCATACCTGAGTATCAGCCTCGGTGTGCTTAATTTGTTGCCCGTCCCGGTACTCGATGGCGGCCACATTGTTTATTACACCATTGAAGCAATCCGCGGGAAGCCGCTCTCAGAGCAGGCTCAGCTCTTTGGCTTGCGGATTGGAATGACACTGATTCTGACATTAATGATCTTTGCCCTTTACAACGACCTGATGCGGTTGTGAGAATTGCGGGCTCTTTACGCGCATTAACCAGGCGAAATAACTGAATGAGACGTTCTCTTCTGAGTATGGCCGTTGGCCTTGCTGTTGCCGCAACCGGCATGGGGCCAGCAATTGCGGATGAATTTTCGGTTGCGGATATCGAAGTAGAAGGTTTGCAGCGCGTTTCTGCCGGAACCGTGTTTTCGGCGTTGCCGGTCAACATTGGTGAGCAGATCGATGAGGGTGATCTTGCCGATGCCCTGAAATCTCTGTTCCGGACCGGACTGTTTACGGATATTCAGGCCAGCCGCGATGGCAATGTCCTGATCGTGACCGTGCGCGAGCGGCCCTCCATCAGTTCCATCGATATCGAAGGCAACAAAAACATCGAGACCGACATGCTCATGGACGCCCTGTCCGGCGCCGGGCTGCAGGAAGGGCAGGTATTCCGCAGGGCTACCCTCGAGCGTCTCGAACTGGAAATCCTGCGATCCTACATCGCTCAGGGCCGCTATAACGCACGGGTCAAGGCGAGCGCTGAGGAGTTGCCCCGTAACCGTGTGGCTATTCAGCTGGATATCAACGAGGGCTCGGTGGCCGCAATCCAGCACATCAATATTGTCGGCAACCGGGACTTCTCCGATGAGGCCTTGCTGGATCTGTTCGAACTCCAGACCAGCAGCTGGTGGACTTCGCTGACCAGTGCCGACAAGTACGCCCGTGAGCGCTTGAGCGGCGATCTCGAGACCCTGCGTTCGTTTTACCTCGACCGTGGCTACCTGGATTTCAACGTAGACTCCAGCCAGGTATCGATCTCCCCGGACAAGCAGCAGGTGTTCATCTCCATTGCCCTGAACGAAGGCCCTCAGTACACCATTTCCGAGGTAAACCTGCGTGGCGATCTGATTGTGGGTGAGGAGGAGCTGCGTAAGCTGATCCCCATCGAAGAAGGCGATGTTTTTTCCCGTGCGACCACGACAGCTATTTCTGAAGCGTTGTCGTTCCGGCTCGGTCGGGAAGGGTATGCCTTCGCGAACGTGAACGCGGTTCCAGAGCCCGGCGAAGGTAACACTGCGGCAGTGACTTTCTTCGTGGAACCGGGCAAGCGAGCCTACGTCCGGCGCATCAACTTCGACGGCAATGTTTCCACCCGCGATGATGTTCTGCGTCAGGAAATGACCCAGATGGAAGGCGGCATCGCCTCGTCCGATCGGATCGAATTCTCCAAGACAAGGCTGGAACGGCTTGGTTTCTTCAAGTCAGTAGATGTTGAGACGGTGCCGGTGCCGGGCACCGACGACCTGGTGGACGTGAACTACTCGGTTGAAGAGCAGCCAACCGGCAGCCTGTCTGCATCCGTTGGCTTCTCTCAGGATTCCGGGGTGATCCTCGGCGTGAACGTGTCGGAGAACAACTTCTTCGGCAGCGGCAAGCGCGTGTCGTTTGGCGTGAACGTCAGTGATTCGGTCAAGAGCGCGAACGTGTCCTACCTGGACCCATACTACACCGTGGATGGTGTGAGCCGGGGGTTTAGTCTGTTTGCCCGCGAAACGGATTACGAGGAAGAGGACATTTCCTCTTACCTGCTGGATGAGTATGGCGGACGTCTTACCTTCGGTTACCCGACTGACAGTGTGACGCGGTTGAACTTTGGTGTGGGTTACACGCGCTCGAACATTAAAGAGGGGGTGTTTACCTCTCAGGAAGTCCGGGATTTCATTCTCGACGAGGGTGACTCGTTCGATAACTACTTCCTGTTTGGTAGCTGGCGCCGCAGCACGCTTAATCGGGGGGTTCTGCCCACCGACGGCTACAGCCACTCTTTGAATCTCGATGTCGCGGTCCCCGGCAGTGATTTGACCTTTTACAAGGCAACCCACAAGACCGATTTCTATTTCCCGGTCACCAGCACCGGTAGCTGGGTTGTGAGAGCCCGCACCGAGCTTGGGTTCGGTGACGGTTATGGCGATCGCACGCAGATGCCGTTTTATGAACACTTCTATGCCGGTGGCTACGGCTCGGTCCGCGGCTACGAAGCCAACTCGCTGGGTGCGCGGGCAACCAACGCGGAAAATGATTTTTCGGATCCGGATCCGTTTGGCGGTAATCTGCTGACCGAAGGCAGCCTTGAGCTGATCTTCCCGGTGCCGTTTGCAGGCGATAGCCGGACCATGCGCACGGCGTTCTTTATGGATGCCGGCCAAGTGTTTGATACCGACCGGGGCTTTGATCCGGCGCTGAACGAGGTTCGGCTGTCGGCGGGTGTTGGGTTCCAGTGGATCACAGCCGTGGGTCCCCTGGCTTTCAGCCTGGCAAAACCGCTTAATGAAAAGCCTGAAGATGAAACCCAAGTCTTCCAGTTCTCGCTCGGGCAAACATTCTGATAAGAACCGTATGATTAATGGATGAACAATAGGAGAAACACGATGTCCCGATTGCTAGTGGTAATTGCTGCGGCCATGATGGCCCTTTCCTTGCCGGCTATGGCCGAAACCCGGATTGGTGTGGTTGACCTGCGTCAGGCGCTGTTTTCCTCTAACGACGCCCAGAGCTTTAGCGAAAAGCTTCAGAAGGATTTTGCCGGAGACGAGGCCCAGGTGCGGGAAGTACAGGAGGAAGCCCGCAAGCTCAAAGAGCGTCTGGAAAAAGATGGCGCTATGATGAACGAGACTGAGCGCAACAAGCTGGCGGGTGAGTTCCAGGAAAAGGTCAAAGAGTTCAATTTTATGAAGCAACGCTTGGACAGCACCGTGGCCCAGCGCAAGCAGGCATTTCTTGAGCAGGCCCGCCCGGAAGTGGATGCGGCGGTTCAAGAGCTTCTGAAAGAGAACGACCTGGATCTGATTCTCCCGAGCGAGGCCGTGGTGTACGTCAAGCCGGAAATGAATCTGACGCAGCAGCTGCTTGAAAAACTGAACCGTTAATCGCCACGGGGCATGCCCGGAAACGTTTGGAGTGCGTAATGCCAGACAGGCTCTACCGACTCGAAGAAATAGCGGAGGCGCTGGGCGCCGACTTCCGGGGTGACCCCGATACGCGCATCAACGGCCTGGCGACGCTGCAGGCCGCTGGCCCGGGCCAGATCAGTTTTCTGGCCAACCCTTCCTATGCCAAATACCTTGCTGAAACCGAGGCGTCGGCCGTCATCCTGTCGCCTACGGTGGCAGACCAGGCCGATACCAACGTTCTGATTTTGGATAACCCCTATCTGGGCTATGCCCGCTTGAGCCACTGGTTCAACCCCGAGCCGGTGGCGCCGCCCGGGGTTCACCCTTCGGCAGTGGTTGATGAAACGGCCTGTATTGCTGATACCGCCTCTGTAGGCCCCAACGTGGTTGTGGAAGCGGGTGCAGAGATTGCGGACAGCGTAGTGATCGGCGCTGGAACGGTTGTCGGTGCCCGGGTCCGTATTGGCGCGGGCACCGTGATCCGGCCGCGGGTAACGCTGGCACACGATGTTGTTGTTGGTGAGCGTTGCCACATCCTCAGTGGTGCGGTTATTGGTTCGGACGGCTTCGGGTTCGCCAACGAGAAAGGTGTCTGGCATCGCATTGCACAGATCGGGCGTGTGGTTCTGGGCAATGACGTGGAAGTGGGCGCTAACACCACCATCGATCGTGGCGCTCTGGATGACACGGTTATTGGCGATGGCGTCAAGCTGGACAACCTGATTCAGATTGCCCACAACGTTCAGATCGGTGATCACAGTGCGATGGCCGCCATGGTCGGCATTGCTGGCAGTACCACCATTGGCCGGCACTGCATTTTCGGTGGCGCATCCGGTATTGCCGGTCACCTGAACATTGCGGATCAGGTTCACCTGACCGGTATGACCCTGGTTACCGGCGACATCAAAGAGCCGGGTGTATATTCCTCCGGCACCGGGACCGATACCAACAAACAGTGGCGCAAGAACGCCGTGCGGTTCCGTCAGCTTGATGTGTTGGCCCGACGGGTGAAGGAACTTGAAAAGAAATTAGAGGGCTGAGGCTTGTCGCTATGATGAAGATTCACGAGATTCTGGAATACCTTCCCCATCGTTACCCGTTTCTGCTGGTCGACCGCGTAACGGAAGTCGAGAAAGGCAAAACCATCAAGGGCTACAAGAATGTCTCGTTCAACGAGCCGTTCTTTCAGGGGCACTTCCCAGGCAACCCCATCATGCCTGGTGTGCTGATTATCGAGGCCATGGCCCAATTGTCCGGAATCCTCGGCTTTATCACGGTTGACCGTAAGCCCGCCGATGGTGTGGTGCAGTATCTGGCTGGTTCCAGCAAAGTCCGGTTCAAGCGTCCCGTGTTACCCGGGGATCAACTGTGCATGGAATCGGAGTTTGTCTCAGGCAAGCAGGGAATCTGGAAGTTTAACTGCCGGGCACTGGTCGACGGTGATGTCGTGTGCGTGGCTGAGATCATGACCGCTGAGAGAGAAGTTTGATGTCGACGAGTGACTGGTCAGGTATTCATCCCCAAGCGATTGTTCACCCTTCTGCCAAGCTGGCTGAAGGTGTGACGGTTGGCCCCTGGAGCTATATCGGGCCGGACGTGGAAATCGGTGAGGGCACGGAAATCATGTCCCATGTGGTGGTCAAGGGTCCCACCGTGATCGGCCGGAATAATCGGATCTTCCAGTTCTCCAGCGTTGGCGAGGAATGCCAGGACAAGAAATACGCCGGCGAGCCGACGACCCTGACGATTGGCGACAACAATGTGATTCGTGAGAACTGCACCATTCATCGCGGCACCATTCAGGATGAAGGGCGAACCTGCATTGGCAGCGGTAATCTGCTGATGGCCTATGTTCACGTGGCCCATGACTGCATGGTTGGCGACAACACCATTCTGGCGAACTGCGCGACCCTGGCAGGGCACGTCAGCGTCGGTGATTTCGCCATTCTTGGTGGCGGCACCATGGTGCATCAGTTCTGCAACATCGGTCAGCACAGCATGTCGGCCGGTGGCAGCATCGTGCTCAAGGATGTCCCGGCCTACGTGATGGCGAGCGGACAGTCGGCCCAGCCTCATGGCCTGAACGTCGAAGGCCTCAAGCGTCGAGGCTTCAGTAAAGAGGTATTGCTGACCCTGCGCCGCGCCTACAAAGTGATATACAGACAAGGGCTGACAACTGAGCAGGCTGTCGAAGAGCTCAGCAAGAGTTATGGTGACGTGGTCGAAGTCCAGCCGCTCATTGATTCTCTGCGGCACGCCCATCGCGGCATTATCCGCTAATCCGGCGGGAGCCACTTGGTGTCAGAAACTGCGTTACAGGCGGGTGTTGTCAGCACCCGCAACATTACCTTTGGCATAGTGGCCGGTGAGGCGTCCGGTGACATACTGGGTGCCGGCCTGATTCGTTCCCTTCGTATCCGTTACCCACACGCCCGTTTTGTCGGTATCGGTGGCGACGAGATGATTGCCGAAGGCTTTCACTCCCTGGTGCCCATGGAGCGGCTATCCGTGATGGGGCTGGTCGAGGTGCTGGGCAGAATTCGCGAACTGTTCGACATCCGTGCCCGGTTGTTTGACTACTTCTTCGCCACGCCTCCTGATGTGGTCATTGGTATCGACTCCCCTGATTTTACGCTCACCGTGGAACGTCGTTGTCGTGAAGCGGGAATTCCCACCGTT
Source organism: Marinobacter salinisoli (assembly GCF_017301335.1). NCBI lineage: Bacteria > Pseudomonadati > Pseudomonadota > Gammaproteobacteria > Pseudomonadales > Marinobacteraceae > Marinobacter > Marinobacter salinisoli. Next base: position 2,075,080 of record NZ_CP071247.1, read on the forward strand.
CACTACGTCAGTCCATCGGTCTGGGCGTGGCGGCAGAAGCGTATTTTCAAAATCGCCAAGTCGGTTGACCTGATGCTGACACTCTTTCCGTTTGAAGCCCGTTTTTACCAGGAGCATCAGGTGCCCGTTGCTTTTGTGGGGCATCCTTTGGCAGATCGTATTCCGATGACTCCTGAAACCGGTAAGGCTCGCCGGGATTTGGGCCTGGACGAAAAGGCACCTCTGCTGGCGGTGTTGCCAGGCAGCCGGGCCGGAGAAATCGAGCGACTGGGGACACTGTTTCTGGAAGCGGCCCGGTGGATCCAGACGCGGCGTCCGGATGTTCAGCTGGTGATTCCCTGCGTCAATAGTGAGCGGGAAAGGCAGGTCCGTGAGTTGGTCGAAACGCTGGACGTAAAACTTCCGGTGACCATTGTCCGTGGCCGGTCCCGGGATGTGATGGCCGCTTCGGATGTTGTGCTGTTGGCCTCCGGGACGGCCACGCTGGAGGCCATGCTGCTAAAGAAGCCGATGGTAGTGGGTTACCGGCTGAGTAACTTCAGCTACAAATTATTGTCCCGTTTGGTGAAAGTACCTTATGTCGCTCTGCCAAACCTGCTCGCTCGCCAGGAGTTGGTCCCCGAGTTGCTGCAGGATAATGCCACGCCTGAAAGCCTGGGCGGCGCGGTCCTGGAGCGACTGGAAAATGACAGCGAGAGACAGCGGCTGGTGGATGCCTTTTCTGAGTTGCATGAGACCCTCAGGCAAGACGCAGATGAAAAGGCAGCCACGGCGATATCCGGTCTGCTGGAGAGTCGATAGAGATTATGGCTGGCAAAAAAGCGTTGCCTCCATTTGAGTGCGCCTATCAGGGGCACCTCCTGGCTGGAGTCGATGAGGTTGGGCGAGGGCCGCTGATCGGTGCGGTGGTCACTGCGGCGGTGATTCTCGATCCGGACAAGCCCATCGCCGGATTGGCCGATTCCAAAAAACTCACTGAAAAAAAACGCCTGGCCCTGTTCGATGAAATCATCGAGAACGCCATGGCCTGGAGTCTGGGCCGCTGTGAAGCCCATGAAATTGACCGGTTCAATATCTACCAGGCCACGATGATTGCCATGGAGCGCGCGGTGGCCGGCCTGAGTGTAGAGCCGGAGTATGTGCTGGTGGACGGAAACCGGTGCCCGAAATGGCGCTGGCGGTCAGAGCCGGTGGTAAAAGGCGATAGCCGGGTAGCGGCGATCAGTGCGGCATCCATTCTGGCCAAGGTCGTGCGGGATCGCGAAATGGAAGCCCTGGACTTGGAGTTTCCCGGTTACGGCCTGGCAAAGCACAAGGGCTACCCAACTCCGGTGCACCTGGAAGCGCTGATGAGGCTGGGCGCCACGCCTGAGCACCGCAAATCATTTCGCCCGGTACGGGAAGCCATTGATCAGGCAGGTTACTGGAAGGCGCAACCGGACGAAAATGCTGACGGCGAAGAGTATCTTCATTTTTCGGTCGATCTATTTGAAAATAGAGATTGACACCCATTCCTCCAATCCTTAAGATACGCGCCACGTTGATCGGGGTTGCCCCGGACAACAACCAGTTTTGATGCGGGGTGGAGCAGTCTGGTAGCTCGTCGGGCTCATAACCCGAAGGTCGTTGGTTCGAATCCAGCCCCCGCTACCACATAAGAGAAAGCCAGATCAGTGGACACTGATCTGGCTTTTTTCGTTTGTGCGCACGGCGGGGTCGATCATACTCGGAAGTGGCGCCCGGGATTGCCGGAGTCAGTCTCAGAAGTGGACAAGTGAAGGTTGACTCCCGCTATTGCCGCTTTATAGGTGAAGTCGCTCACGAGATCGCCGCTTTTAAATTCGGCTTGCTTGAACTGGCAGCCAAACAGAATACGGTTTGTTTGCGTTCGCCGACGGCGTAGCCGAAATGCGCGCGCGCAAGCGAGGTGCCCTTTGATTCGCCGAAACTGACCTTGCCAGAGCCAGTATTGCTGTCTCTGAACGTCAGGTCGCCCGCAGTATCGGTGCCCCAGAGATAGGGCGTGATCGACCAGTTGAAGGCCGTATCGTCCTTGGCCAGGGCGGGTGCGGTACCTCTCATCAGCAGGACGGCTGCGCCGGAACCGATGAGCTGGGCGAGGTGCGTCGAATGCGTTTTCATTTCTATCTCCTCGACTGTGATGTCAGCGGCCCGGGCAGGCAGGGCTTTAAGCTGCTAGTTGTATGTTGTTGCCACCACTTCCGATGCCGGGCTGAGTAGTCCGTTCATGTCCTCTGTCTGCACGGTGAAATACCAGGTGCCGGTACTCAGGCCATCGATCGTTACGGAAGTTTGATCTCCCGGGACGGTAACGGACTGGTCAAGGGCGGTTTCGTTTGTCCCGTAGTTAATTACGTAGGATTTGATTTCGCTTAAGGCAATGGAGCTGCCATCAACGCGGGTGGTGGGCGCTGTCCAGCTTACGATAGCGGTTCCGGTGGAAGGTTCAGGATCAACCGTAGACGAGCCATCGCCATCACCGCCCCCGCCCGCGCCAACAACGGACACCGTTGCCAGCGTGAAGGGGTGAAGGCCGGAGTTATAGGCTTCTATGTTGGTAACACCACTGTTGTTATTGACGGCACTGGCATCGTCACTGAAGGCGTTGAGGCCGTACCTAAGCTCCCAGGTATCTGGAATCCCGTCTACGTCAGTGTCTTGTGTGGAGTCGGCATCCGGGCTGAGTGCGGTCACCGTGCGGTCAGCGGCCACCGACGCTCCGGAGGCGGTATCGGTAATCATAAGCATGGCAACCGCTTTCCCGCCGTTCTCATAAAATTCCAGGGAGATGTTCACGGTCTCTTGTGGCTGCAGCGTCAGGGCGCCGCCGGTTGTCCTGGTTCCTCCATTTCTCCAGTCATTCACGACGGTTTGGCCGTTCAGTGACATGCGAACACCATCGTCATAGCGAGCGTCGAATTGATAGCTTCGCGCTCCACTGCTGTGGGGGGCTGTGAAGGTGCCACTCCAGCGTACGCTGAACCTGTCTGACGCAAGGTCTGGGTGTGGTGTGCCACCAGACCAGTCAAACTGTATGTTGCTGTCTTCGCGGTAACCAACAAACCGCTCGAAGTTCATGCCATCGAAGTACTGGCCAATAAACCCGGCAACCATGGATTCCTGTGGCGCTGGGGAGCTGTCCGGATCAACCACAGAGGTGCCGGCCTGGTATTCCTCAAGGTTGGAGTAACCGTCGTTATCCAAATCGAGGCTGGCATCCGCGGAATCCAGCGGGTCGAGCCCGGCAGCGTATTCATAGCCGTCGGTAATGCCGTCGTTGTCCGTGTCGGGATTGTTTTCCCGGGTTCCGATCAGGAATTCGTCCGCCGCAGAGATTAGGTCGCCGTCAGGATCGTTGTTGCTGTCGTTCGGGTTGTTTGGATCCAGGCCATTGGCGACCTCCCAGTTGTCATAGAGCCCGTCCCCGTCCCCGTCCAGAGGCGGGTAAAGCTGATTAAATGCAAGGTTTTCGCTGCCGTCGGTGTACCCGACGCGGTAACCCAGTGAGTATGCCTCCTGCGTGGTCTCGCCGTTGCCAAAGCCGGATTGGGCCCAGCTGTACAGGTAGTCCGCGCCGATCACCTGCTGTGCCACGCCCGGTCCTTCCCAGGCAACGCTGAAATGATCATTACCTCCGCCTTCTTTGAAGCGAATTTCGAAATAGTAGGGCTGCCCTTCGCTGAGTCTCTGGTAAGCGGAGGTCTGGGCGCTGTATTTTCCGTACTCGTTGGGGAGTGTGCTCCCGGTCACTGACGCGATTACTGCAGCCTGGTCGGGTTGATCGGTGGGGCTCAGGAGGAGCTGGGCTTGGTCGTCGCCACTGACGAAAAAGCGGTAGTCACCCGTTACCTGCGGGACAATGAAGCCCCGAACCCAGGCGCCATAGTTGTCGCCCCGGGATGTCCCGGTTTGCAGTGATGTGAGGGACGTGACCACGTCCGGGTTGTCCGGAAACGCGGCGCTGCCCGTCAGGTCGGACACGCTGGAGCCACTGATATTGTCGTAGTAACGCAGTTCGACAACGCCCGGCTCACTGGTTGAAGGTACCACGGCGGTAGGCGGCAGATCCTGCAGATCTATGGCTACTGAGGAGCAGCCAGCGAGAAAGGAAACCACCACAGCCAGAATTAGAACCGTTTGGGTCTTTGCCATGACCATACCCTTGAGGAGCGTAGTGTTTGAATGCCGTACCGCGTGCGAGTCAGGGTTAAGAATGGCAGATATTGCGGATAAGCAAAGAACTACTCTAGTTCAGGTATTTATATCAGGGAGCTTTTTATTCTTATCAGCGCAACAGATACCGCCGTCGCGAGCCTTCGGCCAACGTTGTGGGTACAGTCATTTGCTCCGGGGTCGCTATGCCTCGTTGCCGGTTTGGCTCAGGGAAGCGGGTCGAGGATCGGGAGTTTCAGGGTGAAGGTGGAGCCCTGGTCTGGTATTGAGGCTACCGCGATGGTGCCGAAGTGCTTCTCTACAACGGTTTTTACAAACGACAGGCCCAGGCCCGTTCCCTGCACCCCGGACAGCTCGGTTCGCCGTTGACGGCGGTAGCGGTCGAACAGGTGGGGCAGTTCCTCGGGGTCAATGCCGCTGCCTTCATCGCTGATGGTGACCACGGCCTGATGCCCCGCCTGATACACCTGAATATCCACCTCCGAGCCGCTCGGGCTGTATTGCACAGCATTGGTGAGCAGGTTGATCAGGGCCCTTTCCAGCAGCTCCGGATTACCTTTCAGCCACAGGTCCTCGGTGCCCTGCAGCTGAAGATCGATGCCTTTTTCCACCGCTTGTTCAATCACGCTGTCCCGGGCGTTCTCTGCGATAGCGAGCAATTCGCATTCGTAAAAACGGGTTTCCGTTAACTGTTCTGCGCGGGCCAGCTGCACGAATTCTTCGGCCAGGTTGTAACTCCGCCGCGCCAGTCGGCCCAGTTGCTCCAGCTGTTGCGGGGCAATGTTGGCCGGATCGCGCTTGAGCTGTTCAATCAGCGCCAGTTGGGATACCAGAGGTGAGCGAACATCGTGGGAGATGAAGTCCACCGCTTCCCGGTGCTGACGTTGCTGCTCCCTCAGCTCCGAGATGTCAGAGATATTGGCGATGAGGCCCGACTGCTCGTTGTCTGGCAGCGAGAAGGGGGCGATATGAATGAGGAAATCCTTGCCATGGATTTGCAGGTCAATGGTCCGGCTCTGTTGAAGCGTGAGCGTTTCGGCAATGATCTCGTTCCAGCGCGGCGATTCCCTGGGGTCGTAGCCTTCCAGCAAGCGTGGCAAAGGTAGGCCGTTAAGGCTCGGCATGGGCTCCCGGAACCAGTGTTCAATATGCCGGTTGGCGAAACGGATCACGCCCAGTTCGTCGGTCACGATGATGCCGTCAGGCATGTGCTCGAAGCTGCGCCGGATGAACTGTTGCATCTGGTTCAGTCGTTCGGTGGCGAAGCGCACTTTCTGAATGCGGGCCGAGATGTTTTCTTTCGGACTGCGGGCCTGTTGTATGGAGTCCGGAATTTCCAGCCGGAGGTGGTTGAGGTAACGCTGAATAGCCTGGCCCTGAAGATCGTTGGAGAGTTGAAGTCCAAGGACAAAGGTCTTGTCGCCCTGTTCGAGCTTCAGCCAGCTGTCATTGAGCCTGTGATCCCATTGCCGGGGGGTAAGGTCGGATGGCACATCCTGTGGGCTGAGAAAGCGCGAAGTCAGACAGTGAGCTCCGTCACACAGGATCCAGCCTTCTGGCTCAAACAGCTCCTGAATGTGTTCCAGCAGCAGGCGTGGGTGGTATGTGCCGTGATCCGGCATGGTCACATAGGGGCTTTGCGCCAGGTTATCGAGTTGACGGTTGAGAAACCGGTTGGTCTGGGATAGTCGGAATCCACTGGAAATAGGCAGAGCCAGCAGCGCTATCAAAGCGGCATCAATGACCGGCACCCAGATTCGCCCGATCTGCAGCGCCAAAACAAAGGCTACAAACAGCACCGCAGTACTGAGCAGGCAGGTAAACAGGGTGTGTGATGGGCGCATGCGGGGAAGGCTCAGCGCCAGGCCCAGAATGACGCATAGGGTGATCACTGAAGATAACCATCGGGGGGCTGGCTCAACCAGCTGGTTTTGTGCGAGCGCTGAAAAGGTACTGGCGTGAAATTCCACGCCCGACATGGGGCGGCTCAAGCCGGAAAACGGTGTTGGCAAAACGTCACCGAATCCTGCCGCCGTCGCGCCGACAAATACCGTCTTGTCCCGAAACGCCTCGGCAGGCGTGGTTTGCTCCAGAACGCGGGTGTAGGAGTAGGTTGCTACGGTTCCCGCTCCCCCAGCCAGGGGTACTGCCCGGTATTCGTCTCGAATGTTCATAAATGCCGGCGCCTGTTCGTAATTGGGCGGCGTGGCCTCAGGGGCGAAGGCGGCGAGGCTGAGGCTCGGCCAGAGCTGCTGGCCGAGTCCGTTGTACAGATACAGCCCGCGGGCGACGCCGTCACTGTCCAGTTCGACATGGGCATGTCCGATACGGGCGGCCGTGTTTGCTAGCGCGCGGGCAGGGAGTTGCTCGCTAAGCAACTGGCGGGATTCCGAAGGCGCCAGGTAAACGGGCAGAATGACGTTGCCGTGCGCTTCCATGGCGTTCGCCAGGTCTGCGTCATCCGGCGATGGTTCTGGAAACAGGATGTCAAAAACTATGGTTTCGGCGCCGGCTTCCGTGAGGCTGCGAATCAGTGCGGCGTGATTGGAACGGGGCCAGGGCCAGCGGCCCAGCCGGTCCAGGCTCAACTCGTCGATCGCCACGATGGCTACATCGTCAGCCGGTTCGCCGGGAAAGGTGGTGATGGTTTGATCGTAGAGCCAGTAATCCAGGTGTCTGGGCAGGCTGGAAAGCTCAAGCAGCAGAGTGCATGACAGCAGAATCAGGGCCAGAGTCCACGGCGTTGTTTTTATGTGCAGCCAGTCCCGGTTCATGGGCTTTGCGGTGGTGTCCTGTGGTTGGGGTTATTCCAGGTAGAGCTCCCTACCTGGTCCCCAGCGGCTGGTGAGGGGGCCCTCAGAAAGAGCTTTCAGCCGCACAAAATACCGTCTACCGGGAATGAGGCGCAAGGCCGCGGACGTATCTGCCAGAGTGGCTTCCTTGATTACGTTGTCGAAGTCCGGTTCTTCGGACAATTGCAGCAGGTACTGGTTTGCGGTGGCCACGCGCTCCCAGAACACCCTGACCTGGCTGTCCAGGTAGTTCACGCTGATGATGCGCGCCGGTGGCAGACTGCCATTAACCGTCAGTTTTCGGGGCTTGCTGATTGCGACCGAGTTGCCGCCGGCTTCGGTAACCACGCGCCAATAATAGTGGCCGGGACCCAGCGGGCGAGAGGGCAGGGCCGCGTTTTCGGGCGCCCACTCACTGGTGGTGATGAGGTTGTTGAAGCTTTCGTCCTCGGCGATTTCTACCCGGGCCAATTCGTTCTTGCCGTTCAGTGACCACTGGAATTCCGGCATGTCGTCGTTGGCAGCGGCGCCGTCGGCCGGCGCCACCAGGTTGGCAACCTGGGCCTGCAGGTCGATGTCGATCCTGGTCACCGCTGGCATGCCTGCCACACCGTCATAGCCAACGGCGGCCACATGCACGTCATACTTGCCGTTATCCAGCAGACTGAGCTTGTGCTGGTTTTCTCTCACTTGTCTGCTTTCTACCCAGCGTCCGTTTTCGGCATCAAAGATATCGAGCTGATAGCTGGGGGCCTGATTATCGACCCATTTCAGGGTCGTCGGCAGTTGGGTGAGCTTGGTCGGTAGCGGCTGGATTTCCGGGGCCGGGGGCAGGCGGCGGATGCTCATGCCCGAGGTGCCACCAGTGGAGACCGCAGCGCCGTAGCCGGCAGGAATGCGCTGGGTCAGTCCGGGCTTGCCGAAATCGACGGCACCGTGCGTCACCTGGAGGCTGGTGGCCTCACCGGAGGTTTGCAGTGCGAATACGGTTCCCCGTACGGCGGCCACCGCTGAAGGGGTCTCGATTTCAAACCGGGCACCGCCCTCCATCACCGGCTTCACCCGGGTGTGGATTTCGCCACGATTCAGACGCAACCGGGTATCCACCATGCCGGACTTGCCGAACTGAGTCAGGCGGTTGAAGGTCAGGCGTGAATCCGGCGAGATCCGGATCTCGGACCCGTCTGCCAGACGAACGGTTGCACTGCCGTTGCCGGACAGTATTTCGTCACCAACCCGGATAAGGGTATCGCGGGTCACTGGCTGTTTACGCCCGTCTGCGCCGGAGATTACCTGAACCATGCCAGACACGCTGCTGATGCGCGCCGGTTCCGGTTGGCGTTTGAGCCAGGACAGCGGAATTCGCAGCCGGTCGCCCTCGGCAAGAGGGGTATCGTCTGCAAGGTTATTGTATTGCCGGAGTCGGTTTGCGCTTACGTTCGCGGTGAGTAATTCGCTGGCGACCTGGTTGAAAGTGTCGCCAGAGCGCAGGGTGTAAATCCAGTCCGAGGTGGTGGCAGTTGGCTGGCCAGCTCGCGATGGCTCCGACCCGTGGGTGATGGACAGCTCTGCCTGTGCCCCGAGAGCCGTCATCAGAAGCAGTGGCGCGCCAAGGGTTCGAAGAAGCTGGGTCACACCGTTATTAGCCATTAGCCGCCCGGTCTGGATTGAGTGTTTCAACGACCGATCCCGAATCTGTGGCCTCTATGGCCTCGAGCCGGTACCCGCGCTGATAGATCGTCTTGATCCGGAAGCCATTCTCGGGATTCAGCCCGAGGCGCCGGCGCAGACGGCTCATGTGGGTGTCGACGGTGCGGGTGTTGATGTCCCTCGCCAGCCCCCATACCCGCTCCAGCAGCATTTCGCGGGTCAGGAGCCGACCCTGGTTCTGGAACAGGAACAGGGTCAGGTCAAAGTCTTTGTCGGTCAGCGTCAGTTCTTCGCCATGCAGAATAATCGAGCGTTGCTGGGTGTTGACCTCGAAGGGGCCGTACCGGAGCACTTCTTTTTCTGCATCCGGGTTGCTGCGGCGCGCCAGGGCGTTGATTCGGGCGACCAGTTCGGCCGCCCGTGCCGGTTTGGCAAGAAAGTCATCGGCGCCGGCATCGAGTGCCCGGACGATGTCTTGTTCGCTGTCTCGCTGGGTCAGAAAAACCACCGGAATCTGCCAGTTCAGTTGGGCCCGGACACTGGCCAGCACATCAATGCCGGTCATGTCCGGTATCTGCCAGTCGAGAATCAAAAGGTCATAGCTGCGATGCAGTACGGCGCTCAGAAATCCCTGGCCGGTCGGAAAGGTGTCGCAGTGATGCCCGCGTTCACAGAGGATCGTTTGCACGCGCTGTGCTTGCTCGTATTCATCTTCAAGCAGGGCGATTCGCATAAAACTGCTCCGTGATGTAGTGGCGGGTATGATCATTCGAAAACCTGAGCGTTGAGCGAACTACTGACTGTCACTGGCCGATTCTCGCAAATGTAAAAACGTATTACCGTTTCGTTATGTAGAGTTGCGTAAACGAGTTGCAGGTTGCCCGTCGACGTCGTCAACCGTATGGCGACAGCCCGGAAAGCTGCTGCAGCCCCAGAACCAACCCTTTTTGCCCTTCCGCCTGACCAGCGGGGCAAAACAGTGCGGGCAGGGAATCGGCGCCTGGCTGGTTCCATCCTGCGGGGTGGCGTCTTCCAGCGGGCGGGTTCCCTTGCATTCTGGGTAACGTGTACAGGCGAAGAAGCGGCCGAATTTCCCATCCCGCTCGGTCATCGGGGCGCGGCACTTGGGGCAGTGCACGTGCTGCGGGGCTTCGGTTGAATCCGCCGGGGCCGGGCTCAGGTGATCAATAAAACCACGGATTTCGTCTTTCAGTGTATCCAGAAACGCCCGTGGATCTGCCTCGCCCTGGCGAATGCTCTCCAGCGTGGCTTCCCATACGGCGGTTCGATCCGGTTTGCTCACCGAGTCCGGCAAGGCCTCGATGAGTGCTTTGCCTTTGTCGGTAGCACGGATGAAACGGCTTTCCCGGTAGAGGTAATTGCGCTTGAACAGGGTGTCGATGATGGCCGCTCTGGTGGCCTCGGTGCCCAGACCGTCGGTTTCCCGCAGGGTTTTGCGCAATTCCGTGTCGGTCACGAATCGGGCGATATTGGTCATCGCCGATAGCAAGGTGGCGTCCGTGAAGTGCTGGGGCGGCTGCGTTTTGCGTTCGGCAATCGATGTGTCATTGCACAGGACTGGGTCACCGGTAGCGAGGCGAGGCAGCGGTGCCTTTGGTGCTTCGCTCCGGCTTTCCCGAAGCTTCAGTTCCAGGAATTTCCATCCGGGTGTCAGGATGGCCGTCTCCGTTGCGCGGAACCGATGTTCACCGACCTTAACCGTGAGTTTGCCCTCCCGGTGAACGGCGTCTTCGGCGAACTGCATCAGGTAGTAACGACTGATCAGCCCGTATATGTTTTCCTCTGCCGGCGTGAGCTTGCCATTGGGCGAAGGGCGCGAGGTCGGGATGATGGCATGGTGAGCGTCTACATTCTTGTCGTTCCACGCTGCGGTTCGCCGGTTGAGATTGGCCTGGTCACAGGCATCGGCGAGGTCAGGCTGCACTCGGCCGATGGCGCGCACGACCTTTTCCCGTTGCTCATAGTGACCTTCGGGAAGGTGCCGGCAATCGGAACGCGGATAGGTAATGAGCTGGTGCCGTTCGTAGAGTGCCTGGGCGGTATCCAGTACCGCTTTTGCGCCCATGCGGAACAGCCGCCCGGCTTCAATTTGAAGTGCTGACAACGACAACGGCAGAGGCGGCGCTTCGGGGCGGTCCCGGAATCGGGCTTCGGTGATGCTGCCGGGGCGCCCTTGCACACTGCTGGCAATCTGCTCCGCAACGGCACGGTCCAGAAGCCGGTTGTCGTCATCCAGGTGATCCCCGAGCGACTCGTCCGGCAACCAGGTGGCTTTGAAGGGGCTTTGATCCGCGTCCTCGTCCTGCGCGGTAAAGACAGCCTCAACTCGGAAGTAGGGTTTCGGCTCGAAGTTCTCAATGGTGTTGTCCCGCTCAACCACCAGGCCGAGAACCGGGGTTTGCACCCGCCCCACCGAATAGACTTCCTTTTCGCCCTGTTGCTGATAGCTCAGGGTATAAAATCGGGTCAGGTTGATTCCGTACAGCCAGTCGGCTCGTTGCCGGGCGAGGGCGGAGTGGGACAGTCTGCGAAATTCACGGTTATCCCGGGGGCTCTGGATGGCCTTGGCCACGGCTGCGGGCGTGAGGTCGTTGATCAGTACTCGTTGCACTGGCACGTTGGTGCCAAAGTATCGCAGCACTTCATCGACCAGAAGTTGCCCTTCCCGGTCCGGGTCTCCGGCGTGAACAATGGTTTGAGCTTTTTCAACCAGCGACTCAAGCACCTTCAGCTGCTGGCGTACTCCGTCCTTTGGCGATGTCTCCCACTGCTCGGGAAACAACGGCAGGTCTTCCCGCCTCCATTTCTTCCACGCTGGGTTGTAGTTGGCCGGTTCTGCCGGCTCCAGCAGGTGTCCAATACACCAGCTGACAACGGTGGCACTTTCCCCCTGACCGCATCGGATCCATCCCTGGCCCTTGTGATAGGGGCCGGGCAGGGCGGCAGCGATGGCGCGACCAAGACTGGGTTTTTCGGCAATATAAAGCTGCATGGTACATCGTGCGTGTGAATCGGCTTGGGAATGTGGCCCCTTGCCAGTTTGGTGTCAAGGCTCGGGTGCCTGTCGGTTGTGTAGTAGACTGAGGGGAAAGTGCACCAGTAGGGGAGCCGTCGGGCCATGAAAATCCAGAATTCCATTGAGACGAAACTAAAGCAGGCGTTCAGCGCCCAAGTCTTGCAGGTGGAAAATGAAAGCCACAAGCACAGCGTGCCGCCCAATTCGGAGACGCACTTCAAGGTCACGCTCGTTTGCCCTGACTTTGAGGGCCAGATGAAAGTGAAACGTCACCAGGCTATTTACCAAGTACTGGCCGAGGAGTTGGCGGGAGAGGTCCATGCGCTGGCGCTGCACCTGTATTCACCGGCAGAGTGGCAAGCCGCAGGTCAGGCCGCCCCAGACTCGCCCAATTGTCTGGGAGGTTCCAAAAAGGACCCTGCGATGGCGTCCCGGGCTGATCAGGGGGAAAGCGTATGAGTCAGTTTTTTCAGATTCATCCTGAGACGCCCCAGAAGCGGCTGATCAACCAGGCGGTGGAAATTCTTCGCCGCGGCGGCGTTGTCGTCTATCCGACCGATTCCGCCTATGCAGTTGGATGCCATCTGGGCGACAAACAAGCGGCGGATCGCATCAAACGCCTGCGGAAGCTGGATGACAAACACAACTTCACGCTGGTTTGCCGGGATCTGTCGGATATCGGCGTGTACGCCAAGGTGGATAACACCCAGTATCGGTTGCTCAAGAACTTCACCCCGGGGCCGTACACTTTCATTCTGGATGCCACCGGAGAGGTGCCGCGGCGCTTGCTGCATCCCAAACGTCGTTCCGTCGGGGTCCGGGTTCCGGATAACGCTATCGTTCAGGCGTTACTGGGGGAGTTGGGTGAACCGATTATGAGCAGCACGCTGATCCTGCCGGGCGAAACCGAGCCGATGACGGATCCCTACGACATTCGTGAGACTTTGGAGCATGAGCTCGATCTGATTATCGATGGCGGGTTCTGCGGCATGGAAGCGACGACCGTGGTCGACTTTACGGGAGATGCTCCGGTCGTTACGAGGGTCGGCAAGGGCGATCCATCTCCCTTTGAAATCTAGCCTCAGGCCCGGGCGTTCAGGCTGAATGCGTAGCCGCGTTGCTCGCTGGCGTTCTCAAGCGGTCCGCTGGCTACCGAACGACGCAGGTTGTCGTAACGGTGGACCAGGTCCTGTAGTCCGTTGAACTGCTCCTGATCGCTGACCAGGGTCTCCAGCAGGTGATTATTCACCCCGTAGGCCTGGCTTAGTTTCATGGCGTTATCGACGAAGTGTAAGGTAGGTTCATTGATGCTCAGCCGGTTGAATGCCTCTTTGAATGGCTTGTTCAGATTCAGATCGCGGCCGATCTGCTTCAGTTTGTCTTGCGGCGCATCGCCGCTGAGCTGAATAGTGCCTTGCTCTCCTTTGCCGACATCCAGCTTGGTGGCCGGGTGCAGGTCGAACTCGGCAAGTTTGTGCCGCAGGGTTTCTCGCAGCATGGCAAGGTCCTGCCCCACGTTCTGCTTGTATTCGTCAACCGTCAGCTTCCGGGATTTAACTTTCGCCAGGTCGGCAATGTCGTTACCGGAAGGCGTGAAGCGGTCATCGCCGGGGCCCGTCACCGCGTCGGGCGCTTTCGACGGCACGGGACGGGCGTTGGCTTGATTGGCCGGTCGCTTTTCCAACGCTTGCTGAAACTGGGCGCCTGCCCGGATCAGGGATGTCAGCAGAGACATAACTGAGAGTCCTCCAGCGGCTTACGTTCTCGTTTGCCAAATTGAATGGTCAGGACTCTGAAAGCAGGTTTTGGGCCAGATTCGTCGCGGTCTTGTCTTAGCCTCGATGGTCAGAGACAAACGGATTGGTTTTGCGCTCCTGTCCAAAGGTGGACATAGGGCCATGGCCGGGAATGAAGGCGACTTCATCGCCCAGAGGGAACAGCTTTTCCTGAATAGAGCGAACCAGAGTGGCGTGGTCGCCCTTGGGGAAATCTGTTCTGCCAATGGAGCCCTGGAACAGCACGTCGCCCACGATAGCGAGCTGGCTGGGTGCGTGGTAGAAGACAACGTGGCCAGGCGTGTGCCCGGGGCAATGGAGCACCTCAAGCGTCTGGTTGCCGATGGTGACCTGATCGCCTTCATGCAACCAGCGGTCGGGGGTGAAGGATTCCGGCGCTGGAAAGCCAAACATCTGCGCCTGTTGTGGCAAGCCAACGATCCAGAAGTTGTCGCCCTCATGAGGCCCGACGATGGAAATGCCCAGTGCCCTTGCCAGTTCGGCGGTACCGCCGGCATGATCAATGTGGGCGTGGGTCAACAGGATCGTCTCAACGGTAAGCCCTTCCTCCTCAATCGCCGCCCGGATACGCTCCAGATCACCGCCAGGATCTACCACGGCCGCTTTTCTGGTGTCCTCGCACCAGAGCAGGGAGCAGTTTTGCTGAAATGGGGTGACAGGAACAATGCGGTATTTCATCAGTTGTCGCCTTTCTGAAAAAAATAATGGCACAGGGTAATGCTTGGAGCGGTTCATGCAAGCAGAGAACCAATGGGGCACGCGCAACGGTGCTTTGTGGGTATGGAAAAAAGGGCGAAGGCTGTGACTTACCCCTCATACCGGCACATCCATCTGGCCGATAATTGAAATGAAAGCTATTACTTCTTGGAATTAGAGGTACGCAAGAGTTGCCGTTCGCTGGCCAATTCAGCGGACCTCAAGGATGTATCCTGCGGAGAGGTGGTTCATATGGATATGGCGAAACCGGGTTTATACCCGATGGCGTTAGCGGCCCTGATGGTGATGGGTTGTGGCGGCGGCGGTGGCGGTGGTAATGATGGCGCAAGTACTCAGAATCAGACGGTACAGACATCGACACCACTTACTCTGGACACTAGCGGGCTGGCTGATCAGAAAGTTGCGCTCCGGGAAGAGTCGGACTTTTCCGTCACAATGGAGACGTATTCGGTGGTCAGCAGTATTGTGGTTTTATTCGAGGACATCGAGAGCTCTCTGAGCGCGCAGTCTACTGACGCCGGGGCGGTTGCTTGCGCCAATCCAGAGGGAGGCGTCACGTACAGCGAGAGCGGTGATCAGGCCAGGGGCAGTTACCAGTACTCTTTCGATAATTGCCGGGTCGATACGTCCTCTTACGGTACCTATGTGCTCAATGGCATACAAAGTGGCAGCTATACCGTGTCGAGCACCGGCAGCGAGATCGATATCACGTTGCAATTCGACCTGTCCGGCCAACAGTTGAACTCGGAGGGTGAGAGCCGGGATTTCAAGGTGTACGGCAGCTTGGTCAACGAGAGTGATTACCGGAGCGAGACGCAGGTAGACGTGAGCGTCTACTGGCCGGCGCTTGAGGTGATAGTCGGAGACGACTATTTCGCGCTGCGGGATTCGTATTATGACTATCTCGAAATTGATGGCCAGATTTGGCTTGCCTGGAATGCCGACGTGATCAGTTCTGTTCAGGGTGGATCGCTCTCCTTCACTACACCGTCGACGTTGATTCGTGGTGAAGGCGAGAGTTGCCCGAGTGATGGACATCTGATGCTGGAAGGGGATGGCACGCTCGAGATTCGCTATGGCGCGAGTTCTGGTCGTGGCGTTGGCGTCGAAGTGTTATTGAACGGCAGTGAAGTCGCGTACGTTGACAGCTGCAGTTCCTACCTTCCGTTCTAGATTCTGCTTCCAGTGAATTGGGGCTGGCGTCTGCAAATCGCCGGCCCCTTCGTCTTTCGAATCGTCTCACCACTGGCTATTCTGAGACAAATTGCCCCTCCGGTTTCGACGACTCAAGATGGCCTCGCCCATCATTCTCCTGACGCTCCCTTGAACTTGGCCTCCTGGCCAACGATGATTGCGTTCTTGTTACGGGCGATCCCTCTTCTTGGAGTTTTGTTGAATGCCAGTCATGGTTCAGGCCCTGGTGCCTGTATTCGCGTTGATCATGTTGGGGCACCTGTTCCGGCGCCTTGAATTTCCCAGCGTGGATTTCTGGCCGCAGGCCGAGCGTTTTACCTATTACGTGCTGTTCCCGGCCATGCTGGTGTTTAAGCTTGGGCAAGCAAAGCTGCCGCCATCGGCTTATGCCGACATAGCAATGATCATCATCGCTATGCTGCTGTCCATGACCGCCATGTTGGCCGTCGCCCAGTGGTTCTGGCGCTGGAGTGGTCCTGTTTTTTCATCGGTGTATCAGGGGGCGATTCGCTTCAATTCCTACGTGGGGTTGGCGGCCGGGGGCATGTTGCTGGGTGATGAGGGGCTGTCACTGACCGCAATCGCCGTCGCGGTCATGGTGCCGTTGCTAAATCTGATGTGCATCCTGATGTTTTCGCTGGTGGCCACCGAGGGATCGGTGCGTTTGCGGCCGGTACTGAAGGCCATAGCGACCAATCCATTAATTGTCGGATCGGTGCTCGGCGTGCTCTGGAGTTTTTTTCAGATTGGCTTTCATCCCTTGCTAGCCGGCATCTTGTCGCCACTGAGTAATCTGGCTCTGCCGATGGGATTGATGACCGTAGGCGCCGGGTTGCAGTTGAAGGCGCTGCGCGGCGGCACAACGCCATTCCTGGTTGCTTCCGTCCTGAAGTTGCTGGCGTTTCCTTTGATGACAGCCGGCTTGGCACTGGCGCTCGGCCTTGAAGGAACTCTGGTGCAGGTGGTGGTGTTGCTGGCGAGCCTGCCGACCGCTACCTCGGCTTACATTCTGGCTCGCCAGCTGGGTGGGGATGCGCCGCTGATGGCGGGGATCATCAGTGGCCAAACCCTGCTGGCGATGGCGTCAATTCCCCTGATGCTCGGCATCCTTTGGTAGGCAATGGATTGCGGCCTCGGCAATGCCTGCGAGGAATGCTTCATACCCATCCGCACCAGGCTCGATATCGCTGGCGAGGGGGTCCCAGCTGCTGAAACGCACGTCCAGCCCGTCGGTAATGGATGACCACCATTGTTGATTGAATTGGGGCTCGGTCAGAATGCACGCGTTGCCTGCGGCCTCAAGCTTGGATTGAACTTCTTGAATGTGCCTCGCGCCCGGCGAAAGAGCGGGGTTAAGTGTAAGTACACCCTGAAGGTCGAGGTCAAAATGTTCGGCAAACCGGGTGAATGCATCGTGGTAGGCGAAGAGACTGACGCCCTCCAAAACCGCCAGGCGCGACTGGATGTCCGCTTCGGTCTCGGCCAGGCTCGCTTCGAAATCGGCCAGGTTCTGATCGAGGCGCTGGGAATCCATGCCCTCGAGATTGGCCAGTGTGTCACGGATGGTGTGCGCCATTTCCAGCGCCAGTGCGGGATCAATCCAGATGTGCGGATCCTCTCCGGCTTCGTGGTGGTGGCCATCCCCGTGCTCGGCGTGATGTCCATGGTGGTGGTCGTCACCGACCTCTTCGGTGGACAGGGCGGTTACCCGGCCATGGAAATCTTCGCTGTCTAACAGACGAGTGAGAAAGCTTTCCATGCTCGGCCCCACCCAGAAAATGGCATCGGCGCTCTCCAGAGCCCTCCGTTGTGATGGGCGCATGGTATAGGTGTGCGGACTGGACCCTTCGGGAACCAGGGTTGTGATCTCTACCGTGTCACCCGCTACTGCGTGTACCAGAAGGGTGAGCGGCTTGATTGAGGTGACCACTTCGGTGGCTGCGGAATGGCTCGGGGCAATGGCCAGGCTGGCGAAGGCCATTATTGCGCTCAGGAGAAAAGCGTTGCGTTGGGGCATGGGAAGTCCAAAACGGATTAATTGAAACGTTATAATATAACATTTTTGGGGCTGGGCAAAAGCACCTCGTTTTCGCGGGCCAGATAGACGCCATTTGCCCCGTGCCACTCATGCGAAATTACAATCAGGCCGCTATAATGCCGCCTTTATTCAACGGCCACCGATTTTTCAGGAAGGTTTCATGACTGTACGTACCCGAATTGCTCCGTCACCCACAGGTGATCCTCACGTTGGTACCGCCTACGTGGCCCTTTTCAACCTTTGCTTTGCGCGCCAGCACGGCGGACAGTTTATCCTGCGCATTGAGGATACCGATCAGGCGCGGAGTACCGCCGAATCGGAGCAGGATATTCTGACGGCGCTGCGTTGGCTTGGGCTGAACTGGGACGAGGGTCCGGATGTTGGCGGGCCCCACGGGCCATACCGGCAGTCAGAGCGCAAGGATATGTATCGTCAGTACGCGGAAGATCTGGTGACTGCCGGTCATGCGTTTTACTGCTTCCGGACCCCAGAGGAGTTGGACGCAATCCGGGAGGAACGCAAGGCGCAGGGGTTGAATCCGGGTATCAAGGGTGATCTCGAATTGCCCGACGAAGAGGTGAAGCGTCGTCTGGACGCCGGGGAGGCGTATGTTATTCGGATGAAGGTTCCTGATGAGGGTGTCTGCGAGATTCAGGATATGCTCCGTGGCACCATCGAGATTGATTGGGCCCAGGTGGATTGCCAGATCCTGCTGAAATCCGATGGTATGCCGACTTATCACCTCGCCAACGTGGTGGATGACCACCTGATGGGCATTACCCATGTCTTGCGTGGTGAAGAGTGGATCAACTCGGCACCCAAGCACAAGCTGCTGTATGAATACTTCGGCTGGGCGATGCCGGAGCTGTGTCACCTGCCGTTGTTGCGCAATCCAGACAAGAGCAAGTTGTCCAAGCGCAAGAACCCCACCAGCATCAACTTCTATGAGCGGATGGGGTTTCTGCCCGAAGCGGTGACCAACTATCTGGGCCGCATGGGCTGGTCGATGCCCGACGAGCGGGAAAAATTCTCGCTGGATGAGATGATCGAAAACTTCGACATTCAGCGCGTATCCCTCGGCGGGCCCGTGTTTGATGTGGAAAAGCTGCGCTGGCTGAACGGGCAGTGGCTTCGGGAAGAGCTCTCTGATGAGCAGTTCATGGCGCGTATGGGGCAGTGGTGGTTCAATCCAGATGCTCTTGCGGCGCTGATTCCTCATATCAAGGGCAGGGCGGAGGTGTTTTCCGATGTCGCACCGATGGCTCAGTTCATGTTCTCGGGCATGCTCGACCTGACTGCCGAAGACTTCGAGCACAACAAGCTGGACCACGCCCAGATCAAGCGGGTGTTGCAGTTTGCACTATGGAAGCTGGAGGCCCAGCGTCACTGGAGCAAGGACAACATTTTTGCCGACATCAAGTTCCTGGCCAAGGCCATGGAGCTGAAGATGGGGGACTTCATGTTCTCGATCTTCGTGGCCATTGCCGGTACACCCAACTCCTGGTCGGTGATGGACTCCATGGCGCTGTTGGGGCCGGACATGACCCGCTCCCGGTTGCGCCATGCGTTGGAAGTTCTGGGCGGCGTGTCCAAGAAAGAGACCAAGCGGCTGGAAAAAGAATACGCCCAATTGAGCGCCGAATAACCGTTTTGATCACGGATTGAACGGCGTGAACAGGGATGTTCAGAAAACTGAAAAAAAGTGCATTTTAGTGGTTGACGCCCATAGGTCGGATCCTTAATATACGCAGCCGTTGAGGGGCCATAGCTCAGCTGGGAGAGCGCAACACTGGCAGTGTTGAGGTCGGCGGTTCGATCCCGCCTGGCTCCACCAATTTCTAGTCCCCTTCGTCTAGTGGCCTAGGACTCCGCCCTTTCACGGCGGCAACAGGGGTTCGAACCCCCTAGGGGACGCCAATACGGCTTGACGGTTTAGTCCACCGGAAAGCCATCAAAAAAACCGCCTTCGGGCGGTTTTTTTGTGTCTGGAAGAAATGTTGGCTGGATGGGATTGGGCCCGGTATTGGTTTACCGGGCGGCGATAGCGCCTTTTCCCACGCCTTCGAATGCCTTCACTCGAATGGAGTCCGTCGGGAACTCCTTCTTGAGTTCGTCTGCGATGTGCGCAGCAATCAGCTCAACGGTTGTGTCGGTATCGAGCATGTAGACGCGGACTTCCGGAAGGGTCAGTTCGAATTCACCCTGATTGGCTTCGTACTCGAAGGTCACGTACGACACGCCGTCTTCGCCCACATGCCGCCGGACCACATCTTCCTCCGACCCTACATAAATATCCTGCCACAGCTTCGCCCAGCGTTGCTCCAGGGCTTCGTCGCGCAGGCCGTTGCGATCGATACGAATCGGTGAGCGGTGGCCGTGGGCAATACGCTGACAGTTGCCCAGGTGTTTCTTCAGTCCGTGAACATAGTGGTAGTAGGCACCCTGGATAACTTCTTCTCGCAGGTTCAGCTCGACCGAAATAACGTTGGCAGGCAGTACTGCTTTCAGTTCATTCTCCAGCAGTGTTGCCACGGCAGAAGGAAGCACCCGTTCGCTGGAAAGCCAGACAACCGCCTCGTCAGGGGAGCGGTGAACGATGGTTGAACCGTCCTGCAGTAGCCATTGGAAGGTGTCGGGCTGATCCTCATCCCAGGACAGGCCGGAGTAGCCTCGTGGAATGACCAGTCGATGATCGACGCGTTCATCAATGACCTGCTTGATGGTGCGCTTCACATTGCTGAAATCAAACACCATCCCCTGTTCATCCAGCTCGCCACCAAGGACGACGTCGGCAATCCAGCTCTCGCCTACCAGTCCGCGGACGGGGTCGAGGTAGGCGAAATCGATGACAGTCAGGTTATCGACAAAAAGGTGATTCATTGAACATCCGGGGAGGGTGAAGTTGATTGACGCCAGAATTCTAGCAAAAATCACCGTTATAGGCAGTTCGGCATTCAGGCCGGTGCATTCAGGAGTTTCGAGGAGGCGTTATCATCGTCTTAAATGCAGTGCATGAAAAACCGGCTATTCCTGTTCTGGTTATGGCAGCGGGCGCGTCCAGCCGCTACGGACGTTCCAAACTGCTGGTTCCGATGCCGGGCAACCAGGGAACTCTTCTCGATAGGGCAATTCGCTTGGGCAGAATTTTGAGCCCGGATGTTCGGGTTGTTCACGGAGCCAGGTACCCGTTGATACGGTTCAGGTGTCGAGAACAGCCTTCCTTGTGGGTTGAATCCCCGGACTGGCGGGCCGGACTGTCCGCGTCGCTGCAGGCGGGGCTGGAAAGTGTGGGGCCTGCGGCGCAAGGCGTTTTTATATTGCTGGCGGATCAGCCACGACTCGGCGAGAGTGCGCTCCACGCCTTGGCACAAGCGGCCAGGGCTCTGCCCAGGATGCCTATTGCCGCCGATTACGATGGGCGCCCGGGGGTGCCTGCGTATCTGCCACGAGCCCTGTGGCCGGGCATCATGGCGCTAGAGGGAGATCAGGGCGCGGGCAAGTTGTTGGCAGAGGCGGGAGCGACAAAAGTGGAGATTCCCGGTGTCCACGAGGATGTGGACACCGTTGAAGATTGGCTCGTGCTTCGGGACAGGCTCAGCCAAACAGGCCCGACAGCCAGATGACGCCGGCGCTGAAGATGCCGAGGCTGACGGCCAGCCCGATGGTGTAGATGCGGGACGTAGCCGCCCGTTGTTGCGCGATGAACAGGTCAATCGTTCG
The DNA here is from genome assembly GCF_017301335.1 of Marinobacter salinisoli. NCBI lineage: Bacteria > Pseudomonadati > Pseudomonadota > Gammaproteobacteria > Pseudomonadales > Marinobacteraceae > Marinobacter > Marinobacter salinisoli. The sequence goes on from NZ_CP071247.1 coordinate 2,096,218, forward strand.
TTGGGCAATGTCTTCCGCTGTTTCTCTGGAGATTTCGTGGGCCTGCTGTATGGCTTCGGACTGCAGGGTTTGCCAGAACTCGGTATCAATGGTTTGAACGCTGGTGATGTGATCCTTCAGTTCCGCCATGTGATCGGATGTGAAACCGGAATTTTTCTTCAGTTCGCTTTTCAGCTCTTTGAGTTCCAGGCCCACGTGCAGGTTGACCTCGGCCGCAATCTCATCGCGCAGGTTCTTGGTCCGATCCTCAAGCATCTTGGACATCGCATCCAACCGCTCGTCAAGGACCGCTTCCTGCTTGTTGCGGGTTTCGTCGAGTGCGCGTTTGAGGTGATCGAACTGTTCGTCGAAGAGGGAGCTAAGCAGTTCGTGCAGGCGGTTGTTGATATGGGTCTTCACTGCCGATCGTGAGATCTGCTCGATCAGATCGCTGGTCAGGGGCACCAGGTTGGAGGACGCGGTGTGGCCATTCAGCATGTCGGTCTCACCGGATTTTGGTGCCATATCGACGGCGGCATTGGTCGGAATGTTGAAAGGCTCTTCGTCTTCCTGATTGGCTGCCTGGACAGGGTCAGTCAGCGGCGAATCGGGCAGGGTGCCCTCGGTCACGTCTCGCGCCAGGTCGTCCAGCACCTGGTTCAGCCCCTCATTATGGGGCGGCTTGGTGAGAATGTTGTAGACACCGAAGTTCTTCGCTTCTTCCGTGAAGCTGGACGATTTCTTGGAGGTGCACATGATGATCGGAATGCCGGCCGTTGTCGGGTCGCCCTTGATGGCCTTGGTGGCTTCCACGCCATTCATGCCGGGCATCAGGTGATCCATGAAGATCACATCGGGACGCTCGGATTTGCTCAGGTAGTCCAGTGCCTCTTCGGCCGAACCCGCCATGTTGACTTCCATGTCGCGACTCTCAAGCAGTTTGCTCAGAGCAAACCTGGCCACCTTGGAGTCGTCTACCAGCAGCGCGTTTTTGATCGCCATGTCACTACCTCAACTGTGTACAGCAAATATAAATGTGTCGGGCTTGTGTATTACCAGCCTTCCAATTTCGGGCACTGAGTGGCCCGATAGCTTTTGTCCCGATAACAGACGCCGGGCTCGGACGTGCGGGCGGTGAAGATCTCACCGGCCGCCGTGGTCAGGCGAACCTGTCCATAGGGTTCGCCGTGGCGGAAAGTTGCCTCAATAGAGCTGCCATTTGGATTAAGCAGCAGCCCTTTGCCGTGAAACTTTCCGTCTATGTACTGGCCTTCGTATTTCTTGCCATCGGCGAACACTTCCGTGCCTGTGCCGTGGAAGGTGCCATTGGAAAACTGGCCCTCGTAGTGACGACCGTCCGGATAGGTCAGGGCGCCCTGGCCGTGGAATTCGTCGCTGCGGAAACCACCGACGTAAAGCATGCCTTCTGCGGTGGTCAGTGAGCCCTGGCCGTTCAGGCGTCCGTCCTGCCAGTGGCCAGTCAGGATGTCGCCGCTGGCCATGGTCAGAGTGCCTTTGCCGTTGAACTGGTCGGCGGCGAACTCGCCGCTGTAGATAGAACCATCAGCGCTTCTCCAGGTGCCGTCACCGTGCCGCAGGCCGTTATTCCACTGGCCATCGTAGCGGGTGCCGTCCGGATACCAGGCCGTGCCCTCGCCGTGGAATTTGCCATTGATGAAGTGCCCTTCGTAACGCAGCCCATCTTTGCCCTGATAGGTTCCGTCACCGGTTTTTACGCCGCCAACCCAGGTGCCTTTGCGGAAGTCCACGTTGGTGAACGCCTTGAGCCTGCCAATCAGCGTCATTTCTTTTCCGGCTTCCAGCCTGACGGTCTGGCTCCAGTCCTGGTAGCCCGGCTTACTGATGGTTATGGCGTAGCGGCCGGGTTTCATTTCGAGGTCCAGTCGGGTCTGGCCGTAATGCTTGCCGTTGATAGTGACGTCATCACCAACCACGTTGGAGCGGAGAATCAGTTTGCCCGTGGCAGGAGGTTCGGGTTCGGGCTCTTTCCGGGTTTCCGGTGCCGGGGCGATATCTGTACCGGAATTCATTGCCATGACGGGCTCGGCGTAAGCCAGCAAGGAAGGCTCTTCCTGCATCGGGAGCAGTTCAAAGGGAGCAGGGGCCGAGAGAGCGGATGAGGTATCCCGCGTGGATTCGTCGGCGGCATCGGAACCAGAGTCGGGAGCCTGATTTACGGTTGCCGTTTGTTCCAGAGCCGGCTCGGCAAATACGGGCGCTTCGGCAAAGACGGTTGAATCCCACTGGGCTATCCGGGCTTCCTCGGTAACGGCCGCGACCGTTGCTTCCATGCTGGGCACCTGGTCGGTGATTGTCTGTTCGGTGTCTTCACGTACAGAGGCAAAGCCCGCGGTAACCAGAAGCATAAAAGCCAGTGCGTTGGCGAACAGAAGTGGTCTGACATCGACCATGGTTCAATCCCTTTCTTGTTCTTCGATTCCTGTCTAGCTCCTCATATTACCCAGTGGATGTGGCCGTATGTAACATAAAGTGTCTGAAGTTAACCAGATTGCTGGCCAAATCACACTTTGTCCGGAAGTTGTTCATGGTTAAGTTGTTCCCATGATCTCATGTACACATCGGCTTCATATTCATAGGGTGACCGGAACGGAGTCAGCACGAAATCGAACACCAGAAAGATGAAGCCAATGGACGCCCAGGCAATGGTCAGTGTGCTGATCGTGGTTGCCTGCACTTCCGGATTCGAATTCACGAAATCCTGCAGCATGGGAATGAAGTCAGAGGCCATGACCACTGGATTGAAGCTGGAAAGGACCAGCGGAATCCAGAACGCAATGAAAACCGGAAAGAAGCCAAATGACCACAGCAGGCGCCGGAGCAGGTACATGGCAACTTCCTTCCAGAAACGCTGTCTGATTTCCGGAACCTTGCGAACCCGTTCCAGGTATCTTCTGCGCTCTGCCCAATAGGCCGCGACTTCTGGGGCATCGACGTGTTTTACCGGTGGTGTGTATATGCTCATGGATAGGTGCACTACCTTGTGGCGTCTGGACAATGCATGATAATCGATACTACGTGTTACCCTACAATTCTCATTTGTTAACGACAGGATAGTGTGAATGGCTGCAGTGATCGACAACGCAACCCATCCGGCCTTTGAAAAGCTTCGCAGTCACCGGATCGACACTCTCAATCTGGAGGTGGAGGAGTATCGGCACCGCAAGACCGGAGCGAGGCATCTGCACCTGGCGGCGGACAATGACGAGAATGTGTTTTTCGTGGCGCTTCGCACCTTTCCGATGGACTCTACCGGGGTTGCCCATATTCTCGAACACACCGCGCTCTGTGGCAGTGAGCGGTTTCCGGTGCGTGATCCTTTCTTCATGATGATCCGTCGTTCCCTGAATACCTTCATGAACGCATTCACCAGTAGCGACTGGACTGCATATCCCTTTGCCAGCATGAATCGCAAGGATTTCGACAATCTGCTGTCGGTTTATCTGGATTCGGTGTTCTTTTCAAAGCTGGATCCCCTGGATTTTGCCCAGGAAGGTCACCGGCTGGAGTTCGACACGCCGGATAACCCCGACACCGACCTGGTATACCGGGGCGTGGTGTACAACGAAATGAAAGGAGCGATGAGTTCGCCGACCTCGCAGCTGTGGCAGCGCCTTAGCAGTCACCTTTTCCAGACCACCACCTACCACTACAACAGCGGTGGTGAACCCGATCACATTGTCGATCTCAGTTACGACGAGCTGATGGCGTTTTACCGTCGCCACTACCACCCGAGTAACGCGATTTTTGCCACCTACGGCAACATTCCGGCCCAAGAGCATCACGAGCGTTTTGAAGAGCTCGCACTCAAGCGGTTTGATCATCTGGACATCGATCTTCCGGTGCATGATGAGAAGCGCATCTTTGCTCCCGTTCGCGTCGAAGAGGCCTATGCGATTAACGAAGGTGAGGGTTCCGAGCGCAAAACTCACATCGTGATGGGCTGGTTGCTGGGTCAGAGCTTCGATCTTCAGTCCAATCTTGAGGCCCAATTGCTCTCAGCCATTCTTCTGGAAAACAGTGCGTCGCCTTTGATGCATGCGCTGGAAACTACCGACCTGGGGCATGCGCCGTCTCCCATGTGCGGGCTGGAAGATTCCAACCGCGAGATGACGTTTGTGTGCGGCATCGAGGGCAGTGAGCCGGAGAAACAGCAAGAACTTGAAGCGTTGATCGAATCGACGCTGGCCAAGGTTGCCGAGGAAGGTGTGAGCGAGGAACGTCTGGAAGCGATTCTGCACCAGCTCGAGCTGCATCAGCGCGAGATCGCGGGCGACCATTTCCCCTATGGCCTTCAGCTGATCATGAGCGCCATCTCACCCATGGTTCATGGTGGCGATCCGGTAGAACTGCTGGATCTCGAACCGGTGCTGGCCAAGCTGCGGGAGAAAATTCGTGATCCGCAGTTTGTGCCTGACCTGATTCGCCGCAACCTTCTCGACAATCCGCATCGGGTGACTTTAACTCTGCGCCCCGATGAGCAGCTTGAAGCTCGCCGGCAGGAAGCGATTCATCAGGCGCTGGCCAAGAAGAAGGCCAGCCTGACCGCAGAGGAGGTTCAGCACCTCGTTGAGCGGGCGGCGGCGCTGGAAGAGCGCCAGATGCGCAAGGACGACGATTCCATTCTGCCCAAGGTGGACCTGTCCGACGTGCCGCTGCAAATGCCGGAGCCGGAGTGCCGGTTTGATGGTGATTTGTCTGCCGCGATTTACGCCCGGGGCACCAACGGCCTGATTTACGAGCAGATTGTGGTGCCGGTACCGGAACTGACCGAAGAAGAGTTGCTTCTGCTGCCGTATTACACCGCCCTTATTTCCGAGGTCGGTTGCGGTGATCTGGATTACCTGCAGATGCAGGATCGGATTTCCGCCGAATCCGGCGGAATTGGCGCCTCTTTTAGTGCAAAGGGGCGCATCGACGACGTACAGGATGTGTCTGGCTATATCGTGTTCAACGGCAAGGCTCTGGCGCGCAACCGCTCTGCCTTGACCCGCCTGCTCAGGGACGTATTCACCGGAGCCCGGTTTGATGAGAAAGAGCGGGTGCGGGAAATCATCGCACAGATTCGTGCTCGTCGAGAACAGGCGGTCACCGGCAGTGGTCACGCCCTGGCGATGGGGGCGGCCTCTCAGGGCATGAGCGTGGGTGGCTGGCTGTCGTTCCGGCTCGGCGGCCTGGCCGGTATTCGGGGTACCAAAGAGTTGGACAGCTCCCTGAAGGACCCCAAGGCGTTGACGGCGTTGTGTGACAAGCTGGCCAATCTTCACACCAAGGTGAGTGAGCAGGCACGGCAGTTCCTGGTGATTGGCGAAGAAGAGCAGCTGCCGGCTATGGTGGATGACCTGAAATCCTGCTGGAAGGACGTGGGCAGTGCCGGATCCTCAAGCTGGGTCATGGCTCCGGTGGATTACACCGCCCGTGAAGCCTGGCTGACCTCAACCCAGGTGAACTTCTGCGCCAAGGCCTACAAGACGGTATCGGTGGATCACCCGGATGCGGCCGCCCTGACGGTCCTTGGCGGCTTCCTGCGCAACGGTTACCTGCATCGGGCCATCCGTGAAAAAGGCGGCGCCTACGGTGGCGGTGCCGGGCAGGACAGCGTGAATGGCGCGTTCCGCTTCTTCTCCTATCGAGACCCCCGTCTGGCGGAAACCCTGGACGACTTCGATAAGGCGCTGGAGTGGCTGCATACCGCAGAGCATGGCGATCAGGAACTGGAGGAGTCCATCCTCGGTGTGATTGGTCAGTTGGATAAGCCCCGTTCACCGGCCGGCGCTGCCCGCCATGCCTTCCACAACAAGCTCTTTGGCCGCAGTCCGGAACAGCGCGCCCGCTTCCGGGAGCGCGTGTTGGCTACCACGCTAGAAGATCTCAAGCGCGTGGCCAGTACCTGGCTGGTGCCGGAGAAGGCCAGCGTGGCCGTGGTCACCAGTCCGGACAACCGTAAGGTAGTTGGGGACCTGGGCTTGGCCATCGAAGAAATGTAGGCATTGATGAAAACAAAAAACGGAGGGCTTCGGCCCTCCGTTTTTGTATCTGCAGATCGGCTTAGCGATTTCGCTTCAGCCCGGTAGCCAACATGATGCGGGTGGAAATCTCCTCGACCGAATAAGCCGTGGTGTTCAAGAAGGGGATGCGCTCGCGCCGGTACATCAGTTCAATTTCTTCGATTTCGTGCATGCACTGTTTCATCGAGGAGTAACGGGAATTGGGTCGCCGTTCGTTTCGGATCGTAGCCAGGCGCTCTGGTTCGATGGTGAGCCCAAAGATTTTTTCCTTGTGCGGTTTCAATGCCTTGGGCAGCTTCTGGTCTTCCAGGTCTTCTTCTGTGATGGGGTAGTTGGCCGCCTTGATACCGTACTGTAACGCCAGGTAGAGGCAGGTCGGTGTTTTCCCGCTGCGTGATGCGCCCACGAGAATCAGGTCAGCCTCATCGTACTGGCGGGTGCGCGCGCCATCGTCGTTGTCGAGAGCGAAATTGACCGCATCGATACGGCGCTCGTAGCTGCCGGTATGATTGATCGAGTGGGACTTGCCGACGGTGTAAGACGAGGATGAGTTCAGCTCCTGCTCCATGGGGCTCAGGAAGGTTCCGAAGATATCCACCATGAAGCCGTCGGCAGTGGAGATGATGTCGCGGATGTCGCTGTTCACAATGGTGTCGAATACCAGTGGCCGGGCGCCATCCACCTCAGCGGCTTTGTTGATTCGTTTGACCATGTCCCGGGCCTTATCTTCATCCGCGATGTAAGGCACGGTGACACGCTCGAATTCGATTTTTTCAAACTGAGCCAACAAACTATGTCCGAGTGCCTCGGCGGTCAGACCGGTGCCGTCGGATATGAAAAAAGCGGTACGTTTCATGGGGTAATATCCCGTTCCCGATTTGACAGGTTCCCTAGGTAATCAGCGCAGGTTACAGTATCATACACGCCAACTTAGAGGCTCCGCAGTGGATTTCACCCGTTTTTTTGCTGGTTACCGCTGGCCCGGTTTATTCTTCGCTTCACAGACTTAAGGGAGATGCGCTTTGGAAGATTACATCATCTGGTTTGATCACCTGGGAATGTCCGACGTAGACCGGGTTGGTGGCAAGAATGCTTCTCTCGGTGAAATGATCAGTAATCTCGCCAACGCAGGTGTTACGGTCCCGGGAGGTTTCGCCACAACAGCCTACGCCTACCGCGAATTTCTGGCCACCGACGGGCTGAAGGACAAAATCGACAGTGCCCTGGATGCGCTCGACGTCGATGACGTTAACGAGCTGGCCCGGGTCGGGGCCCAGATCCGGCAGTGGGTGATTGACACCGATTTCCCCGAGCCACTGGAGCAAGCCCTGAAAGAGTCTTACGCCATGCTTCAGGCCGGTAACGAGAACATGGCCGTTGCCGTGCGCTCATCTGCGACGGCGGAAGATCTCCCCGATGCGTCATTTGCCGGACAGCAGGAAACCTTCCTGAACGTGGTTGGCCTGGAGCAGGTCCGGACCTCCGTAAAGGAAGTGTTTGCATCCTTGTTCAACGATCGCGCCATTTCCTATCGTGTACACCACGGTTTTGATCACAAGCTGGTGGCGCTGTCCGCCGGCATTCAGAAAATGGTTCGTAGCGAGACCGCTGCCAGTGGCGTGATGTTCACGTTGGATACCGAATCCGGTTTCCGGGACGTGGTTTTCGTTACCGCGTCCTATGGATTGGGTGAAACGGTGGTGCAGGGTGCGGTGAATCCGGACGAGTTCTACGTTCACAAGCCGACTCTGCAAGCCGGTCGGCCGTCCGTGTTGCGCCGCAATCTGGGCAGCAAAGCCATCAAGATGGTTTACCATACCGATCCCAATGCCGGTGAGTTTGTTGAAACTGTCAAAGTCGAGCAGGAAGACCGTAACCGTTTCAGCATCAATGATGCCGAGGTTGAAGAACTGGCCAAGCAGGCCATGATCATCGAACAGCATTACCAGCGTCCGATGGACATTGAGTGGGCGAAAGACGGTGACGACGGCAAGATCTACATCGTTCAGGCCCGACCGGAAACCGTCAAGAGCCGGGCCTCGGCCAACGTTATGGAGCGCTACCTGCTGAAAGAGACTGGCAAGGTGCTCGTGGAAGGGCGGAGTATTGGCCACAAGATTGGCAGCGGGCCGGTCAAAATTATTACCAGCATTAACGAAATGGATCGGGTACAGCCCGGGGATGTGCTGGTCACCGACATGACTGACCCGGATTGGGAACCCGTCATGAAAAGGGCGTCGGCCATTGTGACCGACCGTGGCGGGCGTACTTGTCACGCGGCCATTATCGCCCGTGAGTTGGGTATTCCCGCTGTGGTTGGATGCGGCGATGCGACCGAGATCCTGAAAGATGGTCAAGACGTCACGGTATCCTGTGCCGAAGGCGACACCGGAATGATCTATGAGGGCGCTCTGGACTTTGAGCTGCGGGAAAATACTGTCGACTCCATGCCCAACATTCCGTTCAAAATCATGATGAACGTGGGCAACCCGGACCGGGCGTTCGATTTTCAGGCTCTGCCGAATGAAGGTGTGGGTCTTGCCCGCCTGGAATTCATCATTAATCGAATGATCGGCGTGCATCCCAAGGCGTTGCTGAACTTCGACAGTCTGCCGAGGGATGTCAAGCAGACGGTAGAAAAGCGAATTTCCGGATACAGCTCTCCGGTTGATTTCTATGTCGACAAGCTCGTCGAGGGCATTTCCACATTGGCTGCGGCGTTCGCCCCGAAAAAAGTCATCGTGCGCCTGTCCGACTTTAAATCCAATGAATATGCGAATCTGATTGGCGGCACCCTGTACGAGCCGGATGAAGAAAACCCCATGCTCGGTTTCCGCGGGGCTTCCCGCTACATCTCCGATACCTTCCGCGATTGCTTCGAGCTTGAGTGCCGTGCACTGAAGAAGGTACGTGACGAGATGGGCCTGACCAACGTTGAGGTGATGGTTCCGTTTGTACGCACCGTGGGTGAGGCTGAGCAGGTCGTGAACCTGCTGGCTGAAAACGGTTTGAAGCGCGGAGACAACGGCCTCCGTGTGATTATGATGTGCGAACTTCCGGCGAACGCCTTGCTGGCAGATCAGTTCCTGGAGCACTTTGACGGCTTCTCCATTGGCTCTAACGATTTGACTCAGCTGACTCTGGGGCTGGACCGCGACTCTGGAATCATCGCGCACCTGTTTGACGAGCGGAACGACGCCGTTAAAGCGCTGCTGTCCAATGCCATTCAGGCGTGCAAGAAGGCCGGGAAATACATCGGCATTTGCGGACAGGGGCCTTCAGATCATCCGGATCTGGCCAAGTGGCTGATGGATCAGGGTATCGATACCGTGTCGCTGAATCCGGACTCCGTGCTGGATACCTGGTTCTTCCTCGCGGACGAAAAAATCGACTGAGTCTGTATCAAGAAAAGGAGAGCAAGACGTGGCAGACATTATTACTCCGGACCTGTGTGATGAGTTTCCCGAGGTCAAGGTCGTAGAGCCCGGCTTCATCAACTACGGTGGTAACCGTGCCTTTGGCGGTGAGATCGTCACCGTGAAGTGCTATGAGGATAATTCGGTCGTCAAGGAGCAGGTAGGCCTGCCCGGAAACGGCCGCGTGATGGTGGTGGATGGTGGCGCTTCCAAGCGCCATGCCCTGCTGGGCGATATGCTGGCAGAGAAAGCCGCGAACAACGGCTGGGCAGGCATTATCATCTACGGCTGTATCCGAGACGTGGACGAGATTCGCAAGACGCCCCTGGGCGTTCAGGCGTTGGGTACTCAGCCAAGAAAGAGCGAAAAGCGGGGGTTGGGGGACTTGAATGTAACCCTGACTTTTGGAGGTGTTACCTTCGAGCCGGGTCAGTACGTCTACGCGGACAACAATGGGATTATTGTGTCCGAGAAGCCTCTGGTGTGAACCATAAACCCGAAGCGGCTGACCACCCGCTTCGGGTCGCTAATTCTTGATTAGCTTACTTCCTGAATGGTCAGCCCCAACATGTAGCCTTGATCGCTTTGCTCACACCAAAGCACTTCACAGACAGTTTCCAGCGCCGGGATTGTGTCGCCATTCGAGCGCAGGACTGTCGTCAGTTCCTCTCCGACTTTTACCTCGCGTTCTACCTGAGCCTTCATCCCTGCGGCGCTCAGGTCCCGGCAGACCCCGGTGAAGCGGTTGCCGTACGCATCGGAAATCTCGATCTCAGAGTTCACCTGCATGCGGTGAAAGTCCCGTTTCTCCGAGTAGTCCTTCATGCGGTTAGGCCCAGTTGTCGGTTTTTCGTGTCGGTTTGAGCATCGGGATAAGCAGTGCGAGCACCACACCAGCCAGCACGAGGCCTGCTCCCAAGAGCATGAAGTCTGATTCCTTGCCGGCTTCGAGCCGTTCATTTTCGGCCGTCAGCACTTCAAGGTCGTTCCGGATTTTTTGGTTCTCTTGCAGTAATTCTTTATTACGGCGCTCCAGATTTATGGAGTCCGAGGCAATGCTTTTGATGCGCTGAAGCTCTTCTTTCAGGTTCTGAGACTGGTCAGACAGAGAGGCTTCAGACGATTCCAGAGCATTCCGCTCTTTGGTGGTGGTGGCGAGCTGTTCCTTGACCTGATTCAGTTCGTTGCGAGCCTGTTCCAGCTCCTGATTCGCCCGGCGTAGCAGGTCTGCGGCGATCGGGGTGTCGCTCAAGTACTGGCTGGAAACCCAGCCTTCCGTGCCCTTGGGAGTGCGGACCCGTGTGTAACCGCTGTCGGTCGTTTCAAGCACTTCCAGAGGGGTGCCGCTGGGAACGGCATTTTCGATAATGCGGAACTGAGTGCCTGCGCCAGCGCGGACTGGCAGATAAATCTGGTCATCAACCCATGCAGTTTTCGCCTGGGCCTGTGCCGTACAAGCTAGGACAAGAAGCACACTGAAGAAGACGCGGAAGGTTGTCACTGGTTCGTTTCCCTAATGTGAACAGAGTTAAATATGACAGATCAACAGCCTGCAATTCTGTCACAGATGGCGGCATGATCAATATTGCCGCCATTACGATAAGCTCATGGAGCCTGCGCCGTTTTAAGGCAGAACGGCCTTGAAAGGCTTCACAACAACGTGCTTGTAAACACCGGCTTCAATGTAGGGGTCAGCATCGGCCCAGGCCTGGGCATCCTCCAGTGAGTCGAAATCTGCAATAACGAGGCTGCCGGTGAATCCCGCTTCGCCGGGATCGGGTGTATCAATGGCTGGGTGGGGGCCCGCAACCAGCAGGCGGCCTTCGTTCTTCAGCAGGTTGAGCCGGTCAAGGTGCGCTGGCCGTGCTGTCTGGCGGAGAGGGAGGCTGTTCTCAATATCCTCGCTGATAATGGCGTAGTACATGCGGGTCTCCGTTTGGTGGTATTTGCAGTGGAATTGACTTTACAGGCGGTGCCCCGAGCCGGCAGGATGACGACTAGTGCGCGCTCGGTGCGCTTTTCCAACTGATTCAGGACTGTTTGTGACTATACCGCAAGACCCCCAGTTGTGCATTGATCTGCACTGCCACAGCACGGCCTCGGATGGCGCTTTGCACCCGGCCGATCTGGTTGAGCGTGCGGCGGGTAGGGGTGTCACTCATCTGGCGCTCACTGACCACGACACCATTGATGGACTTGAAGAGGCTCAGGCGGCGGCCAGCCGGCTTGGGGTCAGGCTGGTGCCCGGGGTTGAGCTCTCCTGTATCTGGAAGAGTCGGACGATCCACATTGTGGGCCTGGATTTTGATCCGTCGAACGAGTTGTTCCTCAAGGCCATGGAAACGCAGAAGTCCAATCGCTGGGCCCGGGCCCGCCAGATTGCTGATCGGCTGAGCAAGCTCGGGGTTACCGATCTTCTCGGCTGCGCCACGGAGTTCTCCGCTGGCGACGTGCCGGGCCGCCCTCATTTTGCGCAAGCCCTGGTTGCGGCCGGTGTGGTGAGTAATCAGGCTCAGGCGTTCAAGCGCCACCTCGGGGCTGGTAAGCCGGGCGATGTGAAGGCGTTTTGGCCTGAGCTGGAAGAAGTGGTGAGCTGGATCAGCGCAGCCGGGGGAATCGCGGTGTTGGCCCATCCGAGGAAGTACCAGATGACCGCAACCAAATTGCGGCAGTTAACGGGTGATTTCCGTCGGGCTGGTGGTCGCGCACTCGAGGTGTCCACCTCGGGTCAGTCGAGCGGTGATCTGGGTTTCCTGGCAGAGCTGTGCCGTCGCGAGGGTATGCTGGCTTCTCAGGGCAGTGACTTTCACTTTCCCGGCGCGCCCTGGTGTGAGCTGGGCCGGATAATGAAAATGCCAGACGGGCTGGAGCCGGTCTGGCATTATTTCAAAGCGCCTGTGGGAGTACCCGAACCGGTTTAATCCGGGGCGTGGAATTGCAGGTAGAGGTCGGTCAGAGCGTCAGGAATCGCATCGGCCATCTGCTGCGACAGCTTTTCGCTCTTGCGGGCGTTCTCAAAGTCTTCGTCCTCGAACAACCCTGACAGTGTCAGCATTGGCACCAGCAGATCCGCGATTTCCTCTTCGGATGCAACTTCCAGCCACTCCTCCTCGTATTCCAGGAAGGTGTCAACAAAGCCCGCGCACCAGTTCTCCAGTGCGTTCATCGGATCACCGTCTTCGGGCTCCGGCAGTTCCAGTGATTGGCCCATATCAAGGGCATGGGCCATACCCTGGCTGAGCTGCTCAGCGCACCGCTTGAAGGTTTCCGGAACGCCATTGTCGGGCACGTGTTCACTGCCCGTGGCGAGCCGGAAGGTGTCTTCTGCTGATAGCGTCACCGGGCCGACGACACTGGCACATACCACCCCGTGCAGGCCAAAGAAGTCGAGGGCGTCTTCGCCCCAGGGCTCAGCAAACAGAATGTCTTCCAGTGCTTCGATGTCGGAATTGGATAGCATGCTCAGTTGCTCCCGGCCTTTTTCGCCGCTTCTGCGGCCCGTTGGCGTTTGCGAACTTCCCTTGGGTCATTGTAGGCCCGCCCCGGCGTCACTGGAACGTCGGGCTCTGCTGGCTTCGACGTTTCAGTGGGCTTTTCGGCTGATTTCGCTTGCTGTTTTTCAGCCGGTTCCTGCTTTTCGGGCTTCGGGTCAGGCTTTTCCTGGGCCGCCGGCTTTTCCTGGGCTGTCGGCTTTGGCTCGGGTGCCGAAGATTTAGCCGGCGCTTCCTTGGTTTGCCCTTCAGCCGGTTTCGCAGTGTCGACCGTTTGTGTGGCTTCAGCGGCCCCCGTCTTATCGGTCTCAGCAGTCGGTTTCGAGGGTGCTTTATCGCTGACCGGTTCCTGCTTGGGAGCCGGGGCGGGCTGCTGCTTGGCTTCAGGAGCCTGTTCTCTGGCCGGTGCCTTGGCCTCGGCGGCAGGGGTTTTTGCCGTTGCCGCGGAGGCGTCTGTGTCGCCCTCAGATTTGGCGGGAGTCTTCGCCTTGTCCGTCGCTGTCTTCGACGCTGCCGCCTCGTCCCGAGCCTTGTTCCCGTCGACGCGCTCTGACGTCTTCGGCGCTTCGGCTTTCACGGGTGCCTCTGGGGCTACTGCGCCGTCCTGTGCCTTATCGTCACTCCGTCTGGGCTTGGTGTCTCCGCCGTCTTTCGGCTGGCTGGCGTTTTTGCCGGTCGCCTCGGATTTGGCTCTGCGTTGAGCACGAGGTTTCTCAGCACGTTCGGGCGCTTTTGTCGTCTCGTCGGTTTTGGCTGCCTTCTGTTCGCCGCTCTCGGCCGTGTTCGCCGGCTTGGCCTCCGGGGCCTGGTCGGATGGCTTCTGAGTCGGTGTCTGTTCGGGCTTTTCTGTTTTTTCCGTTTTTTCGGCCTTGGCTGGCTCTTTTGCCGCGGGTTTTTCCTGCGGCGCAGGTGCCTGCGCTTGTTGCGGCTGTGGGGCCTCATTCACGGCAGTCTGGGCAGTCTCGTCTGAACTGCGAGGTTTTTCTGGCTGAGTGTCGCGCTGATGCTTTTCGCTGCGTGCGTTTTTACGCTCCGCTGGCGTTGTGGAGGGCGCTTCGCTCGGCGTGCCATCGCGTCCGCGCTGGCGTCGCGGCTTGCGCTGCTTATTTTCAGCGCCCTGCTTTTCGCCACTTGCGGGCTTCTTGGCAGTTTCCTGCTGGCCCTTCTGCTCGCGGTTGTCTTTCTGTTCCCGCTGCTGCTTGTTGCGGTTACGTCCGCGACTTTGGCCGTCCTTGCGACCGTCCGCACTCTTGGATTCGGGACCCTTTTCCGCGCTTTGACGGCTCTGTGGCTTGCGACTCTGATCTTCGCTGCGATTGCGGTTGCGCTCACGGCTGTCATCGGTGCGGCTTTGCTGTCCGCCCTGGCGACGCTCACTGCCGCTCCGCTTACCACCCGAGCGTTGGTCGTCTCGTGCTACACGGGTTTTCCGACGGTCTTGGCGGTGCTGGTTCCGACGGTCTTCCCGGCTAGCACTGCCTTGCTGCTGAGCCTCTTGGGGCTGTTCATCTTCAGCCCCGAAGAAGTTGGCGATCTTGCGACCAAGACGACGGAACAGGCCGGTTTCCTGTTCTGCGGCCTGTGCCGGCGCTGCCTCGCTTGCGGTTGCTGCCGGTGCTGGTGCCTTGGGGCGAATGGCCTTAACGGCAGCTTGTTCGCGTACCGGGCGCTCAGGCGATGCAGTAACTAAGGTTTCTTCTTCGCGCTCGTTGTATTCCAGGGCTACCTGGTGACTGGAAACGTGCTCGGGTGTTGTTTCGTCTTCGCGAAGACGAAGTACCTCGAAATGTGGCGTTTCCATGTTCGGTACTGGTACAACCACAACGCTGACTTTTTGCAGGCTCTCTATATCGGCGAGCTGTTTGCGTTTTTCGTTCAGCAGGAAGGTGGCGACAGAGACTGGAACGACCGCGCGGACTTCGCCGGTTTTCTCTTTGGAGGACTCTTCGTAAATCAGGCGCATGATGCTCAGCGCGAGTGATTCAATGCCGCGGATTGTGCCCTGGCCTTCACAGCGGGGGCAGACTTCGCTGCGGGTTTCGCCAAGAGACGGGCGCAAGCGCTGACGGGACATTTCGAGCAGGCCGAAGCGAGAAATCTTGCCAACTTGCACTCGTGCCCGGTCAATCTCCAGGGCTTCGCGGATTTTCTGTTCCACTTCGCGCTGATGCTTGGCAGGCGTCATATCGATGAAATCGATCACGATGAGGCCGCCCATGTCCCGCAGGCGCAACTGACGGGCAATCTCTTCGGCTGCTTCCAGATTGGTTTGCAGGGCGGTTTCTTCGATGTCCTGGCCCTTGGTGGCGCGGGAGGAGTTGATGTCGATGGACACCAAGGCTTCTGTCGGGTCGATGACGATCGAGCCGCCGGACGGAAGTTTTACTTCGCGCTCGAAAGCGGTTTCGATCTGGCCTTCGATCTGGTACCGGCTGAACAGCGGGATCTCGTCCTTGTAGAGCTTGATCTTGTTCTCGAAGGTGGGCATCACCGCACGGACGAAACTCAGTACGTCTTCGTACACGTTGGCGGCGTCAATCAGAACTTCGCCGATATCCTGGCGAAGGTAATCGCGCACCGCACGGATAATGACGTTGCTTTCCTGGTGAATCAGGAAAGGTGCCTTGCGCTCGCTGGCAGCCTGGGTAATGGCTTCCCAGAACTGCACCAGGTAGTCCAGATCCCACTGAAGTTCTTCGGTATTCCGGCCGATACCCGCCGTGCGCACAATGATCCCCATGGATTTAGGGACTTGCACGTCGTTCATGGCTTCCTTCAGTTGCGTGCGTTCTTCGCCTTCGATCCTGCGGGAAATGCCTCCGGCCCGCGGGTTGTTGGGCATCAGTACCAGGTAACGCCCGGCGAGTGAAATGAACGTGGTGAGTGCTGCACCTTTGTTGCCGCGCTCTTCCTTGTCGACCTGGACAATCACTTCCTGGCCTTCGGAAACCGCGTCTTTGATGTTGATCTTGCCTTCGATCTGGCCCGGCGATTTCTTGAAATACTCTTTGGAGATTTCTTTCAGGGGCAGAAAGCCGTGCCGTTCAGCACCGAAGTCGACAAAAGCGGCTTCCAGGCTGGGTTCCACGCGGGTGATGCGACCCTTGTAGATGTTGGCCTTTTTCTGCTCGCGGGAGCTGGACTCGATGTCGAGATCAAACAGGCGCTGGCCGTCAACCAGTGCAACGCGCAACTCTTCGGGGTGAGTTGCATTAATGAGCATTCTTTTCATGGAGAGAACGGATTCCTGTCGTTTAGTGTTGACAGAAAACCGGAGGGGCTCGCATCAGCGAAGCGGGATGTGCGTGCCGCGGACGAACGCGCCCTTTGGGCGCGGGTCGGCGGCCAGACGAATCAGGCCCCCTGGGCCGTTGATTCCGTTGGTGTTAAACCACCGCCGACGGTTCGACTGCCCTGTGGCAGTGAGAGGTCGATAGAACTGCTTGTCTGTTGACGCATGTTATCCGTTTTCAGGTTCACTCAGGTGCCTGGGTCTCACGTCGTATTTCATCTCTGGACGGCCCGGCCCTGCGCGACAATGATTCTTCGCTATGTTGCCCGTCGGTTTTCCGCACGGTTGTGTCTTCCACCCGGGGCAGGGGGACGGCTCTTGCTGGTCCAACCTGAAATACCGGGGGTACTTCCTTTGCCGGGCCCCGATAGCGAATGGGGCGCGGCGTTCAAACTCTCGAGTAGTCTCTGTATACTTCTGCCGCTGCGGTTTCTGGTGTGTGTTTCCAGCCCGTAGACATTCGGCAAAGCACGCCGGAATATAACAGTATTCCAGGTGCTGATCAATCCTGCATTTATTTGTCAATAAAGGAATTTCATGGCTCGCCATCCCCGGCCGAAAAAGCCTGCCCACAAACGCCCTGAAAAGGCCGCTCCGATCTCGCGCGAACCCCGGCAAGCGGTTGCATCTGCGGGGCGTCAAGAACCCCGCAAAGGGGGTGAGGTGCATCAGGGTGTGCAGATGGTAACGGTTGATGAGGATGCCGCAGGACAGCGAGTGGATAATTTTTTGCTGGCGCAGCTGCGCGGCGTGCCAAAGAGCATCATTTACCGTGTTGTCCGAAAGGGGGAGGTCCGGGTCAATAAAGGGCGGGTCAAGCCGGACACCCGCCTGAAGCAGGGGGATCAGGTACGAATCCCTCCGGTGATCCGGAAGGAAAAAGCACCGCAGGTGGCTCCCGGCAATCGGGTCCAGGGTGTTATGGAGCAGGCGGTTGTTTTTGAGAATGAGCAGATGCTTGTGGTCAATAAGCCGTCCGGCATTGCGGTGCATGGTGGAAGCGGGCTGAGCTTTGGGTTGATCGAAGTGCTCCGTTCGGCGCGGCCGGAGGCGCGGTTTCTCGAGTTGGTTCACCGGTTGGATCGCGATACGTCGGGTCTGGTGATGGTCGCAAAAAAACGCTCTGCACTCCGGTTTCTGCAGGATGAGCTGCGCCAGAAGCGGATTCAGAAGACCTATCATGCCCTGGTGGCCGGGGATTGGTCGCAGGAAATCCGCAAGGTGGATGCCCCCTTGCTGCGCTACGAAATGCCCAACGGGGAGCGGCGGGTAAAGGTCGATGAGGGGGGTAAGGCTTCGCTGACCACCTTCCGGTGTCTGCGCCGGTTCGCTGGTTACAGTCTGGTGGAAGCTTCTCCGGTCACCGGCCGAACCCACCAGATTCGCGTACACTGCGCTTTCGAAGGTCATCCAATCGCCGGTGATGACAAGTATATGGATGATGTCAGTTTAAAAGCGTTTCGCGGAGCTGGTGGCCAGCGGTTAATGCTTCACGCCCGGGCGCTGGAGTTCAGGTTGCCCGATAGCGGGGAGGCTCTGAAATTAGAGGCGCCTTACGATGAGGCGTTCGAGCAGATGTTGCGTCTGCTCGAGGCGCGCAACAGGAATCAGTGAATGGATATTAAGGCAGTTATTTTCGATTGGGACGGTACGCTCGTGGACTCCGTCGATCACATTGCGGACAGCCTGCACCAGGCGGCGACCGAGCTCGGTTACCCTGAGCTTGAGCGGGAGGCCTACCGGGATATCATCGGGCTTGGGATGATAGAGGCGCTGGGGCGGCTCTACCCCGGGATTGATCGGGACGAAATGCTGGCGATCCGCGAGCGTTACGCAGCCTATTTTTTCAGCAAGGTGACAACGCCGCAGAATGTGTTCGAGGGCATGGCGGATGTCGTGTCGGACATCCGCCGGTCTGGGCTGGGCTGTTCGGTGGCGACCGGAAAAAGTCGCCGTGGGCTCGAGAGTGCGCTTACCTCCAGTGGTCTGGGGGCGCATTTTGATATTACCCGCTGTGCTGACGAGACGCGTTCCAAGCCGGATCCCAAAATGCTTGAGGAAATTCTTGAATTTTATGGGCTTGAGCCGGCGGATGCTGTGATGATTGGAGATACGCGTTACGATCTTGAAATGGCGCAGCGAATCGGTATGCCTGCTATCGGCGTGGAGTGGGGCGTGCATAAGCGTGATGTCTTGGGCGCCTACGACCCACACGCGATCGTGAGTAGCGTGCCGGATCTGAGAGTGGCACTTGGATTATAAGAAACCCCTACTTTGTGGTTGATGGAGTGAGTGCATGAGTGATTGGGAATCTGAAAAGTCGCCGGAGTGGGGGGATAAGCCTGTTGCTTCTGGGCGTTCGGGGGCATCTGATGGTGGAAGAGTGTCGCCGGAATCTAGTCGTGACTGGAAGCTGATCGAAAAGCTGGTGCTGTCAATGCAGGCGGAGCAGCGCAAGAGTCGCCGCTGGGGAATCTTCTTCAAGTTCCTGACCTTTGCATACCTGTTTGGCTTGCTCCTGCTGTTTAAATTGCCGGTAAGTGACACGATCGAGGGGGCAACGGGGCAGCATACCGCTGTGGTTCAGGTGGATGGGCCCATAGCTGCCGATGAATTGGCCAGTGCTGACAACATCGTCGGGTCCTTGCGCACTGCGTTTGAGGCGGAGAATTCAGCAGCCGTGGTACTGCGCATAAACAGTCCTGGTGGAAGCCCGGTCCAGTCCGGCTACATATACGATGAAATTCGCCGCCTACGTGAGGAGTACCCGGACAAAAAGGTGTACGCGGTTATCTCCGATATTGGTGCCTCGGGTGCCTATTACATTGCCTCTGCCGCGGATGAAATCTACGCCAATCGCGCCAGCCTGGTCGGGTCTATCGGTGTGGTGGCCGGCGGCTTTGGTTTTACGGATGTAATGGACAAAATCGGTGTTGAGCGTCGCTTGTACACTGCGGGCGAGAACAAGGCGTTTCTGGACCCCTTCTCGCCTGAGCGGCAAGAGGAGGTGTCATTCTGGAAGGATGTGCTTGAAAACACCCATCAGCAGTTTATTGATGCGGTGAAAACCGGCCGCGGTGAGCGTCTTGCGGAGGACGAGCGTCTGTTCAGTGGTCTGGTGTGGTCGGGTGAGCAGGCCGTGGAATTAGGTCTGGTCGATGGCTTGGGGAGTACGTCGTGGGTGGCGCGCCAGTTGGTGGGGGAGGAGGAGTTGGTGGATTACAGCCACCGTAAATCCCCGCTGCAGAACCTGGTTGACCAGTTGGGTGTCGCTTTTGGTGAGGGATTCGCGGCCCGGATTCTGGATTCCCGCTTGGAATTGCGTTAACGCTGGATTGCTGTTGGCTCCAGCAGAGGGTTGCGGCCCCATTGTCTCAGCATATCGATCAGGGCGATCAGTGGCAGCCCGATCAGGCTGTTGGGGTCGCGTCCGGCCATTGACTTGAAAAGCGTGATGCCGAGTCCTTCCATTCGGAAACTTCCCGCGCAGTCGTAAGGCTCTTCCCTTCGGAGGTAAGCCTCTATTTCCGCTTCGCTGAGATCTCGGAAGTTTACCGAGAAGGTTTCGCAATGCACCTGAAGACTGCTGGTGCTGGTGTCCAGCAGGGCCAGCCCGGTCATGAATTGAACGCATTGGCCGCTGCTTTGCCTTAGCTGTTCGACAGCGCTTTGGTGTGAGCCGGGCTTGTTCAAAAGTGTGCCATCGGGTAAGCAGGCTACCTGGTCAGATCCGATAATCCAGTGGTTGTCGTAGTGGGCGGCCAGCGCCCGGGCTTTGCTTTCCGCCAGTCGGGTGGCCAATTGTTCGGCGTTTTCGCCGGGCTGCGGGGTCTCGTCAATATCCGGGCTGGCGCACTGGAAGGGAAGTTCCAGGCGAGCAAGCAAGGCCCTGCGGTAAGGTGAGGAGGAGGCCAGCATTAATGGGCGTTCGGTCATGGTGAATGGCTCTTCGGTCGTTAACGGGGATGGCGTCATCGTAGAATACACCTACCCACGCGAAAACCCCGGTGAAAACATAACGAAGTCTTTGACACCGGGGGATCACCCCCCTAAAATTGCGCGCCTATGTCAAAAGCGTCTTGCGCCGGTTTGCCAAAATCTGTCGACCCTTACAAGTTGGCGGAACAGAACAGCACTCTGGAGGGAGAGATTCCTCTCAGTGCTTTGTCTCGTTTCCGGGAAGCTGTCCTGGAAGTGGGGGAAGCGGCTGTGTGCAGCGTCAAACTGTCTTTTTATATGGATGGCGAGCGAAGACGTATTGTTTCGGGTGAGCTGGAAGCGCCAGCAACCTTGGAATGTCAGCGGTGCATGGGGCACATGCAGACCACGCTGACTTCTCGGTTCACGCTCGGGCTGGTTACCAGCGACGAGCAGGCGCAACGGTTGCCGAAGGATCTCGAGCCGTTTCTGACGGATGACTTCAGTGCGGATCTGTGGTCGATGGTGGAAGACGAGCTGTTGCTGGTTCTGCCGCCGTTTCCGCTGCACGAACGGGCTGAATGCCCGGCTGATGAAGATCTGGAGGCCTTGGAGCCCAAGGGAGCGCCTGAGCAAGGCGACGCCCCGGCCAAGGAGAATCCTTTCAGCGTGCTGGCGGATCTCAAGAAAACGAAACATTGAGCAGGTGTGTGCTCCTCAGTGGGGCGCGCATCGGTACGAACACACACTAGCTTTACGTAATAAAAGGTCAGGAGCAAAATCATGGCTGTACAGCAAAACCGAAAGACCCGTTCCAAGCGTGGCATGCGCCGTTCCCACGACGCTCTGAGCGCCGCCACTCTGTCCACCGATGCGACAACTGGTGAAGTGCATCGTCGTCACCACGTCTCTCCGGACGGTTTTTACCGTGGCAAGCAGGTAGTAGAAGCGCGCGACGAGTAAGTCCCGTATGAGTTGCGCCGCCCGGTATCGGATGGATAAACGGTGAAACCGGTTACCATCGCATTAGATGCCATGAGTGGTGATCGCGGCGCCGGCGTTGTGGTAACTGCAGCGCTGGATGCGGTCCGCGAAAATGAAGCCTTGAGTCTCATTCTGGTAGGTGTCCGGAGTGAACTCGAGGCTTTGTTGTCTGGAGAGCACAGTCGTATCCGTATTGTGGAGGCGGCCGATGTGGTGCAGATGAATGAGCGTCCGTCTCATGCTCTTCGCCACAAGAAAAACTCCTCGATGGCGATTGCGCTTGGGCTGGTTCGTGATGGCGAGGCCCAGGGCTGTGTCAGTGCCGGCAACACCGGAGCCTTGATGGCCTTCGGGCGGTCCGTGATCCGGATGCATCCAGGTATCGAGCGTCCGGCGATCTGCAAGCTGATTCCCTCCCTGCGTGGTCGTTGCCACGTCCTTGATCTTGGTGCCAATGTCGATGCCAGCGCCGAGAATCTGTACCAGTTCGCCTTGATGGGATCTCTGATGGCGTCCGCCATCTCGGGTCAATCCGAACCGCGTGTGGCGTTGCTGAATGTCGGTGAAGAGGAGATCAAGGGTAACGAGCAGGTGCGCCTGGCATCTCACCTTCTCGCCCAATGCGATACTGTCAATTACATCGGGTACGTTGAGGGCAGCGACTTGTTCCGGGATGTCGCCGATGTCGTGGTGTGTGATGGCTTTGTCGGCAACATTGCCCTGAAAACCGGCGAAGGCGTCGCCGGTTTGTTGATTGATTTGATAGAGCAGGCCTTCAGTCGCGGCCTCTACGGGCGATTTGTCGGATTTCTGGCCCGCCCGATAATTGGCCGGCTGCTGAGGTTGATGGATCCGGCGCGCCACAACGGAGCCAGTCTTCTCGGTTTGCAGGGGGTGGTTATCAAGAGTCACGGAAACGCCAATGAGCGCGCCATGCTGGCGGCCATCCGTCAGGCCGTCAGGGAGGTGGATATGGAGGTTCCCCGGCGCATCAATGAGCGTCTTGACGACCTGTTGATATAGCCTACTGAGACTAAAGTCTGTCTGGCTCCGCGCCTTATTTTGAGCATAATTGCGCCAACTTTTACTAATCGCTAATCCTCTGAAATCCCCATTCACGTTAAGATCTCGCTTATGAAATCTGCATTTATCTTTCCAGGACAGGGTTCCCAGTCTGTTGGTATGTTATCGGACGCTGCGGCATGGCCGGTGGTGACCGAGACGTTTGCCGAGGCATCGTCAGCGCTGGGTTTTGATCTCTGGCAGGTATGCCAGAATGGCCCCGCTGAAGAACTCAACCAGACCACCGTTACGCAACCGGCATTGCTGACAGCCAGTGTTGCGCTCTGGCGTCAGTGGTGCCAGGCGGGCGGTCCGAGGCCAGACTTGGTGGCCGGGCATAGTCTTGGCGAGTACAGTGCTCTGGTGGTGGCTGAAAGTCTGGGGTTTGCCGAAGCAGTCAAGCTCGTTCGTCTTCGTGGCGAGCTGATGCAGGGCGCAGTACCCGCCGGTGAAGGAAAAATGGCGGCGATTCTCGGGCTGGAAGACCAGGACGTGATTGCCGCTTGTGAAGGCGCGGCACAGGGCGACGTGGTGTCAGCGGTTAATTTCAACGCGCCCGGTCAGGTCGTGGTAGCCGGTTCTGCGGCAGCAGTGGATCGTGCCATCGACGCCTGTCGGGAGAAGGGCGCGCGCAAGGCTATGCCGTTGCCAGTGAGTGTGCCGTCTCACTGTGCCTTGATGAAGGACGCGGCCGAACAGCTGGCCGAAGCTCTTGAGGGCGTCTCGTTTAATGACGCTGTCATACCTGTTGTCCAGAATGTCCACGCAGCGCCAGAAACCGACGCGGCAGCGCTCCGTGCGAATCTCGTGAAACAGCTGTACTCTCCGGTGCTCTGGACCGATTCGGTTCGCAGGCTGGTGCAAGAGGGCGTCACGGTTGCAGCGGAGTGCGGTACCGGAAAGGTACTAGCCGGACTTGCCAAGCGTATAGACCGCAGCCTGGCTGTGCACGGCCTGGAAAATCCGGAGGCGTTTGATGGCGCGCTGGGCGCATTCAACAAGTCATAACGGGTGGAGCAATACATGACGCTTGAAGGTAAAACCGCACTGGTCACCGGAGGAACCCGGGGGATTGGCAAGGCGATTGTTCACGCGCTGGCCAGCCAGGGTGCAGAGGTGATCGGCACGGCCACCAGTGAAGAGGGCGCCCAGAACATTTCCAAGGCGCTGCGTGATGCTGGCCTGAAGGGCTACGGTATCGTTATGGATGTCGCAGATCCGGCGAGTATCGATGCCGGGTTGAAGGAGGTTGCCGAGAGATCCGGCGCTCCGGTGATCCTGGTCAATAACGCAGGGATTACCCGTGATAATCTGCTGATGCGCCTGAAAGACGATGACTGGACCTCGGTGCTCGACACCAACCTGTCCAGTGTCTATCGCACCAGCAAGGCTGTGTTGCGCGGGATGGCGAAGGCTCGCTGGGGGCGGATCATCAATATCAGTTCGGTGGTTGCCGGCATGGGGAACCCGGGGCAGGGCAACTACTGCGCAGCCAAGGCAGGGGTTGAAGGTTTTACCCGAAGCCTCGCCAAGGAGATGTCAAACCGGGGAATTACCGCAAACTGTGTGGCTCCGGGCTTTATTGACACCGACATGACAAAAAAACTGGACGACAAGCAGCGTGAGGCTATGCTGGAAATCATACCAGCGGGGCGTCTCGGTGAACCGGACGAAGTCGCGGCTGTGGTGGCTTTCCTGGCTTCGAACGCAGCCGGCTATGTGAGTGGTGAAACCATTCACGTGAACGGCGGAATGTACATGGGATAATTTCGACCAGGGCGCAAGCCCTTGTCGCACAAGATGTTTAACCGGCTCCCTGCTTGTTTGCGGGTAGGGTTTAATCTAAACTTGCAGCACTAAAGTTGCTTGGTAGAAACACAAAGTGAGGACATTATGAGTACAGTTGAAGAGCGCGTGAAGAAGATTGTTTGTGAACAGCTGGGCGTGAAAGAGTCCGAAGTTCAGAACACCTCTTCTTTTGTTGAAGATCTTGGCGCTGACTCACTGGACACCGTTGAGCTGGTTATGGCTCTGGAAGAGGAATTCGAGACTGAGATTCCTGACGAAGAAGCCGAAAAGCTGGCGACCGTTCAGGACGCGATTGACTACATCGTCGCCCATACCTGATATCCCGCTGCTTTACTAGAGCCAGGCATAAAGCCGTCCTTTCGTTAGACTAAAGGGCGGCTTTTTTATTGGTTTGAAATCCGGTTCAATCAGTGGCCGCATCGACACAGAACTTCAGGTGAAATGGGTTATGAGTAAACGACGGGTTGTCATTACGGGAATGGGCATGCTGTCCCCTCTGGGAAATGACGTTGAGAGCTCCTGGGCCGGTATTCAGGCTGGGCGCAGTGGCATCGGCATGATCGATCGCTTCGACGCTTCCGAATACAGCACGCGAATCGGCGGCGCCGTGAAGAATCTCGATCTGGAACCGTGGCTGTCGCCCAAGGATGCGAGAAAGCTGGATGCCTTTATTCATTATGGTCTGATCGCGGCCCAGCAGGCAGTGGATGATAGCGGGCTGAGCGATTACGACCAGCTCGACAAGCAGCGCGCAGGTATCGCTATCGGTTCGGGGATTGGCGGGCTGGAATTTATCGAGAAGAACGTCCTGAGTATGGACAAGTCCGGGCCACGCAAAGTGTCGCCGTTCTTTGTGCCCGCGTCCGTGATCAATATGATTTCAGGCAATGCTGGGATTCGTTTTGGCTTTCAGGGGCCCAATATTGCGATCGTCACGGCCTGTACCACCGGCACGCATAATATCGGCTACGCCGCGCGTACCATTGCCTACGGCGACGCCGATGTAATGCTGGCAGGCGGCTCTGAAATGGCCACCACCCGCACCGGTATTGCGGCATTTTCGGCAGCACGGGCGCTGTCGACGCGCAACGACGAGCCAGAAAAAGCCAGCCGTCCGTGGGATAAAGACCGTGACGGGTTTGTTCTGAGCGATGGTGCCGGTGTTCTGGTGCTTGAAGAACTCGAGCATGCCAGGAAGCGTGGCGCGACAATCTACGGTGAGGTGGTTGGTTTCGGCATGAGTGATGACGCACATCACATCACCGCGCCTCCGGAAAACGGCGAGGGTGCAGCCCGCTCAATGCAGTGCGCACTGCGAGATGCCGGCATGAGTGCGGATGAGGTGGATTACATCAACGCGCACGGAACCTCAACACAAGTTGGCGATGTGGCCGAGGTCAAGGCGGTCAAGAGTGTATTCGGTGGCCACGCGGACAAGCTGGCGATGAGCAGTACCAAGTCGATGACCGGTCACTTGTTGGGTGCCGCGGGCGCCGTCGAGGGTATTTTCTCGGTGCTGGCAGTTCGGGATGGCGTGTTGCCGCCCACCATTAATCTGGATAACCCAGACGAGGGTTGCGATCTGGATTTTGTGGCCAATCAGAGCCGCAAGTCGGATGTCCGCGTTGCGCTGTCGAATTCGTTCGGCTTTGGCGGAACTAACGGAACGCTGATCTTCAAGCGTTACGAGGACTGACCCCTCCGATGCTCAAGCTTTACTGGGCAGACGAATCCGGTCTGCCCGCCGGTGATCGTGGGCTTGCCTACGGTGATGGCCTGTTCGAAACGATCCGCATGAAAGGTCGGCAAGGCGTACTGCTCGGGCGCCATGTCGAGCGTATGGTCAGAGATGCCGGCCGCCTGGCTATACCGGTTACCCGTCAAGAACTTATCTCGGTCTGCCGACAAGCCGCAGACCGGTTTGGAGCCGGTCCTGATGATCAGGGCTGGGTGCTCAAACTGACCCTCACCCGAGGCACCGGAGGGCGGGGCTACCGCCCTGAACCCACGGCACAACCCAATCTTCTGGTTGCGGCATCCGGTCTCCCGCCGATTCCTTCGCCCGAGGGTGTCTGGGCGGACTTTTCACCCGTGAAGCTGACGGTGAACCCGCTGTTGGCGGGCATTAAATCCCTGAATCGTCTTGAGCAGGTGATGGCCGCCCGGGATCTCACCGATGATCGGTTTGAAATGCTCATGCTCGATAGTGAAGGGCAGCTGGTGGAAGGGACCCGAACCAACCTTCTTGTACGGTTTGATCAGGGCTGGGTGACGCCCCCGCGCACGTCACTGGCGGTCGCCGGAGTCTTGCGTGAATGGCTTCTGGAGCAGCTTCGCAGTCGGGGTGAGACGGTGGCCGAGCGCCCGCTGGCTGTGTCCGACGTGGTTGGCCCGGATTGCCGCGGCCTGTTTTTGCTCAACAGCGTGCTGGGAGTGGTACCGGTGCGCGGCGTCGCAGACCACGAGTTGCCTGTATATAGCGGACTTGCGACAATCTTCGACCTCAACGAATTACTGGAATAAATCTTTTGTTTAAGAAGTTACTTATTGGCTTAGTCAGTGCGGTCATTCTTGCCGTAACCGGAACCGGCCTGTGGCTATCACAGGGGTTAAACACACTCGAACAGCCCGTCGTTCTCGACGAGCCGGTTCTGTTCAACGTTCCCAAAGGCGCTGCGTTTGTTCAGGTTGCCCGCAAGCTCGAGAGTGAGGGGTTGATAGAGCGGGGGCTCTGGTTGCGGGTACACGGACGACTGAACCCCGATCAGGCGCAGATCAAGGCCGGTGAGTATGAATTCACCTCTGGCATGACACCCCGGGAGATGCTGTCGGCCATGGTGGCCGGCGATACCAAACAGTGGGCGGTCCAGTTTATTGAAGGGTGGACCTTCGCGGACATGCGTGCGGCACTGGCCAGCCACGAGCGCCTGAAAAAAGAAACCACGGACTGGACGGATGAGCAGATCATGGAGGCAGTGGGAGCTGAAGGTGAGCACCCAGAAGGCCGCTTCTTCCCGGATACCTATCTGTTTACCAGCTCCGAATCGGATCTTGATCTGCTCCAGCGCGCCTTTGACACCATGTCAGACGTGCTGGCGAAGGAGTGGGCGGCTCGGGAAGAAGGATTGCCTTACGATTCGGCTTACGAGGCTCTGATCATGGCCTCCATTGTGGAGCGCGAAACCGGTGTGCCTTATGAGCGGGATCAGGTGGCGGGCGTGTTTGTCCGGCGTCTGCAAAAGGGCATGCGCCTGCAGACGGACCCAACCGTGATCTACGGCATGGGGGATAAGTACGATGGCCGGATCAGAAGCCGCGATCTGCGCGAGTACACGCCGTATAACACCTACCGCATCAACGGGCTTCCGCCGACGCCGATTGCCCTGCCGGGCCGGGGCGCGATTCATGCGGCGCTCAATCCGGCTGAAGGCGAGGCGCTGTATTTCGTGGCCCGTGGCGACGGTACTCACAAGTTCTCCAAAACCCTGAATGAGCACCAGAAAGCCGTGCGGGAATACCAGCTCAATCGCCGCAAGGATTACCGTTCTTCACCGCCGGTGCAGGAAGCCGACGGTGGAAATGGGGGCGCCGGATGACTCAGCGCGGTCTGTTCATTACCTTCGAGGGAACCGAAGGCGTTGGCAAGTCGACCCAGCTGGCCACCGCTGCTGACACCCTGGCTTCCCTGGGTGTCGACTTCATCCAGACGCGGGAGCCCGGCGGCACCCCAATGGCGGAGTCCATCCGGGAGCTTCTGCTGACGCCTCGTGAGGAATCGGTGAACGAAACCACCGAGCTGCTTCTGATGTTTGCGGCCCGGGCCCAGCATCTGCACACGCGGATATTGCCGGCGCTGGCGCGCGGGCAATGGGTGCTGTGCGATCGCTTCACAGACGCAACCTTTGCTTATCAGGGCGGTGGCCGCGGCGTAAGTGAAGACCGCATCGCCCAGCTGGAAACACTGGTTCAGGGCGAGATTCGTCCGGACCACGTGGTGCTGCTCGACGCACCGGTGGAAACCGGAATGGCGAGGGCGAAGAACCGCGGTGAGCTGGACCGGTTCGAGCAGGAGGCTGTGTCGTTTTTCCAGCGAATCCGGGATTGTTATTTGCAGCGGGCGAACACTGACCCGCGCCGATATCATGTGGTGAATGCGGTCGACTCGCTGGAAAACGTTTCGGAGCAGATCCGGGCCCTGATGTGCAAGTTTCACTCTAATCTGCTTTAATTTCCCCATATTCTCGGGATTTAGGGTGATGCGACATTTATGCTGGATGCTCAACTGCTCAAACTGCCGGTCGCTGCTCACCAGCACAACCACCAGCATCATCAGGTGGTTGTGGGCGTACAGGGGACGGCTGACCTGACTGTTGAGGGAACCGATGCGCGTCTGGATAACTGGAATGCGTGCATGGTGCCCACCGAAGCCACTCATGATTATTGTGGTGACGACCGCAACCATGTCCTGGTTATCAACCTTGATCCCTCCTTGCCTGAGCTCAGTTCCCCGGCTCACGGCGACTATGATCGTCTTGCTCCACTCTTTGAAAAACCCCGAACCCTGGCAATGGACAGCAAGATGCAGGGGTTGGTTCAGTTCGTCGCCGGAGAGTTCGACCGGTCTCCGGACAACGCGCCCATGCAGCGCCACCTGGCCGCGGGTATCCTGCACTGCATGGCCGATCGCCTGCAGGAGGAACGAGACGTCACGAGTAATCGTAACGTGCTGCATCCGGGCATCATTCGCCGGTACATCCTCGACAATCTACACCACAAGATCACCGTCAGTGATCTTGCGAGCGTGGCGTGTCTCAGCGTAAGTCGCTTTCATGAAATTTTCCGGGAGGTCACCGGTGTGACCCCGTACCAGTTCCTGTTGCAGACTCGCCTCGACCAGGCTTGCAAACTGCTGGCCTCTTCATCTCTTTCCGTTTCGGAAGTCAGTTACCGCACGGGATTTTCATCCCATAGCGCGCTCACCAATGCTCTGCGCAAACACAGGGGTATAACCCCGACAAAATTACGATTTGGTGAAAAAGTAGCCTGATTTGACAAGGTTTCAGGTTTTCTGGATGAATTTGCAAAAGAATCGTAGGAATTTGTAAGCCGTTGTTTTGCAGTAGTAATAAGTTAGTCGATCCTGAGCATGTCAGGATGACCCGGTGTGTGTCATGCCTTGCCCGGTTTGGGCTCAGGAAAGAATCCGGGCAGGCAGTTGAGGCTGGCTGTGTGTCGCCTCTGACCGTGGACAGTCAGTCACAGTGAACATGGACGTGGAAAAATCCCGGCGTCTTGCGCCTGGTTTTACCGGTGGCTGGTTTCAGGTTGTCCCTCTCATCCTGTTCGCAGGGTGCAGGCGGAGAGCCCTCTAAACGCCAACAAAAACCCAACCCAGACTAGCGCATGGGGAGATAATCAAAATGATTGGAAACAGTGTTGGAATAAGTATCACCTTTATAGCCTACATCCTGCTGATGCTGGGTGTGGGTTATGTGGCGTGGAAACGCACGTCAAACCTGTCGGATTATATTCTTGGTGGCCGGAGTCTTGGTCCCATGCCGTCGGCAATCAGTGCCGGCGCGTCCGACATGAGTGGCTGGTTGTTGCTTGGCCTTCCGGGCTACGCATACGCTGCCGGTTACGAAGCCATCTGGATTGCCGTGGGCCTGCTGGCAGGTACCTGGCTGAACTGGCTGTTCGTAGCGAGCCGTCTGCGCACTTACTCGCTGGCAGCGGGTGATTCGCTGACCCTGCCGTCCTATTTCGAGAACCGCTTCCACGATACCAGCCGCATCCTGCGGGTGGTCTGCGCGTTCTTTATCCTGCTTTTCTTCCTGTTCTATACCAGCTCCGGCCTGGTTGCAGGTGGCAAGCTGTTTGAAACGGTCTTCGGTCTGGATTACACCGTGGCAGTCATTGTGGGCACCATCGCCGTGGTTTCCTACACCTTCTTCGGCGGCTTCCTCGCGGTGACCTGGACCGACGTAATCCAGGGTTTGCTGATGTTCGCAGCATTGCTTCTGGTGCCCATCATGGCGATCAACGCCGATGGTGGCTGGGCCGCGACAACCGCGGCGATGGAGGCCAAGAACCCCGAGTTCCTGAGTGCCTGGACCGACACCGACGGCAACGCGCTGGGTGTTCTGGCTATCCTGTCCCTGCTGGGCTGGGGTCTTGGTTACTTCGGTCAGCCGCACATTCTGGCGCGCTTCAAGGCGATTCGCAGCGAAGACGACGTTCCGACGGCGCGTCGTATCGCCGTAACCTGGAGTGGTCTGGGTCTGCTGGGTGCGTTGCTGTGTGGTTTTGCCGCCATCGGCTACTTCGAAACCCCGCTTGAAGACGGCGAACGTGCCTTCATGCTGCTGGTGGACGCCCTGTTCCACCCGGTGATTGCAGGGGTTCTGCTGGCAGCTATTCTGGCAGCGATCATGAGTACTGCGGATTCCCAGTTGCTGGTATCTTCGTCGGCTCTGGCGGAAGATTTCTACAAGGCGCTGTTCCGCAAGGAAGCGTCTCAGGAAGAGCTGGTATGGGTCGGTCGCCTTGCGGTAGTGGGTATTGCGATCGTGGCTTGTATTCTCGGCCTGAACCCGGACAGCAAGGTGCTGGAACTGGTGTCCTACGCCTGGGCCGGCTTTGGTGCCGCCTTCGGTCCGGCGCTGATCCTGTCCCTGTTCTGGCGTGGCATGACCCGTAACGGCGCGTTGGCCGGGATCATTATCGGTGGTGCGACCGTGGTGATCTGGGGCAATATGTCCGGCGGTATCCTTGATCTGTATGAGATCATCCCGGGCTTCCTGTTCGCTACCATCGCTATCGTGGTTGTCTCCAAATTTGGTGATGAGCCGCATGCGAAGATCCTGGAAGGCTTCGATAAGGCCATTAAGGCCCGCTATCATAACCTTCCCTAAAACGGGTCAGGCGCCGGTCGCTGATCGGCGTTCCGTTTTGAAAAGGGCTCCTTAGTGGAGCCCTTTTTTTGTTCGGCGCCTCAGACGAGAGGCCGTTTACGAGTGGTGAGCGCGTTCAGCGCCTTTTCGAGGATGTGTCCAGGTGACGTTAAACGAAGTTCTGGCGTTATTGTTCATCGGTGGTATAGCGGGATTTATTAACGT
This sequence comes from Marinobacter salinisoli, assembly GCF_017301335.1. Classification (NCBI taxonomy): domain Bacteria; kingdom Pseudomonadati; phylum Pseudomonadota; class Gammaproteobacteria; order Pseudomonadales; family Marinobacteraceae; genus Marinobacter; species Marinobacter salinisoli. The sequence continues at coordinate 2,127,334 of NZ_CP071247.1, forward strand.
GCTGTCGGCCGGAGGCTCCATGCTGACGCTGCCCATGCTGATGTTCCTGGGGTTACCCCCGCAGGTGGCCAATGGTACCAATCGTGTTGCGATCACATTGCAGAGCATCACTGCCGTCGGCAGTTTCTATCGCATGGGGCATGGCAATCTGGTGGTCAGTGGGTTGTTGTCGATACCGGCGGTGCTCGGCGCCGTTATCGGTGCCTGGATTGCCACCGGTGTGCCTGATGCGGTGTTTGAGCTGGTGCTTGTTATGGCGATGGTGGGGGCGTCGGTCTTTATGCTGCTGCCTCAGCCAAAGCTGGACACTCGTCCGCTGACTCCCGAACGTCTGGGGCCGGCGATTTACCTCGCCATGTTTGTGGTGGGGTTGTATGGCGGTTTCATACAGGTGGGGGTCGGGGTCTTGTTCATTGTGGTGCTGTACCACATGCTGAAAGTGGACCTGCCCCAGGTGAACGTGCTGAAGGTGACCATAGTGTTGTTGTTCACGTCCGTCGCCCTGCTGGTGTTTGCCGTAAACGGGCAGGTGCGGTGGTTGGTGGGTCTGACGCTCGCCGCCGGTAATGTCACGGGGGCTTACGTGGCGGTGAAAGTGAATCTTAGCGAGCAGGGTGCACAGTGGGTAAAGTATCTGACGCTGCTGATGGTGTCGTTGATTCTGCTCAGACTACTGCTGTACTGAGGCCATAAAAAAACGCCAGCCCGGAGGCTGGCGTTTTCGAGGTTTAACCCGGAAGGAGCTTAAGCGACAGTGGCTTCAGCCGCCTTCTTGGTGTATTCCTCCATCTGGTCGAAGTTGAGATACTTGTAGATCTCTTTCGACATGCTGTTCAGGTCCTTCGCGTACTCCATGTACTCTGCCGGGCTCGGCAGCTTACCCAGTACTGCGCCTACCGCAGCCAGTTCGGCAGAGGTCAGGTACACGTTGGCACCATCGCCCAGACGGTTCGGGAAGTTACGGGTGGAGGTGGACAGAACGGTCGACTTCGGCGCCACACGTGCCTGGTTACCCATGCACAGTGAGCAGCCCGGCATCTCGGTGCGAACACCGGCGGTGCCGTAGGTGTTGAAGTAACCCTCTTCCATCAGCTGCGCCTGGTCCATCTTGGTAGGCGGAGACATCCACAGACGGGTGCTCAGGGCGCCCTTGTGCTGCTCCAGCAGCTTGCCCGCGGCACGGAAGTGACCGATGTTGGTCATGCAGGAGCCGATGAACACTTCGTCGACCTTGTCGCCAGCCACTTCGGACAGGAACTTGGCGTCGTCCGGATCGTTCGGGCAGCACACGATCGGCTCTTTGATGTCGGCCAGGTCGATTTCGATCACGTGAGCGTATTCTGCGTCCTTGTCGGCACGCATCAGCTTCGGATCCTTCAGCCACTCTTCCATCTTCTGGGCGCGACGCTCCAGAGTGCGCGGATCGCCGTAACCTTCGGCAATCATCCAGCGCAGCATGGTGATGTTGGAACGCAGGTACTCGGCCACGGACTCTTCCGACAGGTTGATGGTACAACCGGCCGCAGAGCGCTCAGCGGACGCGTCAGACAGCTCGAACGCCTGCTCAACGGTCAGGTGCTCAAGGCCTTCGATTTCCAGGATGCGGCCAGAGAACTCGTTGATCTTGCCTTTCTTCTCAACGGTCAGCATGCCCTGCTTGATGCCGTACAGCGGGATCGCGTGTACCAGGTCACGCAGGGTGATGCCCGGCTGCATTTCGCCCTTGAAACGAACCAGAACGGATTCCGGCATATCCAGCGGCATAACGCCAGTGGCGGCTGCGAAGGCAACCAGGCCAGAGCCGGCCGGGAAGGAGATACCCATCGGGAAGCGGGTGTGGGAGTCACCACCGGTACCCACGGTGTCCGGCAGCAGCATACGGTTCAGCCAGGAGTGGATGATGCCGTCACCCGGACGCAGGGCAACACCGCCGCGGGTCTGGATGAAGTCCGGCATGGTGTGCTGCATTTCAACGTCAACCGGCTTCGGATAGGCGGCGGTGTGACAGAAAGACTGCATGACCAGGTCAGACTGGAAGCCCAGGCAGGCCAGGTCTTTCAGCTCGTCACGGGTCATCGGGCCAGTGGTGTCCTGGGAACCCACGGTGGTCATCTCAGGCTCGCAGTAGGTGCCCGGACGAACGCCCTGGTCTTCTTCCAGGCCGCAGGCTTTACCAACCATCTTCTGGGCCAGGGTGAAGCCCTTGGTGCCAGCTTCCGGATCCTTCGGCAGACGGAAGGTGTCAGTCGCGCCCAGACCCAGTGCTTCGCGGGCCTTGTTGGTCAGGCCACGACCGATGATCAGCGGGATACGGCCACCAGCCTGAACTTCGTCCAGGATGACTTCGGACTTGAAGGAGAACTCGGAGATAGTTTCACCGGCTTCGTTCAGGATCTTGCCGTCGTATGGACGGATTTCGATTACATCGCCCATGTTCATATCGTCGACGGGGGCTTCGAATACCAGGGCGCCGGCGTCTTCCATGGTGTTGAAGAAGATCGGGGCAACCTTGTTACCGATACAGACACCGCCGGCACGCTTGTTGGGCACGCCCGGGATATCTTCACCGAAGTACCACAGTACGGAGTTGGTGCCGGACTTACGGGAAGAACCGGTACCTACAACGTCACCCACGAAGGCAACCGGCAGGCCCTTGGACTGGATTTCTTCGATCTGCTTGATCGGGCCGGTGACGCCTTGCTCTTCCGGGGTCAGGCCGTCACGCTCCATCTTGTACATGGCGCGGGCGTGCAGCGGGATGTCCGGGCGGGACCAGGCATCCGGAGCCGGGGACAGGTCGTCGGTGTTGGTTTCGCCAGTGACCTTGAACACGACCATCTTCATGCTTTCAGGCACAGCTTTCTTGTTCGTGAACCACTCGGCGTTGGCCCAGGACTCCATCACGGACTTGGCTACGGCGTTGCCGGCGTCCATCTTGTCCTTCACATCGTTGAAGGCGTCAAACATCAGCAGGGTTTTCTTCAGCTGCTTGCCGGCCAGTTCGGCCAGGTCGGCGTCGTCCAGCAGGTCAACCAGAGTGGCGATGTTGTAGCCGCCCTGCATCATGCCCAGAAGCTCAACCGCTTTCTGCTTGTCCACCAGAGGAGAGGTGGCTTCGCCTTTAACGATGGCGGTCAGGAAAGCTGCTTTTACGTAAGCCGCTTCGTCTACGCCCGGCGGGATACGGTTTTCGAGAAGGTAAACCAGGGTTTCCTCTTCGCCTGCGGGCGGGTTCTTCAGCAGCTCAACCAGAGCGGCAGTCTGTTCCGCATTCAGGGGCTTGGGAGGAATACCCAAGGCTTCACGTTCGGCAACGTGTTCACGATATGCTTCTAACACGATTTGGACCCTCATCAGTTGAAATGTCCCGCATTCGCGGCAGCCATGCCTGGCGGGAGTTTATATGGCAGAAAAGCCGTAAACTGGCGCCGCATTCTATAGGAAACCCCTTATAAAGTTAAGTTGGACAGCGGTCGGACTCCTCTGCTATGTGCGTTATAATCCGGCACCCTGTTAGATCGCCCGGGAATGACCATGAACACCGCACTGCAAGAGATTCACGACTTTCTGCCCTGCAGGACGCCGCAGCAATGGATCGAGAACGCGCTGGCCCATCAGGACCTGCTTCTTATCGATCACGCTCACTGTGAGAAGAAAGCCGCATCAACGGCGCTCAGCCTGATGTACCGCTATGTGGATAACACGGACCTGCTGAACAAGATGTCCAGACTGGCCCGGGAAGAATTGCGCCATTTCGAACAAGTGCTGGCGATCATGAAGACGCGCGGAGTCACCTATGACCATCTCACGCCTGCCCGTTATGCGGCTGGTTTGAGGCAGCTGGTTCGGAGTGAGGATCCCGGTCGTCTGGTGGATGTCTTGATCGTCGGGGCGATCATCGAGGCACGTTCTTGCGAGCGCTTTGCCGCGCTGGCCCCGCATCTGGATGAAAAACTGGCGGATTTTTACAACAGCCTGCTCAAGTCAGAGGCGCGTCATTACCAGGATTACCTCAAACTCGCGGAGCAGGCCAACAGGGCAGCTGTCGACGATCGTGTGGCCGAGTTCCTGGCCATTGAGCAGCGTCTGATTACTGAACCGGATGCGGAATTCCGTTTCCACAGTGGGCCGGTGAATTAGGTCAGAGCTGGCGGCAGAGCTCCATCCAGGCATCAATGCCGGCGCTGCGGTATTTCTGTTTGTGGAGTATGAAATAGAACTGCCGGTCAAAGTGGCGATGTTCCGGTGCCGTCAGCTCGATCAGGCTGCCGCGTTTGAAGGCGTCTTCGAGAACAACTCGCGACAGACAGCCAATGCCCAGGTTGGTTTCCACCGCCCGTTTGATGGCTTCGGTATGCTCGAGCTCCAAGAGGATGTTCAGGTCTGACAGCAACCCGTGCATGCCGCGCTCGAAGCTCTGACGCGTTCCGGAACCCTGTTCCCGCATGATCCAGGTCGCCTGACGCAGGTCGTCGTCGGTCAGTGTCCCTTTGCTGGCCAAGGGGTGGGCAGGGGAGCAGAAGATCACCAGCTCATCGTCGCGCCAGGGCAGTACTTCCAGTTCCGAGGCGTGAAGTTCGCCCTCGATCAGACCGATGTCGAGCTCGAAATCGCTGACCCTCTGCGCAATCGTTCGGGTGTTGGCCACTTCCAGCGATACCTTTGGGTGCGTGGGGGTGTTCATATACTGGGCCATTACCCCCACAGCCAGATAGTTGCCAATGGTGAGAGTGGCGCCCACCTTCAGGGCGCCGACTTCGGAGTGCTTGCTGAACGCTTGCTCCAGCTCGGTTGCCTGCGCCAGCACCGCCTCCACTTTGGGGCGGTAAAGGCGCCCCAGCTCGTTGAGCTGGAGGCGCTTGCCCACCCGGTCAAACAGTTGAATATCAAACTGATTCTCCAGCTCCTTCAGGGCGCTGCTGGCCGCTGATTGGGACATTGCCAGAGATTCCGCAGCCCGGGTGATATTCTGGAAGTGTGCGGCAGCCAGGAAGACCTCCAGTTGCCGAAAGCTGTATCTCATGAAGCGCCTATTGATCCGAAAGCACCTTATATCGATAAAAGCGAATAAGGTTATGTGAATATCCCATTTTATGGATAGGTTAGCGGTGCGTTAAACTTTAAGCAATTCAAAGTTACCACTCTTTCGCAACAAGCGATCCGGACAGGCAAGGGGCTTACATGAGCAACCTGATGAAAGAAACCGTCACCAGCGTACATCACTGGAACGACACCCTGTTCAGTTTCAAAACCAGTCGGGATCCCGGTTTCCGGTTCAAGAACGGCCACTTTGTGATGATTGGCCTGGAGACTGACGGTAAGCCGCTGATGCGCGCTTACAGTATTGCCAGCGCGAACTATGAAGAGGAGCTCGAGTTCTTCTCCATCAAGGTCCCGGATGGCCCCCTGACGTCGCGCCTGCAGAAAATCCAGGTGGGTGATGAAATCCTGGTGAGTCGTAAGCCGACGGGGACGTTGGTTCTGGATAACCTTCTCCCGGGTAAAAACCTGTGGCTGATCAGCACCGGCACCGGATTGGCCCCGTTCATGAGTATCATCAAAGATCCGGATGTCTACGAGGCTTTTGATAAGGTCATCCTGACTCACGGCGTCCGGTATGTCTCCGAACTGGCGTATCAGCAGGAAATCGAGGAGCTGCCACGCAATGAGTTCTTTGGTGAGATGGTCGACGGCAAGCTGCTGTATTACCCGACGGTGACCCGGGAACCCTTCCGCACCGAAGGCCGCCTGACTGACGCCATGGAGAGCGGCAAGATCACCCGGGATCTCGGTTTGCCCGAGTTCAACCTGGATACAGACCGATTCATGATCTGTGGCAGCCCGAGCATGCTCAAAGACACCTGCGCCATTCTCAACAACATGGGCTTCAAAGAAGCCCGCGGTGGCGACATGGGTCACTACGTGATCGAGCGGGCGTTCGTTGAGCAGTAAGTCGGCTCATTCAATGGCGTAAACAACCCGGTTCCGACCCTCGGATTTGGCGTGGTACAGAAGGCTATCCGCACGGGCATAGATATCCTCCGACGTGGTAATTGCAGAGCCGGGTCTGCGCAGAACGAGACCGAAGCTGGCGGTTACCACGCCATCGGGGTTGCCCGGGTGGGGCAGGCCGAGGTCGGCTATGGCTCTTCGCAATTGCTCGATAAACGGCACCGCCTTTTCAACCGGTTGGTCCATATGGAGCAGTACACCAAACTCTTCCCCGCCTAGCCGGAACAAACGATCCTGTCTTCTTTTGAGGTTTTCCTGCAGACAGCGGACGACTCGCTGTAGCACTTGATCGCCTGCAGGGTGTCCGAGGGCGTCGTTGTAGGCTTTGAAGTTGTCTATGTCGATTATGCAGAACGCCAGCGGTAGGGCCTGTCGCAAGTGGTGGGTCAGCTCCTCCTCGAACACCTGATTAAAATGACGGCGATTGAAGCAGCCGGTCAGTTCGTCTGTGATCGACAGTTCTCTCAGTTTTTGGTTCAGCTCCTCCAGCTCCAGCGTCCGCCGTTTTACTTCTTCCGTGAGCTTCGAGTTCAGTGCCAGCTGGGCCGCGCGTGCCGCCTGCTCAGCTTTCAGTTTGTCGGCTCTGAGGGTGTTCATCTGGTCAGCCAGGCCGAGGCTAAGCAGCAGTACTTGCAGGCTTGCGCCGACCTGTATGCCGTACTGAGTCAGAAGGTTTGCCTCAAGCCAGCCGGCGAGATGCAGGTAGTAGATGGCAATGCCTGCTCCAAGCGCTCCGAACGCCAGCATAAAGTAGGCGGCCGGCCGGGATCCCCGTTTGATCAGCCGGATGCCGGTTGCTGCTACCGTGATCTGGGTGAGGGCGCCGACAAGGAACCAGCTGGCAAAACTGACGGCGTAGAAACCCAGTAACGGAAACAGTATCAGCAATGTATTGAGAAGCACCGGGATGCAATTGGCGAGGTACATCCATCGGGGCGCCAGCCGCCGGATGTTCATGTACTCGATGGCAAACAGACCGAATGCGGCGTGGCCTGCGAGGGCAAAGATCGCCAGCATCTGATTGTTCAGGTCCGGCGCGTCCGGCCAGAGGTACTGGAAGGCGTAACCCCGAAAAATAAAACTCCAGCCCAGAATGCAGGCAACCAGTAGCGCATATCGTACAAATCCTCGTTGCCGGGTGGAAAACGCGAGGAACAGGTTGTAAAGCAGCAGTGCGCCCAGGGTTCCGTACAGAAAACCGAATACCAGTCCGTCTTTTTGCAGCTCGGCGTCATAGGTTTCGGCCGCCCAGAGTGTTGGGGTAAGGGTTTCGTGCAGGCCATCGTAGTTGGACTGGCGCATATAGACGGTGACACGTTCTCCCGGCTTGAGGTCAAGAGGCAGGGTCACGGTGCGGGTATTGATTGGCCGGTCGTGAAAAGGCCGGCGATCGCCAGACAGAACTGTTTCGGTGGTCTCGTCATTGCGGACGACATGGATGTCCATGTAATCCGCCAGTGCGCTGCCCGAATCGAGTACGGTGGACAGGCGATCGTCACTCTGGTTGATAAGGCTGGCTCTGAGCCAGAGCGAACCGGATGAGAAGCGGGCGTTCAGGTGGGCTGAGCCTAATGGTTCCCAGGGCTGCGAGGCCCGGTGAAGCGACTCAATCTTGAGCGTTCCGGAAGGGTCTTCCAGAAACTCGCCGTGGATGCCGAGCTCGAGAGAGCCAAAGTCCGGCTGCTCGATCACCGCGTCTTCGGCATGGAGCCAAGGCGCCATAACGAGGGTTGCCAGAAGCAGCAAGCAAGTAAAAAACGTACAGCCAGATCGTGTCTTACATGTCATTTGAAGGCCTTAGGCCCAGACTACCGCGGATATTAGAGCCGATATCCTAATCCAGTTTTCGCCTTTCGCGTCACGCCTGAAACAAAAATTACACAATGTTTTTAATTTTCCGGCGCGCTGGCAGCGGGAAGTCTTAGTTTTTCCGGTGCATCGGACGTGTATGATTGGGCGCTTTCAACGATTGGAGAGCCCTGATGTTCAAACTCGAGATAGAGCCTCGTTTCTGCGATACCGATGCGCTGGGGCATATCAGTAATACCGCTTTCCCCGTGTGGTTCGAGCAAGCCCGAAAACCCATTTTTCAGATCTTTCATCCCAGTCTGGACGTGAAAACCTGGCCGCTGATCATCGCCCGGATCGAGGTGGATCTGCTCGCCCAGAGTTACTGGAACATGCCGGTTGAGGTTCGCACGGGCGTGGGCAAGATCGGGAACTCGTCATTCCACGTGGTTCAGGAAGCCTGGCAGGGTGGAAAGCAGGTCGCCCGTGGAACTGCAGTGTTGATTCATTTCGATTACGCCAATGAACAGGCGCTGCCGATCCCTGCTGACATACGCGAAAAGCTTGCCCAGCAACTGATTGACTGACGGCGGGCGGCCGTCTTCCTGTTACTTGCTGGCAGAGCGCAATTCGGCCAGCAATTCGTCGCCCGCCCAGCGTCGCCGTGACTGTTCGCAATCGTGCACCAGCTCGGTCAGGCGCTGGTTCACGGGTGCCTTGCGATTCTGGCTCAAGGCCAGTTGCACGACTTCTCCGTTAATCCAGTCCACTTCGGTAGGACGGCCGGCCTCAAGATCCTCCCACATGGAGGAACGGGCAATGGGGTCGATCGCGAGCATCTTCTGGGCCAGCCGTTTAAAAAGCCAGTTCGGCAGGCTCATGACTTTGGGGATCAGCGGCGTCGGAATGGCGGTCAGCTGCACGGTGGGTATTCCGGCCTGTTTCAGTAATCCCAGTGTTTCCTGTTGCGCCAGCGCCAGGCAGAGCCGGTAATTACGGTCTGACAACTCTTCCAGCAATGGCACGTTGGACAGGGCGTTGATGGGATTGTTGAGGTTGAGCAGCAGCTTGGACCACATGACCGCGGTCATGTCCTCCCGTAGTTCGAATGGCAACCCGCAGCGCTCGAATGCGGGAAGGAAGGGCTCGAGCCCGGGGTGCTGTTCCGCCACCAGGTGGCCCTCGGTGCCGTGGTGGAAGTTTCCGGGGCTTTTCTGTAGCACGTTGAACGGAATCATCCCGGCTAACACCCGGGTTTGAGGTAGCCTGGTTCGAAGTGTCTCAGCGTTTGAGATGCCATTTTGCAGGCTGACGACCGGTGTGCCCGGGCGCAGGTATTTGGCCAGGTGTTCGGCAGCTTCTGCGGTGGCGGCCGATTTCACTGTGATCAAAACCAGGTCGGCGTCTGCAGCCGCTGCAGGATCCTCAGTAAAGGTATCCGGCGCCAATCGGGTTTCGAAGTGAAAGCCTTCGTAGTCTGTGAGCACCAGCGGTGATTCGTCAAAAACTTTGCGCAAACGGGCGCGCCCCACCATGACAACGTCCGCGCCCGCTGACATCAACCGGCCACCGACATAACAGCCCACGCTGCCGGCTCCGAATACCAGGATTCGCGGGGATTTCGGTGAGCTTTCGGGGGCTTCAGTGGCCATGAGCGTAAGGTCCGTTGTGGTTGTGGGTGGCAGTTGCACAACCTGATTCTGATACGTAGGTGCCGTTTCTGTCCATTTTGTAAGTCAAATCAGCCTTTTATTCATTACTTGTTGACCCATACTTGACGCATTCCCAATGCAGGTGAATTTTCAGGAGTTTCAGTCCCCTGATTCCAAAAGGAGGTAGTTGGCGTGGCAATGTTCCGTCGTTTGGTAGTTTTGTTTCTGATCGTCTTGGCGGTGGCCGGGTGCGACTCGGAAGGTGAGGGGGAGGTGAATCTCGGCGCGCACCAATCCGGGGCGGGACTGGATGTCGATGCACTAGAACTTTCCATTGATCTCGAGGCGAATCAGATGGACTGGATTGGCGCCCAGATTTTTCAGAACGAATGTGCGGGGCAGTTGAAGTGCCTCGTGCACTGGAATGAGGGGGAGCGCTTCCCGTCCCTTGGGATCGGGCATTTCATCTGGTATCCGGAAGGCGTGGATGAGCGTTTCGTTGAGAGCTTTCCAGCATTGATTCAATACATGAAGCAACGGCAGGCCTCGGTTCCGGACTGGTTACGCCGGCTGGAGGAGTTCGACGCGCCGTGGCCGACCCGGGAAGCGTTTATGGCCGCGCAGGACTCACCCGAGGTGGCCGAACTGCGGGAGTTCCTGGCCGGCACGCAAGGGCTTCAGGCCGAGTTTATTGTCGCCCGCGCCGATCAGTCACTGGCTGCGGTGGTGGCAAGCGCGCCGGAAAGTCAGCGGCGCTCTGTGATGGCGCGTCTGAAGGCCCTCGCTGCGACACCGGGCGGTCTCTACGCCGTAATTGACTACGTAAATTTCAAAGGGGAGGGGTTGTCTCCCGACGAGCAATATAAAGGGCAACGCTGGGGACTGCTTCAGGTACTACTGGCAATGGAAGAGCAGAATCAGAGCCTGCCCGCGTTGGTGCAATTTCGTGACGCTGCCGACCAGGTCCTCACCCGCCGGGCGGAAAATGCGCCCAAGTCCATCGAAAAAGAGCGCTGGCTAACTGGCTGGCGCAAGCGTCTGATGACCTATCGGGAACCTTCGAAGATGTTCTAGCCAGCTCTGAATTCTAAAAAACTGGTTTTTATTCCCGATTTTGTTCTACCTTGTAGAAGTGGTCTTTCATTTTGGCTCATAACAAGGCATGGTACCCCGCACAACGCACTGAATGAGTGCGTTATTGTACGGATGTGCCAGTCTGAGCAATGATTTAGACCGGCACTGATAAGAATAAATCAATATAATCATAAACTTATAGAGTTTGGCCCGCTATCTGCTTTGGGCGATGGCGCAAAACAAACTCAAGTTTGGAGATCCAATAATGAAGAAAACGAAATCGATTGCCCTGGGGATGGCGCTTGCCGCTGGTACGTTTGCAGCGAGCAATGCGATGGCTGCGACTACCCTTGAGAACGTCAAGGAAAAAGGTCATCTGCAGTGTGGCGTGACCAACGGTCTGCCAGGCTTTTCCCAGCCAGATGAAGATGGTAACTGGACGGGCATTGATGTCGATACTTGCCGCGCAATTTCAGCCGCGATATTTGGCGATGCGAAATCCGTAGAATTCACTCCGCTGACTGCCAAAGAGCGTTTCACCGCGCTGCAGTCTGGCGAAATCGACGTACTGTCCCGGAACACTACCTGGACTTTGACACGTGACGCCTCCCTGGGTCTGAACTTTGCTGGCGTAAACTACTACGACGGTCAGGGCTTCATGGTGAACAAGGACATCGGTGTTTCCGATGCAACCGAGCTGGACGGCGCCACTGTATGTATTCAGTCTGGTACCACTACCGAGCTGAACCTGTCTGACTACTTCCGTGCCAAGGGCATGGAGTTCAAGCCAATCGTATTCGATACCTCTGAGCAGACCGTACAGGGCTTCTCTGCGGGTCGTTGTGACGTGCTGACCTCCGACCGTTCCCAGTTGGCCGCTCTGCGCTCCAAGCTGGCCGATCCTGCCTCCGCGGTAATCCTGCCGAACACCATCTCCAAAGAGCCGCTGGGCCCGGTGGTTCGTCAGGGTGACGACCAGTGGTTCAACGTCGTTAAGTGGGTTCTGAACGTGCAGATCAACGCGGAAGAGCTGGGCGTTACCAGTGAAAACGTTGACGACATGCTGAAGTCGGATAACCCGAACATCCAGCGTCTGCTGGGTTCAGACGGTAACCTGGGTGAGATGCTGGGGCTGGCACACGACTTCGGCTACGAGGTGATCAAGCACGTAGGTAACTACGGTGAAATGTACGACCGCAACGTAGGTCCGGACACCCCGCTGGGTCTTGAGCGTGGCGTTAACAACCTGTGGAACAACGGCGGCGTTCTGTACGCTCCCCCCGTTCGCTAAAACCTGAAAGCACGGTAGGGCGCTCCTCATGAGGGGGCGCCCTTTGTTATCTCTGAGTAGTGAGCCGCAGGGACGCTTTCCAGGAACTCCCATGAAGACTGAAACAATTACTCAATCAAATGATTCGAGGCCCGCTGGGCCAAAGCCTTGGTATGATCCCAGGGTTCGATCCATCTTCTTCCAGATCGTAGCGATTGCCCTGGTATTTTGGGGTGGTTACACGCTGGTTGATAACACGCTTTCCAACATGGAGAGCCGCGGAATCAGCACCGGTTTTGGATTCCTCGAAGAATCTGCCGGTTTCGGCATTATCATGAGCCTGGTGCCTTATGATGCCACCATGTCCTACGGCCGTACCTTCTGGGTCGGTCTGACCAACACCCTCCTTGTTTCCGCAATGGGTGTGGTTGCCGCGACTATCCTCGGATTCATCATCGGCGTCGCTCGTTTGTCCAGCAACTGGCTGGTGGCGAAGATTGCACTGGTGTACGTCGAGGTAATTCGTAACATTCCTCTGCTGCTGCAGATCTTTTTCTGGTATTTCGCTGTCCTGGCTGCGCTGCCGACTCCCCGGCAGAGCATCGAGGTAGGCGGATCCGCCTTTTTGAATAACCGGGGCCTCTATGTGCCCGATCCGGTTACGCAGGACGGCTTCGGCCTGGTGTGGGGTGCGATCGCGATCGCAATTGCCTCTGTCATCGGCCTTCGTCTCTGGGCCAAGAAGCGCCAGCTCGCCACAGGCAAGATATTCCCCACGTTTAAAGTTGGGGTTTCTATCCTGGTGCTGCTGCCCGTGTTGGCCTATTTCGTGGCCGGAAGCCCGCTGGAATGGGACGTGCCGGCTCTGAAAGGCTTCAACTTCCGTGGTGGTATCACCATCATTCCGGAACTTGCGGCACTTTGGCTTGCGCTGTCTCTGTACACGGCCAGCTTCATCGCTGAAATCGTCCGTTCAGGGATTTTGTCCGTGAGTAAAGGTCAGACTGAGGCATCCCATGCGCTTGGTTTGCCGAACGGGCTGACCCTGCGTCTGGTGGTCATTCCCCAGGCCATGCGTGTGATCATTCCGCCGCTGACCAGTCAGTACCTGAACCTGGTCAAGAACTCTTCGCTTGCAACCGCCATCGGTTATCCCGATCTGGTCGCGGTATTCATGGGGACAACCCTCAATCAGACGGGTCAGGCCGTTGAGGTCGTTGCCATTACCATGGCGGTTTATCTCACCATCAGTCTGCTGATCTCCCTGTTCATGAATATATACAACCGAGCTGTGGCGATTAAGGAGCGATGATGGCTGAGGCAATGATGAAACCACCCAAGAAGACTCTCGGTCCGATCGCCTGGATGCGGGAGCATCTGTTTTCCTCCTGGTACAACACCCTGTTGACCGCCGTGATTGGCTACGTGCTGTTGACTTCCATGGGGCCGCTGCTGAACTGGCTTTTCTTTGAGGCCAATTTCACCGGCAGCGGGCCGGACGACTGCACCGGTGCCGGCGCCTGTTGGCTGTTCGTCAGCCAGCGCCTGAACTTCTTTATCTACGGGTTTTACCCGGATGAGCTGCAATGGCGTGTGGACGTAATGTTTGCACTGCTGGCCATTGCCTTCGTGCCCCAGTTCATTGAGGGCTTCCCGGGTCGCAAGTGGCTTGGCATTTTCGGCATGACCGGCTTGCCACTGATTGGCTACTTCCTGATCCCTGGCGGTTCGTTCGGCCTTGAAGAGGTTCCGAGCACCAAGTGGGGTGGGTTGATGCTGACCCTTATCCTGGCTTACATCGGGATACTGGCGTCACTGCCAATCGGTACCTTGCTGGCGCTGGGGCGCCGGTCAGAAATGCCGATTATTCGTGGCTTGTGTGTGGTGTTTATCGAAGTCTGGCGGGCGGTTCCGTTGATTACCGTTCTGTTCATGGCTTCGGTGATGCTGCCGTTGTTCCTGCCTGAGGGCGTAAACTTCGAAAAGCTGTCCCGTGCGCTGATTGGTATCACGCTCTGGCAGTCTGCTTACATGGCGGAAGTGATCCGTGGTGGCCTGCAGGCTATACCTCGAGGGCAGTACGAGGCGGCTGACGCGCTGGGTCTCGGATACTGGAAGAAGATGGGGCTGGTAATTTTGCCGCAAGCCCTGAAACTGGTTATTCCGGGCATCGTGAATACCTTTATTTCTCTGTTCAAGGACACAACACTGGTGTTGATTATCGGCCTGTTCGATGTGCTGGGCACGGTCCAGTCCACGGTCACCGACCCGGCGTGGCAAAACGTCGCCAGTGAGGGTTATGTCTTCGTGGCTTTCTGTTTCTGGGTCTTCTGCTTCGGCATGTCCCGTTACAGCCAGAATCTTGAACGAAAACTCGACACCGGTCATAAAACCTGATGGGTAATCCAATGACAGAACAATCCCAAACTCCTGAAGCTCAGGCTTCTTCTCAGGACGACAAAGGTCAGAATCCGGCAATCATCCGGGTTGAGGGCATGCACAAGTGGTACGGGGATTTCCACGTACTGAGGGATCTGAATCTCAACGTAAAGCAGGGCGAACGTATCGTTATCTGTGGCCCTTCTGGCTCGGGTAAGTCCACCTTCATCCGCTGTATCAACCGGCTGGAAGAACACCAGCAAGGCAAGATCATCGTTGATAATGTCGAACTGACCGACGACGTTCGTCACATCGACACCGTGCGCCGTGAAGTGGGTATGGTGTTCCAGCACTTTAACCTGTTCCCGCATCTGACTGTGCTGGAGAACTGCTGTCTGTCACCCATCTGGGTGCGCAAGGTTCCGCGCAAGGAAGCTGAAGCGACAGCAATGGAGTATCTGGAGCGGGTGAAAATTCCGGACCAGGCGCACAAGTTCCCCGGCCAGCTCTCCGGTGGTCAGCAGCAGCGTGTGGCCATTGCGCGCGCGCTGTGTATGAAACCGAAGATCATGCTGTTTGATGAGCCGACTTCGGCTCTCGACCCTGAAATGATCAAGGAAGTGCTGGATGTCATGGTCGAACTGGCTGGTAGTGGTATGACCATGCTGTGTGTGACCCACGAAATGGGCTTTGCCAAGACCGTGGCCGACCGCGTGATCTTTATGGATGCGGGAGAGATTGTGGAAGAGGCTCCACCGCAGGAGTTCTTCAACAATCCGCAGGAACCGCGAACCCAGAAGTTCCTGCAGCAAATACTGCAGCACTGAATAAAAAGGCCGGGCATTTGCCCGGCCTTTTGCGTTTCAGGGTGCGCTACGGCAATGGGTAGCTGTCCAGAACCGGCTCTTTGCCGGCCTCAGCAGTGAGCCACCAAGCGTGGCTGTGCCAGTCGCCCAGCACGATCCTTCTGGCGGCCTCGCCATTTGCTTCCAGGTCATGAATCGCCGGCCGGTGGGTGTGACCGTGGATCAGGCGCTGAACTTTGTGCGCTTCCATCTCCCGAACCACCTCTTCCGGCGTCACGTCCATAATGCTTTCCTCTTTGCCCTGATTCTTCGCCATGCTGATTTCGCGGAGCTGCCGGGCCATGGTTTGCCGGTCTTTCAGGGGTCGTTGCAGAATCATTTTCTGATACTGCGGGTTGCGCATGTTGGCGCGGAACTTCTGGTACTCGACGTCTGCGGTACACAGGCTGTCACCGTGCATCAGCAGGGTCGGAGTGCCATACAGGTCAACGACTGTTGGATCATCCAGCAGAGTGGCGCTGGCCCGCTTGCAGAAATCCTCGCCTATCAGAAAGTCCCGGTTGCCATGCATCAGGAAGATCTCGGTGCCACTCTCGCCAACCTCACGCAGCGCACCGGCCACCAGCTCCTGAAGCGGGGTGCGTTCGTCGTCACCAATCCAGGCCTCGAAGAAATCGCCGAGGATAAACAGCCGGTCAATGCCGAAGGTTCTGTCTTTGAGGAATGCCAGGAAGGCATCGGTGATGTCCGGGCGGGACTCCTCCAGATGCAGATCAGAGATGAACAGCGTAGTCACGCCGCGCCTCCGTCCTCCAGGACTTCCGCTTTCTCAATCACGACGTCGTCGTGGGGAACGTCCTGATGGCCTGCACGCATGGTGGTTGGTACCGCACGAATCTTGTTCACGGTGTCCATGCCGTCGACGACCTTGCCGAACACACAGTAACCCCAGCCTTCCATGTTCTTGGCGGTATGGTCCAGAAAGCCGTTGTTTTCAACGTTGATGAAGAACTGAGCGGTGGCCGAATGGGGGTCCATAGTGCGGGCCATGGCAATGGTGCCCTGCATGTTGCTCAGGCCGTTATCGGCTTCGTTCTGAATGGGATCGCGGGTCTTCCGGGGCTGCATGCCCGGCTCAAAGCCGCCACCCTGGACCATGAAGTTACTGATTACACGATGAAAAATAAGGCCGTCGTAAAAACCGTCGCGGACATACTGTTCGAAATTCTTTGCGGTTTCCGGTGCCTTGTCGTAATTGAGCTCAAGCTTGATGTTACCGAGATTGGTTTGCAGCAGAATCATCAGGAGTACCTGTCCAGAAGGGGGGTGTGAGTTGAGGCGCCTATTGTACTTAAGAGTTTTCGGCGATGCATGAGTCCGGCCGGGATTTGTGAGTATAATAGCCGGTTTCTGATCCACCTTCGTTTAACAGAGACCGTATGAGCGCCGAATCGAAGAAAGCCCATAACTTTATTCAGAGCCTGATCGAAGACGCCATCGCCAAGGGCGAGCACACCGGAAAGGTCGTTACCCGTTTTCCACCGGAGCCAAATGGATATCTGCATATTGGTCACGCCAAGTCCATTTGTCTGAACTTTGGGATTGCGGACACGTTCGACGGCGAATGCAACCTGAGGTTCGACGACACCAACCCCGAGAAAGAGAGCCAGGAATACATTGACTCCATCAAGAAGGATGTTGAATGGCTGGGTTACGAGTGGGCCGGTGATATTCGCTTTGCCTCGGATTACTTTGACGTCCTCTACAACTTCGCGGAGGAACTCATCGAAAAGGACAAGGCCTACGTTTGCGCCCTGACCGCCGATGAGATGGCTGCGTATCGCGGCTCCCTGAAAGAGCCCGGCCGCAACAGCCCGCACCGGGATCGCCCGGTGGAGGAAAGCCTGCAGCTGTTCCGCGACATGCGGGCGGGCAAATACCAGAACGGCGAACTGGTCTTGCGGGCCAAGATCGATATGGCGTCCCCTAACATCAACCTGCGTGATCCGATCCTGTATCGCATCCGTTACGCGGACCATCACCAGACGGGCGACAAGTGGTGTATCTACCCGATGTACGACTTCACCCACCCGATCTCGGATGCCATGGAGGGAATCACCCATTCCCTGTGTACTCTGGAGTTCGAGGACCATCGGCCCTTGTACGATTGGGTTCTGGAAAACGTGTCCGTGCCGTGCCAGCCGCGTCAGATCGAATTTGCGCGCCTGAACCTGAATTACACCATCACCAGCAAGCGCAAACTCAAGCGGCTGGTGGATGAAGGTCATGTGGATGGCTGGAACGATCCCCGGATGCCGACCATTTCCGGAATGCGTCACCGCGGTTACACGCCCGAATCCATCCGCACCTTCTGCGATATGGTGGGCGTGAACAAGGCCGGCGGTACCGTCGATGTGGGCATGCTGGAGTATGCGATTCGCGAAGACCTCAATGTTCGCGCACCCCGGGCTATGTGCGTGATGCGCCCATTGAAGGTGACGCTGACCAATTATCCGGCGGACAAGAGCGAAACGCTGGTGCTTCCGGTTCATCCCCAGAACCCGGAAATGGGTGAGCGGGAAGTGACCTGGAGCCAGACGCTGTACATCGACCGCGAAGATTTCGTCGAGGAAGCGCCGCGCAAGTGGAAGCGCCTGGCTCCGGATCAGGCGGTGCGTCTGCGCGGTGGTTACGTGATGACCTGTCGTGAAATCATCCGTGATGAACGTGGCGACATTGTTGAACTCAAGTGCGAATACGATCCCAACACCCTCGGTGTTAATCCGGAAGGCTACAAGCCCAACGGGGTAATTCACTGGGTATCGGCTACCGACAGTGTCGAGGCAGACATCAATCTGTACGATCGCCTGTTCAACCACGAATCCCCGGACAGCGACAAAGAGGGTAACTTCGTCGATCACCTGAATCCCGAGTCCCTGGTTGTGCTCAAGGGTGCTCGCGTCGAGAAAGGACTGGCAGAGCCGCGCACCGACATCCCTTACCAGTTCGAGCGTGAGGGCTATTTCTTTTGCGACCAGGCGCTCACGGCCAGTTCCGGGCACCCGGTGTTTAACCGCACCGTTACTTTGCGCGATTCCTGGGGTAAGGGGGGCAAGTGATTCGCATCTACAATACGCTCACGCAGCAGAAGGAAGAGTTCCAGCCCATCGAGCCCGGCAAGGTGCGCATGTATGTGTGTGGCATGACGGTCTACGACTACTGCCACCTGGGCCACGCCCGGGTGCTGGTGGCGTTCGACGTGATCACCCGTTATCTGCGCCACCGGGGCTACGATGTGCACTACGTGCGCAATATCACCGATATTGATGACAAGATCCTGCGTCGTGCCGACGAAAATGGCGAGGTTTTTACCGATCTGACTGATCGGATGATCGCAGCCATGCACGAGGACGAGGCCCGGTTGGGCGTGCTCTCGCCCTCCGAAGAACCGAGGGCGACCGCCTACATTGATGAAATCATCGCCATGATCCATAAGCTCGTGGCCAGCGGACACGCCTACGCGGCGGACAACGGTGATGTTTATTTTGCCGTGGATTCGTTTGAGGATTACGGCAAGCTGAGCAAGAAGAAGCTGGAAGATCTGGTCGCCGGCGCCCGTATTGATGTGCGCGAGACCAAGCGCAGCCCGGCGGATTTTGCGCTCTGGAAGGCGGCCGGGGAAGGCGAGGTGAGCTGGCCCTCGCCCTGGGGCGAAGGGCGGCCTGGCTGGCACATTGAGTGCTCCGCCATGTCCACCTGCTGCCTGGGGGATACCTTTGATATCCACGGTGGTGGTCCGGATCTGCTGTTTCCCCACCACGAAAACGAGATCGCACAGTCAGAATGCGCCACCGGTCATGAGTTTGCCCGGGCCTGGATGCACGCCGGCGCCATTCGAGTGAATAAAGAAAAAATGTCCAAATCCCTGGGCAATTTCTTCACCATTCGCGAGATCCTGGAGAGTTATCCGGCCGAAGTGGTTCGCTATTTCCTGGTGTCCAGTCACTACCGGAGTCAGGTGGACTACTCCGAGGAAAACCTTGCTGAGGCAGGGCGGACGCTGACCAAGCTTTACCTGGCGCTGCGTGGCGTGATGCCGGCCAAAGAAAACGAGGTCCCGGAAACTGAGCACGACCGCCGCTTCATTGAAATGATGGATGATGACTTCAACACAGCGGGCGCGATTTCCGTACTCCATGCGGTAGCGAACGATATCAACCAGCACCGTCGTGAAGGGCGGGAGGATGAGGCGAAGGTCAGCGCCGCCGTGCTGGTGCGCCTTGGAGCGATCCTGGGACTGCTTCAGCAGGATCCCGAAGCGTTTTTTCAGGCCGATACTGGCGGTGAACTCAGTGCTGATGACATTGAACAAATGATTCAGGCGCGGAATGACGCCCGTAAGGGGAAGAACTTCGCAGAGGCGGACCGCATTCGCGATGAGCTGGCGGACAACGGCATCATTCTGGATGACTCCCGAGAAGGAACCACCTGGCGTCGGGGCTAGTTGCCCCCGCGCCAGGGCTCGTACAGCTGCATTGAACCTGTGGACATGACCTGGTAGGCATTTTCCCTTACAATGCGGCCCTCAAATTAGAACTGGAAGACCCCCTTGGCAACCAGCGGTGGTCGGAAAACGTAACCCATTGAGGCAGACAACGATGACAGAACGCGTACAAATCGGCGGCATTCAGGTCGCGAAGAATCTGTATGATTTCGTGAATAACGAAGCGATTCCGGGAACCGGTGTCGATGCGGACAAATTCTGGGCCGAGTTCGACAAGATTGTGAACGAACTTGCTCCGCGCAACCGGGAGCTGCTGGCGAAGCGTGACGCGATTCAGGAAAAACTGGACAGCTGGAACCGTGACCACAAAGGCCAGAAGCTCGATATGGCCGAGTACAAGTCGTTCCTGAAAGACATCGGCTATCTGGTGGAAGAGCCGGCCGACTTCAAGATCTCCACCTCCAATGTGGATCCGGAAGTGGGCACTCTGGCCGGTCCGCAGCTGGTTGTGCCTATCATGAACGCCCGTTTCGCGCTGAACGCAGCGAACGCTCGCTGGGGCAGCCTTTACGACGCCTTGTACGGCACTGATGCGATTTCAGAAGAAGGTGGTGCCGACAAGGGTGCCGGTTACAATCCGGTTCGCGGTGCCAAGGTTATTGAGTGGGCGCGCAACCTGCTGGATAGCTCTGCGCCGCTGGCCTCGGGCAGTCATAAAGACGCCGCCAAGTACTCCGTTGATGGTGGCAAGCTGGTTGTTAAGCTGCAGAACGGCGAAACAACTGGTCTGAAGGATGAGTCGGGCTTTGTGGGTTACACCGGTGCTGCGGATGCGCCCACCGGCGTTCTGCTGGTTAAGAACGGCATGCACTTTGAAATTCAGATCGATGCCAGCCATCCAATCGGTAAAGATGACGGAGCCAACGTCAAGGACGTCTTGATGGAGTCCGCGCTGACCACCATCATGGATTGCGAGGATTCCGTTGCTGCAGTTGATGCCGATGATAAGGCGCTGGCCTACCGCAACTGGCTGGGCCTCATGAAGGGCGATCTGCAGGAAACCTTCGAAAAGGGTGGCAAGCAGTTGACCCGGAAGATGAATGCTGACCGCTCCTACACGGGTGCTGACGGTAGCGAGCTGACCCTGAAAGGTCGCAGCCTGATGTTCATCCGTAATGTCGGCCACCTGATGACCAATCCGGCTATCCTGCTGGAAGATGGCGCTGAGGTACCTGAAGGTCTGCTGGACGGCCTGATCACCTCACTGATCGCCATTCACGATCTGAAGGGCGACAGCAAGTTCCAGAACAGCACCAAGGGTTCTGTCTACATCGTTAAGCCCAAACAGCATGGCCCTGAAGAAGTCGCTTTCACCAATGAGTTCTTCGGACGCGTCGAGGACGCTCTGGGTCTGCCGCGCTTTACCCTGAAAGTGGGTATCATGGACGAAGAGCGTCGCACCACGGTTAACCTGAAAGCCTGCATCCATGCCGCCAAGGAACGCGCCGTGTTCATCAACACCGGCTTCCTGGATCGTACCGGCGATGAAATGCATACCTCCATGGAGCTGGGGCCGTTCATTCGCAAGGGAGAAATGAAGCAAGCTGCGTGGATCAATGCCTACGAGCAGTGGAACGTGGATATCGGTCTGGAAACCGGTTTCCGTGGCGTTGCCCAGATTGGTAAAGGTATGTGGGCGATGCCGGATCTGATGGCCGGCATGCTCGAAGCCAAAATTGGCCATCCGAAGTCGGGTGCCAACACCGCGTGGGTTCCGTCCCCGACTGCGGCCACCCTGCATGCCACCCATTACCACCAGGTGAATGTGGCTGACGTGCAGAAAGAGTTTGAAAGCCGCGCGCGCGCAAGTCTCGATGACATCCTGACCGTGCCTGTGATGGAAGACCCGAGCGCCCTGAGTGCCGAAGATATTCAGCAGGAGCTGGACAACAACGCACAGGGTATTCTGGGCTACGTGGTTCGCTGGGTAGACCAGGGCGTGGGCTGTTCCAAGGTGCCGGACATCAACAACGTTGGCCTGATGGAAGACCGCGCGACCCTGCGTATCTCTTCCCAGCTGCTGACCAACTGGCTGTACCACGGTATCTGCTCCGAAGCGCAGATCGAAGAAACCATGAAGCGTATGGCGGCTGTGGTTGATCAGCAGAATGCCGGCGATCCTGCCTACCGCAACATGGCCCCGAACTTCGATGACAGCGTTGCCTTCCAGGCCGCGATGGATCTGGTTCTTAAGGGTCGTGCGCAGCCCAACGGCTACACGGAGCCGCTGCTCCATGCCTACCGCCTGAAGGCGAAGGCCAAGTTCGGCGGTTAAAGTTAAGCCTGTCGCGACACCTGGACAGGGCTGAAAAAAGGCCGGTGGAATTTTCCACCGGCCTTTTTTGTCTGCGTGGCTGGTTGTAGGCCCCGCTTCGGCGCTTAATCGCCAGCTCAGAGAGTATGCTGGGCCTCAGAGAACTTTTCGTACTTGTTCCAGGTGCTCAGCAATCTCTTCCTGTTCGGGATCCAGCATAACCGCTTTTTCCAGCTGTTCGGCAGCGGCCTGGTGCTGTCCATCCAGATGAAGTATCCAGCCGTAGGTGTCCAGAATCGCAGCGCTCTGGGGGGCCAGTTCGACCGCTTTTCCCGCCAGCTCCAGGGCTCGTTTGCGGTCGCGCTCACGTAATAGCCATGCAAGATTGTTCAGGGCGGTAACATTGCCGGCTCGTAGTTCCAGGACTTTTTCGTAGTGGGTCTCCGCCTCGGCCTCGTTGCCGTGCTGCAGAAGGATATCACCCCGCTTCAGATGGGCGGCCGGGCTATCTGGCGCCTTCGAGACCCATTCTTCGGTCCATTCATCGGTTCTGTCTGATCCGGTTGCCTGACCAACACTTACAAGATAAGACAGCGTCGGAATATCCTTGGTTTTGTCGTAATAGGATGACAGTAGCTCGATAGCCTCATCCGGACGTTCACTTCTGAGCAATAAACCGGCCCGTGCGCGTACGGTGATGCTCTGTTCGCCGAATGTGTCCTCTACTTCATCCAGGGTATCCAGCGCATGCTGGTTGCCTTTTTCCAGTTCGGCGATGCGGACCGGGATCAGGGCCAGGTTGAGGTTTTCAGGCTGGAGGGCGAGGGCCTCAGTAATCTTTTGATGGGCTGTCTCGAAGTCCTTTGCCATTAATGCCCGCCTGGTTTCGGCGGCTAACAGGTTGGCGGTTACGTCCCGAATGAACGCATGGCTATCGGGTTGGCTTTCGAGTTGCCTGGCCGCAACGTCCAGATTGCCCTCGCGAATATTAACCTGCGCGGCGAGCCCAGTGGCCAGGGGTTCCAGCTCGCTATGCTGTTGGCCTACCTTCGCCAGCCAGTCCTGCACCTCGGCTGTCGAGTGATCCCGGGCATAGAGACTCGCGGCTTGCATCAACGGCGTGACATCGTCCGGATTCAAGCGGGCAACCTCGATCATGGTTTTCAGCGCTTTCTCGCGTTCGCCGTTATTCAGATAGGTGCTACCCAGGGCTCGTAGCCCCGGTTGCCAGTCTGGATTGTTTTCTACCAAGGCCTCCAGCCGCTCACTGGCTATAGCGTGATTATCGAGGCGCGCGTCCGTCATGCTAGCAAGCAGCACCGCTTGGCGATCGTTGGGATAGCCGTTGAGCAAAGAGTCGCGGATTTCTTCTGCCTCGGGGCGGGCTTCAGCTTCTACCAGAGAGTCCAGGTAATAGGCGGTGGTAAGCCAGTCGTCCGGGGCCTTGGTAAAGGCTGTGCGCAGGTGACTCAGGGCCTGGTCCTTTTGGGCGTTCTGGCGAAAGTGCCGGGCCAGAGCAAGGTGCAGGCGGGTATTGGTCGGGTCGATATCGATGGCTTTGTTCAGGCTTTCGACACCTGCTTCCTCCTGGCCGGGCACGTTCAGGGCCAGAATGCCATGCATTGCCAGGAGTTCCGGGGCTTTGGGGCGCGCTTCGATGGATCGCTCCAGGTTTTTCAGGGCCGCTTCGCGTTCCCCTGCGTCTACCTGAGCAATCGTGGCCGCTCTGAGCAGGGGGGCAGAAGCTGTTTCAGGGTCCAGATTCGCTGTCAAAAGTTGCACGCCTTCGTCAAGCTCTCCAGTGCTTGCGCTCAATGCGCCAAGCATCAGTGCGACCTGTTCGTTGTCCGGGCTCGCAGCCAGCAAGTCTCGCAATTTGCCCTTGGCCGTTTCAATTTCCCCTTCTTTGAGGGCAGACATGGCCGCCTCGAATTGTTGTTTTGATTCGGTATCGGTGTTCTCGGCAAGAATGCGATTGTAGATCTGAGCTTCTGTGGTTCGTCCCTGAGCGGTTAAAACCTGCGAGAGAGCTGTCAGGATACTTCTGCGAATGGGGAGCAATAAGTCGGAAGTCGGAACGACAGTTACCGCATCGGTCAGGGTCGCCGCTGCCTGCTCAAGCTCGCCTTGTTGGTATTGGGCGATACCTTTCCAGTAGAGGACTTCCGGCGCAGCTTCATTGGATTCAAGCCAGCCGTCGGCAGTACGGGTTGCTTCTGCCGGCTGTTCGAGGCCTAGCTGGGTTTTAAGCTGGCCTTCGATGGCTTCAACGTTGGACGGGTGGCTCTCGGCTATCTGTTCGAACATCGCCAGGGCTTCTGCGAATTCGCCCGACTGGCGGCGCGCTTCGGCGCGAATGAGAGACGCATCGAGTTGTTCGGTTCCTGACGTCGGTGTTTGCTTGGCCAGCGTCTCGGTTGCTGATAAATGCTTTCCCTGCTGCACGTAGGCGCGAGCAAGGATCAGGGCAACCGCCTCTGAATGGTCTTCAAGCCATGGCTCAAGCAGGTCCGCCGCTTCTTTCGCTGCTCCGACATCAAGATACAGGCTTGCAAGTCGGGTGACGTGGTCAACATTGTCCGGCTCTGCCTGGATAGCGTTTCTCACTTCAATAAACGCAGAGCGGTACTGTCCCTGTTTTGCGTAGGTTTCCGCCCGTGTTATGTGAGAGCTGGCATCCGATGTCGTAACCTGGTCTTTACACCCAGTAAGGTGCAGTACAGTCAATAGCAGACTGCCAAACAGGATGATCCTTGGTAGCAAGTTGAAGGACCTGTTTTTTGTTTTCATTTATCCTACTCCTTGGACTGCATCTTCTGAGATTATCTGGCTTTTTGGCCTCTGGTTCTGGGTTTTTGTTGGCATATTGACGCCCGTGTAACTGTTTTCTGTCCGGATGGGTTTCCAAATGAGCGTCCTGCCAGGCGATTGAGCTTGCGTGATCAGCGTTTGCCCAGCGGCTTTACGTTCTCACGGGGTACCTCGGCGTCGCTGCGCTCGGGTGCTTCTTCTGGAAATGCTTTTTCCAGTCTGGAATCAATTCTTTCCAAGGCATCGGCGATGCGTGACAGCGCCTTGGCCATATCGTAGTGAGGCTTTTCGGGGCTCCATAGCGATGTACTGGCGGCTTTTTCCTGGTCTGCAATGAGCACGGGAGGCACTTCTAAGAGATCTTCCTCTCCAAGCAGATCCTTGCGGATACCTTCCAAGTCATGAGGATCTATGAAGGGTCGGTCCTCGGCATAGGCGCACATCATCATGCCATCACAGAGCTTGTTGATGAGGCGTGGGATGCCATGGCTGAGTTTGTGAATCTCGCGCACGGTGTCTTCATCAAACAACTTATTGCCACCGTGCCCGGAGACGAGCAGGCGGTAGTCGATGTACTCGGCAGTCTCTGTCAGCGTTAACCCTTGGAGGTGAAAGAACAGTTTGACTCGCTGGGCAAGCTGGGGAATAGCGGTGACAGCCTGTTTGAGTTCTGGCTGACCAAGCAGAATGACACGCATCGCAGGACCGCCCATGTTATCCATCGCGGTCAGCATGCGGACATCTTCCAGGTTTTCCCGAGTCAGGTTTTGCGCTTCATCAATCGCCAGGACAACCGGGGTGCCCGCAGCAGCCATCCGTTCAAGATATTCGGTAATCTGGAACAGCATGGCCACCTTGCTGTCGTCTTCGACCTTTACGCCAGCCTTTCTCAGAATCAGGCTAAACAGATCCTTGGATTCCAGGTTGGTATAAGAAATGTTGAGGAGTTGGAGATCAGCTTCGAGACTGCGAATGGTTTTCTTTAGCAGCGTGGTCTTTCCGGAACCAATTTCGCCACTGATAACCACAAAGCCCTCCGACGTCCAGATCGCCGAGGACATGTACACATAAGCCCGGGAGTGTTGCCGGCTCATGTAGATGAAGTCATCTTCCGGCGTTATTCGGAAGGGGTGCCTGTGCAGGCCGAAGAATTCCAAGTACATCGTCATTTCCTTCGACGGAGCTTTACGCCTATGAGCTCACGTTGTGGCTGCGCGCCCAACAGGCCCTGCTATTGGTAGCCGGAGCGGTCGGCGGTGACGCCATCTCTTGGTGTCCGTAGGAATCGGGCGCAACATTGACCTTCCTGTCCCATGCGATTCCTATGCTTTGAGTCTCACTCACTGTAAAGAGAAACACAATGCTTCTGTATCGAAAATAGTGCAAGTACGTAAAGTAGTGTAATTGGTGTCACAAAAGTATACATTGTGTTTGAGGTTAGTTTGGACCGGGCGCAAGATGTCTGCTATCAGAATAGAAGCGGAAAATACTTTTTTCTCTTTCAGCTCGGTGTTGGCTGAACGCTGGCTTAGTGCTCATTTAGCGCAAAGGCCATGGGGAAGAACATGACGACAAGGATGTTTGGTGTGTCGTGCAGCGGGTTCAAAAGCGAAGGTGTCACCAGTCCTCGCCAGGGGCCAGGCACGCTCACTCCCATCCGTGGCTCCTTGTCCTTGGCAGTTTGCCCGGTGGCTGCTCGCGGCTTTTTGGCTATCGAAGTCGTGCCCGTCTGCAAGTTCGCTGTGTGGACCGCCCCCCTGAAACGCATTCGAACTGGTTTGCTGTTGTGGCTTGCGCGGCGTGAATGGCATCTGCTTGCTTACCAGTCTTACTGTCAGCACCGGCATTCACTGCAAGTCACTGTTCAGGGACGAACCTAGATGGACATTCAATTCATTCTCGATACGCTCCGCGCTGTAAAGCTTGAGTTATACCGGCACAAATTTGTTGTCGCCATAATATTCATGGTTGTGACTGCAAGTGTTCTGGCGCTCGGCTACATAACGCCGAAGACCTATACCTCTCAAGCCGTTCTTTACGCCGATCAATCCAATATTTTGCAGCCGCTGCTTCGTGGCAAGGCCGAAGTTACTCAGATTGATCGGATAAACGAAGCCAGAGAGATGCTTCAAAGCCGTTCGTTTTTGAAACGTGTGTCGATGGATACCGGGCTAATCAATGGCGGAGAAACCGACGCTGCACAAAACAGAAAGATAAGCGACCTGCGTGATCAGGTGCGTATCCGGGTGTCAAACCAGAACTTCCTGGAACTGAGCTACACCAGTGATAGCCCCGACAAATCTTTCGAAGTTCTCAGTGCTGTGCTTGATCGTTTTGTGGAGCGCACGGTGCAAAAGAAGCGGTCGGAAAGCCAGGGCGCATTTCAGTTTATCGATTCTCAGGTTAAATCCTATCAGCGCCAGCTGGAAGCCGCTGAGCAGCGACTAAAAGAGTTCAAAACGGCCAATCAGGACGGTACCGAAAGTAGCGTGCTGTCGCGGATAGAAAAACTTCGTGATGATATTGAAAATCTCAAGCTGGAAATTCAGCAAACAGAATCCGAAGTTCAGCTTACGCGTCGTCAGCTCAACAACGAAGAGCCGGTGCTGCGCATCACAGTGGACCCAGGGAAGTCTGCCGCTGAGCAGCAGTTGGTAATGATGCGTCAGGCATTGGACTCGGCATTACTAAAGTACAGTGAATACCACCCGGATGTGATCAACATCCGGGCCCAGATTGCCGATCTGGAAAAACGAATTTCCACACAAACCGATGAGGATCGGGAGGGCAGCATTGTCGAGGTGCTGGAAAACCCGGTCTACGAAAACCTGAAAATTCAGCTCTCCGACAGCACCACTCAGTTGGCCGTTCAGAAAAACCGCCTGGCTTCGCTTGAGCGTCTTCTTAACGAAGAATACGCGCGCTCAGAACGAGTTGCCGAGAACGAGGCAGAACTGGCAGAACTCACCCGGGACTACGATGTCACCCGTGAAGTTTATGAAGACATGCTGCAAAGGCGGGAAAAGGCCCGGTTATCAATGACCCTGGACGTGCAGGGTGAAGGCGTCAGTTACAAGATCCAGGAGCCGGCTTCTTACCCCACGACCTGGGATGGTCTGCAGCTCTATGAAATTGGCATAGCGGGCCCCTTCCTGGGGAGCGCCGCTGTGCTGGGCTTGCTGGTAATGCTAGTGATGTTTGATCAACGAGTACGCTCGCCCCGGGCGCTGCAACTGGCTGTGCCTGAGTCCATTTCAGTTTTGACAACGATTCCCCATTATCGCAGTACCTGGAAGGACAGTTTGTTCCGCAAGGATGTTCTCTTCACATGGGTCTTTCTCGGTGTATTCATGGCCGGGTACATTGCCGTTCTGCTCTTTAGCGTACTGGGTATGGCTCCTGAACAGTTTATGGAGCAAGTGAGCGCATTCGCCGGATTCGGGGGCAACTGATGGACGACAGCAAACTTTATAATGCGTTATTGAAAAGCCGGGATGAGCGGCGGCAGTCCAGTCACGACCGCGAGCGCCCCGCAGTTGTCAAAGAGGAGCCGCGCAAAGAGCGTCACTATTCTTCGTCTGAGGACGGTAAACCGAATTGGGTGCGGGTCGATAAGGGCGATCAAGAGCGCGCACACCCCCCGGAAATCTATGATCCCTCGGTCTCTCTGGCGCTCATTCGCAACCCGAAGCCCTGGTCACGCGAGCAACTCCGCGAACGGAAAATCATCTATTCTGGTATGCCCGACAAGGAAGTGATGGACGCCTACCGCGAGCTTCGTATTCAGCTCCGTAAGCGGGCCGGGGAAGGCAATTTCACGGTGATGTTCAGTAGCCTGGGCAACGCTCCCGGTGGACTTCTGACAGCCTTTAACCTTGCGACTGCCTTCGCTCTGGATTCTCACACCTCGGCGTTATTTGTTGATTGCGACCCTTATCATCATGAGTTGACGGACCTGGTCTCCGTGCCGATGGATGCAGGCGTAACGGATTTTGTTGCCGATCGATCGCAAGCCATCAAGTCCATCATTTATCCCAGTGGCGTCGAGCGCCTGTCCGTTATACCCGCTGGGACTCA
Organism: Marinobacter salinisoli; assembly: GCF_017301335.1. NCBI lineage: Bacteria > Pseudomonadati > Pseudomonadota > Gammaproteobacteria > Pseudomonadales > Marinobacteraceae > Marinobacter > Marinobacter salinisoli. Next base: position 2,156,021 of record NZ_CP071247.1, read on the forward strand.
GGCATCTTCGGCGGTTGAGCTGTTTGCGTCAGTGCGCATGCGAGACCTGATCGCTGAATTAAAAGATCGATATCCAGATCGTTGCATTGTGCTAAATGCGCCACCGTTTCGTACTAATGCGGAAGCTCGGATTCTGGAGCGTTTTGCCGATCAGATTGTTTTCGGTGTTCCATTCGGAGAAGTCACCGGACAAGTGATTACTGACTCGGTAGGCGCACTTGGGTCTGACAAATTCTCCGGGCTGGTTTTTCAGGAATAACCCTATGGAAAACAGGTCAGCATATGTGGGAAATGACCATCTTATTCCCAAGCTGTGCGTCAACCATGGTTTTCCCGAACCGGAATTATGGTTGTGGTTCTAGAAGTTCACTGTGAAGAAGCCGATATAGATCAGGGGCTTCTCGCCGACGATTGGCAATCCCTGGAAACGCTTGCTCAGCCGAAGGTTTTTTTGTCGTGGCAGTGGATAGGCACCTGGTTGTCGGTTTATGAGCCGAAGCTCATTGTGCTGAGAGTAAAAAACCGCGGCAAGCTGGTGGGTTTAGGGTTGCTGACGGAGTCCGCGGAGCGCAGACACCGAATACTGCGATCGCGCCGCCTTCGTCTGCACCAGACAGGATGTCCATCAGAGGATCAGATCTGGATTGAATACAACGGGTTTCTGGCTGAAAAAGGCCTGGAGGCCGAGATTGCCAAGGCTGGTATTGACTACCTGAAACGAACACGGACGGGCTGGGATGAGGTCGTGTTTGGAGGGGTAGAAACCGAATACGCGCACAGGCTGACCCGGGCATCTGCTCTGACTCCCCATATTATCTGGGATGTGCCGTGTTATGGGGTTGATTTGCGGGCGTTACGATCCACGGGCCGGAATTACCTCGATACGATGTCACGCAATACCCGTCACCAGATTCGTCGCTCGCTTCGACGGTACGAAATGTTGGGGCCGGTGGTTCTGGAGCGGCCGGCGTCGGTGGACGAGGCAGAATCCGTTTTCGAGTCTATCGCACCGTTGCACCTGTTGCGCTGGGGCAGTGGCCCCGGCGAGAGCGGTTTTGCAAACCCTGAATTCCTGCGCTTTCACAAGGCCTACATCCGGAAGTATTGGCAGCAAGGGGGTGCGGATCTTGTGTCAATGAAGGCCGGAGGCGAGGTGATTGCAGTGTTCTACAACCTCGTTTATCAGAACCGCGTTTATTTCTATCTGGCAGGTATTCGGGCGGAGCAAGATAACAAGTTAAAGCCAGGATTGCTCGGCCATAGCCTGTGCATAGAGGATTACGCCGATCGGGGCGCAGATTTTTACGATTTCATGGGTGGTCAGGATCGCTACAAAGTCCAGCTGGCTGAGCCACATCAACAATTGGTTCAGCTGGAATTACAAAGAAACCGCGTGAAATTCAGGGTAGAGCGTGCAGTACGGACCATTAAAAACGGATGGTGTCGAACGTGAAGATTATCATTCTGTCGCACCGGGTCCCATTCCCCCCCAACAAGGGTGAAAAGATCCGGACGTTTCATCAGATTCAGTATCTTGCCTCTCGCGGGCACAACGTGGTTGTGCTCTCGCCCTACGAGTGTGCGGAGGAACTGGAGCACGCCGCAGCCTTGGAAAAAAAACTGCCAATAGAAGTTCAAATGTTTCCTCTTGAAAGCAAATGGTTTCGGCTGGCTCGAGGATTCACTACGAATCAGGCACTGACTGCTTCGTGCTTTTACAGCAGGAAATTGCAAGAAGCATTTGATGAACTGATCGGTTCGGGAAGCTTTGATGCGGTGCTCTGCACGGGCTCTGCGATGGCTCCCTACGTATTCCGTAATCCGGAGCTACAGCAATCTGGTCCGCAATCCCGCCCCCGGTTGCTTATGGACTTCATGGATCTGGATTCAGATAAATGGAAGCAGTACCAGGCGAGTTCGGCCCCGCCAATGAGTGTTATATATGGACGAGAAGCAAAACTGGTCAGCGAAATCGAAAAGCAAAGCTACGAGGTGTTTGACGAGTGCTTTTTTGTCTCGGCCAACGAAATCGATCTGTTTTCTGCACAGCTGCCCGAGAGCAGCAGGTTGAGGGTGTTGGGAAACGGCATAGATACCGATCTCTTCTTCCCGCGCCGCCGTGCCGACCGGCCCAACAAACCGGTATTCCTGTTTACTGGCGTAATGAACTACAAACCAAATGAAGACGCCGTCCAATGGTTCGTCGATTCCATTTGGGACGACATAAAAGCGGAATGGCCGGACGCCCAATTTGTGGTTGCGGGCATGGATCCATCGCCCAAAATTAAGGAGTTAGGCAAGAAGCCGGGCATTGTCGTAACCGGCTTCGTCGAGGATATCGTGCCCTATTACCAGCAAGCCGATGTGTTCGTGTCTCCGTTCCGGTTTGCCCGGGGGGTACAAAACAAAATTTTGCAGGCTCTTGCCTGTGGCTTGCCGGTTATTACGACCCAGCTTGGGCTTGAAGGCATCAATGCGAAGCCCGGCGAGGAAGTTCTTGTCGCTAACACCGATGAAGAGTTTTCCGAGGCGATTCGACTGTTACTGCAGGATGAGGAATTGTCAAAACGCTTTTCCGAGCGGAGCCCGAAGTATATCGAGCGTAATCACAGCTGGGAGCGGATTCTTGCGGATCTGGCTGCCGCCCTGGAGACAAGGGATTTCGTTTGACCGATCTCAGGGAAGTTACGAAGAGGGCAGTAACGTGGCTCTCGCAGCTTTTCGTTAGCCCGCTTCTATTGCTTTTCTGGGCGTTAAAACCGTTTAGTCGTGAGGACCATTTGTTTTCAGGGTTTTCGCAACTTTTTTCCCTAATACCGGGCCTATCCGGCAGTTATCTGAGGGTGGCGTTCTACCGGTGCATCATGAAGCACTGCGCGACGGACAGCGTTATTGGTTTTGGTAGCGTTTTTTCCCATCGCGGTACGGAAATATATAGCGGCGTTTACATTGGCCCTCAGTGCAACATCGGTTTGTCGACCATCGAAACTAACTGTCTCATCGGCAGCGGTGTGCACGTTCTGAGTGGGAAAGGGCAGCATCGGTTTGATGATCTCCAAACACCGCTGCGATTGCAGGGGGGCGAGTATCAGCAGATATCGCTGGGGGAAAATTCCTGGGTAGGCAACGGGGCGATCATCATGGCGAGCATAGGCAGGGACAGTATCATCGGTGCCGGCGCGGTTGTGACGAATGAAATTCCGGCTGGTTCAATCGTGGTAGGTAATCCTGGTGTTGTCGTGCGGTCGCGATACGCCGGAGAACCGACGAGTTCAGAGACATGATAAGCGGCTTTTCGTTTATGACAAAGCGCACAGATAAATCGGACGACAGAAAGCCCTGAACGACGTGCGTTCCTCTTGTTTCACGTTGAAAACCGGTGAAGACAGAGGCGCTCGAGTGGTCGGTGAGGTTCAGTATGGATGCTGTTGATTTTGTAATACCACACATGGGCAGGCCGGAGATGCTGGTAGCGACGCTTGACTCCATATTCGCGCAAAACTGCCCCGAGCGAATTGCCACGATTACCGTGGTAACAAAGAACGAGAGCCGGCTGCCCGTTTCGCGACACGAAAAGCTCACCATTATTCAGGTGCCCGGCGCCGCAACGATTTCCGAACAACGGAATATTGGGGTCGCGGCCGGGCGCGCGCCGCTGATCGCATTTCTCGACGCCGATATACGGTTGGCCGGAGACTGGCTGGAAACCTGCACAGCCTTGCTGGCGGAGAAGTCAGGGCGAGTTTTGGTCAGCGCGATGCAGAAGTCGTCCGACAATGCCGGGCGGGTAGAGCGACTCAGGACGGCGCTCAGTAACGTAAGCCTCGATAAACCGGTTCAATTTCTCCCGGGCCGGAATCTGCTGGTAACACGCTCAGCCCACGACAAAGTGGGAGGTTTCCCCGAGCACCTGCAAACCTGCGAAGACTATGTCTACACGGAAAAACTCTCCCGGTTAGGGGAGCTCTATTACACCTCCCAAACCTACTATGTGCACCTGGGCGAAGACAGGACGCTCAGGCAAACGTTTACCAAGGAAATCTGGCGCTCGGAGTCTAATCTCTCTTCCATCTCTGGCCGCACCTTGCCACTGCGGGAATGGCCCAGCATCCTGCTGCCTGTGTGGATGCTTCTGGGGCTTGTCGTGACTGTATTGGGCTTCTATTCACAGACAGCCTTCCTGATTGGCCTCATTATGCTGTTGTTGCCCATACTTCTTTATGGCGGGAGGCTGTATGTTCAACAGTCCAACCATGAGCCACTGCATTTTCTCGTGCTGTTTTATTCGGTGTACTTTGTGGCTCGTGCTGCAGGCACCGTAAAGGGAGCGAGGCTTTTGTTGAGAAGGAATCTCACGGAATGAGTATCAGAGTGCTGCAGTTTATCTGTCCTACCGGCTACTACGGTGCCGAAAGATGGATCAATGCGCTGATATCTGCAAACACCGATTCTGATGTGGAATATCACATCGCCATCACTGAAGAGCCCGGCTCTTCCGACGAAATACTTAGACGATCCAAACTGCCCGAAAGTCGGCAGCACCGTTTGCCAATGGGTTCAAAATTTGACCTCCGGGCGATCGTCGCTCTTGCCAGACTGCTAAAGCAACATCAGATTGATGCGCTCCACAGCCATGGCTACAAATCCGATATTCTGGGCATTGCTGCGGCAAAGCTTGCAGGTGTCCGCTCGGTCTGCACCCCACACGGTTTCGAAAATGCCGACGATACACGCCTGAGAGCGTACATGTGGCTCGGTGGCAAGGCTTTTCGCTGGTTTGACCGGGTATGCCCACTGTCTGAAGGAATTGAGAGGACGGTAGTCGACGGCTACCGGGTTAACCATCGCAAAGTGCGGATGATCAATAATGGCGTGGATCTCACGGAGGTTGAAAGGGCCATATCGGAGCCCAAAACCCGCGACGCATCGGATTTTACCATCGGTTATATCGGCCAGTTAATCAGCCGAAAGAACCTTGCCGCCACCATTGACGCGTTCGAGCGTTTTCAGCACCAATATGCCAGCGCCCGGCTGGTCATTATCGGCGATGGTGAGGAAAGAGCACCGCTGCAGAGCCGGGTTGAACGGCGGGGCCTTTCCGGTTCGGTGGAGTTCCTCGGGTTTCGCGACGACCGGCTTGCATTTCTTCCCACCTTTGATGCCTTCGCGTTGACTTCTTCGCTTGAAGGCATTCCAAGATGCTTAATGGAAGCCATGGCGGCGGGGGTTTGCGTGACCGCGTTCGACATCCCGGGGGTGGACGCGCTGGTGAAACCGGGCCAGACGGGGGTGTTGGTTCCTTTTGGTGATAGCGAGGCCTTGGCGCAGGCATGGTCGGATCTTTTGCAGAGCAGGGAGTTGAGAACGGGCCTGGCTGAAGCAGGCCAGTCCTGGGTTTACCGTAAATTCTCTGCCGAGGCGATGGCGGAAGAATACGCAGCACTTTTTCACGAACTAACAAGAAGAACCGTGGCCCAAGATGCGTGAGATCAAGTTCGTACTCAGCGTTGACACTGAAGAGGAATGGGACTGGGAAGGCCCCTTTCCAAACCGCTCTGTCTCTGTGGAAAACGTCAATCACCTGCCGGCTTTCCAGCAGCAAATGAAAGGCCTGGGCCTGCGCACGACCTATTTCCTCGATTACGCCGTTCTTGAAAATCCGGTTTCGAGGGGGATTCTGACCGACCTTTACCAGGCTGAACCAGCAATCGAATACGGTGCCCACCTGCATCCCTGGGTTACGCCGCCTGTTGTGCCGGCCGGATCTGAGGCCAATTCACACATCGTGAACTTGCCGATCGGCACGGTGGCTGCGCAACTCCGAACTCTGACCCAAGCGATTGAAGACGTAACAGCCCAAAAACCAACGTCGTTCCGCTCAGGGCGATGGGGCATCACTGATGAAATACTGCGAGCTCTTTCTGATCAGGGCTATCTGGTTGATTCCAGTATTTACCCGTTCTATGAAACGGAATGGTTCAGCTGTACCGATTACGACAGTTGGCCATTGGCCATGTCGCACCTTGGAACCTCACCAGAGTTGATCGAACTCCCTGTGTCTGCGGGCTTCAATCACAGGCCGTTTTCCAGGGCACAGCGCCTGCACCAGAAGCTCGAGCATCCGTCCTGGGCACGCTTCCGGGTAATTGGTGCGTTGTGGGCGCTCAGAATGCACAGAAAGATCTATCTCAGCCCGGAGCTATCATCGTCCAGAGACATGATCGCCTTGTGCAAGCAGATTCTGCAGATGGACTGCCCTGTGATTCATATGTACCTGCACAGTTCCAGTTTGCTGCCGGGTTCAACGCGGTATGTGAGATCGGAGAGTGACAAGGCCCGGCTTATGAGACGAATTGACAAGGTCGTGAGTTTTCTCCGTACGCAATGCAATTTGAACGCGGAGACGATTACTTCTGCTGCCGTCGCGCTCCGGAATCAGGGGGTAATAAAAGACCATGCCAAACCGCTGTGCTCCGAGCGTGAATCCAGCCGATTAAAGGGACCATCAGCGTGTGCGGAATAGCTGGTTTTACAACCAATAACCCGTCCGAAGCCGAACTCGACATGGTCAAGTCGATGGTTAGCGCCATGCATCATCGCGGTCCCGACGCTCAAGGCGCGTTGCTGCTGCACGGCGCCGTAATGGGCCATGCACGGTTGAGCATCATTGACCTCTCAGAAGCCGGTAATCAGCCTTTCGTATCGGAGGATGGGCGCTATGCCCTGGTGTTCAACGGTGAAATCTACAATTTCCAAATCTTGCGCAAGCAGATGGAAGAGCAGGGTATCCGTTTCCGAACACAAACCGACACCGAAGTGGTGTTGGCACTGCTGATCCATGAGGGTGTGAACGCAATCGAAAAACTTAATGGCATGTTTGCCATCGCGTTCTGGGATAACGAGGCCGGCACCCTGGATCTCATCCGGGACAGAATTGGCAAGAAGCCCCTGTATTACACCGAGCAGGACGGACAACTGATCTTTGCTTCAGAACTGAAGGCGATTCTGGAATGCCCTAATGTACCCCGGGAGATCCGGCCGGACGCCGTTTACGATTTCTTTGCCTACCAGTACGTGCCGGACCCGAAAACCATCTTCAAGGATGTCTTTAAACTGGAGCCTGGAAGCCATTTACACCGCACCAGGGCTGGTCTGATCAAAACGAGGCGTTACTGGTCACCGGAGATAGGTGAGCCCGAGCCAATAAGCATGGAAAACGCCAAGGCCCAGTTACTGGAATTGATTGAAGACGCCACGAAGCAACGCATGATCAGCGACGTTCCCCTCGGCGCGTTTTTGAGTGGTGGAGTGGACTCCAGTGGCGTTGTAGCCATGATGGCCAAAGGTGGCCAAACCGTTACCACCTGTTCCATAGGCTTCAAAGAAAAAGACTTTAATGAGACTGAATTCGCTCAGGCGGTGGCGGATCAATACCTCACTGATCACCGTGTCCACACGGTGAGAGATGGCGTGGCCGAGCGCTTGCTGGACATTTGCCGTTTTCTGGATGAGCCCTTTGCGGATTCCAGCCTGGTGCCCACGTTCCTCGTGTCTGAGCTCGCCCGACAGGACGTAACTGTTGCCTTAACCGGAGACGGTGGAGACGAAATCTTCGCCGGATATCAAAAGTACGCTACGGACTGGCGGGAGAACCAGCTTCGCAACAAATTCCCTTCCGCGTTCCGAACAGTCATGGGCCAGCTTGCACCCGCGTTACGCAGGGTTCCCAACAAACATCTCCGCCGGGCTGGCTCATTGATGCACAGCCTCAGCTTGGACCCGGCCAAAGCGTTTTATGTCACCAATACATCACTGGATGACCACATCTGGCAACTGTTGCTGAACGATGATTTTCGCCAAACGCTAGGGGATTACCACCCAAGCCAACTGACGGAACGTGCCTATCACCAGTGCGACTCGAAGGACCACTTGTCCCGCCTGTTATATACAGATATGCACACTTATTTGCCGGGCGACATTCTGGTAAAGGCGGACCGCATGAGTATGGCGAACTCCCTGGAACTCCGGTCGCCATTGCTGGACTACCGAATAATTGAATTCGCTAACCGACTTCCATCCCACCTCAAGTTCGACAAGGGTGAAAAGAAAATTGTGTTGCGTGAAGCGCTCAGTCCTTTATTACCCAAGGAAATATTGAATAGAAAGAAAATGGGGTTTTCTACTCCGCTGGCGCAATGGCTTCGCGGCGAGCTTAAAGATATCGCCGAGATATATATTTTCAAAAATGGTCACGGTTTGGCCCAGTTATTTCGTAAGGAGTCTGTGAAGTATGTATGGGATCAGCACCAGAGCGGAGTGTTCGACCACGCTGCAATCCTATGGGGAATGCTAATTTATGAGATATGGTGGAAGCGAGTAGTCGCTTTGGAATATTAAATTCTGACTCTTGAGAAAAAATTTACGCACTTAAATTAAGGGTTAAGTAATATGAAGTTGACCGCCCTAGTTTATATTTTAATAGCTGTTGCTGCATTAAGTTTGCCTCTCGCCCCGTGGGTTTCAGCTTTTATATATTTTTTGAATAGTATTGTCCAGCCTCAATATGTTTACCCGTGGACATTTCCCGAAATTCCAGTGTTTAAAATTACGGCCGCATTATCAATTATTGGGCTCGGAATAAGCATCATTAGTGGGAAGGCTAACTTCAGTTTATATAAGTCAAAGCAAAGCTTGGCAATACTGGGGATTTTAATATTAATGCACATTTCTCATCAACTGACGCCTTTTCCAGATGAGTGGGCTTCAGTACCACCGACGGTCGTGTTAGATACGATAAATGTAATAGTAATAATGTACTTTGTAGCATTGCCGATGTTTAATTCTAATAAATCAATATTGTTCTTGTGTTTTGGGTTTATGTTTTCTGGTGTTTTTTATATTTTATGGGCAAATTCTGCATATTTTGGTCAGGACTGGTACCTTTTCAGAAATGGTAGGCTGGAGGGGCCAGTTGACGGGCCCTATCGCGACGGGAATATCTTATCAGTGTTGCTCGTCATGAGTATGCCTTTTTTTATATTTTTTGCACTATATAAAGACAATAAGTGGGTGACCATTGGAGTGGTGGTCATCATAATATTTCTTTGGCATGCCTTAGTTTTGTTTAGTTCGAGAGGTGCATTTCTTGCGACTGCTGTTTGCTTACTCTCGATTTCGTACTTAATCAAGTCAAAAATATTCAGTGCGATGATTTTTGTTTCATTTCTAATCTTTGTTGTTGTTCAGGGCGCAACCCTAATTGAGCGGACTAGTGAAACGGTTGATAGCGCAGCGGTCGAACACGAGCCCATAGATCCGCGGATATTGTCATGGAAGGTTGGTCTTAAGATAATTTCACTTCATCCGTTTATTGGGGTTGGAGTTCAAAAATTCGAAGCTGCCTCTAATGCTTATTTCTCGGGAGAAACCTCGCACGTCGCGCACAATACGTTTCTTAATTTTTCAGTTAATTCAGGTTTGTTGTCGGGTTTTTTGTTTTTGCTCTTAGTGTATTGGGTTATTAAAAGAGTTTGGTCGGTTGGCCGAAAAGAGATTCATTTCAGAGATCCAGCCTATTACGCCTTGCTGTCGTCATCTATAGCAATTCTTGGCTGTTTCGTCTGCTCTATCTTTTTGGATTTGATAATTTTTGAGCCGCTATATTTGGCATTTTTAATTAATTTAGTTTCTTGGGATCGTATTAAAAAAAATTGAATTCATGGCAAGGGGTAATTTTATTAAAGACTTAATCGCAGATTTTATGGCTTCGGGTTTTAAGGGTTGACACTTAAGCGCATGTGAACGGCAGAAAAAAGAAAATAAATAATCATTTTCCTCTTCTGCAATATGAGAAACTATTGAGTAAGAGTTGTATTTAGCTACACGTTTTAAGTGGGTAAAGTGACTGCCAGGGCCTTCTTGGCCAAATATTTTTTCAATAACTTTTATATGGTTAACTATATTTTTTCTGGCATTTCGAGAGATTGACGAAGAGTGAACTCGATATTTTACCAAGGGTTCAGAGATGTGTTTAACTGCGCATATAGCCGACACTCTACACCAAAAATCCCAATCTTGAATGCTACGTAAGGATTCATCAAAGCCGCCGGCTTCTAGGAAAAGCTCTTTGGTTAATAAAACGCTAGAAGTTCCAATGAAGTTGCAGGTAATAATTTTATCTAAAATAACTCCGTCATACTTTTTTGTGAAATGGCTATCAGTTAAACCGTCATTAATACCACCATAAAAAATAGCATCGGTGTATGACCACCTAAAGTCTTTCATGTTTTTGAGCTGTGATTCTAGCTTTTCCGGCTCCCATATATCGTCAGAGTCCAAGAAAGCAACAAACTCGCCCTGACTTTCTAAAACCCCCCGATTGCGAGCCGCTGCGGCTCCAGAATTCTTTTGTGTTACAACTCTTACTTTTTCGCCAAAAGCTTCAGCTTTTTTTGCGCTTAGATCCGTGGAGCCATCATCAACGACAATGATCTCAATGTTTCTATGCGATTGATTGAGAGCGCTTAAAATCGATTCACTGATAAATCTCTCGTTGTTGTATACAGGCATTACGACTGAAACTAAGGGAAGGTGTTTCATTGTGACTAACCGAAGGTTGGAGGACGGCTTTTTTATTATGATACGTAATTGAATCGGAATCAATGTGATGGGGTGTAATTTAAAGTGAAAAATTCGGGGTCTAATAGAAAAAGATGCATATAGGTTGGATGATAAAATGGGATGTAAGTATCTGTTTTATCATCGCCGAAGTTCGGTTGTTCTAGGTGGCCTGGGCACTATGTGCATTGGCCATGGTGTGTCATAAATTTCGTCGCCGAGGCAAGGGAAGTATGCCGTTAAATAAGGTAAACAATTCGTTATAGAGATGATGCTTTATAAGGTGTAAGGTGGCCAGCCAAATAAATGGTACTAATAGAGTGATGCAGATGATTGGTTTCCATGCCTGTGTGTCGTCGAGCTGGATAAAGGTTCCGATTACTAGGGTTGCTATTGAGCAAACTGTCGTAAGGATAATGTTCTTCCACCACGAGCCAACGAACTTCCAAAATAGTATGTTATTTGTGATCTTCAAGATAATCGAGCTTAGGGTGAAATCTAAAAATCCTATAAAAATAAAAACATATGCTATGTAAATCAGACCTCGTTCATGGAGGGTTGCTATTCCAAATCCTAGTAGTACGAATAGGCACGATTCTTTGAGCAGCATCATTCCTTCTTTTCCACTTGCTATTAGGAGCTGATTGGCAAACCAGTGGGGCGTTTTAAGCATCGCCCAAATTGCCAGTGCAGAAGACAGTGTAGCTGCAAAATCCCATTGGTCGCCGAAAAAAAGACGAATTGCTGGGAGTGAAGCAATACTTATAACTGCTAGCACTGGCCATACTAAAGCGCCCGTGAGCGTGCTGGCTCTGATATACGCATCGCCGATGTCACCGCCTGCTCTTTTTTCGGCCGATAAGTAGGGAAGAGCTACGGAGCTTAGTCCATTTACAAGTGTACTGGTTACGAAATCGACAAAACCAAGGCCCCTCGAAAAGATACCAACTTGGTATGTCGTCCCTAGCTTTCCGATTATAATATCGGAAATACTTGTGCTTGCACGCATCATCATTCCTGATAGCGAGTTTATGATCCCAAATCTCGCTACGGTCGAAATGCCCTTGAAATTGGGAATGGGAGTAAAATCTTCGGGTATGTAAAAGCGGACTAGCATAAACTGAATGATCATGCTCGCGCTGTATCCCCAGGCTAAAGAATAATAACTAAAGCCGTTCTTGATAAGTATTACAACAATAAATAACCCTGCTATGTTTCCGGAAACTGTAATTATCATCTGTTGCTTGTATTCATAATTTCTCGACAATAGAGCCATCGGAATACTTATGTACGGCGCTAAGAAGAAGCCAATAGAAAGTATTTTGAAAAGTTGTTCAAGAGCACCTATATTAAAATACTCAGACAATTTTTGAGCAAAGCCAAACATGCCTAAACCTATTGCCCAGGATACTAAGATCGTTAGTGCTAGCGCTTGGCCAATTTTATCGGAAGATAAATTTTTCTCCCGAATTAACCAAGCATTGGCGCCTAGAAGCTTAAACTCGTTAAGCATAAAAGCACTAGCGCTTGCGATCGCAAATGTTCCAACTTCCGACGGCGTAAGTAGCCGGGAAATCACCATGGTCGATATTAGACCGATAAAACGTAGCGAGTAGTGCATTAAGTTGGCGTGCAGAAGTGCCTTTCTAATTCCGCTCATAGTTTTCTCGGCTAGGTGGTGCTGTAGTATTAAGGATTGAGTCTTCGGTTTTAAGGTTTGAATTATTATGGGTCTGGCTTGTAAGTTCTTGCACGTATTTTAACAAATAATTTGATGGTTTTTTATACTCTAGTCAGAAAATGGCTCCTTTTTTCCTAATTTAATTAAAATTCCGTCAATTACGTTTGTGTGGAAGAGGAAAATGTTTTTTGAAATAAACTCATGCGTTTTGAAATAAAATCTCTCCATTAGAGAAATCTTCGGGCTCGAAGTTAATACCGGGTAGCCGAGCTCCATTAGCTTATTTCCGGCAATCGCTTCAAATTGGCGTATTTGGTCTATTGTCAACTCTGTTCGCCATTTTTCTTTATTTCCTATTTTTGTGTTTTTCTGAACTTTTATAATCCGTGATTTCGGAAGTTCCTCTCCTAAATACTGGTAAATTTCTCTAATTAGTTCGGTGGGATTATTTAGAAGTTCTTCGTAGGTTAGAGAAAATAGATTCGATTTCTTGGCGATTTCTGACAGTTCAAGTTCTTTGCTATTGAGTATCTTCCAATACTCGGCGCAAGAGACAACGTTGTTTGGCCCCCATGGTTTTTTCAAGAGAGATAGTGCTACGTCTCTACCATCCCGGACAATGTAGATAAATCTGGCATTTGGGAAAAGCTCCAATAGAATTTCCACATCGCCAAGATAGTGTGGTGTTTTGTCTCCCCAGCTTGCGTCAGGATCTGCCAATCTGAAACGCGTCATTAATGCATGGACGATGGTGGCATAAGAGTAGTCAGGCGATAGATCATCAAAGAACTGATCGATATCAAGAGCGAGTTTCCATTGCTGGATGGGGCGTTCTGCCAAAATGTCTTTGATCAGTTTTTTGAAATTACTTCTTTCACAAAGCTCTCCATATCTTTCTAGTTTCTTAAAATACTTTGTTATGAAGTGTGTTTCGATTGGCGAACCAAAAGACGTATCGGCCAGTATTGACGCTAAAAATGTTGTTCCAGATCGGGGCGCTCCAAGGATAAATAGCTGTTTGCTTTCCATGTCTTTCCTCGTGATGGCTGAATGAATAGGCCTCTTACGCTATTGGCAGGCTGTTGAAAGGATGGTGGTAGAAATTCTCACCTTGTAGTGGAATTCTCGGAAAGGGGTGTATTGGGCCGCCTTTTCGATTGGAAAAACCGATTTCAATTGATTATGGAGCAACTTTAAGCACCAAAGGTAGTGCGCCGCGTTAATTAGGAAACAGTTTATTTCGTTGGTGGCAACAAATATGCGGGCCGATCCTCACTTTAGCTTCTCTGTAGGATCTAGGGAAGGGGGCTTGCTAAGGATGCATGAGCCTGTGTCGTATCGGTGGCTATTGGGCACTTCGTGGATTGAGGTTCATGCAGAAAATCAAAAATTGGCGCATGGTCAACGCATAATTCGCGATCATGCTGACATAGGAGATTTCGGTGGACTCAGGAGCATGAAGTCTTAGTGTTGCACTAAACTGGATTGGGTGCGCAGGTATCTGAGTTCCAGACAAAGTTGGCCTTGTAAGGGGGGGGGCAAATTTTTTCAACGTCGACGAGTAAGTGAGGATGGCTCGGTCCTATACACTGCAGTCACTTTTCCGAGGCGTGCTGGGAGAAACGCAGTGGCCAACAGTAGAGGACCCTCGAAGAGGTTTGCTGCGCATTCGGAAGGAGGGTAGGTTTTCGCCTCGGGTGTAGAGATGGATGTCCGCCGGCTTCGCTTTCTATTAATCTGAGTTTGCTTTGGGCTATCAGAGGGGCGGAGCTAACAGCGCAGATATCTTCAGTGAATCCTGATCGTGTTAGCACGCTTTAGACTATATTCGAATGCTTGCAGATAAAAGGCGGGGCTGAGTTCAGTCAAAAGGTTGCGACTGCTGGGGTTGGGAGCGCGGTTACATAATCTGCTTCTTCACTCCGTGCACATTCACCCGCGATAGGTTGATGGTGTGTCTCATTCGGTAAGCTCACTGACGGGTGCGTCACGAGAGCTCATCCCGGGAGTGGTGAGTGTCACAGAGAATGCCAGCGTTGGGGTGGGCAGGACCAAGCACTAACTCAATCGGTATGTGTGTTGAGAAATACCTGGACTCCGGGATAAGCATCAGGCTTCTCGACAAACACAGCAACAAATGGACTGCGATTTTGCGATGAAGGGCGGGATTGCTTTGACGGTCCGCATCACTATGGCTGGCCACTTAAAGGAGTTCTTCCTATGCTTTATTTTTGTTGGGGGCGCGGCTCGGATTTGCTATTGCTTAGTTTTTTCGTGCTTCTTGCAAGAAATCAATTGGATGCTGTGGGGCATAGGATTCTGCAACTTGATTCGAGGGATGAATGGCGAAGCGCGTGATTGCGGAAAAGAATGCTTAATTTTCTCTGGAGACTGAACTTTCTGTTGGAGATAGGGCGTGACGAACGCGATTAAGATTTTTGCGCAAGTCGCGATGGTTCAAAGGAGGGGTGCAATGATATCCAAGAAGTTATGTGCTGGTTTGTTAGTGCTAGTCACGCCCCAATTGGTGGGGGCTCAGACGATGTTCTCGACTAATGATATGGTTTATAAGGGAGCAATCAGAGTTCCTATCGGAACCTATGGAGATAGTCGTATGGGGTATGCTCAGGGGCCATTTGAGGTTATGGATGATGAGTCATCCTCCTTTATGGTCGGGCATACCAAAGATCAAGCGGTCGCTGAATTCTCATTGCCTCCCTTTTCGCTTGCCAAGGAGATATCGGAATTGCCGATGGCGCAAAACAAGCAGCCATTTGTTACTGTATTTGACCGGATTCCCGATGGAAATCCGCAGGGAATAAATCGTATAACAGGGCTGTTGTTTATTGAGGAACGGCTAATTGTAAACGGAATTGAGTATTATGACGCGGCGGCAGACAATACTGATACAACATTTTTTATTCAAGATGCGAGCCAGTTAGGTTCAAGTTCGGTTTCTGGTTTTAGAAAGCTTGAGGCGCGAGTCCATGTGTCAGGCTGGATGACAGAGGTACCGCAAGAATTATATGGTTTATTTGAGAAGGAATATATATTTGGTTACGCAAACAACACGCCAATCAATAGTCGGCATAGTATCGGTCCGTCGGCATTCGGAGTTGGTCTTGCATCTATAATTAATTCAAATCCGGGCGATGAAATACCAACCACCTCGCTAATCGACTACTCTTTAGCTAACCCTCTGGCAGAAGATTCAAATAACGAAACGGGAGAAAACAATCTTTGGACTGAAGAGTCGAGAGCATTTTTGGGGTTTATAGTTCCCGGTACCGAAACATATGCTGTTTTCGGCACTAGCGGGGGGCACAACTCAGGTGTTGGTTACAAAATAACTCAAGATGATGGAACCGTCTGCCCGGGATTCTGCCCCTACAAAGCTTCAGATATATACAATTATTACTGGCTGTACGACATCAACGATATGATATCCGTGTTTCAGGGAAAAATGCTCCCTCATGATGTCCGTCCGTACGAGTATGGCGAGCTTTTGCTGCCTTTCCAAGATCAAGGGGGGAAGCCGAAGCTTATAATTGGTGCCGATTTTAATCCAGCCACTAGCACTGTTTTCTTTATGCTTGGTAAAGCAGATACCCTACAAAGCAATTACGAGGCTGCTCCGTTGTTAATAGCATATCGAATAAGTTTACGGGGCGAGGGGGCTGGCTCCGAAAGCCCCCCAGGCGCGCCAAGCAGCGTAGATGTTCAGTGATATTGATTTGGCCATGCTCGGTAAAGTAGGCGTTTTGTTATTAGGTGCGCGCGGCGGGAAGCGGCGTGCTACACGGGCAGTGAGCCTTTTCGTCTCGGTGCGGAGGTTATTTCTTTAACAAAGCCATTGGTTGGGAGGGGCATTTGCTTGGCAGTTCCAGAAACTCCGAGCAATCCAGTTGCGTCTAGCAAAGAATCCTAACTGGAAGTATGCAAGGGGGCTCGGAACTTCATATGGCCCTCGACCTAACGAGCTGGGTTGGCCGCTCGCGTCGGTGCTTGAGTCCGCCCTTATATATGGCCAAAATTATAATAGGTTGGTTTATCAATGGATTTGTCACAGTACAGAGAAAGTGATTCAGAGCGACAGAGAGCAGAGGATTTGGTGGACCATATAAAAAAAATAGCTGCAGGTGGGGGGAAGGCGCTTGATATCGGTGCGAGAGATGGCTATTTCTCTTTGCTGATGACAGGGTATTTCGATGAGGTAACTGCACTAGATTTAAAAAAACCAGAAATACAAAATGATAAAGTTAGTTGTGTCGAGGGTGATCTCTCTGGTTTGAGCTTCGACGACGACACTTTTGATTTGGTGTTGTGTGCAGAGGTGCTTGAACACATTCCCCCCTCATCTACTTGATACCGCTGCTTCCGAATTGAGCCGGGTGTCGCGGAAATACTTGCTAGTTGGTGTTCCCTATAAGCAAGACATTCGAGTTGGGCGGACGACATGTCCCTCTTGTGGTGAGCGGAACCCGCCTTGGGGGCATGTCAATAGCTTTGATAAACAAAGGTTGATTAATATGTTTCCGTTGTTCAGCTGCAGAGAAGTAACGTATGTCGGTGAAGCAGATGCGAGTACAAATGCGATGGCGGTATTTTTTATGGATCTAGCTGGCAATCCATACGGTACTTATGATCAGGAAGAAGCGTGTATCCATTGTGGTGAAATGTTAAAGATTCCGCCAGAGCGTAATTTAGCTCAGAAGATATTTACGAGGGTGGCATCGTATCTACAGAGAGCACAAAAGCCTTTAGCTAAGCCGCACCCAAACTGGATTCACATTCTTTTCGAGAAAGCAGAATAGTGACGAATAGAGTCGTTCCGTCAGCGACAGGCTTTAGGGTACTGTGTAAATGAATTGATACTGCTTAACCATCTCCTTCGCTGAAAATTTGTTTTCAAACCGGGCTTTGGCGCCCATTTCTGCTCGTTTCTTCTTACCGGGGTGGTCGAGCAGAGTTCTGATAGCGATGGCAAATTCACTTAAGTCATTGCTCTCCACTAAGATCCCTGTTTTATCCTCTGCGACTATTTCCGGTGTTCCCCCTACGCGAGTGGCCACAGTTGGTATGCCAAGGCTCATTGCCTCTAGTAGCGTCATGGATGTGCCTTCCGTGAAGGACGGTAAAAGAAATATATCCATCAAGCTCAGGAAATCAGCTGGATTCTCTTGGAATCCTGCAAAAATAACAGCCTCATCCAGCTTTAGATCTTTAGTCAGGGATTCGAGGTTTCTTCGTTCCGGGCCGTCACCTACTAACAGTAAGCGGATGGGGTAACCTTCGTCCAAAAGAGCGCGCGTCGCCTTCAGGATTAGCGCCTGATTTTTTACGGGATCGAGTCTGGCCACGGTGCCGATGACGATTTCCCCTGGTTGGATGCCAAGTTCGTTGGCGAGTGACTCTCGCCTTTCAGGGTTTACGGTTAACGGCGCAATTCCGTTGTAGATAACGTCGATCTTTTTTCTCGGAAAATACTCGTATTCAACGAGTGCGTCCCTTGTTGCGCTGGAGATCGCGACCAAAGCGTGCGTGGTATGTGCAATGAGGGGATTTATGAGCCGAGCTTTCTTGCGATATCGGTCTGGGTGGAAGCGGCCGTGCTCCGTAAATACCACTTTTGCTCCGGTCCCCCAATGCGCAAACCAGCCGTACGTGTATGGTGAATACTGGTGGCAATGGACGATATCGAAGTGGCGATGTTTGATTAGTTGCCTTAGCCAGTAAATGATTTTCCAGTCCAGGCCAGGTCGCCGCTGTCGGAAATGGATGATTGTCCCGTTCTCGGCTTCCATAGCCCGGCCAATGGCGCCAATCTCTCCGTCAATACAGGCGATTTCGCACTCGAAGCGGTCTTTGTCCAGGTTGGTCGCCACTTGGCGAATTACCTGTTCCGTCCCGCCGAAGCCCATATTGAACGTGACGTGAAGAATTCGGATCGGCTTTTGGTGCCCCGCGCTTGGGCTAATGTCTTTTTGCGGCGTGTCGTTTAATGTGTTCACGGGTCATCTGGCCAATCGAATCGAGGTCATGGCGTGTTGGACGCTTTCCGTGGCCATATCGCAGTTCCTTGGCGCGCACTTATTCTGGAGGGCGATGAGCCCAAATTGTTTTTCTTGTGCCAGGAGTGCGGGAATCTGCAGGAGCTTGGCTTCCTTATAAGTCCATCCACGATGGGATCCAATCTGGAACCACTGGCCGGCGATGACCTGTTCGTTGGTCTTTATGTTGCGATAGCGGCGGAGGCCCGGCTCAACAGTTTCCTGCAACTGCCACTTCGAGGTGTCAAACATCCGGGGCAGGTAAGGTACGAGCTTTTCATCTGCTGTGGATTTCTGGCTCTGCGCCAGCAGTATCCATAGATCGCCTGCGCGCCAGGCTTTCTGACTCAGTGATTGCGGAAGGTCGAGCACTATCGGGAAGTTTGAGGCATTTGTTGGCATGGCCCGAGGTAGCTCAAGCGTCCAGGGGGTGGCCGGTTGGCTGGGTCTTTGGACGATGGACAGGGCAAGTGGGCCGAATGCAATAGCCAGGGCGACGGCGATGAAGCTGGTGCTGGTGAATATTGGTGATTGGGGTGTGAGGGTAGTGGCGGACGCTCTTCTCTGTACCGGCGAGAAGTAAAGTGCTGGCAGGATGAAGCAGCCATAGACTATCCACCCCATGGTTTCGTGATCTCTTACCAGTTCGCTTTGCATGTGGGTTTCATAGCCAACCGCCACAAGGATGGTTATTCGGACCCAGTTAGCGACAAGGCCGATGGTTGCGGCGATCACCAAGGTGATCAGCCACCCACGCCAGCGGTAGTCGTTCAGGATGGATGTCATCATGGCGAGCAAGATGGAGATGGCGAAATAACGGATGCCGGAACAGCCATCTGCAATAACCATTCGGCCATAGGGTAGGGTGATGCTGTTGCCTTCTATGAGGGCAGTCATGCCCAGCAAGTTCACCCAGGAACCTACAACGATGCTTGCGAGCTCAACAAGGAATGGAACGATATCTGCCCATATGGGCAGTGACAGGGAAAAGAGTAGAACGTGGGGTATAAAGGCAAGCGCTGCCGGCAGTCCAAGAAGGGCCCAGGCCATTGCCGCGAGGCCGGTTGGCAGCATCAGGTAGGTAAGGGTGTCGAGCCGAACCAGTTCCAGAAGGGCCCAGATCATCGTTGTGGCAATCAGCATCAGTGCGCCGGCAGGACGATAGGGCTTAGTGGATTCTTGGTCGTTCGAGAACTTTGGGGGGTGGATAAGTAGCAATGCTAGAAAGATGGCTGCTGTTGCCAGACCGTGAGCCAGAACTTGCTCAAACTCAAGCCACGCTTTTCCTAGCCTGACCGAAGTCGGGTAAAAAAGGAGGGCGACCATCGCCGTGACGATGAGGTAGGGCCTGGATCCCGGTAGGTTGTCTAGCGTCTTCCTTAACATCTTGCATCCGCCAACTGCTTATATATTAGGCAGGATACAATTTATTACATGATCGGAAAATAGGCGTTTCTGTTAAGCGGCGTTTATTGTGGACTGGTTAAGCCGTTCGGCAAAAAAAGATTGAACGGCTTAAGCTGTCGGTGGCTCAGTCCTTGTGCAAAACATTCGCCGAATGCAGGGTGTTCTCCAGCAACGTAGCGATGGTCATCGGGCCTACACCCCCGGGAACCGGCGTGATGTAAGTTGCACGCTCTGCGGCAGTTTCGAATTCCACGTCACCAGTCAGTTTGCCGTTGTCCATGCGATTGATACCGACATCAATCACTGTGGCGCCAGGCTTAATCCATTCTCCTTTGATCAGGCCAGGCTTGCCCGCAGCTGCCACCAGAATATCCGCGTCGCGAACAAACTTTTCCAAATCGGGGGTGAATCGGTGGCATATGGAGATAGTGGCACCTTTCAGGAGCAATTCCATCGCCATTGGCCGGCCCACAATATTGGAGGCACCGACAATGACAGCGTGCTGCCCTTTATAGGGCGTATCGATGCTGTCGAGCAGGGTGATGATGCCCGCAGGGGTGCAGGGCCTCAGTGTCGGCGACCGCTGGGTCAGTCGGCCGACGTTGTACGGGTGGAAGCCGTCCACGTCTTTGTCGGGTCTGATTTTCAGCAGGATGGGGTCGGCATCCAGATGTGGGGGTAGGGGAAGTTGAACCAGAATGCCATCCACACTTTGGTTCTCGTTTAACTCGTCAATCAGCGCTTCCAGCGCTTCCTGGGTGGTATCTTCGGGCAGGTCGTAAGACAGTGACAGGAATCCGACTTCGTCACAGGCCTTGCGCTTGTTGCCAACATACACTTCGGACGCTGGGTCGTTACCTACCAGAACTACAGCCAGCCCCGGAGCGCGCAAGCCCTGTTCCTTGCGGGCTTCAACGCCGGCAGCCACTTGCTGACGAACCTTCGCAGCAATTTCTTTTCCGTTAATCAGTTTGGCGCTCATGTTTCGTCTTGTCGGTTGGGCGTGAGTAAATGAAGGTTGCGAATTGTCTCATGCTTCCGGGTGAAGGCCAATTCCTGTGCGGCGGGAACTTTTGGTGTGGTTCTGGAACAAAGCTGGGAATGCCTTTTGAGCGAATTTGGAATTGTGTGTTGACGCGGTGCCGAAGCGCCGGTAATATGCGCGCCAACTTTGCTGAGGCACTTGTTGTTCAGTCGAATCGGGGTATAGCGCAGTCTGGTAGCGCGCCTGCTTTGGGAGCAGGATGTCGGGAGTTCGAATCTCTCTACCCCGACCATTTTTCTGAATGTTCAGGTGGGTGAACGGTAATGCGCCCGTAGCTCAGCTGGATAGAGCAACGGCCTTCTAAGCCGTGGGTCGCAGGTTCGAGTCCTGCCGGGCGTGCCATTAAGCGGTCGGTTTGGATTTCTCCAGTGTCGATCAAATCAGCAAGGTTAAGTGATCGAAATACCGAAAGGTATGTCCCGATGTGGTGGACGTAGCTCAGTTGGTAGAGCTCAGGATTGTGACTCCTGCGGTCGAGGGTTCGAACCCCTTCGTCCACCCCACTTTTCTCTGTACTCCATTTTGCTGAACTTTGCGCCCTTGGTGGCTCTTTGTATTCAGTGCGCAGTATGCGAGCGTGGCGGAACTGGTAGACGCGCTGGATTTAGGTTCCAGTGGGGCAACCCGTGAGAGTTCGAGTCTCTCCGCTCGCACCATTTTCTTCCTTTTGATTTTCTCTCCCTGTTTGTTCTCCCGGCTCGGGCTTCTCGCTTAATTGATCTGTTGCTCTCCGCACACGTGGCGTTCTCCTTTTAGTTCGGCCTGAACTAACCTTTGCAGGGTTGAGCGGGTCTGGCCCATTTGCGTGGGGGAGTGAGTATGGTTCGCGCATCGGAAGTGTCAGCTGGTGCTCAGGTTGCTTTTGCTTTTCGCGGTTCTGGTCATGCTGCCGTCAGGTGCGGCGTCGCGCACGTAACCCGTTGGGACTTACGAGAGCCCTCCATTTGTCATGCAGGCGCCGTAACGGTGTCGTCGTTGTTTCTGTTCGGTCGTCGTTTTTTTGGCCTTTCAATTTAGCGGTTTACCCGCATATCTGTTTTCATGCACCGGGAGTAGCTTAGGAGTGCTGGAATGCAGCCCTACAGGTGATTCTCTCGGCAGTGCAAACCGTGATAAACTACGGGCTTTTAAAATTTCGGTCGCCCCGTGAGGAACCGTCCGGAACAGGACTTTTACTTTTATTTCATTCACATACCGAACGTGTAATTTGAGGATCTTCCATGCAAGTGTCTGTTGAAACGACCTCCAACATCGAGCGTCGCATGACGATTGGTGTGCCCGCCCAGGAAATTGACCAGGCGGTTCAGAAACGCCTGCAGGAAACTGCACGCACCGTGCGTTTGAATGGTTTCCGCCCGGGTAAGGTGCCCATGAGCGTGGTCAAGCGTCGTTTCGGTGACAGCGTTCGCCAGGAAGTGGTCGGAGAGGTAATGCGCGACCAGTACATCAAGGCACTTCAGGAGCAGGACATCAACCCTGCAGGCTGGCCGAAGTTTGAGCCCAAGACAATGGAAGAGGGCAAAGACCTTGAGTTCGTGGCTGTTTTTGAAGTGCTGCCGGAAATCGAGCTGGGTGACCTGAGCAAGGTTTCCATCGAGAAACTGACTTCCGAAATCGGCGAAAAAGACATCGACAATATGGTGGACAATCTGCGTCGTCAGCAGGCCACCATGAAAGAAGTGAAGCGCAAGTCCAAAAACAAGGACGTGCTGACCATTGACTTCAAGGGC
The DNA here is from genome assembly GCF_017301335.1 of Marinobacter salinisoli. Lineage (NCBI taxonomy): Bacteria > Pseudomonadati > Pseudomonadota > Gammaproteobacteria > Pseudomonadales > Marinobacteraceae > Marinobacter > Marinobacter salinisoli. The sequence continues at coordinate 2,178,551 of NZ_CP071247.1, forward strand.
TTCATCGACGGTGAAGAGTTCGAAGGTGGTGCGGCTGAAGGTCACCGCCTGACTCTGGGCTCTGGTCAGATGATCCCGGGCTTCGAGAAAGCCATTCAGGGCGGTAAGGCCGGTGAAGACATGGAAATCGAGGTAACCTTCCCGGAGGATTACCACAACGAAGATCTGGCCGGTAAGCCTGCCAAGTTCGAAATCAAGATCCACAAGGTTGAAGAGCCGCAGCTGCCTGAGCTGGATGCCGAGTTCTTCCAGAAGTTCGGCATTGAGGCCGAAGATGAAGCTGGCTTCCGCGAGGAAGTGAAGAAGAACATGGAGCGCGAGCTGAAGCAGGCGATTTCCAACAAGGTCAAGAACGATGTTGTTGACGGTCTGCTCGAGAGCACTGAGCTGGACGTTCCGGCGGCTCTGGTTGACCAAGAAATCGATCGTCTGCGTCAGGACGCCGTTCAGCGTTTCGGCGGTCAGGTCGACTTCCAGCAGCTGCCCAAGGAAATTTTCCAGGAGCAGGCTGAGCGTCGCGTTAAGACCGGTCTGCTGTTCCAGGAAGTGGTCAAGAAGAACGACCTGAAGGCGGACGAGTCCAAGGTAGAGGAAAAGATCCAGGAGATCGCTTCTACGTATGAACAGCCTGAAGAGGTGATTGCCCACTTCAACAGCAACGCCGAGCAGAAGGCTCAGATTGAGTCCTCTGTACTGGAAGATGCTGTCGTTGATTTTGTCCTCGAGCAGGCCAAGGTCAAGGAGAAGAAGGTTAAGTACGAAGAAGCGGTTCAGGCTGGTCAGCCCCAGCGCTGAGTAGGCAAGCCGGTGTGATCGCCGGCTCTACTGGTGACCCCGAATACAGCCGGCTTGTCCGGCTGTTTTCTTCTGGGTCCGGTGCTGGCAAAGTATAGGGTGCAATAACACCTACAATGAAAGCCGTGGTGCGAGTCCACGACCTACTGTCCAGAAGGAGTTCAGGCGCAGATGACGCAGAAACCGATTGATGGCCCCGCAATGGTAACCAGTTCCGGTCTGGTGCCGATTGTTATCGAACAGACTGCTCGTGGCGAGCGCTCGTTTGATATCTATTCACGACTGCTCAAGGAGCGGGTGATCTTTCTCGTGGGTCCCGTCGAGGACCACATGGCCAATCTCGTCGTGGCCCAGCTGCTGTTCCTGGAATCAGAAAATCCCGATAAGGACATTCACCTGTACATCAACAGTCCAGGTGGGTCGGTAACGGCCGGTATGTCGATCTACGACACCATGCAGTTCGTCAAGCCGGACGTGGCGACCCTGTGCATCGGTCAGGCGGCCAGCATGGGTGCGTTTTTGCTGGCCGGCGGTGCCGAAGGTAAGCGTGCTTGCCTGCCGAACTCCCGGGTGATGATTCATCAGCCGCTGGGTGGCTATCAGGGCCAGGCGACGGATATCGAAATTCACACCCGTGAAATTCTGAAAATTCGTCACACGCTGAATTCGATCCTGGCGCATCATACGGGGCAGGACATCGAGACGATTGCCAAGGATACCGACCGTGACAACTTCATGGACCCGGCCCAGGCAAAAGACTACGGGCTCATCGATTCGATACTTGATAAGCGCGTACCGAATAAATAATACTTGCAGTAATCGCATCATTCTTGGCCGTCGTAGAAGCCAATAACGACGGCTTTCCAGGATCAGAGGTAATTCAATGGCTGATGAAAGAAACGGCAGAGGCGACGATAACGGCAAGTTGCTCTACTGCTCGTTTTGCGGAAAGAGCCAGCATGAAGTCCGTAAGCTCATCGCAGGGCCCTCGGTGTTCATCTGCGACGAGTGTGTCGATCTGTGTAACGACATCATCCGCGAAGAAATTCAGGATAACGCGCAGGAAGAGGCCAGTGATCGCCTCCCGGCACCGGCCGAGATCCGTGACACTCTGAACGAGTACGTGATTGGCCAAGACCGGGCCAAGGTGGTGCTGTCCGTTGCTGTTTACAACCACTACAAGCGCCTCCGCTACGGCGAAGGCAAGGCTGATGTGGAACTGGGCAAGAGCAACATTTTGCTGATCGGGCCGACCGGTAGTGGTAAAACCCTGCTGGCCGAAACCCTGGCGCGCATGCTGAATGTGCCGTTCACGATTGCAGACGCCACCACGCTGACCGAGGCCGGCTACGTGGGTGAGGATGTCGAGAACATCATCCAGAAGCTCCTGCAGAAATGCGATTACGATGTCGACAAGGCCCAGCGAGGCATTGTCTATATCGATGAGATTGACAAGATCTCCCGTAAGTCAGACAACCCCTCGATCACGCGTGACGTGTCGGGTGAGGGCGTTCAGCAGGCACTGCTGAAGCTGATTGAGGGAACGGTCGCGTCGGTGCCGCCGCAAGGCGGGCGCAAGCATCCGCAGCAGGAGTTCCTGCAGGTTGATACCAGCAATATCCTGTTCATCTGTGGTGGTGCGTTTGCGGGCCTTGAGCGCGTAATCCAGGAGCGCACCGAGCGTAGCTCGATTGGTTTCTCCGCCTCCGTGGTCAGTCAGGATGACAGCAAGAGCGCTGCTGACATGATTCAGGAAGTCGAGACCGAAGACCTGGTTAAGTTCGGCTTGATACCTGAGTTTGTTGGCCGTTTGCCGGTTGTGGCGACGCTGACCGAATTGGACGAAGCCGCGCTGGTGCAGATTCTGACCGAACCGAAGAACGCACTGACCAAGCAGTACCAGAAGCTGTTTGATATGGAAGGTGTTGAGCTGGACTTCCGTGATGATGCGTTGCGTGCAGTAGCGCGCAAGGCCATGGAGCGGAAAACCGGCGCTCGTGGTTTGAGATCGATCATGGAGGCCACACTGCTGGACACCATGTATCAGATTCCGTCCGAGCACGATGTTTCCAAGGTGGTCATCGATGAGAGCGTGATCGAGGGTGACTCCGAGCCCTTCAAGATTTACGCGAGCAGCGATCATGCCAAGGCGGTTCCGGAGGACTGAAAGGCGTTCGGAATTCCGACCAGGGAAAAGGGGCGATTTCGCCCCTTTTCGCGTTTTTCGTGTCTGGATATTTCGTGTCGGCGCGCCGGCGGAACGATTGCATTTTTTGCGGGCGCCCCAATGAAGAATGATATGCTGAAAGAAACACCGTCTGAGGATTCCCTATGACCCGCATACCCGAGAATTCTGTGCAAGACTACCCGCTGTTGCCGTTGCGTGATGTGGTGGTATTTCCGCACATGGTGGTCCCGCTGTTTGTGGGGCGAGAAAAGTCCATTCAGGCCCTCGAAGCGGCAATGGAAGGAAGTAAGGAAATCCTCCTGGTAGCCCAGCGCGATGCGTCCACCGATGAGCCTGGCCCTGAAGATGTCTTCGACATGGGCACGCTGGCGACCGTCCTTCAGATGCTGCGCCTGCCGGACGGCACGGTAAAGGTACTGGTCGAAGGCAACGCTCGGGCTGGCATCGAGCAGATTGAAGAAGGGGACTACCTCACAGGCCGGGCGACCATGCTTGAAGAGGAAAACCTGCCTGAGCGTGAGCAGGAAGTGCTGGTGAAGTCTCTGATGGACGAGTTTGAAAAGTACGTCAAGCTGTCCAAGAAAGTCCCGTCCGAGGTGTCCAATTCGCTGAATGGCATCGAAGAGCTCGAGCGCCTCGCGGATACCATGGCAGCGCACCTCGAAATGCGCATTCCGGAAAAGCAGGAATTGCTGGAGGCGCTGGACGTTGGCAAGCGTGTTGATCTTCTGCTCGGCAAACTCGATGGCGAAATCGATCTGATTGAGGTCGAGAAGCGCATCCGCGGCCGGGTTAAGAAGCAGATGGAGCGGAGCCAGCGCGAGTACTACCTGAACGAGCAAATGAAGGCCATCCAGAAAGAAATGGGCCAGCTCGGGGAGGGTAATAACGATTTCGAAGAACTCGAGCAGAAGCTGGAAGAAGCCGGTTTGCCCGAAGAGGCCCGCAAGAAAACCGAAGCGGAACTGAACAAGTTAAAGATGATGTCGCCCATGTCCGCCGAGGCGACGGTCGTTCGCGGCTATATTGACTGGATGCTCGCTATCCCCTGGAAAAAGCGCAGCAGGGTCCGTCATGACATCGAGAAAGCTCGTGAAATCCTCGATCGGGATCATTACGGTCTGGACGAAGTCAAGAAGCGCATTCTTGAATATCTAGCCGTGCAGAGCCGCGTGAAAAAGGTGAAAGGGCCGGTGCTTTGCCTGGTGGGGCCGCCTGGTGTTGGTAAAACCTCTCTGGGGCAGTCCATCGCCAAGGCAACCAACCGCAAGTACACGCGTATGGCGTTGGGTGGTGTCCGTGATGAGGCGGAAATCCGTGGCCACCGCAAGACCTACATTGGCGCACTGCCGGGCAAGTTGCTGCAGAAGCTGTCTAAGGTAGGGGTGAAAAACCCGCTGTTCCTATTTGATGAAATCGACAAGATGGGTATGGATCACCGTGGCGACCCGGCTTCGGCGCTGCTGGAAGTGCTCGATCCGGAACAGAACCACACCTTCAACGATCACTATCTGGAAGTGGATTACGACCTGTCGGATGTGATGTTCGTGTGTACGTCTAACTCCATGGATATACCGCCGGCGCTGCTGGATCGGATGGAGATCATTCGCATTCCGGGCTACACCGAGGATGAAAAGGTAAACATCGCCCTGCGCTACCTGCTGCCGAAGCAGATCAAGGCCAACGGGCTGCGTAAAGACGAACTGGAAATGCCCGAAGAAACCCTGCGGGATCTGATTCGTTACTACACCCGCGAGGCCGGTGTCCGTGGCCTTGAGAGGGAGATTGCGAAGATCTGCCGCAAGGTGGTTCGCGAGCACGTGGAAGTCGATAGCAAGGCGGCCGTGACCCTGAAGCCCGACATGCTGGAGGAGTACTCCGGCGTGAAGAGGTTCAAGTACGGGCTTGCGGAGGAAAAGAACCAGATCGGCCAGGTGACTGGCCTGGCGTGGACCCAGGTGGGCGGCGAACTGCTGACCATCGAGTGCGCGCTGACCCCGGGTAAGGGACGCGTGGTCAAGACCGGGTCCCTCGGTGATGTCATGCAGGAATCTATTCAGACCGCGTTGACGGTGGTTCGTAGTCGTGCGGCCGGCCTTGGTGTGGCCGACGATTTCCATGAAAAACACGACCTGCACGTTCACGTGCCTGAGGGCGCGACCCCGAAAGATGGCCCCAGTGCCGGTATCGGAATGTGCACCGCGCTGGTTTCTGCGCTGACCAAGATTCCGGTTCGTGCTGATGTCGCCATGACCGGGGAGATCACGCTGCGTGGTCGTGTTCTGGCCATCGGCGGGCTCAAGGAAAAGCTCCTTGCGGCTCATCGGGGTGGCATTAAGACGGTCCTGATTCCGGATGAAAATGTTCGTGATCTCAAAGAGATACCTGAAAATATCAAGGAGTCTCTGGAGATCCGGCCGGTGAAATGGATCGATGAGGTCCTGGATCTTGCCCTGGCCTATCCACCTGAGCCCCGGGCGGAAGATAAGGCTGGTTCGTCGGCCAGCGGAAAGCCTCGCGATGATGAGGGCGAGGCTGCAGAACGCATAAATACACATTAAAGCCCGGATGAGTTGTTGACATGCCTGAGAGCCCGTTGGTATAACTGTTTCGCCGTGAAGCAGCCAATACCAAGGGCTCCCGCGCAGTAAGAGTGTTTTTTCCGTTCACTGGTTAGACACCGTCAGGAAATAAAAAAAGTGAAAATGGAATTCTCGGGTCGCTTGTGCGATAGTCGGGAACTTCCAAGAAAAAACAAACCAACCTATAACATCTTCAACCTGAAATCGAAGGGGTTTAGTGTGAATAAGTCCGAACTTATCGATGCAATTGCAGAGTCCGCAGACATTTCCAAGGCAGCCGCTGGTCGTGCTCTGGACGCGATGACCAACTCCATCACCGATGCACTGAAGCAAGGTGATCAGGTAACCCTGATCGGCTTCGGTACATTCTCTGTTAAAGAGCGTGCTGCTCGTACTGGCCGCAACCCGCAGACCGGTGCCGAGATCAAGATTCCGGCCTCTAAAGTGCCTGGTTTCAAAGCAGGCAAGGCCCTGAAAGACGCCGTTAAGTAACGGTTCTTTCTAAGGCAGTCCCGGCTCCGGGTCTGCTGAGAAGAATTCGAGGCGCATTCCGAACAGGGTGCGCCTTTTTACGTTCAGCCGAACAATAAATGAAAGACACTGCACGTCCTTGAACGGGGATTCGGGAGAAACATGCTTCAAGATATTCGCGAGAACGCCCAGAGCACCATTGCCAAGGTTATTGTCGGCCTGTTGATAGTGACGCTGTCCCTCTGGGGTGTGGATGCCATCATCGGCGGCTTCGTTGGTGAGCCAGAGGTGGCCACAGTTAACGGTGAGGACATTACAGAGCGGGAATTCATGCGCGTTGTCCAGATGGAAAGCCAGCGCCGTCTGTCCGGTATGGAAACGCCGGATCCCTCATTGCTTAACGAGGATCGGATTCGCCAGGACGTGCTGGAGTCATTAATCCAGCAGCAGGTGCTCACCCAGGATGCCGACGAGCAGGGCTTGGCGCTGAGCAAGGCCGACATCGATGCGCTGATTACCCAAATGCCTCAGTTTCAGGTGGACGGCGAGTTTAATGCCGAACGCTTCACTTCAACCGTGCGTAACATGGGAATGGGCGTTCAGGAATTCCGCGAGGCCCTGCGCACGCAGTATGTGATCAATCAGATCCGCGCGGGCATTGTTCAGAGTGGCATGGTGCCGAACGAAAACGTTGAGCAGCTGATGCGCATTCAGAATCAGACTCGCGATTTCCGCACTCTGAGTATTGCGGGTGATGCCGTGGCGGATGACGTTGAGGTCACAGAGGCTGAAATTGAAGACTTCTATGAGGCGAACCGTCAGGCCTTCCAGCAGCCAGAGCAGGTAGATGCTGCGTATATCACGCTGTCACTTGGCGCCCTGGCAGAAGGTATTGAAGTCAGCGATGAGGACCTTCAAGCCTATTATGAGCAGCGCTCCGGCGATCTGGCCCGAGAGGAGCGTCGTGCAGCTCATATCCTGATTGAGGATGGTGACTCGGCTGACGCAACCATGGCAACTATTCAGGAGCGGCTGGCCGCGGGCGAGTCTTTTGCCGATCTGGCGCAGGAGTTTTCGGCCGACACCGTGTCTGCAAAAGACGGCGGTGACCTGGGGTATGCCGGTCGTGGCGTTTATGACGAGGCCTTCGAGGACGCACTGTTCGCGTTGGAAGAGGGGGAAGTGTCGGAGCCGGTTGAAACCAGTTTCGGTGTGCACCTGATCAAACTGGAGGATATCCGTCGTTCCGAGGTGCCGGCGCTGGCTGAGATCGAGTCGCAATTGCGCGATGAGCTGGCCCGTGAACGTGCCGAAGACAAGTTTATTGAAGTGCGGACTCGTCTGGCCGATGCGGCATACGCCGCCGACGACCTGGCCGGCCCGGCGCAAGAGCTGGGTTTGGAGATTCGTGTCGCGGAAGGTGTGACGCGTAATGGCGGCCCCGCGCCCTTCGATCACCAGGGTCTGGTGCGTCAGCTGTTCTCTACCGATGTGCTGGAAGACAGCTACAATACCGAGCTGATTGATGTGGGCGACAGTGTTTCTGTGGTTGCCCGGGTTCGCGACTACCGTGAAGCCCAGCAACTGGCACTGGACGACGTGGCGGATGAAATCCGCGCCCAGCTGGTTGCCCAGAAGACCCGTGAGGCGCTGGAAGCCCGGGCCGAGCAGCTTATTGCAGGGCTGGAGTCCGGGCAGTCTCTGGAAGATCTGGGGGCTTCTGATGACTGGGTGACGAATGAGTCTGTCGCCCGTAGCGCATCCGGGTTTGAGCTTGGTGTTGTGCAGAAAGCCTTCTCCATGCAGCGTCCGGATTCGGATGGCGTGGTTTATGCTCACTCTGTCAGTGGCGATACCGCAACGGTGATTGCGCTGGATGCGGTGAACGACGGCGATGTTGCCGAGCAGGGCGCTGAGTTCAAGCAGCTCAGTCAGTTCCTGGCGTCCCTGGAAGGTCAGCGTGAATACGCGGCTTATCAGCAGCTTCTGCGCGACAAGGCCGACGTAGAGCGTCCATAAAGTCTGTGTTGGTTGGCGGGTTATGCTTCCCGCCAACAAAAAAGCCCGGGCCTGGTCCCGGGCTTTTTTGTTGGCGAGGGTCACTCGGCAGGGGGGAAGCGGGTCGGCTTCAGGCTTTCCTTGATCTTTTTCAGGTGGTCGAGGAAGTCGGTACCTCGCTTCAGGGTGACGCCTGTCGCCAGAATGTCGATCACGGTCAGATGAATAATGCGCGAGGACATGGGCATGTACACCTCGGTGTCTTCCTCGGCGGTGACCCCCAGCACCACGCTGCAGGTCGCTGCGAGCGGCGAGTCTGGATTGGTGATACCGATGACGGTCGCGCCGTTTGCGCGGGCGGCCTGAGCGACTTCCACCGCTTCTTTGGTGCGGCCCGTATAGGATATTACGACGATCACGTCACCGACGGTTGAGCCGGCTGCCACCATGCGCTGCATGAGCGCGTCATCATAAGACATCACCGGGATGTTGAACCGGAAGAACTTGTGCTGGGCGTCCAGTGCGACTGAGGCGGATCCGCCCATGCCGAAAAAGTTGATCTGCTTGGCCTGAATCAGATAGTCGATGGCCTGCGACAGTGCCCTTGGATCCAGCGCTTGCCGGGCTTTGTCGAGGCTTGCGATGGTGCTCAGCATGATTTTGTCAGAGAACTCAGCGACAGTATCGTCCGGCTCGACGTTCTGGCCCACGTAAGGCGTTCCGGTGGCGATGCTCTGAGCCAGCCGGATTTTGAAGTCCGGGAAGCCGGTGGCCGAGAAGCCACGGCAAAACCGGTTGACGGTGGGCTCGCTGACATCGGCGGCGCGGGCCAGGGCCGCTATGCTGTAGCGGGTTGCTGCACTGGGGTCGCGAAGAATGGCTTCGGCCACCTTGCGTTCTGATTTGTTCAGACCATCCAGTCGGGCCTGTATGTCTTCGAGCAGGTTGTCGTCACGATGTGCCCGGTTCCCGGCCATTGCAGGTACTCCAAAGCTTGGCGCATTATTATGAGAATATCGGCAGTATACCGTGTTTTTTGGGGCCAATGTGTAGTAAACGTATCAAGTGTGCCCCAATGACCTGGCTCTGTCGGTTCTCGCTTGCGCTGTTTTTCCTAAAATTACTACGCATGCCGGGGCAAACACCCTTACGCTCGCCAGATCTCAAGGAGAGAGGCTTCGATGGCTGACCATATCGACACCCGTTGTGACCTGATGCTATTCGGCGCTTTGGGTGACCTTGCGCAACGAAAGCTGTTCCCCGCGCTGTATCAGCTCGAGCGCGCCAATCTGCTTGCAGAGGGTAGCCGGATCCTCGCCATCGCCCGCACGGAGGCCGACACGCCTGAGGTCCGGAACCGGCTGCTGGAAAAGCTTCAGCAGCAGATCAAGGCCTCTGAGTTTGATGAGTCGGTGGCGCAGGCGTTTCTTGCCAGGGTCGAATACAAGCAGCTGGATTTTACGGACCCGGGCGGCTTTTCAGAGCTCAATGACTGGCGGAACAGCGCCCATAACCAATTGATTGTCTACATGGCGACGCCACCGGCCATGTATGGCGTGATTGCCCGGAATTTACGATCGGCGGATTGCTGCATCGAAAAAACCCGGGTGGTGGTCGAGAAGCCGATTGGTCACGATCTGGAGTCCTCCCGGGTCATCAACGATGAGCTGGGGGAGGTGTACCACGAAAGCCAGCTGTTCCGGATTGACCATTACCTTGGCAAGGAAACGGTGCAGAACCTGATCGCGCTTCGCTTTGCAAATAACCTGTTTGCGTCGCAGTGGGATCAGAATCATATTTCCCACGTTGAAATCACCGTGGCTGAGAGTGTCGGCATCGAAGGCCGGTGGGGCTATTTCGATAAAGCGGGTCAGATACGGGATATGATCCAGAATCACCTGCTGCAGCTGTTGTGCCTGATTGCGATGGATCCGCCCTCCGATCTGTCAGCCGATAGCATCCGGGATGAAAAGGTAAAGATTCTCAAGGCGCTGCGCCGAATCACGCCCGACATGATGGAGCAGTATGTGGTGCGTGGCCAGTATGTCGCGGGCACCAGTAATGGCCGGCCCGTGCCGGGTTATTTAGAGGAGGAGGGCGCCAACAAGGGGAGCGGTACGGAAACCTTCGTAGCCCTCAAGGTCGAAATCGATAACTGGCGATGGTCTGGTGTGCCGTTTTACATTCGCACCGGCAAGCGGCTTCCCGAGAAGCTGTCGCAGATCATCATTCACTTCAAGCCCGCGCCCCATTACATCTTTGATCCGGACCAGAAGCATCTGGCCAACAATAAATTGATTATCCGGCTGCAGCCTGATGAAGGTATGGCGCTGAAAATCCTGACCAAGGATCAGGGGCTCGATAAGGGGATGCGGTTGCGGCAGGGGCCTCTGGAACTCACCTTCTCTGAAACCTTCGATACCGACCGTATCCCCGACGCGTATGAGCGGCTGTTGTGGGAGGTGATGAAGGGTAATCAATACCTGTTTGTCCGCCGGGATGAGGTGGAGCACGCCTGGCGCTGGGTGGATCAGGTTATTCAAAACTGGCAGGACAGCAACGAGCCCCCAAAACGATACGCGGCGGGCACCTGGGGGCCGGTGGCGTCCATCGCCATGATTACCCGGGACGGAAGGAGCTGGTATGAAGACGCCTGATATTGATCTGCCTGAGGGTGTTGAACGCCATTTTGGTGAAACCCCGGAATCCGTTGCCCAATCGCTGGCGGTCGCGGTGGCGGCTTTCCTGCGTCAGCGGCTGGTCAGCGCCGACCGGGTCAGTTTGGTGGTCTCCGGAGGCTCTACGCCGGTGCCGTTCTTTGCCGCTCTGTCTGAACAAGAGCTTGACTGGGAGCGGGTGGACGTATTACTCGCCGATGAGCGCTGGGTAGAGGAAGATGATCCGGCCAGTAACACTCGGGTGGTTCGCGAGCGCCTGCTCACCGGGCAAGCCTCTGCTGCGCGCTTTCTGCCGTTGAAGCGGGGTGGTCGAACACCGGTCGATGGGCTTGCTGAGGTACTGGCTGGCCTTCAGGGTCTCACGTTGCCGCTGGATGTAGTGATTCTGGGTATGGGCAATGACGGTCACACGGCGTCACTCTTTCCCGATGCCCCGGAGCTTGCCCGGGGAATGAATGCTCTGTTGTCCGAGCTCGTGGTGGCTATGACGCCCCCATCGCAACCTCATCCAAGAATTTCTCTGTCCCGTCCGGTGCTCGGAACTGCCCGCTTTACGGCTCTGCACCTGAAGGGGCGAGACAAGCTCGAAACACTGCAGCGTGCCTTGTCCGATACTGACGATGTGCTCGCGATGCCAATACGTGCGTTTCTGAAACCAGGGCTTCAGGTGTTCTGGAGTCCCTGAAACTGGTTCGATTTATTTGCTATGGAGAGCAATCATGACTCAACTTTCCGATTTTCATCGCGAGCGCATTCAGAGCGTGTTGCAAGCCTCACCGCTGGTGCCGGTCATCTCGGTTAACGAGCTGGATGACGCGGTTCCTTTGTGTCAGGCGCTGGTCGACGGTGGTATTCGGGTGCTGGAAATTACCCTGCGCACCCGGCACGGACTGAAAGCGATTGAGAAGGTGCGACAAGCGCTGCCAGACGCCTGGGTGGGGGCAGGGACGGTGACCAGTGTGGCGCAGTACCGTCAGGCGGAAAGTGCCGGCGCACAGTTTGTGATCACCCCCGGGGTGACCGAATCTATCCTTGAATTCGGCGTGACCTCTGAATCGCCGTTGCTGCCCGGAGTGGCAACGGTGTCTGAGCTTATGATGGGGTATGTGCTTGGGTACCGGCAGTTCAAGTTCTTTCCGGCAGAAGTGGCCGGTGGGGTGCCCGCCCTGAATGCATTTCGTGGGCCTTTCCCGGATGTGACTTTTTGCCCCACGGGGGGCATTCGCCGGGATACCGCGGCGAACTATCTGCGGCTGGCGAATGTTCAGGCTGTAGGAGGGTCCTGGCTGACGCCGGAGGATGTTGTTGCGTCCCGGGATTGGGGCCGAATAACCGACATTGCCCGGGGAAGTCTGGGCGATCTCAAATAGCCTTTATCGCAATTGCAATTACAGGCTTCGGTGCCGGCGCCCGCAGAGGGCGCCGGACAAAACGATCAGCGTATGTCGGTGCCGACCCGAACGATTTTCATGGTGTTGGTGCCGCCCTGGGCATTGACGTAGTCGCCCTTGGTGATCACCACCAGATCTCCGTCCTTCACGATTTCCCGATTCACCAGTTCCGATATGGCCAGGGCGTTGGTGCGCTCGTTCGGAACGGTCGCTGAATCGAACGGTACGGTTTGCACCCCCCGGAACAGCACAACCCGGTGCTGGGTGGAGTGATGGCGGGAGAAGGAGAAAATGGGCAGGCTCGATTTGATGCGGGACATCAGGCGCGGGGTGGCGCCAGTCTCTGACATGCAGATGATGGCTGCGACGCCTTCGAGGTGGTTGGCGGCATACATGGCAGACAGAGCGATGGCCTCGTCTACTTTTTCCATGCTCTCGTGGATGCGGTGCTTGGACTGGTGCATGGACGGGTGTTTTTCGGCGCCGAGGCAGATTCGCACCATGGCCTCTACCGCTTCCCTGGGGTAATCGCCCACAGCCGTTTCCGCCGACAGCATGACCGCATCCGTGTAGTCCATCACCGCATTTGCCACGTCGGATACTTCTGCCCGCGTGGGCATGGGGTTGGTGATCATCGACTCCATCATCTGTGTGGCTGTGATCACGGCGCGGTTGAGGGTTCGTGCGCGGGCAATGATGTGCTTCTGCACGCCCACCAGTTCGGCGTCTCCGATTTCCACCGCGAGGTCGCCACGGGCCACCATGACCGCATCTGATGCTTCAATCACGGCATCCAGGGCGGCATCGTCGTGAGCGAGTTCCGCCCGCTCGATCTTGGCGACCAGCCCGGCGCTCGACCCAGCATCGCTGAGAAGGCGGCGGGCGATGTGCATGTCCTCGGCGGTGCGGACGAAGGAGACGGCGACATAATCCGCATCCAGGCGCGCGGCGGTGACGATATCCTGCTTGTCTTTTTCGGTGAGTGCATCGGCCGATAGGCCGCCACCGCGCTTGTTGAGGCCCTTGTTGTTGGACAGCGGGCCACCGATCAGGACTGTTGACGTGATGCTGTGGTCGTCAACCGATTGAACTTCCATCTCGATCCGGCCATCGTCCAGCACCAGAATGTCGCCGGGTTTGACGTCATCGATCAACTGTTCGTAATCGATGCCGACCCGTTCGGCGGTTCCGGCCTCTTTGTCCATGTTGGCGTCGAGAACGAAGGTCTGTCCCGCAGTCAGGGTCACCTTATTATCGGTGAAGCGGGCGATGCGGAGCTTGGGCCCCTGCAGGTCGGCGAGAATCGCGACGACGCGGCCATTGGCGGCGGCGGCTTCGCGAACCAGTCTGGCCCGGTTGATGTGTTCTTCGGCGCTTCCGTGGGAGAAGTTCAGTCGCGTTACATCAACACCGGCGGCAATAATGGCGGATAGCGATTCCGGCGAGTCAGTTGCTGGCCCGAGTGTTGCGACGATTTTGGTGCGCCTTAGCATGTTGGGGTCCTTAATTGTGCGTGTGTCTTTCTCAGGTTAATGGAATTGCTCCGGGCAGTCAGCTTTCTCGGCTGGCCCGCTGCAGGGCGATGGCGTTATCCAGCATACGGTTGGAGAAGCCCCACTCATTATCGTACCAGGCCATGACTTTTGCATGACGCCCACGCACCCGCGTGTGGTTGGCATCGAAAATGCTGGACAGTTGGTTGTGATTGAAATCAATGCTGACCAGTTTTTCGGTGTTGTACCCCAGTACCGGACAGGAATCCGCCGCCGCCTTGACTGCGTTGTTTATTTCTTGAACAGTGGTGTCTCGGTTGGTCACAAAGCCAAAATCCACCAGTGATACGTTAATGGTGGGCACCCGAACCGCCAGGCCGTCGAGCTTGCCATCCAGCTCTGGGATGACCTGGCCAATGGCGGCGGCAGCGCCGGTTTTTGTCGGGATCATCGATTGCGTGGCCGAGCGGGCGCGGTAAGGGTCCGGGTGGTAGACGTCGCTGAGCTTCTGGTCGTTCGTGTAGGCGTGAATGGTTGTCATCAGTCCGCTCTTGATGCCAACGGCGTTATGCAGCGCCAAGGCCACCGGCGCCAGGCAGTTGGTGGTGCAGGAGGCGCTGGAAATGATGTCGTGTCGGGGTGACAGGGTATGCTCGTTTACACCGAAGACGATCGTGGCGTCGGCGTCCGGGGATGGTGCGGAGATAATCACTTTCTTCGCCCCGGCCTTTAAGTGTGCCGCGGCATCGGCGCGGGTGGTGAAGAGCCCCGTGCACTCGAAAACGATGTCCACGCCGTGCGACTGCCAGGGAAGCTGCTCGGGATTGGTGATGGCGGATACCGAGATTCGGTCACCGTTGACGGTCAGTGATTCGTTGTCGGCGGATACGTCGCCAGCAAAACGGCCGTGGACACTGTCGTATTTGAGCAAATGGGCGTTGGCGCTGGCGTCGGCCAGATCATTGATTGCGACAACCTGAAGATGTTTCCGGTATTGGTTCTCGTACAATGCCCGCACGATGTTTCGGCCGATTCGGCCAAAACCGTTGATGGCTACGCGGATTGTCATGATCGGCCTCCTTGGCGTTCTTGCGCTCTTATCCGTATCTATGTAGTAAACATACTAACATGATACGGTTTTTGGTGGCTTTATTCGTGTCCTGATCGATTAAATGTTGTAAAAGTACGATTTCTGCCAGCGATTGAAGGGAGTTCACCAATGCAGCCAGTGGTTGAGAAAGTTACTCAGCGGATCATCGAACGAAGTCGGGCAACTCGGGCAGACTACCTGAACCGAATGGCTGCGCTGAAGGAGCAGTCGCCGCACCGTAGCCGCCTGTCGTGCGGCAACCTGGCCCATGGATTTGCCGCCTGTAGCCCCGGCGACAAAGACACGCTGAGGTTTATGAACAAGGCTAATGTGGCGATCGTAACAGCCTACAACGATATGCTTTCGGCCCACCAGCCCTATGAAAAGTTCCCCGATATGATTCGGGAGGCGGCCCGGGGGATGGGCTCGGTTGCCCAGGTTGCAGGCGGTACGCCGGCCATGTGTGACGGTGTGACCCAGGGCCAGCCGGGTATGGAGCTGAGCCTGTTCTCCCGTGACACCATTGCCATGGGCACGGCAGTGGCGCTCAGTCACAACATGTTTGATGCCACACTGTTGCTGGGTATCTGCGACAAGATCGTTCCGGGTTTGCTGATCGGTGCCCTGAGCTTTGGCTATCTGCCGACCATTCTGGTTCCAGCCGGCCCGATGCCTTCCGGGCTGCCGAATAAGGAAAAGCAGCGCATTCGACAGCTGTTTGCCGAAGGCAAGATCGGCAAGGATGAACTCCTCGAGGCGGAGAGCAAGTCGTATCATAGCCCGGGCACCTGCACCTTTTATGGCACAGCGAACAGTAACCAGTTACTGGTAGAAGTGATGGGCCTGCACTTGCCCGGCGCGGCATTCGTCAATCCCGGCACGACGCTTCGGGAAGAACTCACCCGCGAGGCCACCGAGCAGGTGATTCGCCTGTCCAGGCCCAATGGCGGTAATCTGGGGCTGGCGGACATGGTGGATGAGAAGAGCATCGTGAATGCCCTTGTTGCGTTGCTGGTAACCGGGGGCTCCACCAACCACACCATGCACTGGATCGCCATTGCCCGGGCGGCTGGCATCATCATCGACTGGAACGACTTTGCCGATCTGTCCTCGGTGGTGCCTTCCATGACCCGCATTTACCCGAACGGCCAGGAAGATGTGAATGCTTTCCACGAGGCGGGCGGCACGCCTTTCCTGATCAGAGAGTTGCTGGCAGGCGGATATCTGCACAACGAGGTGCAAACGGTCGTGGGCGCCGGGCTGGAGCGCTACACCAACACCCCCGTTATGGATGGCAATTCGCTGACCTGGATGCCGGCCCCGGCGACAAGCGGCAACCCGGAAGTGTTGAGTGCCGCCTCCGAGCCCTTTGCGCCTGACGGAGGCCTGAGAGTGCTGGATGGCAACCTGGGCCGCGGGGTAATCAAAGTCTCGGCGGTGGCCGCGGAGCATCACAAAGTGGAAGCACCGGCGGTGATATTCAATGACCAGGATGAATTAAAGGCGGCATTTGAAGCCGGAAACCTAGATCGGGACTGCGTGGTCGTGGTGCGCTTTCAGGGCCCGCGGGCTAACGGGATGCCGGAATTGCACAAGCTCACGCCGTATTTGGGCGTGCTGCAGGATCGGGGATTCAAAGTCGGGCTGGTTACGGATGGTCGGATGTCTGGTGCTTCAGGGAAGGTGCCGGCGGCCATCCACCTGTACCCGGAAGCGCTGGATGGCGGAACGCTGGCAAAGCTCCGGGACGGCGACCTGATTTGTCTGGATGCCAGCAGCGGTAGCCTGAGCGTTGCGTTATCTGAGGTTGAATTGGCCGAGCGAGAACCACAACAGCCCGACCTTTCTGGCAATCGTCACGGATACGGCCGGGAGCTGTTCGGCTGGATGCGCAGGGCGGTGAGCACACCGGAAGAAGGCGCCAGTTTCTTCTGGAATCACGATGCATGAGCGAGCCCCCGTACGCACTGGTTGGTGACATTGGCGGGACCAATGCGCGCTTCGGGCTGGCGGCGCTGAATGGTGGGCCGCTGTGCCTGATCCGCAGCCTGCCTTGCGCGGACTACCGTTGCATCGAAGATGCCATTGCGGATTATCTTGGGGGTATCGAGGGTAAGCGCGTAGAGATAGCTTGTTTCGCCGTGGCCGCGATGGTGGGTGGTTCACACATTCAGATGACGAACAACGCCTGGCGCTTTGGTGTTGAGGACGTGCGACGCCGATTCGGCTGGCGGGAGTTCCAGCTGATCAACGACTTTTCGGCCCAGGCGCTCGGTTCCCTGGACATTGACGCCGATCATTGTTGGCAGTTGTCTGCCGGGCGAGGCCGCCAGGTCGACCCCCGTGCGCCGAGGCTGGTCATGGGGCCGGGAACCGGGTTGGGAATGGCCGGGCTGGTGCCGGCCGGTGGTGGCTGGGTTACCCTGCCAAGCGAGGGTGGTCATGTTGGGTTCTCTCCCTCGGATGAAACCGACATCGCTGTGCTCGAGGTATTGCAAGCACGCTTCCACCGAGTGTCTGTGGAGAGGATTCTCAGTGGGCCTGGGCTGGTCAATTTGTATCAGGCCATGGCGCACATCCGTCGCACGGCCGCGCGCTTTGGCGCCCCCGAGCAGATTGTCGAAGCCGCGCTGGCACGCAGTGATGCGCTTGCGGTGGACACGTTGAACCGCTTTTG
Source organism: Marinobacter salinisoli (assembly GCF_017301335.1). Taxonomy (NCBI): domain Bacteria; kingdom Pseudomonadati; phylum Pseudomonadota; class Gammaproteobacteria; order Pseudomonadales; family Marinobacteraceae; genus Marinobacter; species Marinobacter salinisoli. The sequence goes on from NZ_CP071247.1 coordinate 2,195,914, forward strand.
CCAAATCCTTGGCCGGGTGGCGGGTGATGCGGTGTTGACGATGGGAAGCACCGGTGGGGTTTATTTGTGTGGCGGTATATTGCCGCGGATGCTGGAATTCCTGTCGGCCAGTGGGTTCCAGCTTGCCTTTGCAGACAAGGGGCGAATGCGGGCCCTGGTCGAGCAAATGCCCGTGTATGTCATCACCGACAAATACACGGGCTTGCGAGGCGCTGCCGCGGCCCTGAGGGGAGCGCCAGACAGTACCTCCTGAAGTTCATGCGCTGTTCACAGGTAATGCACGAAACGAGACTGATCGAACCGGTACTGCTGGTTATAAACGCCATCCTCGGCGCGTTTACCGACAGCCAGTACCATGGTGACCAGGCCTTTTCGGGGCAGGCGTAACAGCTTCCGTACCCGGCACTCATCGAAGCCCTCCATCGGGCACGAATCGTAGCCATGAGCCCGGAGCGCCAGCATGAGGTTTTCGGCGGCCAGCGCGGTGGACTTGGTTGCCCAGATTTTCATTTCATTAGGTGAATAAGGCCCGCGGGGCACTGGTCGCGACAGACCAACGACCAGACCGGCCGCTTTTTTGGCCATCCCCAGAACGCCAAAGGGGCCCTGGTTGTAGTGGATTGGTGCAATCTTGCGATAGTACTTGTCGACGATGGAGGGCATCTTGTTTTCGGGCCACTCCTCCAGCGCAAGCCGGGCGTTTTCGCGCCAGGTGTCGGGGCGGGCGACGATGGCAATCAGCACCGGGGCGGTCTTGGCCGCATTTTGCCCCAGACAGGCATCGGCCAGCTTGGTTTTCAGCTTGGGGGTCTTCACCACGTAGAACTCCCAGGGCTGCAGGTTGCTGGAGTTGGGCGCCAGAGTAGCCAGTTCCAGGCAGTCGTCCAGCACTTCCTTTGGCACCGGTTCGTCTTTGAATCGGCGGATTGAGCGGCGGCTGCGAACCACCTTGCGAAATTCTTCCAGATTGATATCCGGTAACGCACCGGCCTTTGCGTTCATGCTCTGTCCTTGGGCGCCGAAGACCGGCGTCTGTTGCTGATGACTCTGGCTTGTTGAGTGTGTTCAGACGCCTTATGGTTACGGGAATCATGGGGCTATGCAACCTTCAGGTGGCTGGTAATGGCGGACGATCCTGGTCAATTGGCGTTTGATGAGCTGGTGCGCAGGGTCCGTGCCTGCACCCTGTGCCGTGAGGTGCTGCCGCACAGCCCGAGGCCCGTAATCCAGCTGTCCGAGGCTGCGCGCATTCTGGTGGTCGGCCAGGCCCCGGGACGAAGGGTGCATGAAACCGGGTTGCCCTTTAACGACCCCAGTGGCGATCGTTTGCGTGAGTGGATGGGCATCACCCGAGATACCTTTTACGACGAGCAGCAACTGGCCATCCTGCCCATGGGGTTTTGTTACCCTGGCACGGGCAAATCCGGCGATCTTCCACCGCGCCCCGAGTGTGCCCCGGCCTGGCGTCAGGTGCTTCTGGACAGGTTGCCCAATATCGAGCTGACACTGTTAATCGGCCAGTACGCCCAGAACTGGCATTTGCCGGCTGGCGGCAAAACGGTGGCCGAGAATGTCAGTCAGTGGCGCAGATACTGGCCGGAGGTAATGCCGATGCCGCATCCCAGTCCGCGCAATAATTTGTGGCTGAGACGCCACCCGTGGTTCGAGACAGAGGCGGTACCCGCCCTGCGTGAGCGGGTTGCTGCGGTTCTTTCCGGAAGCTGACGTGCTCAGGCGTGTCGGGTAGTGGCCGATGCTGAGCTTTGCCCGATGCCCGCGGGGTGAAGAAACGCCTGCAGCCTCTGAGCGCCGTCTTCATCAACGTACAAACCCTGCTTGGTCCGGCGCCATAGAATGTCTTCTGCCTCCGCTGCCCACTCGGCATCCCTCAGGTACGCGGCTTCTGCTTCGTACAGAGTGCCGCCAAAGTGCTGGCCGAGATCAGCAACGGACTGACAGCCGGCAAGCAGTTCGTAGGCGCAAGTGCCGTAAGTGCGGACATAACGACTGATGATGGAGTCCGGGAGCCATGGGAAGTCGTTTTGCAACTGCGCTGTCAGGTCTTCCTGGTTCGCGAAATCGCCGCCGGGCAATTCGGCTGTTTTGGTCCACGGACCGCGGGCGTCTGGAAAGAACTTGCACAGGGTGTTCGTGGCGGATTCGGCGAGTTTCCGGTACGTGGTTATTTTGCCCCCGAAAATTGAAAGCAGGGGTGCTTTGCCCGGTTCGGCACTGATATCGAAGGAGTAATCCCTCGACGCCTTCTGGGCGTTTTGTTCTTCACCGTCCATTAACGGGCGAACACCGGAGTATGACCAGACCACATCGTCTTCGGCCAGTTGCCGCCGGAAGTGGGCGTTGACGATGTTCAGCAGATACGCGGTTTCTTCCGGAGAGATTTTTGCCTTCCTGGGATCACCCTCATACTCCACGTCCGTGGTGCCCACGAGGGAAAACTCGTCTTCATAGGGGATCACGAACACGATGCGCTGATCTTCATTCTGCAGAATGTAGGCTTCCTTCTCTTTATTGAGTCGCGGCACCACAATGTGACTGCCCTTGACCATGCGAATCATCTTGGGGGCCGGCATTTCCAGTGCCTCACCGAACAGCTTGCTTACCCAGGGGCCGGAGGCATTGACGATTGCCCTGGTACTGATGGTGCGCTCGGATTGGTTTTGCATATCGCGCAGGGTCACCCTCCATTCATCGGCGCCCCGGTCTGCCTTGACGCATTTGGTCCGCGTCAGAATCGTTGCACCGCATTGTTCCGCCTTCTTGGCGGTCAGCACCACGAGCCGGGCATCGTCCACCCAGCCATCGGAATACTCAAAACCTTTGGTGAGTTCCGGCTTCAATGGATCGGTTGAGTCAAACCGGATGGAACGGGAACCGGGCAGCAGTTCGCGCTTGGCCAGGTGGTCGTACAGGAACAGCCCCGTGCGGATCATCCAGGCGGGCCTCAGGTGAGGGCGGTGGGGCAGGCGGAACCGCATCGGCCACATGATGTGTGGCGAATTGCGTAGCAGGGATTCCCGCTCCGCCAGTGCCTCCCTCACAAGGCGGAACTCGTAATGCTCCAGGTAGCGCAGTCCGCCATGAATGAGCTTGCTGCTGCTTGATGAGGTCGCTGAGGCGAGATCGTTCATCTCACACAACAACACCTTCAGACCTCGGCCGGCGGCGTCCATGGCGATGCCGGTGCCATTTACGCCACCACCGACGACCACAACGTCATACTGATCTTGCCCCTTGCCCATGGCGAGTCATCTCCTGATTGATTTCGAAAATATCGTCCGTGATTGGGTGCTTTTTGAGCGATACAGAGCATTATGCGAAAGAAGCGAAAGTTCGTAAAGGAACAAAACGAATAAAACCGAAAATGCAAGGGCATGTCACAACATGCCCGATCGGGTCTTAAACGATGTGCAGTTCGACGTTGTGCTCGCCCAGCAGGCGCTTGATCGGGGCAGGTGGCGGCTGATCGGTGAAGACATGGTCAGCCTGGGTGATATTGCCCAGCCTGACCATCGCGTTACGGCCAAACTTGGTGTGGTCGGCAGCCAGCAGGACCTGGCCGGAATTGGCAATAATGGCCTGGGCCACCCGGACTTCCCGGTAGTCGAAGTCCAGCAGGGAACCGTCCTCGTGGATGCCGCTGATGCCGATAATGCCGAAGTCCATCTTGAACTGATTGATGAAGTCCCGGGTGGCCTCACCGACGATACCGCCATCCCGGGTCCGGACCTCACCGCCGGCAACGATGACACGAAAATCCTCTTTGGCCGACAGGATGGACGCCACGTGCAGGTTATTGGTAACGATTTGCAGGTTGTTTTTGATCAGCAGCGCCCGGGCAATGGTTTCGGTGGTGGTGCCGATGTTGATGAACATGGATGAGCCGTCCGGGACCATGTTCACCAGTGCCTTGGCAATGCGTTCCTTGGCTTCGAGGTCCATGATTTTGCGCGCCTGGTAGGCGGTGTTCATGGTGCTGGAATCAATGCCCGCGCCACCGTGATGACGGCGCAGCTTCTTTTCGCGGGCGAGTTCATTCAGGTCGCGGCGGATGGTTTGTGGCGTCACGTTGAAACGCTCAACCAGTTCATCGGTGGTTGCGAATCCGGTTTCCTGAATCAGCTCCAGAATCAGGTCCTTGCGATGCCGCTGCGCCATTGCTGTGCCCCATTGATGTTCGTTTGGTATGAAACGAATGTTCGTGATGCGAAAACGAACTTGAGTGTACCGTTTTTCAATGGCTTATACAGTGTCAGATTTTCGAAGCGGTCGCATAGGCCTGAATGTCAGGCGGGAACGTTGTCAGAAGCAACCTTCTGTATTCTGGACACTGGCGTGGCCAGGCTCTAGCGCACGCCAAGTTCCCGAAGCCGCTTATAAACGGTGTTCCGGCTGATGCTCAATGCCCGGGCGGTGCGGGAAATGTTGCCCATGCACTGGCGGTAGGCCTTTAACGTTTGAGACAGGCCATCGGAAATGGCGGGCGATTCGTGTGCCGAAGGATTAGATCCTGGCTGTTTCGCGACCGACACAGGGTCCGGGTGGGATCCAGCTTGATCAATTTGCGACAGAAAATCTTCGGGTAAGTGCCAGAGTTGAATCGGTTCGCCATCTGCGATGGCCACGGCAACGCTGATCACGTTCACCAGTTGCCTGATATTGCCCGGCCAGGGGTGATTGATCAGCGCGGACAGCACCGGGGCGGACAGTGTTTCGGGTTGCTCCGGGTCCCGATGCTCGCGGTAGATGTGCTGAATCAGTTCCTGCTTGTCGGAACGCTCCCTCAAGGGGGGCAAAGCGACGCTCAGGCCATTGATCCGGTAGAACAGATCGCTCCTGAACTGGCCCAGTTCGATGCGCGACTGCAGTGAGCGGTTGGTGGCGGTGACAAGAAGAATGTCCACCGGCAGGCTTTCCGTGGAGCCGACCGGCGTCACTTCCCGTTCCTGCAGCACCCGGAGCAAACGGGATTGTGCGGCCATAGGCATTTCACCGATTTCATCGAGAAACAAAATGCCTTTGTCGGCTTTGCGAATCAGCCCCACCGAACCCTGGGCGCGGGCGCCGGTAAAGGCCCCTTGCTGGTACCCGAACAGTTCGGATTCCACCAGTTCGGACGGAATCGCCGCACAATTCACTGAAACCAACGGCTGATTGCGGCGTTCGCTGGACTGGTGCAAGGCTTTGACCAACACCTCCTTACCCACGCCGGTTTCGCCGGTAATAATCAGCGGCACCTTGCGTCTCAGAACCTTGGCCGCCTGATCGGCACACCGGCGAACGGCGCTGTCGCCCAGCTCAAGCACCGGTAGATTGGACTCACGGCTGTTTGGGCGCGGTTCCTGTCGGGCGGATTTGCCAACGGAAAGCTCGTGATCAGCAGCGTTCGGATGGGTTACCCGCGCGCTCAGGCGCACTTTATTGAGCGTGATCAAAGTCAGTGGTGTTCGCTCCGGATGCTGCAAAACCCGCTTTCCTGGCGTGGTCATCAGTGAATCGAGCGAGTGGTTCAATGGATTCCGACCGAGCAACTGGCCAGCACGCTGGTTGCTCGCGATCACCGTTCCCCGATCATCACACACCAGAATACCGGACCATGGGCTATCAAAATTGTCGGCGTTGGTATTCAGCGTGATCAAGCAGTGGCTGTGTTCGAATCGCTTGCAGATCAGCCGGTTTTCCACCGATTGCGACAGCAGCCGCACCATACCCAGGGTGTGAGCCTGGGGCAGGTAGGCATCGGTGAACACGCTCAGGACTCCCATCAGTTCGTTATTTGCATCGTAAATCGGGGCGGCGGAGCCTATGAGTTGCCGGTGCAGTTTGAGGAAGTGGTCGTTGCGCTGCACCTGAACCGCGAAGCCTGTGGTGATGGCGGTGCCAATGGCATTGGTGCCGCACGTTTGTTCCCGCCAGTTGGCGCCGTTCTGAAACCAGGCTTTCAAATGGTGGCCCGCCATGGCGTCATCGCCCCAGCGCCGCACGACGGTGCCTTGAGCGTCGGTCAGAAGGATCAGGCAGCGACTACTGGAAAGAACATTCCGGTAGTAGGGTGCCACCTCCGCATCGGCAGCGGCGATGAGGTTGGTGAGTGTTCCATGGTCGACCCTTTCGCCAAGTGACTGACCCAGAGCGGGGGATGGGCGGGAGTTGTGTTCCAGTCCCCAGGCGATGCATCGATTCCATGATTCCTGTATGACCTGGCTCTCGTTCAAACCGTCGTTGCTTCCCATGGACAGCCTTTTTCGGGTGGGTTGTTGTTATTGCCCGTTATCAGATCTGTGCTCATTCGAAACACCAGAAGTGTTCAATCCGTTGTTCAGGCACTGTTCATTGTTGTGTTCAGTCTAGACAAGGTTTGCGGAAACGAAAGTATTGGCATTGCCTCTGTATTGGCGCTCTGGCCAAAAAAAGTTGGATTGAAAACAGAGTGTTGCGATTCGCCGCAGCGCAGTTGTGACAAAGATGGTATGAGCTTTGCGACGCGTTGGGAGGCACCGACGTCATTTGCAGGGGTGGATGTTGGCACTCGGTGCCCTGTAGACAGACGAAAAAAATAACAAGGAAAGCCTATGTCCCTAACACTGGAGAACATCTCCCGTGTCGCTGATGGCGTGGACTATATCCGTGACGCCAATCTGACGTTCGAGGCAGGTTCGTTCAATGTGCTGCTGGGCCGAACCCTGGCGGGCAAGACGTCACTGATGCGCCTGATGGCCGGGCTGGATACGCCGACCACCGGCCGGTTGTTGTACCGGGGTGACGATGTCACTGGTCAGTCCGTTCAACAGCGCAACATCTCGATGATTTATCAGCAGTTCATTAATTATCCAAACCTGACGGTGTACGAGAATATTGCCTCTCCTCTGAGGCTGGCGAAGATGTCGGACAGCGAGATCGACCGTCGGGTGAAAGAAACCGCCTCGATGCTGCACATTGAGCCGTTGCTGAAACGCCACCCTCTGGAGTTGTCCGGCGGGCAACAACAGCGCACGGCCATGGCCCGGGCACTGGTCAAGGATGCCACTCTGATTCTGTTTGACGAGCCGCTGGTCAATCTGGACTACAAGCTGCGGGAGGAGTTGCGGGCCGAATTAAGAAGCCTGTTCCGCGAACGTCAGTGCATCGCAGTGTATGCCACCACAGAACCGAATGAGGCGCTGGCGTTGGGCGGCACCACAACCTTGTTGCACGAAGGCCGGGTGGTCCAGACCGGGCCGGTGATGGATGTCTATCGGGCACCGGTCAGTACCCTGGCGGCACAGCTGTTCAGCGAGCCGCCGATGAATCTGATCCGCGGCCGGGTGACCGATACCGAGGTCACCTTCGATGAATATTCCCACCATGCCCTGACTCAGGAACTGGCCGCTCTGAAGCCCGGTGATTACTGGTTTGGCATTCGTCCCAGTCACATTGGCCTGGTACCCGCCAATGACGATGACCTGGAAATGGCCATGGAGGTGGCGCTCAGCGAAATCAGCGGTTCGGAAACCTTCATGCACGTGCAGAACCGGTATTTCGAAATGGTGCTTCAGTTGATGGGCGTGCATCAGTACCACACCGGGGCGCCGGTCAAGGTTTACCTGCCCATCAACAAACTGTTTGTGTTCGATGACCACGAGCAATTGGTGCTGACCCCCGCCCAGGCCGCAGGAGGCAACTGATGGCTGAGATTGAGCTGAAATCACTGGCGCACAGCTACAGCTCCACACCCACTGGCCCGGCAGACTATGCCATCCGCCAACTGGACCATGTCTGGGAACGGGGTGGTGCCTATGCGTTACTGGGGCCCTCAGGCTGTGGCAAGAGCACCATGCTCAACATCATTTCCGGTCTGGTGGAGCCTTCGGAGGGTGAGGTCTTGTTCGATGGGCGCCGGGTGAACGAACTGTCGCCGCGGGAGCGCAACATTGCCCAGGTGTTCCAGTTCCCGGTGGTCTACGACTCCATGACGGTGTACGACAACCTGGCATTCCCGCTCAAGAACAACAAGGTGGCTGCGTCGAAAATAAAGGCCCGGGTGCACGAAATCGCCGAGGTTCTGGAAATTGAGGACAAGCTTTATCGAAAAGCGAAGAACCTGACCGCCGATGAAAAGCAGAAGGTGTCCATGGGCCGGGGACTGGTCCGTGAGGATGTGTCTGCCATTTTGTTTGACGAGCCGCTGACGGTCATTGATCCCCAGCTCAAATGGCGGCTGCGCCGAAAGCTGAAGCAAATCCACGAACAGTTCGACATCACCATGGTGTATGTCACCCACGATCAGCTGGAGGCATCCACCTTCGCCGACAAGATCGCGGTGATGTATGACGGCCAGATTGTCCAGTTCGGCACTCCAACCGAGCTGTTCGAGCAGCCCAACCACACCTTCGTTGGCTTTTTCATCGGCAGCCCCGGTATGAACCTCATCGAGGTATCCCGCTGCGAGCAGGGTGGGCGTTTTGGCGATACGGTGATCCCGCTGGAGCCCTGGCAGATTGAGGTGCTGCAACGGCTGAAGACCAACAACGTCAAGATCGGCATCCGGCCGGAGTTCGTGGAACTTTCAGCCCAGCCGGCAGATGACACCTACGCATCCGAAGTGCTGGATGTGGAGGATCTTGGCACCTACAAGATTGTGACGGTGCAACTGGGCTCTGCTCAGATCAAGGTCCGCCAGAACGAGGAGTTTGAGGTTCGGGTCGGCGGGACGACCCACGTCGCTTTTCCGCGGCAATGGCTGAAGCTGTACGTGGATGAATTTCTGGTACAGGAGCACGGGTGATGGACAAGATACCCAATAACCGCGCCTGGTGGCTGGTGCTGCCGGTGTTCATTCTGGTGGCGTTTTCCGCCCTGGTGCCGCTGATGACGGTGGTGAACTACTCGGTGCAGGACATTTTCGGGCCAGGTCAGGCGTACTTCGTCGGTACCGAATGGTTTCGTGAGGTGCTGACCAACGAGCGGCTGCAGGACTCCCTGATACGGCAGTTTATCTTTTCCGGTGCGGTGTTGCTGATTCAAATTCCGCTCGGTATTGCGGTGGCACTGATGATGCCGAAATCCGGTATCAAGGCGTCCCTGTGCCTGATTCTGTTGGCGATTCCGCTGCTCATTCCCTGGAACGTAGTCGGTACCATCTGGCAGATCTTTGGCCGTGGCGATATCGGGTTGTTCGGCTGGGGCCTGAACGAACTGGGGTTTGACTACAACTACACCGGCGATACCGGGGATGCCTGGTTCACCGTGCTGCTGATGGATGTCTGGCACTGGACTCCGCTGGTGGCGTTGCTGTGTTACTCCGGTCTGCGGGCGATTCCGGAGGCCTTTTACCAGGCGGCGGAAATTGACCGCGCCTCCAAGTGGGCGGTGTTCCGGTATATCCAGCTTCCGCGCCTGAAGAACGTGCTGATCATCGCCGTGCTGCTGCGGTTCATGGACAGTTTCATGATCTACACCGAGCCGTTTGTTCTGACTGGCGGCGGCCCGGGCAGCTCTACGACCTTCCTGAGCCAGACCCTGACCACCATGGCCATCGGCCAGTTTGATCTGGGCCGGGCAGCGGCCTTCTCGTTGATCTATTTCCTGATCGTGTTGCTGGTGTCCTGGTTGTTCTTCACCGCCATCACCCACGCGGACAAGAAACAATAGGAGGCCATGATGGATAACAGTCGAGGCAAGAACATTGGCATCACCATCTTCATCGTGTTGTTGCTGACGCCGATTTACTGGTTGCTGAACATGTCCTTCAAGACCAACCAGGAGATCCTGGGCGGGCTGACGCTGTGGCCGGAGAACTTCACCCTGCACAACTATGAGGTCATCTTCACCGATCCCAGCTGGTACAACGGCTACATCAACTCGATGATCTACGTGTCCATGAACGTAGTCATTACCCTGACCGTGGCCCTGCCCGCGGCCTATGCCTTCAGCCGTTACAAGTTTCTGGGCGACAAGCACCTGTTCTTCTGGCTGCTCAGTAACCGCATGGCACCACCGGCGGTCTTCCTGCTGCCGTTCTTCCAGCTCTATTCCTCCATAGGCTTGTTCGATACTCACATTGCCGTGGCGCTGGCCCATTGCCTGTTCAACGTGCCACTGGCGGTTTGGATTCTTGAGGGCTTTATGTCCGGCGTGCCACGGGAATACGACGAAATGGCTTACATCGATGGTTACAGCTTCCCGAAGTTTTTCGTGAAGATCTTCCTGCCGATGATCCGCTCCGGCATCGGGGTGACCGCCTTTTTCGCTTTCATGTTTTCCTGGGTGGAGCTGTTGCTGGCCCGCACGCTGACGTCAGTCGACGCCCAACCGATCGCCGCCATCATGACCCGAACGGTAGGCGCCAGCGGTATTGACTGGGGCGTGTTGGCAGCAGCCGGAACGCTGACCATTGTGCCCGGCCTGCTGGTGATCTGGTTTGTGCGCAATCACGTGGCCAAGGGCTTTGCCCTCGGACGGGTTTGAGGGAGAACTGAGATGCTTGCATGGATGAACTGGACGCCGGCGGTTGCCACCTTCTTTGGTGTCATCGCCGCCATTCTGCTGGTCATGACCATCTACGAACTGGTGTCGCCCTGCGTTGAGCGCAAGGGCTTCCTGCCCATTGCCACCACCCGTGGCGACCGCCTGTTCATTGGCCTTCTGTCGGCGGCGTACATCCACCTGGCGTTTCTGGCAGTCAGCGAGGTCAGCCTGTGGGTCGCCCTGGCCATTTCCGTGATCTGGTTGCTGGTGCTGTTGCGCTGGGGCTAGCCGGGTGACAAGACGATCGGAATGCGCGACAGAGGTTTAAGAATTCGGAACCGGTGGTTCGCCGGTTTTGGAGTGAGGGATAGCGTTAAAACGCTATGACAGGGAAACGAAATGGAGACTGTTTCGTTCCATCCAATAGACGAAAAATGAGGTTGGATATGTTCAAGAACAATAACTATCCGAGCGCTCTTTTGCTCAGCGCTGCCGTCGGCGCTGCGGGGCTTGCAACCAGCTTGCCCGCCAGTGCTGACCAGTACTCGGATGCAGCCGAGAAGTGGGTGAATGAGTCGTTTAAACGGTCGACGTTGAGCAAGGAAGAGCAGCTTGAAGAGCTTGCCTGGTTTACCAAAGCCGCTGAGCAGTTCCGGGGTATGGATATCAACGTGGTCTCGGAAACCATCGCGACCCACGAGTACGAAGCCAATGTCCTGGCCAAGGCCTTTACCGAGATCACAGGCATCAACCTGACTCACACCCTGATTCAGGAAGGGGATGTGATTGAGAAACTGCAAACACAGATGCAGTCGGGACGTAACATCTACGATGCTTACGTCAACGATTCCGACCTGATCGGTACCCACTTCCGGTACGGTAAGGTGGTGCCGGTGCAGTCGATCATGGAAGGGGCGGGCAAGGACCTGACTCTGCCAACCCTGGACCTGGACGACTTTATTGGCCTGGACTTTGTTACCGCACCGGACGGCACCCTCTACCAGTTGCCGGACCAGCAGTTCGCCAACCTGTACTGGTTCCGCGCCGACTGGTTCGAGCGGGATGACCTGAAGCAGCAGTTCAAGGAAATCTACGGTTATGACCTCGGTGTACCGGTGAACTGGTCCGCCTACGAGGACATTGCCGAGTTCTTCTCCGTTCACGTGAAAGAGATTGACGGTGAACGTGTCTACGGCCACATGGATTACGGCAAAAAAGACCCGTCACTGGGCTGGCGCTTTACCGACGCCTGGTTCTCCATGGCGGGTGCCGGCGACAAGGGCTTGCCCAATGGCTTGCCGGTAGATGAGTGGGGTATTCGTGTGGATGAGTGTCACCCGGTGGGTTCCAGCGTGAGCCGTGGCGGTGCCACCAACGGTCCGGCCGCAGTCTACGCCACCACCAAGTACGTTGACTGGCTGGAGAAATACGCCCCACCCGAAGCTCAGGGGATGACGTTCTCTGAGGCCGGGCCGGTGCCGGCTCAGGGCAATGTGGCGCAGCAAATCTTCTGGTACACCGCCTTTACCGCCAGCATGGTGAAAGACGGCTTGCCCGTGGTGAACGACGATGGTACGCCCAAGTGGCGAATGGCGCCGTCTCCCCGTGGCCCTTACTGGGAAGAAGGCATGAAGCTTGGGTATCAGGACGTTGGCTCCTGGACGTTCTTCGATTCGACACCTGAAAAGCGTCGGCTGGCGGCCTGGCTGTATGCCCAGTTCACGGTGTCCAAGACCGTATCGCTGGAAAAAACGCTGGCGGGCCTGACGCCAATTCGCGAATCTGACATCAATTCGGAAGAGATGACCGAGGCCGCACCACGGCTCGGGGGGCTGGTTGAGTTTTACCGCAGCCCTGCCCGGGTCCAGTGGTCGCCAACGGGCACCAACGTACCGGATTATCCGAAGTTGGCTCAGCTGTGGTGGCAGTATATTGCCCAGGCCGCCAGTGGTGAGGCGACCCCACAGGAAGCCCTGGATGGACTGGCCAAGGCGCAGGATCGTGTGCTGGAGCGCCTGGAACGTGCCAACGTGATGGCGACCTGTGGTCCGAAACTGAACGAGCCGCGGGACCCCCAGTACTGGCTGGATCAGCCGGGATCACCCAAGGCCAAGCTGGACAATGAAAAGCCTCAGGGCAAGACCGTGCCGTATCAGGAACTGCTGAAAACCTGGGAGGACGCTCGCCAGAGCTAATCCACTGGGAAAAGGCCCGCAACTCCAGTGGTTTATTCGGAGTTGCGGGCCTTTTTATTGGTGGCTGCATAGCAGCCTGCAAGACTCTCGCTTCAGTTTTGGCCGTACACGCGTTCCTGATCAAACCGGTAGTAACCGGTGGCTTCTTCCGACCGAATCACTTCCGCCATCCCATCGCCAAAAATGTCCTTGGCCGCCTGGTCGAGCGCTGCATCACGCTCAGGCCCTGCTTCGTAGCTCTGAACAATGGCGTTGCGCTGGGCCTGGTATTGCTCGCCTTTGCTCCAGCGCTGGTCCCGGGTTTGGTCGAGCTCGGTCCATCGTTCAAGAGCCTCTTCGTCCATACCCAGTTCCGAGCGAATGGTCCGCAAGGTGCGATAGCGCTCTGACTCAGATTGTTGGCTCAACGTTGCCTGAATGGATGGCTGGATCAGGAAGCGATCGGTCAGTTCCTGCCGGCGCTGCTCGAGAACACTGCTGGCCTGATCGCCGTAGGTTTGTTGGATGGCATCGGTGTAGGAGCGGGCTTTATCGACCGGGGAACCGTTGGCCGCATTGATTTGCTTCAGGGATTGGGCCAGAGCGTGATTCCGGATTTCCGCCTGCCAGATAAGCTCGGCATCGTCACCAAAGAGTTCCTGCCGTTTGGCCCAGAGGAAGTCCCGGCGCTCTTCCGGTCCCATCGTGCGCAGGGTGTAGCGTTCCTGCTCCATAAAATCCCGATACGCCAGCAGGGCGGTGAGTTTATCGGTCAGCGCGCTGCTGTGATCCGGGAACCACAGCTCCAGCAGTGCCAGGAGGTTTTCCTGCCAGTGCTCGGGGTCAATGCCGGAGAGGTAACGCATCATCTCTTCGAGCAACTTGATCTGGGCCGTGGGTTGGTTCAGACGGTCGCCGTAGCGATCCTGCAAAGTCTGCCTTACTTCTTGCAGTGCGTCGTCGGTGGCTGTCGGCTTCGGGACGGAGGTGGTCGCTGTGATGGGAGCAGAGGCCTGGGGTGGCTCTGCCTTATCGGCCGGTGCAGCTGCCTGCTGGGGTGGTTCAACGGGTTGGGCGTTGTACCAAAGATAGGCGGCGGTGGCAGTGACCAAACCGGCAAGCGCCAGTCCGTGAAGCTTTTTTTTGTTCACGCGGGGAATCTCCCTTTATTGTTGTACTTCTTAAGTGGTTGGCTTTAAGGGTGCCGTGAGCACCTTTGTATGCCAAGACAGCAGAATAAAAAGTGACCGGTTAAAAGGTTCATGTGTGATTTGTATCACAAAATTATATGTGCGGATGCGATACAAATGGGCTGTCTAAAATTTAGACAACCCGGTTATCTGGATACCCGTGAGTTACTCCCGAATTCTTGGGGGACTCAGGAAAGACGTCGTCTGAAACAGCAGTTCTGACGCCTGAGGGATGTCGAGGGGAGATCGGTTCCAGTCAGTAGTTACCGTGGTTAGGCTCACAAAAAAAACAAGAGGCTAACAACCATGAATCATCTGAAAACCCTGAAAGTAGTAGGGCTGGCTGCCTGCTTTGTTGGTGCTTCAATGACCGCATCGCAAGCCCTGGCCCGCGACGCAAACCGAACGCAGTTCCCGATCGTGTTTGCGCATGGCATGGCCGGATTTGACGACATCCTCGGATATGATTATTGGGGGGATGACTACGGAACCTACGTTCTGGACGCATGCAACCGGTTCCTCGAAGTCAACTGCAATGTCGACATCAATAGATATCAGCGAAGCTATGTTTCCGCCGTGACCCCCTTTGAGAGCTCTGAAGTTCGCGGACACCAGCTTGCCAATAACATCGAAAGCTATATGGCGACCTCAGGGGAGAGTTACGTGAACATCGTGTCGCACTCCCAGGGGGGAATTGATGCCCGCAAAGCCGCCCGGGTGTTGCGTGAGCGCAAGGGCTACCGTGTGGTGAAAACCCACGTCAGTGTCTCTTCGCCACACCGCGGTTCACCCGTCGCAAAATTCATCCTGGATCACTACGCCAATGCGGTCACTGAGACCCTGGCAAACTACGTTGGCGATGTGATCTACAACAACGGAAATGACGCCATTGCCGGTGCCAAACAGCTGGTCTTCAACGACTATGACCCCAACGATGGCGTCACTACCGGCTTGAAGGCATTCAATCAGAAGTACCCGGTTAGCCCATCGTATATCGAGCATTCGGCTGCGCTGATGACGGCGCAGAGGGGAGGCAGTGTGAACCCCGCTCTTTGGCTGCTCAAAGAGGCGATTTACGACATCGATGGCGACGGTTACTGCTACGAAGATTGCAATAATGATGGCGCGGCCGGTCAGGGTGACGGCAATCCGGACGATCGAGATGACGATGGTCTGGTCGGTATCAACAGTCAACAGCAGGGTACCCGCCTGCAATACTTCGAGTGCTTTGGCTGTCTTGACTACGTATGGGATCGGACGGAGTTCGGTTACGTATCCGATCTCAATCATCCAAATAGCACACAAGCCACGTCCTCGTCCTACGTGATCAACCAGGATCACCTGGATGTGATTGGTGTTGGCCCGGATACCTTTGACGAAATGGAGTTTTACGCCGCAATTACCGACTACATAGCCGATCGCGGTCACTGATCAGTGGCCGATCTTTAGCTGCAAACAAGGCCGACCCTGCGGGTGTCGGCCTTTTCTTTCACTGTCGCCCGTGATTTCACATGCACTTAATCTCTGGTTCCCCCGGCCGGCGAGTGAGCGAGCATCGGTCAAAAAGTGCACATGTGATGGGCGTCTCAAAAATATGTGTGCAAATGCGATACAAAAAGGTCTGTCTATTTTTTAGACAGCCCGGTTGGCTGGATGCTCGTACGTTCCTTTTGCATCGTCGGGGTACTTACGGAAGAGGCCATCACTGAATAAGGACGTTTGAATCCCGGGGGATGCCGAGGGGAGACCATCCCAGTCAGTTAGTACCGTGGTTAGGCTCACAAAAAAAACAAGAGGCTAACAACCGTGAAAAATCTGAAAACCCTGAAATCCCTTGGGCTGGCAGCCTGCTTCGTCGGCGCTGCAGCGACTTCTTCGCACGCCCTCGCACGCGATGCAAATCTGACCCAATTCCCGATTGTGTTTGCTCATGGCATGGCCGGTTTCGATGACATCCTCGGTTACGACTACTGGGGAGACGATTATGGAACCTACGTGCTGGATCAATGTGACAAATTCCTGGAATCCAATTGCAACGGCAACATCAATAACAATCAGAAAAGCTATGTTTCCGCAGTAACGCCGTTTGAGAGTTCTGAAGTTCGTGGATTTCAGCTCGCCAACAACATCGAAAGCTATATGGCCACGTCGGGCCAGAGTTACGTAAACATCGTGTCGCACTCCCAGGGGGGAATTGATGCCCGTAAGGCCGCCCGGCTGCTGCGTGAACGCAAGGGCTATCGTGTGGTGAAAACCCACGTCAGCGTATCCTCGCCACACCGCGGTTCACCCGTCGCAAAATACATCCTGGACCATTACGCCAATCAGGTCACTGAGACACTGGCGAATTACTTTGGCAACATCATCTATAACAATGGCAACGACGCCATCGCGGGTGCCAAACAGCTGGTGTTCAACGATTACGACCCGAACGATGGCGTGACCACGGGGTTGAAGGCGTTCAATCAGAAATATCCGGTGAGCAGTAGTTACATAGAGCATTCTGCGTCTCTCCTCACGGCGCAGGATGGTGCCAGCGTGAACCCTGCGCTGTGGCTGCTGAGCGAACTGATTTACGACATTGATGGTGACGGTTACTGTTACGAAGACTGCAACAACGATGGTGCCGCGGGCCAAGGTGATGGGAATCCGAACGAGCGTGATGATGACGGTCTCGTCGGTATCAACAGCCAGCAGCAGGGCTATCGCCTGCAGTACTATGAATGTTTAGGCTGTCTGGATTACGTTTGGGAACGGACTGAGCTGGGCTACGTATCTGATATCAGTCACCCCAACAGCACCCAGGCGACGTCCTCCACTTACGTCATTAATCAGGACCATCTGGATGTGATTGGGGTGGGTCCGGATACCTTTGATGAAATGGAGTTTTACGCCGCTATCACGGACTACATAGCCGATCGCGGGCACTGAAGTTCCTGGAATAACCCGCAGTAAACAAGGCCGGCCCTTTGGGTGCCGGCCTTTTCTTTATGTGTCACCTTTGATTTCACACCGGCGTCATCTTTGGTTCATACTAGGCTACCCAGTTGTGTTCAATCTTGCCCGCAACTGACTGGTTTGGCTGGCGGCAGTCGGGAGCTTATGAGGGCAGAGCAATGATGAGAAAACGCGAATTCCAGGGTGAACCAATTGTGTGGCAGGTAGGCCGCTGTTATCTGGGTACTGTCATGGTGGCCCGAACGTCCAAGGGAATTTGCGCGGTTCTTCCAGGAGATTCCACCGAGGAATTGTTGACGGAGTTGGCTGATCGCTTTCCGGGGGCAACCTTTGAGCATTGCGACAGCCACCGGGAGGACTGGTTTCAGGGGGTGATGGACTATCTGGTAGATAGCCGAAAGCAGCCGAGCGTTCGTCTTGATCTGCGAGGTACCGATTTCCAGTGCCGGGTCTGGCATACCTTACGGGAAATTCCGTCGGGCAGTTGCGCCAGTTACAGCGAGGTGGCCCGTCGCGTCGGCCTTCCGTCGGGTTCCCGGGCCGTTGCCGGTGCCTGTGCCGCCAATCCTGTCGCCGTGCTGGTCCCGTGCCACAGAGTGCTCCGAAGTGATGGAAGCCTTTCCGGATACCGCTGGGGTCTGCAGCGCAAAAAAGCGCTTCTGGATCATGAGCAGTCGCTGTCCGAGCGCTGATCTTCCTTTCTTTATCTGGGCTTAAACTTGATAAGCATCAAGCCCGGGTTAGGCTTATGCTTTAGGGTGATATGCAAGATCGGATTGTCCGGACACTTTGACAGGCAGGAGGCGTTTTATGAGTAACCGCAAGGCAGAGCTTGAAACCCTCAGGGCAGACCTGCAAGCCCGATTGGCGCGCTATGAGGCTCATCAGCATCGGGAAGACGGCGCGTTGGACAAGGATTTTGAAGAGCAGGCCACTCAAACCCAGAACGACGAGGTGGTTGATTCCCTGGAATCCGAAGTCCGGGTGGAGCTGGTCCAGATTGAGCGCGCGCTTGAGCGCATCGCCCATGGCATCGGAGATGAGTGCGAGTCCTGTGGAGAGCCCATAGATCCCCGCCGTTTGCAGGTGTTGCCTTACACGACCGTTTGTGTGGATTGCGCCGAAGACTGACCGCCCCTCTGGCCACGGACGGTGCCGATGGTTGCCGAATCGGTTTTTCGTACCCGCAGCCTCACCAAATCCTATGGTGAAGGCGACGTCCGCATCTGGGCCTTGAGGGGCGTCGACCTCGACCTGTATGCCGGCGAGTTGGTGGTACTGCTGGGCGCCTCCGGATCCGGAAAGTCGACTTTACTGAATATCCTCGGTGGGCTGGATGTCCCTGCATCCGGCGAGGTTTGGTACCGGGACATTGACCTCAGCAAGGCCGACGACCGGGCGCTCACCGCCTACCGACGGGACTATGTCGGCTTTGTCTTTCAGTTTTATAACCTCATACCCAGTCTCACGGCGTGGGAAAACGTGGCTGTTGTCACCGAGATTGCCGAACATCCCATGCCGCCGGGAGACGCCTTGGGCCTCGTCGGGCTGAAAGAACGCATGCATCATTTCCCTGCCCAGCTGTCGGGGGGTGAGCAGCAGCGCGTTGCGATTGCGCGGGCTATCGCGAAATGCCCTGAGGTGCTTTTGTGTGATGAGCCCACCGGAGCCCTGGATTCCAGTACCGGCATACTGGTGCTTGAAGCACTGGAAACCGCCAACCGTGAAACCGGAACCACAACGGTTATCATCACGCACAATGCCTCGATCGCCCAGATGGCGGATCGGGTCATCACGCTTTCTGATGGCATGATTAGTGGTGAGACACGCAATGCCACACGGGCCGATCCGCGATCGTTGAACTGGTAACTCCGATGCGTCCGTTACCCAGTGTCCTGAATAAAAAGGTGTTCCGGGAATTGTGGCAGATGAAGGGTCCGGTTCTGGCGATTGCCTTTGTTATCGCCGGTGGTGTGGCCGTGTGCGTGATGTCCATTCTGTCCTACAGCACCCTCTCGACCACCCGTGCTCAATATTACGACGAGTATCGGTTTGCCGAAGTATTCACCACGCTCAAGCGGGCGCCGCGTCACTTGTTGGAACGAGTGGCAGAGATTCCGGGTATCGCTGACGTCAGTGATCGCGTTGAAGGTGGCGCCAAATTGCGCATGGCGGGCTTTGATGAGCCCGTGTCAGCCCGGGTCATTTCGTTGCCCGAAACCGGGCAGCCCTCGCTCAACCGACTGTTCGTTCACCGGGGGCGTCTGCCAGCGCCTGGACGCAGTGCCGAAGTGGCAGTGATCGGGTCTTTTGCGGAAGCTCACAAGCTAGAACCCGGTGACCGTTTTCCGGCCATCATCAACGGCAGGGAGCAGATGCTTACACTGACTGGCGTGGTGGAATCACCCGAGTTCATCTTTGTGATTCCCCCCGGTGGTCTGTTACCGGACTTTCAGCGCTTTGGCGTGCTCTGGATGAGTCGTGCTGATCTCGCTGCGGCCCTGGATATGGAGGGGGCGTTCAATAGTCTGGTAGTCCGGATTCAGCCGGGGTCTTCGCAGAATGGTGTGATTGATGCGCTGGACCGTGTTTTTGCCCGGTTTGGCACAACAGGGGCTTTTGCCCGGGAGGACCAGACCTCCCACCGATTCCTCAACGACGATCTCGAGCAGCTCAAAATCATGGCAACGATGCTGCCGGCTATCTTCATGAGCGTTGCGATGTTCCTTCTTAACGTCGTTATTTCACGATTGGTGAATACTCAGCGCGATATCATCGCGGTTCTGAAGGCGTTCGGGTATACCACACGCCAGATCGCCATTCACTACAGCAAGCTGGTATTGGTGATTGCCGCCCTGGGCCTGGCACTTGGAATCGGGCTCGGTCTATGGCTCGGGCGAGCCCTCAGCGAACTGTACATGGAGTTTTACCGGTTCCCGGGGCTTACTTTTCAGCTCCCGGCCGTCTGGCTGGTATTGCTGGTCTTGCTGACCTTTGTGGTGTCTTTACTGGGTGGCTGGCGGGCCATCCGGCAGGGGACGGCGCGGCCTCCTGCCGAAGCCATGCGACCGGAAGGGCCGGCCGCCTATACGGTAACGACCGTAGAAACCTGGTTCTCTGGGTTTCGGTGGAGCCAGCCGTCACGGATGATCGTGCGGCAGCTCGCCCGACGTCCCATACGCGCTTTCCTGTCGGTCATCGGGATTGCGATGGCAACGGCAACAGTGCTGGTAGGCAACTTTCAGTTCGATTCCGTCGCCCTGATGGTTCAGACCCAGTTTGCCTCCATTCAGCAGCAGGACATGACCGCAACGCTGGTGGAGCCCGTCAATGCGGCTGCGCTTTACGGGCTGCAGCGTCAGCCAGGGGTGCGCTATGCCGAAGGGCGTCGGGTGGTGCCGGCCAAGCTGATCAACGGACACCGTCAATGGCGTAGCGCGTTGATGGGCATTCCCGAGGACGCATCTTTGCAGTTTGTGCTGAACGAGAGACTCATGCCCGTCGGCTTGCCGGCCGGCGGCTTGCTGCTGACGGATTATCTCGCTCGTGAACTGCAGGTTCAGCCCGGCGATCGCTTAACGGTTGAGATACTGGAGGGAGAGCGGCGCAGGGTATCGATCCCGGTTGCTGCTGTGACCGGAGAGTTTCTCGGCACCGGCGCCTATATGAGACTGGATGCGCTGAATCGTGTGCTGCGGGACGGACCACTCATCAATCAGGTGCTGCTGACAAATCATCCGGATCAGGAATTGCAGATCTTTCGTGAGCTCAAAGACACCCCTGGTGTGCTTGGAGTGGCGAAACGCCATGCCATGCTGGAAAGCTTCTACGAAACATTGGGAAAGACATTTCTGACTTTTACCTTCTTCAATAGCCTGTTGGGTGGCGTCATTGCCTTTGGGGTGATCTACAACACCATCCGGATCTCGCTGGCGGAAAAAGGGCGGGAATTGGCCAGCCTCAGAGTGCTGGGGTATACCCGCCAGGAGACGGCTCATATTCTCTTCGGCGAGGTCGCCGTGTTGCTGATCGCAGGGATTGGCGCTGGATGGCTGATCGGGCAGGGGCTTGCCTACTGGTTGACGACGGCTATGCAAACGGAGTTGTACCGGGTGCCCCTGATTATCACGGGGCAGACGTTCGGTATATCTGCAGCGGTAGTGCTGGTGTCCGCTCTGGTTTCCGGTGCCATCGCCTGGCGGCGGCTGCAAACGCTGGATCTGGTAGCGGTCTTGAAAACGAGGGAGTAACTCCGGGAGCGGCCTGCCCGGAGGCAACAAACAGCGAAATGGGTAAAGCATGACTGATCAGCGTTCTGTCGGAAAATGGATATTCTGGACACTGTTTGCCGGACTCGTTATCGGCGCCGTCTATTGGGCGGCCCGCCCGGAGCCGGTCTGGGTTGATCTGGCGCCGGTCGTCACTGGCAGCTTTGAGGTTTCGATCACCGAGGAGGGCAAGACACGAGTGAAAGACCGGTACCTGGTGTCGTCCCCGGTTGCAGGGTACCTGCATCGGGTAAGCCTCGAGATCGGCGACCCTGTAGAGCCTGGCCAGCTGCTCACCGAGGTGGAGCCCATGCCGGCGGGGATCCTCGATGCCCGAAGCCGTGCCGAAGCGCAGGCACGTGTGGGGGCAGCCCGGTCGGCACTGAATTCGGCACGGCAGAAGGTGGCCGCAGCGGAGGCTGAGGCCCAGTTTACGGCCGACGAACTGGTCCGCCTGCAGTCGCTGAGCAGCAAGCACTTTATCTCCGAGGATCGCCTGCAACAGGCATTGGCGGCAAAAAATCGGGCTCAGGCTTTCCTCAATTCAGCCCGCTTCGATGAAGAAGTGATGGCCCACGAGCTGGCTGCAGCCCGTACACGGCTTGAAGTGTCCGCTGCCCAGTCAAACGGTGGCGAGGCCTTTGACCGTGTTGGCGTACGTTCGCCGGTCAAGGGTGCGGTGCTTGGGATCGTGCGCACCAGCGAGGGGGTCATTCAGGCCGGCGAGCCCATTCTTGAAGTGGGTGATCCGACAGCTCTGGAGGTCGTTGTTGATGTGCTGAGTTTTGATGCCGTCAACTTGTCTGAGGGCGTGCAGGTCCGGCTTGACGGCTGGGGCGGGTCATCGTTGCAGGCTGTGGTGCAGCGGGTGGAACCGGTTGGTTTTGAGGATGTGTCGGCCCTGGGCGTCAAGGAACAGCGTGTCCAGGTGGTGGCGGATATCGTGAGCCCTGCCGAACACTGGGATACCCTCGGGGATGGCTACCGTGTCGATGCCACCTTTGTACTCTGGTCGGCGGATAAGGTGTTACAGGTCCCGGCTTCGTCGGTTTTTTATGCTGATGAGGGCACTTATGTCTTCAGGGCAGACGATGCAACTGCACGGTTAGTGCCGGTGACGGTGGGCAAGAGCAATGGCCTGCACACGGTTATCGAAGAGGGACTTGGGGAAGGGAATCTGGTCATTCGTCATCCGGATCGTCAACTTGAACACGGCGACCGGGTCCGTTACCGCTCGCGTTAAGCTTCGAACAATTATTCAGACAGGGAAGGGGGGGCGGTTATGACGCGGGTATCGGTTTCAGGGATTGTCTGGGCAGTGATTTTTCTTGCCGTGCTGATGTGGTCGGCTATTGAACCCAAAGACCGGGTGACCTGGATGTTGGAAGTGCTGCCTGCGGTGATTGGTTTGTGCCTGGTGGCCTGGTGTGTTGTCCGTTTTCCCCTCACGCCGCTCGTTTACTGGCTGATATTGATTCACGCCGTCATTCTGATGGTCGGCGGTCATTACACTTACGCGGAAGTACCGCTGTTTGATTGGTTCCGCGACTGGTTCGGCTGGCAACGCAATAACTATGACAAGCTGGGGCATTTTGCTCAGGGCTTTGTGCCTGCGCTCATTGCCCGCGAGCTGGTGATCCGATTCGACGTGTTCCATGGCAGGGGCTGGATGTCTTTTTTCGTGGTGTGTTTCTGCCTGGCCTTGAGCGCATTTTACGAGCTGATCGAATGGTGGGTTGCACTGGCCAGCGACGAGGCTGCGGATGCGTTTCTGGGAACCCAGGGTTATGTCTGGGATACCCAGTCGGACATGGCGTGGGCGCTCTCCGGTGCAGTCATTGCGCTGCTCGTTCTCGCCCGTGTGCACGACCAGCAGTTGGCCTCATTACGACCAGCAATCAGGTAAACCAACCACCCTGAACAGCGGCGCAACCGCTTGGGACTGAACTTCCTCCCCGGTCAGAGCGGACCGTTTCCTCTGGCCATTCTGGTGCCCTTCTGCAAATCTCCGGCAACCCTTGAACCAGTTCTCATCGCTGCTTTTTCAGGCCCCTTCTGCAGGGACAGATTTGAGGCACAGTTATCTTTAAGCGCACTGCCTTTTCGGTATCTTACCGTAACAACGTGTAACCCCATAAATCGCTTGGCGAATAACAAACAGGGACGTCTTTTCACATGCTGCTGGTGCTCGCCGGATCCATCCTCACATTCACCATAGTCCAGGAAGCGACCGTGGTTGAACCCTTCGAGAAAGGGGTGGTTGTGATTGAGCAAAATGTGGATTCGGGCCCTGTCGAATTGCGCTCCGATGTTCGGGTTGAGCCCCTGGTGGAACAGAAATACCGAAACATTGTGCGTCAGGCCTACGACTACAGTTGCGGCAGCGCGGCCCTGACCACCGTGTTGAATTACTACATCGGACGGCAGCTGACAGAACGGCAGGTCATGGAAGGCCTGCTCCATTATGGTGAAAGTGAGCGAATCGTTGAGCGCCGCGCCTTTTCCATGCTGGACATGAAACGGCTGGTCACCGCCCTTGGTTACCCGGCAGGCGGGTTCCGGGCTGGAATCGAAGACCTGAAAGACCTCGATCACCCGGCGATCGTTCCGATCAACCACGCCGGTTTCAAACATTTCGTTGTGCTCAGGACCATTCGTGACGGGCGGGTATTCCTCGCGGATCCCTCGGTTGGGAATATCTCCTTTCCGTTGGCTGAATTTGAAGAAAAGTGGGACGACAACGTCCTGTTCATCGTGTTCCCCGGCAGCGACAAGCCCCTCGATAACCTCGAACTCAAAGAAGAAGACCTTCGCTTCGTGGATGACCAGACACTAACTCTGCTGGCCTGGGAGCAGATACCCGAATTTCATGAGGCGACAGAACGGCGCATCCAGAACTTGCTGGAGCGGCAGAAGAATAATCCGGACGGTACTGTTGAAAACACCCGAAAACAATTGCATTACCGTCGCCATTAATTTGCCGGGTCGCGCATCCGGATCAGGAAAATCATAAGGAAAGGGAGTCAGGATGAATCGTTGGTTTGTGCGAGGCGTTATCCTTGTTTCCACGGCAGGCTTGCTTCCGTGTGTGGCACTGGCGCAGGAATCCAGTGTCGATCAGGCCCGTGAGGCTCTGGCCAAACAGGAGGGGGATGAGGATTCTTCAAGCCAGCTCGAGGAGGTATTTCAGGCTGCCGAGAAGAACTACTCGCTCCAGCAGAAGGGAACTCACTCACTCAATTACTCGTTTGATTACTCCTACACCGGCGATCAGCGTCTGGATCTGGATCTGATTGACGGTTCAATCAGAAATCTTGATGTCGTTCCCTCTGCGACCCACAGTTTCACGAATTCCTTTTCATACGACTACGGGCTACTGAACAATATTACGATCGGAACCCGTATCCCGTTGGTGGTCAAGTACGATACGCAGGATGAACTTTCCGTTTACGATTTCGGCGACATTTCCGTTACTGCTCGCTGGCAGCCGTTTGCGTACGTGCCGGGGCGGATGTCGACAACCTTCTTTGGCACCTTCACCACCAAGACAGGGGTAAGCCCGTACGAAATTGATATCAAGGAACAGTTGTCTACCGGCAGTGGCTATTATTCCATTGCTGGTGGTGCCAGTGTTTCTAAGGTACTGGATCCCGTTGTTATTTTTGGCTCTCTCAGTGTGACTTACAATTTCTCCGTGGACGGCCTCGATCAGGTGCGAGGTGCCCGCCGCTTGATCGCTGTCGATCCAGGCTTCAGCCTTTCTGGCTCGGCCGGATTTGCCTACTCCCTGTCCTACGATATCTCGCTCAGCGTTTCTACCCAGTTCAGCTACAGCGACGAAACCGTGCTTACCTTCAGCCAGGGTGGCCGGGCCGTCGCTCAGGATCAAATGTCCGGCTTCCTCAGTATGTCGCTCGGAACACGGGTGAGCGACACAACCATTGTAAATACCAGCGTAGGGATCGGCTTGACCGAAGATGCGCCGGACTTCTCCCTAGGGGTGTCTCTGCCCATTGATTTCTCTGGCCTCAAAGAGTGATGAGCTCCGACGTTTTAAGGGAAAGGGAAGGACTTCATGGGAAACTTTAGCCACAAGCGGAAGGTACTCGCGGCTCTGGTGGCTGCGTCCATCTCGGGCGGTGCCGATGCTCAGCTTGCGCAGAACCTTACGATCCATCCAAAGGCACTGGCACTGGGCAATGCGGTGACTGCCGATCCCCCGGGGATGATGGCGATTCACTACAATCCTGCAGGCTTGACCAAGCTGGATGATCGTCAGCTGGAAGTGAACCTTCTGAACGTATACCTCGACATAGACGCGGATTTTTTCGCGCCAGAGGGCTATGAGATTTTCGGCATTGACGGCTTGGAAATCGATCCGGCGACGGGTAAGCAAAAAGACCCGGTAGCCAATACACACAGTCACACCAATAACCTCGCCATTTTTGTTCCCGGGTATGGGATTTTGAGGATGCCGCCTGGGCCTGGTGTTTTGCCCTCAACGGGCATCAGCATCAATCCCCCGGGGTCCAAGCTGACATTCGGGAACGCCTTTTACCTGCCTTTCGCCGCGGGCTACTACAGGGATAAAGACGACCCTGGCCGGTATCAGGCTCAGGCCAACGCTCTTCAGCGCGTCACCTATCTCTCACCGACCGTTGGCTATGAGATCAACGATGAGTGGTCGGTGGGTGCCGGTATCCATTTGTCTCACATGGGGGTTGCCGCCGATCAATTCATGCGGGCTCCCAATATGTTGCTGGGCGTCGCCGAAATTTTGCAGGATGCGTTCAATTGCGAAAGCGGCAATGAGCCGCTTGCGCCTTGGATTGCACTGTGTGGCGGTAACATCGGCCCCTGGGATGATATCGGTGCCTTGAGCATTCAGGTCCAGGAAACCATATCGCCCACCTACACACTGGGTGTGATGTGGGAGCCCACGGACTGGTTCACCTGGGGCGCCAGCTACTCGTCGGAAGCGGATATGAATCTCAAAGGCACCTTTGAGATTCAGTATACCGAAGACTGGTCGGGTTTCTGGCAGGGGCTCAACAGTTCGGTGCTGGGGGCAATCAGCGCTGCGATTCTTAGTCTGCCGTCTGGTGCCCCGCGAGAAGCCGGCAACGTCAGCCTGGATCTGGTTTATCCGCAGCACTTTCAGACAGGCATCAGCGTAGACGTTCATCCGAAACTGACGTTGAACGCCGACATCGGCTGGACCGATTACGCGCAGTGGGATGCCTTTGAATTCACCTTTGACCGGAACCTGGAGTTCCTGAGCGCTGCCCGAATTCTCTCGCCAGACAATGCGACGCCCAATTCGCTCCGCTTGCCTTTGGGCTTCACGAGTCAGTGGAATTGGGGGTTCGGCGCAGAATTCCACGCTTCCAGCCGTCTCGATCTGAGGGCTGGTGTGGAAATTCGGGATTCGGCAATACCCGGGGATCAGATGCAGGTTCTTGCCCCGCTGGGCGGTGCCAAACTGTACAGCGTCGGTATGGGGTATAGGTGGGACAGGGACACCGAAGTGGATCTGAACCTGAGCTATATGCAAAGCATCGAAACCATCCCGGCCGATACCAGTTGTAACGTAAACTGCGACAATCTCACGAACATCATCTATAACCCCTACGCGGGATTAGACATTAAGACTTCGTTCAGGGTTGTGATCGCCGGCCTCAGTTTCCGAACCAAGTTCTGATCGGAAGGGCTGGCGTTTCCGGGTGGCATAATGAGGTCAGCAGTGGTTAAAAAAGCGGGTTTGGCGCCTT
This sequence comes from Marinobacter salinisoli, assembly GCF_017301335.1. Classification (NCBI taxonomy): domain Bacteria; kingdom Pseudomonadati; phylum Pseudomonadota; class Gammaproteobacteria; order Pseudomonadales; family Marinobacteraceae; genus Marinobacter; species Marinobacter salinisoli. Next base: position 2,222,739 of record NZ_CP071247.1, read on the forward strand.
TCATCGGTATTCTTCTCTCGGGTTGCCAGCTTGGTGGGGCTCCTGTCGCTGAGCAAGACGGGTATTTCACTTGGGTCGATGAGATGGGTCGGGTCCAGTACTCACGGATCGTGAAAGATCCGGATACGGGGGCCGATGCAATCGACGAATCGACGACGGCTCATGGCACCGAGTCCAGCTCCCAGTCGCTCGACGAAGAAACCGAGTACACCCTCGAAAACTATCCGGATGGCAATCAGCTGGAGCGGGACGGCTACATTCGTCCGGGAGAGCCTTTGCCCTATTTCACCTGGCGCGATGCCGAAGGAAATATTCGGGTCAGTTATTTTCGCCCTGACACACGCACCGACATCGAAAGAGGCAAAGCCGCGCCGCCGGTTGAGCTGTCTCCTTCGAGTATTTACCAGGCGGGAGCCCTGGCAACTGTTTCCGAAGCTCCTGTTGAGGGGGCAGATCCCGAGGCATTTGCCATCCTTGGGATCGCCGACAGCGAAGAGGATTATCTGGCGCGTTTTGCCGAATCCTGCTGTGTTGAGCTGAAAAGCCAGGAATTTTCCGAGTGGCAGCAGGGCAGGGAATTTGGCGTCGACATCACGGACGAATCGCCGGCGCATCCGTTTCTGTCGGGAAGGAGCCCCTACCACCTGATCGCCCTGTCCAGTGTGTTCAGTGTGCCCGATTTCATCATGCGACTGAGATCTTACGAGTCCGATGGCGTCTTTGTCCCATCATTACTCTTTCTGGATCGGGATTTTCGGCCGCTCCGCCTGGTGACCGATATCGTCAGTGCCTACACCCCCGAATCCTGGAGTCGCCGGGGATTTCTGGAGGCCTGGATACCGGTATTCCCCGGCGAGGGTGAGCGCTGGATGGTCATTTTCACGCGCAAACAGGATCTGGACGGCCAGACCGTTGTCGAAGACCGGCGAGGTCCGCGCGCCATACCCCACGTGGGCGAAGGCGAATTGGGCTTGATGATGGTGGAAGAGGATTGACCAACCCGGTTAATCCTCGGGTTTGCTGAGGTCCAGCCATTGCTGCGATAACCAGTAAAAGCGGCCGTTTCCCGCCGGGTGAGTGCAGTTGTATCGGAACCGCCGGCTGTTAAAAGCCCTGGGCGCCTGAATTTTCGCCCGGCCATTTTTCACCTCGAAATCGATCCTTCCCATCCCCGAAGCAAAGCAGTTCAAGCGATCGGCGCTGATGGATGGCGGCAGGTCGAATGTCAGTGCGGGCGGGTTCTGGCCGATCACTCCGTCAGGGAGCTGATCGGCAGGCACCGGAAGCGCTCGACTCATCAATTTGTCTTTCAGCCCGTTCAACTGGCCATAGGCATCAGCCATGGGAAATCGTGGCAGGCGCGTGGATGATGACGCGGGGCCAATGGCTCCGGACTGTTGCCCATAGCCAAACCAACCCCTGTGCGCAATTTCCTTTTCCAGTGCCTGATCGAATTCTCCATAGGGGTAGGCGAACAGCGGTTCGGTGGTACCAAGCTCAGTCGCCAGTGTTTCTTGCGCCTGATCCAGGCTGACTTCGATACGTTGGCGCCATGTGGCCTTCGGTTCATCCGGTCTGCGGGCAAGATGGCCGTGGTCGGTGCTGTGATTGGCCAGCGTCACCTGGTCATTGGCGGCCAGATCCTCCAGCTGTTCCCAGGTCATGTAGCCAGGTGAGCCTACAGCATTGGTGTTCACGAATATGGTGAACGGATAGCCGTGTGCCGACAGGATTGGGGCGGCATTGGTATAAACGGACTCGTAGGCGTCATCAAAACTCAGGGCGATTTGATTTTGTTCACCCAGACTGCCTGAAAGGGCATCCCGGGTGCCCTCCTCTAAAGGCACGACCGTCATCTCCAGACGCGAGATCATGTCCATTTGAGCGTCAAAGAGCGCAACCGAGGTGCTGGTGGCAGGAGGTGTGCGATCGCTGACGTGGTGATACTGAAGGACCACAAGATCCGCCGCCAGATAGGGTGAAATCAGTAGAGATCCGGAAAACAGGATGCGTTGAGAAATCGATCGAAGGGACATGGAGCTTCCTCGAATTGGCTGAGCAATGGAGCTTGATCAGTTGGCGAGCTTGAAATGGTTTTTGAAAACGGCGAATGCCTGGTTCAGCCGCTGGATTTCCCCGGTGTCTCCGCCACGATCAGGGTGGGCCTGCATGACGGCTCTGCGGAAACGCTGCTTCACCTCGGCAAAGGTTTGCGGAATGGAGTCAAAGCCCAGAAGCTCGGACGCTTCCCGGACGTCAGCTTCTGCCGGGGCGGTGCCCGATTGTCCCGCCCAGAAATTATCCATCATCTGAAGGATGACGGCGTCATCAAGCTGGTAATGGGACAGATCCAGATAGAACGCACGCAGCTTGTCGTTACCCTGCGGCAGCCCGGTTGAACTCACCACTGGACAGAGTTCCAGCCGGATCGTCAGCGGTGATATTTCCAGAGCTAAGCCCGCTCCAGACAGAGTGTCACGCAGTCGATATAGGACATGGAACAGCAAAAAATGAACCGGATACAGTTTTTCCGGTTCACTGAAACTGATCTCGCCAAAGAGTTTCCAGGGCTCGGCCTGAAGGGCTTTGAGCAGGTACAGTTCGCTCAGTCCCTCTGGCGCCTGTCGTAATTCGTGTTCGACCGCCACCATCAGGTGCTGAATCTGCTGTTCCAGTGCGTGATGCTGAGCGCTCGTTCTAGTAGCGCGGCATGTTGTGAGCTGGCAGGGTTCGTTCATGGCGCCCATGTTAGGGCACTTGGGCTCGTCAGGGAACCTTGGTTAATTCCGGAATACCTCCCAGGAAAAGAGCCGTCGAGAATTGGGCGGCTCGTTGCGCTTCGGCCTCCCCGGCTTCCGGTTTCTGATGCGCCCGCCTGGCCACTTTCAGGCTCAGCTCGTAGGCAACACCAAAAAAGGCGGCACACAGGTACTCGGTATCAACATCGGGGAGTAGGCCTCGCTCCTTGGCTTCGCGAACATCTTCTTCCAGCGACAACATGCTCAGCCTGAGCAGTCCGGAGCCGAACAGCTTTTGCAGTGCCTGGTCGTTCTTATGGGCGAGTTCGTAAATGAGAGGGTCTCTGGCTGTGGCGGAATAAAGCGCCAGGTAAGCCTGGTGGATAAAGTCTATGGTGGTGTCGGCGGAGCGTCGGCTGTGGGTGAGATCCCGGTTCATCTGGGACAGGAAATCAGTCAGCAGGGCGACGAAAATGTCCTGTTTGCTCGCAAAGTAATTGTAGAAAGTGCCGGCGGCGAGCTGGGTGCGTTTGATGATATCCCGAATGGTGGCATTATCGTAGCCAAGCTCGCTGAAGCACTCCCGAGCGGCATTCAGAATGGCTTTTCTGTTTCGAATCCGGTTCAGCTCCCGCTTCCCTGGCAGCTTCCTGCTTACTGGCAACATATCCATGTTGTTTTCCTGTATGTCACTGCATCCTTGTGACGAGTATAATCCGTCGCTCGTCAAATTCTGAATCTATTGGGTATGTCCAAAGCAATGATTGCCAGTCCCGAAACTACGCAGGGCTCCGAGCTGGAGCGCCGACAAAAGCTGGAGCTCAACAAACTTCAAAAGCGTCTGCGCCGCGAGATGGGGCAGGCCATTGCCGATTTCTCGATGATTGAGGCCGGCGACAAAGTCATGTGTTGTCTGTCTGGAGGCAAGGATTCCTATGCCATGCTGGACATTCTGCTGAACCTGCAAAAAAGCGCGCCGGTCTCCTTCGAGCTCATCGCCGTAAACCTCGACCAGAAACAGCCGGGATTTCCGGAAGACGTCTTGCCAGGGTATCTGGAAACGCTGGGAATCGAATACCACATCATCGAGAAAGACACCTACAGTATTGTTAAGGAAAAAGTGCCCGAAGGGAAGACCACCTGCGGCCTTTGTTCTCGTCTACGTCGCGGAATTCTCTATAATTTTGCCGAGGAGCACGGGGTTACCAAGATTGCCCTGGGCCATCACCGCGATGACCTTCTGGAAACCCTGTTCCTGAATATGTTCTACGGCGGAAAGCTCAAATCCATGCCTCCGGTCCTGCATAGCGATGATGGCCGGAACACGGTTATTCGGCCTCTGGCGTACGCCCGTGAGAAGGATATCGCCCGTTATGCGGCCCTGCGGCAATTTCCGATTATTCCTTGTAACTTGTGCGGCTCTCAGGAAAACCTGCAGCGGCAGGTGATCAAGGAGATGTTCCAGACCTGGGACAAGCAGCATCCCGGAAGGCTGGAAACCATGTTCCGTGCACTGTGCAACGTAGAACCCTCGCACCTGGCAGATAACGATCTGTACGATTTCCGTGAGGGTAAACGATTGGGCGGCAAGCGCCAGGCGGCGGTTCAAAGTGTTGATGGAAGCGAAAGTGTTGATGGAAGCGAAACGTCCGATTTCGGGCGTCTGGATGTGCTCAACATTTAGCCGGGATCAGTGGCCTGCAAACCAGGGAATCGGTAGGGTCCACAGGCCGAAAACAACCAGAAAAACGCCCGCGGCCTGGCGCAGGCCGGTGCGCCCCTGCAGTTCTTTGATCCATCCGGCGGCGTAGCCCGTCGCCAGCATGGAGGGAAGGGTGCCCAGCCCGAAAAACACCATGGTCAATGCGGCCGAACCCACCGAGGGCTGCAGTGCGGCCCAGCCCAGCGTGCTGTAGATCAGGCCGCAGGGCAACCAGCCCCAGAGCGCGCCAAGCGCGAGGGCCTGTCGGGCCTGGTGCACGGGCAGGAGGCTCCGTGTGAGTGGCGACAGGCCTTTCCATACTGGTGCGCCCACGCGCTCGATATATCGGATCCCTTGCCACCATTGCCCCATTGATAAACCCATCAGTATCAGCAGAACACCTGCCAGGGTTCGGAGCAGGGGAGCAAGCTGCGACCAATGCTCGGCGGCCGATGTGCTCACCAGGGCGATCAGCGCCGCAATCAGTGCATAGCTGGCTATACGACCGCCGTTAAACGCGAGCAGCATCAGGGTTTGGCGACCACGAAAGCCCGGCCCAACCGGCAGTGCCATGGAGAGCGATGCACTGATACCTCCGCACATACCAAGGCAATGGGCGCTGCCAAGCAGCCCGATCAGAAACGCACTGGGGTAACTGAGGAAAAGCTCCGGGCTCATTCGCCTTGTCGCGTGTCCGATTTTTCTGGGGGGGCGTTGTCACCGGCGCTGGCCGCTGACCCGGACGATGGCTTGTCGACGCGGGCCTCGTCGGGAATACGGTCCTCATCGTCGTCGTAGAGGATGCGGTGTGCGGGGCCTTCAAGGTCATCGTACTGCCCGCTCTTCACCGCCCAGGAAAAAAGCAGGATTCCGATGGCCACCACAAGCAGCACCAGGGGAACGAGAATAAGGACTATCTGCACGAGCTAACCTCTTGGACGCTATCCGGCTAAGGTATCAGGACACAAGCTGTGCGCCAACTCTGGTACTGGACTCCGGGGGCTGATTGGCCGGTGACCGGGCCAGGCGCAGGGTGTTCAGTACCACCACCAGCGAGCTGGCGGACATGCCGAGGGCCGCCAGCCAGGGCGGGACAAGACCGGCGGCGGCCAGGGGCAGCGCCGTCACGTTGTAAACCAGTGCCCAGATAAGGTTCTGCCGAATGACCTTGCGCGTATTCTGGCTGGTTTTGATTGCTTCGGCGACTTGCCTCAGTTGGCCGTTCAGCAAAACGGCATCCGCGTGCAACTGGGTGAGATCCGCGGCCGAGCCCATGGCAACTGAAATGCCCGCGCCTGCCATTGAGGGGAGGTCATTGATTCCGTCCCCGACCATCATAACCTTATGGCCCTGGTCAGTCAGATCCCGCAGCACCTCGAGTTTCCGCTCGGGCGATGCCTGGCCAATCGCTTCGTCAATACCGAGGGTATTGGCCACGTGCTGTACATGGCTCGATCGGTCACCACTGAGCAGCACAATTCGAATGCCAAGGCTCTTCAGGGCTTTGATGGCTTGCTGCGCGTCGTCTCTGGGCTGATCGTCCAGCCGGAAGCAGGCCAGCCATTCGTTCTCGGAGGCCAGCCAGATTTCCATACCCTGTGACTCGCCAATATCTGGGCTGGGCAGGCCAGTTTGGGATTGCACAAAATCTTTGTGGCCGATGAACAGCGCGAGATCGCCTTGCGTGCCTGAAAGCCCGCCACCGAGGTGGTTCTGGACGCCAGTCACGTGGGCGCCTGCCCGGTCGTGGAAAACCCGTGCGATGGGGTGCTCGGAATGCTGCTCAAGCCCGGCTGCCAGCTTCAGGCAGCTGGATTCACTCTGGCTTCCCATCACCCGTATCGAGGCAAGTCTGAGCTGGCCTTCGGTCAAGGTGCCGGTTTTGTCGAATATCACCGTGTCGATGGCGTTCATGAATTCCAGCGTGTGTCCACGGGTTGGCAGAAAGCCCAGGCGCCGTAGCTTCATGGTGGCAGCGGTGATGGCGGTTGGTGTTGCCAGCGACAGGGCGCACGGGCAAGTTACGACGAGGACGGACAGGGTAATGTCGAAAGCGTTGTCTGCGCCGGCCAGCCACCAGCCAATCCAGACCACCGGGGCCAAAATGAGAACGCGCCCGACGAATTTGCCTGCCATCTCATCCGCCATGCGGGCCACCGGCGGTTTTTCGGACTGAACCCGGTCAAGAACCCTGAGAATGCCGGAAAGTCGGGTTTGGGAGCCCGAGCGGCTTACTTCAACATCGATCGGGTTTTCGCCGTTGATGCTGCCCGCATGAACCGTGTCTCCCGCAATCCGAGTCTCCGGCAGGTATTCACCCGTCAGCGCGGCCTCGTTGAGGGTGGACTGGCCGCTGACAATCACACCGTCGACCGGCAGGGTTTCCCCGGGCCGTATGCGAACGGTTTCACCGGGCTGTATTTCGTGCGCCGGAACCACGCTGGCCTCGCCGTTAACAACGCGAGTAGCCACGGTGGGCTGGAAACCGGCGAGCGCGTTGCCGGTCAGGCCGGCCCTGAAGCGGGCCCGGACTTCCACATAACGCCCGAGCAGCAGGAAAAAGGTAAACATGCAAACCGACTCAAAATACACTTCCTCGCCACCGAAGACCGTGACCCAGGCGCTGGCCAGGTAAGCCAGTCCGATCGCGATGGCCACAGGTACATCCATGGTCAGGTGTCGGGCCTGCATATCTCGCAGTGCATTGCGGAAAAAAGGTGCAGCACTGTAAAACACAACGGGCGTGGCAATCAGAAGGCTGAACCATCGAAAGAAGGTGATGAACTGCGGGGAAATGTCGTTCACCATCTCGAAGTAGAGCGGGAACGCCAGCATCATGCTTTGAAACGATCCGATGCCGGCGAGAGCCAGCCGGATCAGCATGGAGCGATGTTCCGTGCGCACCTGTTGCTCGACTTCGTCGGCCTGATAGGGCCGGGCGGTGTAGCCAAGTTCGTGAATGGCAATCAGCAAATCACTGAGGCGCGTCTGGTCTTGGGCCCAGACGAGGCGGGCTCTCTGGGTGCTGTGGTTGACCGAAAATGACAGCACACCGGGCTGCTTTTTCATGTGGTTTTCAAGCAGCCAGATGCATGCAGCGCACGTGATGCCGCCAATCAGTAGCTGTGCTTCCTGTCCGCCCTTTACCGGAGACACAAACGCTTGCTGAATCAGCGGGTGGTCCAGCTCACGGATGCGCTCAAGCTCCGATGTGGTCAGCTGTTTAGGCGTGACCGCAGGCTCGGTGCGGAAGTTGTAGAAGCCCGTCAGACCCTCGGCGTGGATGGTTTCACAGACCGCTTTGCAGCCCTGGCAACAGAACTTGCGCGGTTGTCCATCCAGCTCAAGGGTTATGGGCGGCTCGCCGATAGCCGGCTCACCGCAGTGGAAGCACGCCGGTGAGCTCACTCCTGGTCAGTACCCTTGGCCTGAATGCTCAGGGAATCACTCGGAAGCCAGGCTTCACCTTTCAGGCGCCACTGGTTGTCCGGCCCGCGCAGATCGAAATACCAACGACCGTCAATGTCCTCCAGCAACTGACCTTCGTACTTACCGTTGCCAATCGAGCGAAACTGCAAGGTACGGTCATGCTTGGAGAGCGTGGGGTGGAACAGATTCAGAATCAGGTAATCGAAGTTTGCCGCCTCTTGGTCAGCCTCCAGTGTCAGGGCAACGTGCCGGCCACTGAACGACAGCTCTGCTTCAAGACCCATGTCCGTGGCCTTCTGATCGCGAGCGATTTCAAAGTTAATACCCCGTCCCTGTTTGGAATAATCGTCGGTGACCATGGTGTCTTCCAGGTTCATGGCCACGGTGATCATCACGGTGCACCAGATAATGGCGGCCAGCGGGAAGATGGTCAGGAACCAGAACCATGGCTGGCGATACCAGGGTGCAATCGGAGTTTGTTCAGACATATTGCTCGTTCTCGTGGAAGTGCATTGAGATCTTGAAACTGGAAACTCAGCGGGTTGGACCGACAAACCGGCTTTCGGTTTCCAGTACTAATGTGGCGTCGGTTTCAGACCTGGCCTGGAAATAAATGGTGCTGTTGTTGGCCTCAACCGAGTCGGGCGGGACATCCACCACCGTAGGGAGTGAGCGGTTCTCGCCACTCTCGACGGTCAGCGAGGTCTGGGTGAGGATCTGAATGTCTTCCAGTCCGCGCACCGAAAGGCTGAACGTTTGCGGTACTTCAGTCATGTTGGCGATTTTCAGCGTGTAGGAATTTTCAACCCGGCCCTGGCCGTTGAAGCTGTATAGGGCTCCCCGATCGCGAAGCACATCCAGTTGTGCCGGAACCCGGGTGGCAATGGTGATCACCACGGCTGAGATCATGAGCGCCAACACGGCGCCGTAACCGAAGGTTCGGGGGCGGAGCAGTTTGGATGTCCGGCCTTCAAGCTCATTCTCAGTGGTGTAGCGAATCAGCCCTTTCGGATAGTCCATTTTCTCCATGATCTCGTCACAGGCATCAATACACAGGGCACAGCCAATGCACTCGTACTGAAGCCCATCGCGAATATCGATGCCGGTTGGGCAAACCTGCACACACTGCCCGCAATCAATGCAATCGCCCAGGCCGGCTTCGGATGGGGTGACGCCTTTCTTTCGCCCCCCTCGCGGCTCGCCCCGATTCGGGTCGTAGGAGACCACCCGGGTGTTGGGGTCAAACATCACGGACTGGAATCGTGCGTAGGGGCACATATACAGGCACACCTGCTCCCGCATCCAGCCCGCGTTCAGGTAGGTGGCCACGGTAAAAAACAACACCCAGAAATACGCCCAGCCACTGGCCTGAAAGGTAAACAGATCGGCAATCAGTTCACGAATGGGGTAGAAGTACCCAACAAAGGTCAGGCCTGTGGCCAGTGCAATCAAGACCCAGACCGTGTGCTTGGCAGACTTGCGGGCCAGCTTTTCCCCGGACAGCGGGGCCTTGTCGAGCTTCATGCGCTTGTTGCGGCTGCCTTCAATACGCTCCTCGACCCACATGAAAATGAAGGTCCACACCGTTTGCGGGCAGGTATAGCCACACCAGACGCGTCCGAAAAGAGTGGTTATAAAGAACAGTCCGAAAGCACAGATAATGAGCATGCCGGATAACAGGATGAAGTCCTTCGGATAGAAGGTCGCGCCATACAGGTGGAATTCCCGTGCCGGAAGGTCGAAGTGTATGAGTGGTTGACCGTCGAGGGTAAGCCAGACGAACAGAAAATACATGCCCATCAGCAAGGTCAGGCTGACGTTGCGAATGCGTTGGAAGAAGCCTTTGACTTCCTTGACGTAGATCTTCTTGCGACTGGCGTAGAGGTCTACGCTTCCGGTCTTTTTGTTGTTATTGGAGGGGTCAGAAGATGGGTCAACCTGTTTGACCGGTATCTCACTGCTCATCAAAACCTCCCAATGAAAGACAAAGCGCGGTGCAGGTGGGGAAGGGGCCCTGATCCGCTCCAGTCTGGACCCGATACACGCTCGGATACAGGCGGGAGAAGACCAGGCCGGGGCGGTGCCCCGGCCGGATCAATCAGTCGTTGGACAAGCTGTACACGTAAGCCGCCAGAATCTGAATCTGGTCGTCGGTCAGACGTCCGCTCTGGGCTGGCATCTGGTTCTGTCGACCATTGATGACGGTATCCTTGATCCAGTCGTAGTCCGAGCCATAGAGCCAGACATCGTCGGTCAGGTTGGGGGCACCCACCGATTCCATGCCTTTGCCTTCCGCGCCATGGCACGCAGCGCAGGCCTGAGCGAAGACGGCTTTGCCGGCTTCTGCTGCGTCGGCGTCTTTTTCACGACCACTGAAGCTCAGCACGTAATTGACGACCTGATCAACCTGTTCGTTGGTCATGTTGGGCATGACGCCTTTGGCAGGCATGTTACCCATCCGACCGTTGTACAGGGTCTCAAGGATTGCATCCGGTGTGCCGCCATACAGCCAGTCGTCGTCGGTCAGGTTCGGGAAACCGACCTGGCCGCGAGCGGCTGTGCCATGGCACACGGCGCAGTTGTTGGCGAACAAACGCTGACCGATCTTCAGCGCGTCTTCGTTGTTGGCCAGTTCTGCCACCGGTGTGTTGCCGTACTGGGCGTAGATCTCACCAAACTTTTCATCTGCTTCGGCAACTTCCGCTTCCCACTGGTTGTGGGAGGTCCAGCCAAGCAGGCCTTTCCAGTTGCCCAGACCCGGGTAGAGGGCCAGATAGCAGAGGCCGAAGATGCAGGTGGCGAGGAACAGGTAGAGCCACCACTTAGGCATCGGGTTGTCGTATTCCTCAATGCCGTCAAAGGAGTGACCCATGGTACGGTCGGTTTCGACATCGCTTGTCTGGCTCTTTCGAACCGACCACAACAGCCACGCGCAGCCGAAAATCGTACCGAGCACGATCACGCTGATCCAGATGCTCCAGAAGGTACTCATTGCTTTTTCTCCGTTTTTTCCTGATCAAGAGTCCGCTGGTCCGCGTCTTCGTCATCAAAGGGCAGGTGCGCCGCTTCATCGTTGGCCTTTTTGCGGTGGGCGCTGTACGCCCACCAGACGATACCAAGGAAGATGGCCATGACCACAAGGGTGTGAATTCCGCGAAACTCGTTCAAATCCATGGGAATCACCGTTTCTCTGTAATCACAGTACCCAGCTGTTGCAGGTACGCGACCAGAGCTTCGATTTCAAACTTGCCTTTGACCTCGTCAGCCGCATTGGCGATCTGTTCATCGGTGTAGGGCACGCCGAGGGTCTGCAGGGTTTCCAGCTTACCCGCGGTCTTGGTGTGATCTACGCGATTCTCAAACAGCCACGGGAAGGCAGGCATGTTGGATTCCGGTACCACGCTGCGCGGGTCGTACAGGTGCTGACGCTGCCAGGCATCGGAATAACGGCCGCCAACACGTGCCAGGTCCGGCCCGGTGCGCTTGGAACCCCACAGGAACGGGCGGTCGTACACAAACTCGCCCGCAACGGAGTAATGGCCATAGCGCTCGGTTTCCGCACGGAAAGGACGAATCTGCTGTGTGTGGCACACGTGGCACCCTTCACGGATGTAGATGTCACGTCCTTCCAGTTCCAGAGCGGAATAGGGCTCAAGGCCTTCTATCGGCTCATTGGTCTCTTTCAGGAAAAACAGGGGAACGACTTCCACCAGGAAGCCACCACTAATGGCCAGGATGATCAGTACGATCATCAGGCCAAGGTTCTTTTCAACTATTTCGTGTTTATGCATCTGGTATCTCTCCCGTTACGCTGCCTGAGCTGCCGCGTTGTCGGCGGCCGGCTGCTTTTTGCGAACGGTCATATAAACGTTGTAGGCCATGATCAGCATGCCGCTCAGGAAGATAACGCCACCAAGGAAACGAACCAGGTAGCCCGGGTATGACGCTTCGAGGGACTCAACAAAACTGTAGGTCAGGGAGCCGTCTTCGTTTACAGCGCGCCACATCAGCCCCTGCATGATGCCGTTGACCCACATGGCAACGATATACAGCACGGTACCGACGGTTGCGAGCCAGAAGTGAACATTGATCAGCGCGGTGCTGTACATGCTCTGAAGGCCCCAGAGCTTCGGAATCAGGTGGTAAACCGCACCGATACTGATCATGGCAACCCAGCCCAGCGCACCGGAGTGTACGTGGCCGATGGTCCAGTCAGTATTGTGGGACAGAGCGTTTACGGTCTTGATGGACATCATCGGACCTTCAAACGTAGACATGCCGTAGAAGGACAGGGAAACCACCAGGAAACGCAGGATCGGGTCGGTGCGGAGTTTGTGCCATGCACCGGACAGAGTCATCATGCCGTTGATCATGCCGCCCCAGGAAGGCGCGAGCAGAATCAGAGACATCACCATGCCCGCGGTCTGGGCCCAGTCTGGCAGGGCAGAGTAGTGCAGGTGATGGCCGCCGGCCCACACGTAGGTCGCAATCAGCGCCCAGAAGTGAACGATCGACAGGCGGTAGGAGTAAACCGGTCGGTTCGCCTGCTTGGGTACGAAGTAGTACATCATGCCCAGGAAGCCGGCGGTCAGGAAGAAACCAACGGCGTTGTGGCCGTACCACCACTGCATCATGGCGTCCGTGACCCCTGCGTAGGCAGAGTAAGATTTGAAAGCACTGGCCGGCAGAGCCAGGTTGTTACCGATGTGCAGACACGCCACGGTGATGATGAAAGCGCCGTAGAACCAGTTAGCCACGTAAATGTGCGGTGTACTGCGCTTCATCACTGTGCCGAAGAACACCAGTGCGTAGGTGACCCACACTACGGCAATGGCGATGTCAATCGGCCACTCCAGTTCGGCATACTCCTTGGATGTGGTCAAACCCATCGGCAGTGTGATGGCAGCAGAAACAATGATGGCTTGCCAACCCCAGAAGGTAAAGGCGGCCAGGCTATCGGAAATCAGACGTGCCTGACAGGTGCGCTGGACCACATAATATGAGGTCGCGAACAAGGCACATCCACCAAAGCCGAAGATGACGGCGTTGGTGTGTAACGGCCTCAGTCGGCCGAAGTGGGTAAAGGGCAGGTCGAGGTTGAGGGCTGGCCAGTAAAGTTGCGCTGCAATTAGCACACCCATAGCCATTCCTACAATACCCCATACCACTGTCATGATGGCGAACTGTCTCACCACCTTATAGTTGTATGTCAGGTTTGCATTTACTGTGCTCATAGCCTTACCAATGGGTTTCGAGTGAGGGAATCTGCGGGCGCAAGTATGGAGAAACCGTTAGCTCTTTGCAATGACACAGGTCAACTCCGGAACCCCGTTAAATGCGCGCAAATCAGCAACATGGCATCCTTGGCGAGACAGGCTCGAAAGCAGAATGCCTTCAGGGCGAAAGGCCGCTGCGTGACCTGTAATGATAGACCCTCAAACGGCGAAGGTGAAAATTGTGGAGTGGATGAAAAAACAGGGTTTTGAACGCGATTTGAAGGCTGTGCTCGTTCTGGCCCATGGCGCGGGCGCACCGGCAGACTCGCTGTTCATGGAAGCCCTTTCTGAGTCACTGGCACAACAAAACGTGGCCACCGTTCGGTTCGAGTTTCCCTACATGCAGAAGCGGCGCCAGGATGGCAGGAAACGCCCACCGGACCGGCAGCCAAAGTTGCTGGAATACTATGCCAGTGTGGTCGATGAACTTCGGGAGAGTCTGGGCGCCGACTGCCGTTTACTGGTGGGAGGCAAGTCCATGGGCGGGCGCATGGCCAGCATTCTGGCATCCGAGCGTGACGGAATCGATGGCGTGATTGCGTTTGGGTACCCGTTTCATCCACCCGGAAAGCTCGACAGGTGGCGGGTAGAGCATTTTACCGACGTTTCCTGTCCGTTTCTGGTGGTGCAGGGCACCCGGGACCCGTTTGGCAAGCGTGAGGAGCTCGAGGCCAGAGGCCAGCTTCCGGGAGGAGCGGAGCTTTACTGGCTTGAAGGCGGCAACCATGATTTTCAGCCTCCGGTGAAGCAACAGAGCAGCCAGCACGCGCTCATTAAGGAGGCAGCCACTGCCGCCGGTCGGTTTGCCGAACGTATCGTCGCGTCTTAGGCTTCACTCAACACTGGTTTTTCCGCCAGATTGATGCGGTCGCGTCCGGATGCCTTGGCTTGGTACAGCGCTTTGTCGGCTCGCTTGAACAGATCTGCAGTACTTTCGCCGGGCGCCAGTGAGGCGATGCCGGCGCTAAGAGTGATGGCAGCGGTTCCGCCCTCTGGCGTTTCCAGCTGAGATTTCCGAACTTCACTGAGGATGGCCTCGCAAACCCGCTTTGCGCCGGAGCAGTCTGTGTCCGGAAGCAGCAGGGCAAATTCTTCCCCGCCAAAGCGAACGGCCATGTCTCTGGGGCGCTTGACGTGTTGCTTCAGAATCTCGGCGATCATTTGCAGGAAGTTGTCGCCGAAGCTGTGGCCCCAGGTGTCGTTGATCTTCTTGAAGTGATCCGCATCGATCAGGGCGATCGTCAGTGGATGACCGGTTCGAAGCGCTTCCGCGTGGAGTTCTGACAGCCGGTTGTCCATGTGTCGCCGGTTGCTCAAACCGGTCAGCGAATCGTTCATGCTCAGCACGGCCAGTTGTCGGTTGGCTTGCTCCAGTTCTTTCATGGTGTTTCTGAGCTGAGCCGTGCGCTCATGTACTTTCGACTCCAGTTCGGTTCGGGCGTTGTGCTCAACGGCCAGCAGTTTTTCGTTCAGCAGACGCCAGCGCTGGACCATGGCGTAGTTCAGAAGCACTACCTGGCCGCCAACCGCCGTTTGCATCATGGCTTCCGTGGCCAGGAAGTGGGTGATATGGCCAAAAGCGGCGAGAGCGTATATCAGCACCCCTGCCAACATGGCGACCCAGGCAGTCAGGTACCAGACCGCGGGCTGATAACCCTGCCGGCAACGAACGACCGCAATGGCCATCATGCTGGAGATAACCGCAATCCCCAGCACGGTGTTCATAGCAATGGTCAGGCTGTATGGCAGGATCATGGTCAAACTGAGAAAACCGACGGAGATCCAGACTTGCGTCGTCATGGTACGGTCGGCCCAGGTGTTCTGGCCGGCCTCCAGGAAGGAACGGCTGAACAGGAGCATGGCCAGGGCGCACAATGCCAGGCTGATGGGTATGACGTTATTGGCGAGATTCGGGCTGTCAGGCCATAGGTACTGGTTGGCGAAGCCGCCCATCGCGAACATGAACATGCCCATGGTGGTGATATAGAACGCGCAGTGTAAGTAATAAATGGTGCGGGAGCTTAAAAACAGCAGCAGGTTAAACAGCGCCAGCACCAGCAGCGCGCCGTAGAACATGCCGTGGGTCATGGTGAACCGGTTGCTTTGCGCAATCGCCTGATCGGCGGACACCAGACTCAGCGGAACGTTAAGTGCGCCACTACTCTTGATGCGCAACGTGATCGTTCGGCTCTGGCCCTGCTCAAGGGTGACGGGCAGAAGGAAATACCGGTAATCTACCGGCCGCGAGTCAAACGAGTGGCGATCGCCGGTAGCGACTCGGGCATGTTCGCTGGCGCCTGATTGCCAGAAAGTGACATCGTCCAGAAGTGGGTAGCTCAGGCGAAGGTACCAGAATCCGGTCTTTGCAGCGGAATTTTGCAGGTCCAGCTGTATCCAGTAGACCGAATCGGTCTGGGTGAATACGAGATCGTTACCTCTGGCGGGTGTCCATGTCAGGTCAGTTGGTAATTCGGCTGGGGATTGGGCCTGGTATGCCGGATCGCCCGGAGGAGAGGTGTGGTAGCACACATAGTGCATAAGGGACTGACGGGCTTTGCCATCACTGACCTCAAGGGTAGGGCAGTGAGTTCCTGGCATGGTTGTGCTTGGCAGAGCCTTGGCCGGGAGAAAACACAGGCCAAAGGCAATGATAAGGCGCAATACCGACGACATCCTTGGTCCCCGAAAACGTATCGATGCCAAAGTGTAACTAAAGTACGCGCATTTAACTGTTAAATAGTTTCAAAAATTTGGGCAGTTGTAGGCTGCCTGCAAATCGACGGGTATCCCATGGAACAGATTCTTGCATTTTGCCGACCGGGATTTGAGGCTGAGGCCGGTCGCGAACTGATGGACCAGTCCGCTGAACACGGGATGTTTGGCTTTTTTGAGCCGGAAACAGGCGAAGGCTTAGTCTGGTTTACCCTGGTGGACCAGTTTTCGGCGGACACGTTCATGTCCCGACTGGACTTGCAGTCACTGGTGTTTGTCCGGGACTGGATGATTGTGCTGGACCGGATCGAACTGCCTCAGCAGGACCGGGTGGGTGCTGTTCTCGAGGCTGTTCGAGGGTTGGGCCGTGGCTATCCGGGGTGCGCCCGGTTAGAAGTTCGCCTGCCTGAAAACAACGATGATCGTGATCTGGGGAATTTCGCCCGCAAGTGGGTCGCGCCCTTGTCGAAGGCAATGCGCGGTGCCGGCCTGTTGCTCGCCGACCGGAGCGCCTCCGCACCCGCACGCTTCGAGGTGTTGTTGCGCAGTTTTTCGGAGGTGGTGATTGGCATCAGCCTGAAGGATAACCGCGCCCGGTATGTCGGCGGCATTCCTCGGCTGCGTCTTCCTGCGTCAGCGCCGAGTCGTTCTGCGCTCAAGCTGGAAGAAGCGTGGAAGGTGTTCTTGCCTCCGGAGCAGGAGCTGGACTACCTGGGTGGTGCCAAGAAAGCGGCTGATCTGGGAGCGGCCCCCGGGGGCTGGACCTGGCAGCTGGTGCGTCAGGGCATGATGGTGGCAGCGGTGGATAACGGGCCCATGAACGAGGAGCTTATGGCCTCGGGCCACGTCGAACACGTGAGGGCGGATGGTTACGGCTGGCGGCCCAAGCGCCCGGTCGACTGGATGGTGTGTGACATTGTCGATAAGCCCCGAAAAACGGCGCGCATGGTGGTCGACTGGCTGGTCGCTGGGCACTGCCGTTACACGGTGTTCAACCTGAAATTACCGATGAAGAAGCGTTACGAGGAATGGCTGATTTGTCGTGATATGATTTTGCAGGGCTTGGCGGAGGCGAACCTGGGATTCCATTTCAGGGCCCGGCACCTGTACCACGACCGGGAAGAAATCACCTGTTTCATTGAGCGCACGGGCTGAATCAATGCCCGAAAACTGGCTTATATAGCGCTCTGCTCCAACACGGTAATCGTTTCTTCCCGATCCATCATCGGCACCAGTTCAGCCATCAGCTCGCGTCGTTCATCGGAGTGGTACCAGCGATCCCAGTCTGCTTCGGAGCGCCAGTTCGCCAGGGTGATGCGATGATTGGGGTCGTGGCTGTCTGCCAGAGTTTCGCCAGAGATAAATCCGGGGGCGCTGACCGCCTGCTGGAGGACCTTTCGGGCGCGCTCTTCGTAGGCAGATTCAAGGGTTTCGGCAATGTGACGTTCAATCAGTACCCGGATCATGAATCACCTCGATTTTTCGTCTTTACTTGATGAAAAAACTAGCACATTTCCCTGAACAATCAGGTAAACAACAGGAGATTGCCTTGACAGCTGACCACTACGACGCCGAACTGGATGCGCGCGGACTTGTTTGTCCCGAGCCGGTCATGTTGCTTCATAACCGGATCAACGATGTAGCCGAGGGTCAGCTGCTGAGAGTGCTGGCAACGGATCCCTCAACTACTCGGGACATCCCGCGTTTCTGTCAGTTCCTTGGTCATGAGCTGGTGCGCGAACAGGAGCAGAACGGTGTGTTCACCTACCTGATTCGCAAGGGCGAGGCCTGACGCGAAATCAGCTGCCCAGTTGTTGCAGATGCCTGAGGAACTGGTCACGATCCATTTCGCCAAGCACTCTGCGATCCGTCATTTCCTGCCCGTCAGGGTTGAAGAACAGAATCGCAGGCGGGCCGAACAGGCCGAGTTCGTCTAGCAGCGCCTGCTGGGCGGTGGTGTTGTCGGTCATATCGATCTGAAGCAGCGTGAAATCGGACATCGCCCGGGCCACCTGGGGATCGCTGAACACGTTGCGCTCCATTACCTTGCAACTGATGCACCAGTCGGCATAGAAATCGAGAATGACGGGCCGGTTCTGGTTTCTGGCCTGGTTCAGTATGGCTTGCATTTCAGCCGGCGACTCAACCCGGTTGAATCCTGCATGCTCGGCTACCTTACTACCGATCGCTGCCTGGGTTGCGGCGGTGAAAGGGGTAAGTGGTTTGAGAGGGTCACTCGCACCGCCCATAGCACCGGCCAGTAGTGCCAGGCCGTAGGCAAAGAGCAGCAGCCCCAGACCTTTTCGCGTTCGCTCCCAGCCCGCTTTCGCGGCATCAAAGGCTCCCAGCTGCACACCGGTGATGGCCACCAGCAAAGCCCAGAGTGTCAGTGCCAGCCATGCGGGAACGAGGCGCTCTATCAGCCAGATGGCAACGGCCATCAGCATCACCCCATAAAGGTGTTTGACTGCCGTCATCCACTGACCGGTGGAAGGTAGGAATTTCCGGCCGCCAACGGCCACAAGAATCAGCGGTACACCCATCCCGAGCCCCAGAGAAAGCAAGGCGACACCGCCGATGACCGCATCCTGTGTGGTTGAAATGTACAGCAGGCTGCCGGCCAGAGGGGCGGACACGCAGGGTGACACAATAAGGGCTGAAATGGCGCCGATGCCGAACAGGCTGAACACCCGGGTGCCGGTGATGCGGTGGCTGGCCTGATTGAGAGGCTCCCGGATAAAACGGGGTAACTGAAGTTCGAACACGTCAAACATAGAGAGCGCGAAGAGCACGAACAGGCTGGCAAAAATGCTCAGCACCCAGGGCGATTGCAATTGTGCCTGCAGGTTGAAGCTGGCGCCCGCGAGCCCGGTGAGTACACCGGCTGCGGCATACGTCAGCGCCATGCCCAGGACGTAGCTGCAGGAAAGCACGAGCGCATGGCCGGTGGTCTGGGTGTTTCGGTGCGACACCAGAGAAGAAATGATGGGCACCATGGGGAGCACGCACGGAGTGAACGTAAGCCCGAGCCCCAGCAGAAAGAACAGCGCCGCTATCACGGCGATCGACTGGCTTTCGAGAAAGCCGGCAAGCCCGGTGGCAGACTCGGTGTCAGGTAATGTCGCTGCGTCGCGGACTGTTCCGTCGCCACCGGAGTTGCCCAGTTGCGTGTCCGGCGCCTGGCTGGTTGCAGTCGTTACGCCCTTACCCGGGTAGAAAAACACCTCGCGGGTTTGCGGCGGGTAGCAAAGTCCGGCGCTGGCACAGCCTTGGTAGGTCACTTGCAGCTGGGCCTCTCTAACGCCGGCTGGCAAGGTCACGGGGATGCGGGCTTCCACGGGATCGTAGAAAACCTCCACCTCGCCAAAAAACTCGTCTTCGATGCGCTCGCCGTCCTGTGAAAAGGATGGCGTGCCCATCTTTACGCTGTCGTCCGTCGAGTCGATGCTTATCCGGCCGCGATACAGGTAATGCCCCGGCGTGACATCCCAGAACAGCACGACGGCCTGTTCTTCTGTGCGGAAGCTGAAGGGCAGGGCCTCATCGACCGGCAGAAAACCGGTGTCATCGGAACCAAATAGACTGCTGACGCTTGAGCCGAGGGCCGATGCGGGAGTGGATACCCCCATCAACATCAGAAGGCCGGCCAGCAGCGTCACAAGTGGGGTCAACGAAGAGTGTCGTAGTGCCTGGGGTACGGCTGTCATAAAGGGTTCCGGATCCTCATTGTTCCTGTTTATTGGCCGTTGGGGTTTGGCCAATGCAATGGCCGCCTGGAAAGTGGCCTGATTTTGCAGCGAGGGACAACCGGTTACAGGTTAAGTTCCCTCTGGTATTGAGCGGCTTAAAGCCGCACAATAGCGATCCACTATGAATCTCAGTCCAAACGATCTTATCATGCTGTTCAATGACGTGTTCCGGGAAAGATACCGGACAATTCTCGTCAAGGGCAGTTACGAACCTGAATACATTCCTGCCCAGAGCCCTGAGGCGTTTGCAAGGATTGTGTTTGCGCACGGCTATTTTTCCAGTGCGCTGCATGAAATCAGTCACTGGTGTATTGCCGGTGCGCATCGACGCACACTTCACGACTACGGTTACTGGTATTGTCCCGATGGCCGAACCGCAGAGCAGCAGCACGCGTTTGAACAGGTCGAGGTGAAGCCTCAGGCCATTGAGTGGCTGTTTGCCCTTGCCGCAGGTGCGCGATTCCACATCAGCGTCGATAACTTGTCCGGAGACGGGGCAAGCGATGAAGCCGGATTCCGGCAAAAGGTCAGGGCGCAGGCCGAGCGTTACCTGTTTCAGGGACTGCCTGAGCGGGCGAACGAATTTTTTAATGCATTACAATCATTTTACGGCACGAGGGAGAGCATCATTAAGGATTGGCGACAAGACGCCGACCGAATAGCGCCTCTGACGTGCGCATCGAATTTTTCGAGGAAAATTGAGACTGTATGACATCTGACCCAAAGCACACCGGCGACCTGCGTTTCCGTGACCTGAATCTGGACAAGCGCCTTCTGGACGCCATTACCTCGATTGGTTTCGAGTACTGCACACCCATCCAGGCGGAAACCCTGCCCTGGACCCTGGCCTGCGAAGATTTGATTGGCCAGGCCCAGACCGGCACCGGAAAAACGGCGGCCTTTCTGATTACCGCGGTTCAGGCGCTTCTGGAAATCCCGATTCCGGAAAAGGAGCGGTTCGCATCCGAGCCTCGGGTTTTGGCGTTGGCGCCCACGCGGGAGCTGGCTATGCAGATTGCCAAGGATGCCGAGCAGCTGTGCCAGTACACCGGCCACAACGTGGTAACCGTGGTAGGGGGCATGGACTACGACAAGCAGCGGGATCAGTTGCAGAATCAGGTCGTTGATATTCTGGTCGCTACACCGGGGCGCCTGATTGATTTCCTCGGGTCGCAGGATGTATTCCTGGATCAGCTGGATATTCTGATTTTGGACGAAGCGGATCGCATGCTGGATATGGGGTTCATTCCTGATGTAAAGCGCATCATCCGCAAGTGTCCGCTTAAGGAGGATCGCCAGACCTTGCTGTTCAGCGCAACCTTCAACCAGGACGTCTTGAACCTTGCCTCCATGTGGACCAAGAACGCCGAATTTGTGGAGATCGAGCCGGAACAGAAAACCGCTGAGCGTGTGGAACAGACAGTGTTCCTGGTTGGTGACGATGACAAGGTTCAGGTGCTGGTGAATTACCTCAAGCGTCCGGAAGTGGATAAGGCCATTGTGTTCGCCAACCGGCGGGATCAGTGTCGGGACCTGGAAGAAGATCTCCGCAATCAGGGCGTCAAGGTGGCGCTGATGTCCGGTGAAATTGCCCAGAACAAGCGCCTGAAAACCCTGGATCAGTTCAAGAAGGGCTCCATTCAGGTTCTGGTCGCCACTGACGTGGCGGGCCGTGGCATCCACGTTAACGGCGTGACCCACGTCTTTAACTACAACTTGCCGGAGAACGCCGAGGATTACGTACACCGGATCGGTCGGACAGGGCGTGCCGGAACCAGCGGTGTTTCCGTCAGCTTCGCCGGTGAGGAAGACTCCTTCGCTTTGCCGGCTATTGAAACCTACATCAGCCAGAAGCTGAAAACGACCGTGCCGGATGAATCGCTGATGGAGCCGATGGGGAATCCGCCTATCGCCCGCAAGCGCGGTCGTCGTGGCCATGGTGGGCGTGGCGGCCCACGCCCCAGAAGGAATTGATCGGGACAGGTGTCAGCATGTTAATCGTGGCAGATGAAAATATCCCCTTAGTGGATTCGTTCTTCGGAGATTTCGGTGAAATACGGCGAGTGTCCGGGCGAGGTTTGAGCGCCGCCGAGGTTCGGGATGCGGATGTGTTACTGGTTCGCTCTGTGACCCGGGTAGGGCGGGAGTTGCTGGAAGGTAGCCGGGTCAGGTTCGTTGGCACGGCGACCATCGGCACCGATCACATTGATGTCGACTGGTTGGAACAGGCGGGCATCCGCTTCGCCTCTGCCCCTGGTTGCAACGCCAACAGTGTTGCCGAGTACGTTCTGTCGGTGCTGTCGGCTTACGCGGAAAAGCGAGGGCTTGAGGACTGGACCGAACTGACCGTCGGCATTGTCGGCGTTGGCAATGTGGGTGGTGAACTGGCTCACAAGCTCGAGCGGCTGGGGTTCGAGGTCCGGTTGTGCGATCCGCCCCGCGCTGACCTTGAGGGCGAAGACGGACCCGAATTTGTGTCGCTGGAGCAGGCACTGGCATGTGATGTGGTCACACTGCACACGCCCCTGACTCGTGATCAGCAACATGCCACCTACCATATGGTTGGGGCTGAACAGTTGGCCGGTCTCACTAGCGATCAGTTGCTGGTCAACGCCGGTCGTGGCGAAGTCATTGACACTGAAGCGCTACGGGCACGGCTGGACGAGCCAAATCCACCTCTGGTGGCGCTGGATGTCTGGGAGCGGGAGCCTCGCATTGACCCAAGTTTGGTGGATCGGATCTGGATCGCTACGCCGCACATTGCCGGCTACAGCCTCGAGGGTAAGGTTCAGGGCACCGAGATGATCTACCAGGCTTTGAGCAAATATCTGGGCCTGCCGGTACGCAAGAAATCGGGCCAGTTTCTGCCGGAGCCAGCTTTGAGCAAAGTTGCTTTCACCAGCGCAGCTGAAGAGGCCGACGCCATTCGTGTCGCGTTGCGACTCTGCTACGACCCCCGTCCGGACGATGGCCGATTGCGAACCATCATGACGGGTAGCGCTGAGGAACGGGCGGCGGGGTTTGACCGCTTGCGGAGAAATTATCCGGTGCGTCGGGAGTGCTCGAGCGTGACCGTTCAGCTCAAGGGTAGCAGCAAATCCCTGCAGGACAGCTTTCGGGCCGTGGGGTTCAAGCTTAAGATCTGAGTCCAGGTGGGAATCAAAAAAGCCGGGGTAGAGTCCCCGGCTTTTTTGTTTAGAGCTTGGCCTGCTGAAGCGCCTGAATGCGATCCTCCAGCGGTGGATGAGTCATGAACAGGGCGCTGAGACCACCCCTGGCACCCCGATTGATGCCGAAGGCCTGAAGAGTATCCGGCATTTGGTCCGGAACCTCGCTTTCCTGTTTGAGCCGCGCCAGCGCCTTGATCATTGCCGACCGGCCTGCCAGCTGGGCGCCGGCGATATCGGCCCGGAACTCTCGCCGCCGAGAGAACCAGAACACGATGGTGCTGGCGAGAATCCCCAGTACGATTTCGGCGACGATGCTGACGACGAAAAAGCCCACGCCGTGGCCACTTTCGTTTTTGAACACGGCGCGATCAACGAAAGAGCCAATGACCCGTGCAGCGAAGATAACGAAGGTGTTCACCACGCCCTGAATCAACGCCAGTGTCACCATGTCTCCATTGGCCACATGCCCAATTTCGTGGCCCAGAACGGCCCTGATTTCGTCTTTGTCGAAGCGGGTGAGGAGCCCCTCACTGACGGCAACCAGTGCATCGTTCTTGTTCCAGCCGGTGGCAAAAGCGTTGGATTGGCTGGCGGGGAAAACCGCGACCTCCGGCATCCCGATACCGGCATTCTTCGCGAGTTCAGCAACCGTCTCCACTAACCAGCGCTCAGCCGGGGTGCGGGGTGATTCAATCACCTTGGCGCGCGTGCTCCACTTCGCCATCGGTTTTGAAATCAGCAGGGAAATGATGGCGCCAGCAAAACCGAACACTGCCGCAAATGCCAGCAGCGGGCCATACTGTATGCCGTACTCGGACAGGTAACTATCCACACCGAGAAGTCGCAACGTAAAGCTTGCGACGAGAATAACCGCCAGGTTAGTGGCCAGGAACAACAGAATTCGCATGTCGTGTCTCCGTACTGTTAGACGAACACTGAAGGGGTGAAGTCCAGATTGCTATATGAGGGCGCAGCGTGTTTGTTCAATGTTTGCAGCGGTGTTTCAGCCAGCGGTGTCTTCGAAAAAAGCCGACTGCACGGCCTGGCTGATGCGGCTGGAGTGGCCGCTTTTGATGGCCGCGCGAATGCGGTGAACGTGAGTGGATAAATCTTTCTGAACCGACTCCGGCAGGCGGTCCGCATTGCTTAGCCGGGCCTCAGGTGCCGGGCTGCTCAGGCGCACAAAAGCCTTTTGAGTGAGGACCGCCTGGTCCAGGGCTTCCTGCCGAATGGTATCGACATAGCGCAGCAAACCTTCCTCCTCAAGCCACAACAGGGCGCTGAAACACGCCATGTGACGCTTGCTGTGCAGCCCGAATTCGTCCGGCTCATCCGGCCCGGCAATGTCTTCCACAAACACGTTGACCCGGCGGGGAAACGAGCCATACAGCTGAACCAGCGCGATGGCAACGTCTTTGTAAAATTCCTCCACGTGAATATCGGCCATGGGGTCTCCGTTATTGCTGATAGTTGCCGAGGAATCGACCGAGCCGGAACATTGCGTCCTCAAGGGCATCTTCGCGGGGCAGGAAAACGACCCGCAGGTGCTGCTTGTCGTCAATGTTGAAGGCGGAGCCTTGCACCAGCAGTATTTTTTCCTGCAGCAACAGGTCCAGCACCAGCTTCTCGTCGTTGGCGATCGGGAAATGCTTCGGATCCAGTTTGGGGAACAGGTAAAGCGCGCCCTGCGGTTTCACGCAACTGACTCCGGGGATGTCGTTGAGCATGCGCCAGGCCGTCTCGCGCTGCTGGTACAACCGGCCTTCGGGAGCGACCAGATCATTGATGGACTGATAGCCGCCCAACGCCGTCTGGATGGCAAGCTGCGCCGGTACGTTGGCGCAGAGGCGCATGTTGGAAAGCATCTCGATGCCCTCGATAAAATCCCGGGCCCGGTGCTTGGCTCCGCTGACAATCATCCAGCCCGAGCGGTAACCGGCAGCACGATAGTTTTTGGACAGCCCGTTGTAGGTGAGGAACAGCACATCGTCGGCCAGGGCGGCCGTGGAGATGTGCTGGGTACCATCGTAGAGAATTTTGTCGTAGATCTCGTCGGAGAGAATAATCAGGTTGTGCTGGCGGGCCAGCTCAATCACCTGTTCCAGCAGCTCCCGCGAATAGACAGCACCGGTCGGGTTGTTGGGGTTGATCAGTACGATGGCCCGGGTTCGGGGCGTGATCTTCTTGCGAATGTCGTCCAGGTCGGGGAACCAGTCCTGCTGTTCGTCACAGCGGTAATGCACTGGTTTACCGCTGGAGAGGGTGACGGCTGCGGTCCACAGGGGGTAGTCCGGGGCCGGGATCAGAACCTCGTCGCCGGTGTTCAGCAGGGCCTGCATCGACATGACAATCAGCTCACTGACACCGTTGCCCAGGAAAATGTCATCGATGTCGACCTTGTCGATGCCTCGCTGCTGGCAGTAATGCATGACCGCTTTACGGGCGGAAAACAGCCCCTTGGACTCTACGTAGCCCTGGGCCTGGTGCATGTTGTAAATCACGTCCTGCTGGATTTCTTCCGGCACATCCAGCTCAAACGCCGCTGGATTACCAATGTTGAGTTTGAGCACGCGGTGGCCTTCTTCTTCGAGCCGGCGCGCCTCACGCAGAACCACTCCGCGTATTTCGTAACATACGTTATCCAGCTTGGCGGACTTGTGGTAGTTCTGCATGGGAGGTTCAATTCCTTGGTTCGTGTGCTGTGATCAATGTTATTGATTTGAGGCCCTTATTCTAGCGGAGCACAGGCGCCCGACAACAGGGCGATTATGATGAATTGTGGCGTATTCCGTGCGGTCTGGCGCAAAGTTTGGATTAGATGATCGCCGGCTTCTGGGAGCGTGGGGAGCTCGCCAGGGTTGTTTTAGTTTACTAATCGTGCACAATTTAATTGGAGTAAATTAATGTTCGGCCAACTGCAAGGAGAGTTACGTGTCCGGATCCAGTATTTATGATTTCACCGTAAGTGATATTCAGGGAAATGAGAAAAGCATGGCGGATTATCGCGGAAAGGTGCTGCTCATCGTCAACACCGCCAGCAAGTGTGGCTTCACACCCCAGTTTGAGGGGCTCCAGGCTCTGTATTCGGATTTGCAGGAGAGGGGCCTTGAGGTTCTGGGTTTTCCCTGCAACCAGTTCATGAACCAAGACCCGGGTAACAACGAATCCATCAGCGAGTTTTGCAGCCTGAATTTTGGCGTGAACTTCCCGATGTTCAGCAAGATTGAGGTGAACGGTGATGGCGCCCACCCTCTGTATCAGTTCCTTAAAAAGGAAGCCAAGGGCCTGATGGGAACAGAGAAAGTAAAATGGAATTTCACCAAGTTCCTGGTTGGCCGTGACGGTGAGGTCATTCGTCGCTATCCGCCCACTACCAAGCCTGAAGACATTCGAGAAGATATCGAGAAGTTACTGTAAACATGGCTGAATCCGATAACCCCCTCGCGCTGGACAATCAGATCTGCTTCGCGTTGTATGCGGCTAATCGCGCAATGACGGCCCGCTATCGCCCATTGCTGGTGGAGCTGAATCTGACCTATCCCCAGTATCTGGTGATGCTGGTGCTATGGGAAGGTGAGGGCGCAGGTGATGTCATCCGGGTGTCTGATCTGGGGCATCGGTTGCGGTTGGATTCGGGCACGCTCACGCCCCTGCTCAAGCGGCTGGCAGACCGCGGGCTCATTGAGCGGCGGCGAAGCGAGCAGGATGAGCGGGTTGTGACGGTGTTGTTGACCGACCATGGCCGGGCGCTCAGGAATCAGGCGAAGTCCGTGCCCGAGCGACTAATGTGTGGTCTTGGCGTCGATGAAAACCGGCTCAAGGCCCTGCGGCAGGAGCTCAGGGATGTTCTGAAATCGCTGGAGACGCTGGCGCCCAGCGATTGACGATTTCCTGCAGCCGGGCGCGGTTGTAGGGCTTGGTCAGGTAGTCGTCCATGCCACAGGCCAGGCAGGCCTCTTTGTCGCCGTCCATGACATTGGCGGTTACCGCCACAATGGGCAGGTCTTTCCATTCTGGATTCTGTCGGATTTTTCGGGTGGCCTCATAGCCATCCATGACCGGCATCTGGCAATCCATCAGCACCAGGTCATACCGTTTTGCGTTGAGCGCATCGATCGCCTCCCGTCCATTCTGGGCTGGCACCACGCGGTGGCCGAGGCCCTTGAGTATGTTGGCGGCCACCAGCTGATTGACCCGGTTATCTTCCACCAGAAGGATGTCGAGCGACGGCGCGGCTGCCGGTGATTCCGCTTCACTGCTGCCGGGTTCATCGGGCTCATGCCAGGGCAGGCCTGTGGCGTGGCATAGGCAGCGCAAAAGCTCATCGCGGCGCAGAGGCAGGTTAAGGATGGCAGCATCAGCCAATACCGACGCATGTGTGCCGAGTCGGTCCGCCAATACCACCCCTTTACCTTTCCAGTGCTTGGCAATGGTCATACCGCCGGAATAGCCCTCGGCGATGAGGGCGATAAGCACCCCTTGTTTGGACTGACGAACATCCTGCACCGGAATACCCCAGGCTTGCAGTTGCCGTTCGATCGGGCGGCGGTGCGGGTTAGCTTCGGGGATCGCCAGAGTGACGCCGAGTTCGCGCAGTCTGGCGGCGCTGTCCGGTAGCTCGTGTGGCGTATGCGGTCCATGAATGGCCAGCGGCAGGCTGACCTGAAAGTGGGTGCCTTGCCCTTGCTGCGATTCAACCTGAATGCGCCCGTGCATACGTTCGACCAACTGCTGGCACAAAGTCAGCCCGAGTCCGGTGCCACCGTATAGGCGGGTGGTTTCTGCATCGGCCTGGGAAAAGGCTGAAAAGATCCGGTCAAGACTGTCTTCCGAAATGCCAATTCCCGTATCCCGAATGTCCAGGGTCAGGCTGCCCCTGGCGTGGCTGGCCTGAATCTGAACCGAGCCCTGGTCGGTAAACTTGACCGCATTGTTGAGCAGATTATTGAGTACCTGACGGACCCGTGTTGGGTCTCCGATCAGGTGTTCTGGCAGGTTGGGATCGATACTGCACACCAGCTCAATCTGCTTCTCATGTGCTTGTTGGGCGTGCAGCGCCGCCGCTTCCTCGATGAGGCCGCGGGGGCTGAACGGTATGTTCTCCAGGTTGAGTTTGCCCGCTTCCACCTTGGATATATCGAGAATGTCATTGAGCAGCGACAGCAGGCTTTCGCCGGCGGTTAAGGCAATATCCAACCGCTCTCGCTGGCCGGCTTCGAGGTCGCCTTTGAGGGTAAGTGCCAGCATGCCGAGCAGACCGTTCAGTGGCGTGCGGATCTCGTGACTCATGTTGGCGAGAAAGTTGGCCCGGGCCCGAGCCCGTTGCACGGCGTCTTCCTTGGCCTTCACGAGAGCGCGGTTGCCACGTTGCAGGGCCTCGTTTTTCTCGGAAATTTCCCGGGTGCGGTCCCGGACCTCGTGCTCAAGCTCGTTCGAGTAGTCCTTCATGACGATTTCCGCCGTCCGCAACTGGGCCAGGCTTGAGTCGATCGCGTCCAGGTGCTGATTGATGATGTCCACCAGGGTGCCAATTTCGTCCTCTTCGTGGCCTTTAGGCACTGGCAGTCGGGTTCTCTCCGGCGAGTCGGTATCGACCTTGCTCAGGACGCCAATGACGTTGAGCAGCGGTCGTGTGAGGACTAAAAAGAAGATGGCCAGCAAGGCGGCAGAAAGCGCGAGACTTTTCAGCAATCCGCTGATGAGCGTATAAGTGGCGCGCTCAAGAAACTGGATGCCGTAGTGATAGGTGTCGATGGTGAGAATGAGTCGCCCGAGGTCCAGATCATCGTGTTGAGGCGTCAGCAGTTCCTGGCTGAACCCCCGGATGTCCTCGAACAGGAAATCGCTGGCCCAGCGGTAGGGCGAGTCGGGGCTGCTTCGGGTTGAAGCCGCCATCGTGAAGCCCTCGTTGTCGATGATGCGCGCATCGATGATCGCAGGGTGCTTGAGTAGGCCATCCAGCAGTTCGTTGGCCAGCGTGATGTCTATGTTGTAGGCGATCTGGGAAGCCGGGCTGATGCTGATGTCGATCAGGGCGTGGATTTCCTCCTCCATGGAGTCCCGCGCCTTGAAGTACTCGAGATTGATCTGAATGAGGTTCAGTATCAGGCCAAGGGCCATGGCGACCAGAACCGTGTCCCGGGTTAGACGGTGTGACAGATGTTGCTTGAATCCCTTGATCACCGCACTACTCAGCCCCTGGTTGGCAACAGCTCAAAGGTGCTTCAGCTGTCGTAATCGGCTCGCTTCTTCCACTCGTTGTCGTGGAGGAAGTTATCCCACTCTCGATCCAGCTTGGCCTGCAGTTCCGAGTTGGCGGTTTCTTTGCCCTCGGCGTTCAGCGACTCCAGCTCCTTGATGCGGGTCCGGAAGCTCTTGATGGCGCGCAGGGCCCTGGGGTTGTCACGGGATTTACCCAGCTCGGTGCTGGCCAGATGGTAGGCGTGGATCGCCTTGCGGATCTGGTTTTGTTTGACGAAATCCCTGGCCTGAAACACGTGCAGGTCGGCATGGGTTTTGTGGACCAGGAACAAAACGTACTTCAGGTTTTTCTTCGCCGTTGCGGAATCAATCTGGCCACTCTTGTGTGTGCTCTCAATGAGGTTGAACAGGTTCTGTAGAAGCTCTTTCACCTGGCTCGCCCGTTCCGGAGAGTCGATCTTGACCGGTTTGCGATGGTCCTCGTTTTCAAGGACCTGATGCTTTAGCCGCAGGGTCGACTCAAGCCACCGTTGCACCGGCAGATCGGATTTCAGACCACCGAGCTGCCTGCAGGCGTATTCCATCTGATTGACCAGAATCAGCTTGAGATCCGTGTTGAGATACTGTCCCGGGATTTCGGCCAGCAGGCGATGCGCCCGGTTGTAGGCGTTTTCGTGGGCGGTGATTTTTCTGGCCCGCTCGATTCGGGCGCGCTCGCGCATTTGAGCGATGACAATAATAACAATGGATGCGGTAACCACTGCGGCAAGGATGAATACGATGGTTGTTGTGCTCATCGGTCAGTCACAAACTCCGGACTCAGAAAAATAGCGGGTGCCCATCATGGCCTTGAGGGTACCGATAGTATTCAGTAACTGGCTCAAAGGCTATCAGAAATGCCGGCCTGAATCTGTTTGGAATTGTCATTTCCACGCATGGTTATTGATGTTGTGAATTGGGAGTCTTGTGTATATTGGTCGGGTGAATAGTGTTTGGGCCAGGCGCCGGTTATTGGCGGCCCTCGAAGCGGAGTAGTGAATGGATCTTTCCCGAGTCGATCTGAACCTGCTGGTTTATCTGGATGTGCTTTTGAGGGAGCGCAACGTCACCAAGGCCGCGAATCATCTGGGCATAACCCAGCCAGCGATGAGCAATGGTCTGAGGCGGTTGCGGGACCTGTTCGGCGATCCCTTGCTGGTGCGCACGAGCGAGGGGATGACGGCCACAGAGCGGGGCCGGGAACTGCAGCCGGCGGTGCGTGGTATTCTGTCGGATATTGAGCAGGCGGTGCAGGAGAAAACGCCTTTTTCCGCCCAGAACAGCCATCGGGTGTTCCGGATCATGGCCAGTGATTACGCTGAGTCTTGCCTGATGCCGCGGGTGCTGCGCCGGATTCGCCAGGAGGCCCCCCATGTAACGCTGGATGTCCTGACGCCGAGCGACGTGAGTTTTCTGGATGTCGAACAGGGCCGGCTGGACATGGCGATTAACCGGTTCGACAAAATTCCCCAGTCATTTCATCAGAAAATCCTCTGGACCGAATATTTCGCTTGCCTGATGAGCGCGCGGAATCCGGTGGCGACACAGCCATTCACCCTAGACACCTATCTGGACGCCAGTCATATCTGGGTCAGTAAAACCGGTTTCGGGGTTGGGGTCGGGGTGAACCCGAAAGACGTTCAGAGGTTAGGCTGGGTGGATGAGGCCTTGGCCCGCATGGGGCGTAAACGGCAGATTTCGGTGTTTACCCGGCATTACCAGGTAGCGATGTTGCTTGCCGAACAGCACGATCTGATTGCGACCCTGCCGTCCCGTGCGGCTTGGTTGCAGCGGGATAACAAGGATCTGGTGATGAAGGTGCCGCCATTTGAAATCCCGCCCTTTGAGCTCAAGATGGCCTGGAGCCCATTGCTGCAACACAACACGGATCATCAATGGTTGCGCAAGCTGATCGTTGAAGTTGCCGAAGAGGTGGATGCGGAGTTTGTGCCCTTTGGTGCGCAATTTGAATCCAGTGACGTGGCTACCTATCACTCAGAGCGGTAGCTCCCTCAATTCCAGCGAAGTGCGGCCGGTATCCCACATCCTCTGAAAGCGTTCCGATAGCAGCTTGACGCGCCCCCCGTCCGCAAACTTGGCAAAGCCCTGGGGGTTGTAAAAATCATGCCGGTACACCACGCCTTCCCGGTCGGCGAGCAGAAACGGTTGTTCCTCCGCCGGGTAGTCTTCGCTGGCCAGTCGCAGTTCGATTTTGCTGGGCAGCCGTCGCATCAGTTCCACCAGTCGGTGGCGGCGTTTCACCAACGGCTTGTCATCGTGAATCAGCAGCCGGACCTCACTCTGGCGGTGACGCCGTGCCAACGATGACACCAGCTCACGAAACCGGAAGCGATCGTACAGATCGTGCTCGAGGAAACGGTCATAAAGCCAGATTCGTTGCCGGGCCTGGCCGGCCACGGAATCCATCAGGCTGATCATGTCGTGCTCATCGGAAAACAGCCAGCTCTGGTCGTCCCTGCCAAGCACCTGAGGGTTTCTGCGCTCCGCCAGTGCCTTGATGACCATATCCGGCGACAGGCAGCGCATATCCGCGTGGGGAATGCCGGCATCATCGTAAAGATCAGAGCAGACATGGAAGCCCGAGCGCTGGTAAAAAGGGATGGCGTATTCCTGGGCGGAAAGCATGATCTGATCGTGAGAGCTGGCAGCGTCGGTCATGACGTGTCGCAAGAGGGCCTCGCCAATACCCTGGTCGCGGAAGTCAGGAAGAATCGCCATCCTGCCAATGTGAGCCGTTTCACCCAAGGTTCCGAACAGACGGGCCACGCCGACAGGGGTGTTATCCGGCATGACGGCCAGGTAGTGATCGGCGATCTCGTCGGTATCGTCCCACTCGAGTTCCGGCGGGACGTCTTGCTCCTGGATAAATACCTGCTCACGGATGTCCCGGATGTGTCCCGGAGCCAGTTGCCAGCTGTACTTCCTGAACTTGACCTTCATGCTGCCTGCTTATTCGAAATATAAAGAGCCCTGATTGTACAGGGTGCAAAGCAGTCCCTGCAGTGCCTCGTCTCCGGCAAAAGAGGCAAGCCGCGACATGTCTGGCCGGGACCCGGCGCATAGCACGGGCGCAAGCGGCCGCGCGTCGCCACGCAACAGGTATTGTTCGCCATCCACGAACAGCGCGGTTTCGTCGTCCAGGTCGTGGTAGGCAAACCGCGATCCTTCATTCCAGCGAAGTGGCTGCTGATCCTGAATCAACGCCGCCAGTTGGTCTGGCTTCAGGGGCTCTTCCGTCGGAACCACAATGTCCATGTTTTTTGGAGCGGTGGTGTACTGGCCAAACCAGAGGGACAGCTGGCGACGGTCGCTGAGCTGCTGCCGCAGGATGGTTTCCAGCTTGTCGATGACGCCCGGGCCAATGGAGCCCGGGTTATCTTGTACCTGAAGGTCAGGATCGGCCAGGTGGGCGTCGGCGCCTGACTGATTGCAGAGATAATCGGTGTATCCGGTCAGGATGTCGTCCACCGTGGGTGCGCGGAAGCCAACGGACAGGGTGATGCAGTCGTCTTCCGCCACTCCGTGATGCCCAACTCCGGGTGGCAGGTACAGCATGTCCCCCGGCTCAAGCGTGACGGTTTCCTGGCCTTCCCAGCTGCTGAGAATCCGCAGCGGGGTGCCTTCAACCCGGGGCGAGGTATGATCGCAGTGGCCGCCAAAGGTCCAGCGGCGATGGCCCTGTGCCTGCAGCAGAAAGACATCGTACTGATCGTAATGGGGGCCGACACTGCCGCCCTTGGGCGCGTAACTGGCCATGATGTCGTCCAGGCGCCAGTTGGGAACGAAGCGGAAATTCTCCAGCAGATCGGCGATATCGGGGACCCAGTGATCCAGACCCTGGATCAACAGTGTCCAGTCCTGCTCCGGCAGCTGGCTGAAACGATCTGCAGTGAAGGGGCCGTTGTGGAGCTGCCAGGGCTTTCCCTTGTCGTTCTCTATCACGATGCGGGATTCCACGCCTTCCTCGCAGGCAAGACCGGCCAGTTCATCGGCGCTCACCGGACACTCCAGGCCGGGAAATGCCTGACGGATAACCAGAGGTTTCTTCTGCCAGTAGTCGCGCAGAAATTCCGAAGCTGTAAGTCCGCCAAGCATGTTCATGGGTGTGTCCCCGACATCAGATGTTGTTTGCCTGATCGATGGCATTGCCAATGTAATTGCCTGGTGTAAGAGCCATCAGGTCCTGTTTCGCGGCCTCCGGAATATCCAGTGTCTCAACGAAGTCGCGAATGAGTTCCGGTGTCATGGCTTTGCCGCGGGTCAGTGCCTTGAGTTTTTCGTAAGGCTTCTCGATATTGTAGCGGCGCATCACGGTCTGGATCGGTTCTGCCAGAACTTCCCATGCCTGATTCAGGTCTTCGTCGAGGCGAGCCGGGTTGATTTCGAGCTTGCCGAGCCCTTTCAGTGTGGCCTCGTAGGCAATAAGGCTGTGGGCGAAACCTACCCCGAGGTTGCGCAGCACGGTGGAATCGGTGAGATCACGCTGCCAGCGGGAAATGGGAAGCTTTGCCGACAGATGGCTGAACAGAGCGTTGGCAATGCCCAGGTTACCCTCGGAGTTCTCGAAGTCGATCGGGTTTACCTTATGGGGCATGGTGGACGATCCCACTTCACCTTCTACGGTCTTCTGCTTGAAGTAGCCAAGGGAAATGTAGCCCCAGATATCCCGGTCCAGGTCGATCAGGATGGTGTTGAAGCGAGCAATGGCATCGTAGAGTTCGGCGATATAGTCGTGCGGCTCGATCTGGGTGGTGTAGGCGTTCCAGTCCAGGCCCAGACTTTCGACAAACTCCCGGGCGTTGGTTGCCCAGTCAATCTGGGGGTAGGCCGACAGGTGGGCGTTGTAGTTGCCCACGGCACCGTTTATCTTGCCCAGCAACTCGATAGCGCGGATTTGCTTCACCTGACGCTGCAGGCGGAAAACCACGTTGGCCAGCTCCTTGCCCACCGTGGTGGGTGAGGCCGTTTGACCGTGCGTGCGGGACAGCATGGGCTGCTGTGCGTGCGCCTTGGCCAGGTCAGCCAGTTTATCGACGACACGAACCATTGCCGGCAACAGACCCTCGTCCAGGCCTTCGCGCAGCATCAGAGCGTGAGAGAGGTTGTTGATGTCTTCCGAGGTGCAGGCAAAGTGGACAAACTCGGTGATGGCCTGAAGCTCAGGCACGCCGGCAATTTTTTCCTTGATAAAGTACTCGACTGCTTTGACGTCGTGATTGGTGGTGCGCTCGATTTCCTTGATGCGCTCGGCGTCGTCCAGGCTGAACTGGCTGACCAGCTGATCGAGAAATGCCGAGGCGTCTGCAGAAAGCGCGGGCACCTCCGCAATCTGCGGGTGTGCGGCCAGCTTCTGGAGCCAGCGGATTTCGACGGTTACCCGGTTCCTGATCAGCCCATATTCGCTGAAAATGTTGCGGAAGACGCTGACTTTGCTGCCATAACGTCCATCCACCGGGGAAATGGCGGTCAGTGCGGTGAGTTCCATCGAAAACCTCTCGTATCGTCAAAGAATCGGGCCAAAAAAATCGGGGGCCACATGATACACCAGCTAGGCGTCCGATTCAGTCCCGCGAGGGTGAGCTTTAGGCGTTGGCTTTGCTGGCCAGGGCTTTTGCTTGCCGGACAACTTTGCCGCGGGAAAAGATGAGTTGCCAGCGACGCCCTCCAGTCTGCCGCCAGAGCACCGCAGAGCGAATGCCGGCCAGTAACAGCGCGCGAACCTTGTTGGCAATCTCGTCCTGCTGAAGCAAGGTGGGGTTGC
Organism: Marinobacter salinisoli; assembly: GCF_017301335.1. Lineage (NCBI taxonomy): Bacteria > Pseudomonadati > Pseudomonadota > Gammaproteobacteria > Pseudomonadales > Marinobacteraceae > Marinobacter > Marinobacter salinisoli. The sequence goes on from NZ_CP071247.1 coordinate 2,257,537, forward strand.
CGGTTACCTGAATGCGCAGATTGAAGGTGCTGATTGTGTCGGAGTAGATCGAAGCAAGGTTGCTGATCAGGTTGCTGTGAGTGTAACCAAAATGGCTGGCGGTATGGCGGGCCTGATCAATTCGACTGCCAATGACATCCAGCATGTCGCTGCGCCGGTTCAGCATGGATTCGAGCTGAATCAGATTCAGCGCGTATCGCAGGACGTTGGCATCCCGCTGGCTGCCCGTCCGGCTGAGCACCGAGGCGAGAACGCTGAGACCATTCTGGATGTCAGCCAGTTCGCCACCGTAGACATCCAGCGCGGATGCGGGATCCGTCGCAAACAGCGAGCGTACGCAGGTTTCCAGGGCTTCCTCAGGGCACTCGCCCTGGGTGGCCACTTGATGCACAAGGTTGGCAGCCTGAAAAATACCTGCCAGAGCAAATACCTTGTCGCTGGAAGCTTGGCTCATGCCCCGGTTTCCTCTGATGCAAGGGATTGCAGGCCGGCAGGCTCGGCTTCGTCGTCGCGCCATGTGTACTCAATAACGCCCCCGCCAAGGCAGATGTCACCGTCGTAAAAAACCACCGACTGGCCGGGCGTTACAGCACGCTGGGCTTCGTCAAAGACAACTTTCACGCCATGCGGAAAGACTTCAACGGTGCAGTCCTGGTCCGGCTGGCGGTAGCGTGTTTTGGCTGTGCAGCGGAATGTTGTGGCGGGCGGTTTTCCAGCCACCCAATCGATGGGGCCGGACAGGAGCCCGCGGGAAAACAGCAGCGGGTGTTGCTTGCCCTGAACGGCAACAAGCACGTTTCGGCTCAGGTCTTTCTGTGCGACATACCAGGGGTCGTCGCTGAAGTTGCTCAAGCCTCCGATACCCAAACCCTGACGCTGGCCAATGGTGTGGTACATGAGCCCCTGGTGCTTGCCAATGACCTGTCCGTCCGGCGTTTCAATGTTACCCGGTTGAGCGGGCAAATACTGGCTCAGAAAGTCCTTGAACTTGCGCTCGCCAATGAAACAGATGCCGGTGGAGTCCTTTTTGTCGTAGGTGACAAACCCCTGTTCTTCAGCGATACGACGAACTTCGGGTTTCTCCAGTTCGCCAACGGGGAAAAGCGTTCGTGCGATCCGTTCGCCGGATACCGCGTGCAGGAAATAGCTTTGATCCTTGTTTCCATCGAGCCCCTTCAAGAGCAGCGCGGGGTCGGATGGGGTCTTGCCCGGGCGTCTGCGCGTGTAGTGACCAGTGGCAATATAATCGGCGCCCAGGGTTGTGGCGTAGTCCAAAAAAGCCCGGAACTTGACCTCCTTGTTGCACAGAATGTCCGGATTGGGAGTGCGGCCGGCTCTGTACTCGGACAAGAAATGCTCGAATACCCGATCCCAGTATTCGTCGGCAAAACTGGCGGTATGGAGCCTAATACCGATGGCATCAGCAACGGCCTGCGCGTCAGCAAGGTCGGTCATCGCCGTGCAGTACTCGGTACCGTCGTCTTCGTCCCAGTTCTTCATGAACAGGCCTTCAACGTTATAGCCCTGATCCTTCAGCAGCCACGCCGCGACGGAGGAATCGACACCACCGGACATGCCGACGATGACTCGAGTATTTTCTGGGAGAGATGCGTTAGCTACGTTATCCATGACTGCTTCAATTTGCCGTAAAAGCCCAGAATCATAGCATTTCGTGCCCGTTACGTCTGTTCATCAACGACCACATCAAGCGGGAAGCGCCGGCCCTTTCGGTAATCTTCTATACATTGGAGCACCATCGGGCTCCGCAAGCGGTCGCCAAGGCTGCGCACCGACTCCAGGTCGAGCCAGTGGGCCGCAATGATGCCGGTATCCAACTCGTCGGTTTCCTGCGTCAGGGCACGTGCGGAATAGCAGAAACGGTAGTAGGTTGCTCCGTTTGCGGGTGCTTTATAGGTATAAACGCCCAAAAAGTACTCAGGCTCAACCCGCCAGCCGGTTTCCTCGAGGGTTTCGCGGCGAACTGCATCCAGCACCGCCTCGTCTTCTTCGATGTGCCCGGCCGGCTGATTAAAGACAACCTTTCCATTGCTTATTTCTTCCACGAGCAAGAAGCGTCCCTGGTCGTCCTCAATAATCACGGCCACCGTTGCGTGGGGTTTCCAAGTCATCGCTTCGGCCATCTCCTTGACGATTTCATTGAATTTTTGGGGGATGCGCGGCGACGCTGGGGAGTTGTCTCAGGAAGGTGGACCTGGGTAACTTTGTATTCGCCGGGTGCCATCCCGTTGATGTTCCAATCGCCAATTTGATAGCGAATCAGTCGCAGAGTAGGGAAACTCACTGCGGCTGTCATCCGTCGAACCTGCCGATTCCGGCCTTCCGTAATTGTCATTTGCAGCCAACTCGTCGGTACTGAAGCGCGGAAACGCACCGGAGGCACACGCTCCCAGATCTGGGGGGGAGTTATTCGATTGACCTGTGCCGGAGATGTCATGCCGTCTTTCAACTGGACGCCTTTTTCGAGCTGGCTTATCGCTGCGTCCGTGATATCGCCCTCTACCTGAACCCAATAGGTTTTGGGCATCTTCTGAGTGGGCGAAGCAATGCGATGCTGGAGATCGCCGTTGTCGGTCAGTAGCAGCAGACCTTCCGAATCGTAATCAAGGCGCCCCGCAGGATAAACATGAGGAACAGTAATCCAGTCGGCGAGGGTTGCTCTGGTGGGTGACCTTTGAGCATCGGCCTGTTGATCTGTGAACTGGCTGAGCACTCGAAAGGGTTTGTTGAACAAAATCAGTTTTGCCATTCCTGTGGGTTGTCCCGGGCGTTTGGATTTTGGGTCGCAAGGGTACGCAATGGAATGGTTCAGGCAAACCATAAATAAGCATTTCGCCAAGCAATCCTGCCGAGTTGGTGGCACTTGGTGCGCGGCGACGAACGTTCGTGCGAACACAGCCACAACCGACCCACCGGTGGGTGGGCAGGTGTCTTAACGGCGATGGAGCAGAAATCAGGCGTTTGCGGCGTGGGAAGAATATCCTTCGCTATCCGAGTCCTGCGATGCTGACGCGTTTTCACCATCCTCGGACTGCTTCTGTGCAGCCTCGTCTGGAACGATGTTGATCGCGTGAACACCTTTGTCGCTTGGCTTTTTATCAAAGGTGACGGCTTGGCCGGCCTTCAGTGTCTTGTATCCTTCCATCTGCACTGAAGAAAAATGGGCAAACAGGTCGTCACTGCAGCCATCCTCAATAATGAAACCGTAACCCTTGGCATTGTTGAACCATTTGACCTTGCCTTTAGGCATGATGAACTCCCCTGTTCATGTGCTGTCTTATTATTACTGTTTTCATGGCTCCGCCGGAGCCAATTGACGTGGATTTGTTAACGCTACTGAAACCGAACTTTACAATTTTTAACAATATAGCCTAACTTTCGACCAAACTCGGCGCCGAGTCAATATTTCCGTCCCGAGAATGTGTGGTTCTCTACGGTCCGGAACCGGTATGATGCTCGTATCAATAGCTAACTCACGCCCGGCGCAGGAAAGACTTGAAATCCGGGTATCTGCCAACCACCTTCTTGTATCAAGGGCTTTGAAAAAGACCGGTAACAAATGATGCGGACTATCGAAGATTCTCTACTAGTATTGAATCAAAGGGAGGATGATCAGCCAGGGCGTCAGGAAGACCTGACGGTTGTGCCCGAAAAGCCCGCCTTGAAGCGACCAGCGAGATATCGAGTGGTGCTTCTGAATGACGATTACACACCGATGGATTTTGTTGTTGAAGTTCTCATGAAATTCTTCGCAATGAATGAGGAGAAAGCGACACAGGTGATGTTACTCGTACATACTCAGGGCAAAGCCGTGTGTGGTGTTTACACCCGTGATATCGCTGAAACCAAGGCGGCCCAGGTGAACCAGTATTCCTCGGAATGCGAGCATCCGCTCCTTTGCGAGATTGAACGTGCGGACTGACAGACGTTGGGGTGGCCCATGCTGAGCAAAGATCTAGAAATAACGCTTAACACCGCTTTTAAAAGTGCCCGTGACAAGCGCCACGAATTTATGACCGTGGAGCACCTGTTACTGGCACTTCTGGATAACGATTCTGCGGTGGGCGTTCTGAAGGCCTGCGGGGCCGACCTCCAGCGGCTGCAGGACGAACTGGTAGAGTTTGTTGACTCAACCACACCATTGATTCCAAGCACTGACAGTGAGCGGGAAACCCAGCCGACACTCGGCTTCCAGCGGGTTCTCCAGCGCGCGGTCTTCCATGTCCAGTCTTCTGGTAAGAAAGAGGTGACCGGCGCCAATGTGCTGGTGGCGATCTTTAGTGAGCAGGAGAGCCAAGCGGTCTATGTTCTGAAAAAACAGAACATTGCCCGGATTGATGTGGTTAATTTCGTGTCTCACGGTATTTCCCGCGTTCAGGGTGCTGAGGAGCAGGATGGCCACGATCAGGTATCTCCGGACGAACCGGGTGAAGAGGGTGGTCATTCCAAGCCGTTGGAAAGCTACGCGACCAATCTGAACGAGCAGGCGCGTCAGGGACGCATCGACCCGCTGATTGGACGTGAGCACGAAGTGGAGCGCGTCGTTCAGATTCTTGTGCGCCGGCGAAAAAACAACCCACTGTTGGTGGGTGAGGCTGGCGTAGGTAAAACGGCCATTGCCGAAGGCTTGGCCAAGCGAATCGTTGACGGCCAGGTGCCTGAGATCATCTCCGACGCCGTGGTGTACTCTCTGGATTTGGGGGCTTTGCTGGCTGGCACCAAATATCGCGGTGATTTCGAGAAGCGCCTGAAAGGGTTATTGGCCGAGTTGAAGAAAGAGGCCCACGCAATACTCTTTATTGACGAGATTCATACCATCATTGGTGCGGGCTCCGCATCCGGTGGCGTAATGGACGCGTCAAATCTGCTCAAGCCAATGCTGAGTTCCGGAGAAATCCGTTGCATTGGTTCAACCACCTTCCAGGAATTTCGTGGCATTTTCGAGAAAGACAGTGCGCTGGCGCGTCGATTCCAGAAAATCGACGTCAACGAGCCGAGTGTTGATGACACTTACAAGATACTCAAAGGGCTCAAGCCGAACTTTGAGAAACACCACGAACTGACGTACACCGACGAAGCCCTGCGCGTAGCGGCAGAGTTGGCCGACCGCTATATCACGGATCGTCATTTGCCCGATAAAGCTATTGATGTGATCGATGAAGCCGGTGCTCGCCAGCGGCTCCAGCCCGAGGATAAGCGGAAAAAGGTGGTGGAAATTGGCGACATCGAGGATGTCGTGGCCAATATCGCCCGGATTCCGCCGAAGAACGTGTCTACCAGTGACAAAGACCTGCTCCGCAATCTGGAGCGGGATCTGAAGATGGTGGTCTTTGGTCAGGATCCTGCCATTGAGTCACTGGCCACTGCCATCAAGCTTGCGCGGGCTGGTCTGAAGGCACCGGAAAAGCCGGAGGGCGCTTTCCTGTTTGCAGGGCCCACGGGTGTTGGTAAAACCGAGGTTACTAAGCAGCTTGCCAAGGTACTGGGTATTGAACTGGTGCGGTTCGATATGTCCGAGTATATGGAGCGGCATACTGTATCTCGTCTCATTGGGGCTCCTCCCGGCTATGTGGGTTATGACCAGGGTGGCCTGCTGACAGAGGCGGTGAATAAGCACCCGCACTGTGTGCTTCTTCTGGATGAGATTGAAAAAGCGCATCCGGAGGTCTTCAATCTGCTGCTGCAGGTGATGGATCATGGAACACTTACCGATAACAACGGTCGCAAGGCTGATTTCCGGCACGTCATTCTGGTTATGACCACGAATGCCGGTGCAGAGAGCATGGCGCGCCGCTCCATTGGCTTCAATGAGCAGGATCACAGCACCGATGGCATGGAGATTATCAGTAAGACCTTCACGCCCGAGTTCCGTAACCGGTTGGACGGCATCATCCAGTTTGCCGACCTGCAAAAAGAAACCATCACGCATGTGGTGGATAAGTTCCTCACCGAACTGCAGGCTCAGCTGGACGAGAAGCATGTTGTTCTGCACGTGGAAGATGCGGCCAAACAGTGGCTTGCAGAGAAGGGCTACGACGTAACCATGGGTGCCCGCCCAATGTCGCGCCTGATTCAGGATAAGATCAAGCGCCCGCTTGCTGAGCAGATTTTGTTCGGTCGCCTATCTGAAAATGGCGGCGATGTGTTTGTTCATCTGCGGGATGATGATCTGGTTTTTGAATACGAGGATGAGCCTGCAGAGGTTCTGTAATTTGGGTAGCGGCCCATAACGCGGAAAAGCCACACCTGAGGGGTGTGGCTTTTTTTTGCCTGAGCTTTGTTGCCCCTGGGTCTGGGGTTGAGCACTTGGCGCTGACGTCAGATGGTTTTCAGTCTGTTCATTGGCGCCGTGCGAGCGCATTCTCGGGCGGAATGGCATCCCAGGCTAATGAAGGATGGAGCGTTAAGGGGAGTAAGCAGAGTTGCTGTCTGCCATGAAAAAAGTCCCGAATTCCGGGACTTTTACAGATGTCTTCGACAACTCAGCGGGCGCGGTAAACGATTCGGCCCTTGCTCAGGTCGTAAGGGGTAAGCTCGACCTTTACCTTGTCGCCGGTGAGGATGCGAATGTAGTTTTTCCGCATCTTGCCCGAAATGTGTGCAGTCACCACGTGACCGTTGCTGAGCTCAACACGGAACATGGTATTGGGAAGGGTGTCGATAATAACGCCTTCCATTTCAATGACATCTGATTTCGCCATTAAGTAGAAACCTCGCTTGGGGTGTTTCCTGTGATTTTAAATTGCGCAATTCTGCCTGAATTGCTGCCATTTGGCAAAAATCAGTTTGGGTTCATCCTCTGCCAGTGGCCGTTACGAAGCAACTCGATGGGTTGGAAGCGGGTCTTGTAATTCATTTTACGGCATTCTTTAATCCAGTAACCCAGGTACAGATGCGCAAGGCCGCGCCGGGCCGCGTCTTCGATCTGCCAAAGGATCGCGAAGGTGCCCAGACTGCGGTGTTCCAGTTCCGGCTTAAATACGGTGTAGATCGCTGACAGCCCATCGTCCAGCACATCAACTGCAGCCAGCGCCACTAATTCATTGCCTAGCCGGATCTCCAGGAACCAGGAGTCGGTGGCTCCGTCCACCAGAAACGAGTTGAACTGCTCCCGGGAGGGAGGATACATGTCGCCGTCACTGTGGCGCTGGCTGATGTATTCGGCGTACAGCTCGTAATACTGTTCACTGAATTGGGCAGGCACCAGTGTGCAGCTGAGGTCCTGGTTTTTCTTCAGGATACGTTTCTGGCTCCGGTCTGGCTGAAACTGGTTGATCTTGAGTCGAACCGGTATGCACGCGTTGCACTGCTCGCAGTGGGGACGATAATAATGTGAGCCGCTGCGGCGAAAGCCAAGGGCTGTCAGTTGGCTGTATAGTTTTTTGTCGATTCGCGCCCTCGGATCCACAAACATGGTCGTTGCTTCGCGGTCTGTGAGGTAGCTGCAGTCGTGTGGTGGCGTGGCGAAAAAAACCAGCGTTCTCAAGTTGCTCATTCACACCTCCGGCGCTGACCACCGCCAGCGGAGCTCCCAATCCTGTTGGCTAGGTGGCTGATCTACACAATCCCGGAGTATAGATAAAAACTCGCGGCGGGGAATGCTTCTGGCACCCATTGTCAGCAGGTGAGGGCTTTCAACCTGACAGTCCATCAACTGGTAATTCCACTCCCGTAACTGGTTGGCCAAATGAACCATGATTGCTTTGGATGCGTTGGTTTCCAGTGAGAACATGGACTCACCGAAAAAACATTGCCCGATGGCCAGGCCGTACATGCCTCCGGCGAGCTCTCCCTCCGGGTTCCAGGCCTCGATGGAGTGGGCGATACCTTGGTGATGCAGTTCCGAATAGCTTTCGATCATGTCCTCGGTAATCCATGTGCCCTCTGCCCGGGTCGTGGCGCAAAGGCGGATGATGCGGCCAAATGCCTTGTTCGAGGTGATACGAAAGTATTGCTGGTTCAGGGTACGTCGCAGGCTTCGGGATACATGAACTTCTTCGGGAATGAGCACGCAACGGGGGTTGGGGGACCACCATAAAATAGGCTGGTCATCGCTGTACCAGGGGAAGATGCCGTTTCGATAGGCGAGCAGGATTCTGTCGGTGGACAGGTCACCGCCAAGAGCGAGAAGTCCATCCGGGTCGTCGAGCGCCTCCTCAGCAGGGGGGAACCAGAGCTGGTCCGGATCAAGCCAGGGTAGAGAAGTCATCCTGTTCCATAACTTGGTAAGGGACTTGTGATCCTGATGCCTCCGTCGGGAAAACAGCTCGCAACCTCCGATGGCTGCCTTGCTGGCTTTGGCGCATTGCCAAGGCCGCGAGCTGTGACTGTGCTGCAGGTTATTGATTCGCCTGCGTCAGTTTGGTTCAGTCCTGTTCGTCCAGGAATTTTTCGGCATCCAGTGCGGCCATGCAGCCAAATCCGGCTGATGTGACGGCCTGCCGGTAAACCTGATCGGCCACATCGCCCGCTGCGAACACACCGGGAACGCTGCTCTCGGTAGCCATGCCTTGCAGACCCGATCGGATCTGGATGTAACCGTTTTTCATCTCCAGCTGACCTTCGAACAGGTCGGTGTTCGGCTTGTGGCCAATGGCGATAAAAACACCTGCAAGGTCCAGGTCTTGAGTTGTGCCGTCTTTGGTGCTCTTGATCCGCATGCCGGTTACGCCCGTTCCGTCACCAAGCACCTCGTCCAGGGTGTGGTCCCAGACAATGTTGACGTTGCCGTTTTCGGCCTTGTCGAATAACTTGTCCTGCAGAATCTTTTCGGCGCGCAGGCTGTCGCGGCGGTGAACCAGGGTGACTTCCTCGGCGATGTTGGCCAGGTAAAGTGCTTCTTCAACCGCGGTATTGCCGCCGCCGATCACGGCCACTTTTTTCTTGCGATAGAAAAAACCGTCACAGGTGGCGCAGGCGGAAACGCCCTGGCCCTTGAACTTTTCTTCCGACTCCAGGCCCAGGTACATGGCTGAGGCACCGGTGGCGATAATCAGTGCATCACAGGTGTATTCGCCACCGTCACCTTTGAGGCGGAAGGGGCGGTTGTGCAGATCAGCTTCGTTGATGGTGTCGTAAACAATTTTGGTCTCGAAGCGTTCAGCGTGCTTCTGCATCCTCTGCATCAGTTCTGGGCCCTGAACGCCGTCGTTGTCGCCGGGCCAGTTGTCTACATCGGTGGTGGTGGTGAGCTGACCGCCAACTTCGATACCGGTGATGAGGGTCGGGTTAAGGTTGGCCCGCGCAGCGTAGACAGCCGCCGTGTAACCGGCAGGCCCGGAGCCCAGAATGATCAGTCGGGAGTGTTGGGTTTCGCTCATGTGTCTTTCTTCCTTCGAACTGTGCGACGCTGGGGGCTTGATATCCCAGTCTGCGAATAAACCGCAGAAGGCTACCATGAAAGCCTATCTGTGCCATTCGTTTTGGTTAATTCTCTGTATAAATGTTCGCTATTTACTGAAGCACCGAAACCGAGCTCAGCAGCTGCCGAACCCGCTCCGCGCCTTTGCCTGACTGGCCCTGCTCGAGGCGGTGTTCTGCGACCGAGGGTAACACTGCCTGAATGTCGTCGGGAAGCGCATGATGCCGGCCGTGCATCATCGCCCAGGACTTGGCGGCTCTGAGCAGGCCCAGCCCTGCCCGGGGCGACAGGCCATACATAACACCGGGCATTCGGCGGCTCTGCTCCAGCAAGCGCTGGACATAATCGAGCAGGGCTGGGCTTGCGGACACCCGCTCGACCGCTTCCTGCAAGCTGGTCAGTTCCTTCTGCGGGAGGATCGACGCCAGCTTTTCGGTCATGGCGCGTCGGTCCTCGCCTTCCAGCAATTCTCGCTCGGCTTGTGGATCCGGGTAGCCGAGGCGAAGCCGCATCAGGAATCGGTCGAGTTGTGACTCCGGCAGTGGGTAAGTGCCGCCCTGCTCAATCGGGTTCTGGGTGGCGATGACAAAAAACGGATGGGGCAGTGGGCGGGTTTCGCCCTCAATTGAAACCTGTCGCTCTTCCATGGCTTCGAGAAGGGCGCTTTGGGTGCGCGGTGACGCGCGGTTGATCTCATCGGCAAGAACGACCTGCGCAAAAATGGGCCCGGGATGGAATACCAGGCTGCCGGCTTCCTTGTCGAACATGGAATAGCCAAGCACATCGGCCGGGAGCAGGTCGTTGGTAAACTGGATGCGCTGGTAGCTCAACCCCATGATTCGGGCAAGGGCGTGCGACAGGGTGGTCTTGCCCATGCCGGGTATATCTTCAATCAGCAAGTGTCCCCTGGCCAGCAGGCAGCAGACAGCCAGCCTTACCTGCTGTTCCTTGCCGAGAAGGATCTGGTTCAGTTCGCGGACAACGGAATCGACCAGTTGCTTCATGGTTAAGTCAGTCTCTCACTCGTTTTAACAGGTCGCGGTAGGCGTCGATGCGGCGGTCTCTCAGGTAAGGCCATATACGCCTGACCGACTCGGTTCGTGTTCGATCGAGCGTGGCGCTGATTACGCTGTCGCCGGTATTGTCAGCGCGGGCCAGAAACTCACCCTGTGGGCCGCAAATGAAACTGTTTCCCCAGAACCTGATGCCCTCACTGTGGCCAGAAGGGTCGGGCTCGCTTCCGACCCGGTTGGGTGCTATGACTGGCAAATTGTTTGCGACCGCGTGGCCGCGTTGGACGGTGATCCAGGCATCCAGTTGGCGCGCCTGCTCCTCCCGGCTATCGGTCACGTCCCAGCCAATTGCTGTGGGATAGATCAGTATTTCCGCACCGGCCAGCGCCATCAGCCTCGCGGCTTCGGGATACCACTGATCCCAGCAAACCAGAACGCCCAGCTTGCCGACCGAGGTCTGGATTGGGCTGAAACCGCTACTGCCATTGTTGAACTCGGCATCGCCCGGGGTGAAGTAGAATTTTTCATAGAAGCCCGGGTCATCGGGTATGTGCATCTTGCGGTAGAGTCCGGCGATCGAGCCGTCTTTTTCAAAGACAACGGCGGTGTTGTGGTATACGCCATTCATCCGCCGTTCAAAGATGGAACCCACGAGAACGATGTTCAGTTCCCGGGCTAAATCGCCCAGTCGTTCGCTGGTCGGGCCGGGAATGGGTTCCGCCAGTTCGAAAACGGAGGTGTCTTCAGTCTGGCAGAAATAAGACGTGGCGTGCAGTTCCTGCAGTACCACCAGCTCGGCGCCATCCGAGGCGGCCTGCCGCACCAGTGTTTCGCTTTTTGCGAGGCTTGTTTCCTTGTCGTCGCTGCAGGATTGCTGGATGGCAGCGAGCTTCAGAAAGTTCTGGGTCATCGTTCGACAACTCCGGCGGGAAGCTGCATGGTGACACAGTGCAGGCTTCCGTGTTGATGAATGAGGGCTCGGCAATCGATGGGTATGATTTCCCGGTCGGGAAATATTTCCGTCAGCACCGCAATGGCTTCTTCGTCTTGTGGAACGCCGTAAGTCGGCAGGAGCACGGCTCCGTTCACAATGAGGAAGTTGGCGTAAGTGGCCGGGAGGCGTTCGCCATCGTCGTCGTAAATCGGATCAGGCCAGGGCAGCGGGGTTAGCCGGTAGGGTTTCCCGTTGCTTTGACGAAACTCCTGGAGTTCTTCTTCCATGGCGGCCAGCGCACTGTAATGCTCATCGGCGACGTCGTGGCATGCGACGTAGCATATATGATCGGGCGCGCAAAAACGGGCCAGAGTATCTATGTGGCTGTCGGTGTCATCCCCGGCGAGGTAGCCGTGATTAAGCCAGAGAATCCGGTCCGCGCCCAGGGTGTTGGCGAGAAGTTTCTCGATGTCTGTCCGGTCGCAGGACGGATTCCGGCTGGGCGTCAGCAGGCATTCGCTAGTCGTCAGCAGGGTTCCGCGCCCGTCGGATTCGATGGACCCACCTTCGAGGATGAAATCGATGGGCTCAATCGGTACGGAACCAAAGGCACCAGCCTCGCTCAACCGCCGATTCAGTTCGTTATCTTTCTGCCAGTGGAATTTTCCGCCCCACGCGTTGAAACCGAAGTCCAGTAGTTGGACCTGGCTATCCGTTTTAACGGTGAGTGGTCCGTGGTCCCGCGCCCAGGTGTCGTCAGCTGGCGCAACAACGCCGATCACGCGGCCCGGCAGGCCATGTTCCTGCGCGTGGTCAGTGAGCCGTTGCGCTTCACGATGCAGGCACGCCTCGTCTTCACAGCTGATGATCAGGTGTTCGAATCGAATGACGGCTCTGGCGATCGCTCGAAAGACCGGCTCGACCTCCGGGAGGCAATCCGCCCAGTCAGTACCGGAGTGGGGCCAGGTGAGCATCACCGCGCTTTGCGGTGCCCATTCAGCCGGTAGTGTGCGTCTGAAAGTCACTGTACATGCACCTTTCTTGTTTTACTGGCCGCTAATCTGCCAAAGTCTTCGATAGAGCGTTCCATCCCTAAGGTATACGAATCGTCTGGTGATGTATTGCCGGACGTTAGCGGTTGGGTTTCAGTACAGAATGAAGTACGCGGTCGTGCTCGAAATAGACGACAAAATTCTGATAGTGCCACTGGCTGATGGGCGGTTCTCCCACCGGACCCTGAATTTGCAGGGGAGATCCCCACTGTGCACGCACGGACGCCTGGGTCATGCCTGTCGACGGGGTGCTGATGCCAGAGCGGTCTGCCTGGGTGCCCACCGGAACCGTCACTTGTTCCGCCACAGCGCTGCCAGCCGGAGCCAATGTCAGTGCGGCGGCTAAGGCCAGTGAACTCAGCAGGATTTTGTTTTTCTTCATTACTACGCTCCATTAATACAGGGTTCTGCCTGCCTGGACACCGCAGGCAGATATGGAAAATGCTAATATCTTAAAACCTCTGGTAAAAGTCACCAGCTTTCCTAAGTTTAATCGTTTTGCCTTTGTTGAATTTGCCAGCGCATGACGTGTCTTGCAATCTGCTGACGGTCACCGTCTGTAATCTGGCTGAAATGAACATGCACTCGAGTGCCACCGGCCTGATCTGGAACGGTTTCCAGGACCTCGGCGATTGCTCGGGGCTGATAGAGATGGGTTGACAAGGTCATCTGAATGGCCAGGTTGTCACCCGGCTGCCACACCGGGGTGGCGGTAGAGAAGGCCAGCCCACCCTCGCTCAGAGTCACTTCCTGCCAGTCCTCCGGTTGCAACGGATTTTGCACACAGGCCATAATGCGCTCCAGCGTGTCCAGCTTGCCGTTCAATGACTTGATTAATCCAGCCAGGGCTCTGTCCCGCTCCGCAAGCACGGTAAGTTGGGAGCGGACTTCCAGGTCCAGACGACGGAACTCGGTTTTCAGAACGTCGAATTGATCGCTGCCGAAGGCGTCATTCAAACCGATGTCCGCAGATGGGAGCTTGTTGAGTTCCAGTCCGATGCGATCATTGATCCGGTAATAGTCCCTGCGTTCGGGGACGCTTTGCTCTGGTTCGGGATGAGAGCTGTTGGAAGGCATCCTGACTCCGGGGTTGGGTTTTTGTTGTCAGAAAAAGTTTATCAGTTTCCCAGGCTGCCTGAAGGCAGCGGGGAATAACAGCCACGACAGATCTGAAGGTAGCGTAGGCGCCTCTCCATATGTTCAGACCCTTATCGTTTTACATTGGTTTGCGGTACACCGCGGCCAAGCGTCGTAATCACTTCATTTCCTTTATATCACTTACCTCCATGATTGGCCTGACGCTGGGCGTCGCCGTGCTGATAATTGTGCTCTCCGTCATGAATGGGTTTGATCGGGAACTCAAGCAGCGAATCCTCGGCATGGTGCCCCATGCGGTCATTGAGGGGGCGGGACCCCTTGACGACTGGGAGTCGATTGATCGGGAAGTTCAGCAACATCCCCGGGTTCTGGCAGCCGCCCCGTTCATCAAGGGGCAGGGTATGGTGACCGGCGGAGGGAATGTCCGGGGCGTTTTGCTCAATGGTGTGCTGCCCAGTGAGGAAAAGACGGTTTCGATCCTCGAAGACCACATGGTCGAAGGGAGCCTGGACAATCTGAAGTCCGGCGAGTTCGGCATTATTATTGGCCGGCTTATGGCGGCAAGCCTGCGCTTGAAGGTGGGGGACCGGGTCACCGTCGTTCTGCCCGAGGCGTCGGTTACTCCGGCCGGCGTTCTGCCACGGCTGAAACGGTTCACTGTGAAAGGTATTTTCAGTGTGGGGGCCGAGTTGGATGGCAACTACACCATCGTTCACATGGACGATGCCTCCAAACTGATGCGCACGGGCGGCAAGGCCATGGGCGTTCGGCTGCTGGTGGATGATTTGTTTGCGGCGCCAAGGGTCGTCGAGCAGACCGCCCGTACGCTGGATGGTCGTTATTACATCTCCGATTGGACCCGCACGCATGGCAACCTGTTCCAGGCCATCCGGATGGAGAAAACCATGATCGGCCTGCTGCTGATGTTCATTGTTGCTGTCGCTGCGTTTAACATCGTTTCCACGCTGGTCATGGTCGTGACCGATAAGACCGCCGATATTGCGATCCTTCGGACTATGGGGGCGACACCGGGCCGTATCATGCGGATCTTCATTGTTCAGGGAGCGGTGATTGGTATTTTCGGAACGCTCGTGGGAACCGCTCTGGGTGTCCTTGGCGCCCTGAATATCAGTGACTTTATCTCCTGGCTGGAAGCGGTGCTTGGCCACCAGTTCCTGAGTGCAGACGTTTACTTCATCAGTTACCTGCCGTCTCAGCTTCAGTGGGAGGATGTACTGATCATCAGTGGTTCCGGCCTTGTTATGAGCTTGCTGGCAACGGTTTACCCGGCCTGGCGTGCGTCCAGAGTCGATCCGGCGGAGGCACTGCGGTATGAGTGAGAGTAAGACAGCTATGGAGAATCCATCCACCGTCATCGACTGTCGGCAGGTAACTCGCACCTACAGCGAGGGGCCCGGGTCGTTGACGATCTTTTCTGATATTTCCTTGCAGGTTACCAAGGGTGAAACCGTCGCGATTGTTGGCAGCAGCGGGGCGGGCAAAACCACCTTGCTGAACCTGCTGGGAGGTCTCGACCGGCCATCCTCTGGCCATATCCTGATTTGTGGTCAGGACATTCACGGCATGTCCGAGGCGGGGCGGGCGCGTTTTCGAAACGGACATCTGGGCTTTGTGTACCAGTTTCACCATCTGCTGCCAGAATTCACTGCCGTTGAGAACGTCATGATGCCCTGTGCCCTGGGCGGTCTGTCGGTCCGTGCTGCCCGACAAAAGGCTGTGGCGTTGCTGGAGCGTGTCGGCCTGGGTGGCCGGCTGGAGCACAAACCGGGTGAATTGTCGGGCGGAGAACGTCAGCGTGTGGCGATCGCCCGGGCCCTGGTCAACGAGCCGGATTGCGTATTGATGGATGAGCCCACTGGGAACCTGGACGAGCAGACCGCCAGAGGTGTCCGGGAGCTGATTGAATCACTGCGGGACCAGTTGGCGATCTCGTTTGTAATGGTGACCCATGATATGGATATGGCGCGGAGTCTGGGCCGCGTGCTGAGGCTGGAGCAGGGTACCCTGGTTCAGGAAGTCTGATCGGCAGGCTGGCCGCGCTTCAATCGGCTTAGCTGTCTGAGTCGCCAGCTGGAGCGGACTTTACGGCGCCACAGGTACTGAATGCTCAGGTAGGCGACGCAGGCTGACACGGTTGCAACGATCAGTGACCCCAGAAATAGCGGGATTCCGATGTCCAGTAGCCGTTCGCTGATCCACTGCCAGGTGAGCTCGAGTTCAAAGTTCAGCACCGGTCGGTCCAAGATCCATGCGCCCACTTTATAGTTGAAGTAGAACATGGGTGGCATGGTGATCGGGTTACTGATCCAGACCAGCATGACCGACAGCGGCAGGTTGGCGTTGAACCAGATCGCGAAGAACGCGGCGGCCACCATCTGAAAGGGCATGGGGATAAAGCAAAACCAGATGCCGACCAGAAAGGCCCTCGCGACGCTGTGTCGATTGATGTGCCAGAGGTTTGGTTCATGCAGGATATCGCCCAGAAAGTGCAGGGACTTCATGGCCTTAACCCTTTCAGGGGTTGGCAGATATCGTTTCATGAACTTCTTCGGCATCGGAAGCTCTGCGTGTCTTGAGAATCTTTCCCCGGCGGCAAGGATGCGGCCGGTCGTTCGTTTACCCGGGAGGACATGGAGTGTCCGGAAGCTCTTTCGGCCCAGTCTGGCCAGCGTCTGAACGCTTTTCTTCGCTTCTTGGCGTTATCGCCTTTTCTTGTGGCGCAATCATACTGTATTGGCAGTCAGCGTTACCACCTCTGGTCAGTGCCTTGGCGGGCTCTATCACAGCTTTTTGCATTCTGCTCTGGGTGCGTTCCCGCTTGGTCCGGCAGGCGCTCTTTGTCGTCGGGGCGTTTTGTGCCGGTATGGCGTGGGTTGCCTGGCACGCGGAGCTGCGGCTCAATCAGCGACTGCCGGCTGAGCTTGAAGGCGTTCCAGTATCGGTGTCCGGCTACGTTTGTGATGTTCCGGCGCCCGGAAGTTTTGACAGTCTGAAGTTCAGTTTCTGTGTGACTCACTGGCATCGACCGGATGATGAGCTGAGTGGAACGTCCTTGCCGGACAGGTTGCGGCTGGCCTGGTATGGCGCTGACCGGCGGTGGTTGCCGGATCACCGGCTGCGCCTGACGGTTGTATTGAAGCGCCCTCACGGCGCTCTGAACCCAGAAGGATTTCGTTACGAGGATTGGCTGTTTCGGCATGGATACCGGGCAACTGGCAGTGTTCGCTCCATTGAGCCGGATACACAGGTGCCTTGCGGCCTTCGGTGTCATTACGCGAAACAGCATGGTCAGGTGGTCCGGTGGGTTCAGCACCAATTTGCCGGGGCCCGGCAGGTTTCACTGATCGGTTCGCTGCTTGTCGGGTATCGGGGCGAGCTGGAACCGGCGCAGTGGTCGCTGCTGCGCGCCACCGGCACTATCCATCTTGTTGCCATATCCGGGCTTCATCTCGGGCTGATCGCCGTGGGCGTGAATTTGATTGCGGGTAGGCTGATCCGACGTGTGCCAGTCGCCTGGATGACTGAATCGGCGCGTCGTGGATGGATTTACAGCGCCATTGCCGTGAGTTGCCTGCTCTACGCACTGGTCGCCGGATTTACGGTGCCCACGCAACGAGCTTTGATCATGGTGCTGGTAGGCGGGTGGAGTTTGTTGCTGGCCCGGGCAGATGGCGTCTGGCGGCCTCTGATTTATGCGCTGGGGCTGACCCTGGTGATGGACCCCTTTGCTCCGCTGGATCAGGGCTTCTGGCTGTCTTTCGCCGCCGTGGCGGTGCTTATCGGGGTGTTTTCCGGACGGGTGGGGCGGCTCGGCTGGGTGCGCTCCTTGCTGATGGCCCAGGTGGCCGTGTTTGCCGGTCTCTGGCCTGCATTGATTCTGGTTGGTCAGGCCCAGCCGCTGGCAGGGGCGCTGGCGAATCTTGTCGCCATTCCCTGGATATCCCTTGTGGTAATGCCCCTGTTAATGATTGCCGGGGTATCGGCGGCATTACTACCTGAGCTGGCTGAACTGTTTGTGCCTCTGCTTGATGGGGTTTTGGGCGTGTTCTGGTGGTGGCTGAGCCGGGTGTCTGAACTGCCTTTTCCGGACGTTCGTCCGGGTATTGTGGTCGTGGGGCTGTTCGCGCTCATGATCCTGAGCGTCGTGCACAGCCCTTTTCTTTCGAGCCGTTTGGCGGCAGGTTTCATTGCATTGCTCTGGTTCTGTCAAAACCAATCACCAACGGTTAACGCATCGGTGTTGGTGCCCGAAGTGCGTGTCTGGGACGTGGGGCAAGGCATGTCGATTCTGGTGCGTCATCAGAACGATGTGTTGTTGTACGACACCGGGCCGGAGGTTCCCGGTGTGTTTTCCGCGGTTGAATCGGTGATTTTGCCCAACCTGCGTGCGCTGGGTGTGGTCCGTGTTGACACGTTGGTGGTTAGCCATGCCGACAGTGATCATGCTGGTGGTCTTTCAACGCTGGCGAAAGCGTTTGATGTGGGCGCAGTAGTGAGCGGCGAGCCCGAAGAGGTCCGAGAGAAACTGGGCCCCGGTCTCCGTGTGCTGCGGTGCGACCCCGGGCAGGCAAGGGTTGGCGAGCTGGCGGTCGAATTCTGGCGTTCGCCCGGGACGCAGGAGGGGAACGATGCGTCCTGTGTTTTACGGGTGCGCAGTCCCGACCGGCGTGTTGAGTGGATCTTACCGGGGGACATCAGTCGTCAGGTAGAGCAGGAGTACCTGGCGCAGTCACAAGGCACGTGGGATAACGCCGCAGCCCGGATAATGATTGCGCCTCACCATGGCAGCAAGACCTCGTCGTCCCGGGAATGGGTGGCTTACAGTCGGCCCGACGCAGTGATTTTTTCGGCCGGCTACCGGCATCGGTTCGGGCACCCCCATCGCGCGGTGACGGCCCGCTACCGGGAATTTGGCGCAAGGCTGTTCAGCACGGCGTGTTCCGGCGCGTTGACCTTTTCTGTTGATGAGGATGGCCTGCAGATCAGCGAGGCATGGCCAGGTACCCCGTTCTGGATTGGCGGCGAAGGCCAAACCCGCGGGGACTGTAAAATACCGTGACATTCCGGGTGTGGCCTCCCGTGACAGCTATGCTAAAGTAGCGCCGCTTGTTATTAATCAGGGAGACCGAGCGTGTTTGAGCTGTTAAAAGCCGGTGGCATTTTGATGGTGCCGATTGTTGCCTGTTCCATTCTGGCACTTGCGATTATCCTGGAGCGGTTCTGGACCCTTCGTCCTTCCAGAGTGGCACCTAACCAGTCCGTCAATGAACTCTGGCGCTGGATCAAAAAGAAGGAGCTCAACGGCCGCAAGCTGAAGGCGTTGCAGGCATCATCTCCGATGGGTCGCATTCTTGCTGGTGGTTTGCTCAACGCCAAACATGGTCGGGAGATCATGAAAGAAAGCATCGAGCACGAAGCCAGCCAGGTGATCCACGATCTCGAACGCTTCCTGAACCCGCTCGGCACCGTGGCCACCGTGACGCCTTTGCTTGGTCTTTTGGGCACTGTGATCGGTATGATCAAAGTGTTCGCCGAAATTCAGCTTTCCGGCGTCGGTAATGCCGGAAACCTGGCCGGCGGTATCTCTGAAGCTCTGATTACCACCGCGGCCGGTCTGAGTGTTGCCATCCCGGCCCTGATTGCCCACCGTTATTTTATCCGCCGAGTGGATGAACTGGTGGTTGGTATGGAACAGGAGGCCATTAAACTGGTCGAGGTGGTTCACGGGGACCGTGAAATCGACGTAGAGGGAGCCTGAACACCGTGAAGTTCAAGCGCCAGAGAAGTCAGGAAGTCGGTGTCGATCTCACGCCCTTGATTGACGTGGTGTTCCTGTTGCTGATCTTTTTTATGGTCTCAACCACTTTCACCCGGGAAAGCCATCTTCAGGTGGAATTGCCCGAAGCCAGCGCTGAGCCGGCGTCGCCTGCCGAAGCGGAGCAGATTGATGTTGTCATCAACGCTGAGGGCCAGTACATGCTGAATGGCCGCTCGCTGGTGAACAACCGTCGGGAAACGCTGGAGCGTGGGGTCAAGGAATTGTCCGGTGGGGATAGCTCCCTGCCATACATCATCACGGCCGATGCCCGCACGGCCCACGAGTTTGTGGTCCGGGCCATGGACGTTGCCGGCCGTCTCGGGTTTGCTAAACTCAGCATCACGACCGAGCGGGAGACTGAGACTCAGTGAGCAGCAGCGATCCTCTACCCACTGCGGGCCAGGAGGTGTCGCCCGGCAGCTGGGAAACCTATAAACGCCTGCTGGCCTACGTGAAGCCATTCTGGCTGGCGTTTTCGCTGGCTATTGTCGGCAACGTTATCTATGCAGGCGCGTCTACCGGCATGGCTGCGGCCATGGAATACGTCATCCAGGCCATCGAAAACCCCACGGACGGCAACCGGATACTGCTGACCTCGATCATTGTGGCGGTGTTTGCCCTGCGTGGCGTTGGCACCTTCATGAGCCAGTATTTCATCAACTACGTCGGACGGCATGTGATCAATGCCCTGCGCAGTGATGTCTTCAATCGCCTGCTGACACTCCCGTCCCGTTATTTTGACGACAACGCTTCCGGGCGCCTTGTCTCGAAACTGACCTTTAATGTCGAACAGGTGGCGGAGGCCACGACCAGCGCCGTGACCATCACCCTGAGGGAAGGCTTGACGGTGGTCGGCTTGCTCGGCTTTATGCTGTATACCAACTGGAAACTCACCCTGATCTTTCTGGCGGTTGGCCCGTTGATCGGTGCCGTGGTCAGTTACGCCAGTAAGCGCTTCCGGCGCATCAGTAAGCGGATCCAGGGCTCGATGGGGGATATTACCCACGTAGCTTCCGAGTCTATTGCCGGTTACCGGGTGGTTCGAACCTTCGGCGGCGAAGACTACGAACGCCAGCGTTTCGAAGAGGTCAACGATCGCAATCTCCTGCAGAGCCTGAAAATGGCCTCAACGCAGGCCATCAGCGTGCCGGTGATTCAGGTATTGGTGGCCATCGCCATCGCCGCGCTGGTCTGGACTATGCTGGCGCCAGACATCCGTGATGGCATGACCACCGGGCAACTGGTGGCATTCATCACCGCGGCCGCAACCATGGCCAAGCCCATCAGGCAGGTCACCTCGGTGCACGCCAAGATTCAGAAAGGCGTTGCCGCCGCGTACGATGTGTTTGAAACCATTGATGAACAACCGGAGCAGGACCCGGGCACGTTTGCCCCTGAGCGGGTCAAAGGCAATATCCGCTTCGACGATGTCTCGTTTCGTTATCGGAACCAGCTCGACAATGTGCTGGAAGGGATCTCGATTGAGATACCCGAGGGCCAGAGCGTGGCGCTGGTTGGCAAGTCCGGCAGTGGTAAATCCACCCTGGTCAGTCTTCTGCCCCGGTTTTACGAATACACCGGTGGCGAGATCTTTATCGACGACCACGCCCTGCGTGATTACACACTGAAGGCGCTTCGCGCTCAGATTGCGCTGGTGACCCAGAACGTTGTGCTGTTTAACGACACGATTGCAGCCAATATCGCCTATGGCGCATTGAGGGACTGCAGTCGTGAGGAAATCCGGCAGGCGGCAAGAAAAGCCCACGCGCTGGAATTCATTGAGCGCATGCCAGAGGGGCTGGACACCATGATTGGTGATAACGGCGTGATGCTTTCCGGGGGGCAGCGCCAACGACTGGCCATCGCCAGGGCGCTGCTCAAGGACGCACCGATTCTGATTCTCGATGAAGCAACCTCGGCACTGGATACCGAGTCTGAGCGCCATATTCAGGAAGCGCTGGAGACCGTTATGCAGGGCCGCACCACACTGGTGATTGCGCACAGGTTGTCCACCATCGAGAAGGCTGACCGCATTCTGGTGATGGACAACGGCGGCATCGTTGAATCCGGGCGCCACGACGAACTCCTGGCCGCAGGGGGAGCCTACGCCCAGTTGCATCAGATGCAATTTAGCGAGCAGGCATGATTTCACTGGTTGACAGGCTCTGGTACGGAGAGGGTCGTCCTCTCTGGTTTCTGGCGCCTTTTTCCTGGCTATTCCAGGCGGTGTCCGGTACCCGGCGCAGAAAGGCCTGGGACGTGAAAGACGATGACTTGCCTGTGCCGGTGATTGTGGTGGGAAATATCACCGCCGGAGGCACGGGCAAATCACCTCTGACGGCCTGGTTGGTATCCGAGCTGAAAAATGCTGGCTGGCGTCCCGTTGTTCTGAGCCGTGGCTATGGCGGCAAGTCTTCTCAATACCCTCTTCTGGTTACTGCGGATTCCGATCCTCGGGTGGTCGGCGATGAGCCGGTGATGCTGGCTCAGACCACGGCAATGCCCGTCGTGGTGGATCCACAGCGTCGTCGGGGGGCTGCCTGGGCGCTGGAGAAGGGGCTGGGTGATGTCCTGGTGTGTGACGATGGCCTCCAGCATTACCAATTACCGCGCGACCTTGAGTTGGCTGTGTTTGATGGTGCCCGGGGTATCGGCAATGGCGCTATTATTCCCGTTGGGCCACTGCGGGAGCCGGTGTCCCGATTATCGTCGGTTGATTTCATGGTAATCAATGGCGGTCCATTCGCAGCCGGCGAAAAACTCGAGTCGTTTCAGGACATCAAGCATCCGGATATCTACGCGATGGCCCTGGAGCCGTCGTCACTGACTAATCTCAATACTGGAGAGTCGCGTCCGCTGGCGGACCTGCAAGGCCGGTCCGTGCGAGCGGTTGCTGGAATCGGAAACCCCGGGCGGTTTTTCGATACACTGAGAGCCCTCGGGGCAGAGGTGACGGAAGCGCCGTTTGCGGACCATCACCAGTTCAAGGCTGCGGACCTGGAGTCCGGTGCCAGCCAGTGGATTGTCATGACGGCCAAAGACGCCGTGAAATGCCGAAGCTTTGCCCCGGACAATGCCTGGGTTTTCTCGGTGCAAGCGACATTGTCAGAAGATTTCGCCGGGGCGGTTATGGCGAGAATCCGCGAAAACGCCCGTAAACTGAAAGGGTAATCCCGGGTATCAGTACCCACAGAGCCTATTGAGAGTGATTATGGATAAGAAACTGCTGGCAATGCTGTCCTGCCCTGTGTGCAAGGGTGATCTGAAACTGAATGAGCCGCGGACCGAGCTCATCTGTTACCAGGACGCCATGGCGTTCCCGATCCGCGAAGGCATCCCGGTGATGCTTGCAGGAGAGGCCCGGACCCTCAGCACGGACGAACGTCTCGATAAGCGTTAAAACGTCGAATCAGGATACCGCGCCCATGTCTTTTACCGTTGTAATCCCCGCACGTTATGCGTCAACCCGGCTTCCGGGCAAACCGTTGGCGGATATTGCCGGCAAGCCCATGATTCAGCATGTGTTTGAGCGGGCACAGGAAAGTCGAGCCGAACGGGTCGTTATCGCGACCGATGATGATCGCGTCCAATCCGCCTGCGAAGCCTTTGGTGCGGATGTGGTGATGACATCTCCGGACCACGCCAGTGGCACCGACCGACTGGAGGAAGTGGCCCGTTTGCTGGAGTTCGAGCCCGACCACCGGGTCGTGAACGTGCAGGGGGACGAACCTCTGATTCCCCCGGCCGTCATCAATCAGGTTGCCGATAATCTTGAGCTTTACCCGGACGCTGCCATCGCCACTTTGTGCGAAAGGCTGCACGATGCGGAGCAGGTTTTTAACCCGAACGTAGTCAAGGTGGTTTTTGACCATCAGGGCATGGCGCATTATTTCAGCCGGGCGCCCATCCCCTGGGCGCGGGATTTGTGGCAGGAAGGCTCGCCACTGCCAGGCGCCGGAGTCTCCCTGCCGGAAAATATCGGGTACTTCCGTCACATCGGCATTTATGGCTACCGGGCCAGCGTTCTGGAGCAGTTCGTCAGCTGGCCGCCCGCGCCTCTGGAGCAGGTCGAGGCGCTTGAGCAGCTAAGGGCGCTGTATAACGGCGCGCAGATTCACGTGGATGTGGCACTGGAAACACCGCCCGCGGGTGTCGATACCGAGGCAGACCTGTCGCGGCTTCGTGAATGGATGCAGGGAAGGGGGCATCAATGACCGACAAGGTTCGTGTGCTGTTTGTCTGTCTCGGCAACATTTGTCGTTCGCCAAGTGCTGAGGGTGTCTTCCAGGCACTGGTGGATCAGTCTGGTCTGGGGGATCAAATTGAGGTGGATTCCTGCGGCACCGGTCATTGGCATGTGGGTAAGTCACCAGACTCTAGGGCCGTCCAGGCGGCCAGAAAGCGGGGTGTTGATATCACCCGGCTTCGGGCCCGGCAGTTCGTGACCGACGACCTCGTGCGTTTTGACCACGTACTGGTCATGGATCGTCAAAATCTGGCGGATGTCACCGACGTCTGGCATCAGACAGGGGGAACCCGTCCGGTCCTGTTTCTTGACTATGGGCGCTCCGGCCATCAGGAGGTGCCTGACCCCTATTACGGCGGTGAGGACGGTTTTGAGCTGGTGTTGGATCTGATTCACGAGGCCGGTGAGGGCTTGTTGGCTGAAATCCGGGAGCGCCTGTCTTGAGTCAGTTGAACGGACTGCTGGAGCAGGTTGAACTCCAAGACCTGAATACTCTGCATGTTGGCTCGGTTGCCCGTTATTACTTTGAGGCACGGGATGCCGAAGGCCTGCAGTCGGCGCTGGAGTGGGCCTCAGGCAAGGGAGTCAGGGTACTGATCCTGGGTGGCGGCAGTAATCTGGTGTTCGATGGAAATTTTGAAGGTCTGGTTATCCGCATTTGTATCCGGGCAAGGTACTGGCAAGACCTCTGTGACAGTGAGGCGACTCTGGTTCTGGGTGCGGGTGAAAACTGGCATGACGCTGTGTTATACGCGGCAGGGGCCGGATACCGCGGAATTGAGAACCTGGCGCTGATTCCCGGAACCGCAGGTGCTGCCCCGGTGCAGAACATTGGTGCGTATGGGGTAGAGCTGTGCGACACCCTGGTATCGGTATCGGCGCTGGATCGTCGCTCCGGTGCCATGGTCGAGCTGACCAACGACGACTGCCGTTTTGCCTACCGAGACAGCCTGTTCAAGGAAGTTCCCGGGCGCTACGTGATCACCGACATTCGGTTGCGGCTTTCGCGCACCAAGCCGCTTCAGCTCGGTTACAAAGACCTTGAGGAGTACCTGGGCGATAAGGCGAATCCGGAGTGCCAGGTCATGGATGTGGTGGAGGCAGTGATGGCGATTCGCCGAAGAAAGCTGCCGGATCCCGCCACGCTGCCCAATGCAGGCAGCTTTTTCAAAAACCCGGTGGTGGATGCCAGTGAATACGATCGCCTGAGGGCGCTGTTCCCCGGTATCGTCGGTTATCCCCAGTCTCAGGGGGTCAAGCTTGCGGCTGCCTGGCTGATCGACCAGAGTGGCTGGAAAGGATTCCGCAATGCCCGAGTGGGGGTGCACAACCGCCAGGCACTGGTGCTGATCAACCATTCCAACGGTACAGGGGCCGATATTCTGGCGCTGGCGGCCGAGATTCGTGCGTCAGTGAAGGCGAAGTTTGGCGTGGAACTGGAGATGGAACCCGGCGTTGTAAGCTAGGCGGCAGGGTTTCAGGAGCGGCCGTTGCCGGCCGCCCTTCTGGTAGAGGCTTACAGCCCTTTGCGTGGCGACTGATTCAACAGGAAGCTCAGTGCTTCTTCGATCGCGACATCCTGCTTTTCCTCGTCGCGACGACCCTTGTATTCCAGAGTTCCCGCAGTCAGCCCCCGGTCGGATACCACAAAGCGGTGTGGGATGCCGATCAATTCCATGTCGGCAAACTTAACTCCTGGGCGTTCGTTCCGGTCATCCAGAAGCACATCGAAACCAGCCTGACGCAGCTGCTCGTATAGCTTGTCGCCAGCTTCCGCAACTGTCGGCGATTTATGGGCATTGAGGGTAACAATCGCCACTTCGAAGGGGGCGATGGCATCCGGCCAGATGATGCCTTTGTCGTCGTGGTTCTGCTCGATGGATGCGGCCACGATGCGCGAAACCCCGATACCGTAGCAGCCCATCTGCATCACCACGCTCTTTCCATGCTCATCGAGAACCGTGGCGTTCATGGCCTGGCTGTATTTGTCGCCAAGCTTGAAGATATGGCCCACTTCGATGCCGCGACGGATTTCCAGAGTACCTTTACCATCCGGACTTGGATCGCCTTCCACGACGTTACGAAGATCCGCAACCTGGCCTGGCACCGCGTCCCGTTCCCAGTTCACGCCGGTCAGGTGGTAGCCCTCCTTGTTAGCGCCGCATACGAAATTGGCGAGCTGGGCTGCACTACGATCGACAATTACCGGGATGTTGAGCTTCACAGGGCCGATAGAGCCGGGCTTGCAGCCGGTGGCCTTCTCGATTTCCTCATCGGTTGCCATGGTCAGCGGCTCTGCTACACCTTCCAGTTTCTCGGCTTTGATTTCGTTCAGGGTGTGATCACCCCGCAGGATGAGCGCGACCAGTCCGGCCTGGCCGTTCTCGTCCTCTTCGCCTTTGACCAAAAGCGTCTTCACGGTGCGGGTTGTGTCTACGCCCAGGAACTTAGACACGTCCTCGATGGTGCGTTGGTCCGGGGTGGCTACTTCTTTCAGTTCTTCGGACGGCGCAGGACGCTCACCGGCAGGGGCAACGGCTTCAGCCTTTTCAATGTTGGCGGCGTAGCTGCTTTCCGTGCTGAACACGATGTCGTCTTCACCGGAGGAGGCCAGCACGTGGAATTCGTGGGACGCGCTGCCGCCAATGGCGCCGGAATCGGCCTGAACCGGGCGATAATCCAGTCCCAGTCGGTCGAATATGGCGCAATAAGTCTGGTGCATGATGTCGTAGGTTTCACCCAGTGACTCAGTGTTCAGGTGAAACGAGTAGGCATCCTTCATCACGAATTCGCGGGCACGCATCACACCAAAGCGAGGGCGCCGCTCATCGCGGAACTTGGTCTGAATCTGGTAGAAGTTGGCGGGCAGTTCCTTATAGCTCTTCAATTCGTTGCGGATCAGATCGGTAATCACTTCTTCGTGCGTCGGCCCGAAGCAGAAGTCGCGGCCATGACGGTCATTGAGCCTGAGCAGTTCACCGCCGTACTGGTCCCAGCGACCGGATTCTTCCCACAGTTCCGAGGGCTGAACCGCGGGCATCAGTACTTCCTGTCCGCCACTCTTGTCCATTTCTTCGCGAACAATGCGCTCTACCTTTCGCAGGGTGCGCAGGCCCATGGGCAGCCATGTGTACAAGCCGGCCGCTAGCTTGCGGATCATCCCGGCACGCAGCATGAGCTGGTGGCTGATCACCTCGGCATCCGCCGGCGTTTCTTTCAGGGTTGCAATCAGATAACGGCTAGCTCGCATTTTGTTTTCCGTATGCTCAATTCAGGAGTGTCTGGATTCGTGGACAGGCTGACATGGTGCCGCCGGGCCTGTACCTGAAATTTGTGTGGGCGATATTGTACGGAGGCTGTATGCCAAGGTACAGACGACGGTGACGGAATCTCTTAACCGTCCGGTTATATTGCCAGCCCGGTCAGGACAGATATCCCAGGGGCAGGGTTGTGCTGTCGATAACCCGACGAAGAACAAAGCTGGAGTGGACGCCACTGACGCCGGGAATCCTGGTAATTCGGTTCAGCAGAAAGTGATGATAGTGGTCCATATCCGGAACCACGACCTTCAGCATGTAATCCGCATCCTGCCCGGTGATCAGGTAGCATTCCTGAACCTCCGGATACTCCGATACCTGTTCCTCGAATGCCGCGAAGCGCTCCGGGGTATGCCGGTCCATGCCGATCAGAATGATGGCGGTGAGAGACAGACCAAGCTTTTTGTGGTCGAGCACCGTCACCGTACGGAGCAGAATGCCCGCGTCCTCCAGTGCCCTGACTCGTCTCAGGCAGGGGGAGGGCGAGAGCCCCACCTTTTCCGCGAGCTCCTGATTGGTCAGGGCGCCATTTTGCTGGAGCTGCTCCAGGATTCGACGATCGGTGTTGTCGATTTTCACCAGGGTCTCGGTTTTAGAAGGCATATTATTGTGCAAATTAGGCTTTATTAGGAATAGTATTGCCAAAAATAGATTTATCAGACGAAAATAGCAATCAAATTCTGCTGATTTGGGGTTAACCTAGTGCAGTAGGAATAATTCAGCCATCGCTCATGCAAGGATCTTTCACATGGCTTTTGATCACCGTAAGTACGCAGCATTCAAACCCATTCGAAAGACCGATCGCCGCTGGCCGGATCAGGTTATCGAGAAGGCTCCGATGTGGTGTGCGGTGGACCTGCGAGACGGCAACCAGGCGCTGGTCAAGCCCATGAATGTTCAGCAGAAGCAGCGTCTGTTCGATTTGCTCGTCAAGCTCGGTTTCAAGGAAATTGAGATCGGCTTTCCGTCAGCCAGCCAGCCTGATTTTGATTTCTGCCGTAGGTTGATCGAAGAAAACCGGATTCCGGATGACGTCACAATTCAGGTCTTGACCCAGGCCCGGCCGGAGTTGATCGAGCGTACCTATGAGGCGTTGAAGGGTGCGAAGCGGGCTATCGTGCATGTCTACAACTCCACATCGACGGTGCAAAGAGAGCAGGTTTTCGGTCTGGACCGTGCAGGTATTCGTGACATAGCCGTTAACGGTGCCCGGGTGGTTCGTGAGTTTGCCCAGAAGTACCCGGAAACGGAGTGGACCTTCCAGTATTCGCCGGAAAGCTTCACCGGTACCGAACTCGATTTTGCCGCAGAGGTAGTGAACGCCGTCACCGAGGTGTGGCGCCCGGACCAGGGGCAGCCCGTAATCATTAACCTGCCAGCAACGGTGGAGATGGCGACCCCGAACGTTTTCGCAGACCAGATTGAGTGGATCTGCGACAACATTCAGCGCCGCGAGCACTTGAGCATCAGTGTGCATACCCACAACGACCGCGGTTGCGGTGTGGCGGCCGCTGAATTGGCGGTGATGGCCGGGGCTGACCGTGTGGAAGGCACGTTGATGGGCAACGGTGAGCGCACCGGCAACATGGATCTGGTCACCATGGCCATGAACCTCTACTCCCAGGGGGTGGATCCGATGCTGGACCTGTCATGCATGGCCGAGATCACCGAAGTGGTTGAAGCCTGTACCGAAATCTCTACCCACCCGCGCCACCCCTACGCGGGCGAACTGGTCTTCACGGCGTTTTCCGGCAGCCATCAGGACGCCATTCGCAAGTGTCTGGCGCGCCGCAAGCCGGACGATACCTGGAACGTGGCGTATCTGCCGATTGATCCGTTTGATGTGGGCCGCCGGTATGAAGAAGTTGTGCGCATCAACAGCCAGTCGGGTAAAGGAGGAGTGGCTTACGTTCTGGAACGGGATTACGACATCTCTCTGCCGCGCTGGCTGCAAATTGAATTCAGTAAAGTGGTTCAGCAGGAAGCCGAGACCAACGGCGGCGAAATCGACTCACTGACAATCCACCGTCTTTTCGAGTCGCGCTATCTGAACGTTCCGTCGGGCTGGGCGCTGTCGTCCTATGACCTTCGGCGCGATGATTCCGGCGTAAAGGCAGAGGTCTCCGTTGGTAGTCCTGACATCTGTTTGTCGTTGGCAGGGCAGGGCCTTGGTGCGGTGGAGGCTGTCTCAGATGCGCTGGAACGACAGTTCGGGCTGACTATTGCCGTCGAGGCCTACGATGAGTTTGCCTTGGGCGAGGGTACCAAGGCTAACGCCATGGCGTGCATTCGCGTAACGGTGAATGACCAGCACTGCAGCGCCGCTGCGCTGGCCGAAGACACCACGTCCGCGACGTTACAGGCCCTGCTGTCAGCGGTTGCCCAAGTGGCGGGTGAGCGTTATGGCGTGCAGAAGCAGGATCCGGTGGCTGTCGGAGCCTGAACAGGGCGCATAAAAAAAGCCGGCAGAGATGCCGGCTTTCTGGTTTTCCAATGCCCGTGAGGGGCAGTGGACGGGTCTGGCAACCTCACACCGGGGTCACATTCTCCGCCTGCGGACCTTTGGGTCCCTGCGTGATTGTGAATTGCACCTGCTGGCCTTCAGCCAGGGAGCGGAAACCGGAAGCGTTGATTGCACTGTAGTGAACGAAAACGTCACTGCCGCCGTCCTGAGCGATAAATCCAAAGCCCTTGGAGTCGTTGAACCACTTAACGTGGCCTGTTTTTGTATCGGACATGATCTTTCCTGTATTTTTCAATCTTTCCCTCACGGGGACCTTCATGATTCCTTTCGGAACGCGTGCTGGAAAACCAGGGAGTACTGAGGAAGGAGTAACGAAAAGCACTTCGGCAGGACGTCAAATCACATTCACAAAATACCGCTGTATTTTCACAGCAATTTTCAGTATAGACCGACTTCATTACGCGTCAACGCATTTTTCACTCCTTTGTTCATTAAAATTCACCATTTAAAACAGCTATTTGCCACTCCCATGGTTGGAAAATGGCCAGCTGCCTTCTGGCAGCCGGCTGGCAGGTTAATGGTCACTAATTAGCCAAGCTGTTCTTTGATTTCCGTCAGGATGGCGGGGTCGTCAATTGTGCTGGGAACGGTGTACTCTTCACCGTCGGCGATCTGACGAATGACTCGGCGTAGAATTTTTCCCGAGCGTGTTTTGGGCAGCCGCTCGACCACCAGCGCCCGTCGGAAGCAGGCAATTGCACCGATTTTCTCCCGCACCATCTCGACCAGCTCATCCTCCAGTTCGTCATGGTTGATGGTGGCGCCGTCCTTGATGAGCACCAGTCCGATCGGTATCTGGCCCTTGAGCTCGTCGTGGGCGCCCACCACGCAGCATTCGGCAACGGCCGGATGGGATGCCAGAACTTCTTCCATTTCCCCGGTAGACAAGCGGTGGCCTGCGACGTTAATGACGTCGTCGGTGCGCCCCATAATGAATACGTAGCCATCTTCGTCAATGTAGCCGCCGTCGCCGGAGGTGTAGTAGCCCGGCACCGGGTCGAGATAGCTGTGCTGAAACCGCTGGTCATCGCCCCATACTGTCAGCAGGCAACCGGGAGGCAGGGGCAGCTTGACCACCACCTGACCCTGTTGGCCGGCCGGCGTCTGGTGGCCTCGGCTGTCGACGATCTGAACATTGAAGCCCGGCGACGGCACAGTGGCGGAGCCGGCTTTGGTTTTCATCATCTCAAGACCCACCGGGTTGCAGCAGATGGCCCAGCCGGTCTCCGTTTGCCACCAATGATCCAGGACCGGGAGATTAGTGTGCTCCTTGAGCCAATCGTATGTTGGCGGGTCGAGGCGTTCGCCGGCCAGGAAGAGGCGTTTCAGGGAGTTGATGTTGTAACGGGCCAGCTGGTCCGCCTCCGGATCTTCTTTGCGAATTGCCCGGAACGCGGTAGGAGCGGTGAACAGCAGGTTCACGCCGTGGTCCTGAACGACGCGCCAGAACGCACCGGCGTCAGGAGTTTTTACCGGCTTACCCTCATAAAGAATGGTCGTACAGCCGGCAAAGAGTGGGCCGTAGACAATGTAGCTGTGGCCGACTACCCAGCCCACATCCGACGCCGCCCAGTAGACATCGCCGGGGTTGGCGTCGTACACCAGTTTCATGCTGTAGGTAATGGCGACGGCATGCCCGCCATTATCGCGGACCACACCTTTCGGCTTACCGGTGGTGCCGGAGGTATACAGGATATACAGTGGATCGGTTGCTTTGACGGGCACCGGGTCGGCCGGTTCGGCGGCTTCCGTTGCGGCCTGCCAGTCGACATCGCGGTCGGAATTGAATTCGGCCGTTACTTCCGGGCGCTGGAAGACAATGCAGCAGTCGGGCTTGTGTTCGGATTGGTCGATGGCTCTGTCGACCAATGGCTTATAGGCGATCACTCGATTGACTTCAATGCCGCAAGAGGCGGTCAGCACGGCCTTGGGCTTGGCGTCATCGATGCGCACGGCCAGTTCGTGAGACGCGAATCCACCGAAGACCACCGAGTGAACGGCGCCAATTCTGGCGCAAGCCAGCATGCCGATAACGGCTTCGGGAATCATCGGCATATAGATGATGACCCGGTCGCCCTTGGCGATGCCCTGATTCTTGAGCGCGCCGGCGAATAGGGCAACCGCTTCGGTCAGTTCGCGGTAGGTGTACGAGCGCTTTGTGTCCGTGACCGGTGAGTCGTAGATCAGCGCGGCCTGATCACCCCGGCCGGCGTTGATGTTGGCATCCAGAGCAATTTGCGAGGAGTTGAGTTCGCCATCCGGAAACCAGACGCCGTGACCGTTACTCGTTGCTTGCCATATGGTTTTCGGCGGCTTTATCCAGTCGATCTTTCCTGCCTGTTCGCGCCAGAAGTCTTCCGGATGGTCGATAGACCGTCGAAACTCCGTGTAATAGCCCATACATTCCACCTTCATTCAGCCTGCTTTTATCTTTCTTGTTGTTGTACAACCCTTGTACAACTCCAACTCTAGGCTGTTTGAAATCGGCGACTAGTAGACCATTGGCTTAGTCTTTCAGGCGGGAGGCTCCGTTCTGGTCGTCGACGCTGGTCACGGTCGCAGCAAATGATCCGCTGGCCAGCCGGGCCCGGATGCGGTCGCCCTCGGAAAGACCGGCTGCGTCGCGCAGGATGCGCCCCTGGTCATCGCGAACAATGGCGTAGCCGCGGCCAAGAGTTGCCAGCGGGCTGACGACATGGAGTGTCTGCGCGGTGTGCTCAAGCCGGTTGCGGTAACGATCAAGTTGCTGGTGCAGTGCCTGATGCAGGCTCTGGCTCTGCCTCATCAGGGTCTCCTGGCAGCCGGTGAGCTGGCGCGCGGGCGACTGCATGGCGAGGCGCTGACGGAGGTGCTCCATGCGCACGTTCTGTTGATCGAGACGCTGGGTCAGACCTTTGCTCAGTCGCAACTCCAGCTCATCCAGGCGCTGGGCTTTCTCAAGTAGGCTGCGTCTCGGGTCTCTCAGTCGGGCGCTCAGATGTCCGAGCTGGGTCTCCAGGCGCTTGATGGATCGCCTTGCTGCGTTGCCAAGCCGCAATTCCTGGTCGCGAATTTGTCTTAGCCAGTGGCTCTGATCCGGAGAAATTTTTTCCGCGGCAGCGGAGGGGGTGGGAGCCCTCAGGTCGGCAATAAAGTCGGCGATGGTAACGTCCACTTCGTGCCCGACCGCGCTCACGGTGGGAATCGTGCAGCCGGCAATGGCCCGAGCTACCGCTTCTTCGTTGAAGCACCAGAGGTCTTCCAGAGACCCGCCGCCACGGCCCACGATGAGTACATCGGCCTTGCCGTGAGCTTGTGCTCTATCAATAGCCCGCACGATATCAGCCGTGGCTTCTTTGCCCTGAACCGCGGTCGGGTAGAGTGTCACTGGAATCGCCGGGCAGCGCCGGGCGAGGACGGTCAGGATGTCGTGAATCGCCGCCCCCGTGGGCGAGGTGACGACGCCGATGTGCCGGGGCATGGCCGGGATGGGCTTCTTCCGGCCGGCGTCGAACAATCCTTCGGCCTGGAGCTTTGCCTTCAGTTGCTCGAATGCCTGTTGAAGGGCGCCCAGTCCTGCCGGCTCGATGTGTTCGACGATGATCTGAAAATCACCTCGGTTCTCGTACAGCGTAACTTTCCCGCGGATTCTGACCTGGTCGCCTTCTTTGGGGATATTCCGGATACGCTGATTGAAACCCCGGAACATGGCGCACCGGATCTGACACCGGGCATCCTTGAGCGAGAAGTACCAATGCCCGGACGACGGGCGAGAGAACCCGGACAGCTCACCCTCCACCCAGACCTGCATAAAGCTGGATTCCAGCAGGTGTCGGGCCTGATGGTTCAGCTCGCTGACGGTCAGGGCGCGTGGTCTGGTGTCCGTCGTTGAGGGTGTAAGGGGGGTTGAGCCGGATCGATTCATAAGCAATAGCCGAGACTTGTGAGTAAAAAATCTTTTATTTCAGAAGGATAGCGTGATGCGACGGTTTCTTCGCGGTTTACTGACCCGTGGAGCCACTTTATAATAGCTCGATTAAGGTTTTTGCTTTGCTGTCACGCCGCAGAGACAGCATGGAAATTTCCAAATTAGCATGTTCAAAAGGCGGATCCCAATGCTGCGAATTGCCGAAGAAGGCCTCACGTTTGATGACGTTCTGCTGGTTCCCGGATACTCCGAAGTGCTGCCGCACGAGGTCAGTCTCCAGACCCAATTGACCCGGGACATTACCCTGAATATCCCGCTGCTCTCATCGGCCATGGATACGGTGACCGAAGCCGAGCTGGCGATTGCCATGGCTCAGGAAGGCGGCATCGGCATCATGCACAAGAACATGACCGTGGAGCAACAGGCAGCCGCAGTTCGAAAGGTCAAAAAGTTTGAGAGCGGTGTCGTCAAAGACCCGATCACCGTTGCGCCGGACACCACCGTGCGTGAGCTGGTTGATATCACCATGGCCAACAACATTTCCGGCTTGCCGGTGGTTGATGGTAACGATCTGGTGGGCATCGTGACTGGCCGTGACATCCGTTTCGAAAGCCGGATGGATACCCTGGTCAGGGACATCATGACGCCCAAGGAAAAACTGGTGACCGTCAAAGAGGGCGCGAGCCTGGAGCATGTCAAAGAGTTGCTCCATCGTCACCGCATCGAGAAGGTGCTGGTCGTTAACGACAACTTCGAGCTGCGCGGGCTGATCACCGTTAAAGATATTCAGAAAGCGAAAGACTACCCGCTGGCCTGTAAAGATGAGCAGGGTCGTCTGCGGGTTGGTGCCGCGGTCAGCACTGGTGGTGACACCGATGCACGCGTGACAGCACTGGCCGAAGCCGGTGTCGACGTCATTGTCGTGGATACGGCCCATGGCCATTCCCGTGGTGTGTTGGAGCGTGTGCGCTGGGTGAAACAGAACTTCCCGGACGTACAGGTCATCGGTGGCAATATCGCCACCTCCGAAGCCGCCATTGCGCTGGCAGATGCCGGCGCTGATGCGGTGAAAGTGGGGATCGGCCCCGGCTCAATCTGCACCACCCGGATCGTCGCCGGTATCGGTGTGCCGCAGATCTCGGCTGTTTCCAATGTCGCTGCCGCCCTCAAGGATCGCGGTGTTCCGCTGATTGCCGACGGTGGTATCCGGTTCTCCGGCGATATCGCCAAAGCCATCGCCGCGGGCGCCCACAGCGTCATGATCGGCAGCTTGCTGGCTGGCACAGACGAGGCGCCGGGCGAGGTTGAACTGTATCAGGGCCGGAGCTACAAGGCCTACCGCGGTATGGGGTCCCTCGGCGCCATGGGGCAGGGCTCCAGTGACCGGTACTTCCAGGATGCCAGCAAAGGCATCGAGAAGCTGGTTCCAGAGGGTATTGAAGGTCGCGTGGCCTGCAAGGGCCCGATGCGCAACATCGTGCACCAGCTTGTGGGTGGCTTGCGCGCCTCTATGGGTTACACGGGCAGTGCGACGATGGATGAAATGCGGACCAAGCCCGAATTCGTGCGGATTACCGCTGCCGGTATGCGTGAGAGTCACGTCCATGACGTGACCATCACCAAGGAAGCTCCGAACTACCGTATTGGTTAATCAATGAAACATCCAAGCGCGGCTCACTGAGCCGCGTTGTTCATTCTGTACCCGAGGAATCCATGGCCCAGAACATTCATGAACATCGCATCCTGATTCTCGATTTCGGCTCGCAATACACGCAGCTGATTGCGCGCCGCGTTCGGGAAATCGGCGTTTATTGTGAAATCAAGCCGTTCGACATTACCGACGACGAGCTGAACGACTTCAACCCGAAAGGGATTATTCTGGCTGGCGGACCGGAATCTGTGACTCAGCTGGGTGGGCCGCGCGCTCCAGAGGGGTTGTTCGAGCGAGGCATTCCAGTTCTGGGAATCTGCTACGGCATGCAGACCATGGCCGAGCAACTGGGCGGGCGAGTGGCAAGTTCTGAGAAGCGCGAGTTCGGTTATGCGCAGGTTAAGGTGCGTGCCGAAGGACCGTTGCTGAAGGATATCAAGGATCATCTCGACGCCAATGGCACCTCGCTGCTAGATGTCTGGATGAGCCATGGCGACAAAGTGGTCAGCATGCCGGAAGGCTTTGAGTTGCTGGCCGCCACAGAAAGTGCGCCGATTGCAGCCATGCAGGACGTCAGCCGACACCTCTATGGCGTGCAGTTCCACCCGGAAGTCACGCATACGCTCCAGGGTAAGCGGATTCTGGAGCACTTTGCGCTCAATATCTGCAAGTGCGAAGTGCTGTGGACGCCGGCCAAGATTGTTGAAGATGCGGTCGAAAAAATTCGCGAACAGGTGGGTTCCGACAAGGTTTTGCTGGGATTGTCCGGTGGCGTGGATTCCTCGGTAACCGCGGCCCTGCTGCACAAGGCGATTGGTGACCAGCTCACCTGCGTCTTCGTCGACAACGGCCTGCTGCGTCTCAATGAGGGCGAGCAGGTGATGGACATGTTCTCCCGCAATATGGGGGTCAAGGTGATCAAGGCAGAGGCCGAGGACCTGTTCCTGTCCAAGCTGAAGGGTGTGTCTGATCCTGAAGATAAGCGCAAGGTCATCGGCAACACCTTCATCGATGTGTTCGACGACGAAGCGGCGCGGATCACGGACGTGGATTGGCTGGCTCAGGGCACCATCTACCCGGATGTGATCGAATCTGCCGCTTCGAAAACCGGCAAGGCTCATGTGATCAAATCGCATCACAATGTGGGTGGTCTGCCCGAGACCATGAAACTCAAGCTGGTTGAGCCGCTGCGTGAGCTGTTCAAGGATGAGGTGCGCAAGATTGGTCTGGAGCTGGGCCTGCCGTATGACATGGTCTACCGTCATCCGTTCCCGGGGCCCGGGCTGGGTGTTCGGATTCTGGGCGAGGTGAAGAAAGAGTACGCCGATATTCTTCGCCGGGCTGATGCGATCTTCCTTGAAGAACTGCACCGGGCCGATCTTTACCACAAGACCAGTCAGGCTTTTGCGGTTTTCCTGCCGGTGAAGTCTGTCGGTGTTGTCGGTGATGCACGGCGATACGAATACGTTATTGCACTGCGGGCCGTGGAAACCATTGATTTCATGACCGCCCGGTGGGCGCACCTGCCATACGATCTTCTCGAGACCGTTTCCAACCGGATTATCAATGAAATAACGGGCGTTTCCCGCGTCACCTACGACATATCCTCCAAGCCGCCTGCCACGATCGAGTGGGAGTAATCAGGCGCCGATGACCTCGTCATCCATCTCATCTGGTGCTGATCAGCGTTGGATGGAGCGCGCCCTCGAACTGGCTGCCCAGGCGGCCAGCTTCGGGGAAGTTCCTGTTGGTGCCGTGGTGGTGCTTGATGGGCGCGAGATCGGTGCTGGCTTCAACGCACCGATCTCCGGGTGCGATCCCACTGCCCACGCTGAAATTCGCGCTCTTCGGGATGCGGCGGCAAGAGTCGGGAATTATCGGCTTTCTGGTGCCACACTGTATGTAACACTGGAGCCTTGCACCATGTGTGTTGGCGCAGTGGTTCACAGTCGTGTAAGCCGGCTGGTGTACGGTGCTATAGAACCCAAGGCGGGTGCGGTAGAATCGACCCGTCGTACACTGGAAGAGCCGCATCTCAACTGGAAGGTGTCGACTGCAGGCGGTGTGCTGCAGCAGCGGTGTAGCCAGATGCTGAGCGATTTTTTTAGTGCACGGCGCAAGGAAATCCGGCAGAGGCGCAAAAGAACCTCAGGGAAGGAGTGGTAAAGCTCATGAAAGTTCTCGTTACCGGCGGTGCCGGATATATCGGAAGCCATGTAGTCAGGCAGCTGGCGCAGGCGGGTCACGACATTGTCGTGTATGACAATTTATCTACCGGATACCGGTGGGCCGTAACCGCGGGCGAGCTGGTTGTTGGCGATCTCGCGGATGATGCGGCCCTGAACGATTTGTTCGCAGCCCATAAGTTCGAGGCAGTTCTTCACTTCGCGGCCAACATCGTGGTGCCCGAGTCCGTCGCAAACCCGCTGAAGTACTACAGCAACAATACTCGTAATACACTGAATCTGCTGAAAGCGGTGGAGGCTCATGGGGTTCCCTACATGGTCTTTTCCTCGACTGCTGCCGTTTACGGTATGCCGGAGCAGACTGTGCTGACCGAAGACTTGCCCCTGGCGCCGATTAACCCCTACGGTGCGTCCAAGATGATGAGCGAGCGGATGATTATGGATCTGTCCGCCGCATCCAGTCTGAACTACGTCATCCTGCGCTACTTCAATGTGGCGGGCGCCAATCCGGATGGCTTGCTCGGACAGGCCACGCCGGAAGCAACCCATCTGATCAAGGTGGCCTGCGAATGCGTCACCGGTCAGCGTGAGGGTATGAATATTTTCGGTACCGATTACGATACCCGGGACGGCACCTGCATTCGCGATTACATTCATGTCGAAGACCTGGCCAAGGCACACGTCATGGCGCTGGATTACATGGCCAAAGGTGGTGAATCCCAGGTTCTGAACTGCGGATATGGCCGTGGTTTTACCGTGCGCGAAGTCATTGACGTGGTGAAGCAGAAATCCGGCATCAATTTTCCGGTGACCGAGACTGAGCGGCGGGCAGGCGACCCGGCGGCGCTGATGGCAGACAACGCCCGAATCAGGGAAGTGCTCGGTTGGTCATCGGATTACGATGATCTCGATACCATCGTCAGCACCGCGCTGGCGTGGGAAGCCATCTGGCAGAAGAAGAAATCCTCGAATCACTGATCCATCGAATGGGTCTGGCTCCTATCAGGGAAGGTTGTAAGGTTTAACGCATGAAAATTACGATTTTTGGTACGGGATATGTTGGTCTTGTCACCGGTGCTTGTCTTGCCGATGTTGGCCATGAAGTCCTTTGCATGGATGTGGATGAGGGCAAAATCGAACGGTTGAAGAACGGTCAGATTCCCATCTACGAGCCCGGGCTTGCGGGTATCGTCAGCCATACGGTCGAGGCCGGCCGTCTGTCATTCACCACCAATGTCGAAGAGGCCGTTGCCCACGGTGTTCTGCAGTTTATTGCCGTTGGCACCCCGCCAGACGAGGACGGCTCAGCTGATTTGCAGTACGTCACGGCCGTGGCCCGTTCCATCGGTCAGTTCATGGACGGCTACAAGGTTGTTATTGATAAATCCACGGTGCCGGTGGGCACGGCGGACAAGGTCCGGGCGGCGGTTCAGGCCGAGCTCGACCGACGCGGGCTCGATCACGATTTCGATGTGGTGTCCAATCCTGAGTTCCTCAAAGAAGGTGCCGCCATTCAGGACTTTATGAAGCCCGATCGCATTGTGGTAGGAACGGACAGCGAAAAGGCAGCGGAATTGCTGCAAGAGGTTTATTACCCTTTCAATCGGTCGCGGGATCGGATGGTCTTCATGGATATCCGGTCGGCTGAGCTGACGAAATACGCGGCCAACGCCATGTTGGCGACGAAGATCAGCTTCATGAATGAAATTGCCAACCTGGCGGAGCGCCTTGGTGCGGATGTCGAGGCTGTTCGGCAGGGGATTGGCTCTGACCCTCGTATTGGTTATCACTTCATCTACCCGGGCTGTGGCTACGGCGGCTCGTGTTTCCCCAAGGATGTTCAGGCGCTGGCCCGGACGGCGAGTGGTGTGGGTTACGACGCGAAACTGCTCAATGCGGTTGAGTCCGTGAATTATGCGCAGAAGCACGTGCTGTTCGATAAAGTCAGTCATTATTTTCAGGGCAATCTCGACGGCAAGGTTGTGGCTCTGTGGGGGTTGGCGTTCAAGCCAAATACCGATGACATGCGCGAGGCCTCGTCACGGACGCTGATGGAGGATCTCTGGAAGGCGGGCGCCAAAGTTCAGGCGTTTGATCCGGAGGCTATGGAGGAAACCCAGCGTATCTATGGTGACCGAGACGACCTGGTGCTTTGCGGAACCAAGGAACAGGCGCTCAAAGGCGCCGATGTCCTGGTGATTTGCACCGAGTGGAAGGAGTTCCGTTCGCCGGACTTTGAGCTTGTGGCCTCTGCGCTGCGCGAGCCGGTGGTGTTCGATGGGCGGAATCTCTATGAGCCGGAAATGCTGGACCGCTACGACCTGATTTACTACGCGATCGGTCGTGGTACTAATCAGTTCAGTCAGGTGTAAAGGCTATGACCAGCGCCGGGTATGTTCTGCACAAAAGGTTATCGGCTGACACTATCGATCTGGGTCGCAGCCAGCTTTGTGACATTCGCCTGATGAATGATCGAACCTGGCCCTGGATCATCCTGGTGCCGGCTGTGGCTGGTATCCGTGAGATTTATGAGCTCTCGGAAACTCAGCAGAAAAGGCTGCTTTGGGAGTCTTCGGCGCTGAGTCGGGGCATGATGGATCTGTTTTCCGGCGATAAGATGAATGTGGCGGCGCTTGGAAATATGGTGCCCCAGCTCCATCTTCACCACAT
The DNA here is from genome assembly GCF_017301335.1 of Marinobacter salinisoli. Taxonomy (NCBI): domain Bacteria; kingdom Pseudomonadati; phylum Pseudomonadota; class Gammaproteobacteria; order Pseudomonadales; family Marinobacteraceae; genus Marinobacter; species Marinobacter salinisoli. Next base: position 2,297,353 of record NZ_CP071247.1, read on the forward strand.
TGTGCGTCACGAAGGCGACCCCGCCTGGCCGGGACCGGTCTGGGGCAAGCAGCCACCGGTGCCATACGACAGCTCAGAATTGGATCGCATGCAGCGGTCCCTGCAACCGGTTATCGGCGTACTGCGTTAGCCCGGGGTTTTCTGGTTATTTTTTCTGGCCAGAGTCTGGGCGCCAACCAGGATCATTCGTAGCTCGACCTTAAGCTTTTCCTTCAGTTCTTCTTTTTCCTTCGGTGTGGCGTCGAGCGCCTCGGCACCCTGATTAAATACCAGAGTAACCATCGCTTCCGCCGCCATTCTGGCATTGGCCAGCGGTCGTTGCCGTTCCTCGGCAACGCGCCGGAGGTCGTCCGTTAGTTCGGTTACAAAGTGCTCAATTTCCGCCTTTACAGCAGTACGGAAGGGCTTGGATACCCCGGTGCGTTCCCGAAGCATCAGTCGGAACAGGTTGGCGTTATTGCCCAGGTATTCCATGAAAGTGTCTACCGAGGTCGAGATCGCGCTGCCATGGCTGGCAATGCGTTTGCGGGCCTGGCGCATCAGCTGCCGTAAGGCGACCCCTCCCTCATCCACGAGGGCAAGTCCCAGTTCATCCAGTTCGGCAAAGTGGCGATAAAACGACGTTGGCGCAATGCCAGCCTCCCGCGCAACCTCGCGCAGGCTCAGACTGCCAAATCCACGGTCTGCGCTGAGCTGCGCAAGCGCCGCGTCCATAAGTGACCGTCGGGTACGTAATTTTTGTTCGGCTCTGGACGACAAAATGGGACTCCGTTGACTGCATTAAGCGGGCATTTTAGCGATCTGTCGTTAGTGAGTCACCTGCGCAGGCTGATGGGTAGAATCACGCCTGATTTTCATTGTCATTGTGTTTATAATGGGCCGCTTTTCCAGTAGCTGGAGGCCGCGTTGCTCGTCATATTGCGGCCGAGTCGTTTTCGAAAAGCAGGCCACCGTCCTTTTTTGCCTGCTAGAAACCAAGTACATATCAGAAACAACGGGAACCGGTATGCGCAGTCATTATTGCGGTGGGATCAATGAATCCCACATCGATCAAGAAGTCACTCTATGCGGATGGGTACACCGCCGCCGTGACCATGGTGGCGTGATTTTCCTTGATCTGCGGGATCGGGATGGCATGTCCCAGGTGGTTGTGGATCCTGACACCCCAGAAAGTTTTGGGTTGGCGGAGAAGGTTCGCAGTGAGTTTGTTATCAAGGTGACTGGGCGGGTGCGTCGTCGACCTGCAGGCACCGAGAACAACAACATGCCGACCGGGCAGGTTGAACTTCTGTGCAAAGACCTGAGCATTCTGAACGCCGCTGCGACACCCCCGTTCCCGTTGGATGAGCATGTGGATGTGGGTGAGGATGTTCGTCTTCGCTACCGTTTCGTGGATCTGCGTCGTCCGGAGATGATAAATCGCCTGCGTTTCCGCTCACGGATTACCAGCTACATTCGTAACTACCTCGATGCCAACGGGTTCATGGATGTGGAAACACCCATACTGACCCGTGCCACACCGGAAGGTGCCCGGGATTATCTGGTGCCAAGCCGCACGCACCAGGGGTCGTTCTTCGCACTTCCGCAGTCTCCTCAGCTGTTCAAGCAGTTGCTGATGGTGTCCGGCGTCGATCGTTATTATCAAATTGCCAAGTGCTTCCGGGATGAAGACCTGCGCGCGGATCGTCAGCCGGAGTTCACCCAGGTTGATATTGAGGCGTCATTTGTGGACGAGGCCTCTTTGATGGCCCTGAACGAAGACATGATTCGTTCCCTGTTCAAAGACGTTCTGGAAGTTGATCTTCCTGCATTCCCGCGCATGCCGTATTCCGAGGCGATGCAGCGTTTTGGTAGCGATAAGCCGGACCTTCGTATCCCGCTGGAGCTGGTGGATGTTGCCGATCTGGTCGAGGGTGTGGACTTCAAGGTGTTCGCAGGCCCGGCAAAAGATCCGAAAGGCCGTGTTGCCGCGCTGCGTGTACCCAAGGGTGGCGAGCTGACGCGGAAGCAGATCGACGATTACACCAAGTTTGTGGGCATCTACGGTGCCAAGGGGCTGGCGTACATCAAGGTCAATGATCTGTCTGCCGGGGCAAATGGCCTGCAGTCACCGATCATCAAGTTCCTTGGTGATGACATCGCCATGGCAATGATGGAGCGTGTTGGTGCCGAAGATGGCGACATTGTGTTCTTTGGTGCTGACAAGACGACTGTGGTCAACGAAGCGCTCGGCGCGCTGCGGGTCAAGCTGGGTCACGATCTCGGCATGCTGACCAGTGAGTGGGCGCCGTTGTGGGTTGTCGACTTCCCGATGTTTGAAGAAACCCCGGACGGTGGTCTGACCGCAATCCATCACCCGTTTACCGCGCCATCCTGCTCGCCTGAAGAGCTGGAGGCCAACCCGGCTGGTTCCCTGTCGCGTGCGTACGACATGGTTCTGAACGGTACCGAGCTTGGTGGCGGTTCCATCCGTATCCACGACGAAACCATGCAGGAAACGGTATTCCGTATTCTCGGTATCGGTGAGACTGAAGCCCGGGCCAAGTTCGGCTTCCTGCTGGATGCACTCAAGTTCGGTTGCCCGCCACACGGTGGTTTGGCCTTTGGTCTGGATCGTCTGGTTATGTTGATGACCGGTTCGTCGTCCATTCGGGATGTTATTGCGTTCCCGAAAACCCAGAGCGCAACGTGCCTGATGACCCAGGCACCTGGCGAGGTCGACGAGAAACAACTGCGTGAGCTCAACATTCGGCTGCGCAAGTCTGCAAAGCCTGCTGAGGGCAACAAGGCCGACGACGAGTAAGCTGAGAGTGGCAGGAGAGCCGGGGTGCTTGGCAGCGCGCCGGCTTTTCCAGAAGATGGAGGCGTTTCATGGCGGGTCACAGCAAGTGGGCCAACATCAAACACCGCAAGGCGGCTCAGGATGCCAAGCGGGGCAAAATCTTCACCAAAATTATCCGGGAGATCACCGTTGCCGCCCGGCACGGTGGCGGTAATCCCGAGGATAATCCTCGTTTGCGGGCGGTGATCGATAAAGCACTGAACGCAAATATGAAGAAGGACACCATCGAGCGCGCTATCGAACGAGGCGCTGGCGGTGGTGACGACAGCAACTACGAAGAGCTTACTTATGAGGGCTACGGTCCCGGCGGAGTTGCCATTTTCGTCGAGGCGATGACCGATAACCGGAATCGAACCGTGGCTGAAGTACGCCATGCCTTTAATAAGATGGGCGGAAACCTCGGTACCGATGGTTCGGTTGCCTATTTGTTCACGAAGCAGGGTGTGATCAGCTACGGCCCGGATGTGGCCGAAGATAAGCTGATGGAAGCGGCGGTTAATGCCGGGGCGGATGATTTGGCAGAGCAGGAGGACGGCTCTTTCGAGATCGTCACCACGCCAGATCAGTACCTTGATGTGAAAGAATCGCTGGTTGAGGCTGGCCTGAAACCGGATAACGCCGAGGTCACCTGGGTGTCGTCTACGCAGGTACCGCTGGACCGGGATGGCGCCGAAACCATTCTCAGACTTGTCGATATGCTGGAAGATCTGGACGACGTCCAGAGCGTTTATCATAACGCTGAGATATCCACCGACATCATGGAATCACTCTAACTTGGCCGGGGTACCAGCTTGGCGATAATTTTGGGCGTGGATCCCGGTTCCCGCATAACTGGCTACGGCATTATCCGCTCGGAAGGTCGGCGCATCGAATACATCGACAGCGGGTGCATCCGGGTTGGTGAAAAGGTTATGTCGGAACGCCTGCAGGCCATTTTCCATGGTCTCGCAACCCTGATTGGCGAGTACCGGCCGGACCAGTTTGCCATTGAGCAGGTGTTCATGGCGCGCAATCCCGACTCAGCTCTCAAGCTTGGGCAGGCCAGGGGCGCCGCTATTGTCAGCGCAGCCAACAGCGGACTTCCGGTGCATGAGTACTCGGCCCGTCAGGTAAAGCAGGCGGTTGTAGGGAAGGGCGGCGCAGACAAGGCCCAGGTTCAGCATATGGTTCAGGCCCTTTTGGGGCTATCCCGAAAGCCCCAGGCGGATGCAGCGGATGCATTGGCGATTGCGCTCTGTCATGCTCACATGAACGCTGGCATCCTGAAGGTGGCTGGCGGCGAAGGTCGCGCCCGGGGTGGGCGAGTAAGACAACAATAAACCGCTCCGCAGAGCGACAGGAGATTCCCGTTGATTGGTCGTATTCGAGGAATGCTGGTGGAAAAGACGCCAGGCCAGGCGTTGGTTGAATGTTCCGGCTTGGGTTACGAAATCGACATACCCTATACCACCTTCTTTCACCTTCCGGAATCTGGGCAGGAAGTGACGCTGCACACCCACTTCGCTGTCAGGGAGGATGCCCAGAGTCTGTTCGGCTTTGCTTCCCGGCTCGATCGCGATCTTTTTCGCCTGCTGATCAAGGTTAATGGGGTCGGACCTAAACTGGCCGTCGGCATCCTGTCTGGTCTGGATGCCCATCAATTCATCCGCTGTGTGGAAGCACGGGATGTGAATGCGCTGGTGAAGTTGCCGGGCGTGGGCAAGAAAACCGCCGAGCGCCTCTTGATTGATATGGCGGATCGGATCAGTCAGCTAGAGGGGCAGTTCGTGCCTATGGCTGCCGGAGGTGCTGTTCCCGAGGGATCGCCAACGAGCCATCAGGAGCCAGTGGCTGACGCGCAGGACGAGGCAGAGTCCGCTCTGATCGCGCTCGGGTACAAGCCGCAGGAAGCTGCCAGGGCTATCAGCCGTATTGCTGAGGAGGGGATGTCGAGCGAAGACCTGATACGGCTGGCCCTTCGGAGCATGATTCCAACCAAGTAGCAGTTCCTTGCTATGTCGCCTTTGTGGTGCCAAACCTGTATAGAGCGTAACGTGACACTGAGTGGCCGGTTTGTACAATTGGCGCAATAGGTTATCGTTCAGGTAAGCACGAAGGCGGCGATTACTTGTTTTTTTCCAATCGGACAATGCCATGATCGAATCCGACCGACTGATTTCAGCCCAGGCCGGTGATTACGAAGAGGTACAGGATCGGGCGATACGTCCTACTCTCCTGAACGAATACGTCGGGCAGCCTACGGTGCGTGAGCAGATGGAGATCTTCATCTCCGCCGCCCGTGGGCGTCAGGAAGCCCTCGATCACGTGCTGATCTTCGGCCCGCCAGGGTTGGGCAAAACCACGCTGGCGAACATCATTGCCAACGAGATGGGCGTGTCAATCAAGACAACGTCCGGCCCGGTACTGGAAAAGGCGGGCGACCTCGCCGCCATGCTGACCAACCTCGAAGAAGGCGATGTGCTTTTCATCGATGAAATCCACCGGCTCAGTGCGGCTGTGGAAGAGGTGCTGTATCCGGCGATGGAGGACTACCAGCTGGATATCATGATTGGTGAAGGGCCGGCCGCTCGTTCGATCAAGCTCGATTTGCCGCCCTTCACGCTGGTGGGCGCAACAACCCGCGCGGGTTTGCTGACATCACCCTTACGGGACAGGTTTGGCATTGTTCAGCGGCTTGAGTTTTACAATACGGCCGATCTGACCCATATCATCCAGCGGTCCGGACGGCTGTCTTCGGTTGATATTGATCAGGCCGGTGCGTTTGAGATTGCACGCCGCTCACGCGGCACGCCACGAATTGCCAATCGGCTGTTGCGCCGGGTCAGGGATTTTGCAGAGGTGCGCGCAGACGGCCACATCAGTGCTGAAGTGGCGGATCAGGCGCTCAACCTGTTAAAGGTGGATGGCGAAGGATTCGATCATATGGACCGGCGATTGCTGCTGGCAATGATTGAGAAATTCGACGGTGGGCCGGTGGGAGTTGATAGTCTGGCTGCCGCGATTAGTGAGGAGCGAGGCACGATCGAAGACGTGCTGGAGCCGTTTTTGATCCAGCAGGGCTTCATGGTTCGGACGCCCCGTGGGCGGATGGTGACCTCGAGTGCCTACCAGCATTTCGGCGTGGTGGCACCCAAGCCGGGTGCGGAGGACGACCTTTTTGGTTGATCGGGGCCCGGCTAAATCGTTCGAATTGCCCCTGCGTGTTTATATTGAGGACACGGATGCAGGGGGCATCGTTTTTCATGCCAAGTATCTGCACTACATGGAACGTGCCCGTACCGAATGGGTGCGCAGTTGTGGGGTGGGTCTGAGGGCCGGGCTGACGCAAAACATCAGTTATGTTGTCAGTCGTATGAACATCAGTTACGCCAGGCCGGCCAGACTGGATGATCAGTTGCTGGCGACCGCCGAGCCCGTTGGTTTTGGGCGGGCCTGGATGGATCTGCGCCAGGAAGTGTTGCGGGCAGAGGACCGGCAGCTGCTTTGCTCTGCGGATGTCCGTGTGGCCTGCGTAGCGCTGGACACCGGGCGTCCGCGGCGCTTTCCTGAAGATATGCAGAACGTACTGAACAATCACATTCAGATTGAACAATAAGCCAGGAGCAAAAGGTGGAATCGGAAGTTTCAGTTTGGTACCTCATCGCCAATGCCGGTGTGCTGGTGCAGCTCGTTATGCTGTTGCTCGCACTGGCATCCATCATTTCGTGGGCGCTGATATTTCAGCGCATCAAGGTATTCCGGCAGGCCAAGCAATCCCAATATGAGTTTGAAGAGCGCTTCTGGTCCGGCATGGATCTGGGGCAGCTCTACCGTGAGGTGAGCGCCGAACCGACTCCGTTTTCGGGTATGGAGTCCGTATTCCGTGCCGGTTTCAAAGAGTTTTCTCGCTTGCGCCAGCAAAGCCGGGACCCGGACGCCGTCATGGAAGGCGCTCAACGCGCTATGCGCGTGGCTTTTTCACGGGAGCAAGAGCGGCTGGAGACGCACCTGCCATTTCTGGCAACGGTGGGCTCCACCAGTCCATACGTCGGCCTGTTCGGCACCGTTTGGGGGATCATGAATTCGTTTCGTGGCCTGGCTCAGGTTCAACAGGCGACGCTGGCTACCGTAGCTCCGGGCATCTCGGAGGCGTTGATCGCCACCGCCATGGGCCTGTTTGCCGCGATTCCCGCCGTTATTGCCTACAACCGGTTCTCGGCCATGTCCGATGCGTTGCTCAAGAATTATGAGACCTTCGCGGAAGAGTTTTCCAGCATCCTGCATCGGCGCGTACACAGCAGTGACGCGAGCGGCGTATAAGTGAGTTGTTCCGGATTATTTACTGAGGTGATGCGATGAAGGGCATGGGAATGATGCCGCAACATCGGCGCAAACCGATGTCAGAAATCAACGTCGTCCCCTATATCGATGTGATGTTGGTGCTTCTGATCATCTTTATGGTCACGGCGCCCATGCTGACCCAGGGAGTGAAAGTAGAGCTTCCCGAAACGACGTCTGAGCCGATTCAAGCCGATAAGGACGTAGAGTCGATTGTTGTTTCGGTGGATACCAACGGCGCCTATTACATGGAGATCGGTGATGAGGGCGGTGACCCGATGTCGTTGCCGGAAATCCGTGAACAGATCACCAAAATCCTCTCTCAGCGAACCAATAGTGAGGTGCTGGTGCGCGGGGATGAGCATGTCGAGTACGGGGTTGTCGTTCGGCTTATGGCTGAACTCCAGGCGGCAGGAGCATCAAGTGTTGGCTTGATTACCGAAGCTCCCTCCACGGATAAGTGATAAAAGGCGCGGACAGAAACGTTTTGATAGGTCACGAACGCGAAGAAATCAGCACTGGTCATGCCCCGTGGAAATCGCCGATCGCGCTGTCGGTGGGCCTGCATGTGCTCATTATCGGCGTGGCTCTGGCAGGCTGGTCCTGGACCAGTCCGAAGGAGGAACCGCCGCCCAGAAGCATTTCGGCCCGGTTGATCACTCAGCAACAGCCAGTTCCCAGTGAGATTGTGGAACCTGTTGAGCAAGTTGATCGTGAGCAAGAGCGCAAGCTCGAAGAGCAGAAGCGCGAAGCAGAAGCGAAGCGTCGGGAGGAAGAGCGACGCAAAGCCGAGGCAGAGAGACAGCGCAAGGAAGAGGCCGCCCGAAAGGAAGCCGAGCGCAAAAAACAGGAAGCGGAGCGTCGCAAGCGTGAAGAAGAGGCTGCGCGGGCGAAGGAAGCGGCTCGCTTGAAGGCCGAGGCGGAAGCTAAAGAGCGAGAGCGCCGGAAGGCTGAGGAAGAGAAGCGAAAAGAAGAGGCCCGGCGCAAAGCAGAAGAAGAGAAGCGTCGCCAGGAAGAGCAGCGCAGACGCGAGGAAGAGGCCAGAAAGGAGGCCGAGCGAAAGCTCAGAGAGCAGCAATTGGAGGCCTTGGCTGAGCAGGCTCGGAAAGCGGAAGAATCGGAGGCGCGCCGTCAGGCGGAAGCTGCCGCTGCCAGGGCAAAAGAAGCCCAGATGCTGACGGAAGCCGAGAAATACCGGGCGCTGATTTATGAGCGGGTGAGGCGAGAGTGGTACAAACCGTCATCGGCAACCGAGGGCCTCAAGACTACTCTGAGTATAACGCTGTTGCCGACCGGAGAGTTGGCCAGTGTCCGGATGGTCGGAAGCAGTGGCAATGCCGCATTTGATAACACGGCACTGAGTGCAGCGCGGGCGGTCGGACGATACCCGATTCCAAATGACCGGCAGACATTTGAAAAATATTTTCGTCAGTTCACCCTCGAATTCACCCCGGGTGGGCTGCAATAAAGAACGGATGACTCTATGAGACAACGGATCTGGACAACCTCTTTACGTGGCTTCGTTACCGTCCTGTGCCTGTTGGCACTGGGCAGCGGCGTGGCAAGAGCCGAGCTGGTTATTCGTATTACCGAAGGTGCGGATGCTGCCATTCCCATTGCGGTAGTGCCTTTTGCGGAAAGCGGTGCATTTCCACCCGGTGATAAGGTCAGCGCCATTGTGCAGAGCGACCTGGCGATGAGCGGTGAGTTCAAGCCTTTGCCGCCAGAGCAAATGCTCAGTTTGCCGTCCAAACGGGCTGAAGTGTTTTTCCGGGACTGGCGTTTGCTGGGCCAGCGCTACGTGCTGGTGGGCGAGATGACACGGCAGGCTGACCGGGTCAGCGCCCGCTATGAACTGTTTGATGTAAGCACCGAGGAGCGCCTGCTTGGGCGAACAAGCTCGGCTTCGGCATCGAACATCCGCACTCTGGCGCATGCCATCAGTGACCAGGTATACGAGGCGATTACTGGGGTGCCCGGGGCTTTTTCCACGAAGCTGGCTTATATCACACTTGACACCGCCAATGGCCAGCCGCGATACAGGTTGCAGGTGAGTGACGTCGATGGCAAGCGGGCTTCCATACGGCTGGAAAGCCGGGAGCCTATCCTGTCGCCTGCTTGGTCGCCTGACGGCAAGCGCCTTGCGTATGTCTCCTTCGAGACCGGCAAGCCCGTAATCTTTGTGCATGAACTCGCCACCGGCCAGCGGACAAAAGTTGCTGACTTTCCGGGGCTCAATTCCGCGCCGGCCTGGTCTGATGATGGCCGTTCCCTGTTGATGACCTTATCTAAGGATGGGAACGCGGAGATTTACCGCATGGATCTGGCCAGTCGACAACTGAAAAAGGTCACCAACCATTGGGCGATTGATACCGAGCCAAGCTGGGATGCCCGTGGACAAGGGCTATTCTTCACCTCCGATCGCTCCGGCGGCCCCCAGATCTACTACAAGCAAAATCTCGATGCCGCACCCAGGCGCATTACGTTTGGTAGCCGTTATAACGCCCGGCCCAGGCCGGACAGCAGTGGGCGTTATGTATACTATGTGCATCAGCGCGACAGGGCGTTCAATATAGCCAGAACCGATTTAGAAACTGGTGAGGAAACCATACTGACCAGGACAGAATCCGACGAATCCCCAAGTGTGTCCCCGAATGGGCGTATGCTGATTTATGCCACCAAGCAGGGCAGCAGCGTACTCACCGTCATTTCTGCGGACGGCGGCGCGGCTTATAGCCTCCCGGCGTCTGAAGGCGATGTGCGCGAGCCCGCGTGGGGGCCGCTGGTGCGGTAGCAGGTGCGCAAAACCTGCTCAATGATTCACACATTAAGTCAACCAACCGAAAGGAAAGTACTATGAAGTTGTCAGCCCAATCCAAGGCTTTTGCAGTTATGTTGTCTGTCGGCCTCTTCGCCGGATGTAGCTCTACTGGCGAAACAGTAGATGAGGGAGCGTACGGCTCTGACGTGGCGGCAATTGACCAGGAAGGTGGTGCCACTGTTTACGGTGGTGGCGACGAGGGCGGAATTTCCTCTTCCTCGATGACTGAAGAAGAGCGTATGGCTGCAGAGCAGCAGGCTCAGCAGGAAGCGCTGCGCGAAATCACCACTTTCTACTTTGATTTCGATACTGCCGAAATCAAGCCTGAAGCTCGCGACGTGCTGGTGGCTCACGCTTTGTTCCTGGCCTCAAACCCTGGCCAGCAGGTTCGCCTGGAAGGTCACGGTGACGAGCGCGGCACCAAGGAATACAACCTCGCGCTGGGCGAGCGTCGTGCCAATGCGGTACAGCGTTTCCTGATCGTGAACGGCGCTTCACGTGGCCAGATCGAAACCGTAAGCTACGGTGAAGAGAAGCCGGCTGTTATGGGTTCCAGCGAAAGCTCCTGGGCTCAGAACCGTCGTGTGGAGCTGGTTTTCGAATAAAAAACCAAGATGACAGGTATGTCCATGAGAAAAATACTCATGGCGACAGTGGTGCTTCCGCTTGCTCTCGGGCAGGCGGGAGCGGCTCTGGCGCAATCATCTACCCCCGCTTTCCAGAACAGTGGCTCTGCCGCTCAGCGTGGCGCGGGTAATAGTCAGGCTTCGGCCGAGCTGTTTTATATGATCCAGCAACTGCAGGAAGAGGTCCGTCGTCTCCGGGGGCAGGTGGAAGAGCAGGGTTACCAGATTGATCGGCTCCAGAAACAGGGTCGTGATCGATACATTGATCTGGATCAGCGAATTTTGGCACTGTCGGAAAAAATGGCGGAGCAGCCGGTCGGGAGCTCGTCGTCGGCATCGTCCTCAGGCGGAGCTTCGGCACCGGTGATTGAGGAGAAAGAATACCGCCAGCCTGACGCCGAGGAGCGTGCGGCCTACGCTGAGATTCAGGATTTGATCCGGAATCAAAAGGATTACGACACGGCCATCAACAAGATATACGCGTTCATTGATACCTATCCCGAAGGCGATTTGACGGTAAACGCCTATTATTGGTTGGGTGAGGTGTATCTGGTGAAGCCGCAGTTGGAGCAGGCGAAGCAGGCGTTTACGATCGTCGCCACCCGCTATCCGGACCACCGCAAGGCGCCGGATGCGTTGTATAAGCTGGGTGTGACCCTGGACAAGCTGGGTGAGACCGAGCAGGCCCGGGGCCGCATGCAGAACGTTGTAGACAGTTATCCGGATAGCAGTGCCGCCAAGTTGGCGCGCAAGTTCCTTGGCGCAGGGTAAAGCTTAACCGGCGAAGAAAAAATGTTGAGAAACTTTCAAAAGGGGGTTGATCAGCAAAAAAAAATCGTTACTATATGCGCCTCGTTTGGGTCGTTAGCTCAGTTGGTAGAGCAGTTGGCTTTTAACCAATTGGTCGATGGTTCGAGTCCATCACGACCCACCAAATTAGAGTCCGGATGCGAAGTCGCATTTTTGTGTTTGGGCAGATCAGTATGAGCGCTGGTCACTGTTTATGGGTCGTTAGCTCAGTTGGTAGAGCAGTTGGCTTTTAACCAATTGGTCGATGGTTCGAATCCATCACGACCCACCATATATCGGATCCGAAAGGGTTCGAAAAAAAGAGCCTCCGGGCTCTTTTTTTTTGCGTATAAGATCCCAAATAGGGTGTTGGCTCTTCCGCGGGGAGACTCACTGTTGATCACGAAAATCGGGATTGCAGTGATATAATCTGCACATTGAACGCAACATAGAGACGCAGTAATGACACGTACCGAAGACCGCATTCTTGTCCAGGAACATCTCGCCCACGCTGCCGAGCCCAAGCCGCTGAGTGCTGACGAGAAAGCCGGTCTTATTGCGAAGATAAAAGCAGCGTTGCAGGAAAAAGACGCTGTTCTGGTGGCGCATTACTATACCGATCCAGAGCTGCAGCAACTGGCCGAGGAGACCGGCGGCTGCGTGGCAGACTCGCTCGAAATGGCGCGTTTTGGTAATGAGCATCCAGCCTCCACCGTGGTGGTTGCCGGTGTGCGCTTCATGGGAGAAACCGCGAAAATCCTCAATCCCGAAAAAACCGTGCTCATGCCGACGCTGGAGGCGACCTGCTCCCTTGATGTCGGGTGCCCGGCGGATGAGTTCTCGGCATTTTGTGATCAGCACCCTGACCGCACCGTGGTGGTGTATGCCAACACCTCAGCGGCGGTAAAGGCCAGGGCCGACTGGGTGGTGACATCCAGTTGCGCACAAGCCATTGTCGAGCACCTGGATGCCCGTGGCGAGAAGATTCTGTGGGCACCGGATAAGCATCTTGGGCATTACGTGCAGAAGACGACAGGCGCAGACATGCTGCTTTGGGATGGTTCCTGCATAGTCCACGAAGAATTCAAGTATCGCGGTCTGGAAGATCTGAAGGCTCTGTATCCGGAGGCGGCCGTCCTGGTTCACCCGGAGTCTCCCCATGCTGTTGTGGAAATGGCGGACGTGGTGGGCTCGACCTCCCAGCTGATTCATGCTGTGCAGACCATGGCGAACGACAAGTTTATTGTTGCGACCGATAACGGCATTTTCTACAAAATGCAGCAGCTGGCGCCGAACAAGACGCTGCTTGAGGCACCGACCGCAGGCAACGGGGCTACCTGTCGCAGCTGCGCCCATTGTCCTTGGATGGCAATGAACGGTCTGGAAAATCTTTTGCATGTGCTTGAGGCGGGGGATCAGGAAGTCTCGGTGAGTGATGCACTTCGTGAACGCGCGCTGATGCCTCTGCGGCGCATGTTGGACTTCACGGCGAACATGGACCTGCAGGTTGCAGGCAACGGCTGACGGGGCGTCAGCCGTTGCGTCGGGAGTTAAGGCGTCGGGTGATCTCTGCCAGCCGCTCGGTGACTATCTGCCGCTCGGGAGAGCCAGCGGATAGCTTTTCCTGGGCTTGCCTGAGTTGTCGCTGAGCGGCTTCCAGGTCTCCCATCAGTACGTCGTATTCTGCCCGTGCCCTGTGTACTCCCACAATATTCCTTGCAAGTCCCTCGGCGTCAGCCAGTTTCAGCCACAGGTGCTCCTGTTTGGGCATATCCCGGGTCAGGTCTTTCAATAATTGAGCTGCGGCTGAACCCCTGCCGGCCGCCAATTCCGTTTCTGCGAGTTGATAGCTTATGGGATAGTTGCCGGGATTCCTGCCCAGCGCACTTTTCAGCAGTTTTCGGGCTTCTTCGATCTGGTTGTTACCCAGAAGGGCTTCGGCCAGTGTTACCTGGAACGTAATTCTCTCCGGTTGCTGTTCCAACAGCTCTTGAAGGAGGTTAATGGCCTTTTCTGGTTGATTGTTTCGCAGGTAGGCAACGGCAAGGCCATAGCGAATAGCCTCGCTTCGCGCAGGGTTGCTCTTTTCCAGATAGGCTTCGAAGGTGTCAATGGCGACCTGGGGTGACGAGGTATACCGTGCCTGCAGGCGGCTGCGGATCAGATGGTATTCCAGGCTGTCGCCAATGGTTTTCTTCGGATACTGCTCGGCCCGGTTCAGGGTGTCCGACACCCGGCTCTGGGTGAGCGGGTGGGTCGACAGGTACTCCGGTACCCGGTTGCCCTGAAGGCGATTCTCGCGCATCAGGATTTCAAACATTTCCGGCATGCCGCGTGGGTCCATGCCAGCGTTGGCAAGAATATCCAGGCCGACTCGGTCCGCTTCCTGTTCGTGAGCGCGGCTGTAGGCCAGCATGTTCTGCACGGCCATGGCCTGTGAACCGGCAATCGCGGCAATGCCGATGTCTGACTGTGTGGCCGCCGACAGGATGATACCCGCAATCATTCCGGCCATTGCCAACGGTGCGTTGGCTTCCTGCTGCTCCATCCGACGCGCGAAGTGGCGCTGACTGAGGTGTGCAAGTTCGTGCGCCAGAACCGAGGCGAACTGTTGTTCGGTCGCTGCGCTGAGAAACAGGCCGCCATTCACGCCAACAATACCCCCCGGAACCGCGAAGGCGTTAATCCCGGGGTTGTCGATCAGTGTCAGGGTAAGGTTTCGGTCTTGGAGCGGCGCAGAAGGCACCAGACGATAGATGATGGCAGTCAGGTAATCGTAGACCAGGGGGTCGGTGATTCTGGGGGTTGATCGGCGAATAGAAATCATTACCTGCTCGCCAATGTCAGACTCCAGTTTGCCCGAAATCAATCCTCCGCCCGCGCCGCCGATCGTGGGTAGCTGGCTTTCCTGTGCCGTGGGGTTGCCGAAAGGGAGGGCGAGTAGCAGGCACAGGCCGGCTGGCATCAGACTGGATTTGAGGCGTCTCTTCCGATTCATGTACTGCAAAGTATCCCCTGGTCCGGTGGCCATAATGACAGGCATATACAACGAAAAGTTCGTTCGGTTGCATTAAATACTATTGTAGTGAAATACATTAACACTCTCGGCATAATGCCTGCATGAATGTTTTTACATTGATTTCAGACATGGTGTTTCCGTTTTATGGCTGATCGTACGTTGGATGCGTCGGGTCTTCAGTGCCCGATGCCCTTGCTGAAAACCAAGCTGGAGCTCAATTCCATGGAAGCTGGCCAGGAGTTAGAGGTGGTTGCCACTGACTCGGGCTCGGCCCGGGATATCCCTGCCTTTATCAAGCTCTCCAGGCATTCGCTGGTGAGCACGGCGGAAGCCGGGGGTGAGTATCGGTTTGTGATAAAGTGCGGCGGCTAGGTTTTCGGAGACATACATGATCACAGTTTTACGGGGTCTTGCGCACAAGTATTTTTCGGATGAGGAGGCGGTAATCCTGTTCCTCATCCTGGTGACGGGGACCATCTTTGTTATCTGGTTTGGGGCCATGTTGGCGCCGGCCATAGCCTCACTGATTATCGCCTTTATTCTTCAGGGTCTGGTGACCAAGCTGGTCAAAATGGGTGTGCCTGAAATGGCGGCTATTCTGGGGGTTTTCCTGGTTTTCCTCGGCGTTCTGGTCGGTTTCATCTTCGGCTTGCTCCCGCTGATCTGGACACAGGTAAGCAACCTT
This sequence comes from Marinobacter salinisoli, assembly GCF_017301335.1. Lineage (NCBI taxonomy): Bacteria > Pseudomonadati > Pseudomonadota > Gammaproteobacteria > Pseudomonadales > Marinobacteraceae > Marinobacter > Marinobacter salinisoli. The sequence goes on from NZ_CP071247.1 coordinate 2,312,452, forward strand.
GCCGGTGAAACACCGAGAATCATCCGGGAAATGCAGTCTTATCTAGAGCTGCTTCCGGATGAGTATCCCCATCTCATTTCCGCCGACGCAGTCAATACCGTCTATCAGCAGGTATCAACCGAGGTTGGTCATATGACGCAGTGGTTGGTGTCGTTTTCGCTGTCCAGTATTCCCGATCTGGTGGCACTGCTTATATATATGGTTCTGGTGCCGATTCTGGTGTTTTTCTTCTTGAAGGACCGGGAGGTGTTGCTGGGCGCCGTGGGCAGGCTGCTTCCGCCTCAACGCCCGATGATGCTTCGCATCTGGCATGAAGTGAACCTTCAGTGTGCCAATTATGTTCGAGGTAAGGCGGTCGAGATTCTGATTGTGGGCGGTGCCACCTATGTGGCGTTCAAGTTCCTTGGTATGCCGTATGCGGCCCTGTTGTCACTTTTGGTAGGGTTGAGTGTGGTGATTCCCTACATTGGCGCAGCGGTGGTAACCATCCCGGTAGCGATGATTGCCTTGTTTGCGTTTGGCTGGGGCAGTCACTTTATCTGGGTGATGGTGGTTTATGGCGTTATCCAGGGGTTGGACGGCAACGTGCTGGTGCCGATCCTGTTTTCCGAGGTGAATAATCTTCATCCGGTGGCGATTATCGTGGCGGTGCTGTTTTTCGGTGGTATCTGGGGCTTGTGGGGAGTTTTCTTTGCCATTCCTCTGGCAACCATGCTGAAAGCCGTTTTTGCGGCCTGGCCGGTGAAGGACTTTGTGCCTCCACCGGAACCTGAGCACTCCTGACCGGGTCCTAGAGCGCCTTGGTGGCCTCCAGAACCTCGTCAGCGTGACCTTTGACCTTGACGCTGCGCCAGGCCTTCCGAAGAACGCCGGCGCCGTCAATAAGGAACGTGCTGCGGTCGATCCCGAGGTACTCTTTGCCGTAAAGTTTTTTGAGCTTGATGACGTCGAACAGCTTGCACAGTGTTTCGTCCTTGTCTGAAATCAGGTGGAACGGGAAATCGTGCTTGGCGCGGAAATTTTCGTGAGCCCGAAGCCCGTCTCTGGAGACGCCCAGAATTTCAGTGTTAAGCTCGGCAAACGCCGACATGCGGTCCCGAAAATCCTGACCCTCGGTTGTGCAGCCGGGGGTGTTATCCTTTGGGTAGAAATAAAGAATTACGTTTTTTCCCTGGAAATCGGACAGGCGAATGGTCTGGTTTCCTGTAGCTTGGACTTCAAAATCTGGTACAGGGTTTCCCAGTTCAACGGATGACATGACTTCTCCTTGAATTCCCTTGTGTCAGTACGAGCCCAACATTACCATATCGCTTTTATTGAGACGGAGCTTTTATGATTACGGGTAGCCTTGTTGCACTGGTCACGCCCATGTTTCCGGACGGTGAAATTCACTGGGAGGAGCTGGACAGGCTGGTGGACTTCCATATCGAAAATGGCACCCATGGCATCGTGGCTGTGGGCACCACCGGTGAATCTGCAACCCTGGATCCGAAAGAACATTGTCGGGTCATTGGCCACATCATAAAACGTGTCGATAAACGCATTCCTGTTATCGCCGGAACCGGTGGTAACAGCACTCGTGAAGCAATCGAGCTGACGACCGAGGCCCACAAACTGGGGGCAGACGCATGCTTGCTGGTCGTGCCTTACTACAACAAGCCGACTCAGGAAGGCCTGTATCAGCATTTCAAAACCATCGCGGAAGCGGTGCCGGGTATTAGCCAGATGCTGTACAACGTTCCGGGTCGCACCGCCTGCGACATGCTGAACGAGACAGTTCTGCGTCTGGCCGATATTCCGAACATCGTTGGCATCAAGGATGCGACGGGCAACATCCCGCGCGGCGCCGAGCTGATCGAAGCCCTTGATGGCCGCCTGGCGGTGTATTCCGGGGATGATGCGACCGCTGCGGAACTGATGCTGGCCGGAGCCAAGGGTAATGTGTCCGTTACCGCCAACGTGGCGCCACGGGCGATGGCTCAGCTGTGTGAGGCCGCGATTGCGGGTAATCGTGAAGAGACCGAGCGCCTCAATGAGTTGCTGATGCCGCTGAATCGGAAATTGTTTCTCGAGGCCAACCCGATCCCTGTCAAATGGGCCCTTGGCCGCATGGGCATGATCAGTGCTGGCATTCGTCTTCCACTGACACCGCTGAGCGAAAAATTCCACAGTGAGGTGGAAGACGCAATGAGAGCCTCAGGCGCGCTCTGAGCTGTCTGACTTGGCCCTTTATCTCCGGAGTAATTTGATGTCGGTTCTTTCTGGAACCCGTAACGATCTATTGCCAAAATCCAGGACGCTCGTGACCGGAATGCTGCTGACCAGCGTGGCGCTTTCCGGTTGCGGTCTGATGGATGACCGTTCCGAACAATACGTATCTGCGCAGGAGCTGCCGCCGCTGCAGTTGCCAGAGGGCGCCGATTCATCGCGTATCAGCCAGACGATGCCGATTCGGGATGTCAGTGTGGCTGACGCCAGCAAGTTCTACCCGTCCGACCTCCCTGAGCCTCCCGATATGACCTCCGAAATCCTGGAGGAAAACTATGTGGTCGAAGAGCTTGATGGACGGGCCTGGCTGCTGGTGAATGATGTTCCCGGTCGGCTTTGGCCGGCGACCAACGCCTATATGATTGATCGCGGGCTGGGTGTGAGCGTTGATGATCCGCAACAGGGGCTGTTGCAAAGCGAGCTGCTGAACTTCAGCAAGCGTGCCCGTGAACTGGCTGAGCTCTCAGACGACGCCGGCGCCGACGAGGCAAGGCTTGTACTGCAGGTCAGAATGATTCCGGGTGTACGCCGCAAGACAACGGAAATCCAGGTGCGGAGACTGGAGGCGGGGTCCGAAGCTGGTACCCTGATCCCGTGGAGCCAGGCCGCGGCACCGTCGGACGAAGAGCTGGCCGTGCAGAAACGTGTGTTAGCCGATATGGCCGATTTCCTGAAGGGTAGGGACGAGCAAAAGTCCTTCTCAAGGGCGGCGTCGGGCATCGTCAGTGAGCCTCGGGTTAAGCTTGTGTCTGAAGGCGAGCAAGCGGTCGCGATCCGGATGGATCTGGACTACGGGCGTTCCTGGGCAGAAATGCGCCGGGCCCTGTCCGAAGCGGGTGTTGATGTTGTCGATCTGAACCGAAGCGACGGGTGGTTCCATGTCGATTTCCGTACTGAGGACGAGCGTGACTCCGGTTGGTTCGGCTGGTTCGGTGACAGCAGCGAACCGGAGCATACCCACACGCTCAGGCTGGATGAAGCGCCTGAAGTGGTGGTCGTGACGGCTGCTCAGGAAGCGAACTTTGATGGCGAGCGAGACGCCGCCGATCTGTTGGGTCAGCTGTTCGAATACCTTTATTAGATTCAGTTACTGCGTGCCCGATGCGAACTCGGGGCACTGGAGATTTTCGATGGAAAAGCGCGAAGAGCTATACGCCGGCAAAGCCAAGTCTGTGTTCAAGACCGATGATCCAAACCTGTTCGTTCTCGAGTTCAGGGACGATACGTCAGCGTTTGACGGTGAAAAGAAGGAGCAGCTGCAACGAAAGGGCATGGTGAACAACAAGTTCAATGCCTTCATTATGGAGAAGCTTGAGGCAGCGGGGGTTCCTACCCATTTTGAGGGTCTGCTGTCGGATACCGAATCGCTGGTCAAAAATCTGGATATGATTCCGGTTGAATGCGTGGTGAGAAATATTTCCGCCGGTAGCCTGTGTCGTCGCCTGGGCGTCGAAGAAGGCAAGGAATTGACGCCTCCCACCTTCGAGCTCTTCCTGAAAGATGATGCTCTGCATGACCCGATGGTCAACGAGTCGCTGGCGGTCAGTTTTGGCTGGGCCTCCGCTGACGAGCTGGCTCGTATGAAAGAGTTAACCTACCAGGTGAATGATGTGCTCAAAGCTTTGTTCGACCAGGCCGGAATGCTGCTGGTTGACTACAAGCTCGAGTTTGGTCGCAGCGCTGGCAAGGTCGTGCTGGGAGATGAGTTCAGCCCTGATGGGTGTCGAATCTGGGACAAAGAGACCCGGAAAAAAATGGATAAGGATCGTTTTCGCCAGGGACTTGGTGAAGTCATTGAGACCTACGAGGAGGTTGGACGCCGTCTGGGTATTCAGTTCGACTGAACCTCGCAATTAAAAACAAGCGAAAAGGATTTGTTATGCGTAAGTTGATGGTAGTGGCGGCCGGAACGGTTCTTCTGGCGTCTCATCAGGTCCATGCGGACGTTGTCGGACTTGGCGCAAACGTGAGTTACTGGGATTCAGGGCTTTCCGGCCAGGCTGCGAGCGGAAATGATCTGGTTGACGTTGAGAATGACCTCAATCTTGAGAGTGATTCCAATGCAAATACCTCTCTGTATTTGGAACATCCGATCCCTGTTCTTCCAAACGTTCGTCTGAACTACACTTTAATACAGCTTGATGGGCGAGGAAGTCTGTCTGCAGATTTCGATGGTATCGATATCGGTGGTGTGGGTGGCGCGGATGTGCGGTCGGAACTTGATCTCGAACAGTTGGATCTGACCTTGTATTACGAGGTGTTGGATAACTGGGTAAACCTTGACCTGGGTATCACCGCACGGGATCTCTCCGGTGAACTGCTGGTTCAGCAGGTTGCGGGTACCGGCGTCAGTGAAACCGAGATAGATGCTGTAATCCCAATGGGTTACCTGGCTGCGCGCTTCGACCTGCCGTTTAGTGGCGTTTCCGTGGGCGCTGAAGGCAATATCATTAGCTACGATGGCGACTCTGTACATGATTTTAACGCCTACGGTCAGTACGAGATCGCGGTGCTTCAGTTCAGAGCAGGCTACCGTAACATGGCGATCGATTACGAAGATGGCGGCGATAGGCTGGATGTAGAGCTGGATGGGCCATTTTTCAGCGCCGGCGTTGTGTTCTGAGGAGAGAGAAACGTTGAAGATTCTCGTTACGGGAACAGCGGGCTTCATTGGCTCACACCTTGCGCACCGGTTATTAGACCGGGGTGATGAGGTTATCGGTGTTGATAACGTCAATGACTACTATGACGTTAGCCTGAAAGAGGCCCGATTGGCGCGGTTAACGTGCCGGTCCGGATTCACCGAGGTGCGTCAGGATGTGGCGGATCGAAGTGTCATGGACGCGCTGTTTGCGGAACATAAGCCGGAGCGGGTGGTTCACCTGGCCGCACAGGCCGGGGTTCGCTACTCCCTGGAGAATCCTCATGCCTATGTTGACGCCAACCTTGTAGGCTTTATGAACATCCTGGAAGGTTGTCGTCACCATGGCGTAAAGCATCTGGTCTATGCATCCAGCAGTTCGGTCTACGGTGCGAACGAGTCCATGCCGTTTTCCGTGCACGACAACGTCGACCATCCCCTGAGTCTGTACGCGGCCTCCAAGAAGGCCAATGAACTGATGGCACACACATACAGCCATCTGTATAACCTCCCTACCACCGGTTTGCGTTTCTTCACCGTCTACGGACCCTGGGGGCGGCCGGATATGGCCCTGTTCATCTTCACCAAGAAGATACTGGCCGGGGAGCCCATCGACGTGTTTAACCATGGCCACCATAAGCGGGACTTCACCTATATCGACGATATCGTTGAGGGCGTGGTGCGGACGCTGGACCATGTGGCGGAGCCGAACCTGGACTGGTCTGGCGAAACGCCTGATCCGGGTACATCAAAAGCGCCTTACCGGCTTTACAATATCGGCAGTAACAACCCGGTCGAGCTATCCCGCTTTATCGAAATCATAGAGGAGCGGGTGGGCAAAAAGGCTCAGAAAAACCTGCTGCCCATGCAGCCCGGTGATGTCCCAGCTACTTACGCGAATGTCGACGATCTCATTACGGATGTGGGGTACAAGCCCGACACATCGGTTGAAGATGGGATAGCGAAGTTCGTCGACTGGTATCGCGACTTCTATAAGCTCTGATCGTTCAGAGCCATGCTCTCAGCTTTCGCTGGTGCTACTCAGATGGCTGGGTAATGCCAGCGCCACACGCTTGCGCGTCAGCGGGCAGTCAAATTCGAGGTAGCAGGCGGTCAGTTGCAGGCAACGGTCGGCAGCCTTGCCATACAGCCGGTCGCCAATAATTGGATGGCCGAGGGAGGCCAGGTGCTTTCTTATCTGATGTTTTCTCCCGGTCTCTATGTCCACGCTCACCAGGGTTGTTTGATCTGCGTCGTCCACTGACAGCGTGCTCACGCGGCTGATAGCTGCTTTACCGTCAATTTTCTGATCAATAAGAAGGTCATCTGCGATGAGGTGGCCGGCAACCCTGGCTTGATAGCGCTTGGTCATCTGCCGCTCCGAAAAGCGTTTGGATAATGCGCCTGCCGATTTGCCGTCGTGGGCAATCAGCATCAGCCCGGAGGCGTCAGCGTCCAGTCGGTGAATCAGATAGCAGTCTCGCTGCAGTTCCTTTTCCGCCCAGCGAAGCAGGCTGCAGTGGTCGCCCCATTCCGAGCCCTGTGACAACATCCCGTGAGGCTTGAACCAGGCGGAGTAGCGTTTGTAATCCGCGATCAGCTGCGCCGGGGGTGGTGTCCGAGCAAGGACTTGCGCGTCGTAGAAGAGTTCCAGGCGCGTGCCGGCTGTCACTTCCCGCTTTGCCTTCCGTAGTCGAACGCGTTTGCCTTTGTGCGTCCACCAGCAGGCACCTTTGGCCATCGCGTCCTTGATCCGCTGTTTAGGGAGGTCGGAGGCAGCGCTGAGTACGTCAACCGCTGGCTGAGTGTGGTCGGCGGTAACATCGATGATGGTTTTCATGGGCGGGTTCCGGAAAGGGGCCGGACATAAAAAAAGCCAGCTCCTACGTTTCCGTAGTTCACTGACTTTCGATGCGGGATTGGTAGGACCACCCAGATTCGAACTGGGGACCTCTACCATGTCAAGGTAGCGCTCTAACCAACTGAGCTATGGTCCTATCCCGTAACGCGGACGCACTATACTGATTCTCCATTTTTCGGTCAACAACTTTTTGGCTCATTGGCGCTGACGGGCTAGCTGCTTTCGATCCACCATGGGCTGAGGGTAAATTGCGCGGCGAGGTTACATTTGGTTCAGAATTCAGTATGTTGTGGATACAGGATCGAATGATCGAGCGGACCTGCCCGGGTCCGCGAACTTTGAGAGGCAGTAGAAATGCGCTACCTGCAAACCTTCAATCGCCGTCTTCGTCAGGTTCGGGAATCTGGCCGGCTTTCTCACTGGGATGTGGCCCAGCTGTGCGGCGTCGACGAGGCTCGGGTGAAGAGCTGGGAATCGGGTGATGCTCGGCAACGCAGCTATCCTGGGGTCACAGAGTTACTGGATTTCTGTATCAAGACCGAAACGCCACTTGAAGACGTGCTGGATCTTGAGGAACCAGGCGGAGATGGTCAGCTTGAATTGCCGGGCCTGGCGTTCAGTAACAGCGACGATCTGTTCGAGGCGCTCAAAGAGCTGGAGCTGGAAATCAATCGGGTTCAGCTGACCGACGAGGAGGCGGCGTTGGTGCGCCGGTTCCGTAAAGCTTCTGACAAGAACCGGCGCCAAGTTTTGCAACTACTGGGGCGTTAGAGCGCCCTGGCGATCTACTTTCCTTTCTTGTACACGTTTTCGTACACGTAGTTGGTGGCCTCTACGAAGCCATCAATGCTTCCGCAGTCAAACCGACGACCTTTGAACTGGTACGCCAGCACGCATCCGTTTTTGGCTTGCTGGAGCAGGGCGTCGGTAATTTGAACTTCGCCATTCTTACCTGCTGGGGTGTTTTCGATAATCTCGAAAATATCCGGTGTCAGGATGTATCGCCCAATGATCGCCAGGTTGCTGGGCGCGTCCTCTGGCGCGGGCTTTTCCACCATATCGGTGATGCGGTACAGGCCGTCTTTCATCGGCTCGCCGGCGATCACGCCATACTTGTGCGTCTCATCCTCTGGTACTTCTTCAATAGCGACAATCGAGCAGCGGAACTGGTTGTAGAGCTTGACCATCTGGGCCAGAACACCGTCCTCACCTTCGGGACCCATGCAGAAGTCATCGGCCAGCACCACGGCAAAAGGGTTGTCACCGATCAGGTTGCGTCCAGTGAGAATGGCGTGTCCGAGGCCTTTCATCTCGTTTTGACGGGTAAAGGCGAAGGAGTTGTGGTTAATCAGATCCCGGATTGAGGACAGGAGGTCTTCCTTGCCGGAGCCCGCAATCTGGTGCTCAAGCTCGTAGCTGATGTCGAAGTGATCCTCAATGGCCCGCTTGCCACGCCCGGTCACAAAGCCGAATTCATGAACGCCTGCTTCCGAGGCTTCTTCCACCCCGTATTGCACCAGCGGTTTGTTCACAATCGGGAGTATTTCCTTGGGCATGGCCTTGGTGGCAGGAAGAAAGCGTGTGCCGTAGCCGGCTACCGGAAACAGGCATTTCTTAATCATCTGAATATCCCTCTGGTCCTTGTCAGTGAGTAAGCAGCAAAACTGCTTTTCTGAAATTCATTCACGAATTGTGCCGAGTGTAGCCAAGTTGGTTCCGGATGTGGACCGCTGCATCTTTTTATGTCGAATCATGGCTGAACTTTGCGCAAATAATGCCAAGTTAATCAATTTGTTATTTTTGGAAAGCAGCTCTGGTTTTGCGACCGTGCAGCCAATAGATTGCAGCCTGGTTGGTTTTTGAACAGTTCTGCGCGAACTCGTGCAGGCAGGTCGCTAAATCAGGAAGGCGTGTGAAGACAGTTGCAGTCATGGCACTTGTTTGGTGCATCATCTCGGGGCAGGCATGGGCGACGCCGTCAAACGACGGTCTCCCAAAGTGGCTGCAGTCCCGGATCGAGCTTTCCGGCGCCTCCGAGAAAAACAGCGACGAGTTTAATGGTCACGTTAAACTGAATACTCGAGGTCTCTTTTTCACCGATCATGTGTTCGGGGTTAAGTTCCAGAACGGTGTCAGCCGCCTGGCGGATCAGGATTCCGATAACCTCGGCTTCAGTTATGGCTTTCCGGTGGGCGATACGCGGGTTGGCGTTGAGATGCTTCGGCGTGACCATCGGGGCGATACCACCTCCGGTGGTGAGCGTTTTAACCAGAGTCAGGACAAGAAAGCGCTTGCAGTGTCTGTGTCCCGTTCTTTGTTCTCCTGGAGGGATGTTCGCTTCAAGACCATTATTCGTCATGCCAGTGAATACGAGGAGCGATTCGAGGCAGGGCACTGGGACGAAAGCGCCAGCGAGGAGCGCTCATCCATGACGTTGGATGCCAGTGGGAAGCGGGAGCTTGCGGCCGGATTTGAAGCCAGTGCGCGTCTTGCCTTGTCGGCTGGTTCCGAGTTCCACCAGGTTGAAGACACTGCTGGGGTGGACGAGTCATCTGCGGTGTTTCAGAAAGCGTCCTTGTCTTCCTCAATTCGTCGCCCGCTGCGCAACTGGTTGTTTGCGCTTGATGGTCATTACCAGTTCGCGCCGTCTGAGTTGCCAGCCAGTGAAAATGTTGTGGTGGCATCGTCGTCTATGATCTCCGGATTCAACGGCAGTTCGTTGTCGAGTCCGGATGGCGGTTGGCTGAAACTGAAGGCGGATAGTCCACAGTTCCGGCTTCCCGGCGCTGAAGGGGTTCAAAGTCGGGTGCAGCTGGCTGCGCTGCGCGGCTGGGTTCCGGGTAAAGAGGCCAACTCCGGTGAATTTGGCCGGGCCAGCGCGGTTGAAGCCTCGCTGCAGTTTGAAACGCGCAGCGTTCAGACCAACCTGTCTGTGGGTCGTTTGGTTGAGACAACCGGCGATTCCGTCGAGCGGCCAGAGTCTCCAGACGTTTCCTTCTCGGTTCGCGTCGCTCTCTAAGTTGTTTTTTTATATTCCGGCTGGCGCCGCCCTATGGCGGCGTCTGTGCCTCATTCTTCATCTATACTTTTCCCGCCCTTGTTCGCGCTTGTCGACCCATTTGTTGACAAGCTGATTTCTGCTTCCCGTGATTTGTTGACAAAAACACATCCCAAGCGTAGTTTTCAGTCTGGATTTGCCATAATTGTTAACAAAAAATGTCTCAGTCAGCGATTCAGTCTCAAACGCGCGCAGATGAAGCCTTTGATTGTCTGCAAACGGCCATCGTAAAAGGGGATCTCGCACCGGGTGAAAAGATCGGGGAGGTCGAGCTCTGTTCTCGCTTCAATCTCACTCGTGGTCCGCTTCGGGAGGCCCTGGGGCGGCTCGAATCTCGTGGGCTTCTTGTTCGTCGGCCTCACGCCGGCGTTAAAGTCGTCTCCCTCAGTGCCGGTGAATTGCTCGAGCTTTACCGGATTCGTGAGGCTATGGAAGGGCTGGCGGCGCGTCAGGCGGCCGAGAGGATGACCGATGATGAAATCTCGGGCCTTCAGGCTACCTTGGACAGCCATGAGCGGATGATTGACGAAGCCCAGGGGCAGGCTTACTACCAGGCTGAGGGCGATTACGATTTCCACCACCGAATTGCAACCGGCAGCCGAAACACCAAGCTGGCCCAAATGCTGTTGGGCGATCTCTATTACATGGTGCGCATGTACCGTTATCGGTTAAGTACTTCCGCAGGGCGGCCGCATCTGGCGCTGGGAGAACATCGTCGCATTGCAGAGGCGATTGCCCAGCGGGACGGCGAACTGGCGGAGTTCCTGATGAAGCGCCATATCAATGCCGCGCGCCAGAATATTGAGCAGAAAATCGAAGAAGGTGTCTTAACCATATAGAGGGGTTGGATTCGCTCACAGGGATCCGATTTGACCACAGAACAAACAAGAGGCTTACATCATGTCAAATACACTGACTCCGGGCGCCCGCTTTCGGCAGGCGCTGAAAGACAATCAGCCCCTGCAGATTGTGGGAACCATCAACGCCTACGCCGCCATGATGGCCGAACGGGTTGGTCATCAGGCGATTTATCTGTCTGGCGGTGGGGTGGCCAATGCCTCTTACGGCCTGCCGGATCTGGGTATGACCACCATGAACGATGTTGTTGAGGATGTTCGCCGTATCACGGCCGCCACGGATTTGCCGCTGTTGGTGGATATCGACACCGGTTGGGGTGGTGCGTTCAATATTGCCAGAACCATTCGCGAGATGGAGCGTGCCGGCGCGGCTGCCGTTCACATTGAAGACCAAGTGGCGCAGAAGCGTTGCGGGCATCGACCGAATAAAGAGATTGTGTCGAAAGAAGAAATGGTTGACCGGATCAAGGCCGCAGCCGATGCCCGGCAAGATCAGGACTTTTTCATCATGGCTCGCACTGACGCGTTTCAGAAGGAAGGGCTCGAAGCCGCGATTGACCGGGCTAAAGCCTGTATTGAAGCCGGTGCCGACGGCATTTTCGCCGAAGCGGTGCATGAGCTAACCGATTACCGGGCGTTCGCGGATGCGCTGGATGTGCCCATCCTCGCCAATATCACCGAGTTTGGTGCCACACCGCTGTATAACCGCAAAGAACTGGCAGAGGCCGGTGCCGGTATGGTGCTGTATCCGCTCAGTGCGTTCCGGGCGATGAACAAAGCGGCACTGACGGTGTATCAGAACATTCTGGAAAAAGGCGATCAAAAAGACGTGGTCGATCTGATGCAGACCCGTATGGAACTTTATGATTTCCTGAACTACCACGAATTCGAGCAGAAGCTGGATCAGTTGTTTGCACAGAACAAGTCGTAAACCACGAAAGATTGAGGGAGAGAGACGATGGCAGAAGCAAAGAAACTGGGCGGTGCCGGGCTGCGTGGCCAGGTTGCCGGTGAAACGGCGCTGTGTACGGTGGGAAAAACCGGTGCCGGGCTGACCTATCGCGGTTACGACATCAAAGATCTGGCGGACAACGCCCAATTTGAGGAAGTTGCGTACCTGTTGCTGCGCGGAAAATTGCCCAATCAGCAGGAGCTGGATGCCTATAAAACCAAGCTGCAGGGCCTGCGTGGCCTTCCCGATGCGTTGAAGCTGGTGCTGGAGCAAATCCCCAAGGACGCCCACCCGATGGATGTGATGCGGACTGGCTGCTCCGTGCTGGGTAACCTCGAAACTGAGAATGACTTCAGCGAGCAAGATGACAAGATCGACCGCATGCTGGCGGTTTTCCCATCAATCATTACCTACTGGTATCGATTTGCGCATGAGGGGGTTCGAATCGATACCGCTCAGACCGAAAGCGATTCCATTGGTGGTGTGTTCCTGGAGCTGTTGCATGGCAAAAAGCCAAGCGAGTTGCATGAGCGGGTGATGAACGTCTCCCTGATCCTGTACGCAGAGCATGAGTTCAACGCATCCACGTTTACCGCTCGGGTTTGCGCGTCGACGCTGTCGGATATTCACAGCTGTGTAACGGGCGCCATCGGCTCTTTGCGCGGCCCTCTGCATGGTGGGGCGAACGAAGCGGCCATGGCGCTGATTCAGAAGTTCCAGACCGCGGACGAGGCCGAGCAGGGCCTGCTCGGCATGCTGGAGCGCAAAGAAAAGATCATGGGCTTCGGCCATGCCATTTACAGTGAGTCAGACCCTCGCAACGCGATCATCAAGAAATGGTCTGAGCAATTGGCTGAGGAAGTGGGTGATACCGTCCTCTATCCGGTCTCCGTGCGCTGTGAAGAAGTGATGTGGCGTGAGAAAAAGCTGTTCTGTAATGCCGATTTCTTCCACGCATCCGCTTATCACTTCATGGGCATTCCCACTGAGCTGTTTACGCCAATCTTTGTGATGTCGCGGGTTTCTGGTTGGGCTGCTCACGTCAAAGAGCAGCGGGCGAATAATCGCATCATCCGCCCGAGCGCGGATTACACCGGGCCTGAGTCCTGCGAGTGGCTGCCAATTGAAAAGCGGGCCTGATGGGTTAACGGGGCACCCCTCTGATACGGGTGCCCGACTTCTTTCTGCCACCGAATTCTTCGACGAGTTTTGATCATGAATACCCAATACCGCAAACCGCTTCCCGGAACCGATCTGGATTACTTCGATACTCAACAAGCTGTTGAGGACCTACAGCCGGGGGCTTACGAGAAACTGCCATACACTTCCCGGGTTCTGGCAGAGCAACTGGTTCGCCGCTGCAATCCCGACATGCTGGCCGACGCGCTCAGACAGCTGATCGAGCGCCGTCGCGATCTGGATTTTCCCTGGTATCCGGCGCGTGTCGTTTGTCACGATATCCTTGGCCAAACGGCGCTGGTGGATCTGGCCGGCCTGCGTGACGCCATTGATGAGCAGGGTGGTGATCCGGCGAAAGTGAATCCGGTGGTGCCGACTCAGTTGATCGTGGATCACTCGCTGGCGGTTGAGCACGCCGGTTTCGAAGAGGACGCATTCGAGAAGAACCGGGCGATTGAGGACCGTCGGAACGACGACCGGTTCCACTTCATCAACTGGACCAAAACGGCGTTCAAGAACGTGGACGTCATTCCGCCGGGCAACGGCATCATGCATCAGATCAACCTGGAGAAAATGTCCCCGGTGGTGCAGGTGCGTGACGGCGTGGCTTTCCCCGACACCTGTGTTGGCACCGATAGTCATACTCCCATGGTGGACGCGCTGGGTGTCATATCCGTCGGCGTTGGTGGCCTTGAGGCGGAAAGCGTGATGCTGGGCCGCGCTTCCATGATGCGTCTGCCGGATATTGTTGGCGTGGAGCTCACGGGCAAGCTGAAGCCGGGCATTACCAGTACCGATATGGTACTGGCGCTGACCGAGTTCCTGCGCAAGGAACGCGTGGTTGGTGCCTATCTGGAGTTCTTTGGCGAGGGTGCCGACAGCCTGAGCGTTGGCGACCGTGCCACCATTTCCAATATGACACCCGAATACGGTGCTACCGCTGCTATGTTCTATATCGATGGCCAGACCATTGATTACCTGAAGCTCACTGGCCGTGATGATGAGCAGGTAGAGCTGGTTGAGAAGTACGCCAAGCACACAGGTCTCTGGGCGGATAGCCTGAACAGAGCGGAATATGAGCGCGTTCTGAAGTTTGATCTTTCGTCCGTTGAGCGCACGCTGGCAGGCCCGTCCAACCCCCATGCACACTTGCCGACGTCTGAACTGGCACAGCGCGGCATCGCCGGTGAATGGCAGCAGGAAGAAGGCAAAATGCCGGATGGTGCGGTGATTATCGCCGCGATCACCAGCTGTACCAACACCTCGAACCCCCGCAACATGGTGGCCGCGGGACTGATCGCTCGCAACGCCAATAAGCTGGGGCTGACCCGAAAGCCCTGGGTGAAATCTTCCCTGGCACCGGGCTCCAAGACCGTCAAGATGTATCTGGAAGAAGCCAACCTGCTGCCCGAGCTGGAAAACATGGGCTTTGGCGTGGTGGCGTTTGCCTGTACGACCTGTAACGGGATGAGTGGTGCACTGGATCCAAAGATTCAGCAGGAAATCATCGACCGTGACCTCTATTCGGTGGCGGTGCTGTCGGGCAACCGGAACTTTGATGGTCGTATCCATCCCTATGCCAAGCAGGCGTTTCTCGCATCTCCGCCACTGGTGGTGGCTTACGCCATTGCCGGAACCATCCGCTTTGATATTGAAAAAGATGCTCTGGGTTATGACATGGAGGGCAATCCGGTCACTCTGAAGGACATCTGGCCGAGTGATGAAGAAATTGATGCCATCGTGAAAAGTTCGGTCAAGCCGGAGCAGTTCCGTCAGACTTATATTCCGATGTTCGACGTGACCAAGGAGGCTCAGGCCGCCAGTAATCCATTGTATGAGTGGCGCCCGCAGAGCACGTATATCCGTCGCCCGCCGTACTGGGAGGGCGCGTTGGCTGGTGAGAAATCGCTCAAAGGCATGCGTCCGCTGGCGATTCTGCCGGACAACATAACGACGGATCATCTGTCGCCGTCCAATGCGATCCTCGCGAGCAGCGCGGCAGGGGAATACCTGGCGAAGATGGGCCTGCCCGAGGAGGACTTCAACTCCTACGCAACGCACCGTGGTGATCATCTGACGGCGCAGCGGGCAACCTTCGCCAACCCCAAGCTGTTTAATGAGATGGTGACGGACGAAAACGGCAACGTGAAGCAGGGTTCCCTCGCCCGCATCGAGCCGGAGGGCAAGGTCACCCGGATGTGGGAAGCGATTGAAACTTACATGGAGCGCAAACAGCCGTTGATCGTCATTGCCGGTGCTGACTACGGCCAGGGCTCCTCCCGTGACTGGGCGGCCAAGGGTGTTGCGTTGGCTGGCGTGGAAGCCATTGTGGCCGAAGGGTTTGAACGCATTCACCGAACCAACCTGGTCGGCATGGGGGTGATGCCGCTTCAGTTTGAGGAGGGCACTACGCGCCGAACCCTGTCACTGGACGGCACTGAGACCTACGATGTGGAAGGCACGCCCGCTCCGCAGGCGATGCTCACCCTGGTCATCCATCGCAAGAACGGCAGCACTGAGCACGTGCCCGTGATTTGCCGCCTGGACACTGCCGAAGAGGTATCCATCTATTCAGCGGGTGGGGTTTTGCAGCGTTTTGCCAAGGACTTCCTGGAAGCTGAGGGTGCGGCATGACCCACGCACCTCAGATCAAGGTCCCTGCCACCTATATGCGCGGAGGTACCAGCAAAGGGGTTTTCTTCCGGCTGCAGGATTTGCCCGAAGCCGCTCAAGCCCCGGGCGAAGCCCGGGACAAGTTATTGCTCAGAGTGATTGGCAGCCCGGACCCGTACCAGAAGCAAATCGATGGCATGGGCGGTGCGACGTCCAGCACCAGTAAAACGGTCATCCTGTCGAAGTCTGCCCAGCCAGACCATGACGTCGACTATCTGTTCGGTCAGGTGTCCATCGACACGCCTTTTGTCGATTGGAGTGGGAATTGCGGCAATCTGACGGCTGCAGTGGGTGCCTTCGCCATTCACAGTGGATTTGTCGACGCTGACAGGGTTCCTGACAATGGCATTTGTACTGTTCGTATCTGGCAGGCCAACATCCGCAAAACCATCGTCGCTCATGTGCCGATGGCCAATGGTGAGGTTCAGGAAACGGGAGATTTTGAACTGGACGGGGTGACTTTCCCGGCCGCCGAGGTTCTGATCGACTTTATGGACCCCGCCGATGGTGAGGGTTCGATGTTTCCGACAGGCAATGCGGTTGATGAACTGGAGGTTCCGGGGCTTGGGAAGTTAAGTGCAACGATGATCAATGCCGGTATTCCGACCATTTTCATCAATGCCCGGGATGTCGGTTACCAGGGCACTGAGTTGCAGGAGGACATCAACGGAGACCCCAAGGCACTGGCCATGTTCGAGACCATTCGAGCCCATGGTGCCGTGAAAATGGGGCTTATTCAGAGCCCGGACGAGGCGGCCACCCGCCAGCATACGCCGAAGGTCGCGTTTGTCGCGCCGCCAAGGGATTATGTTTCGTCAAGCGGGAAAGCGATAGGAAATTCAGACGTCAACGTACTGGTTCGTGCGCTCTCTATGGGTAAGCTTCATCATGCCATGATGGGGACGGCGGCGGTCGCCATCGCAACTGCCGCGGCCGTGCCGGGCACTCTTGTCAATCTGGCCGCCGGCGGAGGGGAACGCAATGAAGTGACGTTTGGCCACCCGTCTGGCACCTTAAAGGTCGGTGCGGCAGCCAGGCTGGAAAATGGTAGATGGGTCGCTGCAAAGGCGTCGATGAGCCGGAGTGCGCGTATCCTGATGGAAGGCTGGGTCAGAGTACCTGCCGGCCAGATCTAGGCACAAACGAAAGACGCCCAGCCTAGCCGAGACCGATCGGCAAGGTTGGGCGTTGGTTTTTTCAAGCGCTGTTTTTAAACCGGCTCCGGGCTAACAGGCCAAAGGCGCCCAAGGCCACAAGGGCGAGGGCCGACGGCTCCGGCACATCTTTCACGCTGATGATCCCCGCAAGCGCCGATTTGGTTGCATTTTTCTGATCCGTTTTGACGTCGCTGACCAGCGCTCCGCCATAAAAAAATCCGCTATCACGGAAGTAATCCTTGTCACTGCCTAATTCGAACGGAATGAACGTCGCTTGATGCAAAGGCGGCATCATGCGATCCCCGCAACCGAGAGACTCAGGACGCGCCAGTCGAGTTGTACCGGTGTCGCACAGAGATCCCTCGGGAGCGATGGTATTTACTGCAGCCCGCTTCTCGATTGTGAAGCTTGAACCAAGCATAGTGGGTACCCGATCGAGAATCGTCTTCGTCGAAACCACAAGGTCCGCCTGTTTCATAAACGTGTCAGCTGGGTCATCAATAGACTGCCTGTCACTACTGATATGACCGATGCGAGAGGCGCAACGCTCCGGTTCTTGAGCGGCAAACAGCGGGGCATCTGAACTGTAGCGATTATTCGGGCCGTTCTCCCCACAAAGGGCTTCAGCGCCGCCAACCGATAACCTGGTCGAAGCAGTCGAATCGCTGGACCACGCGCTGAGCGTGTCCGTTAACTCAATGGGTTCTGCATAGGCACCTGAAGTAAGCAACGTTCCGAAGAGAAATACGTTAACAACAAACTGACGCATACTGGACTTCCGTCTTGGAGTTCTCAATGGTTTAGCCACTGCCGCACTGCGGGATTGTCAGCAAGTGAGACGCCAGCGAGAAGTTTGTGACTAGGAATCAGAAAGTTGGGGCTTCAACGGCGTGCTCCATTGATCAGCGGTTGGTTGGGTGTGTAAAAAAGTGTGACGCAGTTCTCGTTCTTCTTGGTTTACGGCTGTCTCGGCGGTTGAGTCTGAATCGCGGAGCGGTTCTCTGGGCGAGACGATGAGCGGCGGTCTAATTTGATAACCGAAAAGTGGGTTGATTTCGCTGCATTTCCGCGATGTGAAAGAACGAAAGTGACCACGCCAACATCAACCGGTTGCTGAGGATTGGCTTGGGTCTCTTTTGGCGGCAGATTTTGCCTCTCGACATCGCTGGTCGGGGCAAATTCGATGTTTTCAAAGTAAGGTGTCAGGAAAGTTTACAGCTCAAAAGGTGGTGAAATTCTGTCAACGGACGCGCTATCTACGCGGTGTTTGTTAGGGATAACCAACCTGTTTCAGGCGCTAGCAAATCTTTGTTGACGAGCTTTCTTACTGTTATTCCGTCCGATATCTGGCCCGCCCGGAAAAGCTACGCTAGCCTTTTAGAGAAGCGGCGTACCAACTGTGATACAGGTTGTTGCAGTTACAAAAAATTGCATTACACTCAACTTCTGTAAAAAAGCTCTGTTGCAGCGGACGAACGGAGTGGCGAAATTACAAAAGGAGTCGACGTGGCTCACGTCAGATTGTTCAGGCATTACATACACGTTCCATTTGTCGTTCTGGGCCTGATCGATTTCTCGGTCTTGATCTGCAGCTTCCTGCTTGCCACTTTCTTTCGGTATTTTGGTGACGATGGGTATTTCTTCGAAAACCTCTCACTGATCCTTCCTTCTGCCACGGTTTTCTCATCGGTCAATCTTTTGACCATGATTGCTGTTGGGGTGCACCAGTCGCGGCTTGAGGAAGGGATGTCCGGAATGATGCTGCGGACCATCATGGCCCTGGTCATCGGTATTCCTGCGTCTGGATTTTCCTATCTGCTCGCCAGTGATTGGCTCTGGTACCTGGGGTCTAGCGGTGTCCTGACCGCAGCTTCGGTCTTCGGCTTCTTTCTGCTTGGTATCGTGCGTTATGTTTTCTTCGCTCTGGCTGGCAAGGATGCATTCAAACGCAAGGTGCTGGTGTTGGGCTCGGGTTTCCGCGCTCACCAATTGCTTGAGGACCTGAAGACGCCTTTTAACCGCAAGGGCTTTACCCTCACGGGTTTCGTTCCGTTGCCGGATGAACGAACGGAAGTGCCAGATGAGTTTTTGATCTGTCCTGCAACCACGTTGCAGCGATATATCCAAAAGCACCCGGTCAGTGAAATTGTTGTCGCGGTGGACGATCGCCGGAAGGGGCTTCCCATGGAAGACCTCCTTGAATGCAAGATGGAGGGGGTTCGAATCGTTGACGCAATGTCGTTCTACGAGCGTGAGTCGAGGAAGGTCGCGCTTGAGATGCTAACCCACGGCTGGCTGGTTTTCACGGACGGCTTTACCGTGTCCTCGGTGTTTGGATTTGGTAAGAGGTCATTGGATATCTTGGCGTCCTTGGCACTGCTAAGCGTGTCGCTACCCCTGATGATTCTTACCGCTATCGCTATCAAGATCGAAGATGGCCTCAAGGCTCCTATTTTCTACAGCCAGGAGCGCGTCGGCTTGAATGGAAAGGTTTTCAAGGTGCATAAGTTCAGATCCATGGTCACCG
This sequence comes from Marinobacter salinisoli, assembly GCF_017301335.1. Taxonomy (NCBI): domain Bacteria; kingdom Pseudomonadati; phylum Pseudomonadota; class Gammaproteobacteria; order Pseudomonadales; family Marinobacteraceae; genus Marinobacter; species Marinobacter salinisoli. The sequence goes on from NZ_CP071247.1 coordinate 2,331,625, forward strand.
ATGCCGAGAAAGATGGTGCGGTTTGGGCCAGACAGAACGATACCCGGGTTACGCGCGTTGGCGAGTTTATCCGTAAGGTGCGGATCGATGAGTTGCCTCAGATTTTCAATGTTCTGAATGGCACCATGGCGTTTGTGGGCCCGCGCCCGGAAAGACCGGTCTTTGTCCAGCAGCTGTCAGAAAAAATCCCGTTTTACAGCGAGCGTCACAGGGTCAAGCCTGGTGTAACGGGTTGGGCGCAGCTATGTTTTGCTTATGCGGATAATGAAGAAGACACCAAAGAAAAGCTTCGATATGACCTTTACTACATAAAGAATCAAAGTCTGCTGCTTGATTTATTGATTATAATTCAAACAGTGGAAGTGGTACTGTTCAAAAAAGGATCGCGGTAGTTAGGAGGAAAACCTTCTCATCGCGAAAAGCAAGGATTGATAAAGAGGATGATCAATGTCACGGAAGTTCCCTCTCGCAGCTGCTGTCGTCCTGTTGTCGGTTGCGCTGGCATCAGGTTGTGTCGGTCCCTCGGCCTCTTCTCGGGATCAAATTCAGAGAGCCCTCAGTGTAAATACCACCACAAGCGTTGATGAATATCTGCTTGGTGCCAGTGATGTGGTGCGGGTTTCCGTTTGGCGCAACGAAGATCTGAGTATCGAAGTGCCGGTAAGGCCCGACGGGAAGATCAGTGTTCCACTGGTCGGTGATGTCCAGGCGAGCGGTCGCACGCCGCAGGCCTTGGCGGAAGACATTGAAGGCAGCCTCGCCAGGTACATTCGCCAGCCACAAGTCAGCATTGTCGTAACGTCCATGGGAAGCCACGAGTTCAGCCATCGGGTAAGGGTTACTGGTGCGGTTGAACAGCCGGTGTCTATGCCTCACCGAGCTGGCATGACGGTGCTCGATATCGTCCTTAGTGCGGGTGGAACAACACCGTTCGCCGCGCTGAACAAATCCATGCTGTACAGGAAAGTGGGTGGAGAAATCGTTGCCATTCCTATCCGGCTAGAGGACATCCTCAGCGATGGGGACGTGTCTACCAATTATGCAATCCGTCCCGGCGATATCCTCAGTATTCCTGAGCGGAGCTTTTAATCGTCTAAAGTCAGGCGACTTCAAGACAATCAACAGTGGGTGAATGGCTTATGGCAATGCCTCTCTCCAAGTTGCCAAGCGAAGTTTTTCGGGAAGTCGGTAGTCGAAAATGGCTTGCGCTGCTGATATTTGTACTCGTGAGTTTCGGTGTCCTGTTGGCCGGTTTTCTTTGGCCTTACAAATACACGTCTGAGACCGTTATTTTCATTGATGACAAGAACATCATTCAGCCCTTGATGGAGGGCAGTGCGGTAACCACGGAGATTAATGACCGGGCCTCCGCTGCGGAGGAACTGCTTTGGAGTCGAAGTGTCGTCGAAAAGATTGCCAGAGATGAGGATATCTTTGGGGAAGGCGCAGCCAGCGTTGGCCAAGACAAACTGGAAGACCGAGTCGCGGCTTTGCGAACCAATATTTCGGTTGAGTCGAGGGGTGACAGCTACTTCTCAATTGCCTACAAGTCCCAATCCCCAATGCGCGCATTTCAAATTGCACAGAAAACCGGGCAGCTCTTTATCGAAGAAACGAGTGAACGGAAGCGGACCGAGAGCAGAAATGCTTACGACTTCATCAACAAGCAGGTGAAGAGCTATGAAGTCCAACTCGCGGCCGCGGAAGAGCGTTTAAAGCAGTTTCTTTCCGAAAATGTTGAGGGAACCGATGATGAAGCTAATGACCGAATGGCGAACCTCAGGTCCCAGTTGGAATTGGCGGAAATGGAGAAGTCCGAGCTAGAGACCCGGGCTCGGAGCCTTGAAAGTGAACTTGGCCGGTTGAACCCTATGATCGTGCAGGGGCAGTCGGCAGACGCCTACCAGAACAGAATAAGCGCCCTCGAAGAACAGTTAGATAATCTGCGCCTCAAATACCACGACACCTATCCAGACATCGTTATCCTGCGCGAACAGCTTGCGGAGCTGCGCAAACAACGGACAAGGGCAATTGAGCAAGGCGAGCCGACCCAATCGCTTGCGGGGGAAGCCGTGGCCAATCCTGTTTATCAGGAAATTCAGTCTGAGCTCTCGTCGACACGGGCAAATATACAAACCGTGAATACCCGGATCCTGTCTTACCGTCGTCTGCTCGAGGAGCAGGCTGATCGCATGGAGAGAATCCAGGGCAACAATGCTCAGTACGCCGAGCTCACTCGAGATATGGAGGTCAATAAAGAAATATACGATGACCTTTTGAAGCGGCGAGAGAGAGCCCGGGTGTCCATGCATCTTGATGTTGAGGGCCAGGGCCTGAATTATCGGATTACCGAGAAGGCCCAATTTCCGCTGTCTGCGACCGGGCCTCAATTCTCCATGTTTGCGGTAGCGGGAATCTTTTTGGGCTTGGCCGCACCTTTTGGCTTGATTGCCGGCCTCCTGCAAATCGATCCCAGAGTCAGGGCGAGGGAGCAGTTGGAGGAAGACGTAGACATCCCTGTTCTTGTCCAGTTACCGGAGATCAAAACACCTTTTGAAAAACGGCGTGACAGCCGCGTGACCGTGATGGTCGGCTTGTTGGCCGTCGTTGCGGTTGTCGCATACTTGGCTGTGGCTATCGCGGGAATGATGGGAGTGATCGGATGAGCGAGGGAAAAAGCAACACCGGCCCCCTGAGGGATATCAACGAAGACCCCACAGAACCCCGGAATGAGAGCCCAGCGAATGCGGGTGGTAGTTCCTGGTTGAGGAAAAAAGGCGAACTGAGCAAAGACGGCCTGCCGTACGGAGAGTGGGACGATTCCCGGATGCTTGTTCCCAGCTCTTTGGAGTTAGGCCCGGGGGCTGTCGATCGCTATGTCATCAGCAAACAGATCGTTCGGATGCAGGAAACTCGCAGACTTTCCCCGGACGAAATGGATGAGCGGCGTATAGTCTATCCAGAATCCAACAACCGGGCCTTGGTCAACCGGTTCCGCGATTTGCGCACGCGTCTGCTCGAGAAATCTGGCGGTAATAATTTTACGATGGTTGTCAGCGGAACAAAGGCTGGAGCTGGAGCATCTTTTGTCGCGTTGAATTTGGGAGCTGCGTTTGCCTTCGATCAGGCCAAGACCGCGGTCATTATTGACTGCAACCTCCGGGAGCCGTCCCTTCACTCGACACTCGACGTTTTGCCTGAGGCCGGACTCACTGATTTTCTGGACGAGCCTGATCTGGATATCTCCAGAATCCTCTACCCAACGGGCATACCTCGGCTTCGCCTTATCCCCGCAGGCAGCCGCCGGGAAAACCCGGGGGAATTCTTTACGTCATTTCGCATGAAGCAGTTTCTTATGGCTGTTCGGAGACGGTATCCCGATCGTTTCATTATCCTCGACACCGCACCGGTGACCGAGTCTCCGGATGCGCGGATATTATCTGAAATCTGTGACTACGCGATGCTAGTGGTGCCGCACGGAGGCGTTACACCAAGCCTGGTCGAAGATGCCGCAGCGGCGTTCAATCCGAAAAAATTTGTCGGGGCGGTGATCAATGGGTAAACCGCTAATTCGTTTGGGGGGCATTGGTTTTGTACCGGCCTTGCTGCTGTATTTCACGGTTCCGGCAGGTATAGCGATCGCTGCCCCTGTAAACGTATCACTGGGTTTCGATTCCAGGTTGACGAATAACGCCCGAAAAAGTTTTCAGGACGAGGAAGTCGATGTTGAATCTCGATTGCTATTGGGCATAGGCCATAGCTCGGACACGGGGCGGTGCAATTCAGACCTTCTTGCCCAGGCTCGTTACGAGTACTGGCTCGATGAGACTTTTGATCCTGAGACAGTGGGTTATGTAAATTTTATTGCCGACTGCAGTCTTGGGAGCAATGTCGTTTGGCGTATCGAAGACTATCTCGATGACGTACTCCAGAGTAGCCAGTCTGCCGGTACACCGGATGATCGTAGCCAAAAGAACATCTTTCGCACCGGGCCAATCGCCACCTTCAGGCTGACCTCAGTCGATGATCTGGTCTTATCTGCGTTCTACGAAAATACGGAGTACAGAGAACCTTCGTTCACCGATGGGGAAAGGTACACCGCCAACATTGGTTGGAATCACGCGTTCAGCCAATCCTTCACTGCTGGCCTTGGCGCCAGTGCCGAACGTGCAAGTCTCGATACTGATGAAGAAATCGACAAAATCACGGTTTCGGTTCCCATCACAAAGGAGTGGGCAGCCACCCGGATAGCCGGATCGATAGGATACAGCCAGCTAGAGACCTCTTTTGTTGATCGCGTACAGGAAAGTGATGGAGTCGTCGGAAGCTTCAGTTTACTCAGGGATATTAATCCGACCTCAACTCTATCGATTGAGGCGAGCAGGGAGTTGACGGACCAAACATCAGACTTTGACGTTCGTTTTGGCGAGGTCATTTTTGACCTCGAGGAAACGAGTGCCGTTGAAGTGTCCGCGATACAGGTCAAACTGGAAAAACGTTTCGGGGCAGGCTCTTCGCTTGCGGGCGTTTTGTTCGCCAATCAGACCGATTACCTTGATATTGGTAACCAGGAAACCGGGGAAGGCGCACGAATTGAATATATACAGCCCATCACACGACAGATGGACGCCCGATTTGAAGGCACCTATGACGCTAGAAGCTATACCGTGGACGAGACAGAGGATCAGGGGTTTCGGGGCGTAGCAGGCATTGATTTCCGCTTGAACAGTCAACTGGAAATGATCAGCCAGTTTGGATTCGAACGACGTACAAGTGATGTCGAAACTCGTGGATATGATGAAGCTTGGTTCCTGTTCGGACTGGAATATAACCTCTAACACTCGTTGACCCCCAAAGGTCAAAGGTAGGAAACGTGCCGTGAGTATGGATATAAAGAATGCGCTCACTATTGATGTTGAGGATTATTTTCAGGTTGCCGCTTTGGCGGAAGCTGTTGAACGCAGTGACTGGCCAAAGATGGAGTACCGGGTTGAATCAAACACCGATCGCCTGCTTGAACTTTTCGAACGTTTTGATACCAAAGCAACCTTTTTCGTTCTTGGATGGGTAGCTGAACGTTCGCCAGGTCTTGTTCGGCGGATACAGCAAGCCGGGCACGAAATTGCGAGCCACGGATACAGTCATCAGCTGGTTTACTCCCAGACAGAAAAGGTTTTTCGTGAGGAAACTAGGAAATCCAAGACCATACTGGAGGATATAACCGGCGCTTTCGTTAGCGGTTATAGGGCCGCCAGTTATTCCATCACGGCGAAGTCGCGCTGGGCGCTTGATGTGCTGTGTGATGAAGGGTTTACCTGGGATTCTTCGATTTTTCCTGTCCACCATGATCGTTACGGTATGCCCGGAACTCCCTTCACTCCGTATCGACTTCAGGCACCGAACGGTGGCCAATTAACGGAATTTCCTCTCTCAACCTGCGCTATTGGTAACTATCGCTTACCGATAGCCGGTGGTGGCTATTTTCGGCTGTTTCCGTATTGGTTGAGTCGATGGGGGCTAGGCCAAATCAACAGGCTCGGACAGCCATTTATCTTCTATTTACACCCCTGGGAGATCGACCCGTCTCAACCAAGGCTGGCAGTTAAGGCGCTATCGCGTTTCAGGCACTATAACAACCTCGAGCGTTGCTATGGTCGACTGGAGCGGTTATTGGGAGACTTCAGCTTCGCTCCGGTTTCGTCGGTGTTGTCAGATTCAACCATTCCCCTAGAGCCAATTGCCGTCTGAGGATTTCGATTTCATGATGGGAAAGTGTGTGCAATTGGAGAGTGCATCAATTCCTTGCGAGGACTTGGAATCACGTCTTTCGCTCCTCCAGAAGGAGAACAAGCGGCTTAGCCGGTTGGTTGATGAGGCCCGAAAGTCGATGGCGCCCGCTGACGAACTGCTTTGCGAGTTGCAGAGAAATATCAAGCAAATTAAATCTCTTAAAAAACGTGTAAAAAAGACACAAAACCGGACTGTTGAGAAGCCTTGGTCTCCGCCGCAAATTGTTGTTCCTCCCGCAATCCGCGATCGTGATCTTGCAGAATCTGTAGAGGTTGGAATTGCAAATCACGATCATTCGGGTGCTATTGAGCAGTATGTGGCTAGTCACCCGGCGGGATCTATATGGCATCTTCCTGCTGTTACGTCGTTCATTGAGTCAACTTATCGACATAAAGTGCGCTATTTTTTCGCCGCCGATAAAAGTGATCAAATCGTCGGAGTCCTCCCGGTTGTTCAGTTGAAGAGCGCGTTGTTCGGAAATTTTATGTTGTCTGTTCCGTACTTTAACTACGGGGGAATATTGTCAGAAAACCGAGATGTTGCGCAGAAGCTAATCTTGGCTGCTGAGTCCTGGCGAGTAGCCGAGCAGTCTGAGCATATAGAGTTGCGCCATTTGGCAGAGAGTGGGCTAGGTCTTCGTAAACGTAGTCATAAGGTTACGTTCTGGCTGCCAATACCCGATGATGTTGCGGACCTTTGGCGGAGTTTCAAACCTAAGCTGAGAGCGCAAATCCGCCGTGGCCAAAGGGATTTAAACGACTTAAGTATCGGTGGATTAGAATTGCTGGATGAATTTTATCGGGTGTTTGCAATCAACATGCGCGATTTGGGAACGCCGGTCTATGGTAGACATTTTTTCCACAATCTTCTTGATAGTCTTGGTGACAAAGCTTGGCTGGTTATTGGCAGGATTGATGGTCAGGCCGTCACCTGTGCATTACTGACGGGTTTTGGCGACAGAATGGAGATTCCATGGGCATCCAGTCTTCGCCAGGTAGGCCAGACCGGTGCAAATATGGCTATGTATTGGCGCATCCTTGAGTTTGCCGGACAGCAGGGATATCGCTATTTTGATTTTGGTCGTTGTTCGCCCGAATCTGGAACATACAATTTCAAAAGGCAGTGGGGGGCTCAGGAGATCCCTATGCACTGGGATTACGTTGTGCCAGATACCGGCGGTTTGCCGGCATTAAATCCAGATAACCCTAAATTCAAGTTGCTTATACAAGTTTGGAAGCGTCTGCCGCTCTGGGTCACAAAGTGCGTTGGTCCAAAAATCGTGAAGTCATTACCCTAATCTTATTGGTGGGTTAAGGCTGCAACTGCTTTAACAGCATCGTTGACCGTGGGTCAAAGAGGCCTATCCTAGCGGGGCCATTGAGGGTTGTTGGAATGAAGGAGTATTCCCAGAGGACTGTTTTGCATCTCATCGATACCACAGGGCCGGGAGGAGCGGAGACCGTCTTTATCAACCTTCTTCGACAATTTCAGAATGCCAATCAGCGCAACCTCGTTGTATTGAGAGGTGAGGGTTGGGTTGCTGACAAAGTCCGTGACATTGGTATTCAGCCACATATTATCGACTCAAAGGGCAGCTTCAACCTCAATTACATTCATACCCTCAGAAGGGTTGTGTCGCAGGAAAACGTGAGCCTGATCCATTCGCATCTGCTTGGCTCCAATGTCTACGGCGCGCTGCTTGCGTTAATTTGCAGAAAACCCATGATTGCAACGTTCCATGGGGCGGTCGATGTTGCCGCGAAGGAGCGATTTCTCCGTGCTAAATTTTTCTGCATTGGCTTGGGAGCTTCGCGAATCGTCTGTGTATCGAAGCGACTTCAGCAAGAGCTTACAGGCCGATGCAAGCTTCCTAGGAGCAAGTTAAGGCTCATCTACAACGGTGTAGATCCTGATTTATTCCTCGGCCCCCCCCAGAAAAACCTTAGAACGGAATTGGGACTGGGCCAAGATTCCATCCTCATTGTATCGGTGGGGAATATTCGCCCTGCCAAAGGGTATGAATATCTGATTGATGCTGCCTTGGATATGGCTTCTCGCGAACCCAAAATGCATTTTGTGGTAGTCGGTCACCAACGACAGGAGTTATTCGAAAAACTTCGGAAGAGAGCGGAATCGTCTACCGGAAAGCAACCAAATATCCATTGGCTTGGTTTCCGAGAAGACATACGAGAGATTCTCCTGCAGGCCGATGTATTCCTGCTTCCTTCTGTATCGGAGGGGTTTTCGATATCAACAGTTGAAGCCATGATGGCAGGTACACCGGTGGTTGCAACTCGAAGTGGTGGGCCGGAGGAAATCATTGCCGATCATCAAACCGGGATACTTGTCCCCATCAGGAACCCGAAGGCGATTAACTCTGCATTACTGGAGTTAAGAAACCAGGATACCAAGGAGAAGATAACCCGACAGGCAGCCGAAGTGGCAAAGGAAAAATTCGGGCTCCCTAATATGTTGCGTGAATATGAGAGCCTTTACAGGGAACTCCTTGGGTACCGAGCCTATGATGAAAAGTGTCGCACTTAAAGCTGCCAATATACTTGCCGAAACCGGCGTTTTTCGTTTTTTTTGCCCACAGTCAGTACCGGTGTTCATGATTCATCGGATGACGACGGAAGATTCAAATGCAGTGGGTAGGTTGTCGGTAAATACATTACGGCGTCATTTGAGCTACTTGCGGGATAACGGGTTTCACGTTCTTTCAATGGGAGAACTGTGGCGATTTATCTCTGAAGGACAGGCAGTTCCGCCTAAGTCTGTGGCTTTTACAATAGATGATGGGTTTTCAGATCACTCGGACCTAGCCGCCAAGGTGTTCGACGAATTTGGGTTTGTTCTCAATTTTTTTGTTATTACTGGCTTCCTTGATAGGAAACTCTGGCCTTGGGACGACCAGCTTGCTTTTGGTTTGGCGCATGCAAAGCGAAGAAAAGCAAAGTTACGACTTCCATCAGGGGATTTGTACTGTATTGACCTGAGAGTGAAGACCCGAGGTCAGCAGGTCCGGGCGCTACGAAATTGTTTGAAACAGGAGTGCCAATCCGATGTTTACCCCTGGTTAAAGTCAGAGCTGTTCAGCGAGCTGGGCGTTCCGTTTCCTGAGGATATTCCTGCGGACTACGCCCCTATGTCTTGGGAAGACGCAAGAGCCCTGGTTCGACAAGGGCATGGCGTTTATCCCCACACATACTCACACAGAATCTTGGCATCACTGGAGCCTGAGGAACAGCTATTTGAAATCAGGGAGTCCTTTAGTCGAGTGAGTGACGAAATCGGTGGTCCGGTGAGAGTATTTGCCTATCCAACGGGACGAAAATCAGATTACGACTCAACCGCTATCGACTGTCTTAAACGCACAGAAGCGGATATGTCCTTCACTACCACTCCCGGGTACGTCAAGGAAGGTGTGAATCCTTATGAAATACCGAGATTTTCGTTACCTGAGAGCCACGATCAGTTCAAACAGATCGTAAACCGGTTCGAGGCATTTAAGGAACGGATTCGGGCTGTCAGGCCATAGCCTTACGGATTACTCTGACTACCCGGATCATGACATTTTGAACCGTGTCCCAAGAATACTTGAGTGCCGGAAGGGGGTCTCTCCAGTAGAAAATAGCGCCAACCCGGTGACGTCTGAGTAACCCGAGATAAAGCCTTGCTATGGTAAGAATCTTCTCACGATTTTCTAACCGGGCGATGAGGTCTCCGAAGAAATTCCAGTAGATTCGATCATTTTTTTGTGGCTGGAAATCAACCGGGTCGCCATTGGCAACTCGGGCCGATGCCAGAACGTTATTGATGCCACAGCGTGTATCGAACCAATTACACATACCGAGGCGGGGATTTGTCTCAATGTAGTAATATTTGCCCGATCTGGGGTCTCTTTTGAACTCAATCATCGCCGGGCCTGTGTAGCCAAGAGCCTTCCCGATGCGTTCGCACTCTTCTCGAAGAATTTGGTTGTCTCGGCTGATAGCCAGTGATGTCACGCCGTAATGAGAAGGCATAGTGCCGAGCCGATTGAATACAAAACAAGCGCTTAATTCCTGGTTCAAATCAAAAGTTACGTTGCAGACCCAGAGGTTATCGTCAGCGCCGGGAATGATTTCTTGTGCGATGAACTTGTCCAGCTGGTCCCTGAACTTTTCTCTAAACTCATCAGCCTCTCTCGAATCATTCAAGACCAAGTTCTTCGAGCCTAAGGCCTCATATTCGCGAAACGATCTTGGCTTGATGAGTACAGGGTATGATTCCGGGCGCTCTTCATCCAATAGATAGTAAGTCTTTGGTAACGTAACGCCACCGGATTCCATGACAAGGCATTCCCGCCTCTTGTCATTGAGAATGTTTGTCGCTTCCGAGGTTGGGCCGATAAGGTGGTGAGCTGTGTAGCCCATATCCTTCAGCTGACCGATTAACTCTGCTGAGGGATCCGAGCAAGCCAAAACGACTCCTGGCGTTCCTTCAACATCGCGTATCCTGTCCAATATTGGCTTGATTTCAGAAACGGTGGGATTTCTAGGGATAAGCTCAAAAGGCCTGCTGTATCTGCTGTAGGCGGATAAATCCTTCGCATTTGCGACAAGCGTATATGCCTTAATTCCCGCGTGTACGGCTGAGCGCACTGCGCCTAGACCGTTCAAGCCATTTGCGAGAATAATGACATAGGCCTGTTCCATGAAGTGCTTAGCCTCTCAGCGCTCTAAGGTATTGCTTTACTTCGAATAGAAATGGTTTTAGATCACGAATGCGATTAACCTCGTGGCGTGTCGTGAGGTTTGGTTTTAAAAACCGCATGATTTCTATAAGTTTGTTTCTGTTAGGATATTTGCTCCTTGGTGATTTAAGGATGATCAACAATCTGTCCAGATCTCCAAGTATCCAACGTAGGCGCCGGTATCGATATTCAACCTGGGGTACCGCGTTCCCGGTACTGACCAAGTAAAGCCACCATGGGAAATCGATACCCGAGTCTATGGCCAATTGCAGGGAGCCCCAAAACCTTGGGTTCACCTCCATCAAATAACCAACTCCGTCCTCCGAGACTCGATACTCAACCATTGCCACTCCATGCCAGTTAGCCTTGCTGAGAAGCTTTTCCGCGGATGCCCTCAAACTCTCGTTAAGAGGAGCTGATTCGCTCAGTACACTGACACCGCCAGAGGGTGGTTTTTCTCGCAATCTACGGTGGGAAAAATAGCAGACCGGCGAGCCCTGGTTGAACAGCGCGAATACTCCCTGACCTTCACCTTCTACGAAGGATTGGATGGAATAAGGGAAAGCAAAGAACTTGTTTTCTTTCAAAAGCGACGCCGCCTGCTCTCGAGAATACGCGGTTATGACGCGGGTCGAAACAATTTGGTCTGACAGCAGAATTCGTGACTTTGCAGGCTTTAAAACAATAGGGTAGACGTGGATGCTCATTATTGCTTGGAGGCCATCCTCGACGCTTTCACAAAAGATAGTGTCTGGAGTTGGGATTCCCTGTTCGCTGGCAAATTTGAACAGTTTATTCTTGTTTGCCAGTTGCTCTACAGCTTCCGTTTGAGGGAACGGGAGTGTCAGGTTAGTCGGCAGTTCATCGCGATATTGAAGAATAACGTAAGTAGTCGCCTCCGATATGGGTAGAAGGAAAGAAATGTTTAGTTCTCGGATTTGCCTAAGAATGTCATCAAAAAAGGCGCGAGGAGACTCAAAAGGATCGGGGTAGGTGATCGACGTTTGGCAAAACCGGGATAGTCCAGCCATGCAACGGTCAGAGCTATCACCAGCCGCCACCCACAATTTCTTTTCTCCGAGGGACCGGACCGCTGCGAGAGAGGCTCTCTGGTTTCCGTCAAGCACCAGAATTCTGGGTTCCATGGATCGCAACGTCCTGTGTTGTTCCATCGCTAAAGCAGCCCTTTCATTATCTTTCAAAAACGTAGGAAATACCAACCGAAGTCAACTGAAAGCCTTGCACCCGAAAGTGTTGGTGCAGACGCATCTTCCCCCCCCTGCGATAGCGAAAAATCGTTCAGTTTGCTGGTAGGTTGCCCTGGATGATGCAGGCACGACCAGTCGGTTGCGCTTTTAGTTGGCGGGCAGTCGAGTTTCCATGCACAAAGCCGGGAATAAGGCTATATTGATCGTTGATTGATTGGGATGATCAGTCGGTCAACGAAGAGGAGGGAGTCTCGGGTGCATGGGTCACAGGAGTTAGTGATAAGACTACTTAATAGTGCGGGGAGTCGATTTAATCGCCTTCGCTTCGGTACTCGGATCAAGAGAAAGCTTTGTATTGCCGAAAAACAAGTGCTCCGACTCCTCAATGAATTGATGAACGATGGCAGTGGGCTTGCTAATGTCCCCCCGAAATTTTGCCTCTCCAGAACGAAGCTTCTATCGCTTTTGGAACTGCGTCGGATTGAACTGGTCTTTGAGTCAGATCTCACCAAATTTCCTTCGTTAAATCCTCGCATTCCGCAATTGCTGTTCAAGAAGCGCTCCATAAGCACCGAGTCGGGCTTCGACAGGATAAGCATGGCGGCCATTGCTGCGCCGATGTGTTCGCGAACCCCGGGCCCGCACAATAAAGTTCATTGCCATTCAACCAGTGCCTTTGCCTTGCCAACGAAGACTCTTCCGGCGGGTTCTTTATTGAAGCTACAAAATATTGACTCTCTGATAGCAGGCATGGCGGGGTTTGTAACGCTTTTTTGGAAGTATATAAAACACTCGTGGAGCGCTACCGGGAAGTACGTGTAGGTGGAATTGCATTGGAATCCATCACATTAGTTTCAAGCAAGGTGTTATAGGCCTAACTTGGTGTATTTCCTTTACTATACTTTGATCAAATTTATGATGGTTTAGCGAATTAAGGTTGTCAGGACAAGTAGAAAGCATGGCGGGACGCCAAAGGCCGTCAAAGTGCTTTTGATATAGATCGCATCTTGGTATTTGATAGCGAGCCTGATCTCAGGGACCGGGAGGTTGAAGATATGGAGATTGTTTTGTGAGCCGGTTTGTCTACGAGTACTTCGGATCGAAGAATGGCCTTTTGCGTTTTGTTGGCCACTGGGTATTGGCAACTCTCGGAGCATACCGTCGGTATTCCGCTGAAAAACCTGCAGAGAACCAGCGTCTGGTCTTCATATGCAGCGGAAACATATGTCGCAGTCCTTTAGCCGAAGTATATGCAAAGAGTCTCGGGAGAGAGGCAAGATCCTGTGGATTGGACTGCACTGAGGGGCATCCCGCGGACCCGAGGGCCCGGAAATTTGCGGCTTCCAGGGGCCTAAATCTCGATGAACATGAAACAGTGAATGCCAAAAATTTTGAGTTCTATGAAAATGATCTGATCGTTTTGATGGAACCGGCACACATAGATTCTTTTAACAGAAAAATTGGTCCGCAGCATGCCCTGGTTCTAGCCGGTTCCTATTGCTCGCCACCAAATCCCTATATACACGACCCCTTCAATTGTAGTGACGAATTCTTTGTTCGATGTGAACAGAAAGTCATGGAAGCGGTGGGGAAACTGTGTGAGTAAAAAAAGTAAGTCCGTTACTATTGAAGATTTTTATCACCTCCAGCTACTTCGCATATGGCGTTATTTTAGAGGCGAATCTTTTGCCTTCTGGATGATTTGCGGTTATTTCTTCTTTGAATATTTTCGACCACAATCTATCTACACATGGCTTGATTTTCTGCCTTGGACGCAGTTGACTGTCTTGGGGGCACTTATAGGATGCTTCACCGATAAAACGGTCCGCTGGGTTTCTTCGCCGATCAATATACTTATAATAGCCTTTTTTTTAATTGTGCTTTTGTCAAGTTATTTTGCTTACTGGCCGTCTTTTTCTTATGAGCAGCTCGAATTTTCGTATACGTGGTTTATCATTTATTTTTTAATTATAAATATCGTAAATACCGAAAAGCGATTTTTTATTTTTCTATGTATATTTTTTCTAGCCTCATTCAAGCTTTCCCTTTCACTCACTTTAAAGTGGGCTGCTCGAGGATTTTCCTTCACGGACTGGGGGTTGATGGGACCAAGGGGATTTTTTCAGAATTCCGGAGAGCTTGCTATTCAGATGCTGGTTTTTTGGCCCTTGGCCTGGGCTTTTGCACATTTTTTAAAACAGAAAGTAAGTAAAAAATGGTATTCAGTGCTTCTCATGATGCCGATAACGGCCGTTATGGTCGTTATCGGCGCGAGCTCTAGAGGTGGACAAATCGCCCTCTTTTTGCAGCTTATAGTTTCGAATGCCAAAGCAGTATTCAGGCCTCGCATTCTCATCTCTTGTGCTCTGGCTGTATCTGTTTTATGGGCGATCTTACCTGATGAGCAAAAAGAACGTTTTGAGAATATCGGTAGCGACAGAACCTCTATACAGAGGTTGCTGTATTGGGAGCATGGCATAGACATGTTAAACGACCACCCGTTCTTAGGTGTGGGGTATTTTAATTTTATTCCATACTATGAGCGAGTTTACAGGGAGGATATGCTCTATGAGTATGCGGAATTACCCCACAACATTTTTATACAGGTCGGTTCTGAACTTGGTTATTCCGGCCTTATTGTCTATGTTCTCATGCTTGCTTATTGCTTTTGGAAGACGAATTCCATAAGAAAGAAGCTAAAAGAAGAGGGTGAGCACGGATTTTTTTACTATATTTTTTCTTATTTAAATATATCGCTTCTTGGATTTATATTCGCGGGCCAGTTTGTTTCGGTCGTGTACTATCCCTTCCTATGGATTCATCTCGCCCTTTTTGTCGCGCTAACACAATGTGTACAAACGAAGAAGACATCAAAGAAGAGGCCGGCATGAGAATTCTTTGGCTTTCACACCTTATTCCATACCCGCCCAAGGGTGGTGTTCTTCAGCGGTCTTATAATTTACTTAAAGAAGTATGTAAGCAGCATGAGGTAACGCTCTTTGCTTTTAATCAGTCAGATTTTCTTAGAAAGAGTCTGCCTGTTGAAAGCGACCCCGTTGGCGCAGCCGTATTGGAGCTCAAGACCTTTGTTGAGTCCGTAACGGTGATGACGATTCCAGAGGAGCAGTTGAAATTTGGCCGGTACCGGACCGCTCTGAAGGCCCTATTTTCTGGCAATTCCTACAATATGGCATGGCTAAGATCCAGGGAAGCAGCAGAAGCGCTCTCAGAGTTAGTTGAAAACAGGGCGTTCGACGCGGTGCATATTGACACCATAAGCCTATGTGTTTACTGGGATATTGTTTCTCACCTGCCGGTGTTCCTAAATCACCATAACTTCGAATCGAGAATGCTACTCGAACGCTCGAAATCCGAGTCTAACCCCCTGAAAAAAATATATTTCCGAGAGGAGGGAAGGCGACTATCTGCGTCTGAGCGAGCCTATTGCGAGTTGGCGTGCCTGAATATTTGCTGTTCTGACGATGATGCGGAGGATATGAAAAATATATTTCCCAAAGGCTCATTTGTAACAATACCGAATGGCGTAGATATTTCGTATTTTTATTCATCCCAAGATGTGACCAAAAAACCGAATACTGCAGTTATTGTTGGTGGTCTTTCATGGTACCCGAACCGAAAAGCCGTAGAGTTTTTCATAAGCGATATTTGGCCAATTTTAAAAGAGAGGATTCCGGAGTTCAGGGTGGACATAATTGGAAGGGACCCAACTAAAGAGATGGTTGAGCTTTCTAAGAAAGAAAATAATATTCATGTGCACGGTTTTGTAGACGATGTTAGGAAATACCTTTGGGAATCTGAATTCTATCTTTGCCCAATAAAAGTTGGTGGGGGCACGAAACTAAAAATCCTCGATGCGCTGGCTACTGGCTGTTGTATTATCGCCGACCCGTTTGCGTGCAAAGGAATAAATGTTACCGATAGTGTAAACGTGATTTTTGCTGAAACGGCAGAAGGCTATGTTGACAAGATCCTGGAACTGAGGGCGAGACAAAGTTTAATGGAAGCGATTACGGAAAATGGACCTAGATTGATAGCCGATAGATACGATTATGAAAAAATTGGAAAAGACTATTGTAGGTATATTCAAGAATATTCGTCTTGTGCAGGGCTTTCAGGTGGGTCTCAATGAATGAAAATATCGCCAAGAGTATTTATCACGCCGGGATCCGCCTAAGAAACCCGAGCTTGAATGAGCAGTACGATTTTTTGAAAGAAACTGAGTGGTGGTCGCTTGAAAAATTGCGAGCACTTCAGGCTAAGAAAGCTGAAAAGTTTTTTCGATTCGTTTCTGAGAATTCAAAATTTTACAATAATATTCTCAAGAGCTCAGGTTTTAATTTTTCTGGCGATTTTTGCTCTACTGAATTGAGAAAGCTACCTGAGCTCAATAAAAGCATCTTGGTGTCAAATAAAGACGCGATTCAGATATTTTTTAACGAAGAAAAGATGCGACTAGCGGAGACGTCAGGAACTTCTGGTGAAGGCTTGGAGTTTTTTAGGAATGAGCGTTGGGACTCCCTAAACAGAGCCACGATGATGCGCTCTTACGATTGGTACGGTGTAAAGGTATGGCAAAGAAATGGCTATTTATGGGGTTTTAATATAAAACCTCGGCAGGCGACCAAGATTAGAGCCTTGGATTATATGCAGAATAGATTCAGGCTTTTCAACTACTCCGAAAATGACATTGTTGATTTCTGCAAGAAACTGAAGCAAGCTGAATTCATATCTGGCTACTCTTCAATGGTGTTTGAGGTCGCTAAGAGAATTAATGAACTTGGTTTAGGGCCTGTTCCTTTGAAAATGGTTAAAGGAACGTCAGAAATGATTTTGGATTCTTATCAAAAAGAGTCTTTCAAGGCTTTTGGCTCAAAGATTGTAAGTGAGTACGGGGCCGCGGAATCAGGTATCATAGCGTTTGAGTGTCCCGTCGGCGGGCTTCACATAAATATTGAAAATCTGATAGTAGAAACTAATGATAGTAGTGAAATTCTAGTAACTAACCTTGCCTCTCGTTCCTTTCCGATTATCCGGTACAATTTGGGTGATGTCGTCGAATTAGATTCTGCTACATGTTCCTGTGGTCGAAGCCACCCATTGATTAAGAATATTGTGGGAAGAAGAGGGAGCAAAGTTCTTGGTCTAGAAAGGGAGTATCCAGCGCTTACATTTTATTACGTGTTTAAGAATTTAGCGTTGGAAGAGAGTGTGCTTTTGAACTATAAGGCAGTTCAAAAAGAAAAAGGGAAGGTCGAAATTTTTATAGAAGGATCGTATGAGAAAAATATTTGCGATTTGGTCTGCCAGCAATTGCGCAGATATTTTGCCGATGATATTTCCTTTGAACTGAACTTTGTTAAACAGTTTGAAATTAAACAACAGAAACGTCAGTACTTCGAGAGCCAGATTTGAGCAGAAGTTTATTTGAGGCCTGGGGGCTTTTCGGTACCGCAGGCCCCCAGGTCTTGCTCTATTTTTTGGTGCCCGTCGTTCGGGTAATGAGTTGGGATTTTTATCTCATTGCAATCGCAAAGTAGGTGGCTCTGGTGGTGCCTCTGTTGGACCAATACCTTGGGAGTTGATGAGGCTCTCGGTAGAGATGGTGAAATAATCTATAAGCCAGTCTGTTTGCTCTGCGTATTCAGCATTGGCCCAACCCATGAGGTAACCAGCGGCCCACCCGTTCGGTCCCCCTGGTGGCGCCGCAATGTCGGCACTCGTTGTTCTATGTAGTAATTCCCGAGCATCCGGGGATTCGTCCTCCCACCGCCGCCAGAACTCGATAACGCCATCGTTTGAAGAACTGGAGGAGGCCGCCTTCACATGAATGGTAACTTCCATCCATCGTCCGCGATCTCTGGGGACGGATATAAATGGCTTGATTTGACGGTGAGATCCCATAATGGTGTAGCCGCCGGAGCTGTAGTGAAATGCTATTCGGCTCGACCCATCTGGATCCCCCCAAAATTCCCAAGCAATACTGGGCCCGTTTCCTTTCGAAGAGTATCCGTCCATCCACAGAGAGAAGAATTTGTTGTTAGTAGGGCTTTTTTGGCCATGATAATAATTTACCGGAACCCTCACCCAATATTGGAACCAAATGTCGCGATAGGCATCTCCAAGCTTGAAACGTTGTTCAGACCATGCCTTGCCCGGAGGATACTCAAATCTCAAGCTATGCGCGCCATGTTTGGGGGCCCAGTCAAAATCGTATGCCGGAACCTCATTAGTGGGGCCTTTGTTGTAAATGAGAGCGTTTTCTGTGACGACACCTGTTCGGTTTGTCGATGACCACTGAAATCCATCAGCGTTCGTAGCTGACAGATCGCCTGATTCAAAAGAGTCAACGAGTAAAGGGGCTGCTGAAACTGTGCTTGTGATCAAAGCAGCGAACAACACAGAGGCGCTTGAACGCCTCATCTTAAGAGGGGAGGCCATAACGTATCTCCTAAAGCGTGCATCGAGTAGTATAGTCGGTTTCCTCGCGAGCGCTCCTGCTCAGGTGTGTCGGAATAGCCAACTAATTGCGAACCGTACTTTAGCGATTTTATCGGTCGGAAAGGGCCAAATTGCCCCCCTGCGTGCATGAAATTTTGGTCAGTTTCGCTATCTCTGAAGTGGTGCACATCCGCTCGGTTTCATGCAGGTTCCGATAATCCACATCTGGCATACATTCGAATGTGAGTCCGGGAAATAGCTTTTGCGTGCGTCGGCCGCCCCAGCGTTTGTCGAGCTGGATCTTGAAGCGCCTGATGATTTGACTCGCTCCCACTCGCGTTCCACGAGACATAGTCTGAAGTCTAGGATCACTGTAGAGCTAAAGTTTTTTCTTTCCCGCAATCCAGAGGCCTGCGGCGTGGTGCCTGTCTTGCCTCCAAAACGATGAATTCTTGGTGTGGCGGTGGCTGCTCTGGGCACGCCACTCTATGCTGTAACTCTGGGCTCGAAGTGTCCACTCGCTTTGGGAATGTCAGTTGCGGCCCTGGGAATCTCGACCGGCCGGCAAAATCTGCCGCTGATGATGATGGCGTCATTATTTAAGAGAGGCTCAGATGTCTATTTTGATCAGAGTTAAAAAGCTAACCGAAGTTGCATTAAAACCTAGTGTAATTAGTGGGCAAGTGCATTATTTGTTTATTTTCAGTCACATGAGGAGCAGGTCGTCGGTCCTGTCTCATATCTTGGGCAGCAACACTGATGTGTGTGGGTACAGCGAGTTGCATAGATCCTATATGAACCAGATGGATCTGCTAAAAATGAGAATCGGTCTGTATCATGATTTGAGGGTTGATCTGAGAGGTAAATATTTGTTAGATAAAATATTGCATGATGATCATAAAGTATCAAAAGAGATATTAGAAACTGCCTGTCCTAAAGTTATCTTTCTTTTAAGAAGACCGGAAAGCACGCTTAAGAGCATCCTAAATATGGCACGTATGCCAGGTATGGAAGGCTACTTGGATCCCCAAAAGGCCTTAGTATATTATTGCTCAAGATTGACGAATCTTGTTAAGTACGCTCAAGTCGTGAAAGGAAAATATTTTTTCTTAGAATCCGACGATTTGGTTAATAACACGGATAGTGTTTTGAGGGAATTAAGTGATTGGCTAGAACTAAGGTTGCCTCTGGTTAATTGTTATGATCTATTTAATAATACCGGAAAGGCAGGCTATGGTGATCGATCAGAAAAGATTCGAACTAGAAAAATTGTTGAGACCAATGGATACCCCGAACTCAGTATTCCTCCCCAAGTATTGCAAGAAGCAGAGTACTCCTACCAAAGGTGCAAAGAAAAGCTCAGCATTGACAGGGCGTATAATTAACTTGTGTCAAAACTA
Source organism: Marinobacter salinisoli (assembly GCF_017301335.1). Lineage (NCBI taxonomy): Bacteria > Pseudomonadati > Pseudomonadota > Gammaproteobacteria > Pseudomonadales > Marinobacteraceae > Marinobacter > Marinobacter salinisoli. The sequence goes on from NZ_CP071247.1 coordinate 2,351,217, forward strand.
AGTGCTAATTCGATCTTCCTATATTTTTGTGAGGTTTTCTAAATTTTATTGCTAGTTTCATTAATTCACGAATTGCTGTGCTTATTTCATTTTTATTGAACATTAAGAATACTATTATAGTTGATGTGATAAATGAAAGCGCCAGTTTTTCTGAGAACGTCGATAATGAGATTGTGGTGCCCAAAAACTGATAATTTATCAAGGAGGCTGCTAAGAGTAATACGCAAGAAAGAATGAAGGGTCTTTGCGGGATCTTAAGTGGGTAAATTTTATTTGCTGCTGATAGAACGTAGTTGTATTGGATGAATGTGCTAACCATCAGTGCCACGGCGGCACCAACGAAGCCAAAATAAGGTATCAAAATAAGATAAAATAAAGTGATTATGGCGGCGGCAATGGCATTATGTTTTGTCATTTTGAGGGTTTCACTCTTGTGCATGAAGCTGAAGTTGTTAAAGAAAATCATGCACTGCAGTATTCCGCAGATTGTTAGATACGGAACAGCACTGGCAGATGGGTGGAACTCCGGCGCTGACATTATGGAGATTGTGATGTCCGAGAAAATATTCACAAACGTCCCCCCGATTAAAAGAAGGGAGGCTATTGTCCGGAATGCTAACGAATATTCTGGATAAGGATTTTCTTTTTGAGCAACGGAAAATCTTTCAGTTTGCCAATATTGGGAAAAAGGCATCCAGATTAATAGCCCAACGATTGAGCCAAATTTTGATGCAAGCTCAAAAAGCCCAACGTCGTCAATCGATGAGAAAACTCTTATAAAGTACCTATTTGAAGAGCCTATATAGAGCCCGATAAGCCCTGTCAGCCAGAGAGGCCAAGAAAATCGTAACATTCTCTTGGTTATTTCTGAACTGATATTCAGACCAGTTTTGTGCACAGTATAAAGTGCTAAGATGAGTGCGATAATGAGTGATGACGCAAGGCTGCTAATTGCCAATCCCATCAGGCCCATTTCAAGGATTACGATTGTTGTAATGCTGAGTGTTAATTGAAGAAATAGCTTGGCCATACTAAAGCAAAAAAACGTCCAGGGCTTTCGGATTATTCTAATGTACGCTAGCCCGTACTGCTCCAATGAATGGGTAAGTATGAGTATTGAAAAGATTTCCACATATACCCTATAGTCGATTGTGCCAAAAAGCTGTGATGAAACGGTCCGTGAATTGAGGGCCATTGCGGCGGCCGCTAGTATGCTGAATAAACCCGTGACAACGAGGGCACTAGTTACCACGGCGTTTTTTGAGGAAAGGCTCGTCTCCTGGTGGTAAAATTTTGGCACCGCCTGGAACATCTGTGCACCCAACAGCATTTCAAAAAGACTTACAGCAAATATTAAAAGGCCGACAACTCCATAATCTGCCGGGGTTAAATAGTTGGTATAAACCGGCAGCATGACAAATCCAACTATCTGGCGAGAGATGTTGGATATGGCATAGATCGTCGAGTGGGTCACCATTTGACGAGCATTGCTCAATTTGCGTGCTCCAATTTTTGTTCCTTCATCTCTTCGAATATGTCTGTAATACCCTGAGACTGAGATTGCCGGGAAAAGTGTTTTTTCACGCGCTGGCGTCCGCGTGTTCCCATCAGCTTGATTTGATCTGGATTGTTCAGAAGTTCGTTTAACGCGTTAGCCGCGTGGACGTAATCCCCCACAGGGAAGCGCAAACCGGTTTGCTGCGTTACGGCTTCGTTGAGGCCGGGGAGATCTGATACGAGCAGCGGTAAACCGGACGAAGCCATCTCCAGGGACGACATTGGGAACGAGTCCCACTCCACTGAGGCGATCATTCCAATCGTGCAGCTTTTCAAAAGCTTCGGGATGTCAGTCCGGTACCCGCCAAACGTTATGTGGTCATTCGTCTTCTCATCCGTCAGGAATTCCTCGAAACGCTCCTTTTCTCCCGGTCGGTTACCAAGGATGAGGAAATGAACGTCCTGGCGTCCCAGTTTCTGGGTCAGGTATTGTGCGGCTTGCAGAATGACGTGAACGCCTTTCCTTCGCTCCATGTGTCCCGAGAACACGATGATTTTACGGTTGCGGGGAATGTCAAAGGCCTGGTGTGCATAGTCGTGCTGGTGCTCATCAGGCGCGTATTTGTCGGTGTCGATACCGGTCTTAACGATGGACGTTTTCCACTTGGGAATTCCGCGTCCCTTGACGGCGGTATCCCTCATGCCAGCGGACTGGAAAATGTAGTGATCGGGGCCGAATTTCTTGGTCGACACTTCAAGCTTTTTCAGGAGCAACTTCAGCCCTGTATTAACGGAACTCATCGGAGCGCCCCAGTACGACACGAAGGTCTCGACGCCGCCACGGCGTAATGCCTGGTACATCGGGCGGGAGACAGGCTGATCGAAGCCCAGCAGGTATTTTATCTTGTGCTGGCGAATGTATTGTTCGGCATCCGCCAACTGGCTGGGCGCCGACCACTGAGTATCCAGCTGGATGACGTTGGTCAGCGCCTTCGGCAGCGAGGGGGTCATACCGCCATCCAGGCGTGAATAGGCGTAATGCACACGGGAGTAGTCACCGACCAGTTTCAGGGCAACATCGAGAAATGTGTGTTCATGACTCGATGCTGCGTAGCCCGGATTTGATTCGCAATGGAAGAGCACCAGGATTGCGGTCATAAACCCTTCGCCTCGCCCACGCGCTCAGGTTGGTCGATTCGACGGGTCTCGTCCTCGTCTTTCAACAGATAGTAGGGCCGGAGGCTGGTGTGCCGCTCTTTGCTCTGGATTCTCTGCGCCGCAGCCTCGAACTTATCTCGGGCCTCCAGAGCCTTGTCCACAAGGGCTTGAAGATTTTCGTCGATTTCCTTCACGGAGGTGACCATGGGTTCGAGACCGATCGCTTCAAACGCGCCGGTTAGCTTTGCCTGGGTATACTGATCTACGTAGATGCCAACGGCCGGAATGCCAATGGACAACGCAAAAATGAGCTGGTGGTATCGCATTGAGACAACGAACTGACTGTCAGCCGTCAGCGCCTTGAGCTCGGAGGCCAGTGGAATGGGATCAACCAGGTGAAACTGATCTTCCGGCCAGAGATGAGACACGTTGTTGCCAAGCTTGATGTCGCCCTCGGTCCCACGTGGGGCATGATGCGGAATGAATACCGTGTTCACCCCTGCCTTTCGGACAACCTGTTCAATTGCTTTGGCAGCGTGAAGTACATCCGCGTCGTTCATGCCGCCGAATTTACGCATGGAAATACAGGCAAAATGCTTCTGTTTTTCGCTGATGGCGCGGCTGTAGTCGCTGTGGTGATGCTCAAGAAAGCACGCATCATCCAGCGCAAAGTTCACTGGAGCACTTATTTGCGTGTGAGAAAAATTCAAATCCCTGACGCCAATCCATTTCGCGTTCCCCAGAATCTGGTCGACACGCCGCCGGTGGTGTTCTTCATAGGGGCCAATTGTCTGGCTGACAAGAACAATGTCCCTGCCGAAGAAGTTTGCGACTCTGAGTAATCGCAGGCGTGCTTCCAACACCCCAGGCCATACGCTTGTCATATTTCCGCCCCCGCACACCACGACTTTGTCGCAACGCAGAACCTGGTAGATGTTGGTAAAGATGCTCTTAAGATAGGACAGTGGCTGGGTCCAGAGCATTTTCCTGAATTTGGCGTCTGGAATATGGTAGAAGGCGAAGGATCTGACACCATACGTCGCGGGGATTCTTTCCGGGCTGGTGCATCCAAGGATCAGGTTATCTTTTCCCACCATCACTCCGAGGCGTTCGATGGCGACCTCCGCCATCGCTTCGTCGCCGACGTGATAATCTGGGCCCAACCCGGTAATGTCCGATAACATCAAGATTTTTGGCATGTTCCGTATACCTAAATTAGTGCGTGAAGATTTACAGCGGGCAGCAAGCCAATGCCGTCCCTGGTATTGCTCAGCTATGGGGCCCCAGTTCGCCAACTTCCGAACCGGTATAGGATGCTCCGTATAGCTCCTCGTACAATTTAATATTAGCCCTTGCTCCGAATAGTTTTTGTACGTGTCTCAGCCCTGTGCTGGATTTTTCCATCATCTGTTCCGGTTGCTGGAGCGCATCCGCGATAACCTTTGCATAACCCTCTGGTGAATGATCCTCCACCAGCCATCCACAGCGGCCATCGGCCAGAACCTCGGAAATACCTCCGACCCGATGGGCTACGATGGGGATTTTCAGTGCCAGGGCTTCGAGCAGGACCATGGGTAGGCCTTCGTGATCCGATGGCATGACGAGTACGTCGAGGTCCTTTAAAACGCCGAGCACGGGCTGAACAAATCCGTGGAACTCCAGGCGGTCGGTGATTTTCAGCTCAGAGGCGAGTTGTCGCAGATCCGATTCAAGGGGGCCGGTGCCTACTACGATGCCCGAGCAGCTGATCCCTTTCTGGTGCAGGAGGGCGATGGTTCGAAGAAAGATATCACCGCGCTTGACCGGAACCAGGCGTCCAACCAGGCCAATGCTGGGACGCGAGCGATGGTTTCGGCGTTGCTCAGGGGGTTGCTGACGGATTTGGTCGACGTCAACAAAGTTGAATATTTTTTGGACCTGGCCCGGAAACCTTGGCGTGAGCACTGCTTCGAGCTGGGAAGACACCGCCACGACGGCCTGTTGCATGTTCCTGCCCAAAAATAGGTCGGCCTGGTGAATCAGCCATTTCAGAGGCTGGCTCGGGGAGGCCGGGGTTTCAGGATTCCCGTGAACGGTTCTGATAGAGCGGGGAACCCTGGCCAGCACTTTTGCAATAATACCCAGCACATTTTCCTTGAAGCCGTGGGTATGCAGCACGGTGGTGTTGTGTCGGCGACAGTGGGAGCGAATGATGCCTATCATCTGCGGTGGGGTGAGTGCCGTTTCGTCCGCTACATCAATATCTACGCCGAGTTCGCGAAGCTTTTGGCTCAGCATGCCGTCATTGAACGTGACGGCCGTCACCTCAACCTTCGCAGACTCCATTAAGGCTTTGCAGAGGTTGTAAACCTGAACTTCGGCTCCCGCCCACAGATCGCCAGATATCACCTGCGTGACCACGGTCTTCGAGTGATGGCTGTTCACAGCAGACCGCGCCCAATTGTTGACAGCAGAGACCGGGAATTGCCGCTGTTGCCATCGTGCAAATTGAAGCGGTGCAAGTCATAGCGGTTGCGGTTCGAGCGGTTCCATCCCGTTTTCGTTGTACAGGCAGCCTGGTAGATCCTCCGCACCAATTGTTCTCCGTCCGTGGTGATATCGCCGTTGGGATAGCAAAATATGGGAACAACCCCTTGCGGCAGGGTATGTAAATCATTCAGGCAGCCACTGATTTCCTCTTCAAGGGCTGCCTGGCTGTCGAGTCGGTTCAGGCGATAATGGTGACGCGTGTGAGCGCCAAACCTGATGAGTCCGTCAGACGCCATTTCATTAACCTCTTCCTCGGAGAGGATAGAGCGACGTTCAGGGGCAAAAGCCGATAACAGGCCTGATTCTGCCATGGTTCTGAGATTTCGAAGGATAGTCCGGTCATCGAGTTGTTTTAGACGGACAATGACCTCGTCTGCAGCCTCGAGCGTCAGGGGCGTTCCCGATGGATGGCCCTCGGGTAGATACGGTGCCAGCCACTGGAACTCGGGCTTATCGGCTTGCTGATGACCGGTGGTGAGCAGTCTCAGTACCTGCTCCGGCCAGAAGGTCTCCGTTGTGTCGAGAAGCCGTGTCACCAGGAAAATCGTTGCGGGAATCCGATGTTTTTTCAGCACCGGATACGCGTGCTGGAAGTTGTCCTGCCAACCGTCATCGAAGGTAAAGGCCACGGACAAGCGAGGGAGCCGCTGCTGCTGGTTTCTTTTGCTGAGCCACTCGTCGAGGTGAATGGGTACGGCCCCGATCGATTTCATCAAATTGATGTGGCGCTGCAAAGCCTGAGGATCGGTAACCATACCGGGTTGCTCGAACTTTCGTTCGGGATCGTTTGGCGGCAGAACCCTGTGATAGGTCAGGATAATTAGCGCAGGCTGGGAAGACAGTTTGATTCGAAGCCAGGCCATCGAGGCGAGCACTGCCGTGGCACAATACTTCAATCCAGCGCGTAGATGGGCCAAGACCATGCCTCCTTGATAGTCCTGATGGCTTTGTTTGATTGTAGCTTTCCTGCCGCTGGTATCCATGAATCCGTGCGGTTGGCGATGAAATTTTCCTGATTCTAGTTCCGGGAAAGGCGCTTTTCATCGGAAGCCGTGAGGGAATAGCCGATGACCAACGGCTCCAAATGATGGTGTGACCGCACCTGTTTCTGGCCCAAAATGCCGCGTAAGGCTACGAGCCGATAGATTTTTTGGGGATAAGCGGATCAAAGTGCTGGTTACGTCTCATTTCTGGTCTATATTTGCAGTGTTCGGTCTTTAATAGGCCTTCGGCACATTGCGCGTCTATTGGAAGTGTCCGCAGTAACCGGGTAGAACCTTTCACATGGACGGTCGGTTATGACGGTGATTCTGTTTTGGTTGGCACTCTTTGGCGTGGTGTTCAGCTATTTCTTATACCCTCTAATTCTTTCGATTATTCCTAAGCGCAAAGACCGGTTCTCAGTCGACCCTAATGCCCCTCTGCCCAAGGTTTCGCTCATTGTGACCGCTCACAATGAGGAACTCAGAATTCGCGCCAAGATCGAAAACTGCCTGCAGCTTGATTACCCGGATATGGAAATCATTGTCGCGTCGGATGCGTCTACGGACTCAACCGACGATATCGTCAGGGAATACGCGTCCGAACAGGTCTTTCTGGCTCGCGCCGAGGAAAGGAAAGGTAAGGAGCATGCCCAACTCCAGGCCATCATGCGGGCGAGCGGCGACATTCTTATCTTCTCGGACGTGGCGACAACCATTCCCGAGGACGGCATTCGCAATCTCGTACGGTACTTCGAGAATCCAAGGATCGGTGCGGTCTCCAGTGAGGATCGTTTTATCAGTCGTGATGGCCAGGTTGTGGGAGAGGGCGCTTATGTTCGCTACGAGATGTGGTTGCGCAGCCTTGAATCTCAACGGGATGGAATCGTAGGGCTGTCTGGATCATTTTTTGCGGCCCGTCGAGCAGTTTGCGAGGACGACTGGGATATTTTTTCGCCAAGTGATTTCAACACCGCCCTGAGTTGTGCTCGAAACGGACTTGTTGCGGTTACCGCACCGGATGTTCTGGGTTTCTATCAGGATGTGAGCGATGCGTCCAAGGAGTATCAGAGGAAGATCAGAACGGTGATCCGGGGGCTGACCGCCCTGAGCCGGCATCCAGAGGTTCTGAACCCGTTTAAATACGGAGTGTTCGCGTTCCAGGTTTTTAGCCACAAACTGATGCGTTGGGCGGTTCCCTGGTTCCAGATACTTTTATTTGTCACGTCCGTTGCCTTGGCCAGTTCCGGCTCGTTCTATTTTTTGGTGCTCCTCGGTCAGCTTGGTTTTTACGCCTTGGTTTGTATCGGCCGACTGATGCCCAGTGTCCGGCAACTGGCGCTGGTAAAAATCCCGTACTTCTTCGTTCAGGTAAATATCGCTATAGCACATGCAACGGTGTCGTTTCTCAGTGGAAAGCGCATGACGGTTTGGACACCGTCAAGGCGCTGAGAGCCAGGGAGGGACTAGCGGATGTTGAATAAGCTCAGACCTGTAGGTAGTCACGTGCCACGCCCACAACCGACGGAAAAAACCTTCAGGTATCCCTGGGCGACCAACGACTACCGCACTGAATTCCTCGAGAGTGGCACACACGCCCTTTCACTGGCCATTGCCATGGCTATCGAAAACAAACAGGTCAGTTCCGTTCCCGAGGTCATTCTGCCAGCCTATGGGTGCCCTGATCTTGTCGCCGCGGTTCTGGCACAGGGTGCAAAACCAGTGCTTGTGGATCTTTTGCCGGATACTGCTCAGCTTGATGATGCGCAGGTTCGCCACGCCATCAGTCCCGCCTGTGTCGCCGTCATTGCTGTGGGCTTTCTTGGTATACCCGAACGACTGGATGTGTTGTCTGAGATATGCCGGCAGCATGACATTTTCCTCATCGAAGATGCGGCTCAGTGTTTCCCGCCTTCGGGCAGTAACGCCGCTCTGGCGGATGCGATCGTGCTGAGCTTCGGTCGTGGAAAACCGATCAACCTGATGGGTGGAGGCGCACTGATTTATCGAAACGACCTCCAGCAGCATGCAAAGAAGGTCTTTGACGGCGTTCCCTTTGTCCACAGATCGGTAGGATTTGTCTGGAAGATTAAGCGGTTACTTTTTAACTGGATGATGGGCCGTACGCCCTACTGGTTTGTTGAAAAGGTTCCATTCCTCCATATAGGCGAGACACGCTTCCAGGAATGTCGCGGTATTCGACGAGCCGTCATGCCAGCGGGGTTGGTGGCGGCAGGTATTCGTGAGTTTTATTGGCGACCTTGTGTGAGCGAGGAATACCGCAAGGCATTAAGCGATCTGCGGGGCAGCGGTTGGCGTTTTCTCAAATCTGATGGCATGGATCCCAGGCGTTCCAAGCTGAGGTTCGCCGTATTGGCACCCAGCAGCGCTGTCCGAGAGGAGGCAGAGTTGGTACTGAATCGCGCCGGAGTAGGGGTCAGCAATTTCTATGGCGGAATTCTGCCAGAGCTGGACGGCATGGAAGGTCTCTTTGACCACAAAAACTTCCCGGTGGCGAAGGACTTTTCGTCAAGGTTACTGACACTCCCATGCCACGAGGACGTTCGTCAGAGCGACATTCACAAGATTGCGCGGATCATGAAAGAGCTGTATCTGGTCGAATGGCCGCGTGGGGCGGATCGCGCCTCTTAGAATCTGTTTCGGATGTCTACTCAACCGTACGGGTTTTCGGTTCCGAATACTCACCCGCCAGTCCGTCAGTGTCTATCGCCCTGATCTTGAACTGCCACTCGCCGGCATTCAGATCTCTGACGAAATACGAGTTTTTGCCATCGGCATCGATAGTTTCAGTGGTTTCAGCCGCCGCCTCAGGGGATAGCTTTATCGCGTCTGCGACGACATACCCATCGGCATCGTTGTTAATTCGGACGACCACCCGGCCGTCACTGGAAGTGAACGTGCCAATTTCCTGCCACGAACCGCCGTTACTGCGCTGATCCACCGATGAACGCTCCGTTGTTTCATTGCCTGCGCTATCAGTGTAGGTGTATTCGTAGGTTGCGTTTGAGGCCCTCAATCCAGATGACACCCAGTGGGCAAAGAGGGTATAGGTCACTCCGTTCGCAAGCTCTGAGGCTGACCACTCCGCAACAACCTCACCAGTGCCCGGATCCATCAGAAAGTAATCGGATCCAATGAACCCCTCATAGCCCGAGGAGCTTCTGCCTCCGCCATAGGCAACAAAAGCCTGGGCGTCATTGTCCACAATGGTTTCTTGGCCTGAAGATGCGGTGCTGGCTGGTCGATAGGAGAGTTCGTACTGCGCGATGTCACTTTCAGCTAATGCGCTGCCATCTGTGCGTTGGGTGGGGGTAGTCCAGGTAAGAAAAACGCCCTGCACACCGGGAGCACTGGCGCTGTCGTTCGGGTCTGTGCCTGCGGCATATTCCTGTTCGTTGGTGTATCCATCCTGGTCGGGATCCTCTGTCGAATCATCCGCGGTTGGATTCAGTCCGCTTTCGACCTCGTACCCGTCAGGGCTTCCGTCGCCATCCGTATCGAGCATGATCGGGCTGGTAAGAGCCAGGAATTCATCCAGATTGGACAGGCCATCGCCGTCCGAGTCTTGCCCAGCGTCCGATGGGTCGTTGGGATCAAGCCCGTACTGAAGTTCCCATTCATCGCTCATGCCGTCGCCATCGGAATCTCCAGTGGGCTCGGCTTCATCACCTGCGAACCCGAGCTCCTGGAACATGACAGCATCGGCAACGACCCAGCCGTCCGCATCATCATTGATGGTAACCCGGCCTGTCAGGGTGGACATTTTGTAAGTGCCGAGCTTGAACCACTCCCCGCCATTCTGTGTCTGGTCGATGACCACCGTTTCCGTGACAAGGTTGTTGTTCTGATCGAGGTGATGGACGGTGTACTTGACGTTTGAGCCCCGTCTCGGTGTCGAGGTCCATTTAACGAATACATCAAACTGTCGAATGATATTGAGGTTCCAGGTCGCTGTGTTTGTGCCCGTGCCGGGGCTCACGATCAGATAGTCGCTTCCCTGATATCCAGAAATAGAGTCTGAGATGCGCCAGTCCCCGTCCGAGAAAAAGCCAATGTCCTCCCGGTCGATCACATGCTCCGGAAAACCGCTTGCGGTGGGTTCGAACTCCTCAAGGTCCTCCGGCATCTGTGTTGCACAACCGACGACGAAGGAGCTTGATATAGACAGAAGCAAAAGATTCTTATTCCTGGCCATTTGAAGAGCCTCGTAACGGTTTGATCTGGGCAGGTAACGAGAACATCGAAAGCATGGCACATGAGGCCAATAAAGCACTTGGTGCTTTAGGTTTTCTGCTTTTATAAAACGGGCGTTGATAAGCAAAAAGCATTTGAAATGCTCAAGCTGTTAGGACGGAAGGGGCCTGTCGCAAAACCGAGGCTATCCGCATGGCCGGTGAATCGTCTTCGGCTTACGAACGCTCATTCCTTTGCTTGATGGGCTTTGCGTGTCCGGTCAACCTGCGATGATCGCTGGGGCGTTTTAGCCTTGTCCTCATCGGGACTTCAACAGCCCGATAGGTCCAGTGCGAGGTAGCGACCACCATCCCGATGATGAGAAACAGCGTGACCCACTGGCCCCCAAGGTTTAGCAAACCAACGATTGGCTTCCCGGTAAAGAAAATGGCCGTGTCGCGGATGATATCGAGAAACAGCCAGTGGATCAGATAGATGGAATAGGATATCTGGCCCAGATAATGGAGCCAGGGATGATGGAGGATATGCGGCGCGTTGTTTGGAACCCGGGATGCGCAGAGCGTTAACCAGGCGAAGCCCGCGACAGCCACGACATCGGGGAGGCCCAGATGCAGCATCGTCAGGTTCAACACCAACACTGGTAAAACCAGATTCGCCGAGCCGATGAGCTTGAGGCGATCTTGCCGGAAGCATTTGAAAACGAGTATGCCCAGTACAGCGCCGGACAAACAGCGAAACAGCATCGGCCAGCCCGCGAACAGCAGGCCCAAATCACCAAAGTAGAGCTCAATGAGCACCAGGGGAATAAATGCAATAAATGCCAGCACTAGTTGGCTTCGGAGCGTCAGGCCCGCCATCCCCGCGATGACCGCTGGAATGATGAAATAGATGATCCACTCGGCGCTGATTGACCAGGAGGGCTCATTCCAGTAAGCCTCCCAGTGAAACGTTTGAACCAACAGGATATTGGTTATGAGGCTTTCAATACTCTGATTGCCGGTGAACGGTGTCCCCAGCTTTCCACTGCCCTCGACATTCAGGGTATGCAAGGCCCACTGAATGCCCTCAAACGCCACGAACAGGCTTAACGTAAAAAGATGGAGGGGATAAATTCGTGCAAAGCGTGATCGTATGAACTGCCGATAACGGGCAGCGGATACGCCATCACAGAATTGGTTGTCGTACACATAGGCCAGGACAAAGCCACTGAGGATGAAGAACAAATCGACCCACAGGTAGGAGTTTAAAAAAAGCTTGGTGGGAATGGATGCTCCTATGTCGACAAAAGTGACATACATGCCGTGGTGGAAAACCACAAAAAGTGCAGCGATGCCGCGGAGGGACGTGAGTGCTTTAAGCTCCCCCCAGGTGGTCATGGCCCATGGGAAACCGGGGAATCCAGCTCTCTTGGAGCCTGATGCGACTCGAGTTTCCTTGACGTTGATTTAACCCAAGCCGCGATCGCCTCTACAACCGTCTGCCGATCCGCCGGCTCGGAGAGGATGTGACTCGCCAGGGGCTGGTGAATAATTTTGAGGTTGTCTTTAAAAGGCACCGAGCTGAAGCAGTCCAGGAACTGCGTTTCGTACTTGTAGTGCTCATTCCCCATGAACACGTACAGCATTTGAAGGTTCCGGAGATTCAGCTGCTCAAGCCCCTTGGCGACGTCCTCTTTTGGCGGGTAACTCGCGAAATCTGGTACCTCAAAAAACTGTTCGTCAATGCCGGACAGCTCAGCGCCTCTCTTGATTTTGAAGAGACCCAGTTTGCGCAGTAAAAATTTAATCCAACGCCCAGGAGAGCTAAGTCGGCGCGAGTAGTGAAGCAGGTAGCTCTTGGGCGTCATGTAGCAGTACCCGTCCAATTGCACCGTCGCTGAAACCCTCGGATCTTCAAGAGCGGTTCGATAGGCAGCAAACGCCCCGGAGCACAGACCATAAAGAATGAAACGGTCGTATTGCTTCCAGCTGCTGAGGTGGTCCATCACTTCCTGCACCTCCTCGACGGCAGCCTGCTCGGCGGTGAGCGTGCCTCGCCGGGCTTCACTATCCCCAATACCCGAGAAATCAAAGCGAAACGTGCTCAGGCCTGATGTTTGCGCAATGGCTCTGGCCAACGTTACCGTCAGCCGGCACGATCCGACACGGTGAATGACGCCCGAATTGAGAAGAATGACGGCCGTTCTGGAGTCCGTCATATCAGCGGAAGATGGCTCACAGAAAATGCCAACCAGTGGCCTTTCGTGCCCGACCGTGACTACCTGTTCACGCATAATGGCTCATCTTCTGATGGGTCATGGTACTGAAATAGCGCGAGATGGCGTCGATGACGGGCTTCGGCCATAGGATTCCACCTACATGATCGACGTAATTCCAGTCGTGTGGCGCTGGCGCAAGCTCCGAGTGGAAGGTTTGGCGTTGCCCAAGATGTTGTTGAATGCTGGCAAAGTCGTCGGATTCATGGGACACGAACTGGGCAATAGGCGAGGTTACGTCCGACGTTGTTTCGTTCAGCCTGAGTCTGGCCAGCGACTCCTGGAAAAGCTTGGGCATACAAAAGCCGTTGAAATGAATGGTTCCGTCTTGCTCGAGAATTTTGGAACGACTGCCAAAGTGTTGGGCCCGTTCGATGACGGATTTGATTTCCTCAATGTACCCGTCACCATCAATGATGGGATCCCACAAAATTAACCGTGAAATGTCCTCATTTTCTGCGGCCGCTTTCGCCGCCAGAAGCCCGCCTAATCGAAGCCCGACCACCGCTACCCTGGAAACCGAGGCGATGTCGCGTAATTCCTGAATTGCATGGCCAATGTCGTCAATCCAGTCTTGCGATGTTACCCCCGTCAGATCGCCCGCGGAATCTCCCGTACCACGGTAATCAAAGCGGAGCACCGGGTAACCCAGCTCGGCAAGATTAATGGCCAGCCGGCGAATGGACTTATGGGCCCTTAAATACTCCTGCCCAAACGGGTTGCATAGTACAACCCCTTCGTCCTGAAAGTTGGTGTGCCTGGGGTGAAATGCACCAAAAAGGTAGCTTTTTGATGGTCCGAAAAAGAACGCTTCCAATCGACTCTCCTGGCATTCGCTCATCCTGAACGGAGGTTTGACAGACCTCTCTCACTGTCATGATAGTTGATTAAATCACGGGTTAAGAACCGAAAAGCCGTTTGAATACGGTTTTTCCCACTTTCTTCGTCTTCTTGTCGTCTGGTTTTTGAGCGGCTGTTTCATCCACACGAGCCCTCTGGTCAACCAGGTTAGCCAGCTGCTCAAGGGTATTTACCCACAAGTCCTGAGGCATGAGACTGACCCCAAACCTCTGTTCGATCGAAACGATAACCTTCAGTGCCAGCAGAGAGTGCCCGCCGACGTCGAGGAACTGGTCCTCAACCGAGATCTGCTCTCGTTTCAACAGGGTCTTCCAGATTTCAATCAGTTTTTGCTCCGTTGGGGTGGGTGGTCGAACCGGCTTACGTGTCTCCACCGCCCCATGGGTTTGGGATAGGGATTTACGATCGACCTTGCCAGAAGCCAGCAGTGGTAGGGCCTGATGCGCAACGAACTGCTGAGGAATCATGTAATCCGGCAAGAAATTCCGCAGGTGTTTGCGAAGCTCGCTGCCTGTTGGCTGGTGCTCGTCACGATAAACAACGTGTGCGCAGAGCCGGTGGTCGTCGACACCGAGCGTCTGAACAACGACAGCCGCGTCGGCCACATCCGGGTGTGCCCTCAGCTGGATCTCAATTTCCTCGAGCTCAATGCGATAGCCTCGGATTTTCACCTGATTATCGAGGCGATCGCCGAATTCTACCTGGCCATCCTTGGTCCATCTGGCGAAATCGCCAGTACGATAGAGCCGTCGTCCATCGGGAAAGGGGACGAAGCGTTCTGCCGTCTGCTCGGGGTTTCCGCGGTAGCCCTCGGCGAGGCCCTGTCCACCAATCCACAGTTCTCCGTACACGCCCGGAGGTAATGGGTTTCTATCGTCGTCGAGAACGTAAAGCTGGGTATTCGCCAGTGGACGGCCAATCAACACCCGTGGGGCCGCTTGTTCACTGGGGCGGTCAACCCGGTAGCAACTTGTCCAGACAGTTGCCTCAGTAGGGCCGTACATGTTCCAGAGTTCTATGCCGCTGTGAACCAGGGCTGAGGCCAGATCAGCGGGGAGCTTTTCGCCGCCGACCAGTCCCTTCAGGCCCGCCGTGGTTTTGAGCCCGGCATTGAGCAGTATTCTCCATGTCGCGGGCGTAGCCTGCAGCACGGTTATCGAATGCTGTTCAAGCAGTGCGGTTAACTGGTGCGGATCTTTGTTCTGCGTGCCGGAGGCAATGATCACGGTTGCTCCAACGCTCAAAGGCAAAAACAGCTCCAGAATGGAGATATCAAACGCCGGGGTGGTGATCGCCAGCAAACGATCCTCCGCCGCCAGTCCGGGGTCCTTCGCAACCGCTTTCAAGAAGTTGTGCAGCGCGCCATGACTGATCTCAACACCTTTGGGAACCCCCGTGGAACCGGAAGTAAAGATCACGTAGGCCAGTTGTTCGGGACTCACTGAGAGTGGGATATCCTCACTGCTCTGTTGCGTAATGCGTTGCTCATCCTGATCAATCAGCAGCGTCATTCCCTCATGGGCGTTGATCGCGCTGCCAAAGCCTGACGTGGTGATCAGGTGCTGAGCACCTGCGACCGCCAGGATGGCTCTGATACGCTCTGCAGGGAATAGCGCATCGAGCGGAACATAGGCTGCCCCCAGCTTCCAAAGAGCAATGATAGTGAGCGGGAGATCCACCGTCCGGTCCAGTAGAATCGCGACAATATCTCCGCGAGCAATGCCCTGGGCAGCAAAATGTCGTGCCAGTTTATTGGCTCTCTCATTGAGCTGAAGATAGGTGAGGCTTTGCTGAGCATCGATGCATCCAGTCTCTGTCGGGCGTGCTGACACCTGATGGCCAAGCTGCGATAAAAAGCCATTGTCAAATGGCCACTCGATGCGGTTGTCGTTCCAGCGTTCAATCCAGCGCTGCTCTTCCTGAGATGCGCTTACAATCAGGTCAAAGACGTCCTGCTGTTCCTGAAGAGCCTTTACGCTCTCCTGAAAGCCGGACACGAACTGTTCGACGGTCTCGCGTTCAAACAGTTCGACCGGGTATTCGAAGCCGCACTGGATTCCGGCACTGTGACGTTTGAACCAGACATCCAGGTCGGTCTCTACACCTACACGGTCAAG
The DNA here is from genome assembly GCF_017301335.1 of Marinobacter salinisoli. Classification (NCBI taxonomy): domain Bacteria; kingdom Pseudomonadati; phylum Pseudomonadota; class Gammaproteobacteria; order Pseudomonadales; family Marinobacteraceae; genus Marinobacter; species Marinobacter salinisoli. The sequence goes on from NZ_CP071247.1 coordinate 2,366,828, forward strand.
GTTGATCTGGGACCGCTGGATGCCATCCATTTCATCCTGTCTGTTTCGTACGTCCTGGTAGTTAAACAAGGTCTGCGCGATCGGATTTCGGGAAGGATCGCGTTGAGGATTGACGGTGCGGACCAGCAGATCGAAGGGGACGAATTGATGGTCCATGGCCTCCAGAATGGTTTCTTTTACGTGGCGCACCAGGCTGCTGAATGACCGGACCCCGGAAAGCCTGAACCGGCAAACCATTACATTGATCATCGGCCCCATGACGCCTTTAAGCTCGTCTTGATGGCGACCATAAACCGGCACATTGATGACGATTTCGTTTTGCCGGCTGTAACGGTGCAGCATGAGCACATACAGAGACATGATGACCATGAACAGGGTTGTTTGATTGCTCGCAGCCAGCGCCTCCAGTTTCTCGACGCTGGTTTGCTCAATATCAAACTTGATACCCTGTGATCGGTGCGGCTGCTGGTCCGGCCTGTCGAAATCCGTAGGCAGATTCAGAACCGGCAAGTCTCCCGCAAGTTTTCCCCTCCAGTAGTCCAGGTGCTCCTCCATGACGTCACTCTGAAGCCAGCTTCGTTGCCAGAACGCGAAATCCTTGAACTGATAATTCAGTTCCGGAAGGGGATTGGCTTGCCCTTTGGCATAGGCGTTATAGAGGGTACATAGCTCTTTCAACAGCAGATCAAACGACCAGCCATCGAAAACCAGATGGTGGATCATGAAGAACAGCACGTGGTCTTGGGAGTCCATCCTGATCAGCGAGGCTTTGAATAGCGGTCCCGCAGAAACGTCAAAAGGCTCGGCTACTTCGGCCTCGAGAGCCGCTTCCAAGGTGTGGATATCACTGGCACCGTAGTCTGAAACCGGTTTCGGTGTCAGATCAATCCTCCGGTCGGCATTGATGACCAGCTGTACTTCACCATCGATTTCCCGAAAGTTGGCCCTGAGTATTTCATGGCGTAAGAGAATGGTATTCAGCGCTTGATCTAGGGCGGCTGTATCGAGGTCACCGGAGAATCGGAACACGGCCGGCAGGTTGAAAGCGTAGGAATCGGGTACGATTTTTTCATACAAATACCAAACCTGTTGTTGGGGAATGGCGTACACCGGCTCATTGCTTGGATGTTTGCAAATGGGGGGCATGTCCTCGCCGTTTTGACGCTCTGTTTCGATCAGGCGCGACAACGAGCGAACGGTCGGTGCTTCAAACAGTTTTCCGAGCCCTAATCTCACTCCGTACTTGCTTTTCACCTGAGCCAGCATCTGTGTGCCAAGCAGGGAATGCCCTCCGAGGTCGAAGAAATTGGCGGTGACGCTGAGATTGGAGACCCCTAAAACGTTGCTCCAGATGTCGCTGAGTTCTTGCTCCAGTCGCGATTCCGGCGCCTCGAACTCCTCAGCCTGAGGCAGGTTCAAGTCAGGGGCAGGCAGAGCCTTGCGATCCACTTTTCCGCTGGAGGTTAGCGGCATTTCCTGCAGCTGCACGAAATGTTGCGGCAACATGTAGTCGGGAAGGTGCGCTTTGATGTGCGTTTTCAGCGCGGCAAGATGCTCATCCAGGGGCCGGTCAGAAATGATGTAGGCAACCAGTCTCTGATCGTTCTTGCGGTCTTCCCGGGCCAACACGGCGCATTGGGATATCGCTGGATAGCGCAGAATGACGGATTCAATTTCCCCCAGCTCGATTCGCAGGCCTCTGAGTTTGACCTGAAAATCATTCCGGCCGATGTATTCAAGGGCACCATCGGAGCGCATCTTGACGAGATCACCGGTTCGGTAGGCGGTTGCGGCGTCACTGTAGAACGGGTCCCTGATAAACCGCTCGGCGGTCATTTCCGGACGGTTGATGTAGCCCCTGGCCACCTGAACACCGGCGATCAAAAGCTCTCCAATCAGGCCCGGCCCAACCAGTTGCATCTGATCATTGACGACATACAGACGGGTGTTCGGCGGCGCCTTTCCCATCGGGACCGTGTGTGGATTCGATTCCTGACCACAACGCCACAAACTGGCGTGCACCGCTGCCTCTGTGGGGCCGTAAAGGTTCCAGCATTCGGCGTCAGGAAAGGACGTGCTGATCCGCTGCTCAAGTTCGGTGCTCACCGCCTCACCAGCCAGAATCAGGCGGCGCAGGCTGGGGCACTGAGCCTGGCTGCAGGCATTCAGGAACATATACGCCATGGAGGGCACAAAATGCATGTGTGAGATCTGATGCTGATTGATCAGGTCCACCATGTAGTTGGGATCTTTGTGACCACCGGGCCGGGCGATGACGAGTTTGCTGCCGCACATCAGGGGCAGGAAAAGCTCACAGAGCGAAACGTCGAACGTATAGGGTGTTTTCAGCATCACAGCATCGGCATCCCCGAGTGGGAAAGTCTCCTTCAACCACAGCATGTGGTTGCAAATGGAGCGGTGCTCGAGCATGACGCCCTTCGGTGTGCCGGTAGAGCCCGAGGTGTAAATGACATAAGCAAGCTGGGTAGCCGTGAATGTCACCTTCGGGCGATGGCTATCGTAGCGCTCAAAGTCCACATCCTGACCATCCAGCCGGACCGGTTTGGCACCTTCCGGTACGCGATTGGCGAGGTGACTCTGGGTGAGTACGAATTCCGACTGCACTTCATTGACGATAAAGGCCAGGCGATCGTGAGGGTGCTCTGGATCCAGAGGCAGGTAAGCGGCCCCGGATTTCAGCACGCCATTGATTGCTATCAGCATCTCGAAGGAACGATCCATCAGGATTGGAACGATCGTTTCAGATGATGCGCCCTGTTCCATCAACCAGTGCGCAAGCTGATTTGCCCTGGTCTCCAGCTCGCTATAGGTGAGGCTGTCTTCACCGAAAACCAGCGCGGTGCGTTCGGGGAACTGGTCCGCCGTTGCCTCCACCAGGCCATGCAGGCTGGTGTTTTCAAGTTCATAGTTGCGGTGCCCCAGACGCCATTGTTCCTGATACAGAGCACGATCCTCGTCCCTCAGCAGATCATGCGCCCGGATGGAGGCTTCCGGATCCGCCAGAACGCTTCGCATCAGAATCAGAAGCTCATCCATCCGACGGTCCATGGTCTCCGTGTTCCAGAGCTGGAGGTTGTGGGTGCACTCCATGACGGCGGACTGGTCGGAAAGCGTTATATTCAGGTTCAGGTCAAAGTTCTCGAAGGCCCTGGGGTTGGAGTCGAAAGCGGCTTCCAGCCCGGCAAACTCGAAATCGGATTCGTTGGCCTGATCCACGTTGAAAATCACGGACACCAGGGGCGGTTTGGAAGGATCTCTTTCCACTCCCAGGGTCTGTAACAAGGTGCCGTAGGTCAGGTACTGGTTGTCAAACGCCTCCAGCATGGCTTGCTGGGTTTTGCGCAAGAGAGACGTGAACGTATCCGACTCGGACACACTGATGTACAAAGGAATGATATTGACGCAGTGCCCGACAAGACTGTGCTCTTCCTTGGCCATCTGGCCTGAGAACGGAATACCAAGAACGATGTCCTCGGAGCCGGAAATACGGTGGAGATAGGCGACGAAGGCCGCCATCAGGGTCGTGGTGATGGTGCTGGCGTTGCGAGCCGCCAGCCCTCTCATGTCACTCAGTAAAGCCAGTGGCAGATCTTTATCCAGGCGAAAGGCATCGAAGGTACGACTGACAGGCCGAGGGCGATCGTAGGGCAGATCGAGGGCCGGGATTCCTTTGGCGAACCGGTGAGTCCAGTAAGCCAGGCTCTGCTCCCGGAGCGGGCGCATGTCTTCACCGCGTTCCCAGTCTGCGTAAGCGCTGAAAAGTGGCGCAGGCTCCAGCTCCGTTGCGCTCGTATGACCGGACGCCTGACTGTACAGTGCCCCCAGTTCACTGGCCAGAATGTACAGTGACCAACCATCGCAAACCGAGTGGTGCAGCGTCAGCAACACTTTGGTTTCTGATGCTTTGCATTGAAGGATATCAAACCTGGCCAGGGGGCCGTTGAACAGGTCGAAAGGGTCTGTGACGGCGCTGCGGAACAGCTGCTCGATCCGGCGTTCGGCTTCGTTTGGGGCGAGCGATGCTAAATCGTGCGATTCAATGGGGGCAGGGCGGTCACGGTAAACCACCATTTCCTCGCCATCGTTACTGAAGCATCCACGAACGGACTGGTGGCGCAGCCACAGTTGATTCAGGGCTTGATGGAGCGCGGCCTGCTGAACGCTGCCCCGAAGCGTAATAAAGACAGATTCATTGAACGCCGCGCTGGCACCCTCGCCAAACTGGGCTGCAAGCCAGACCTCCCGCTGGGACTCGGTGCTTTCAATGGTGCACTCCAGCTCCCCGAACTCAAAGGGATCGTGGCGATCAGCAAAACCGAAAACGGCACTGTTCATAGGTGCTTACCCTGCCCATTTCTCAAACTGATTCTTATTCGTTTTGGAAGGGACGAACCAAGCGGCCTTGCCATTTTCGTCTCTTCCCAGACGAGCGCCTTCTACAGGGGGCTTCACGCTTGCGCTATTACTGACTTTAGTCGTGTTTTCAGTAACGGGGAAAAATCCCATGGCAATCATGTCATCCATGGATTCCTTGAAGGCCTGTACAATGCGTTGAATGTCCTCGTCGCTGTGCGCTGTGGTGATAAACATAGGCCTGGCATCCCAAACGTGGATGCCGCGTTCCCGCAACATAATGTAGATCAGCTCCTCAAACGGTATGTCCTGGGGGATCTTGATCTTGCACATCGAGCCGCAGTTTTCGACTTTCAGAGGCGCGCCCACAAGCTGTGCGTGTTGGTTGATTTCCGCAACCATCGCATTGGCACGGTCGTTCAGGTTGGCTTGCAGGTCAGGCTCATCGACAAGTCGCTGTAACACGGCGACGGCGGCGGAGAGCACCAGTGGATGGCGAACGAAGGTGCCTGCAAAATAGGTCACCCCGACTTCCGGTGCCGAGTCATCGCCGAACTGCCATTGGCCACCATCCAGCGCGTCCATAAAGCGTGCCTTGCCCGAAATGGCGCCAATGGGGAGCCCCCCACCTACGATTTTTCCATAGGTACAGATATCCGCATCAATGCCGTAATAGCCCTGCGCACCGCGTGGGTGGATCCGGAACCCGGTGATTACTTCGTCGAAAATCAGTGCAATCTGGTGCTCTGAGCACAGCGCACGCGCTTTTTGCAGAAAGGCCTTGGGCTGCAGGTTAGGATTCCGGCTTTGCACCGGCTCTACCAGAATGGCTGCAATGTCGTCTGCGTGTTCGCGGATGTAGTCCAGTGACGCATCACTGCCATAATCCAGGACAACCATGTTTTCGACAGCGGCGTCGGGTATGCCGGCAGCGGCGGGAACGGCAAAACCGTTGCTGCCACGGGTGACGATCACATCGTCGTGAATGCCGTGATAATCATTTTCGAATAGAACAACTTTTTCTTTCGCCGTTACCGTTCTAGCCAGGCGCATGGCGCCAAGCACTGCCTCGGAGCCGGTGTTGCAGAACGCGACCCGCTCGTTGCCAGTAACCTGACAGAACAGTCGGGAAGCATCGGCCACGAGCGGATGCTGCGGACCGATCTCGTAGCCGGTTTCCAGCTGTCGTGCGATGGCTTCTTTGATGAACGGCGCTGAATTGCCAAAGAAGTTCGAACCAAACCCGCAGGTCACATCGATCAGCTTCCCGCCATCGATATCCCACAGGTAGGGGCCGTCGGAACGCTCTACCACGAGGGGATAGATAACTTCTTTGATGACTGTTCTGAAGCCCGAAACCACCCTTGGATCGGCCAGTTGTTTCCGGTTGTCCTGAGCGAATTTTTTCGAACTCGCGAACCGGTTGTTGTAGCTCGTCGCCAGCTTTTCGAAATTCGCCTTCTGGGTGGGGGTCATGTCGTTACTGCGCTTGACATTGATTCGGGTGCCCGCGCCAAACGGTTTCAAGCCCGTCCGTTCCTGAGGTTTTTGATCCGGGACGGGGACCGCGTGAGGCGCAGAGGCGGTTGGGGTGTGTGCAGACATGGAAGACAGCAACGCCAGCTGCCCCTGCATGATCTGCATCTGCTGCTGCAATAACGCCTGGATATCGCCAGAAGGCGCCTGCGGCATGGCCAGTGCGGCAGTGTTCTGCGGCGGCATCGGGGCTGCTCCGGGGGCGCTTTGAGGAGCTCCGGCTGCTCTCTGTTCCGCCGGCGGTGCAGGGGGAACATCAGTGGTAACGCCTTCTTTCAGCAGGTAGTCGGCCAGTTTATTCAAGTTTCCGCAGTCATTCAGAAGCTGGCGGAATGTGAGGTTCACCTTGAACTTCTTCTTCAGCTTGAGCGTTGATTGGGTCAGCAGCAGCGAATCCAGCCCCAGCTCGAAGAAAGTGGCATCGCCGTCGGCCTTGCTCAGGTCGATCCCGGAAATGTCTGAAAACAGCGTGCGCAATTGTTCCTGAACGGCGTCATTCATGTTTTGTCCAGCCAAACTCGAAGAATCGGGAATAGAAGTAAAGGTCGTAGTGTCGGCCTGCGGGACCCCATGCGAGGCCCGCGTGGCCGCCTGTTCTGCCCATGGTTCAATAACGTATGTTTTGTGTTGGAAGGGGTATGGGGGCAACCTCGGCCGCAGCGCGGGACTGGGCGCTGAGCACGGCCAGTCCAGTTCGATTCCGGCACACCAGGCTTTTCCCAGCCCTTCAGAAAAGGATTCCAGTTCCTTTTCGTTATCACCTGCACCCGAGACAAGGGGCGCGAGCCTAATGTCGGACTTGTCGCAGAGGTTCTGCATGACCATTCCGCATACCGTGCTTTGAGGCCCACACTCAAGAAGGACCAGCTCTTTGAGTTCGTTCAGTGTCTGGCAGCCTTTGCGGAATTGCACCGGTTGACGTATCTGTTGCGCCCAGTACCGAATGTCGGTTGCCTGCGCATCGGTTATCCAGTCGCCTGTGACACAGGATATGAACCGGAAGCGGGGCGGGTGTAGCTCTGCGTCTGCCAGTTGTTCAGCAAAGGAGTCGCTGGCGGCATCCATGGACGGTGAGTGGAAGGCGTGGGACGTATTCAGCGCCCTGAACTTGATGCCCTGCTGATCGAGCACCTCGCCGCAGGCTTCGACGGCTTCTGACGCTCCGGAAAGGGTGACACTGTCCTCGGTATTCTCTGCCGCAATTACCACGCCTGTCGGCAGCAAGCGCTTAATTTCGTTAATCGTGGCGCGAGCAGCCAACATAGAGCCAGAGGGCTGGGCCTGCATTACCGCGCCACGAGTCAGGACGATCCGAAGGGCGGTGGGAAGCTCAAAGACACCTGCCACGGTGGCCGCGACCAGTTCGCCGATGCTGTGCCCAATCCCGGCGTTGGGCTGCACCCCCAGTTCACGGAGTGTTTCTGCCAGTGCATAGCCGATACAGAAAAGGGTAACCTGTGTCTTCTGGGTGTCTTTCAACGGATCGCCTGAATGGAACAAGAGTTCCTTCAGCTCAAACGCGTGTTGTTGCTCAAGAAATTCTGCACACTGGTCGATGGCGGTTCTGAACGCCGGCACGGATTCATAGAGCTGAAGTCCCATGCCTGCCACCTGGCTGCCTTGGCCCGGAAACGCCAGGACGATGGTTGGCGCGTTAAATGCCGGATCGTTGTCGGCCGCATCATCTGCGGTGGTTTGCAAACGTTCAGCGTCTACCGCCTGCGGCAGAACTTCTCTGTAGCGGAACGACCGCCGCAAACGGATAAGGCCCGCGGCGAGATCGGCTCGCGAACCGGGCGTCTGAGAGTCCCTGATCAGGCGCCCGTGGGAGCGGATAAGGTCGGCCAGAGCATCCCCGGAATGGGCGCTGAAACAAAGAGGCACCCAAGTTGGAGTATCGGGCTCATCCCCAACCTGCGGGTCTTTGACACCTCTGAGCAACACGTGGGCATTGGTGCCGCCGATACCAAAGGAACTGATCCCGGCAACCCGATTTTCCCGTTCGACTGCCCACTCACTGGTCGAGCTTGCGACCATGAAAGGCGTCTGGTCTAACGATAGCTCTGGATTGGCGGTCTCGAAGTTAATGGATTGCGGAATAATCCCGCGATCTACCGCCAGAGCCGATTTGATAAGTCCGATGACGCCTGCGGCGGCGGTCAGGTGGCCGAAATTGCTTTTGACGGAACCAAGCTTGCAGAACTGCTTGTTCGGTGTGAATTGGGAAAAGGCAGCGCTCAGCGCCGAGACCTCAATAGGATCGCCAATGGGCGTTGCAGTGCCGTGGGCTTCGATGTAACCAATGTCGCCTGGGGCTTGTCTGGCATCTTTAATGGCGGAGAGGATGACGGATTTCTGGCCTTCCACGCTGGGGCCGGAGAAGCTGCCTTTCTCGGCGCCATCGTTGTTGACGCCGACGCCGCTAATCGCCGCGTAGACATAATCCCGATCTTTTTGGGCTTCGTCGAGTCGCTTCAGAACCACCATGCCGCCACCGTCGCTGAACACGGTGCCGGAACTGCTTTTATCGAATGGTCGAGTGTGTCCGTCCCTGGTGTAAATGCTGCCTTCTTCATGGGTGTGGGGTTGCTGCTGGGGGAATGACAAAGCCGCCCCTCCCGCAATAGCAATATCACAACGTCCGTGACGAACGGCCTCAACCGCCTCGGCAACGGCAACCAGGGACGTAGAGCAGGCGGTATGGATGCTCAGTGCGGGACCGACCAGATTCAGCTTGTGAGCGAGACGCGTGGCGGCGTAGTCCTTTTCGTTGGCGACCATAGCCTGAAGCGCACCATAATCGTCCAGTTTTTCGGGGTTCTTCAGGACGTTGTTGAGATAGTAGGTGTTGTTGCCAACCCCGCAGAATACGCCGATTCTGCCGGCAAACTGTTCGGGGTCTATGCCGGCATTTTCCAGCGCGTGCCAGGCCAACTCCAGCAGGAGCCGCTGCTGCGGATCAACGAACTCGGCTTCGATCGGATTGATACCGAAAAAACGGGCGTCAAATCCTAACGGATCATCAAGCACACCCCGGGCGTTCACCACGTTCGCAGCGTTGTTCTCAGGTTCGAAAAAGGTAACGCTTTCCTTGCCTTCCAGCAGGTTGTGCCAGAACTGCTCGACAGAGTTGGCACCGGGCACACGGGCTGACATCCCGATGATGGCGATATCACGGCCTGCCTGCGCTGACGATGGCGCGCCGTCCTGTTTGATTGCGGTCGCTTCAGATGCACTGTATCTGGCACTGGCGTACTCGAGGAATTGGCCTGCGGTGCGATATTGAAAAAGCGAGTAGACCGGAATCGAAAGCCCCGCTTTAGCCAAAAATGCGGCGGCAATCCGGTTTGCTGCCAGTGAATCCATCCCCTGATCCTGAAGGTTATGATCCCGGTTCAGGCCCGGGTGACTGAGCTCGTCACGGATGATGGCCAGCAAGTTATCCGACAGGGATTCGCCGTTTGCTTGGACGGTGGCACCTTGCTCGTTTAGGGCGAGCGCCTCCAGCATGGATTTACGATCGATTTTTCCCGAGGGCGTCTTTTTCAGTGCCTCAACCCGGTAGAAGCGTGCCGGAATCATGTAATCAGGCATGTCTTTACTGAGGATCTGCCTGATGCTGGCTTCGTCGTACTCGTTTCCGGATGGGGCGGTGACGAAAGCCACCAGCTTCTTTTGGCCGGCGATGTCCTGAACTGCTGCCGCGGCCTCTGAGAGTTTGCCCGTGTCCAGCAGGCGCGCTTCCACCTCGCTGAGTTCGACCCGATATCCATTGATTTTCACCTGGTTATCGATGCGGCCGTGATACGTGTACTCACCCGCTTGATTGACGCTGACCAGGTCACCGGTGCGATAGCCACGTTTGGTTTCTTTCTCAGGCAGTTCGATGAAGCGCTGGGCGGTCTGTTCGGGGCTGTTGATGTAGCCGTGGGCCAGAACCGGCCCGGAAATAAAGAGTTCACCGACTTCACCCGGGGACACAGGCTGCTGCTGTTCATCCATCACCAGTAGCTCTGCCGCCGTTATGGGGGTACCGATGGGCGGCAGGGCTGGCCACGCGTCGGCCGGCCAGTGCAGTTGGTGCTCTGTTACTACGTGGGATTCGCAGGGACCATACTGGTTGCACAGAGTCACGCCTTTGAGTTGGTTGAACGCACAGCGGAGTTCGTTACTGATTACCAGTTGCTCTCCGGCTGTGATGATCTCTTTGAGAGATGCCGGGTAAAGCTCCAGGCGGTTGGCCCACATGACCAGTTGCAAGAGGGCAATGTAGGGCAGGAAAACCCGTTCGATCTCGTGCGCTTCGATGAACTCCAGTAATAACCGGAAATCCTGTTTGATGGTGTCATCAATCAGGTAAAGGGTTCCTCCCTGGCCGAGGGTAGAAAAAATCTCCTGAAACGAGACGTCAAAGCTCAGGGCAGAGAACTGAAGCGTCCGGTAGCGGGTGCCGGGCGGGTATCGTTGATTCTGCCATTGAATCAGGTTGTCCAGAGTACCGTGATTCATCAGGACACCCTTCGGCTGACCGGTAGAGCCGGAGGTGTAGATTACATAGGCATTTGATTCAGCGCTGAGCTTGCTCGTTTGCGGGCAGGGGCTCGGGGCCGAGGCGAACGAAATGTCGCGCAGGTCCAGATGATCGCCCACCGGAGACCGAAAATCGTCATTGTCGGTAATGGTCAGGGCAACCTGAGCATGGCTGGCCATGTAATCCAGTCTCTCCTTGGGATAGACCGGGTCGAGGGGAAGATAAGGACAGCCGTGGCGCAGAATGGCCACGATGGCGGTGATTGCCCATTCACGATTTTGTGCATGGATGGCAATCGGCGAGCCCTGGCTGGCTCCTTTTTGCTCGATGCGAGCCTGAATGATCCGAGCGTTACGATCCAGCTCCGCGTAGCTTACAGGCCTGCCTTGGTGCCAAAGTGCTGGCTCGCTGGCCAGTGCCCCGGCGTTGTGTTCGAACTGTGCCAGAAAACTGGCTGCACCGCGGGAAGACACTTCTGGGCTCATCTCGTCGCCTTCCATAGATAGAGAATACCGATTCCAACCCGGCGAAACTCCATACCGAGACTCCGTGTTCCACCCCTGCAGAACGGCCTGAGTGTTACATCGTGTTAAGTTAGCACATTGCTGTGTAAGCGACCATTTCGCATGGCTGAGAATGGCGTTGCCAGAGGAAAAAATCTGATTTGGAGCAAGTGCTCAGAAGAAACTGGCGGTAAAAAGGCCGTGGGGTCCGAAAACAGCGAGGCAGCGGCAGCGGTAGGGGCTGTTGGATAAGGTGGCGACGAGGGCATTGCCGTCACCGGCCAGATGAATATCGAGCATGTCCAGATAGCGGTCTAGGTGGGGCGACAGCGCTTTGACGACGGACTCCTTGATGGAGAAAGCCACTGCGCCGATGTTCTGGCTCGGAAAAAGCTCCGTTAACAGCCTGAACTCAGCATCATGCATGACGAGCGGACCAACGTCACTGGTAACGGTGGCTGTGTTCTCGACAAGGTCTATGCCGAGACCCTTCAGCGGGGGGGATTGCGCCACGACAGCCAGAGCATAGCTGCGGTCGTGGGTGATTGAACCGACGATGCCGTCAGGCCAGATGGGGTTTCCGGTTGGTCCCCGGAGTATTGGGCCTTCAGCCGCATTAGCCTTGCTCAAGGCTTGTCGCGCCAGCTTCCTGCCGGTGAAAAACTCCATCTGGCGTTTTTCAACCGCCAGCGACACCAGATCTCGCTCTTCTTGGTAAGGCGATTCCACGAAGTTCAGCGGCCCAGAGGCGACGAAAACGTGTGTGCCAGTGAAGTCGGTGAGACGCTTTTCGAGGTTTTCTGTGCTATAGCTGCTCATAGGGGCCATAGTTAGTCTGTGACATGTTCACACCGTATGCACGCTCGGCTCCTGAGACTATTGAGCCGTAACTGCAACAGAATCCAGAGGATGCAGGAACATTGAGCACATTAAGGCGTTGGCTAGGGACAGGCAAGCGTTGGCTGAACCGGCGTGTTGAGTTCAAGATAGGAATAATGCTTCAGCAACCGGTCAGGCACGATGGTCCCGCAGAAGACAAGGGCCGACATCTGGTTTTGACGGACGAGTACCGGCAGCGCTTACCCTTCTCAAAAAATGAATTCGAGAAACGCGGTAAGCAGGGAAACTTTCTGTATGAACTGTTCGTCGACGATGTTCCGGTCTGTTATGGCTGGATGGCTGGGCCCGGGGCAAAGGTGGGTATTCTGCACGAATTGAATATGCGTGTGCCCGATCATTCGCTGTACATCTGGGATTGCGCGACTCCTGAGGAACACCGTGGAAAAGGCTACTTTCAAAGCCTGCTACAGATGATGATGCAGGCGAAAGGCCCGGAAACACGGTTCGCGCTGGTGGCTGTCGATAGCCACAATACTGCCTCGAAAGCGGCCCTGAAAAGGGTGGGATTCCAACCCCTTTTTACCTATTGGAGTTGTCGGGTATTTGGCCGAGTCATTCTGAGCATGGCCTTCAGGGATGGAAAACTCACCTGGGCCCAGCCGCAGTTCGACAGACTTGAATACGGTTTGTGAATCCGGTGCTATCGAGGCTTCACAAGCTTAAACGCCGGGATTTCCCGGGCGATGCTTCTTGCAGCTTTTTGGGGCATGGCCTATACCCTTAAGAAAATTTGGAACTGTGATTTTGGTCACGTTGTGTCTTGTGTTTCCTGCCGTCACAGTAATAGTCAGGACAGTTCGTAGCAAAGGGACGTAAATATGAACTTGTTTGATCTGGCAGGCCCAGAAGATATTGAATCTATTCCTTTTCCCACGACTGAAGATGGGCTGCTTCCGTACATTCGAGGCCGGCAGCCGGTCCTGTTGAATGGTGTTCGTGAAGCGCTGCCCTTTACCCGGGAATGGAGCTACGACTATTTCAGAAAACACCTGAAGACGATCCGGATCCAGCGAAAGTCCGATGACGGTATTTTTCATTATCTCGGCTTTGAGCGTATTCCGATCGGCGATTTCAACGACATCATGGAAACGACTCATGATGGTTATGCGTTGGAACCGCTGAAGGGGCGTGGTGTTTCCGGCGATTTGCCCTCTGAAATCCAGGTCAGCTTGCCGCGCTTTGTGCCTGAAACCGGGTTTCGGGTTTCCAACCTCTACGTCGGTCCTGGAAAGAACACCTCCCTGCTGCATTACGACGAAACGCACAGTTTGCTAATGATGCTTGAGGGGCGCAAACGATTCATTCTGTTTTCGCCCGAGCAAAGCGACTGCATGTACGCCTACAGCCCGTTCAGTCTCCGAGCGATTCGGGAAAATCGTGTTGTCGACAGTCAGGTGAACTGCGTAGAACCAGATCTCAAAAGTTTTCCCAAGTTAGGGCAAGCCCGTGGTTTGGCCGGGTGGCTAGAGGAGGGGCAGGCGCTTTTCATTCCGGCCGGAACCTGGCATTACATCCAGGCGGAAGGACGGAATGTGTCGGTGAATTATTTTTGGATGCAAAACAGCCTTAAGGACTGGTTGCATCAACCCTTGCTGAATTTCTGGATCAAGCGACGGGCGATTGATGTCTTGGATGTGCTGCGCAAAGTGAAGCACAAGGTCTCCGCAGCGTGAGCTAAGTTGGGACAGTCATGCGGTCGGCATCGTTGGCTGGCCTTTTCCAACAGCTCCACTTGGTCGCGGACTTGTTATTCATCCAACCTAAAGGGACATTCATCCGCGTGAAATTAATCGTGGTCAGGTCAGCAACAGAGTTTGAGTGCATCAGGGAGCAGTGGGACAGCTTCGTAGGGAAGGTGAACCCGGTACCTCTGCCTATGACCTTTGCCTGGTTGTGGTCGTGGTGGAAGGCCTTCTCGCTGGAAGGTGGCATGGAGATGGAATTCCGATGTGTGTATCAAGGCCCGGAACTGGTTGGGGTCGCTCCACTGGTTCGCCTTAAACACCGGTATCGGGGTGTTACCGTCACGCTTTTAAAATTGGCGGCGAACGGACACTCCCCGTATTCGTCCGTCATTGTCGATACGGCCTTGAGTCCAGCTGCCCGAAATAGGGCTTTTTCACTGTTGACCCAGGTGGGAGCTGGAGAGATTGGTCTGTTCTTGAAGGTGGAACAGGACAGCGAGCTACAGCATTTTTTATTGGATGATCCCGGGAGAGGTAAAGCCCATAAACGCGTGGGACAAAAACCAAGCCTTCGGACACCGGTGGTTAACATCAACCAGAGCTGGGAAGACTTCTACCGTTCCCGGCCTCGCAGCCTGAAAAAAAGCCTGAATCACAAAATGAATCGGTTTCGAAAATATGGTGGATTTACGATTCATGAAGAAAAGATCAGGTCGACGGATCAGCCGATTGTGGAGGATCTGATAACGGTGTCTGCCCGCAGTTGGAAGTCTACCGTTGGCAATGACCTGAAATCCAACACCAGAAGCAGACAATTTCTGGTCAACCTGATCAAGGTTTTGGGGCCATCAGAAAGTTTGAGTGCCTGGGTCATCCGAGACAAAGAGCGGCCTGTCGCTTTTGAATTACACCTCATATTCGACAACGTGGTGTATCCCATTCGTGCGGACTACGACAGTGAGTACAAAGCTTACTCACCGGGGTCGGTGCTGGAGTGCTCCGCGCTCAAGCATCTCTTTGAGCAAGGCCGTTACCAGCAGTATTACACCTGTGCCGATGACTACTGGTATTTGAGTAACTGGACGACGGAGTACAAGGATTTCTGCTCAATTGAATTGTTCGGCGATAGCCTCAAGCTAAAGGCCCTGTACTTTCTCGAATACCGAATCATCCCGATGTTGAAGCGTGTGTTCAGGCCACACGGATCTGAAAGGCGGCCAAAGGTCCGTGCGGCATAGCTTTCCCCAGGGCCGGGTAGGGTTCCGAGACGGAGACTGGAATTATGCGAGTGGTTGTGGTGGTAAGTAAGGACAAGTCGGACATTTTTTTCGCCAATCAACTCATGAAGGCGTTGCACGTAGTTGGGGTAGTTGTCGAAAACCAGACACCGGAGAAGGACCAGTCTTCGCTCGCGAAAAAAGCCATGAAATACGTAGGTAACCCGCCGGTTTTTTTAAAGAAGGTTGGCGAGGTTCTTGATCGAAAGTTCATTGATCGGCACCAGAGCTACAATAACCCAGAATTCGCATTGAGTTTTGGTGAAGAGGACCGGGAGCTGATCCCACGCGAAGGGGTGGAGGTGCTGTATACCCGCGGCGTTAATGACATAAACGAAGCTGAAAACTGCAGCTGGATCAAGCACAAGCGACCTGACGTGATCGCCGTGTGCGGCGCCTCGATTATGCGGGACGAGTTGCTCGCGATACCAACGTATGGCGTGTTGAATCTGCACGGAGGCCTATCGCAATTTTATCGCGGTTTGTTCCCTACGGACTGGGCGATTCATAACGGCGAGCCCGAGTGTGTCGGGGCCACCGTCCACTTCGTCTCCCCGGGGGTGGACGATGGCGACGTGATTTATCAGGGACGGCCTTCCATTTCAGGCTCAGACAACCCTAACAGCCTCTACGAGAAAGTCGTGAGGCTTGGGGTACGTATGATGATTCAGGCGATTTCTGACCTTGAGCAGGCGTCTTGCCATGCCACGGCTCTGGTTAAAAAGGGCGACTTGTACTTGAACCATATGTTCGATGTGCAGGCCAAACGGCGAACGTGGCAGCAGATCAAGGACGGTGTGCTGGCTGACTACATTGCTCACAAGTCCGAGCGGGACCAGAGAGTAAAGACGGCGTTGATCAACGAGTTTCAGGAGCTGGATTCCCCTAAGCCGCGATCTGATCAATTGAGCACCGTGTGAAGAAAGCGTTCAAAGGCCGTTCGCTGGGGCTCGCAATTCGTTTCGCCTTGGCTTGAACACCGACCTGCCAGCGCCCACAGCGCACCGCGGTTGTCGCCCGACAGCTTCTTCAACGCACCGGCAATCTTAGCCTCCGTTCTGGAGTCGGTGAGATACCCACCCACTGCGTACCAAGACCAGAGTATCACCGTTGAATCATCCTCGCGGTGTTGAAGGATGGTCTCGTTAACCGTCGGAGGACTTTGAGTCGACGCCCCTGCCAAAGGCCGTTTTTCGCTCGATACCAAACGCCAGGTTCTGGAATCGAAAAGTCGGTTTCGGTGAAAGATGAGCTCCTTGTTCTGAAGCTGACGGCGGTAACCGATGATCTGGAGCTGAACCTGCTTCAGGTCATCGGAGACATAGACACCACTCAGATCAATGTCCGGGTTGGTGTATCGGGGCCTCCAAATTGATGCATGGGGCAGAGGTCCCCGCCATCCCCTGGGGGGCTCCACCAGCGACGGATTCCAGCTCTTCGCGAGTTCTTCTGTTTGCGTTTCCAGTGCCTGAGCGAGAATGGCGGGCCAGAGGAGCAGTAACGACGCGATAATCGGGCAGATATTGGTCGCCCACTTTTTGCTCTGCGCCACGCTACGCGGTTGTTCACGGGAGGCCGAGGCAGGTGGCGCCAGGACGCCAGTGATGAAGAACATTGGAATCAGGGTGAAGAGGACGAATATCGCCCAGCCGAACAACTCGTGATCCTCGACCAGTTCTGTTTCCATGTTCGTGTAGTGTCCGGCAACGATAATGCCGAACACCCTGATCCAGTTCGATACCATGGAAAGCAGCGCTGCGATCAAGATGAGAAGGGTTTTGGATGTGAAGCTCTGGTAGTAGATCTGACCATAGAATGCGGCGAGGAACATGGCGACCATCAAGTAACGGACACCACTACAACCATTCTCAACGTGGAACACACCCACATCGAGCACGATGAGAAACTCGTTGATGGTGGCTTCAATATCGAACAGGTTCAGTAATAGATTATTGAAGAATACGGTGATGAATTGCAGCCAAGGGGACAGATCGTCCCAGATGGGCACGGCAAAGATCAGCATCAGCAGTGGGCCACCCGCTATTTTCACGAATGGCAGCCCCCAGATAGACCACCCCCATAAGATGATGACAATCGGTACAAGGAGAAGGCGTATGACTCGGATGTCGGCGGCCTGAGCCAGAACCAGCAGCACGCTGGCGGCGGTAAGCAGAGTCAGCGCCAGGGGCGAGCCGACAATATTCAAACTGGCGAGTTTATCTCTCTGGAGGACAAGCAGATACGCCACGCCCGCAAGCACGAGATACCCATGGTTATAGACAATGGAATCGCGCCAAAGGGCCAGAAAGTCCCGCCACTCTGCCCAAAAACCAACAGCGATAAGGGGGATGGAAAGTATCCACAGAACCTGGCGTGAAATTGAGTGAGTGCTGCTCATATAGTCCTTATGGCCACACGTCACCGCTGGGCCCTATACTCACACCGCGTTTGTCCGTTGCAACTGGCTGAGGTCTATTGTTCTGGTTGGTCAGCCTTGTTCGTCAATTCTTTTCAGAATGCGGTCCGCCTCTGCGTCCATGCCAGCTGTCTGGTAAGCCTCGGCAAGATGCCTGGCAATTTCCTCGGAATCCGGTTCCAATTCATAGGCTTTTTCAAGAATCGGAACGCTGCTTTGAGGATTTCCGGACTTTAAAAGTATCCAGCCGTAGGTGTCTGCAACGGCCGCATTATCCGGCGTAAGTTCGTACGCCTTCTGGGCCATTTCAATGGCCCTGTCATCACCTTCTTTGTGATAAATCCAGGCCAGGTTATTCAGGATGACAGTGTTATGAGGAACATGGTCCAGCAATGTTTCATAGTTGGCTTTGGCGTCCCCTTCCTTACCGACGGACTGCTGCAACATGGCCAGGGTCAGACGAAGTTTCAGGTTGCGTGGGTGATCGTTGAGCTCTGCTTCAAGATAGGAAAGCGCCTCATCCACCTGGCCAGAAAGCTGTAAATTCCGTACGTAGCCGGCCACAAGCGTCTCATCGGGTTGCTTGTCGAGGCCCGTTTTGTATCGCTCAGCAGCCTTACGGTAATCGCCTTGTTGTTCGAAGTAATCGGCTTCGATCACGTAGAATGAAGCTGAGAAAGGGTGTTGCTCCCTGGCCCGTTCGAGAATGGCTTGCGCCTCATCCGGCCTGCCTCTCGAAAATTCAGCTTTGGCGGCCTGAATCGCGACTCCTTCATGGTCTGGGAACAGCACCAGGGCACGGTTCAGAATCGTGCGCGCCTGCTCGTGTTTGGCAGCGCCAGCAAGGTTTTCGACTGCGTTGGTATAGAGGTCTGCGACCAGATCGGTTGCTGGCGCTGGTGTGTCTTCATCCTTTCTTTCGAGCAGCTCGTCCGTTAGGTGTTCGGCTTCTTTAATATTGCTATCAAGCAGGGCGATCTCTAACAGGATGAGTCTGGGACCAATGGCGTCGGGATGTTCTCCGGCAATGGCGCGCATGAATGCTGTTGTTTCTTCCTTGCCAAATGCAGCGATGAACCCCTGCAGTGCAGCCGGATTGTCTGGTGACATCTGCACAGCTTGGCGGAATTCGCGCTTGGCCTGGGTGTGGTCTTGTTGCAGGAGAGAGAGTCTACCCAGAGAAATGAGCGGAGCAACCGACTTCGGGTCTTTTTGCTGAGCTTCGGTGAAGTATTTCTTTGCTTCTTGTGACGCGCCGAGAGCGATGGCGAGATTACCTCGTGCGAGCAGCCCAGCGATACTGTCCGGTTCTTCCGTGATCCACAAATCAGCCGCTGCGATGGCCGATGAGGTGTCCCGCGCCCTCAGATGGCTCTGGATTTCGAGGCTGCGGGCTTTATCCAGATCCGGAGCTTTCGAGCGGACCAGCCCTATTTGGGCAAGGGCTCTGTCGTGGGCACCATGCTCACCCAGGTAACTGGCGTATCTCAGTCTGAGGTCATGATTATCTGGCGTCAGCAATAGTGCTTTTTCCATCAGCGCCTCGCCGATTTCCCAATCACCGTTTTCAAGAGCGGCAATGGCTACCAGTGTCAGGATTTCTGGATCGGTGTCGTTCGATTCGAGCGCAGCAAGCGTGGACTGGGCTCCCTTGGGATTACCCTGCTGGAGCATGGAGGCCGCCAACATCTTGCTGGCCAGGGGCGATCCCCCACGTTGAACGATGGGGGCAAGTAACTTCTGCGCGTCGTCGGCCCGGCCCTGTTCGAAACGCACGAGAGCAAGCATCAACGTGCTCGGTTGGTGGTCTGGTGCTTGCTTCAACGCCTCTTCGAGGTAGCGCTCGGCTTCTCGCAAATTGCCGGCCTCAAACGCTTTGTTGGCAGCGACAAGGTTACTTTTGACCTGGCCAGGTGGCGATTTGGCGAGAATTTCTTCATAAACGTAGGCCTCTGAGAACTTGCTCTGGGCCCGGAGAACCCGAATGAGTGCCGTGATGGTGGTGTACTTTTGAGCCGTCATGACATCGTATTGGCCGATGTCTTCCAGCGCCCGGATGTAGGATTCCTCTGCTGCCTCCCAACGCTCGTCTAGTTGGGCAATTTCCGCTTTCCAGAGCCAGAGTTCGGCGTTGTTTCGATCGATCTCATCTGCCCGGGATACATGAGCGGTGGCTTTTTTCTTGTCACCGGCAAACATGGCGACTTTGGATAAGCCTATCAAAGCCTGAACAGAGCCGGGATCCATCGTTAAAGCCCGATTGTAGATGTCCTCGGCTTGACTCAGATTACCCGATAAAAGATGGGTCCGGGCTTTCAGGAGCGCAGCCTTGAGTTTGGTTGGGTTGTCCGCCGAGGTAATGCCCTTGAGTGCTGCGAGGGTTTCGTCATATTTCTCTTGTTTCAGGAAAGCCTCAGCCAGAATCAGATTTGCCTGGTTGTTTACCGTCGGGCTGACATCTTTGTCTGAAATTTGTTGCAGCAGCTGTTTCGCCTGTCGCTCGGCGTTGATGGCGTCACCGGCGATCAGCAGGTTGTTAATCATAAGGAAGTAGGGGTCAGCCTTGCCTGGCTGCATTTCGATGGCGCTCCTGGCTTCCAGCGTGCTTGCTCTGAGCTCTCCTTGTCGCTGGTAAAATCGTGCCTGATCCATGTGACTCAAATACTGGATCTCTTGCTGGCTCATTTCTTTCTCGCCGCCACAGCCCGCCAGGGAAAAGAGTAGGGCGATAGAGATAAGGGCGGAGCGTAACGCAGCAGCTGGTGTCATAGCCCGATTCCTTTAGCTTTCCTGATCCTTCTTTACAGTCTGAAAGCGATTTGTATGTTCAGGTATCCGATCAGGTTTCCTGTGACGTGTTAATCCGGTATTTGTCGGTCAGGTTGTATAAGGTTGGGCGGGTAATACCCAGCAGTCTTGACGTTTGCGCGATATTAAAATTGCACGCCCGCAGAGCCTGCAAAATGGCCTGACGTTCTGCCGTTTCGCGAACCTGTCTCAGATTGAGCTGGGTTTGGCCTGCCGGCGTGTCTGTGCTCACCAGTTCAAGATCTTCAGCCGTTACCCGTTTGCCATCGGCCATTATCGTGGCCCGCTTGACCTTATTGATCATCTCCCGGACGTTGCCGGGCCAGGCGTATGTGTTGATGGCGTTTGCGGCATCCTCAGAAAACGTGAGACTCGGCCGATCCATTTGTTTTCCGAGCGACTTGAGCAGGGACTGGGCAATCACCAGGGCATCCCCGTCTCGTTCTCTGACCGGAGGGACATCCAGTGTAATTTCGCTGATCCGATAGTAAAGATCCTCTCGGAACTCTCCGGCGTCAATGAGTGCGCGGACGTCTCGATGCGTTGCACACACGACCCGAACGTCGACCGGAATTGGCTGCACCGAGCCTACCCGATCAACGACGCGCTCCTGAAGGAATCGCAACAGCTTGGCCTGCAGTGCCATCGGCATGTCGCCGATTTCGTCCAGAAACAGGGTGCCGCCGTTGGCGCTTTCGATCTTGCCTTTCTTGGTATGAGTCGCGCCGGTGAATGAGCCTTTTTCAAAACCGAACAGTTCGCTCTCAAGAAGGTTCTCGGGAATCGCTGCACAGTTGATGGCGGCAAATGACTTGTCGGCACGGTGGCTCAAGTCGTGTAACGCGCGGGCCAGCAATTCCTTGCCGGTTCCGGTTTCCCCCGAAATCAGGGTAGTGACGTCGGTCGGCGCAACTTTTTCGAGGGTTCTGCAGATGGCGAGCATCTGGGGGCTGGCAGCTACAATGCCTTTAATACTGGTGCCGCTGCGTTGGGTCGCAAGGTATTCGTTTTCGCGTTCCAGCTCCGCCAGCCGAAATGCCCGGTTGACGACAAACGTCAAGATGTCTGCGTCGAGGGGTTTTTGATAGAAATCGCAGGCACCCATGCCGATGGCTTTCACCGCGTTTTCTTTGTCTTCCCGGCCGGTAACAACAATGACTTTGGTGGTCGGGGACAGGCGCAGAATCTCCTCAAGAAGACTGAAACCCTCGGTGGCGCCGCCGGGATCGGGCGGAAGCCCCAGATCCAATGTGACAACGTCTGGCTCAACGCGACGCAGCGCGGTCAGGGCTGAATCTCGATCGGAGGCGACGGTCACCTCAAGATCGTCACTAAAACACCAGCGCATCTGACTTTGCAGGCCCGGGTCATCCTCTACGATTAAGAGTCGTCTAGTCACGACAGAAACAATTCCCTTGTTTGTGTGCTTTTTTGTCCTTTAGACCTCACGGTTCCGTGACAGCCTTAAAGATGATTCTTAACTGAACATAGGCTCATTGCAATGTTCCTGATAGCTGATCGTCCAGAAAAGTCTATCAATTGACCTTTTGCTGGTCCTGCTGCGCCTGAGAGTCGGCCTGCGATACTTTTTTCGAAGCCCCCTGATCGCTGGCCAAGGGAATCATGACAGAAAAACAGGAGCCGACGCCCGGTTTACTGGTGACGTCGATTGTTCCGCCGAGTTCCTGAATGTATTCGCGCGCCTGAAAAGCGCCAATGCCCATGCCCGTTAACCCTTTGGTGCTCTCGAAGGGTTTGAATAGCTGATCATTGATAAATTCCTCCGACATCCCGCAGCCAGAGTCCTGAATGAAAAGTACAACGTTGCCCTTGGCAATTTTGATATTCAAGGTGACTTCTCCCTCAGCAGGAGTGGCGTCCTGAGCATTCTGAATCAGGTGCCCAAGGACACTCCGGAGCTGTTCCTCGTCCGCCTGGATGATGGCTGTCGGCGGGTTGCCTTCCAGTTGGGGCGCTGGTTCTTGCCGAATGTAGTGCTCAAGGAGGTTTTTGGTGAGCGCGGTGAGGTCCAGGGTACTGCGTTGTCCGGGATTGTCACCCGAGGGACGGCGCAGGTGGCTCACGAGGCGTGACATTTTCCGGACCGCGTGGTCGGTGGTCTTAATCATGTCATCGATAAAGGCCGGGTTATTCCGGTGTTTGGGAGCATTTGTAACAAGCAACGAGAGCTGTGCGATCACTGTTTTCAGGTCATGAATCATGAATGCCGAGGCTTTGCTAACCGCTTCAAACTGCATGGCGCGGGACAGGCGGTTCTGGGCATCTGCCTGAGCCAATAGATTGCAGGTTTGCCGGGCGACAACCTTGACCAGATCGAAGTTTTCCCAGTTAAGTTCTACCTTGGCGTAGGGGATGCCAATCAGAGTGATGCCATACAGTTCGTTGCCCAGATACATCGGAATCAGCAGCCAGGCACCCTGTATGTCTGCGATGGCATCGGGTATTTCAAGCAAATCGTAACGAACCGGATCAGCCCTGTATTCGTTAAGATTCACGATCCATTCCCGGCGCTTGAAAAACTGAACGAGATCAGAATCGGCATCAATGAGAGTGTGTCGAGATGCTGGAAGGTTGACCGACGCTTGCAATACATAGGCTCCCTGGTCATTTTTGAGCCAGATAGCACCCGAGTTACTTTCCACCAGGCCAGCCAAAATCCGGGTGACGCGCTCGGGCAAGGGCGGGTCGTCGCTGAGGTTGGCCAGTTCCCGGGTCATTTTCAGCCACTCTTCGCGATAATCGTATTTGTAGTCAAAGAAGTTCTGGCTGATCAGCACCATTAACTTTGACCGAATGCGGCGAGAAAGTATCAGTGTGGCCAGGAAAATCAGGGCTGCGGTGAAGAACAGAACCTGAAGCGCATCTCCGATGCTACCGCCAAGTATTCGGACGTAATAGCCACCGACCGCAAGGCACAGCAGGTAGGCGCCCGCAAAGACCAGGGTGCCGGCATGAAACACCGCCGATCGGGACAGCTGGAAGTCAACGGGCTGTTTCCGGGTATTGATCACGTTGATAGCAAAAAGCGGCACCAGAAGGGCATTTGCGAAGCCTCGGGCATTCCAGAAAGACTCTGCAATTTGACCGAACAGCAAAGCGTCGGCGTACATGAAAAAGTCAAAGGCAAACAGAGTGGCAATGCCAATACACAGATACTTGATGCTGGATCGCCCAAATCCGGGGGAGTTTCGCCAGATTTGCTCTACCAACGACAAACCCAGCAGTGCCAGGGCAATCTGGCCGAGAATCCGGGCTTTTCCTGTCAGCAGGGATTCGTCGAGGACCAGCTCCAGCAGGCCGACCCCGAGCAGAAGGGACAGAAGAAGGGCGGTGGAGATACCGAGGACTCTTTTTATCTGTCCTTTCAGCTTTCCGTGTCGGGCAGCGTTTCTCAGCATGGCAAACAGCAGGGTGATCCATGCGGCGTAGCGGAGTAGCTCCAGCAGATAGCGGGTGAAGAAGCCAGGCGTGCCAAACAGCGTCTGGGAGGCCAGCACGCCCGCCCAGATGGCAGTTACGCTTGCGGCAAGAAGCAGCGCCCGGTCAACGTCCCTCCGCAGGTAGCGGGCCGCAACCAATCCGGTCAACAGACCGAAGGTCACGGCGGCGGCTATATAACTGATGGCGCTAAAATCACTTAGCATTCATCGCTTCCTGCGTTAAGTGGCCCATCACCCTGTCGGGCGTCAGGGCCTCAAACGGGTTTCTTGTTATCCCGGTAGAACCGGAATATTTCCTTGAGCGGCCGCTTCGGCTTGAAGTCGAATTCTTTGGCAAAGGCTCTCCCATCGATAACGACAGGATACTTGAAAAACGCCATCAGGTAAGACGGAAAGCTTCTAAGCTTCAGGGCCCTCAGAATGAGTGTAGGCAGGATTGGCGGCACTGAGGGTATTGGGATTCGCCGGCAGCCCGCGAGCTTGAGCGCATGCTGGTAGGCCACCCAGTCCTCCGGTGCGACGTTGAAGATGCCGCGCGTTGGCTTCTTGTATGCCAGCACGATCGCGTCGGCCATGTCGTCAATGTGAATGAACTGCATCATGGGCGAAAACCCGGCGAGCGCTGGCGCGCGTTCGCCGGCGAGTAGCGTACTGATGCCGTTGCGTACTCCGGGGCCAACAATATTGCAGGGCCGGAGAATTGAGATGTTCAGGTCCGGGTAGCGCCAGAGATAAATGTTGGCCAGGTTTTCCAGTTCCACCGAATCGATCAGGTCGGCGCTCAGGCCAGCGCTCTTCAGCGGTGCCGATTCGTCGATCAGAGCGGGATTGTAGGCAACCGCACCGTAGACATGGAACGTCGACAAAACAACCACACGCCGGACGCCGTACTTGTGGCTCAAATCCAGTAGTTTCTGGGTGCCGAGCACGTTGGCGTTGTATCGACGCATGCGCGTCATTTCGCTGGATAAAATGCGCCCAAGGTGGATCACGCCATCAAATTCATAGCGCCGGAAAAGGTCCTCGAAGACGCGCTTGTTGAAATCGATGCAGTAACTTGGAATATCGTCGCCGAGGTACACCTGTTCGCGGAAATCAATGGCGACCAGGTCGCAGTCTTCTTTGAGGCGCTCGATGACCTGTTGTGCCAGCGCGCCAGCGGCGCCAGTAACCAGGATGTGGGGTCTTTGGTGCTTTGTCATCAGAAGAGCCTTGTCCGTTCACTCAGTCCTTTGTCTATCAGGCGGTTGATTTCAGCCTTGACCGTTTCAACACGTTCTGTGACCTGTTCTTCCGGAATCTCAAGATCGTCAAAGTACATGGGGGCACCGAAGTTCAGGTGTACCTTTGCGGGCAGAACCACTGGCAGCGCGACGGGAACGTAGGGCACACCCAAGGCCTTGGCCAGTGGTTTGATGTTGGCAATGGCCGGAATGGTTTCCTCGCAACCTACAACACCTACGGGCACAATCGGCGCTTTGTATTTCATGGCCAAATGCATGAAGCCATTTCCGAACCGCTTGAGTTCATAGCGATCATGGTAGAGCTTGCCGGAGCCGCGAATGCCCTCGGGAAAAACGATAATTGCCTCGTTGTTGGCGAGCATCTTGGCACAGTTTACCGGGTCTCCAAGCACTGCCCCGACTTCGTTCAGCAGGTTGCCAAGCCAGGGAACGGTTGGAAAAAAGCGCTCAATCATGGCGCGGGGGATGCGCGGACTTTCTTCCCGGGCGGCGAGGGCATAGCCAATCAGCAGGCCGTCAATCGGCAGCTGGCCGCTGTGGTTGGCGATCAGCAGGACTGGCCCGTCGGCCGGGACGTTCTCGACTCCGTGGGCCTGAACGCGAAAATAGCGTTCATAGATGGGTTTGAGCAGGCCGAGGCCATATTTGATGGCATTGTTGTTGTAACCCCAGGGGTCGTAACCGAGGCTACCTATGGGCTTTTGAATGCGATCGATGTGTTGCTCAAGTGCCCGAGGCACCAGTTTCGATTTGATCAACGACGTCAGGCCCATGCCTACTCCCTGTTGCTTTAAAGTCCGTTACATGCGTCCTATCAGAACGCCCAGCGTGTGACTCTGGCCCTCGCTCAGTACCCGGTAGTCGCCGCCGGCGTTGGCGGTTTCAACGCAAAGCATATTCTTCCAGGCGAGGTTCGGGAAATCCGACAGCCGGGCTGCTTTTTCCGCCCCGGGGTTCCAGACCACGGTGGAATCGCTGCCCACGGTTCTGAGCCGGCGGCTTCCACCCGGGGTCACAATTGTCAGGGGTTCTCCGCTTTCGTAGATCCTGTCGGTTTCGCCGTCAAAATAAACGGCACCTTCCTGATTCCGGTATTGCCAATGGTCAAGGGTGTCTATGTAGTCGCTGTTGCCGAGGCCCAAAATACGCGTTCGGGTGATGTCCGATGTGGGGAAATAGGAGTGCAAGGCCTGGCTGAACGCCAGCGGATCCGGGCTGAGATTGGTGGTAGTCAAGGCAATTTGACAGCCGCGCACGGAAAAGTTGAAGGTGATTAACGCTATGGCGTGACCACTCCATTGGTCGGAAAAATCCTCAGTGGCATCCAGCGACAAGCTGATCTCCACTTCGTGAGCGTTTTCCCGAACATCTTCCAGCTTCCACAGCGCGGTACGCGCGAAGCCATGGGCTTTATCGGAAAGAATGCGCTTGCGTACTTCCGGCGCGTTGCGTTTCGGGTCGCCAAACCATGGCCAGCATACAGGGATCCCTCCCCGGATGGCTCTCTCGGATTCAAAGCGCGCCGCATTGCTCAGCCAGAGCCAGCCCTTCTCATCCTGAGGGGTGAACTGAGTGAGGTGGGCACCCTGAAGGCAGATTACTGCCTTAAAGAGAGGATGATGAACCTTCAGGGCTTCCAGTTGCCCGATTGTGCTCCATCTCGTGAAGGACCATTGGCCCGGCGACAGCGAGAGGGGAGGCCGGTTACTGCTCTCAGACATGCTTTTTCGGTCTGCAAAAGTTAAGCGTACATGCGTACAAAGAGAGTAAATTAAATCTCACGCTGCCGCGAGAACTATGCCTAAAATAAGACAATATTTTTTGGAGTGCCCGATGGCTGGGGAAATTGTGACGGCGATTGACGCCGGTCTGGACAAGGCGGAAGCGTGCGTGATTGAGCAAGCGATTGGCGCCAGATTTGCTGGTCTTGATGCTGTCTCAGATCCCGAGCCGCAAGTTGATTGCTGGTTGGACAGCTTGGCGGATGCGTTGGCAGAGCACGGTTGGACGACGTTGGACGTCAGCGATCGCCTCGGTAGGCCGCTGCTGCATGCCCTTGCGTCTGAAGTGGAGGCGCTGGAGCGCGCGGATGCTCTCAAGAAGGCGGGTGTGGGGCGCGGGGCTGACCATGTTCAGGATCGCTCCATTCGCCGGGATAAAATTGCCTGGCTTCAGGGCATTACCGAGCCTCAGAAAGCACTGTTCGAGCACTTTGACGCCATCCGCGCTGGCTTGAATCGGCGTTTATTCCTTGGCCTGAAGCGATTTGAAACCCATTACGCGACCTTTCGCTCCGGAGACTTTTACCGTAGGCATCTGGACAGTTTCCAGGGGCGCTCTTCGCGGGTGGTGAGCCTCGTGCTGTACCTGAATGATAACTGGCGCCCGGAGGATGGTGGCGAACTTCGCATCTTTAACCGCGAAAGCGAGCGTGAAGTATGCGGGTTGGTGTTGCCGGAGATGGGGCGTGTGGCGGTTTTCCTGAGTGAAGAAGTTCCCCACGAGGTCCTGCCTGCCAATCGGACCCGGTACAGTCTGGCGTGCTGGTTCAGGCAAGACGAGGTGCCATTGCCGCTCTGATTGACGTGCTTTTTGGTCTGTTAGATGAAATGTCGTTGTAGTCGGCAAACCCATTTGCTAATATGCGCGCCGTTTTCGGGGTTCAGACCCGAAGCGCGTTATGGTGGCCCCATTGGTGCCTCCGCAACATGAAACCGTGAACCCGGTCAGGCCCGGAAGGGAGCAGCCGCAGCGGTGGAATTGTGTGCCGGAGTGTCGCTGGTGGGGTCACCCCCAGATTCCCCTCTTTTTGTCTTCTTTCCAACGACTTTATCAATGCTTCTGGGTGCCTTGGCCCGACGGTGACATGCGCTGAGCTTGCTTCTTATCGAGGCCGGTCCGTGCTATGGTTAAGCCCCGTTTTTCACTGCAGTTTACGGATCATGAGCTATCAGGTACTTGCCCGAAAATGGCGCCCTCGCACCTTCCAGGACATGGTGGGCCAGGAACACGTGCTCCAGGCACTTATTCATGCACTGGAAAGTCAGCGATTGCACCATGCCTATCTGTTTACCGGCACCCGCGGCGTCGGTAAGACCACCATCGGAAGGCTTCTGGCCCGATGCCTGAACTGTGAAACCGGCATCACCGCAACGCCCTGTGGTGAATGTTCCAGCTGCATCGAGATTCAGGACGGTCGATTTGTCGATCTGATTGAGATCGATGCCGCATCCCGCACCGGTGTTGACGACATGCGGGAATTGACCGACAACGTTCAGTACGCTCCGACTCGCGGACGTTACAAGGTGTACCTCATTGATGAGGTACACATGCTGACCAACCAGTCCTTTAACGCGTTTCTGAAAACGCTTGAGGAGCCGCCGGAACACGTCAAGTTCCTGCTCGCCACTACCGATCCCCAGAAGCTGCCGGTTACGGTTCTGTCCCGTTGTCTCCAGTTCAATCTGAAGCGAATGACCCCGGAGCATATCGTCGGGCATCTTCAGCACGTTCTGACCGAAGAGCAGATCCCATTCGAGGAGCCGGCACTCTGGCTGCTGGCCCGCGCGGCTGATGGCAGTATGCGTGACGCGCTGAGCCTTACCGATCAGGCGATCGCCTTTGGCAACCAGAATCTGGCAGCGAGTGATGTCAGCAACATGTTGGGCACCATCGATCAACGCGACATTGAGCGTTTGGTCGACGCACTGGTTCAGCGCGACGGGCCGGGACTGCTCACTGAAATTAATAGAATTTCCGATTTTGCTCCGGATTACAGCGTGATTCTCGCGGATCTGCTGTCACTGTTCCACCGGGTGACCACGGAGCAGGTGGTGCCCGGAACCGCAGACAATGCGCTGGGAGACGCTCGGCAAGTTCAGACTCTGGCCCGCAAACTGAGCGCCGAAGATGCCCAGCTGTTTTATCAGGTGGCGCTCACCGGAAGAAAGGATTTGTCGATCACACCCGATGCGCGGATGGGCTTCGAAATGACCTTGCTTCGGATGCTTGCGTTTCGGCCGGGCGCCGAACGGCGTGAGCCTCCGAAACTGAGTTCGACTACCCCGGCGGCCAACCCGGAGACCAAAGATGAGCCTGACCCTGCCAGCATCGAGCCAGCCTCGTCGGTGGATGTTGGGGCAGAGCCCCCTCAGATAGAGACAGAAAGCCCAGTCTCAAACGCGAACGATGGGGCTGAGACAACCGGTTCAAATACGTCGGCTGCACCGGATGCAACGGTTGAGGAAATGCCGCAGGAATCCGCGCCTGAGGAAAGTCCCGTGTCGGCCGAGTCTGATCCGGTCGAGTCCTTGCCCGCGGAGCAGGCCAGTGACGATGCCTGGCTCGCAAGCCTGGACGCGCAAGCGGATGCCGACCCGGTCGAGGAGGATTACGCTGAGGCGGTTGCAGAGCCGGCTCCTGAACCGGCCGTCGAAAAGGTCGACGACCTTGGCTCAATGGCGGTTGAGCCTGAGCGCCCAAACGATGGTGAGTTCGTCTGGGAGCGTGACTTCCGCTCGCTCGGCATTGTTGGCATGCCCGGGAATCTCGCCAGCCAGTCCGCGTTGACCTGGCAGAACCAGACCGCCGTATTGATCATTGATGAAGGGCATTTCCGGTTGCTCAATGAACGCCATGAAGAAAAGATCCTGGCGGGCTTGAGAAATCGCTTTGGAGATGCCATTCAGTTGCAGGTAGAGGTCGGTAAAACCGGCGTTCATACGCCTGCCGCCTACGAGGAACGCCAGCGCATCGCACGCCAGCAGGCTGCGGAACAGGCGATACGCCAGGATCCGGCAGTGCAGGCCATTGTTGAACGATTTGAAGGGCGGGTAGTCGAAGAAACCATCCGGCCTACAGAGAGCTAAGCAGGAGATAGGGCATGATGAACAACATGGGCGATTTGATGAAAAAGGCCCAGAAGATGCAGGAAGAGATGCAGAAAGCCCAGGAAGAAATCGCCAAGGCCGAAGTGACCGGTGAGGCCGGCGCGGGGTTGGTTAAGGTAACCATGAACGGGCGTCACGATGTGCGTAAGGTCGACATCGATTCATCGTTGCTGAGCGAAGACAAGGAAATCCTGGAAGATCTGCTGGCTGCAGCGGTGAATGATGCTGTGCGCCGGGTTGAAGCCAACCAGAAGGATAAAATGGCCGGAATGATGTCCGGAATGGGCATGCCTCCCGGCTTCAAAATGCCGTTTTGACGGTTTGGTCTGTGCTCAATCAAGAAGTTTGAGGAACATTCATGGCGTTCAGCCCACTGGTTGATGAACTTGTCGAATCGCTTCGGTGTTTGCCGGGCGTTGGTCAGAAAACTGCGCAACGAATGGCCTTCCACCTTTTGGAGCGGGGCCGGTCAGGGGGTGTTCGGCTGGCTGGTGCCCTTGGCAATGCGATGGACGGCGTGCGCCGCTGCGAAAGTTGCCAGAACTTTTCCGATACCGAAACCTGTGGCATCTGCGAAAATCCGGGGCGCAACAATGGCACGCTCTGTGTCGTTGAGAGTCCGTCCGATTTGCTGGCGATCGAACAGTCCGGCGATTATCGCGGAGGCTACTTCGTCCTGATGGGTCACCTTTCGCCGATTGACGGTGTTGGTCCCGAGGAAATCGGTGTCGAGCGCCTGATCAATCGAGTGGTTCATCAGGGCGTCAGTGAAGTCATCCTGGCGACCAATCCAACCGTTGAAGGTGAGGCCACAGCCCATTACATTGCGGATCGGCTGGACGGCAAGGACGTCCTGATCACCCGCCTTGCCCATGGTATACCGGTCGGGGGTGAGCTGGGCTACGTAGACGGATTCACCCTTACCCACGCCTTCCGGGGCCGTAAACCACTCTCTGAATAGCCTCAGGAATTACTATGGTGTCCACCACTGCGGCCGTTGACCTGCCTCCGGCCCCCGAGAGCATTCTTTGGCTGACCTCCGCCGAGCAACTGGATCAATGGCTCGAGCGGGTGTCCGGCCAACCCCTGGCACTCGATACGGAGTTTGAGCGGGTTAACACCTTTTACCCCGTGCCTGGACTTGTCCAGCTCGGTGCAGGCTCGGATTTTTATCTCGTGGACCCGGAAGTGGCGGAGAACTCGGCACGCTTCCGTGACGTGCTTGCCGATCCCGCAGTGCCCAAACTGCTCTACGCCATGAGCGAAGATCTGGAGTTGTTTCGTCATTGGCTTGGCGTGGAGCCGCGTGGTGTCATCGATTTGCAGATTGGTGCGGCCATGGCTGGTGAGGGGTTCTCTGTGGGCTATGCCCGGTTAGTTGAGGCGTTGTTTGGAGAGACGCTGGATAAATCGGCAACACGTTCGGACTGGCTCAAACGCCCGTTGTCCGAGGCCCAGCAGCGTTATGCCATTGAAGACATCCGCTTCCTTGAGCCGTTGCATCGATGGGTGGTCGGTCACCTGCAGCAGAGGGGTTTGGAACAGGCATTGAAGGAGGAATCCTCGCGTTTTGCCGAGGAGCAGTCGCTCCTGGACAATCCGGCCCGGCACTATCTGAAGCTGCGCGCCGGCTGGACGCTTAATCTGTCGCAGCAGCTTGTGCTCAGGGATCTGGTCCTGTGGCGGGAGGCACAGTGTCAGAAACTGGATCGACCTCGAAACCGGGTGCTGGCGGACTCGGTGCTGATCACGATTGCCGAGCAAATGCCGACGAACCAGCGGGCGCTCTCAAGCATCGAGGGGTTACCGGCGGTGGTGGTGCGAAAATACGGGGACATTTTCCTGGAGCTGGTGAATCAGGACCGGGATGTGGCAATGGAGCCGGGCTTTGAACGTATCGCTCCGCCACTCACACGGGAACAGCAGGGATTGTTCAAGAAAGTTAAACAACATTTCAAAAAGTCGGCAGAAAATGCGGATGTTCCGATCGAACTCCTGGCGCCCAGAAAACGGCTGGAAAAAGTGATACAGGACGGGACCATCGCAAAGCAGGACTTTTTCCAGGGCTGGCGCGCAGAGATCCTGGCGCCGCTCCGGGGAGATATCGAGGAATTACTAAGATCATGACCGACAAAGCATTCGTGTCTGTTTTCCGAAGCAGCAAAAAAGACGACACCTACCTGTTCGTGCGCCGCGGACAGGAGTGGGCAGAATTGCCGGACGCACTGAAAGAGATTTTCGGTAACCCCGTGCATTCCATGGACCTGGTACTCACACCGGATCGCAAACTGGCCCGCACCACCGGCAAGCAGGTGCTTGAAGCGCTGGACGACCGAGGTTTTTTCCTCCAGATGCCGGAAGAGCAGGAGGGCTACGTGATGGAATTCCGTAAAAAGCTGGAGCGTGATCGGCCATGATCGCGCAAATCCCCTTCTGGCAGAGGAAACGTCTGGACGAGATGACGCCTGCCGAATGGGAATCCTTATGCGACGGCTGCGGCAAGTGCTGTCTCCTGAAGCTTGAGGACGAAGAAACGGGCGAGGTTTATCATACCGACATCGTGTGCAGGTACATGGATGAACAGAGTTGCCAATGCACCGTATACTCCGAGCGGTTGAAGAACGTACCCGGCTGCACGGTGCTGACGCCGGACACGATTGGTGACTATCAGTGGCTGCCGGTCACCTGTGCGTACCGGACCCTCGCCGAGGGGCGACCACTGGCGGACTGGCACCCGTTGCGAAGCGGCGACCCGGAATCGGTTCACAACGCCGGAGTGTCCGTCCGAGCGAAAGTCATACCCGATGACCAAGTGCCCGAAGACGACTGGGAAGAACACATAATTCACTGGATTCTCTAATGATCGATACCGATGCGCAATTTGCCTATGGCATTTTTTGGACGGCGTATGCCGTCGCTTTCGTCATTTTCTTTTACATGATGAAGAGGCTGTTCCGGATTGTTCCGCTGTACGCTGTACAAACGTTGCTGTTGGCGGCTCTTGTGGCACTCCTCCTGACTCCGGTTGAGTCACAGGAGCTCGCCGGCTGGTGGATCCCGGCCTGGCTGTACGGTGGCTATGAAATGATTCTTGGTAACAGTGATGAGGCGGGTCGGGCACTGTTTAACCTGTCCATTGCCGGCTTGATCATGGCGCTGATCTGGATCCTCGACCTGGTTCGCTACCGGCTGACCAGCCGCTGATCGGCGAAACGCCGGGTTATTCCTGTCTACTGAGGACGCTGAAGCGACTATGCGCCGATTCCTGATGCTTGCGTCATGCTGCCTGGCGCTGCTGCCGGTTTGGAGCCAGGCCCAGGAAGCGGCTGAGTTGGCGCTTCCTGGGCAGTCGGACGTCCGCATCGTGGTTGATATCTCCGGCTCCATGAAAGAGAACGACCCGGATAATCTGCGGCGTCCTGCGGTTCGCTTGCTGGCGAGAATGCTGCCAGATGGCGCTAGCGCAGGCCTCTGGACCTTTGGGCAGTATGTGAACATGCTGGTGCCGCATCGTGAGGTGACGGATCAGTGGCGTGAACAGATGGTGGCCCGTTCTGAGCAGATCAATTCCGTGGCTCTGCGCACCAATCTGGGCGAGGCCATCGACGTGGCCAGCGACGCTTACTACAGCGAGGGTACGCTGAAAAACACCCATTTCATTATATTGACTGACGGCAAAGTCGACGTCTCCGACACCCCTTCCGCCAATGCGGCAGAGGAAAAACGAATTCTCGAAACCCTCCTGCCGCGACTTGTTGAGCAGGGCGCCACTCTTTATCCGGTTGCGCTTTCCGAGCAGGCCGACACCGAATTCCTGGGCCAGCTTGCTGCGGATTCTGGCGGACACTTTCAGGTGGCTCAGAATGCAACTGAGCTGAATTTCGCCTTCCTGACCGCACTGAACGCCGCGGTTCCGCAAGAACAGATACCACTGAAAGGCAATGCCTTCACCGTGGATCAGGGGGTTGAGGAGTTTACCGCTCTGGTGTTCTGGGGTGCCCAGGAGACCCGAGAAACCCGTACCCTGGAGCTGGTCCGCCCTGATGGGCAGACGTACACACTGGAACGTGCTGCAGGCAATATGCGCTGGGCCAGGGAAGCTGGCTACGATCTGATGACCGTGGCAGAACCGATGGCGGGTGAGTGGCGTATCAACGGCGAGCTGGGAAATGGTAGCCGCGTCACTGTCGTAAGCGATCTAAAGATGGTTGTGAGTCCGGTGCCGGCTCGCTTTTCGGCGGAGTCTCCCATCAGTCTTAAGATTGCCTTCTTTGAAGAAGGCGAAAAGGTCACCAACCCTGAGTTTCTTCAGGTGTTGGACGTTCAGCTGAAAATCACGGCAGAGGACGGTCGCAGTGGGACCAAAACGCTTTCAGAAGGAGCTGTGCCCGAGGATGGGGTGTTTACTGACGAAATAGGCCAGCTTCCGGTGTCAGGCCAGTACCTTATGGAGGTGCACGCGGACGGCAAAACGTTCGGCCGAAAATTCAGCGCTACCGCAGTCTTCGATGCAGCCGTTGATGGCGGAGCCGCCGAACAAGCCGGTCGCGCAGCCCCGGTAAAACAGGAAGAAGGTAACGCCATCGAGGAGATAGTTTCTGCCCCGAAAGAGCCTGAAGTCGCTCCCGCCCCGGTGATCGAAAACCCAATCGATACCTCGATGGCTGAACAGCCACGGGTGGTCGACACAGCGCCGCTTGGAGAGATGTCGGCCTCAAATCAGAAGGCGGAACTAACCAGGCCAAACTGGTGGATTGCGGCCGGATTGGGCGGGCTGGCAGCACTGGTGGTCGGCTTGCTGGCGGTGAAAACTCACCGTTCGCGCAAAGCCGCGCTGGCCCGGGCGGCAGCGGAACGGGAGACCGTGGACGATCTGCAGTCGGGCTCGCCTGAACGTGATTCGAACCACGCTGAAGAGTCGTTCGGGATGGCGGATTTCGATCTGTCCGACTTTGATGATTTCCCTGAACAAAACCGCACTTCAACCCCGACCGGCGATGTGACCGAAGAGCCCGCCGAGTCTGAGAAAAAGTAACTGACAGGAACGTGAGACATGAAGTTTACCGGTACCGAAAATTACGTAGCCACCGACGACCTGCAAATGGCCGTTAACGCAGCCATCTCGCTTCAGCGCCCGCTGTTGATTAAAGGCGAGCCGGGCACCGGTAAGACGCTCCTTGCCGAAGAAATGGCTGCGGCGCTGGGCATGAAGCTGATCCCATGGCACATCAAGTCCACCACCAAGGCTCAGCAAGGGCTTTACGAATACGATGCCGTATCTCGTCTTCGCGATTCCCAGTTGGGCGATGAGAAAGTAAATGACATTCGCAACTACATTGTGAAAGGAAAGCTCTGGGAAGCTTTTGAGGCCGACGAGCAAGTCGTGCTGCTGATTGATGAAATCGACAAGGCTGATATCGAATTTCCGAACGATCTGTTACTTGAGCTTGATCGCATGGAGTTCTTTGTTTATGAAACCCAGGAATTTGTGAAGGCGAAGCGCCGCCCAATTGTGGTCATTACCAGTAATAACGAGAAAGAGCTGCCCGATGCCTTTCTGCGCCGTTGTTTCTTCCACTACATCAGTTTCCCCGATCACAACACCATGCAGGACATTGTCGATGTGCATTTCCCCGGTCTGCAGCAGGAAATCGTCCGGGATGCTCTGGAAGTGTTTTTTGACGTTCGCAGAGTGCCTGGCCTGAAGAAGAAGCCTTCGACTTCCGAGCTGATTGATTGGCTAAAACTGCTGATGGCCGACGAGCTGTCCGCCAAACTCTTGCAGGAGAAGGATGCCAGCAGTGCGTTGCCACCTTTGTACGGAGCGCTTGTCAAAAACGAACAGGACGTTCACCTGCTGCAGAAACTGGCATTCATGGCTCGCCGCCGCAGCTGAAACTCAGTAAGAGTCTCGCGTTATGTTGATTGATTTTTTTCTTGAGGTTCGTCGGGCAAAAGTGCCTGCCAGCTTGCGCGAATTCCTGGACCTGTTGGAGGCGCTGCGCAACCGGCTGGCATTTGCCGACATGGAGGAGTTCTACTACCTGGCCCGGCTTTGTCTGGTAAAGGACGAGCGACATTTCGATAAGTTCGACAGAGCGTTCCAGGCTTATTTTGAGGGCATTGAAAATCTGGATGACCTCATGGAACAGCTGATTCCGGATGACTGGCTGCGAGCAGAATTTGAGAAGCATTTGTCCGAGGAAGACAAGGCCAAGATCGACTCCCTGGGCGGGCTTGAGGAACTGATCGAGACGTTCAAGAAGCGTATGGAAGAGCAGAACGAACGCCATGCCGGTGGCAACAAATGGATCGGCACGGGCGGGACGTCTCCCTTTGGCGCCAATGGCTATAACCCGGAAGGGTTCCGGATTGGCCAGAAGAATGGGCGCCACGGTCGTGCTGTAAAAGTTTGGGAAAAACGCGCTTTCAAGGATCTGGATGACAGCCTGACTCTGGGCATTCGAAACATCAAAGTGGCCCTGCGCCGGCTTCGAAAATTTGCCCGGCAGGGGGCTGCAGACCAGCTCGACATGGACGACACCATCCGCTCCACGGCGCGCAATGCAGGGTACCTGGACCTGAAAATGGTTCCGGAACGCCATAACGCGGTTAAGGTGCTGATCTTTTTTGATGTCGGGGGATCGATGGATCCTCATATCCGGGTATGTGAGGAGCTGTTTTCAGCTGCCCGCCTTGAGTTCAAGCATATGGAATATTTCTACTTCCATAACTTCATCTACGAGAGCGTATGGACGAACAACATCCGCCGGATGAACGAAACCACCAGCACCTATGACATCCTTCACAAGTACTCGCCTGACTACAAGGTGATCTTTGTTGGAGATGCCACGATGGCACCGTACGAGATTTCCCATCCCGGTGGCTCCATCGAGCACTGGAACGAGGAAGCCGGTGCGACCTGGTTCCGGCGCATTCAGGAACATTTCCGCAAAGTGGTCTGGCTGAACCCTCTGCCTGAAAGCTATTGGGGAACCGGAGGTTC
Organism: Marinobacter salinisoli; assembly: GCF_017301335.1. Classification (NCBI taxonomy): domain Bacteria; kingdom Pseudomonadati; phylum Pseudomonadota; class Gammaproteobacteria; order Pseudomonadales; family Marinobacteraceae; genus Marinobacter; species Marinobacter salinisoli. Next base: position 2,403,458 of record NZ_CP071247.1, read on the forward strand.
TCTTGGAATGACCAAGCAGCTGGTCAATGATCAGATGCACCCTCTGACCATTGACGGCCTCGAGTCGGCCATGAGGTACCTGAGTAAATGAAAAAAAGCCGATGCGGTTGAGGGCATCGGCAAAGCTCGGCATTTCAAACGGGGTTGCCCGAATGGGTAGTCCCGCATCTAAGATGTAGCAATTACAAGGCCACCGCATAAAATTCTCTAATAAACAGTTCGGTAGCGCTGTTTTCTGTAATTCTTTCCAGATCGATTCCTCGTCTTTCTTTTTGATATGTCAAATTAACCGACACTTCTGCCGTGGTTTGGACGGGTAGATTTCCAATTGGTGATCTGTATACCGTTCTTGCCAGTTACCAGGTGTTACGATTTCTGCCGAAGCGTTACATAAAAATAACGACCTTCACCAGGAAGGCGGGAGGCAGGCAGAGAATGTTCGGCGCGCATTGGAATTGGACGGCCAGTTACGCCAAGCGGCACAGTATCGTGTCCATTATTTTCGTGTTGGTTATTTCTGCTTCGACCGCAGGCCAGGCATCCGATCTGGATGCCCGTATAGATGCCCTGAAAAGTCAGATTTACCAGCACAGCGCCGATGTTTTCGCCCTGCAACAGAATGTTCTGCACCCCGCCAATACCAAACTGGCAGTTTTTCTGACACTTGGAACGAGTGCTTCCCTGGATCTTGACTCCGTCGAGCTCTATCTCGATGGCAAGCCAGTGGCCTCTCACCTTTATACCTCTCGTGAACTGGGCTCGCTTGAAAACGGCGGTGTCCAGCAACTCTTCACCGGAAACCTGGCTAACGGCGAGCATGAACTCAAGGCTGTCGTTGCAGGTCAGGCCGCCAATGATCGATACGTCCGGCGGGAATCGGATTTTCGGTTCATCAAGAAACCGGGCTCACTGAGTGTCGAACTGAACCTGCAAGCGCAGGCGCCCGATTTTGAGCCCCGTGTTGTGTTCCGTGAGTGGAAGTAATTGCCCATGAAAGGTTCGGTCGGTAAAAAACTGGTTCTCGGGCTACTGGGGGCAGCCTTTGCTCTGGCCGCTCCGGCCAGTATTCAAGCAAAAGGGAGCTCCCCTGAAAATCTAGTGAATGGCCTGGTTCGGTTCGCTCTGGCGAGTAATCAACTGGCCCCCGTTCTGGCCCAGGTCGGTAGTCTGGAGGGGCACTCGGCGGATTTTCATCGAGCTCAAGTCTTGCTGGCAACGGGACAAACCGAGGCGGCCGTTCATCGCTTGGGTGCAGTAGTCGAAGGGGATTTCCACCGAGCGGAAGCAGCGTTGCTCCTTGGTCGAACGCTTATGGAGGACAACGCGGCGGATGCGACGAAGTGGCTTGAACTGGTCGCCCGCACGGGGCGGGGCGAGACAAAAACCGAAGCCAGCTTTTATCTTGCTGAGCGCTATCGCACCAGTGGCCGTGTTGATAAAGCCGGTGAGGTGTTGGGCAAGATTGATCCGGGTTACTGGGCGGCCGTGGGTTACTTGAATCTGGCCAGCGACTACGCCCGGGAAGACGTCAATCCGGTTCGTGCCCTGGTGGCGCTTCGTGTCGCGCTGGCGATGGCCGATGCTGATCCGCTGCAAGAGCGCCGAGAACATCTGAAAGGGGAGTTGTTGGTTCGCGCAGGGTATCTGGCGTTCAAAAATGGCGAGTATGACAAGGCCATCAGCTTTCTGGAGCGAGTATCGCTGGAAGGCAGCAACAACTACACCGCGCAGGCACTTTATCTGCATGGCCTGGCAATGGCGGCGAAGGGAAGTCACCGAGCATCAATGCAAAGCTGGCACCGGGCGAAAAAGTACCCGTTGGCTTACCCCGGGGTCGCCGATGCCTGGATTGGCATGGGGCGCGGCTACGATCTTTCGGGCTACCTCGGCCAGGCCGGTGAGGCCTTTCTGGCCGCGACGTCTGCCTTCGAGAGTGAACGGGTCACCCTGCGTAACCTCGCCGGACAAATTCGACAGAACGGCGCTTACGCTACGTTCGTTGAAGAAGCCCGAGACAAGGGGGTGGAGTGGTTCCTTGCCGATAACCGGATCAAAACCCAGCCACGATTGGCTTACCTGCATGAATTCCTGCAGCGAGAGGACGCCCAAAAAGCCGTTGCGCGAATGGTGGAGTTGGCTGAGCTGGAGCGTCACCTCGATCGGCAAGCGAATGATCTGGGTGTATTCACCGACGCTCTGCGTTCGCAGCTGAACACACTCGCCCAGCAGTCACCCGACGTCATCAGCGGCGCGCTGGCCCGTCAGAAGTCGCTGTACAAAGAGCTGTCGGCGCTGTCTTCAATGGCATTGTCGCCGGGCCAAAGGGCTCAGGTTGTGGCAATGACCGAAATCCTGACGGCGACTGCCACCGATCTGAAGTCCTTCGGGAAATCCGTCAAAAGCCAGCCTGCGATGCTTGAGCGGCAGCTTGCCAACGCGCGTTCCCAGGAAAGTTCGACTCGAAAGCTTCTCGGGAAGCTGGCCGTTCTAAGGCGAGAGGCGGCGGATCAACTTGATCGTCTTGCGCTGGCGTATGTCGCGGAGCAGGACCGCAGAATGGTTATTGTGCAGGACAAAGCGGAGCAACAGATTGCGCATCTGTACGAGTACCTGGCAGTCAGTAAGCTGGAGGGGCGTGCTCCGTGAAATACCTGCTGACGGCTTCTATCTGTACTTTTTGTATTTCCGTGACCGCGTTGGCGCAGGAAACTTTCCGTGTTGAGCTGGGGCGGGATGGTGAAACCATTGGTGACATGCGCCCGGTGTTTCTGCCGTTTGAAGCCCGCCCGATGCCTGCTATCTCGCCGGCAGAAGTTGCGCGACGTTATCAGAAGCTGTTCCGTTCCTCCGATGAGCCCGAGGTTCGCATAGATGCGCTGAACCGGCTGAGCAATATCCAGAGTTTATCCGGAGAAGACATTGGCTTTACGCCAGAGGAAGAAACGACCATTTATCGGGAGGCAATCGTCAGTTACGAGTCTATTCTCGCTCGCGGCTCCTTCAGTGGACGCCTCGACGAACTGCTGTACCAGATGGCCAAAGCCCACGCGCTGACCGGGCAGCCCGAACAATCGATCATGCGACTCAAGCAACTGGCCGGGCTTTATCCAGAATCGCCACTGGCGCCGGAAGCCAGGTTCCGGGTTGCGGAGTCGGCATTTTCCGATGGTAACTATCGGGATGCCGAAGCCCAATATCAATCAGTTCTTGAAATCGTCGACGGCGATTCCCCGTTGAGTTCGAAAGCCAGATTCATGCTCGGTTGGAGTCAATTCAAGCAGGGCGTCGGCGCATGGGATCGTGCCGCAGGCAATTTCATCACCGTGTTGGATGGTTTCCTGCCAAACCAGGAAAGCTTGCAAACGGTGGACAGGTCCAGCATCGACACCATTGACGATACCTTGCGCGTACTGGCCATGATGGCTGCCCGTACCGACGGCGCTGAACGGCTTTATGCATGGCTGAACGCCAGCGACAAGCGTCATTGGACGTACATAGTATTTGACCGTCTGGCAGATTATTACGCGGTGCTTGGCCAATACGAAGCCAGCGTTGCCGCCAATCATGCCTTTGTGCGTTATTTCCCCAATCATCCACATAATCCGGCGTTCATGGCACAAGTAGCCGATGTCTGGCAGATGGCCGGTAAGCCAGCGAAGGTGAGGGCTGCAAAAGCCGACTACGTCGCCCAGTTCGCTGCTCCGGAACTGTATCACTCACTGTCCGGTGCTGAGCAGTCGCGCTGGGTAGAGTTCAGCCGGCAACTCGGCGACTTTAACTATCATGTCGGATCCCAGGCGCTGGCAGCAGGTGACCATGCCCGTGCGCAGGAAGCCTTTTCTACCGCGGCGAGCTTTTACGAGGCGTTGGCGGGGCGCACGGATGCCTCCGGTGAGGTGTTGCGTCTTGCAGGCGACGCACGGCTTCAGTCGGGTCAGTACCGCGCTGCCCTGATCGATTTTCAGCAGTCGGCCTACAAGTTTGGAGGTCATCCGGAGGCCGCCGATGCTGGCTGGGCCGCGATTGTTCTGCTGCGCGAGGGTCTGGATGGGCGTCGTCAGGCACCAGGATTTGTGACCAATATCGATGCCCTGGCCCACGAAGCCGAACGCTTTGGAGTCAATTTCGTTGGCGACCCTCGATTGACTGGTTTGCTGGCGGATCTGGCGGTTCGGTGGTTCAACAAAGGCAATCTTGAGCGGGCGATTGGCAATGCCCAGAACGTCGTTGCCCGTGACGCTGCCACTGGCTCGGAACGATACGCGGCGTGGCAGGTGATGGCCAAGGCACGTCAGCAGAGGGGTGAATTCGAGCTTGCTGAGCAAGCCTGGAACAGTGTTCTAGGGGCGCTTGCCGGCGGAGAGGTGACTGCGGCCGAACCGGGAGCCGCATCAGCTGCAAAAAATCAGTTGGCGACAGTGATCTACCGTCAGGGCGAGAAAGCGGCGGAAACCCGAAACACGGACGCTGCGGTGAGGCACTTCGAGCGGATTGAAACCGTTCTGCCACATTCAGAGATAGCGATTAAAGGGCGTTACGATGCCGCCAATACCCTGTTGCTGGCACTTCAATACCCCGCCGCCATCGATGCACTGACTCGTTTCCGGCGAGATTTCCCGCGACATGCGCTTGCCGAAGACATCAGTGACAAACTGGTTTACGCCCATGTCTCTGCCGGCGACCCATCGAGTGCGGCAGAGGAATTGCTGTCTGCGGCAACAACCGAAGTGAATCCATGGCCAGCTCGCCTTAAGGCCGCCGCGCTCTATCACGAGGGCGGCGAGACCGGGCCGCGAAATCAGCTGTACAGAGCTTATCTGGGTACAAATCCAGTGGCCAACAGTGCCGACCAACACATCCTGCACCAAACCATGCGCCAACGACTGATGGAGTCGGGCGACAGTTCCCCGGACCTTCAGCAAGCACTCGTGGACAAAGAACTTGCCAGTCAGTGGCACTCCGAAGAGACCCTGGGCTGGGCAGCGCGCAGCGCGCTGATGTTAGGGGCTAGAGCCGCGGCAACCTTTACCGCAATCCGTTTAACGCACCCGCTGGCGCAATCGCTGGACCGGAAACAGAGTGCGCTGGAGGCCGCTCGCAAGCGCTTTATCGAGGCTGAAAAGCTGGGTGATGAACTTGTCCGTTCGGAATCGCTTTTTCGTCGCGCTGAACTTTACCGGGCGCTCGCGCAGGACCTGATGGCATCGGCGGTTCCGGCGGATCTGAACGAAATGGAAGCCCTGCAGTATCAGATGCTTCTCGAGGAGGAAGCGTTTCCTTTCGAGGAAAAAGCGATTCAGTTGCACGCGGACAATCATCAGAGGATCACGGCGCTCGGATACGACGCCTGGATAGGCAAGAGTCTTGACGCGCTGGCGCAGATGAATCCCGGTCGCTACGACCGGACAGTCCGCTGGATGACCTGGACAGTGGAGACAAACGATGGTGCTTAAGCGAGAGTGTTTAACGGCCGGATTGATGGCCTTGCTTATCACCGTGGCTACCGGATGCGCGGGGCCGGCTGTGCACGCCCCCGAGCGAGAGCCGGAGAACCCTGAGTTGGCTTCTCAGTATGCCAGGGAAGGAAAGCTGGCTTTTGATGAAGGCCGAAAGCAGGCTGCAGAGTTGGCCTGGCAGCAGGCTGTGCGGCTGAATCCTGCCGATGCCGCAGTGGTGAATAACCTTGCGCTATTGAAAAAAGAAACCAAAAACTTCAACGAAGCCGTGACATTGCTGGAAACCGGTATTCGGCATTCACCCAACGTGGCGGAGCTGCATTACAACCTGGCTGTCATCGCTGAGCTGTATTTGCTGGATCTGAAGAAAGCCCTTTCGCATTACCAACGTTATCGCGAGTTGGCGGAGCAGGAAGATAAGCGTGTGGCCGGCTGGATTGCCGATCTGGAACGGAGGCTGGACTGAATGACGAGCAGCAAGCCCAGGGCAATGGGCATTGGCCGGGGTGCATGGTTGGCAATACCCGCCGTGTTCCTGCTTTCGCCCGCCGCCATGGCGGCCCCGGATGGAGCGGCCCCCCGGACAGCGGAATTCGGCTTAACGGTGGAAGGTATCTCGACCAGCGTGGGTGAGGATAACCCCAGGGTGCTATACATCCTGCCCTGGCAGCCTCCCACGTTGCCACGCCGACAGCGGCAGGAGCTGGAAAGCGCTGCACCTGCGTTGATTCAACCTGTGGATGCCGAAGCGCTCGAACGACAGCGAGCATTCCGGGAATCCCTCAACCCCCTGACACTGATTCCCGGCCGGGAATCTGCCGTGAGCAAGCAGTAATAACGGAGAGTTAAGTTAATGGATACTATCGTGCGTTTTTTTCAGGAAGGCGGCCCGTTCATGTACCCCATCGCGGTGGTGTTGGTGATTGGTCTGGCCATCACCCTCGAGCGGTTCGTTTACCTGGCCTCCATGCGACATCGCAACAAGGTGGCCTTTGAACTTGGGATTCTTCCGTTGCTCCGCAAGGGGGATTACCAGCGGGCAATGAAGGCCGCGTCCAACTCCGACAGTGCCATTGCCGCCATCATGGGAGCGGGCCTCGGGCGCCTCCTTAATAACAGCCGCCGGGAGGACATTGAGTACGCGATGGAAGAGGGGCTTATGGAAGTCCTGCCCCGACTCGAAAAGCGAACGCAGTATCTGGCGACACTTGCCAATGTTGCTACGCTCCTGGGCCTGCTGGGTACCATTATTGGTCTGATCGCAGCCTTCACCGCAGTTGCTGCCGCAGATCCTTCACAAAAGGCCAGCCTGCTTTCCGAGAGTATTTCGGTTGCCATGAACACCACCGCCTTCGGCCTGATGTCTGCGATTCCTTTGCTCATGTTCCATGCGGTGCTGCAGACCAAAACCAACGAAATTGTCGACAGCTTTGAAATGGCAGGCGTCAAACTGCTCAACATGATTGCCGATCAAAAGCAGCCTGCGGTCGCTTGACCGGCAGTCCGCTTGCCCACTGAACTCACGCAACATGAGTAAGCAGTTATGAGACGCCGACATCGACGAATTACCGGCTCCCCCGATCTCGATATCACTGCGTTTATGAACCTGATGATTGTTCTGGTGCCTGTCCTCCTGCTGGGCATGGTGTTCAGTCAGGTTCGTATGATTGAGCTTAATTTTCCAGGAACACAGGCCGGCGACACGCTTTCCCCGGACGAGTTCAAGCTTGTGGTGACGCTGATACCCCAGGGTATCGAAATCGGAGACAGTGAGCGTGGTGTTATCAAGGTCCTGCCGGTCCAGGATGGACAGCAGAATTACCCGGAGTTGCAACTGGTCCTTAGACAGATAAAAGCGCGCATGCCCGATAAAACCGACCTCATTCTGGAAGTCGGACCCGATATTGATTACCAGACCCTGGTGCGCACGATGGATACCGTCCGTTCCTACCCTGCAGTCGTTGCCGCGAGTGTTGTTGAAGGGGAGTTGTTCCCGGATGTCGCTCTCATGGACGCTCAGGAAGATCGCACTCTGGCCGCTACGGCTGGATTGGCGACCGGGGAGGGGGCATGAAGACGTCACGCAGAGCCCGAAGAATGCAGCGGCATTACGGCCGGATGCACAGGGCGGGCGGCCTTAATCTGGTCTCCCTGATGGATATCTTCACGATTCTGGTTTTCTTCCTGATGGTGAATTCCTCGGACGTCAAAGTGATGAAAAACACCGCTGATGTCCCTTTGCCCAAGTCAACAGCGCAACAGCAAGCCGTTGAGAATCTGACCTTGCAGATTGTTGGCGGCGCGATTCTGGTGGAAGGGCGGGAGGTGGCTCAGATCGATAGTATCGCTGAGGCGGACGCTCGAATTGGAGGTCTGTCCGAAGAGTTGGCCTATCGCAGGCAAAAGTGGCAAGAGGTGCCCGAACAGGGACTCGAGGTCACGATCATGGCCGGCAAGGACACCGACTACCGCTTGCTTAGAAAAGTCATGCAAACCTGCGTCGATGAAGAATTCCGCCAGGTTCGGCTGGCCGTTGAGCCGGAGGTGAGCAGTGGCTAACTCCCGCGAGATCATCAAGCAGGCCAGTGGATTGCCCTGGAGTTCTTCGAGCCGCGAAAACCGCCGTTTCGGCCTTATTCTTGGGCTCTTGTTGTTGCTCGCGGTGCCGCCAGCGCTGATGATTCCGATGCTAGAGGTTCCGGAAATAGAGCGCTCGGAGGCGGAAAAAATTCCGCCCCAACTGGCCCGTCTGGTCGAACGGGCCAAGCCAATTTCCCCGCCGCCGCTGCCTGAAACCGCCAAGCCGGAACCCGAACCAGAGCCGGTTGACGTAAGCCCGCCCCAGCCAGAGCCAGTTCAGCCGGTGGCGAAGCCGGAACCCAAACCTGAGCCACAGCCCACGCCGAAGCCAGCGCCCGCGCAAACTGTTGAGCAGGCGCGACAGAAGGCATCGCAATCCGGGCTACTGGCGATGAAAGATCGGTTGGCCTCGCTCCGAAGCGCAGACGATGAGCCTGTTCAACAACTGACAGCCAATACCGAGGGCAGTGCCTATGCGTCTGAGCCTCCAGCAGAACCGGTCGGCGCACTGAAAGGCAGCGGCGGCGTTCAGGATTCTGCCTTGCCGAATACCCAGGTTAGGGTTGAAGGGCATGACGTTAAAAAGGTGCAGGTGGCCAAAGCCGCGGCTTCGTCAGCGCCCACGCCAAAGGCCTCGAAATCTGGCGGAGGCGAACGGGCCATGAGCGGTATTCGCCAGAAGTTCTACGCTCAGCAGTCGGCCCTGTATTCCCTGTATCGTCGTGAGCTGCGTCAAGACCCGACGCTTGAGGGCACGGTGCTGCTGGAACTGGTCATCGAACCGGACGGTTCGGTTTCTGATTGCCAGGTGGTAAGTTCGGAACTGGACAACCCTGCGCTGGAGAAGCGGATTGCCATGCGGGTACGTTTGTTCAATTTCGGCTCCGCCAATGTGGAGACACGCCGAGTCCGTTTCCCTCTGGACTTCCTTCCGGGTTAATTCGATCACCAGCCGACGTCTGCTCGTTAAGCTCCGGCTGGTGCGTTGAATTTACGAATCTTTGCAATTGCGTTTCGCCCTTTACTTCATCAGAATTCCCGGCGCCCACTGATGGTGACGAGTCCCCAGCAACCCCCGCTCTGAGCTCCCCGGTTGCCTTCGCGCGCCATGAAAAGCGTCACTTTTCTGTGATACACCAGCACGAAAAGAGGGCTATCCGTAGAACTACCTCATCGTTCACAAAACTGCTATTCTCTCCCCAAATTTTTCGAACCCATACTTTGGTAGGGTTGATTTTTGATCAGTGTGGCACACGAAAAGCATGACAAATAAAAACGCCGAACAGGAGATTGTGATGGATTTTGAGCAGTTCTATCAGGACAAATACCCGGCTGGTGTATCCCGCGACGTTGACATGGACAAGTACACCAGCATGGTGGATGTATTTGAACAAGCAGTAAAAAAATACGCCGACCGTCCTGCTTTTAGTGCTGTTGGGGTAACTCTCACCTATCGTGATCTCGACACCCAGAGCCGTAATTTTGCTGCTTGGCTTCAGAATAAAACGGACCTGAAACCGGGCGACCGCATCGCGGTTCAAATGCCCAACGTGTGTCAGTATCCTGTTGTCGTTTTCGGTGCCATGCGTGCCGGCCTGATCGTGGTCAATACCAACCCGCTGTACACCACCCGGGAAATGGAACACCAGTTCAATGACTCCGGTGCCAAGGCGCTGGTGGTGCTGGCGAACATGGCCGAGAACGCTGAGAAAGTCGTTCCTCATACCGGTATTGAACACGTTATCGTGACCGAGATCGCCGATCTGCATTCCCCGGTTAAGCGAACATTGATGAACGCGGTGATCAAGCACGTCAAGAAGATGGTTCCTCCGTTCAACATTCCCGGTGCCCACAAACTGCCGGCCGTGCTGAGTGCCGGGGCGCGTGAGAAGTTTTCGCCGGTTGAGTGCAAGAAGGATGATATCGCCGTTCTGCAATACACCGGCGGCACCACTGGTGTGGCCAAGGGTGCCATGCTCACCCACGGAAACCTGGTCGCTAACCTGCTTCAGACCCGGACAATGATGGGCGACGTGCTGGTCGAGGGGCAGGAAGTTGTTATTGCGCCTCTGCCGCTGTACCACATTTACTCCTTCACACTGAACTGCGGGATCATGTTTGAAGCCGGTGGTCACAACGTGTTGATTCCGAATCCCCGTGACATCCCGGGCTTTGTCAAGGAACTGAAGAATCACCGCTTCACGGCGTTCCTGGGACTCAACACTCTGTTCGTGGCGCTGTGCAACAACGAAGAGTTTTGCCGTCTCGATTTCAGCAACCTGAAGCTGACTTCTTCCGGTGGTATGGCACTGACCAGCGACACGGCAAAAACCTGGGAGCGGGTGACCGGTTGCGAGATTTCCGAGGGCTACGGCATGACCGAAACCTCACCGGTTGTTACCTTCAACCCCTACGGTTCGGTTCAGCTCGGTACCATCGGTTTGCCGGTTCCCAATACCCTAATCAAGACCATTGATGACGATGGGAACGAGACTCCGCTCGGTGAGCCGGGTGAACTGTGCGTGAAAGGGCCACAGGTCATGCGCGGCTACTGGCAGCGCCCGGAAGATACTCAGAAGTCCTTCACCGAGGATGGCTACCTGCGCACCGGCGACGTGGCGCTGATTCAGGAAGACGGCTACCTGAGGATCGTGGATCGCAAGAAGGACATGATCATCGTGTCCGGTTTCAACGTGTTCCCGAACGAAATCGAGGATGTGGTAACCAGCCACCCGAAGGTAATTGAGTGTGCCGCTGTCGGCATCCCGGATGCCAAGAGCGGTGAAGCTGTCAAAGTCTTCCTGGTGCCTGCTGAAGACGGCGTTACCGATAACGAACTGCGCGAATTCTGCCGCGAGCGTCTGACCGCTTACAAGGTGCCGAAGCACTTTGAGTTCCGTGAGGAATTGCCGAAAACCAACGTTGGCAAGATCCTGCGCCGTGAACTGCGCGACGAGGCCAGCAAGTAATCCATGCAGGCCGGTTCTGCCCGGGTAACGCCCGGCAGAGCCAGAGCATGCTAACCCCGCTTCGGCGGGGTTTTGCGTTTGTATGGGGCGCGATTGCCGATAGACTATCCGATCATCTTTGAACTGACACCGGACAAATGACAAGCACCAGAGCCGATTCCAAGCAAGATTCCCGCGAACCGTCAGACCGTAAAGCGTTGGTCAGGGCGATCACCGGACAGCTGGATGCGTGTAACCAGCAAGAGGCGGCGCGCATTATCCGTCTGGCGGCCCGATATAAAGGCAGCCCTGGCCAGAAAGATCTGGAGAAAATGAGCCGTTGGCTGGACAGAGGCAAACAGGTTGTTGAGCATCGTCGTTCGTTGCATAAACCTGTCCGGTATCCCGAAGGCTTGCCTGTCTCGGAGCGGGTCGACGATATCCGCGCGGCTATCGATCAGCACCAGGTTGTGATCATTGCCGGGGAAACCGGGTCGGGTAAAACCACTCAGATTCCGAAAATCTGTCTGGATGGTGGCCGTGGTATTCGTGGATTAATCGGCCATACCCAGCCGCGCCGGATTGCGGCGCGCAGTGTCGCGACACGTATTTCCGAGGAATTGGGGGAGCAGATCGGCCAGCAGGTGGGCTACCAGGTGCGGTTTACCGACGCCACCTCGGATCAGACCCGGGTCAAAGTGATGACTGACGGTATCCTGCTGGCGGAGGTGCAGAATGACCGGTTTCTGGACCGCTACGACACACTGATTATTGATGAGGCCCACGAACGCAGTCTGAACATCGACTTCTTGCTCGGCTACCTGCGGCAGCTGTTGCCCAAGCGCCCGGATCTGAAAGTCATTATCACGTCAGCAACCATAGAAGTGGATCGTTTCAGCTCGTTTTTCGACCAGGCCCCGGTCATCGAGGTGAGTGGTCGAACCTTCCCGGTGGATATTCAGTACCGGCCTTTGATTGGGGATGAGGATGACCGCGATCAGGGCTGGACGGATGGCGTGCTTGGCGCGCTCGATGAAATCGAGCAGCATGAGCGGAGCGCCAAGCAACCGCCAGGGGATGTGCTGGTTTTCCTGCCTGGAGAACGAGAGATCCGGGCGATGAGTAAAGTGCTCCGGCATGCGGATCTGAAACACACCGAAGTGCTGCCGCTCTATTCGCGCTTGAGTGCACAGGAACAGAATCGGGTGTTTCAGAATCATCGTGGCCGACGAATCGTGCTCTCGACCAACGTCGCTGAAACGTCCCTGACGGTGCCCGGTATTCGCTATGTGATCGATACGGGCGTTGCCCGAATCAGCCGTTACAGTGTCCGCTCGAAAATCCAGCGACTTCCCATCGAGCCCATCTCTCAGGCCAGCGCGAACCAACGGGCCGGTCGCTGCGGTCGAGTGGCACCGGGTATCTGCTATCGGCTTTATGACGAGTCCGATTTCATCAGCCGGCCGGAATATACCGACCCTGAAATTCTGCGAACCAACCTGGCGTCGGTCATTTTGCAGATGGCGACCTCCGGACTGGGCGACATTCGCAAGTTCCCGTTCCTGGAAGCGCCCGAAGGCCGGCAGGTGAATGATGGTTACAAACTGCTGGAGGAGCTGGGTGCTGTCGACAGCAAACGGCGAGTCACGGCAGTGGGCCGCAGCATGGCGCGACTGCCACTGGACCCGCGTCTTGCCCGGATGCTGATCACCGCCGCAGAGCAGGGCAGTCTGGTGGAGACCCTCGTTATCATTGCCGGTCTGAGTGTGCAGGATCCGCGCGAGCGGCCGCAGGAAAAACAGCAGGCCGCGGATCAGGCCCACGCGCCATTCAATGACAAGGAGTCGGATTTTGTCACGCTGCTGAATATCTGGAATTTTTACGAAGAGCAGAGGCAGGAACTTTCGCAGAACCAGATGAAAAAGGTCTGCCAGAAGCATTTTCTGAGCTGGATGCGGATGCGCGAGTGGCGCGACATTCACCGCCAACTGACGTTGCTCTGTCGCGAACAAAAGTTTGCATTTAACTCAGATGCGGCCAGTTATGAAGCGCTGCACAAAGCAATCCTCGCCGGGCTACTGGGCCAGGTGGCGGTGAAATTCGAGAAAAAAGAATATCTGGCCACCCGCAACCGGAAAGTGCTTATTTTTCCGGGATCGAAGGTCGCCAAGAGCGCACCCAAGTGGATTGTGGCGGCTGAGATCGTAGAGACCAGCCGGGTATTTGCCCGGATGGTGGCATCGATTCAACCGGAGTGGATCGAGCCGCTGGCCGGACACGTGGTTAAGCAGCATTATTTCGAGCCGCACTGGGAGCAGAAACGTGCTCAGGTGATGGGCTACGAGAAAGTGAGCCTGTATGGCCTGGACATTGTGGCCAAGCGCAGAATTGCCTACAGCAAGGTCGATCCGGTCGAATGCCGAAACCTGTTTATCCGCCGGGCGTTGGTGGAAGGGGATTTCCGCTCCAAGGCACCGTTTATTGCCAGAAACCGCGCAATGCTGGACACGGTTGAGAATCTCGAGAAGAAAACCCGTCGTCGGGACCTGCTGGTCGATGATGAGGTGCTGGTGGCCTTTTACGACGAGCGCCTGCCAGCGGACATCGTCAGCGGACGGCATTTTGAAACCTGGTGGAAGGGGTTATCCGCCGAAGAATTGAAGCGACTCGAATTGACCGAGCAGGACGTTCTTCAGCGCCCCCTGGATGCAGGCGCCGGTGAGCTGTATCCGGATTACCTGGAGTGGGAAGGTGTCCGGTACCCGCTGGCGTATGAGTTTGAGCCCACCAGTGAGCGCGACGGCGTCACGCTGCAAGTTCCCTTGATGGCCTTGAAGCAGATTCCGGCGCGGCGTCTTGAATGGTTGGTGCCCGGTTTACTCCGCGAAAAATGCATCGCGCTGGTGAAGGGGCTGCCCAAATCCCTGCGTCGAAATTTTGTACCGGTACCGGATTTTGTCGATGCTGTACTGGCAAATATGGAGCCATGCAACGAACCCCTGGCACTGCAGTTGGGTGAACAGTTGCGCCGTATGACGGGCGTGCAGATCGACCCTCAAGCCTGGCCCGAAAGCGAGTTGCCCCGGCATTTGCGGATGGGGCTTCGGGTGCTGGGTGACAAGGGCAAGGTACTCGCTGAAGGTCGTGATACCACGGTGATTCAGGACCAGCTGGAAGGGAAGGCGGAACAGGCGCTGGTGAGCGCATCCAATGAAGATAAATCGGGCCCTGCAACGCCGGAAGCGGAAGACTGGCAGTTTGGCGAGCTGGCATCGGAAGTACAGACCGAAAAGGGTGGCATGCAGGTAACCGTCTACCCCGCGCTGGAGGATCTGGGGGGCAAGGTCCGCCAGATTCGCTGTCTCGATCCGCTCACTGCGGACGATACGACCCGAAAAGCAGTGGCTCGACTGATCATCAATCGATTTGGGAAAACCCTCGACGACCTTGAACGTAAATTGCCGCATTTCAAGCAATCGGCGTTGTTGTTCGCACCTGTCGGCCAGGCCAGGGTCCTGTTGGATGACCTGTTGCTCGCGACTGCGATGGCTCATTTTTTGAGGGAAGGCGTGCCTCGTACGGCCGAGGCCTTTGAGCGAATGTTTAATCATCATCGCGGGGATTTCATCCCGGCCCTGGAAGAGGCAGACACCCACCTGTATCAGGCCATGAGTGGTTATCAAAAGGTGGCCAAGCAGCTGAAAGGCAAGATTAATCTGGCGCTGGCCAATAGCATGGCCGACCTCAAGTTTCAGCTGCAGCACCTTGTCTATCCCGGATTTTTGGTCGCCACTCCGCCGGAATGGCTCGCTGAATACGGTCGGTATTTCGAGGCGGCGCTGATTCGGATGGAGAAAATGCCGCGGGAAATGGGACGTGAACGTGAGTTTTTGCACGCTATCGAGCCACTATGGTCCCGCTATGCCAGCAAGCTCGCGGCGCAGGAGCGACAGGGCATCCGTGATCCGGCCTTGGTGTTGTATCGGTGGATGCTGGAGGAATTCCGGGTATCGTTCTTTGCCCAGCAGCTGGGAACAAAGATGACGGTGTCGGTCAAACGCCTCGATAAGCAGTGGCAATTAACCCGGGTGTAATCGCCCGGCAACGCCTTCGACCTTAGGCGTAGGCAGGGGGTGTTCCGCCGGGCAATCCATGGAGAGTGTGTTAGTATTCTTGCCACTGTAAAACCCAAGCTTTCAGTTCCAATGACCATGACGTGGAGTAAGCGTGATTAAAGCCGTCATTAGCGGAACCGGTCTTTATACACCGCCCGCATCGATTGATAACGACGAGCTGGTTGAGGCATTTAACCAGTACGTTGAACTGTTCAACTCAGAACATGCGGAAGAGATTGCCCGAGGCGATCTGGAGCCTCTCCAGCCGTCCTCCTCGGCCTTTATTGAAAAGGCATCCGGCATAAAGCGCCGCCACGTTGTTGATCGGGAAGGAATCCTGGATCCGAAGCGCATGGTCCCGTCTATTCCGGAGCGGAGCAATGACGAGCCGTCCGTACAGTGTGAAATGGCCGTGGCTGCCTGTAAGGAAGCGCTGGAACAGGCCGGCAAGACGGCGGGTGATGTGGATGCCGTCATCGTGGCCTGCTCAAACCTGCAGCGAGCCTACCCGGCCGTCGCCATTGAGGTGCAGCAGGCGCTGGGCATTGACGGCTTTGCTTACGATATGAACGTTGCCTGCAGTTCGGCCACTTTCGGTCTGCAGGCCGCCGTCAATTCGGTCGAGAACGGCTCCGCCCGTGCTGTACTGGTTGTCAGCCCGGAGATTTGTTCCGGGCATCTGAATTTCCGTGACCGCGACAGTCACTTTATTTTCGGTGATGCCTGCACGGCCATTCTGGTGGAGCGCGAGGAAGATACGGCCGAAGGTGCGGGATTCGAAATTCTCGGCACGCGCCTGAAGACCCAGTTCTCCAACAATATCCGGAACAACTTCGGTTTCCTGAACCGGGCGGATGAATCCGGAATTGGACAACCGGACAAACTGTTTATCCAGCAAGGCCGCAAGGTGTTCAAGGAAGTATCACCGCTGGTAGCTGAAACCATCCAGAAGCAGCTGGCGTCGCTGTCGTTGAGCCCAGATGACCTGCGCCGGATGTGGCTGCATCAGGCCAACCTGAATATGAACCAGTTGATTGCGCGCCGGGTTCTCGGGCGCGACGCCACGACCGACGAAGCTCCGGTCATTCTGGATGAATACGCCAATACCAGCTCCGCAGGGTCCATTATTGCCTTTCATAAATTCAAGGCGGACCTTGAGCACGGCGATATCGGCGTTATCTGCTCCTTCGGTGCCGGTTACTCCATCGGCAGCGTGGTCATTCGCCGCCGTTGAATAAGCTTCAGCCCGCTGCCAGTGCCCTAAGTGCGTCTGGCAGCGGCGCAGAGGCGCGTGCTGTTCGGTCAAACCACACCACCTTTGCGTCCCCCTCCGAATATATCTCGCCCGAATTCGCATCCCGGAGACGGTAATAGGTGTCAAGACTGGTATTTCCGGCCTTGCCCACGTATGTTTCCACCAAGAGAGTCGCGGGATGGCACAGTTCCTTCAGAAAGGTGGCGCTGGTCTTTATAATAACCGGACCAGTGGGTTCTTCCGGGCCGCCCAGTTGCAGGGAGTTGAACCAGGCAATCCGGGCTTCCTCAAATAATCGAAAATAGACGGTATTGTTGGCGTGGCCGTATGCGTCCATGTCGCCCCAACGCAGGGGAACCTCAAGCGTAGCGACCTTCTTGCCGGGAATTGTCATGGCTAACCTCTCGAATAGCTGATTGACGCCCGCCAGATAGCAGGCGCGGGTATTCTCAACGAATTGAGACCAACCAAACAACCCAAGAGTAACGAATGAAACAAGCATTTCTGCGGCGTTGGAGTCTGCTGTCTGTCGCGTTGAGCGTCTGCGTGATGTTGGCTGCCACTCAGGCGAATGCTCAGCGGGTGGCCGAAACAGACACCGAAAAAGTGCTGGCCTATAACGCCACTGATCCCTATGAAAACTGGAACCGAAAGGTCTACCGGTTCAACGACACCCTTGATCGATGGTTTCTGAAGCCCGTGGCACAAACCTATCGCACGGTTACACCGGATTTCGTGGATCGCGGCATTACCAATTTCTTCGGCAACATTAACGAAGTGCGTAACTTCATCAATAGCGTGCTGCAGCTCAAGGGTGAATCCGCCGTGGTGGCGGCCGGACGTTTCACTTACAACACGGTGTTCGGACTTGCAGGTTTCTTCGACGTCGCTACGGCCTTTGACCTGCCCGCGCGGCCTGAGGATTTCGGCCAGACACTCGGTTACTGGGGCGTGGGCTCCGGTCCTTACCTGGTGGTGCCCTTGCTGGGCCCGTCCACTCCGAGGCGATTGGGTGCATACGCCACGGATTTACTGGTGTTTCCTTCGTTATGGGACAACGTAGACAGTCCTGATAACTACTACGCTCGAAGTGTCCAGCTCATTGACCAGCGGGCGGACCTGATTCCTGCCGAGAGCTTTATCTCCGGTGATAGCTATACCTTCGTCCGGAACGCCTACCTTCAGCGCAGGGAATTCCTGATCAACGATGGCAAGGTGGTGGAAGATCCGTTCGCCAGCGGTGACGACGAAGACTTCATGCTGGAAGACTTCTAGCGTGTGTCTGACATAATTGATGGAGGAGGGCTTCGGTGTTTAGAGATCCCAGGGTCAAAAAGTACAGAAAAATGCTGGCTGAAGCACCGAACTACGAGGCATGGAAGGCCGCCGCGCTGGAGCTCGATATCCTTGAGGGCAACGCCGACTGGAAAGAGGATTTCGCCTCTGATCTCTACCATTATGAGCTCGTTTACGATCGCCTCAGCCACCTGAAACAGTATCGTCAGCAGAACGATTTTCATCGCCTCAAGCGGGCTCTGAGAGAGGGCCTGCACCACGATTTGGGCAACCTCGGTAACCCTGCCCTGTACCGCTGTTCAAGGGTGGGCACCAAACATTTGATTGAGGAGTACATTACCCAGGCCTGCGAAGCCCTCGATTTCCTCTGTGACCATCCCGTGCCGGACTTCCCGGCCGAAGAAAAATACCGGTTCTTCCGCGATACGCTCAAGAGTTACGGCCGGCCAACTCTGCTACTCAGTGGTGGCGCCACGTTGGGGATCTTTCATTTCGGCGTGATCAAGGCACTGTGGGAAAAAGGACTGCTACCCCAGGTGGTTGCCGGCTCCAGTATCGGCGCCATCATCGCCGGAATTCTGGGCGTGCACACCGACGCGGAAATACCCGAAATGCTGGTGCCTGAGACCCACGACCTCAGGGCCTGGAAATGGCGGGGCCTGCTGAGCGCGATGCGCGGCGACGGGCTGATGGATCAGGAACAGCTGAAAAGCTGTCTGCGATCCAATATTGGTGAATATACCTTTGAGGAGGCTTTTGAGCGCACCGGACGTTCCATCAATATCAGTGTGTCGCCGATTCAGGCCAACCAGAAAGCGCGTCTGCTGTGCGGGTATACCTCTCCCTACCTGATGATCTGGAGTGCGGCTCTGGCCAGTGCGGCTGTGCCGGGCATTTTCCCTCCCGTCACATTGATGAAAAAGGACATTCACGGGAACGTGTTGCCTTACATGCCAAGGCTCAAGTTTGTTGATGGGTCGGTGGTGAGTGATCTGCCAATCGAGCGTTTGATGCACCTCTACGATGTGAATTTCACCATCGTCAGCCAGACCAATCCCCATGTGGTGCCCTTCCTGAGCGGCCAGTCCGTCGAAGACAAGCTCTCGCTTTCCAGCCTTCCCATGCACTTGTTCAAATCGGAGATTCAGTTCCATGGGCAGGGTGTGTTCGATTATTTGCGCAAGCGCTTGAAACCCGAACTCTTCAGACAGGTGTCCGGCCAGTTCTATACCATGATGGCGCAGAAGTATTCGGGGGACGTTACGATCGCGCCGTCTTATTCGTTCCGGGACTTTCGCCGGATGCTGTCCAACCCGGAACCCGAGTACGTCCGGGAGATGATTCTGGCCGGTGAGCGGGCGACCTGGCCGATGATATCCATGATCCGTTCCCATGCGCGCATTTCCAAGACGCTGGAGCGGTGTGTGGCACGCCTGAAACGCCAGGAAAGCCGCGGCGGCGAGCTCCGCCTGGTCAGCAACACGGATTCGGGTAAAGCCTGAGATGACAGCCCCTTGGCGGCAACGTTATGATACCGCGTGAGTAAGAAAGGGCGCGTCACGAAGCGATTCCCGACGCCTGAGCACCAGACTGGATACCCATGTACTACGACTTTTTCGGTTTTCGGGAACCTCCGTTTTCTATTGCACCCGACCCCAGATACCTGTACCTGAGCGAGCGCCATAAAGAGGCGCTGGCCCATCTCATGTATGGCGTCAAAGGGCAGGGCGGCTTCATTGTTATCACCGGTGAGGTGGGTACTGGAAAAACCACCATATCCCGCTGCTTTATCGAAAATGCGCCCGATTACGTGGACATCGCGCTGATCCTGAATCCCCGGTTGTCCGCCCGGGAGCTTTTGTCTTCCATCTGCAGCGAAATGGAAATTCCCCATCGATCGGACGCCAGCGTCAAGATCATGGTGGATCTCATCAATACAAATCTTCTCGAAGCGCACGCAGCGGGGAGACACAAGGTACTTCTCATCGATGAGGCCCAGAATCTGTCGGCGGACGTGCTGGAACAACTTCGCCTCCTGACCAACCTTGAGACGGCCGAGAAGAAGCTGCTCCAGATAGTGTTACTGGGTCAGCCCGAGCTTCAGCAAATTCTCGGTATGCCCGAGCTGAGACAGTTGAATCAGCGAGTCACAGCCCGTTATCACCTGGATGCCATCGGCAAAGCCGAACTGCATAGCTACTTGCGTTACCGGCTTGGGGTGGCAGGTGTTCGCGGTGACGTGTTCTCTCCCAGGGCGGTTAGTCGGCTGTATCAGGAGAGCTCGGGGATTCCACGCCTGATCAACCTGATCAGTGATCGCGCACTGCTGGGGGCCTACGCAGAGGGTGAACACGAGATTACTGCCGCTCATATTCGTCAGGCCGCGAGAGAGGTTCGGGGAAACTGGGGCTCGCAGTCAAGTGGAGTGAACCCGTCGCGATCAGGCTTGCCGCGCTACCTGATGCTGGCGGCCATGGTATTGCTGCTGGTGATTGGCGGCGCCTGGTGGTATGAGGAGTCAACAATGCCGGAACCGGCCGCGCTGCAGGAGCTTGCCGAAGACGTGCTGCTGGGTGGCACGATCGAGCGGCCTGCCGACGAGAACCCGGTGCAAAAGACAGTGTCGGGTTCGCAGCCTCCGGGTGCGGTGCGTCCCGCCAGTGACTCCCAGCGGGCGATGTTTGAGTTCAATGCCGATGCCCTTGCGTTGTCTGAAGGGTATCGTTTTCTGTTCCAGGTCTGGGGGCGGAAATATCAACCTGACCAATTCCCGAATGCTTGCGAGTTTGCGCTTAGCGAAGCATTGGG
The DNA here is from genome assembly GCF_017301335.1 of Marinobacter salinisoli. Lineage (NCBI taxonomy): Bacteria > Pseudomonadati > Pseudomonadota > Gammaproteobacteria > Pseudomonadales > Marinobacteraceae > Marinobacter > Marinobacter salinisoli. Next base: position 2,423,916 of record NZ_CP071247.1, read on the forward strand.
CTGTCTGGAGCGGCAGGGTACCCGCCGCAGTCTCGAGTTTCTTGACCGGCCCGCCTTGCTTGAGCTTCAGGAGGAATCCGGACAGCGTCGTTACCTCGTGCTGGAAACGCTGATTGGTGATGTTGCCGAAATTCGTACCCGAGCCGGCACCCGGAAAGTGTCGTTTGCCAGTATCGAACCTTACTGGTTTGGTTCGTACAAGGTACTGTGGAGCCGTCCGTCGTTTATGGATGACAGGGGTGATGGTGCACGACGTGGTGAACAGCTTTGGCTTGGCGCCCGGATGATGGAGCTGGCCGACAAATACAGTTCATCGATCTCTGAAAATGCGCGAGTCAAGCGGATGAACACAGAAGAACAGGTTCGTTGGTATCAAAATATCAAGGGCCTCAGCGTGGACGGAATCGCCGGCGCCATGACCATTATCCAGATCAACAACGACCTCGGAGCGGCTCTGCCAAGATTGGTTCCCAAGGCGCGTTCTGGCAAGGGGTGACGGATGTCGTACATACTCGATGCTCTTCGAAAATCCGAAACAGAGCGGCGCCAGGGCAAGGTGCCGGACCTTGGACAGCAGGTTCAGCTGATTCACAAGCCCAAGAAGAAGGGCGTGTCTCCCGTTGTCTGGCTGAGCCTTGCGTTGATGATCAACGCAGGAATTCTGGCTGCAGTATTCTGGCCCCGGCCTGAATCTTCCATGTCCAGTGCCACGCGGTCTGAAACTGCTGCTGAGGATTCATCGCACGTCCGCCCAGAGCCGGCGAAGGCTGCGCCGCAGACTCCTGCATCACCAACCGATTCGCCCGATCGGATCCTGCCCGAAGACGAGGCCGCCCGCGACCAGGCAGCCTTCGAGGACCCAGAGGCTATGGCCGGGCTTCCGGGCGAGGTCTCCGCGCCTTTGGCGTTGGCCGAGCCGCAGGAGCGCCCGGTCATTATCGTGCCATCTGCCCAGCCCGAGCGCCGGGCCGAGCCCACTCAGGAAGTCGATGCCGGTGGCCGAGTGCCGCACCTGGTCGAGCTTCCCTTGTCTTTCCAGCGGAGTGTCCCGAATTTGACGTTTAACAGCCACATTTACTCCTCCGATCCCTTTGCCAGCAGGGTGATGATCAACAGTCAGTACCTTCGCCGGGGGGATGTATTCTCTGGTCTCACCGTCGAGGACATCACCGAAGAGGGTGTTATTTTCAGCAAGCAGGGTCAGCGCTTCCGGGTTGGGATCGTTCGCGACTGGGTGAGCCCTCGCTGATGGCTCTGACAGACGCAACCAAACAGGAAATACAGCAGGGGTACAGGGACTTACTTTCAGGCAAAGACATCCGTGCAAGGTACGGGCAGCGGTTGATGATCGCCGAAATCGCCCGTTACATGGGGGCAATTACCGATAACGACGGCCAACGAACCTCGCCGCCGTCCGCCTGCGTGGTTGAAGCCGGCACCGGAACGGGTAAGACCCTAGCCTATCTGATTGCTGCCGTCCCGGTGGCGAAAGCCCTGGGCAAGACGCTGGTGATTTCCACAGCCACCGTTGCGCTGCAGGATCAGATCGTTCTCAAGGACCTTCCGGACCTGAAAAAACACACCAACCTGCAGTTCTCCTGGACTCTGGCCAAGGGGCGGGGCCGGTATCTGTGCCTGTCGAGGCTTGAGAGCCGCTTGCAGGATGAAGGACATGGTGACAGCGACACCATGCCGCTGTTCCTGCTCGACGACCAACCGTCAGACGAAGTGGGGTCCAAGGCGTTTTTCGAACAGATGCTGGCCAGCTATGGCTCAAGGGAATGGGACGGTGACCGTGATCATTGGCCCGAACAGATTCCGGATGATGTCTGGCGGCAGGTAACGACGGATCACAGGCAATGCACCAATCGTCACTGCAGCTACTTTGACAGCTGCGCGTTTTTTGATGCCCGAAAGGGGCTCGATGAGGCGGACGTGGTTGTGGCCAACCACGACCTCGTACTGGCGGATCTCGCTCTGGGGGGTGGTGCCATTCTTCCGGAGCCTGAAAACGCATTGTATGTGTTCGACGAAGGCCACCACCTGCCTGACAAAGCGCTGAATCACTTCGCGGCGTCGGTCGGTTTGAATTCCGCAAAACAGTGGCTGAAGCAGTTGTCGCAGGCGCTATCTACCATGCAGCCCTACCTGCCGGCTGGCGCCCAGGCCACCAAAACCCTGGGCAAAATCAGCACTGCGTCGCGCGATCTGGATCTCGTGCTGGGCCGGGTTTATGAGCAGATGGAGCAGAACACCGCCTGGGATTTCAATGACGAACGCAAAACCGCCCAGTGGCGGTTCGCCCATGGCGAGTTGCCTGAATTGCTGGCGAACCTGGCGAAAGAAACGCGCATCGCATCCGCCACGCTATGTCGGCATTTGGGGTCTCTGGTGGATGATCTTCAGGGGGCCTTTGACGAGCGCAAGGAAAGTGATATCGATCGCGACACCGCTGAAGCGTGGTATCCGGTGATCGGGGCGTTCCACAGCCGGGCTGAGGATCAGCTGCGTCTCTGGGTGGCATGGTCTGATACTGCGGACCGACGCACGATGTCGGCCAACGCAGATGAGGATTCCGTCGACGGCGAGGCCGCAGCGCGAGGCAAGACGAGAACCAGCCCCGCGCCTGCGCGCTGGGCAGTTAAGCAGCGCTGGGACCACGCCGAAGACATCACTTTGTTCAGTTCTCCGGTACTGGCCGACAATCTGCTGTACACGCGCCTTTGGTCGCGCGCATATGGCGCGGTTCTGACCAGCGCGACCTTAACGGCTCTGGGGCGATTCGATCGGCTGAAGATTCGAGCAGGCCTGCCGGAGGACAGCCGCTTTCTGAACGTTCCCAGCTCGTTCCGGTACGCCGATATGGCGACGGTTGAGATTCCTGCCATGTCGTCCATGCCCACGGATGACAAGTTCACCGAGGAGCTGACGCAGCGACTGCCCGATCTGTGGGCGGGTGAAAAGGCAACCCTGGTGCTTTTTACGGCCCGCCGGCAAATGCAGCTGGTGCGGGATGCCCTCGAACCGGATTACCCGGGGCTGATCATTACTCAGGACGATAAGGCGAAAGGAGAGGTTCTGCGGGAGCATTGCGCCCGCGTGGATGCGGGCAAGCCGAGCGTTCTCTTCGGTGTTGCGAGTTTTGCCGAGGGTATCGATTTGCCCGGCAAGTACCTGCACCACGTGGTGATTACCCGATTGCCGTTCTCGGTACCGGACGATCCCATTGAAGCGAGCCTTGCGGAGTGGGTGACTCAGCGTGGTGGCAACCCGTTTATGGAAATCACCGTTCCGGAAGCCTCGATAAAGCTGGTTCAGGCCGTTGGCCGGTTGCTCCGGACCGAGCAGGATACCGGCCGGGTTACCATTCTGGACCGCCGGATCATCACGCGTCGTTACGGGCAACTCTTGCTGGATGCCCTGCCTCCGTTTCGCCGGATTATCGACTAGCGGCTATTGCTCATAAAAAAAGAGCCATCCCAATCGGGTGGCTCTTATCAAAGGGGGCTCATTGGAACCCTAGCGTCGAAATAAAAGGAAACAAGAAATCTGAAGGCCTGAAGTTTCAGAATTCTCTGGTGAGGCTTTACCCCACCGTTGGGAGAATCATAGGGCGTAACCGGGCGTAGATGGATCGTCCAAAGGGCGTAGTGGCATTCAAAAAAACACACCAAACGTGATGGGCTTCACAAAAGTCAGCTTTCCAGCAGGTCGAGTTCACGGGCTCTGGCCAGTGCCTCTGTCCGCCGCTTGACACCGAGTTTGCCGTAAAGGTTGCGGATATGTGCCTTAACGGTGGCTGGCGCAACGTTCATCTCCGTTGCGATCTCTTTATTGGCGTGTCCGGCATGAATCAACGCCAGGACCTGCTGCTCCCGCTGGCTCAGGGGTTCCAGCAGCGATGGCGACGGTGATTTTTTCTCCGCTTGCGTCGCCTTCTGTATTCGCGCTTCCGAGTGTGGATTGCTGATCGGGGCGCCAGACAGAATGTCACGCAGGCTGCGGTTCCATGAGCCGGGACCACGGACCTCCTCAAGCTCCAGCAATAAAGAGCGAATGCGGTCACTTTCCTCTGCAAACAGGCTCAGGAAACCGGCATCGGAAGCTTTTCGAACCGCCCGCAGCAGCATCTCTTTGGCTTCAGGTTGTCGATCCTGGTGATCGAGCGCCTCGGCATAAACCAGCAAAATCTCCACTTGGTGTCGTATGTGCGCATTTCTCTCTGCCGCAGGCATCAGAGAGGTGAGCACTGCTTGGGCCGCTTCCGAATCACCCTCTGCGATCTGAACGCGCGCCAGGCTGATCTGCATCTGTTCACGGTTCAGGGGATTGCTTAATTTCAGGTCGTCAGCATTGCCCAGACAGGCGCGGGCCTTTCCGGGCTGGCCCATGGCCAGATAACACCTGGCCAGGAGCGCTTCAATAGCCGGCGGCTCGAACACGATATGATCCCGGCGTTTACGCCCGACTTGCGCCGCATTCTTGAGAAATTCAGCCGCGTTCTCGAATCGACCCTCGCTGAACGCGAGATGGCCGCGCACATACTGGATAATCACGTGCTGACCTGGTTCGGTACCCTGATTGACATGGTCAATAAGTGGGGCGAGGTAGGTGGACGCCAGCTCAGGCCGATTTCTTTCCCGGTGTATCTCGGTGAGGGCGCTGTTTTGCCAGCAGGAAATCAGCAGCGGCTGGCTGGGGTCCGAATAATGTTTGTCGACCCATTGGCGCACGTCGGTGCAGGTGTCGAGCGCCATGTCGATATCGCCGCGGTCGTACTGAATCCAGGCCAGAAGGCCACCGCTTGACAGAACGGTACTCGGCTTGCGCTCCAATTGTCCGTAATGCACCGCAGAACGGAGGGCATCTTCTGCCTCTGCCAGCTCACCTTTGCCGTAATAATCCAGCCCAACCCCATAGTAAGTGACCGATTTCAGCGGGATTTGGGTGTGGTCGATATCCCTCAATACCTGCTGTGTCAGGTCACTTGCGCTTTTTTCATCACTGCGGGTGCGGGCCAGGTACGACCGAATCAGTGAGATTTCGCTTTGCAGACCCAGTGCTCCTTCGGCGTCGGGGTGCGAATCGGCCACTCGCTGGTCCAGAAGGTCTTCCAGTGATGTCAGCAAGGGATCAAGTGTGTCCACCCGGTTTGCAAAGAACAGGCCCCAGATCCGCAGCATCTGGATTTGCGGGCTGTCCTGGACCAGCGGTTGGGGCAGGGCATCCAGCCAATCGAGTACGAGGAGGTGGTAGCCGCCGTGAATCAGGTTGTTGCCGTGTTCCGCGAGCACCTTGGCGAGCCAGTGCCAATCTTCCAGCTGGCGTATTTGTGCGATGGCTTCGTGAATCTGACCATCATCCAGTAGCCAGTTAACGGCGCGCTGCTGGAGTTCTGTGGCTCTTCGTGGGTTGTCGTGTTGGGCTCTGTGCAGCAACGCATCACGAAACAGGTCGTGGTAACGAAACCATTCGTTCTGGGTGTCGAGTGGCAGTAAAAACAGATTTTGCTTGAGAAGCTGCTCCAACTTCTCCTGACTGTTGGTTTCGCCCCTGACCGCATCACACAAACTTGCGCAGAGTCGGGTACAGCACGCGGTGTCCAACAAAAACTGAACCGTTTCACCGGATTGGTATTGAAGGACTTCTGTCAGAACGTAATCGCTGATGTGCCGTTCATCAATATCCACTTGGGCCGCTTGGGCTGAGCGTTCCATGGTGGCGGGTATGGTGGTCCCCGGTTTTGTTCCGCCGCCGGAAAGTGCCGAAAGCTGCATAGCGGCAACCCAGCCTTCAGTTTTCCGGTAGATCGCCTCAGCGTCTCGGTCGGAAAGCTGAATGCCCATGGTGTCGAGGAAGAATTGACGGGATTCTTCTTCAGAAAACGCCAGGATGCCCGGGTGCACATCCTGGACCCAGCGCCTGACTCGCCAGCGGGCCAAAGGCAGTGCGGGTTCTGTGCGCGAGGCAATGGTGACCGTCACGCCAGCTGGAAGGTAATCGATGAAATAACTGAATTCGCGCAGGATTCCCGCATGGCCAATGAAGTGGAAATCATCCAGCACCAACAGCCAGGCGCTGTTATCGGCGGACAATGCGTTGAGCAGCGCGGTTACCGCCCCAGTCGAGGTGTCGCCGGTCTCATGGGTTAAGTGTTTGCGGCAATCTTCCAGTCCCGCCAGGCCTGCGTGCGCAAAGGCACCGACCACATACTGCCAGAAGCGTCGGGGCTCATCATCATGCTCATCCAGCGATAGCCACGCGGATGGTGAGCGGGTTTGGGAACACCACTGAGCCGCGAGTGTCGTCTTGCCAAAGCCTGCGGGGGCAACCACCAGATTCAGTCGTTTCGGCGGCTCCGGTTCCAGCATGGCGTTGAGCCTGTCCCGTCGGACGGCCCGGGCATCTGCTGAAGGTCGAAGGAATTTGGTGGTGAGAAGCATACTTACCTGATTCGCAAACGATTGATAGGGAATTGTGTGCTTTGTAACAGGCAAGTCAAGGGCTTTGAGGCCTCGTTGTTTGGTTTGCGGCTTCGCAAATTCAATTTTGGTCTAAACTTAGCTTTAGGTCTTGCGTATATTAAAAAGTAATGAAAAACAAAAATCTTATGCGTAAACTGGCCGCCAATTAAGAGGGGATGCGTCACCCTCGTCGGTGGCCGGGAAGTCAGGAGCAGCGTACTCAATGAAATTACAACAGTTGCGGTATATCTGGGAAGTTGCCCATCACGATTTGAACGTCTCGGCGACCGCCCAAAGTCTATTCACTTCCCAGCCTGGAATTTCAAAACAGATTCGCCTGCTTGAAGACGAACTGGGCCTAGAAGTGTTTGCCCGCAGTGGTAAACACCTGACCCGTATAACCCCCGGCGGTGAAATCATCATTCGCGAGGCGGGCGAGATTCTGCGTCGGGTTGAGGGTATCAAGAAGATTGCCCAGGAGTTCAGCAATCAGCGTCAGGGTGAGCTAAGTATCGCAACCACTCATACCCAGGCCCGTTACGCTCTGCCGCCGATTATCGGGGGCTTCATCGAGTCGTTTCCGGAGGTGTCACTGCATATGCACCAGGGGACGCCCATGCAGATCTCGGAAATGGCAGCCAACGGCGCAGTAGACTTTGCGATCGCCACCGAAGCCATGGAACTATTCAATGACCTGATCATGATGCCCTGCTACAAGTGGAATCGAAGTGTCATCGTGCCGCGAGATCACCCCTTGGCCAGACTCGATGAATTGACCCTGCCGCAACTGGCAGAGTACCCACTGGTGACTTATGTATTTGGTTTCACCGGCCGCTCCAAGCTCGATGAGGCGTTCCAGTCCCAGGGCTTAACCCCGAAGGTTGTGTTCACCGCCGCCGATGCCGATGTGATCAAAACCTATGTTCGGCTGGGTTTGGGGGTGGGCATCGTGGCGAGTATGGCCTACGACCCGAAGACCGACGGTGACCTGGTGGCACTGGACGCCAGCAAACTGTTCCGTCCCAGCGTTACCCGAATCGGCTTCCGAAAGGGGACCTTTCTCAGAGGCTATATGTACGATTTCATCTCGCGCTTTGCGCCCCACCTGACGCGGGAAATGGTCGATGAGGCGGTCGCGCACCAGGGCAGTCGCGCAGAGATCGAAGGCTTGTTCAAGGATGTCGAGCTGCCAACCTACTGACGAGTTGGCCGGCGGCGAGTCTGGCTACAGGCCGCCGCCACCGATCAGTGGGATTGGCTGCTGGCAATCAGGTTGTCTGCGTGCAGGCCGCATTCTTTCTTGGTCGCCTCTTCCCACCACCAACGGCCTTCACGCTCATGCTGACCTGGAAGAACCGGCCGAGTGCAGGGCTGGCAGCCAATACTGACGAATCCTTTTTCGTGCAATGTGTTGTAGGGAACCTCGGAAATCCGGATGTAATCCCAAACCTCCTGAGAGCTCCAGTTCGCCAGCGGATTGAACTTCACCAAGGTATGTTCCGGCGTGGAAAATGCCGTGTCGAGTTGTACCAAGGGTACATCGTTTCGCGTGCCGGGGCTCTGGTCTTTGCGCTGGCCTGTAATCCAGGCATCGACGGTGGCCAATTTCTTTCTCAGCGGGTTAACTTTCCGGATGCCGCAGCATTCCGAATGCCCGTCCTCATAAAAGCTAAACAGCCCCTTTCGCCCAACCAGTTGCTGGACTTCCTCTGAGTCCGGAAAGAGCACTTCGATGTCCAGATCGTAGTGCTTCCGCACCCGTTCCAGAAAATCATAGGTTTCGGGATGCATGCGGCCGGTGTCGATGGTGAAAACTTTCAGGTTATCCGTCAGCTTACGGGCCATCTCAATCAGCACCACATCCTCGGCGCCGCTGAAAGAGACCGCAATGTTGTCATAACGTTGAAACGCGGCTTTAAGGATAGATCTTGGGCTCTGGTCCTGAAGTTCGGCTTCAAGCTGTTTGATCTCGGTCATCTCTTCACCCATGGCTGATCAGATAGTTAGCCGTAGAGGCTATCATTTATTTGAACATAGCTGGAAGGAATGACAATCTATATCGTTATGTATTTTGTGGAATAACAGAGCGCTGTGACAATTCGCGGGCGTGCTCGGAAACTATGCAGGCGCTGAAGGAATTGCATATCATACGGCCCCGTGCCGACGGGAGCCTCATGCTCCATCTTTTTAAATCAGACATCAGGAGAAAATCGTGGAACTCGCATGCCTTGACCTTGAGGGAGTACTGATTCCAGAAATCTGGATTGCGTTTGCAGAGAAAACCGGAATCGAAGAGCTCAAGGCCACCACCCGGGATATTCCCGATTATGATGTTTTGATGCGCCAACGCCTGAGAATCCTGGATGAACACGGTTACGGACTTCCAGAGATTCAGGAAGTGATCGGTGAGCTGGACCCGTTACCGGGTGCCCGCGAGTTTCTGGATTGGCTGCGTGAACGGTTTCAGGTGGTGATCCTGTCCGACACCTTTTATGAATTTGCCATGCCCCTGATGGCCAAGCTTGGTCACCCTGCGTTGCTGTGCCACAAACTCGAAGTGGCAGACAACGGCCAGATCACGAACTATCTGTTGCGCCAGCGTGACCCGAAGCGTCAGTCAGTGCGCGCTTTCCAGTTGTTGAACTACCGGGTGATTGCAACCGGGGATTCCTACAACGACACCACCATGCTGGGCCAGGCGGAAGCGGGTATCCTTTTCCATGCGCCGCAGAATGTGATTGAAGAGTTTCCGCAGTATCCGGCCGTGCACACCTATGATGATTTGCGCGCCGAATTCCTGAAAGCCAGCGTTGTTCACGGTAGCTGAGCGTCGTTCAGAGGCAGTGAGGGGGCAGGGCCCCTTCACTGAGCAATGCCGGGTCTGATCGGCCTTTTATAAACTCTCCAGGAAATCCATGAGTGGTTTAACTTTGGTCAGGGTTTCCTGATACTCGCTTTCCGGGTCTGAATCCGCAACGATGCCGCCACCGCCCCAGCATCGAACAGTACCGTTTTCTTCACAAAGCAGGGTCCGGATGGCGATATTGCTGTCCAGTCGACCGTTCAGCCCCCAGTAAAACACCGACCCGCAATAAGGGCCACGCCAGTGGGGTTCCAGTTCGTTGATGATTTCCATGGAGCGGATCTTCGGTGCCCCGGTGATTGAACCACCCGGGAAGGCATCCATCAGGGCTTTGATCGGGGAAACGCCATCCCGAAGTTCAGCGTGAATGTGGCTGACCAGGTGGTGGACATTCTGATAGGACTCCAGAGAGAACAAATTTTCTACTGCTACGCTGCCGGTTTCTGCGTTGACGCTGAGGTCATTTCGCAGGAGATCGACAATCATCAGGTTCTCTGCCCGATCTTTTTCAGAGCACTGAAGTTCTTGTGCAAGTGCAACGTCCTCTTCAGGGGTGCGTCCTCTTGGGCGCGTTCCCTTGATCGGACTGGTAAACATCCTTCGGCCTTCAATTCCAATGAAGCGTTCTGGAGAGATAGACAGGATTGACGCCCCCTCGTGGCGAATAAATGCACTGAAGGGTGTCGGGTGCTCGGAGGTAAGGGCCTTGAAGGCCAGCCATGGGTCGCCCTCGTAGTGTCCCTGAAATTCCTGGGACAGATTTGCCTGATAGACATCGCCAGCTTGGATGAATTGCTTAATGGTTCTGACGCTTGCGAGCAAAGCATCTTTTGATTGGGTTGGCGAAAACTTCCCGCTCATTTTCCATGGCTGTGCTGGAATTGGTGCAGGGTTCGCGCGCCAATTAGCTAGAGTGGTTCGAGTTGCTTGTGAACACCGCGGGTGAATCCACAAAAAAAATCGGCCAGTTCGTCGGCAGTGACTTGCCATCCACAAATAGAAGCCGGCAGCCAATGAAGGCAGCGGAATGGGTACGCATACTCTGTGAAACCGCGCTTCGGTTTGAAAGCCCAGCTCATAACACAAAAAACCCATCCACCCCCCTGCAAGGAAAGGTGAGGCGCCATCGGCACAGTTGGCGAACCGGTGTTGTTCTATCTGTGCCTCCATCTCAGTGGCGACTAGGTCACTTCTGAACGTCAGGTTTTTCTCTGACTGGATGTTCAGGTATCGAGAGGCAAGTGCACTGAAGCCTGATAGATTGCCCCGATTGCCACCGCCTCCGACACTCCCGATATGAACGAAATCAGGCTGAAGGGATGCGTGCCCCAGAAGTTGCTCGTATTCAGATTGTCTTAATTCCGTGAGGCTAGGAGACACATTGGTTCCCGTGAGTCGAAATGAAAGGGAAGTAAAGCTGCTTATTTTATGGTTTTTGGGAATCCCTTGAAACGGGTATGCACGTCAGGAGACAGGTCCTCGGTCAATTCTAGGTGTTCAGGTGCGAAATAGTGCACTGAATTGGCCCTCGCAAGATGAAAGCATATACGGGCCTCTTTTAAGAGGAGATCTCGTTACTCGCACAACAATAATATCGGCAGGATTTAGATCATGAAGAAAAACAAGATTCCCTTGGTACTGGCGACCACTCTGGTTTTTTCTTGCGTAGGCAGTTTCGTTTCCGCGGAGGAGAGTGCGCCGAAACAGAAAGTTGTAACCGGAGAGCAACTAGCGACAGAAATTAGGCACAATGTTCAGTTTCTGAGCGGGAAATCTTTGATGAAGGCGAAAGCGTTGCTGGAAGCCTATGGTGACTTCGCTCCTTTTGGGGCAGGCTTGATGCCTGATGGTTCAGTTAAATATGTTTGGGCAATCAAGCCGGGAGAGAGCACGGAAGGAATCAACCCCGTGTTGGTTCTGAATGCTGTACGTACTGCCTTGAGAACTCAGGCCGATAGTGGGCGGATCCTGGGCTCGGCGGTGATCTACCGGTTTGCGCCCGACTCAGAGCAGCAGGCCAATCAAATCAATATTGAGCTGGAATATCTCACCGGTTTTGCGCGAGTACTGGGTACTCATTACCAACTGACTGAAGATGGCTACGAATACACAGAGGGTGCATTCACTGCTTATGAACCGCGTGTCTTTCTCTCCGGCGAAGAGGGTTAATCAAAGAAATGGAAGCTCCCACCCGCGCGCGAAATAAGTCACAAACTGAACTCGAATGTTAAAGAGTGTAACGGAATGTGCGGTTCTTGTGCGTCACCTCTCAAAAAGCTTTCTGAGACTCTGCAACACTGCAATGGCAGCAATGGAAATGCGCTGTAAAAAAACAACAGTGAATGTCTAGGAGAACAAGATGAAAGGCCTGAAGAAACTTACTCTGGCAACAGCGATTGCCGCAGCACCGTTCGCCGCCAACGCCGAACTCAAGGCACTGGACGATACCTCCATGGGTAACGTCACTGGTCAGGCTGGTGTAACCATCGAACTGTCAGCGAAGGTAGATATCGGCGAAGTCGCCTATCAGGATGAAGGCTTTTTGGCCATCTCCGACGTGAGCATTGGTGCCGGTGACTGGGCTACTGATGCAACCACCGGAGAGTACACAGGCGGCGTCATGGACCAAAGCGGTATTTCTGACATCAAGCTGTACATTGATGTGGTTGGTGCCGGCCTGGCCGGTGACACGGGTGCGGGAGGTATCGGCAGCGAATATCTTGGCGCTGCTGCTGCGGATCCGGCCAACGGAGTAGCTTGGTCTGATACTAAGCTTACTGCAGGCGATTACGCGAATTACCTTGCGACTGCCGATATCGAAAACGGTGATCTGGTGATCGGCCTGCGTTCTGTTTCGGGTCTGCCGGTCAGCTATGGTCTGGGCATCGGCAAAGTGTCTTTGGCTCAGAGCGGAGAAGCCGATGATCTTGGTAAGCTGAATGAAGTTGCAGGCGACACCAGCACTACTCTGATCTCTGATCTGCGAATCAAGGGTGAGCTTGGTCCCATTGATGTCGTTATTCAAGAAAACTCCAATGAGATGAACATCAGCGCGTTCTTCAATGCCGAAGGCGGGCTGAAGGCTGACTTCGTTGGCACTTACTTGGATTTCGAACTTCATAACCGTCGTGGTGATGACACCAACAGACTGCAGATCGCTGCTGCTGGAGTGGATACCAGCTTTGCTTACGCGCAGGTTGATATTGGGCTAGGAACCAATGCTGCCGGTGAAGAGGCTCTGGCGTTTGATGTAAACAACTTTTCCGGTGACTTGGATCTGAAAAACATTCGTATGGGTGCATCGGATGCCGCCTCAATTGGCGACCTCTATATGACCGATATGAATATCAGCGCTTCAATGATCGTTTACGGTCACTAATAGGCTGACTTTCATAGTGTTATGACTGAGAGCGCTCCGGGGTATCCTGGGGCGTTTTCTTATTTTGGTTCAGGCATAACCGGTGCAGATTTATGGCTACAAGCAAAAAGCAGATCGTGCTGGTGCTCTTCTCTCTCGCTGCTCCCCTAGCGTATAGCGACCTGGCTCCAGTGACTGACAACGAATTGGCGGATGTCACCGGGCAAAGCGGGCTGACGGTATCCTATTCGGGCCATGCCACACTTGGGCAGCTGAAATTCGAGAAGCTTGGCTCCATCCAAGTTGATGGCATTACCATGGGTGGTGCTGGTGTGACAGCCTCGGGCGCAGCCGCTGGGTTTGGTACTTATTTCGACGACGCTTTGGTGATGGTGGATATCGCCTCCGACGGAACCCTGGACGTACGCTGGGAGCCGGAATCGGGTTCTTTCATTGATTGGGGCTTCAGAGCCGACAGTGTTTCACTGACTTCCAGTACTTCCATGCAAACGGAAATGCTTTCGGGCGTTGAGGCCTGGGGTTACTTGCGCCGTTCTTATCGGCGTATTGAGCCGGAGCTGGGTTCCAATGGGTTATCGCAGGGCTCGAATGTTTACACGGCTTACACGGTTGAAGACCTTTCTGCAGACGCGTTGCCGGGGACTGTTGGCCTGAAGGGGGCGTACGTTAAGGGTACGGAATCGCAAGGTTTGCAACTGGGTTCCGCGACCCTGACCAGCGAGTTTTCCCGGTGGGCGACCGGCGGCGCTGCGGGCTTCGACTCGCCCCTAAGCGACATCGAGAGCGGTTTTGCGGCAATGGAGTATAGCTACCGTCCGGTGGCCGCTACTGATTCTCCGACCGGTGCCGAGACCGTGGAGATCCAAATCCATGGGTTTGCTGCTGATATTGGCGTGGCCGGCATGTCAGTAGGGCAGACTGACCTCGGAGCCATGGTTCTGGACAATGTTCAGGTCCACGATACGGTTTTGACGTTCCACCCCTGATTCCCTCAACGGCTTTTATCAGCGCGCTGACCCGATAGGGCCAGCCCGTGAGCCATCAATCCGGTACCTGAATAGAAAGGTCGAAACCGCCACCCGGCCGGGGGGTCAGGTTGACAGGGCCTTCGTTGATCCCTCTCGGGATCTGTATGTTGTCGATACCGGGCGGTGAGCCGATGGAAAAGTTCAGTGCCTGCCCGTCAAAGCTCAGTCCCAGTTGGTCGTTAAGGTAGGTCTGCTCGAACGGCCCCTCAGGAATAACAAGCTGCTCGCCAAAAATGATCGGTGGAATGTTCGGGGAAAAGTCCACCACGCCGGGCTGGGCTTTCGCCAATTCCTGCTGTGGAAGCAGGATGGCCCTGCGAACAAACTCTTCTTCTGCACGCTCCAGAGCATCTGATTTTCCTTCATCGGCAAGGCGCTGCAGCTCCTGTCGGTAAGCTTCTTCTTCGGCTTCGCTGAGCTCTGGCTCGCCTGGTGCTATGGTCAAGGCGCGAATGATGCGGCGCCGATCAGCCTCTGATTTTTTCGGCCTGTCCTGTGGCACGATAATCACCGCTGAATCCTTCACATAGGTTTCAATCATTTCATCGGAGGTCAGAGTTCGGACACCGGCGCTTGCCGGAAGGCAGATGCTGGCCCCGACGACAGACGCGGCAATCAGCTGAGAGTGCTTGTTCATGGCGTGGCCCTTGAAATGAAGTAATGCCCGGCGCTGCACAGAATGCTGAGGCAGCCAGCGCCAGTAACAAGTATTCGGCGAACGACACCGCTTTTCAAGGTTGGTGCCCGGAGTTTGTGACCGGCATCGTTTTCGCCGCGGGCGGGCGCCATCCCGGAGCTGCATTTGCTATGGTTTCGTTATACGTACTCCGATACAGTTTCAGGAAATTCAGCAACCGGCTTATTCAGTCGCAGTGGGGATGATGGTCCATTTCTTTACAGACCGATGGCAACGTTGGATCAACCGCAGGATTCCCCGGTCGGATGTGCAACATTTCGATCAGAAGAACATTTTCATTCTCCCGACCAGGGCCGGCTTTGTCTTTGGCATCCTGCTGTTGGTCATGCTGATCACCGGAATCAATTATCAGAACAGCCTCATTTATCTGATGACCTTTGTTCTGGGTACGGTATTCATCGGGGCGATGCACCAGACGCACCGAAACCTTTCCGGGCTCGCACTTTCACTGTCGGCAGCGGGCGAGGCGTTCGCCGGCGAGGAAATAAAATTCCGCTTCCGTGCCACCGCGAATGGAGCCGATGTCGTGGCCATCTGGCTTTCCTGGCGCGGTCACAAGGTGGAACCTGTGCATGTCCAGGCAGGACAGGCGCGGGACGTTACCCTCCTGATACCAACGACTTATCGAGGTTATTTCCGGCCTGAAAGAATTCGGGTGGAAACCCGCTTTCCTTTTGGGTTGCTCAGAGCCTGGTCCTGGATCCGGCCGTCTACATCCGGCGTTATTTATCCGGCACCGCTGGCTGCGCCTGAAATAACCGGTGCCGCTCCGGACGAAAACGATGACGCGAGCGCCAGCCCCATCGACGACACCGATCATGCGGAGTTACGACCCTGGCGAGAGGGCGATCTGAGCCAGAGAGTGATGTGGAAACGCTATGTCAGGAATGGCCAGATGGTCGTCGCTGACTGGCAGGGTGAGGGTGGCAGCCCTGATTGGCTGGATTTTGACAGTTTCCAGGGCATCGATCCGGAAGTTCGATTGAAATATCTGGCCTGGATGGTGCGGCAGCGTGCCAAGACTGATCAGCCGTTCGGTCTGCGTCTTCCCGGCCAGACCATCGATCCGGACGAGGGGACCGCGCACGCGCAAAGGTGCTTGCGCGCTCTCGCTGTGTGGGGGATGAAGGCGCCGGATGCAGCAAATGGTGAGCTTTCCGATTACTCCGCACAGACCCACGTCATCAACCGTGCGGAGGCCCGTTCGTGACATTGATTGCGGGCACCAGTGGCCGGCAGTGGGCCGGTGTGCAGAATCAACCCTTGCCCTCCAATGCCTTACTTTGGCTCATCGCCAGTTTCCTTATCTTGGTAGTGCCACAACTTGATCGGCTGCCGCTTTGGTTGGCGGTATCCTGTGCCGCGCTTGCAGGTTGGCGCTGGCTCGCGCAGACCGGTAGGGTCAGGTTGCCGGGACGAGTGGCGAGGATGGCTGTGATTTTTTCACTGGTGGCGGCCTACATAGCCACCATCAAAGGCCAGTTCTCGGTTGATACCGCGGCCTCCTTTTTCGTGCTGGCGGTGGGCCTTAAATGGCTGGAATGCCGATCGAACAGGGATTATTACGTCCTGTTCTTTATTCTGGTGTATCTCGGTGGGGTCAACTTCCTGTTTCGTCAGGAGATATATTGGGCGCTGTTAAATTTTGCGGCGCTCGGGGGCTTGCTGGTTGGTTTGCAGCTGCTGAATGCGCCTGACTTGCCCCATGGCATCGCCTCTGGCTGGCGACGCCTCGGTGGGCTGATGTTCAAAACACTGCCGATTGTTGTGCTGTTGTTTATCTTTTTTCCGCGAATGGCGCCGTTATGGAGCGTTCCGCTGGTCTCCAGCGAGGCCCGGACGGGGATTTCCGAATCCATGAGCCCTGGCGATATCTCCAATCTGGCCCAGAGTGATGAGCGTGCATTCCGTGTCACCTTTGGTGGGGAGGCGCCCCCGCATCGCGATCGTTACTGGCGTGGTTTGATCCTCGATTATCTGGATGGCGAAACCTGGCGCCAGGCCGCCGGCGAAGGATATCGTCGGCCGGGGCGGGTTGCGAATGATGGCGGTGTCGGTGAGCTTGAGCCTGATGAATATGAAGTCCTGCTCGAACCCACCGACCAGCACTGGGCATTTGCGTTGGAGGGCTCTGAAGCTGCATCCCGAAACGTGGTTGAGGAATCGGAAGATCTGTTCCGGTTCCAGAGGCCGGCAGACACGGCGGTCCGTTACCGACTGGCTTTCGAGGGCGGCTCGCGAGATTCAGTTCCCGAGCTGGCCATGGATCAGCGTCGCCGTTACCTGCAATTGCCTGAGACCGGGAACCCGAGGGCCCGGCAGTTGGGTGAGTCTCTGAGGTCGCGAATGAGTGATGCGGAGATGGTCGACGCGCTGTTGAGTCGTTTTCGTAACCAGCCTTACTACTACACGCTCAGGCCGCCTCGTATGGCTGAAGATGGCATCGACACGCTGTTGTTTGATGCTCGCCGGGGCTTTTGCGCCCACTATGCCGGTGCGACCACATTCGTTCTGCGCGCAGCAGGCGTGCCCGCCCGAGTTGTTGTCGGGTATCAGGGCGGGGAATCCGGAGCGAATAACGAATACCTGATTGTGCGTCAGTACGACGCGCACGCATGGGTGGAGGTCTGGATTGAGGGGCAGGGCTGGACACGAGTTGACCCCACTGCAGTCATTGCGCCCTCGCGTATTGAATCCGGGCTTCGTGAGGCGGTCGCAGAGGAAGGTTCGTTTTTAGAAGAGCGCTGGGCGTCTCCGCAGCGTTACAGTGATATTCAGGTTGTCCGGTGGCTAAGCCATCAGCTGGACCGGGTGAATTACACCTGGCAGCGTTGGGTCGTTGGCTACCAGGGAGAGAGCCAGATGGACCTGCTTTCCCGCTTGCCGGGCGGTCTTGGTTTGAAGGAGCTGGGCTATATTTCTGCTGGCATCGCAGGCTTGGGTTTATTGATGGCTGCCCTGGTTTCAGCCTTGAAGGTAAGGCGGGGGGAGCGAAAGGACGGCTTTGATCGGGCCGTCGTTGCCTGGCACCGCCTGAGCGCGGCCGCCGGTGTCCCGGCGCGCACCGGTGAAACGCCGAGCGAACTGGCCGCAAGGCTGGGTGAAGCCGTTCCCGGAGCCTCGCAATCTGCCCGGCTCTTTGCCCAGGGAGTTAACAGTCATTACTATAAGGCCGGCGCAGGCGATGGCAGTTCTGATCTGGCCCGTATGCGGCGCCTGCTGGCAATTATGAAGAAGCAGCTGCGACATTCCCGCTCGAACAGGAAAGATTCGTGACCGATATTGCACTGGAAATGCCCTGGCTTGCCAAAGCCTGGAAGACCGTTCAAACCGGATTGCGGGATGACCGGTTGCCCCACGCCCTGATCATTGCGGGCGAGCGGGGAGTAGGTAAGCGAGCCTGGGCCGACGCTGTTGCGCAGCTGCTGCTGTGCGACCAGCCGATAACCGACGCTGAGGGCGGGCCTGTGGCATGCAGCGTGTGCAAGCAATGCGCCTTGCTCGGGGCATCGAGTCATCCGGATGTTCGGGCCTACTCGCCGGAAAAGTCGAAGGTGATCAAGGTCGATCAGGTGCGGGCGTTGACTGGGTTTGCCGTGGCGTCACCCCAGGTGGCTCGTCGCAAGATCGCTATTGTCGATCGCGCGGATCAGTTGAATATCAACGCCGCCAACGCGTTGCTGAAAACGCTGGAAGAACCGTTGCCGGATGTGACGCTGTTGCTGCTGCAGGAAAGCGGTCGCCCGGTGTTGCCGACCATTCGCTCCCGCTGTCAGGTTCTCAATATTCCCGCCCCGGGACTCGAGCAGGCGCAGGCCTGGCTTGAGGCCAAAACTGCGGAAATGGATGAGGCGGAGCGGCCTTCTCCCGAAACCCTGAAGAAGGCCCTCATGCTTGCCGGGAATGCGCCCAGGCTTGGTCTCGAATACGCCACCGGCGAGTTCATTCAGCTCCGGGATGAGGCGTTTGAGCAATTCCGGCAGTTCATGAAAGGACAGGCCCCGGTAACCCAGGCGGCCCGCGCCTTCAAAGCGCTGGGGTTGGAGGGTGCCCTGGCTCTGTTTGAAGGCTGGGCGGCCGATCTTGCCAGGCTGGTCGCTGGTGGGGCAGCCAAGGATACCGAAGCGGCAGAGATGCTCGGATATTTGGCCAGAACCAATCCCGGCTGGCGGGCCCATCAACTTCAGGACAAGGTGAACGAGGCGCGCCAGGCGGCCGTATACAATGCAAACCCTGAGCTTGAAGCGGCGCAGTTGCTTATAGAGTGGAAAAAGCTGATGCCGAAGCGGCGGCGCGCGAGTTGAGTGGGCGAAGCGCCCGCGCGTTGCACCTTTGGTGCGAACAACTGGTATGATTCCCGAATGATTAGGGCCTTGCGCCCGAAACAACAACTAAATTGATAAGAGAAAGGTGTCAGTTATGGGGCCCGGATTTGGCGCACGCAGTGGCATACTTACCCTGACCATCAAAGACAAGGCAGTGCTTTACGCGGCCTATATGCCATATATCCGTCAGGGTGGCCTGTTTATCCCGACCCAGAAACAGTATCAGTTAGGTGACGAGGTCTTCCTGCTGCTGAATCTTATGGATGAGCCAGAGAAAATTCCCGTGGCCGGTAAGGTAATCTGGATTACGCCGAAAGGCGCTCAGGGAAACCGGGCTGCGGGCATTGGTGTCCAGTTTACCGGCGATGACGAATCCGCCCGGACCAAAATCGAGTCTTACCTTGCCGGCTCGCTGAGCTCAGACCGGCCGACCCATACCATGTAACCCACGGGTGTCCATGAACGCGATCGACACGTCGCCGGGGGCGATCCAGGCCGAGGCCGGTTACATCGAGGCTGCCTGGCCCCTCAAACACATCACGCTGGCCGGGGTCACCTGGCCCGCCAGCGAGCCGGATCCGCAAGCCGAGCGACCCCTGCTGTGTGTGCATGGCTGGCTAGATAACTGCCTGAGTTTTTCGAAGCTTGCACCTTCGCTTTCTTTCCACCGAACAACGCACGCGGTAGACCTCGCTGGCCACGGACTGTCCGGGCATCGCGCCTTGGGTCACGGCTATCTGTTGATGGACTACGTGGCGGATCTGGCAGAGCTGCTCGACGCTCACGTATTCACCGGCAGGGAACAATCTGTCGATCTGGTGGGGCACTCCCTGGGGGGAATTGTGTGCGCGCTATACGCGGCGGCGTTTCCTGAGAGAGTCGAAAAGCTGGTGATGATCGATAGCCTGGGTGCGCTGAGTAAACCTGTGCACCAGACCGTTGCCCAGCTTCGGCGCTCCATCGAAAAACGCCTGGCGGGGTCCGGCAAACCGGTGGTTTATCCCGATATCGATACAGCCGCACAGGCGAGGGCAGGTGGGTTGAGCCCGCTCAGCCATGACGCTGCTCACATCCTGACGCAAAGAAATATGCGACCGTGCGAAGGCGGGTACGTCTGGCGTACGGACCCACGGCTGCGCCACCCTTCGCCCTTGATGATGACTGAAGAACAAGTGCTGGCGTCATTGCGGGCGCTGCAGAGCCCGACTTTGCTGATCAGGGCCGACGCCGGATTACTCGCAAACCGAAACGGAATGGAGCCCAGAGGGGCGGCCATTGCCGATTTGAAGAACGTCACTGTGCCCGGTGGGCACCATTGCCATTTCGACGGGAATGTGCAGCCCGTTATTGAAACCATCAGAACCTTTCTAAATGATGAATAAGACAACCGTACGGCAAGCGTTAAAACCTGTTTTTGTGTGGCTTCTGGGTGCGTTTCCCCTGGCCGGCTGGGCGGCGTTCCCCGAGACAGCGCCAGAGCCCTTTCCACAGTCGGAGTTGGAGGACACGGCATCGATTCGCTCTTCCGGGCATTTGGTTCTCTTCAGCCCGGTTCGGGAAGTGAGGGGCGAAATCCGATCGGAAACCATGGCGCGACTTCCAGTTGAGGGCGAGGGGCGCTTGTATGAAATCGAGCGGGATTCCGATCGGGAGAAAGCGCGTGACTACTACCTGAAGTTGCTGCAGGCCGGCGGCGGCCAGGTACTGTTCGAGTGCACCGGAATTGCCTGCGGGCGCAGCAACGTTTGGGCGAACCAGATTTTTGGTCAACGTAAATTGTATGGTCGGGACGCGAATCAGGATTATCTCGTGGCGGGCACCACAGCGGCTGATGGTCGCCGTTGGCTGACGCTGGTCTACACGGTCACCCGGGGTAATTTGCGCGAGTACATCTGGGTCGAACACCTTGAGGTGACGGCGTCAGTCGCAATACCTGGCTTGGGTAACCTTGATCGCCGGATTCAGGGGCCGGTTGTGGTGCCCTGGTCCGGCGGCGTAACGCATCGATTCGACTGGTCAGCCAATGACCGCCGACGGGTGGCGGATTGGGCCCGGGCGGATTCGTCCACGGTGGTGCTGACCGGGTTTTCGTCACTGAATGTAGGAGAGACTTTCGACGAAGCCCTGGAAAGAGCCGAACGCGCGGTTTCGTCTCTGTCTGACGTTTTGGCCAAGACAGGGGTGCCGACACAACAGCAGAGAACACTCATCGTGGGCCCGGCCGTGCCCTTTGCCGACCCAGATCGTCAGGGCAATCGGGTGGAAATTACCGTTATCACGCAATAACTGCCAGGGAGAGCGAGGTGGGCAAGAAGGATTTGAACGCACAGGATACGACCCAGGAAGATCCGGCTCCAAAGGACGTCGCGCAGCCCCCGTCAGACTCAGCCCCGGAAACCGGCTCCCCGGAGGCATCGTCACCTTCAACTGCCCGCAGGACCACCGTTGCCCTGACGCTTGGGAGCGGGGGTGCCAGAGGCTACGCCCATATTGGCGCTATCGAGGTCCTTGAGGAAAGAGGCTACGACATCGTCGCTATTTCGGGATGTTCCATGGGGGCTCTGATCGGAGGCGTCTATGGCGCCGGTAAATTGCAGGATTACAAAGATTGGGTAACCGGTCTTGGGCAGTTTGACGTACTCAAGCTGCTGGATGTGACGTTCAACGCGGTTGGCGCCATCCGTGGGGAAAAGATTTTTTCCGTGGTGCGCGAAATGCTCGGCGATATCCGGATCGAAGACCTGCCCTTCGCCTACACTGCGGTTGCTACTGATTTGCTCTCACACAAGGAAGTCTGGTTCCAGGAGGGGCCTTTGGATCGGGCCATTCGTGCCTCCGTTGCCATTCCCGGGCTGGTTACCCCTCTTGTCTTGAATGGGCGCGTGATGGTGGATGGCGCCTTGTTGAACCCGCTGCCCATTATTCCCACGATTTCAGCCCATGCTGACCTGATTGTGGCCGTTAATCTGGCCGGCGAAGAAGAGCGTCAGGGGCCGAATCAAATCCCCGATGCCGCGTTTGTTCAGGCGGATGAAGGCAGCGATATGGAAGAGTGGGTAGAGGCCATTCGCGAAAAGGCGTCGCGCTGGTTCGACTGGGACAACATTAAATCCCTGACGGCGAAAAAATCAGAACAAGGTGAACCAGGCGACGACAAAGTGCTCCGCGAAATCAAAAAACGTGAGGACAAGGACGAAGACAAGCGCTCTGCTGCCCAGAAGAAAAGTGATGAAAAGGAAACCATCGACTGGGACAAGCTGGGTATCGGCAAATTTGATGTGATGAACCTGACCATTGAAACGATGCAGAGCGCCCTCGTTCAGTACAAGATTGCCGGCTACCCGCCGGACTTGCTGGTCAATCTGCCCAAAAACGCCTGCCGCAGTTACGACTACCACAAAGCGCCTGAGCTGATTCAGCTGGGTCGCGAACGAATGGCGGCTGCGCTGGATCGCTACGAGCGGAATCGGAATAGCTCCGGCCCGCTGTCCACATGAGGGTTTTCCCTCCGCCAGGGTGGTTCGCTTGCTGCAGGGCGGCCGCGAAAACGCGTATAATGCCCGGCTACATTAATTCCTAACAGGACCCCGCTTCGTGACCAGCCCGATCGACGATCTACAGACCATCCGTGACTTCCTGCGCTACGCATGCTCCCGTTTTGCGGCCTCCGAACTTTATTACGGGCATGGCACCGACAACGTCTGGGATGAATCCGTTCAGCTGGTTATGCGTTCTGTCAGCCTCCCGCTGGAGGATAACGCCCTGTTCCTGGACGCCAGGTTGACCCGGGAAGAGCGTCAGCGAATCGTTGAGCGCATCGAGCGGCGGATCAAAGAGCGCGTGCCTGTGGCGTATTTGCTGGGCGAAGGCTGGTTCATGGGGATGCCCTTCCACGTTGACGAGCGGGTGTTGATTCCCCGTTCTCCGATCGGTGAGCTGCTGGAAAATGGCCTGCAACCCTGGCTGGCAGATAAACCGGTGGATCGGGTTCTCGATCTGTGCACCGGCAGCGGCTGCATCGGTATCGGGGCCGCGAGCGTGTTTCAGGACGCAGAAGTGGTTCTGTCGGACATTTCTGCCGATGCCCTCGAAGTGGCTGGTTCAAATATCGACTTTCACGGGGTTCGTGATCGGGTCCGTGTGGTCCAGTCGGATGTCTTTGATAGCATCGAAGGCCGGTACGATGTGATCCTCAGCAATCCACCCTACGTGGATGCCGGCGATCTGGCCTCCATGCCGGATGAGTATCAGCATGAGCCGGAGCTGGGCCTGGCCGCCGGGCAGGATGGACTGGATATCGCGCACCGCATTATTGCTGGAGCGCTCGATCATCTGACCCCGGGTGGGCTTTTGATCGTCGAGGTTGGCAACAGTTGGGTGGCGCTGGACGAGGCATACCCGGATCTGCCCCTGACCTGGCTGGATTTTGAGAATGGCGGCAACGGCGTGTTTCTGCTCACGGAAGACGCATTGCGCCAGTGGCACAACAGGCCGTAATCACCTGTCTTATAAAAACTGGAAGAAGTATTGAACTATGTCGGGAAATTCCTTCGGTAAGTTGTTCACTGTTACCTCCTTTGGAGAAAGCCACGGCGCCGCGCTCGGCTGCATTATCGACGGTTGCCCACCGGGGCTGGAACTGTCAGAGGCGGATTTGCAGGGTGATCTTGATCGCCGCAAGCCCGGGACTTCCCGTCATACCACGCAGCGTCGCGAGGCGGATGAGGTGCGGATTCTGTCCGGGGTGTTCGAGGGCAAGACCACCGGAACACCGATTGGTTTGATGATCGAAAACACCGATCAGCGCTCCAAAGATTATTCCAAGATTGCCGAACAGTTCCGCCCGGCTCACGCCGACTACACCTACATGCACAAGTACGGTGTCCGTGACTACCGGGGTGGCGGCCGCTCTTCGGCGCGTGAAACCGCCATGCGGGTAGCGGCCGGTGCCGTTGCCAAGAAGTACCTGGAACAGCGTCTGGGAATCCGCGTTCGTGGCTATCTGTCTCAACTTGGGCCAATCAAGGCGGAGGTTCTGGACTGGGATCAGGTCGATCAAAACCCGTTTTTCTGTCCGGACCCTGGCAAGGTCCCGGAAATGGAAGCGTACATGGATGCCCTGCGCAAAGAGGGTGATTCCATCGGAGCACGGATCAACGTAGTGGCTGAGGGGGTTCCGCCGGGTCTTGGCGAGCCGATTTTTGATCGTCTGGATGCCGATCTGGCCCACGCGCTCATGAGCATCAATGCAGTTAAGGGCGTGGAGATTGGCGCCGGTTTTGACTGCATCGAGCAAAAGGGTACGGAGCACCGGGACGAGATGACGCCGGAAGGCTTTCTGTCGAATCACGCGGGAGGTGTGCTTGGTGGTATTTCCTCCGGCCAGCCCATCGTGGCCAGCATCGCCTTGAAGCCGACGTCCAGTCTGCGTCTTCCGGGCCGGGGTATTGATGTCCACGGCAACCCGGTTGAGGTGATTACAACCGGCAGGCACGATCCCTGTGTCGGCATCCGTGCGACGCCCATTGCCGAGGCCATGATGGCCATCGTGCTGATGGATCACTACCTGCGCCAGCGTGGCCAGAATGGTGATGTCGATGTGGCGACCCCGGTCCTCGGCCAGCGCTGAGTTCGACCTGGTGGAAAGGCGTGGCTCGGTCTGTACTGCGCAGGCTGAGCCCTTCTTGCCCGACTGCGACCGCTAGGGAGCGTTGAGTATCTACTGGCGACTATCCAATCTCTACTTCTGGTTTTTTGCTCTGCTCGGAGGGTTGCTGCCGTACTGGTCGCTTTACCTCGAGGGCGAGGGCTACTCCTACCTTCAGATTGCCACCCTGATGGCGACCATCCAGTTCACCAAGATCATTGCTCCCAGTGTCTGGGGTTACCTGGGCGACCGGACGGGGCAAAGGGTTCGCCTGGTTCGGTTCGGGGCTATTTTTGGCTCGCTGTTTTTTGCCGGCGTTTTCCTGGAGCCCGGTTTCTACGGTTTGTTGCTGGTGATGCTGGCCTTCACCTTCTTCTGGAACGCCATCCTGCCGCTTTACGAAGTTATTACCCTGAGGAGTCTGGGCAAGCAGAAAGAGAAATACGGCAAAGTGCGCCTGTGGGGGTCGGTCGGATTTATCGGTGCGGTAGGTCTGGTGGGCGCGGTGCTGGAGTTCGTTCCCATCCAGTCATTACCGCTGTTGCTGTTACCCGTATTTGTCGGAATTGGAATCTCAGCGTTTCTGGTGCCGTCTGAGCGGGGCGAGCGTAAGCCGGCAGCCCCCGAGGGCAGCCTTCGGGAGATCGTTGCACATCCGGCTGTGATCACATTTTTCGTGATGAATTTTTTGCTTCAGGTGTCACACGGTGCCTACTACACATTTTTCAGTATCCACCTGGAGCAACACGGCTATGGCAAGCTATCGATTGGCCTGCTGTGGTCGTTGGGGGTGATCGCCGAGATCGTTCTCTTTCTTGTCATGCACCGGCTGTTCCGCCGCTTCAGCGTGCGCCAGATTGTCATTGGCGCGCTCATGCTAACCTTGATCCGCTGGGCCCTGATCGCTGAGGTGACCGATATGGTACCTGTGCTTATTTTGGCTCAGTGTCTGCACGCGGCGTCTTACGGTGCGCTGCATGCCGTATCGGTGGGGTACATTCAGCAGGTTTTCGGCAAGGATCACCACGGGCAGGGGCAGGCACTGTACAGCGGGCTGACCTTTGGTGCCGGTGGGGCTCTCGGAGCCTGGATGTCGGGCTTCCTGGTGGAGGGGGGCAGCACTTCCCTGGCGTTCTGGGGCAGCGCTGCCGTTATTGCTGTTGCCGTGGTTGTCACCTGGCGGGGGCTCAGGCTCCCGCCATCGAAATCAGAGACCGCCTGATCAGACTTCGGCGTCTTCTTCGTCTTCTTCGAGCTGCAATGACAGCCCGCTCCCCATGGGAGCGGCGGCTTTCGGTGCCGCAGCGCTGGGCTCGCCACCCTGTCCGTGCAGTTTGATTTTCAGCCGCAGGTTGTTGGCCGAATCGGCGTTCTTGAGTGCTTCCTCTTCAGAAATTTTTCCGTCTTTCCAGAGGTTAAATAGTGCCAGATCAAAGGTCTGCATGCCGATGTTAGCGGACTTTTCCATGATCTCCTTGATACCGTCGATCTCGCCCCGCAGGATGAGTTCGCTGATTGTCGGGGTGCCCAGCAGGATCTCGATGGCGGCGCAGCGCTTCTTGTCCACGGTGGGAATCAGCCGCTGCGAAACAAAGGCCCTCAGGTTCATGGCCAGATCCATCAGCAATTGCGGCCGACGCTCTTCTGGAAAGAAGTTGATGATCCGGTCCAGCGCCTGGTTGGCATTATTGGCGTGCAGCGTGGAAATACACAGGTGACCGGTCTCGGCGAAGGCCAGTGCGTGTTCCATGGTTTCGCGGTCGCGTATTTCGCCGATCAGAATAACGTCCGGCGCCTGACGAAGGGTGTTCTTGAGTGCCTGGTGAAAGCTCCGGGTATCCACGCCCACTTCGCGCTGGTTCACGATGCTCTTCTTGTGGCGATGGATATACTCGACGGGATCCTCGATGGTGATGATGTGGCCCGCAGAGTTGGAATTTCGGTAGTCGATCAGGGCCGCCAGTGAGGTGGACTTACCGGAGCCGGTCGCGCCTACGAACAGGACAAGGCCGCGTTTGGCCATCATGACGTCCTTCAGAATCGGCGGCAGACCGAGGTCATCAGCGTTCGGAATCTCGGTAACGATGTTGCGCGCCACTATGGAAATCTCGTTGCGCTGACGGAAAATATTGATCCGGAAGCGACCCACATTGCGGACGCTGTAGGCCAGGTTCATTTCGAGTTCCTGTTCGAACTCGGTTATTTGCTCGTCATCCATGATCTCGTAGGCAATGTCTTTGATCGCGCCAGGCCCCAGGGGTGTTCTGTCGATGGGCTTCAGGGTGCCGTGGAATTTTGCACAGGGCGGGGCACCGGTGCTGAGGTAAAGATCAGAGCCATCGTGTTTGGCCAGAATCTTCAGGTAATCGTCGAACCCCATGAAATCTCCTAAACGTTTCGTGTTTGTTTTTACTTTCCCGACCCTTCTCTTCGCACCGTTTCGAGCAGGGCGCGGGCCGCGTGACTGAGTTGTCGGCCCGAAAAGCCGACGGCGCCCAGAACCCTTGAAACCGGGCAGCCGATGTCCAGAGTGCGGATGGAGGCGTCTACCATGCTGATGGGTAATACGCTCCAGCCGAGCCCCACCCCGGTCATCATCTTGATGGTTTCCAGGTAGTTGGTTGGGATCTGCTGCCTGAGCGGCAGATTGGCCTCCAGAAACAGGCGGCTCACCACCCGATAGGTGGCTGTGGTTGTATCGGGCAATATGGCCGGGTACTCGGCCAGGTCCTTCAGGGTGACCGGCGAACGGGTGGCAAGCTCATGGTCTGGCCCCACCACAAACGCCATGGGATCTGGCCATTGTTCGTATACCATGAAGTGGCTTTCCATACTGTCACTAAGTGTGACAAAGGCCAGTTCGGCATTGCGTTTACGCATCTGGACATAGGCCGCATCGGATTCCATGAATTGCAGATTCAGATTAACTTGCGGGTGCTCGCCGGTGAACTTTCTCAACCAGTTGGGCAGGTGGTGCAGCCCGATATGGTGGCTGGCGATGATATGAAGTTCTCCGGAAACCACTCCGTCATCACTCGCCAGCGTGGTTTGGGCATTGTGGATCTCGTCGAGGATTCGTCGGGCGTGGGGAACCAGTCGGCGACCGGCATCGGTCAAACCGATATGGCGCTGGCTTCGGTCCAGCAAGGTTGCATCAAGCTGATGTTCCAGTGCGGCCAGGCGCTTGCTGATGGCTGGCTGGGTCAGGTGCAGGGCCTCGGCGGCTTCGGAAAAGGAGCCGTGATCAACGATGGCCAGGAAGGCTTTCAGGGCGTTTGAATCCATGGGTGCTGCTCATTGGTGGAACCGCTGTGAACGTTCGCAATTGGCTTGGGTTGGCCAGTTGCTTGCCTGCCAATTTAGCATTCCCATATGGAATGGCAAAAATAAAAAACATGAATTGCGGTTATGCAAGGCGGGCGAGTATGATGTTCGCCATCGTCGTTAATACCAGAATAACTGGACAGTGAGAGACCAACTATGGCGGGCAAGACCTTATACGACAAATTGTGGGACGACCATCTGGTGACGCAGCGGGACGATGGTTCCGCGCTTATCTACATTGATCGTCAGCTGCTGCACGAAGTAACCTCGCCGCAGGCCTTTGAAGGGCTGCGCCTGGCCGGAAGAAAGCCCTGGCGCATCGATGCGAACCTCGCTACGCCCGATCACAACGTACCAACCACAGATCGGGAAAAGGGTATCGATGGCATTGTAGATCCGGTGTCCCGTACCCAGGTGGAAACTCTGGATCGCAACTGCGATGAGTTCGGCATTCAGGAATTCAAAATCAAGGATCAGCGGCAGGGCATTGTTCACGTCATTGGGCCCGAGCAGGGCGCGACCTTGCCCGGTATGAGCATCGTCTGTGGTGACTCTCACACCTCCACTCACGGTGCCTTTGCGTGTCTGGCGCACGGCATTGGCACGTCGGAAGTAGAGCATGTTCTGGCCACGCAGTGCCTGGTCCAGAAGAAAATGAAAAACATGCTGGTTAAAGTCACGGGTTCGTTGGGGTCGGGCGTGACAGGCAAAGACGTCATACTGGCGATTATTGGGCGGATTGGTACCGCTGGCGGTACCGGTTATGCCATCGAGTTCGGTGGTGAAGCTATCCGTGGCCTGAGCATGGAAGGTCGAATGACTATCTGTAATATGGCCATCGAGGCCGGCGCGCGGGTCGGGATGGTGGCGGCCGATGACACCACCATCGAGTATGTGCGTGGTCGTCCGTTTGCGCCGACAGGCGAGCAATGGGATGCGGCCGTGGCGTATTGGCAGACACTGCATAGCGATGTCGACGCCGAGTTTGACAAGGTTGTCGAACTGGATGGCTCAGCGATCAAGCCTCAGGTGAGCTGGGGCACTTCGCCTGAGATGGTGGCAGATGTTGACGGCCAGGTGCCCGATCCTGCCCGGGAAGAGGACCCTATCAAGCGCGAAGGCATCGCCCGTGCGTTGAAGTACATGGGGCTCGAGCCGAACATGTCCATCACCGATATTCGCCTCGATCGCGTCTTCATCGGGTCTTGCACCAACAGCCGTATCGAGGATTTGCGCGAAGCCGCGGCCGTGGTCAAGGGGCGCAAGGTGTCGCCGACGTTAAAGCAGGCCCTTGTGGTGCCCGGTTCTGGTCTGGTCAAAGCCCAGGCCGAGCAGGAGGGACTGGACCAGATCTTCATTGAGGCTGGCCTCGAATGGCGTGATCCGGGCTGTTCCATGTGTCTGGCCATGAACGCCGATAAGCTGGGTCAGGGTGAGCATTGCGCTTCGACCTCCAACCGCAACTTCGAAGGCCGGCAAGGCTTTGGCGGTCGGACCCATCTTGTTAGCCCGGCAATGGCAGCTGCCGCAGCGGTTACCGGCCATTTCGTTGATGTTCGTGAATTGCTGAACTGATCCATAGGAGACACCATGCGCGCTTTTACTCAATATAAAGGGCTGGTTGCCCCGATGGACCGTGCCAACGTTGACACGGACATGATCATTCCAAAACAGTTTCTGAAGTCCATCAAGCGCACCGGTTTCGGTCAGAACCTGTTCGATGAATTGCGGTATCTGGATGAGGGTAAGCCGGATCAGGATTGTGCATCCCGGCCGGTGAATCCGGATTTTGTGCTGAATCAGGAGCGCTACCAGGGGGCCGGTGTGCTGCTGGCGCGGACCAATTTTGGTTGCGGCTCAAGCCGTGAGCATGCGCCATGGGCGCTTGAAGACTACGGATTTCGGGTAATTATTGCCCCGAGCTTTGCCGATATTTTCTACAACAACTGCTTCAAGAATGGCTTGTTGCCGATTGTTTTGCCTGAGAAAGTTGTTGACCAGATGTTCCGTGAAGTGGAAGACAATGCGGGCTATGCGCTGGAGGTGGATCTGGAGGCGAAATCCGTCAGGACGCCGTCCGGAGAGAGCTTTTCCTTCGAGGTCGATGACTTTCGCCGCCACTGCCTGCTGAACGGGCTCGATGACATTGGTGTCACTCTGGAAGATGCGGACGCCATCCAGGCTTATGAGGAGGCCCGACGCAAGACCGCACCGTGGCTCTTTCGTGCTTCAAGCTGATTGTGAATAAATAGACGCGATTTCAAACAGGAAGTGAAAATGTCCAGAAGTGTATTGATGTTACCGGGTGACGGTATCGGGCCGGAAATTGTCGCAGAGGCGGACAAGGTCCTCAAAAAGGTTAACGAGAAATTCGGGCTTGGTATCGAATTTGAGCAGGGGCTCGTTGGTGGTGCGGCCATTGATGCGGCTGATAGCCCGCTTCCGGATGAGACGCTTGAGAAAGCCAGGCAGTCTGATGCGATTCTTCTTGGCGCGGTTGGTGGCCCGAAGTGGGACGGGTTGCCGATGGCCAAACGGCCTGAGAAAGGGTTGCTTGGATTGCGCTCGAATCTGGAGCTGTTCGCCAATCTTCGCCCTGCGATTCTTTACCCGCAACTGGCGTCGGCGTCGTCGCTCAAACCGGAAGTGGTTTCGGGCCTGGATATCATGATCGTGCGGGAGCTGACTGGTGGGATTTACTTTGGTCAGCCGCGCGGCGTGCGTCAGCTCGAAAGCGGTGAGCGTCAGGGTTACAACACTTACGCGTACACCGAAACCGAGGTCCGCCGCATCGGACGCGTCGCCTTTGAAGCCGCCCGTCAGCGCGGTAAAAAGCTGTGCTCGGTGGATAAGGCGAATGTTCTGGAAGTGACTGTTTTGTGGCGTGAAATCATGAATGATCTGCAGCGGGAATATCCCGATGTAGAATTGTCACACATGTACGTGGACAACGCCGCCATGCAGCTGGTTAAGGCGCCCAAGCAGTTCGACGTGATTGTGACTGGCAATATGTTTGGTGATATCCTTTCGGACGAAGCTGCCATGCTGACCGGTTCTATTGGTATGTTGCCGTCTGCGTCGCTGAACTCGGAAAAGCAGGGGATGTATGAGCCCTGCCATGGTTCCGCGCCGGATATTGCAGGAAAAGGCATTGCCAACCCGCTGGCGACGATTCTGAGTGCGGCCATGATGCTGCGTTACAGCCTGGAAGAAGAAGAGGCTGCTCAGGCAATCGAAACGGCCGTCAGCAAGGTGCTCGACCAGGGGCTGCGCACAGCCGATATTATGGCTGATGGTGGTCGCAAGGTGTCGACTCGCGAAATGGGTGACGCTGTTTTGGCCGCGTTGTAGGGCCAGCCCTGGTGTAGTTGAGAGCCGACGGCAACAACATGCGGTTGCCGCGGAATCATTCATCCTGTCCCAGTCAGCGATACAGGCAAGGGGCGGGCACAGTACGAGATTCAAAGGTCGCAAATGAAGCGAGTTGGACTTGTAGGCTGGCGTGGCATGGTGGGCTCTGTCCTCATGCAGCGTATGCGTGAAGAAAACGATTTTGCCGATATCGATCCGGTATTTTTTTCCACCTCCCAGACCGGGAAACCGGCTCCGGATGTTGGCAAAGATGGCGTTCCGCCTCTGCAGGACGCCTTCGACATTGACACCCTGAAAACCATGGATGTCATCGTTACCTGCCAGGGTGGCGATTACACCTCCAAGGTGTTCCAGCCACTAAGAGACGCAGGCTGGCAGGGGTACTGGATTGATGCCGCATCCACTTTGCGAATGGCGGATCACTCCGTGATTGTCCTGGATCCCGTTAACAGAAACGTGATTGATGGGGCGCTCGACAAGGGTGTAAAAGACTTCATCGGTGGTAACTGTACCGTCAGTTTGATGATGCTGGCCCTTGGTGGGTTGCTGGAGCAGGATCTGATTGAGTGGGTATCGCCGATGACCTATCAGGCGGCCTCCGGTTCCGGCGCACAGAACATGCGTGAGCTGTTGAATCAGATGGGGGCGCTGAAAGACAGCGTGTCTTCTGAATTGGCGGACCCGTCCTCAGCGATCCTTGAAATCGATCGCAAGGTCACCGAGACCATGCGCGGTGGAGATTTCCCGACCGAGCATTTTGGTGTTCCTCTGGCGGGCAGCCTGATTCCGTTTATCGACAAGCAGCTCGACAACGGCATGAGCAAGGAAGAATGGAAGGCGGGTGTTGAAACCAACAAGATTCTTGGTCGCAGCGACAATCCGATTCCAATCGACGGCATCTGTGTTCGCGTCGGTGCCATGCGCTCTCACAGTCAGGCATTGACGATCAAGCTCAAGAAGGATCTTTCCGTTACTGAAATCGAGAGCATTCTTGCCAAGTCGAACGACTGGGTCAAAGTGATTCCGAACGACCGGGATGCCACCATGGAAGAGCTGACACCTGCGAAGGTTACCGGCACTTTGAGTGTCCCGATTGGTCGTATTCGCAAGCTGGCGATGGGGCCGGAGTATATTTCGGCATTCACCGTGGGCGATCAGTTGCTGTGGGGGGCTGCTGAGCCCCTGCGCCGCATGCTTCGGATCTTGCAGGAACGTTAAGAAATGTTACCCGGGGGCTGAGTATTGCCAACTGGGTCCGGTTTTAACAAAACCGCCTAGGGGCGGAGGCTGACGTCAGCCTCCGCCCCTGTTATTTTGCGCTCAAATAACAAGTTCCACGTGGTTTGTAAAAAATTGGTACAAATCTAGCCCCTGATTGATTGATTCAAAGGGCGTTATCAACAATACTGGCCCGACGAAAATTAAGAATTCGACATAATAATTAGAGCTGTCTAGACGAAAGTCATCCAACCTCGTCCGATTCTGTTTTAAGAAGCAGTAGAGAATAACGGAGACTGGAAAGGAAAAAGCATGAAGGTACGCAAGCTTGCGGTTGCCCTGGCTCTGGCGGGAGGGCTCGGGTCCGGCGTCGCACAAGCCTTGGGGCTGGGAGAGATTGAACTTCAGTCCTATCTGAATGAGCCTTTGGATGCGGAGATTCGTCTTCCCCAAAGTCGCGGTGTGGATCCGACTGATGTATTTGTGAACATAGCGCCAGAATCGGCCTATGAAACCGTGGGTCTGAGCCGTAATCAGTTTCTGAGTAAGCTGCGGTTCCAGGTTGTTACGCAAAACGATGGTTCGCTGGCGGTGAGGGTGTTTTCCCGTGAGCCCCTGCGTGAACCGTACCTGAACTTCCTTCTTGAATTGACCTGGCCAAGCGGCCGTTTGATGCGCGAATATGCCGTTCTGGTCGATCCCCCCGTCTATGCCGAAGATTCCGGCGTCCAGGAAAGTGTAAGTGCGCCAACCAGCACGGCAGCTGCTCCCCAGTCTTCTGAATCCCGCAGTCAGGAATCTGTTCGTCGCCAGGCGGAGGCTGAAGCATCGCTGGGTCGTGGCTATCAAGCCAACACCCTCGGCCCGACAGGTTCCTCTGATACTCTCTGGGCCATCGCTGAGCGGATTCGTCCGAACAACAGCGTGACAACCCAGCAGGTGATGATTGCCATCCAGGACCTCAATCCGGATTCGTTTATTGGCGGAAATATCAATCGCCTCAAGCGCGGCGAAGTGCTTCGTGTTCCGACCCTCGAGCAGATTCAGAGTCGTTCCCGTGCCGAAGTCACCCGGATGGTTGGCCAGCAGAATCGCGAGTTCCAGTCTCCTCAGCGTACGGTAGATGCGACCGATACTCAGGTTGCTCTGGCGGAAGCTACGTCCCAGGCGCAGTCTGGTGGTGATGAGCTTAAGCTGGTGGTTGCAGAGGCCGGATCCCGGGAAGCGAACGATGGTGGTTCTGCCGGAGGTGATGGACAGCTGTCTGGCGGCGTCGACGCAGGTGCGGCCGTGGCCCTGGAGGAACTCGAAAGTGCTCGTCGCGAAAATGAGGAGTTGAGTGGTCGCGTTCAGGACCTTGAAGGCCAGATCGAAACGCTGCAGCGCCTTATTGAGCTGAAGAACAGTCAGTTGGCTGATCTTCAGAGCATGACACAGGATCAAGAGGGCCAGCCTGTTGGTGACGCGCCGGCGAACGGCGAAACACCGCAAGGCAGTAAAGTTGAGGGCGCCGACGCAAGCCCCGCCAACGCCGAAGGTGCTGACGAATCGATTGCGACGGACGGTGCCGGCGATTCTGCTGAAGCAGAAACGGCCGCAGCCGAACTCTCAGCTGAGGAAGCTGCCGGGGAAGGCCTGGATGAGGCTGCGGTGGAAAGTGAAGCGGTTTCCGCCGATCTGGAAGCTGATGCTGAAGAGCTTGCTGGCGAGGCCGAAGTTTCAGCGGTGGAGGCTGGTGCCGGATCCGATGAGCAGGGTTCTGAGGTCGAACCTGCATCCGAAGTAGCCTCGCAGGCCGAAACCGAGGTGGGATCGCAGCCAGCGGAAACTGCGCCGATGGTTGCGCAAACCAGCCAGGTCACTGAACCTGCACAGCCATCAACAGCGAGTGCTCCGGTCGATGACAAAGGCCCGATTGCGGGCATTATCGAAGCCATCAAGAGCAACATGCTGTACCAGGTTGCGCTCGGTGGTGGCTTGATTCTCCTGTTGCTCCTGCTGCTGGTGGTGGCGCGGCGCAATGCGAATCGTGAGAAAGCATTCTATGAGCAGCTGAATCAAGATTCCGATACAGCGGAAGACGATGATTTTGAGCTGAGTCTGGATGACGAGCCGCAGGAATCTGCTAACGACAGCGCGATTGCAGAAGCTGATAACTACCTTGCCTTCGGTCGTCACGACCAGGCGGCGCAAGCGCTGGAAGAGGCCATTTCACGCGAGCCCAGCCGTACCGATCTCCGGCTTAAACTGCTGGGCATTTATGCGGAAATACAGAATCAGGCGTCTTTCGACAAGCAGTACGCGGAGCTCGAGTCGCTGAATGACGATCAGGCAATGGCCGTAGCGCAGGAACTGCGTGCCAGCCTCGACGATGCGGAGGCCATCCCGAGCATCGATGACCTGGAGTCGCAGTTGCGCTCTGACTCGTTTGGTGCCGCCGTCGACGAATCCAACGCTGACTTCGCCTCTGCTGCGGACGCTGGAGCCGAAACGCATCTCTCTGACGAGTTGCTGGCTGATCAGTACGACGCGCAACAAGAAGAGAAGGTCGAAGACGAGTTTGGCGCGCTGGACTCCGACTTCGCCAACTTCGATTTAAACGAGGTTGAAGACCGGAAGGCTGATTCGCAAAGCCAGGAGCCGCAAGAAGCTGGTCAGGCCAGCGCGGACGAGGCTATCGAATTCGATCTGTCCGACTTGTCTCTTGAGCCAGAAGAGGCGCCAGAGGCTGGTAAGGGGGACGATGAGGCCGAGTTTGGTTCCCTCTCTATGCAAACCGAGGAAGATTCCGGCTCACTGGACTTCGAGCTTGAGGAGGCCGGCGAGAGCGTTGAGTCTGAGCTGGACAGTCTTGAGCGGAGTCTCGATTTCGACCTCGGGGATAGTCAGTCTGAAAAGGCGTCTCTTGAAGTTGAGTCGCTAGAAGACGACAGCGGTCTGGAATCGCTGGACGAGTCCTTCCTGGATGAGCTGGACGCCGAGCTGGATAAGGTTGCCGGTGAAGGCGAAGCAGTCGGAGATTCAAGCTCCGAAGAGGGTGGTCTGGACGAATTGGAGCTGGATGTTTCCGACGAAGATCTCGCCTTGATGGAGGAATTCTCCGAGGCTTCAGACAGCGGCACCGAGGAACAGGCTTCAGCTTCGGCACTGGATGAGAGTTTGAGTCTGGAAGATACGCTTGTGCCGGAATCCGATGCTGCGACAGATAGCGCGGAAGAGGAAGTCGCGGCGGCGGAGGAACTGGAAGCTCTGGCATCTCTGGATAGTCTTGAAGAGCCGGAAGTTCCGGTGACCTCCGACACGATTGATGCACGGGCCAAATCCTCGGCAGTCGCGGATATCGATGAAGGCGATCTTGGTGAGGATGACGACTTCGACTTCCTGGCTGGTACCGATGAGGCGGCCACGAAGCTGGATCTGGCTCGTGCCTATATGGAGATGGGTGACGCCGACGGTGCCCGCGATATCCTTGAGGAAGTATCTCTGGAGGGTAATGAGGAGCAGAAATCCGAAGCGCAGGATCTCCTTAAAAATCTTGCCTGATTCGTTATAATCGATCGGTCAGGTAAACCGCGCCGGCCACCGGGTTCTGTTCCCGAGTGAGCCGGCGCTTTCGTTTGTCAGCAGAAAAAATCGGGCCAGCGCTTGTTTCTCGAATCACAACCTCTCAGCACGGACAACGCGATCGGCAATGGCCGTGTGGCCATTGCGTTCGAATACGATGGCCGTGAATTTCACGGCTGGCAGTTCCAGAAGTCCGGCGTTCGATCGGTCGAAGGGGATCTGGCCAAAGCGGTGGCGAAAGTTGCCAACCATCCTGTCGATCTGGTGTGCGCCGGGCGCACGGATGCGGGCGTTCATGCCAGTTTTCAGATTGCCCACTTCGAAACCGAGTCAATACGAAACCGGCGTTCCTGGGTTATGGGCATCAATACCGCTTTGCCTGGCGATATTGCGGTTCATTGGGCGGGAAATGGCAATGACGATTTCCACGCCCGGTTTTCGGCAACGTATCGGCGCTACCGCTATGTGATTTATAACAACCCGGTTCGTCCCGGCATTCTGCGTGGGCAGGTGAGCTGGACTTTCCGACCGCTGGATGACGCGCGGATGCACCAGGCGGCGCAAGCTTTGGTTGGAGAGCATGATTTCACATCGTTTCGAGCAGCGGGTTGTCAGTCACGGACCCCGGTTCGATTCCTGGAGCGGATCTCGGTGCTCCGAAAAGGCAGCTTCGTGGTGATTGATATTCAGGCCAACGCGTTTTTGCACCATATGGTGCGAAACATCGCTGGCGCCCTCATGGCGGTCGGTACCGGTGAACAATCCGTGGACTGGTTGGGGCAGGTGCTGGAAGCGCGGGATCGAACTCTGGCGGGTGTGACGGGCCCTGCACATGGGTTGTACCTGGTGGATGTGGGTTACCCTGCAGAGTGTGGGATTCCCGAAGCGGAGTGCGGCCCGGGCTTTCTGCGGCCCTGGTTTACAGCAGAAGAGAATCGGCCAATTCCGCCAAGCCATATTCATATCAAGCAGAGGCCTGTGTCATGAATGTTCGAGCAAAAATCTGCGGGCTGACGCGCGCCGAGGACATCCGGGGCGCGGTGGAAAGTGGTGCAGATGCTGTGGGTCTGGTGTTTTACGAGCCAAGCCCCAGGTCGGTGACTGCTGAACAGGCTGCGGAACTGGCGCGCTACGTTCCGGCCTTCGTGTCGCTGGTCGGGCTGTTCGTGAACCCTACCGAGGCTTTCGTTCGTAATGTTATTGAGCGGGTCCCGTTGGACCTGTTGCAGTTTCACGGGGATGAAACACCGGAATTCTGCAATCAATTCAATCGTCGCTGGATCAAGGCAATCCGAGTGAAAACAGATGGCCAGATCGAGCAGGCATTTTCCGACTTTCACATGGCCTGTGGGATACTGGTAGACGCGTGGGATCCTGAGCGCTACGGTGGCACAGGGCAATCGTTTAACTGGAACCTTATTCCTCAAAACCGGCCTATGCCGTTGATATTGGCCGGTGGTCTGTCATCTGATAACGTACTTCGCGCCATCGAGCAGGTCCAGCCGTGGGCCGTGGATGTCAGTGGGGGCGTTGAGAAACAGAAAGGGATCAAGGACAGAAGTAGAATGTTCAATTTCATGAAAGAGGTTCGCCGTGTCTGTAAAACTGACTGAAGAAATGCTGAACGCATTACCGGATGCGAGGGGACACTTCGGACCCTTCGGAGGCCGGTTTGTTTCCGAAACACTGATGGACTCCTTGATGACGCTGGAGAAAGAATACCTGCGCATGAAAAAGGATCCGGAATTCCAGGCCCGTTTCGATAAAGAACTGGCGGACTACGTGGGCCGGCCCACGCCTTTGTATTTCGCCGAGCGCCTGACGCGGGAAACCGGTGGCGCACAAATCTGGCTGAAACGGGAAGATTTGTGTCACACCGGCGCTCATAAGGTGAACAACACTATCGGCCAGGCACTGCTGGCCAGTTTCCTGGGCAAAAAGCGGGTCATTGCGGAAACCGGCGCTGGCCAGCACGGTGTTGCCACTGCAACGGTCTGTGCCCGGCTTGGTCTGGAGTGTCATGTGTTTATGGGTGCCGAGGACGTTCAGCGGCAGTCGCTCAACGTGTTCCGAATGAAGCTTCTGGGCGCCACCGTGCATCCGGTTCAGAGCGGAACCAAAACCCTCAAAGACGCCATGAACGATGCCATGCGTGACTGGGTGACCAACGTCGACGAGACGTTTTATATCATCGGCACTGTAGCGGGCCCGCATCCTTATCCCTTGCTGGTGCGAGATTTCCAGTCAGTCATCGGCCGCGAAACGCGCCGGCAGGCGTTGGAGAAAACCGGTAAGCTGCCGGATGCGCTGGTGGCGTGCGTGGGAGGCGGCTCCAATGCCATTGGAATGTTTTACCCGTTCCTCGCCGATGAATCCGTGAGTCTGTACGGCGTTGAAGCCGGTGGCCTGGGTATCGAAACCGGAAAGCACGCTGCGCCGCTTTGCGCCGGGCGTCCGGGCGTGCTCCACGGCAATCGGACCTACCTGATGGAAGATGAAAACGGACAGATCGCGGGCACTCATTCGGTGAGCGCTGGCCTGGATTATCCTGGTGTCGGGCCGGAACATAGCTGGCTCAAGGACATCGGTCGGGCTCACTATGTCTCGGTCACTGATGACGAGGCTATGGAAGGGTTTCGCCGTCTGACCCGTGTTGAAGGCATCATGCCGGCCCTCGAGACCGCCCATGCGGTTGCTTACGCCATCAAGCTGGCCGCGACCATGGACAAGGATCAGAGCGTTGTTATCAACGTCTCCGGTCGAGGCGATAAAGACATCAACACGGTTGCCCAATTGGAAGGCATCGAGATCTGAGGCAGTAACAGGAGCAGGACAGGCATGAGCCGAATTGAAGGAGTTCTGAAAACCCTCAAAGGGCAGGGCCGTAAAGCGCTGATTCCCTATATCACCGCGGGTGACCCGAATCCCGGTGCAACCGTTGACCTGATGCACACGCTGGTCGAAGCGGGTGCGGACATTATTGAACTGGGCGTACCCTTTTCTGATCCTATGGCGGATGGCCCGGTTATACAGCTTGCATGCGAGAGGGCACTTGCGCATGGCACTTCGCTGCGTCAGGTCCTGGCAATGGTCAAGGAGTTTCGCGCGAAGGATGCTGACACGCCCATCGTTCTGATGGGCTACCTCAACCCCATGGAGGCTATGGGATATGAGGCGTTTGCAGACGCGGCCCGGGATTCCGGGGTCGATGGCGTGCTGACGGTCGATCTGCCGCCTGAGGAGGCTGACGAAGTCGCTCCGCTGTTCACCGAGCGACATCTTGATGCGATTTTTCTGCTGTCGCCCACCACCACGGATGACCGCATCCGCGCGATCAGCGAGTACTGTTCCGGCTATGTGTACTATGTTTCATTCAAGGGCGTGACCGGGGCTGGCAAACTCAATGTGGAGGAAGTTGCCTCCCGTGTGAGCCATATCCACGAGCTGACAGCGCTTCCGGTGGGTGTTGGATTCGGTATTCGGGATGCTGAGACAGCTGCCGCGGTAGGACGGGTATCCGATGGTGTAATTGTTGGAAGTGTCCTAGTCGATACAATTGCCAGAAATCAGGCAGATACCGCGCAGTTGAAACGTGCGCTGGCGGATCTGTTGCAACCGATGCGAGAAGCACTGGACAGCCTGAGTTCCTGAGCCAAGGCGCTCCAGGCTGGACGGCATCAAAGGACAGGATGAAAACATGAGTAACTGGCTGGACAAAATCATGCCGAGCAAGATCCGCTCGGAATCCAAGCAGCGAACCGGTGTGCCGGAGGGGCTGTGGAAGAAATGCCCCAAGTGCGGCGCCTTTCTGTACAAGCCGGAGCTTGAGAAAAATCTCGATGTTTGTCCGAAATGCAATCACCACCTGAGGGTTGGCGCCCGTCGACGCCTTGATATCTTCCTTGATGCTGATGGCCGGGAAGAGATTGGCACTGACCTGGAGCCTTGGGATCGCCTGAAGTTCAAGGATAGCAAGCGTTACAAGGACCGATTGTCGCAGGCCCAGAAGTCGACAGGCGAGAAAGACGCGCTGATCGCCATGCGAGGTGCCACCCTCGGTGTGCCTCTGGTGGCTTGTGCGTTCGAGTTTAACTTCCTGGGCGGCTCCATGGGGCAGGTTGTGGGCGAAAAGTTCGTTCAGGCAGCGAATGTGGCCCTTGAGCAGCGCATTCCTCTGGTGTGCTTCTCTGCCAGTGGCGGGGCGCGTATGCAGGAGGCCATCCTGTCGCTGATGCAAATGTCCAAGACCGCAGCGGTGCTCGAGCGCATGAAGCAGGAGGGCATACCCTATGTGTCGGTCATGACCGATCCCGTGTTCGGTGGTGTGTCCGCGAGCCTTGCCATGTTGGGCGATCTGAACATCGCTGAACCTAACTCGTTGATTGGTTTTGCGGGCCCGCGAGTCATTGAACAGACTGTGCGGGAAAAGCTGCCCGAGGGTTTCCAGCGAAGCGAGTTTCTGCTGGACCACGGTGCGATCGATATGATCCTGCATCGCCATCAGATGCGTGAGCGCATTGCGCACCTGTTGGCAAAATTTACCGCGGCAGAACGGCCGGGCACGGAAGAGCCCATTGAATTTGAAGTCACGGAAATGCCGGAAGCCAATGGCGAGATCGAATAAGCATGATTCCCGGCCGCCCGTAGCACCGGGCGCCGGGGCCACCGTTAACGAGTGGCTTGCCTACCTGGAGGCCATTCATCCCACCGAAATCGATCTGGGCCTCGACCGCGTTCTTGTTGTTTTGCGCAGGCTATTCCCCAGGAAGCCGGACGCGCGGATCATCACGGTTGCCGGTACCAATGGCAAAGGCAGTACCGTTGCCACCATTGAACGTTTGCTGCTGGCGAGCGGTCGCAAGGCCGGTGCATATACATCTCCTCATCTCCAGGTCTATAACGAGCGCGTCCGCCTGAACGGGCGAGATGTGGAAGATCGTCGTCTGGTGGCAGCTTTCGAGCGTGTGGAAGAGGCCCGCCGGAATGTCTCGCTGACGTATTTTGAGTTCGGAACGTTGGCGGCCTTTGTGGTTTTCGATGCCGCGGGTGTCGAAGACTGGATTCTGGAAGTGGGGCTTGGTGGCCGGCTTGACGCCGTCAACGTTCTGGATCCCGACCTTGCAATCATCACCTCGGTGGATATTGATCACGTCGCGTTCCTGGGCGATAACCGGGAAGCGATTGGTTTCGAAAAGGCCGGTATTCTGCGCCCGGGGATTCCCGCCGTCTGCGCTGACACGGACCCGCCAAAATCCGTGCTCCAGCAGGCTGAGGCGCAGAAGGTCGAGCTGGCGCTGGTCGGGCGTGACTACCATCTGGAGGAGGCCCGGGGAATCACTGGCAGTCCTGTGCCCAGTGTCTTGCTTCAGATCGGGGGCTGGCAGGTCGAGTTGCCGGACGGACCTTTGCCCGTGTCGAGTGTTGCCGCCGCCGTCGTGGCAATGCGTCGTCTTGAACCGGACATCACGGAGCGGTTCATCGAGAAAGCCCTGGCGGGTCTCAGGGTGCCAGGCCGATTCGAGCAACTGGGAGAGCGGCCGGCGGTGTTCGTTGATGTTGGCCACAACCCCCATGCAGCGCGCTGGCTGGCTAGTCGTTTAATGCCACGAAAGCATTCCGGTCACCGGGTGCTCGCCGTCTATGCAGCGCTGGCGGACAAGGACATCGATGGTGTCTTCGCTGCAATGAAGTCAATCGTCGATCGATGGTGGTTATCTGGGCTGGATGTGCCCCGGGGACTATCTGCCATTGAGCTCTTCCAGCGCGCCGGGGAGCTAGGGATTATGTGCGCTGAGCAGGCAGGCACCGTGACCGACGCGATACGTTCGGCGCTCGCGGAAGCCAGCCCGGGCGACACTGTTATCGTGTTTGGTTCTTTCTTCACGGTTGCCGAAGCCAGAGCGTTGCTTGCCCACCCTTCAGCGCGGCGGCGACTGGATGAATTTCTAGATGAAAACGATCGCGAGGAGCTTTTTGCGGGGGATTACCCGGCAGTGCCGAGAACGGCACGTGCTTCAAACCAGTATGCGGAAGAGCATGCGCTGGCGCAGCGGCGCACCGGTGAACAGGAATCGATGGTTGTGATGAAGGGAGCGTGCCACGGAACGCCTGTTATTGCCTGCGCTTTCGAGTACGGTTTTATGGGTGGCACCATGGGGGCGGTTGTGGGTGACCTCTTTGCCCGGGCGGCCAGCAAGGCGCTCGAAGATCGGTTGCCTCTGGTTTGTTTTTCGGCCAGTGAGGGCGCTCGGCTGGAAGAAGGCATTGGCGCACTCATGCAAATGGCCAAGACAGCCGCCGCCGTCGAAAAACTTCGTCGGGAGGGGATTCCCTACATTTCAGTGCTGGCCAACCGCGTATCCGGGGAGGTGTGGGCCAGCCTTGCTGTGCTTGGCGATCTGAATATTGCTGAATCCGGCGTGAAGGTTAGTATGGCGCCGTTGGCATTGCTTGAGCAGGAGGCGGGGGATGGCGGCGCTCAACTCAGGGATGCCGATCACCTTCTCAAGCATGGCGCGGTGGACATGGTGATTGATCGGCTGGATATGCGCGCTTCCATTGGGCGTTTGTTGGCCAAGTTTCCCGTTCAGCACAGCCAAATTCACCCTGAAGAGCCTGATGGTGGCTGAGTTCTGGCAGCTCAGTTTGAAGCTTTGTGTTACGCCGGGATCGCGGTTAGTATCTGCTTGCCGTAAAAACAGGTTTTTCGTCTGACAGGAGTGTGGAATTGTGGATGGCTTGAAGCAAAGAATTGTCGGTGCGCTGGTGTTGGTGTCGCTGGCCGTTATCTTTGTCCCCATGATTTTCGATGAGCCGCACTCGGAAAGAACCTCTAATTCAATCCAGATCCCCGAGGAGCCGCCGTTCCCCGAAGTTGTGATACCCGAGGATCAGGCGGCAGGGGCGCCTATCGACAATGCGCCGCAAGCAACTGGTGATGTTTCTGAATCGCCAGCGGAGCCCGGTCAGAGTGCGCCTGATTACCGGATTGTCGAGGATGAACCTGCGCCCTTTGAAGGCGTACCCCAGGTGGATGAGACTCCGGCGGCGAACTCTGAACCTGCTCCCGATCCGGCACCGGCCACTCCTGGACCAAAACCAGAAGTTGCGGCAAATCAGCCCTCTGCTGGTGAATCCTCGAACACCGTGCCGAACCCCGTTGCTGAGGGGGATTGGGTGGTTCAGTTGGGCAGTTTCGGCAATGCCGATAATGCTCGACGCTTGCGGGATCAGGTCCGAGAGAAAGGATATGGCTCCCATCTGGAAGCTATCAAGCGTGGCGATGCCACATTGACCCGGGTCTTCAGCGGTCCTTTCCCGGACCGGCCCAGTGCCGAAGCCGCGAAGCGGGTGCTCGACGAGGCGTTCAGCCTTAACAGTCTGGTTACAACCGGCGACAAATAAACGAACAAACGCGCCCGATTGGGCCCGCTGGCAGTTTGGCCGCTGTCGGTTTCCTGATAGAATTCGCGCTTCCTCTGTTCCATTGGGTAGTTCATGGAAACTCTGATCTGGATTGACTGGGTGATCATCACCCTGATCACAGTATCCACACTGATTAGTCTCAAACGGGGTTTCGTTCGCGAAGCTCTGTCACTCGTCACCTGGGTGGGTGCGTTTATTCTTGCGCGAACCTTCCATCCACAGATGCAGACATTGCTGGAAAGCACGGTCGAAACTCCGCTGGTTCGTCTGATTGCAGCGTTTGCGATTCTCTTCTTCGGTACACTGATCGTCGGTGCCATCATAAACAACATGATCGGCCACCTGATTCGTGCAACCGGGCTGTCGGCCACCGACCGTGTATTAGGGATGGGCTTTGGCCTTCTGAGAGGTGTCGTGGTGGTTATTGTGGCCATAGCGTTCACTCGGTACACCCCGCTGGCACAAGATACCTGGTGGCGAGAATCTGTCATGATTGACCACCTGGCTGAGGTGGAGGACTGGTCCAGAAGAACCTTTGGTGACGAGTTCGCCCGCTTCCTTGGGCCGGCGCCAGATAGCACGGATGCGCACAGCACTATTCAGCAGCAGACGGTCGTGGAACCCGTCGCTGCATCCAGTTAACATTCAGTATTAACGCTCGGAGACAGTTTCTTCATGTGTGGCATCGTCGGCATCGTCAGCACCTCCAACGTCAACCAGACGCTCTATGATGCGCTGACCGTTCTTCAGCATCGGGGGCAGGATGCTGCGGGTATCGTTACGTTTCAGAATGAACGGTTTTACCTGCGCAAGGATAACGGGCTGGTGCGTGACGTTTTCCATACCCGCCACATGCGTCGTCTGGTCGGTAACGTGGGCATTGGGCACGTACGTTACCCCACCGCCGGAAGCTCAAGCTCGGCTGAGGCGCAGCCGTTTTATGTCAACAGTCCCTACGGCATAACCCTGGCTCATAACGGCAATCTGACCAATGCCGACGACCTGAGCCAGGATCTGTTCCGTACCGACCTGCGTCACATCAATACCAATTCAGACTCCGAAGTGCTGCTCAATGTCTTTGCCCATGAGCTTCAGAAGCTGGGTAAACTCAACCCGACCAAAGATGAAATCTTTGCCGCGGTAAAGGCGGTACACAAGCGCTGCCGTGGCGCCTATGCAGTTATTGCAATGATTAC
Source organism: Marinobacter salinisoli (assembly GCF_017301335.1). NCBI lineage: Bacteria > Pseudomonadati > Pseudomonadota > Gammaproteobacteria > Pseudomonadales > Marinobacteraceae > Marinobacter > Marinobacter salinisoli. The sequence goes on from NZ_CP071247.1 coordinate 2,468,418, forward strand.
CGGGTACGGCATTGTGGGCTTCCGCGACCCGAACGGAATTCGTCCTGCGTGCTATGGCGTGCGTGAAGCTGAAGACGGTCGCAAGGAGTACATGATTGCCTCGGAAAGCGTCGCGCTGAGTGCGGCCGGCTTTACCCTGGTGCGGGATATCGCCCCTGGCGAGGCTGTCTACATCGAAACCGACGGCACCCTGTATACCCAGCAGTGCGCGCAGGACCCACATCTGTACCCCTGTATTTTTGAGCACGTGTATTTTGCGCGCCCGGATTCGATCCTGGACGGCGTTTCCGTCTACAAGGCTCGCTTGCGTATGGGGGAAACACTGGCCGACAAGGTCCTGCGCGAGTTTCCGGATCACGACATCGACGTAGTTATGCCGATTCCGGACACCAGCCGAACTTCTGCCATGCAGATGGCGCACCGGCTCGGGGTCAAGTTCCGCGAAGGGTTTATCAAAAACCGCTATATCGGTCGGACCTTCATCATGCCGGGGCAGAAAATGCGCAAAAAATCGGTTCGCCAAAAGCTGAATCCGATTGATCTGGAGTTCCGCGACAAGAACGTCATGTTGGTGGACGACTCCATCGTGCGTGGCACAACCTGCAAGGAAATTGTCCAGATGGCCCGGGATGCCGGTGCCCGTAAAGTGTATTTTGCCTCTGCGGCTCCCCCGGTTCGCTATCCGAACGTTTACGGTATCGATATGCCATCGGCCAACGAGCTTATTGCACATGATCGGACCGTCGAGGAAGTGGGCGAGTTGATTGGCGCCGACTGGCTGCTGTACCAGGACCTTGAGGATCTGGTGACCTGCGTCAGCGATGTCAATGACGACATTGAGGATTGGGAGTGTTCTGTGTTTACCGGCCAGTACGTCACCGGCGACATAGATCAGTCTTATCTGGACCGGCTGGACGAGGCCCGCAATGACACCAAACGGTCCGGAGCCGGTGACAATAAGTCCGATGAAAACGGCATTATTGACCTCCATAACGACGAAGACTAAACGCGTACGAAACCCAAGCAGGAGTTGTTCATGACCTTTCGCCGTGAAGAAAATGTCTGGATCCCGGAATCGGATCTGGAGGGTATGTCGGTAGATACCCTCGCGGTGAGGGCAGGGCAGATGCGTACCGGGGAGTTGGAACACAGCGACCCGATTTTTCCGACCTCCAGTTTTGTATACGGCAGTGCAGCCCAGGCCGCCGCCCGATTTGGCGGCGATGAGCCGGGCAATATCTACTCACGGTTTACCAACCCCACGGTGCAGGCCTTTGAAGGGCGCATGGCGGCAATGGAGGGTGGCGAGCGCGCGGTGGCCACGGCCTCTGGTATGGCGGCCATACTGAGCACGTGCATGGCGCTGCTCAAAAGCGGCGATCACGTAGTCTGTTCCCGGGGTGTGTTTGGTACCACTAACGTTTTGTTCCAGAAATACCTGGCAAAATTCGGTGTTGAAACCTCGTTCGTCAGCCTCACGGATTACGAAGGCTGGCGGAGCGCGGTCCGGGATACTACCCGGATGCTGTTCATCGAGACGCCGTCGAATCCTCTGTGTGAAGTGGCCGATATTCGCGCCCTTGCCGATCTCGCTCATTCGCAGGATGCTTTGCTGGTGGTCGACAACTGTTTCTGTACGCCGGTCCTGCAACGACCGCTGGAGCATGGCGCCGATGTGGTTATCCACTCCGCCACCAAGTACCTGGACGGCCAGGGCCGTTGCGTCGGTGGTGTTGTGGTCGGTCCGGGTAAACTGATGGAGGAGGTCTATGGCTTCCTTCGCTCGGCCGGGCCAACCATGAGCCCGTTCAATGCCTGGGTGTTTCATAAGGGATTGGAAACCTTACCAATCCGTATGCGAGCACACTGTGAGAATGCATTAGAGTTAGCTCAATGGCTTGAACAGCAGCCCGAAGTTGAAACGGTGTTTTATGCCGGGCTGCCGGAGCATCCTCAGCACGAACTGGCCAAGCGCCAGCAGGATGGCTTTGGAGGTGTTCTGTCGTTTCGATTGAAAGGCGGAAGAGACGAAGCGTGGCGTTTTATTGACGCCACGCGGATGATTTCCATTACTGCCAATCTTGGTGACGTCAAGACGACGATCACCCACCCAGCCACGACCACCCATGGCCGGTTGTCTCCTGAGGACAAAGAGGCGGCGGGTATCACCGAGAACCTGGTACGGATTTCAGTGGGTGTTGAAGCAGTTGAAGACCTGAAAACCGATCTTACCCGGGGACTTCAGGCCCTTCAGAATCAATAAACACAACTAGCAGAATTGCATGGCCGAATCAGTAAAAGCAAAGCAGGCTCCACAGGAACTGACGGACAAACAACTGCGCTTCCGGCGCCTGGTGGCACAGGGTGCCCGGGAAGGTGCGGTTATTGCCCTGATTGCACTGGCCATTTATTTGGCCATGGCACTGGTAACGTATAGCCCGACGGACCCTGGCTGGGCCAGTATCGGCCACGACACCTCGGTGACCAACTACGCCGGCCGAACCGGTGCCTGGTTGGCAAGCCTGTTCATTGATTTCTTCGGTCAGGTCGCGTTTCTGTTTCCGCTGATGATCGCCGGTTACGCCATCATGCTGATTCGCAGGCGGAACGATGCCGTCGAGTTGCACTGGCCACTGGTTATGATGCGATTTGGCGGCTTCCTTCTTATCCTGCTTTCGGCCTCCAGCTTGTTGTCACTGTATTCGGTGTTCGGTCTGGGGGTATCGTCAGGCGGCGTCCTGGGCACCACTGTGTCTGAGGCGATGATCCGGTTTTTCAATTTGCCGGCTACCACGCTGCTACTGATAGCGATTTTCCTCTTCGCCCTGACCGTAACGACCGGTTTGTCCTGGTTCCGGCTGATGGATCAGATTGGTCTGTGGACAATCCGACTGTTCGGATATCTTAAATCCGCGTTTGCCGCCGATCCCGAGAAACAGGCTCACGCCAAGGCCGCGGCAGCGGAAAAGAAGCAGAAGGCCGAAGCGAAGAAACGGGACAAGCAGGCCGCAAAAGCGGCGGAGCCACCGGTGGTTGAAGATCGTGTCATGCCCGCAGGCAAGCGCGGTAAGACGGCTGATTCTGCCGGTTCGGAAAAACCCGGCAACTGGTGGCAGCGCCTGATTGGCGGCCGAAAACAGAAGCTGAAGCGGGAGAGTTCCGGCGATAAGTCCGTGGTTCGCAAAGAGCCCGGGCTCGACGGCTTTGTGCCAGAACCGGAACCCGAGCCGGTTGAGTTCGAACGATTCAGTTCTACCGATCAGGCCGCACCGGCCACACCAGCCAAACCGGCCAGAAAACCAAGGCAACCCGAGTCACGGCCTGAGCCAGAGGCACCGAGCCGTTCACTGAAAATCGAGCCGTTCAAGAAAGAGCCGCAAACGGCGAAAGTGGACCAGCCTGGCAGGGGCAACAAGCAGGGATCCCTGCTTGAAGATATCGAAAGCCCTGTGCCACCCATTTCTCTGCTGGATCCGCCGGAGGAGCACCAGGAAAAGGGTTATTCCGAGGAATCCCTTGAACACATGTCACGGCTTCTTGAAGAAAAGCTGTCTGACTTCGGTGTGTCGGTAGAAGTCGTTGAGGTCAACCCCGGGCCTGTTATCACGCGGTTTGAAATCAAGCCGGCGCCCGGCGTCAAAGTCAGCAAAATCTCCAACCTGGCCAAGGATCTGGCTCGGTCACTGGCTGTACTGAGTGTTCGCGTGGTTGAAGTTATTCCCGGCAAATCAGTCGTTGGTATTGAAATTCCCAACGAAGAACGGGAAATCGTCCGGCTGAGCGAAGTGTTGGGTGCTCCGGTGTTCAAGGATTCATCGTCGCCACTAACACTGGCTCTGGGCAACGATATCGGCGGTAACCCGATGGTGGCCAATCTGGCCAAGATGCCGCACCTGCTGGTAGCGGGTACGACCGGTTCCGGTAAGTCCGTCGGCGTCAACGCCATGCTTTTGAGCATGCTGCTCAAGGCGACCCCGGAAGAAGTCCGTTTCATCATGGTGGATCCGAAGATGCTGGAGCTCAGCATCTACGACGGCATTCCGCACCTGTTGGCGCCGGTTGTGACGGACATGAAGGAAGCGGCCAATGCCTTGCGTTGGTGTGTCGCAGAGATGGAGCGTCGATACCGGCTGATGGCGAGCCTGGGGGTCCGGAATATCGCAGGCTACAACCGCAAGGTTAAAGACGCCATCGCGGCCGGGGAGCCGCTGCTGGACCCGATCTGGAAACCGGACGAATTCCTCGCCAATGACGAACAGGATCGCCCGGAGCTTGAGACCCTGCCGTTTATCGTGGTGGTGATCGACGAATTCGCCGACATGATGATGATCGTTGGCAAGAAGGTCGAGGAGCTGATCGCCCGTATCGCGCAGAAAGCCCGGGCCGCGGGTATTCACCTGGTTCTGGCGACACAGCGCCCATCCGTTGATGTGATTACCGGCCTGATCAAGGCGAACATCCCGACTCGTATGTCGTTCCAGGTGTCGTCCAAGATTGATTCCCGGACGGTTCTGGATCAGGGCGGCGCGGAGCAGCTCCTCGGGCATGGTGACATGCTGTACCTGCCGCCGGGAACCGGCTTGCCGGTGCGGGTACACGGTGCTTTTGTCGACGACGACGAAGTGCACCGGGTTGTCAGTGCCTGGAAAGCACGGGGCGAGCCGATCTATGTGGATGAGGTCCTCAACGGCGCCGAAGGCGAACACCTGCCGGGCGTTCCGACGCTGTCGGAAGGTGGAGACAACGAAGGTGATGCCCTCTACGACGAAGCCGTTGCCTTTGTAACCGAAAGCCGACGGGTATCCATTTCCTCCGTCCAGCGAAAATTCAAAATTGGCTACAACCGGGCTGCGAACCTGGTGGAAGCCATGGAGGCGTCGGGCGTTGTCAGTCCTGCCGGGCACAACGGTGCGAGAGAAGTGCTGGCGCCGCCGCCTCCCCGAGACTAGGAGTCGACTGTTATGAATGCACGCCGTTTTTTTTGCCTGCTAGTGATGCTGTTTGTTGCCACTGCGCCTGTCGGCGCGGAGGAGCCTGCTGGCAGCAGTGAGGCCGCTAGTGAGCTGGCCCAGACCCTGAAGAGTTATGAAACCTATCAGGCCGACTTCATTCAGATTGTCGCGGACGAGTATGGTAATGCCGTGCAGGAAACCCGTGGAAAGCTGAAGGCCAAGCGCCCCGGACTGTTCTACTGGGAAACGAGTGCGCCTCTGGCGCAGTTTATAGTGAGTGATGGCGAAACCGTTGAGGTGTACGATCCTGACCTGGAACAGGTAACCATCCACAACCTGGATGAACGGGTCCAGACCACGCCGGCGCTGCTGTTGAGCGGCGAGGTAGACAACCTGGAAAAGACCTACAAGGTTTCTCAGCGAATGGTTGGCGACAGCCGTCAGGAGTACATGCTGGAGCCGCGCAGCCCGGACTCCCTGTTCGTGTCACTGCGTCTGTCTTTTGTGAACGGCGAGCTGCGGGAAATGCGTATGCTGGATTCGCTGGCCCAGGTCAGCATTCTGAGTTTTGACACCATCCAACTGAATGAGAGCATCGACAGCAGTGCGTTCACCCTCGATTACCCGGAGGGCGTCGACGTAATCCGGGACGGCGCCTGATGCAGGACAGCCTGTTCGAAGACCAGGCCGGGTTTCGTCCGCTGGCGGATCGCATGCGTCCGACCCAGCTGGAAGAGTACGTTGGTCAGAAGCATCTGGTAGGGCCTGGCAAGCCGCTGCGCAGAGCCGTGGAGCAGGGCCAGATGCACTCGATGATTCTATGGGGCCCACCCGGGGTTGGTAAAACCACCTTTGCGAAATTGCTGGCCAACCTCAGTGATCTCAGTTTCGAAACCATTTCGGCGGTGCTCAGCGGAGTCAAGGACATTCGCGCGGCAGTGGAGCGAGCGCGTGACCGCAAGCAGGGGCAGGGGCGCGATACGCTGTTGTTCGTTGACGAGGTGCATCGGTTCAACAAGAGCCAGCAGGATGCCTTTCTGCCGCACATCGAAGACGGTACTTTTATCTTCGTCGGTGCCACCACCGAAAACCCTTCGTTTGAACTCAACAGCGCGTTGCTGTCTCGAACCCGGGTTTACGTGCTCAAAAACCTGGAAGAATCCGATGTTCTGGAGCTTCTGGACAGGGCGCTGATTGCAGAACAGGGGTTCAACGGGCGCCTATCGGTGGGTCCGGCGGTAAGGGATTTAATCGCTTCTGCGTCGGGAGGCGACGCCCGTCGCGCACTCAATATCCTGGAGGTGGCTGCCGACCTGGCTGAGCCGGATGAGCAGGGGCAGGAAACCATCACGGAATCGCACCTCGAGCAGGTTCTGCAAACCAGTTTGCGCCGGTTCGATAAGGGTGGGGATGTCTTTTACGACCAGATTTCCGCGCTCCACAAATCCGTACGCGGGTCCGATCCGGATGGTTCGTTGTACTGGATGTGTCGGATGCTGGATGGAGGGTGCGACCCCATTTATGTGGCTCGCCGGTTAGTGCGCATCGCCAGTGAGGATATTGGGAATGCGGACCCCCGGGCGCTGCGAATTGCCATGGACGCCTGGGACGCACAGGAGCGTCTGGGCTCCCCGGAAGGCGAACTGTCACTGGCCCAGGCGGTCACCTACCTGGCCTTGTCACCCAAGAGTAATGCGGTGTACGCCGCCTTCAATCAGTGCATGGCCGATATTCGTAAGGATCCCGATTACGACGTTCCCGTGCATCTGCGCAATGCGCCCACCAAGCTGCTCAAATCCATGGGCCATGGCGATACCTACCGCTACGCCCACGAAGAACCGGAAGCGTTCGCAGCCGGGGAATCCTATCTTCCCGAGCCGATTCATGAGCGCCGCTACTACCAACCCGTTTCCCGGGGTCTGGAAATCAAGCTGGCGGAAAAGCGTCAGCGCCTTGATCGCTGGAATAAGGAAAGTTCGCGAAAGCGCTACCCCTGAGCGCACGGTAGCCACCAGATTCAGTGCAGGTATAATGGCCTGTCATTTCCCTCACAACGCAAACGTTCAGATTCAGGATAACCATGCTCGATCCAAAACGTGTCCGTACCCAGACTGAAGAGATCGCCCGTCGGCTGGCCGTCAAAAACTATACTTTTGACATCTCCGCCTTCGAGCAGCTCGAAGAACGCCGCCGTGCCCTTCAGGTACGCACGGAAACACTTCAGAGCGAGCAGAACAAGCGCAGCAAATCCATCGGTAAGGCAAAAGCGGCCGGTGAAGATATTCAACCGCTGCTTGATGAAGTTGAAAGCCTGAAGAAACAGCGCTCTGAGGCGGAAGACGAGTTGCGAGCGTTGCAGGAAGAGCTCAACGCCTTTCTCGCTGGAATCCCTAACCTTCCGGACGACGATGTGCCCGAGGGCGAGAGCGAAGACGACAATGTCGAGATTCGTACCTGGGGTAGTCCCAGGACTTTTGATTTTGAGCCAAAGGACCATGTGGCCCTCGGCGAGGCGATGAAAGGGCTGGATTTCGAAACCGCCAGCCGCCTTGCGCACTCCCGCTTTGCCGTGATGCGTGGTGGCATTGCCCGGCTTCACCGGGCATTGGCCCAGTTCATGCTGGACCTGCACACCAGTGAGCATGGCTACATGGAAGCCTACGTTCCGTATCTGGTGAATGCAGACACTCTGTACGGCACCGGCCAGCTGCCGAAGTTTGAAGACGACCTTTTCAAGATGGAAGGCGAAAACCCTCTGTACCTGATTCCCACCGCTGAGGTACCGGCAACCAATCTGGTGGCCGACACCATTCTCGATGCTAAAGAGTTGCCGCTGAAGATGGTCTGCCACACCCCGTGTTTCCGCAGTGAGGCGGGCTCCTATGGGCGCGATACCCGCGGCATGATTCGTCAGCATCAGTTCGATAAGGTGGAGCTCGTGCACGTGGTACGTCCGGAGGATTCTGAGGCGGCACTGGAAGCTCTGACCAGCCACGCTGAAAAAGTGTTGCAGATGCTGGACCTGCCTTATCGCGTCGTTACCCTGTGTGGCGGTGACATGGGGTTCTCCGCGGCAAAAACCTACGATTTGGAGGTGTGGCTGCCGGGTCAGGACAAGTATCGTGAGATTTCGTCGTGCTCCAACACCCGGGACTTCCAGGCGCGTCGCATGCATGCGCGCTGGCGTAATCCGGAAACCGGGAAGCCGGAGCCCGTACACACCCTGAACGGCTCCGGCCTTGCGGTGGGGCGCGCCTTGATTGCGGTGATGGAGAATTACCAGCAAGCTGACGGCAGCATTACCATCCCGGACGCTTTGAAGCCCTACATGGGAGGCATTGATCGAATCCAATGAGTCAACGGCAGGGATTTGCATCTAGGAAAAACGTTGGGGTAGCGCCAGGACCAACCCGCTACCGCACCAACCCGGTAACGGAAAACCCGAACGATTCCGCCGGTGAGGTCGCTCTCGTAGGCGCCGGCCCCGGCGATCCAGAGCTTTTGACCATAAAGGCGTGGCGGCTGATTACTTCCGCTGAGGTTGTGCTCTACGATCGCCTGGTGTCCCCAGAGATTCTCTCGCTGATTCCGGAAACCGCAGAACGGGTTCATGTTGGCAAGCAACGCGCCAATCACGCGTTGCCTCAGGATCAGATCAACCAGCGGTTGGTTGATCTGGCGAGGGAGGGTCGCAAGGTGGTCCGGCTGAAGGGAGGCGACCCCTTTATTTTTGGCCGTGGTGGCGAAGAAATCGAAACCCTGGCCGCAGCCGGTGTTCGCTTCCAGGTGGTCCCTGGCATTACCGCAGCTTCCGGCTGCGCGGCCTATTCCGGTATACCGTTGACTCACAGAGACCATGCTCAGTCAGTGCGCTTCGTGACCGGCCACCTGAAGAATAATACCTGTGATCTGCCCTGGAAGGATTTTGTCCAGACCAATCAGACCCTGGTGTTTTACATGGGGTTGGTCGGCTTGCCGATCATTTGTAAGCAGTTGATGGGGCACGGCATGTCACCGGACATGCCAGTTGCGTTGGTGTCCAAAGGCACAACACCGGAACAGGTCGTGGTGACAGGGACTCTGGCAAATATCGTGGCGCGGGTGCAGGCCCACAAGGTCCATCCGCCAACACTGGTCATTATCGGCCAGGTTGTTTCGTTACGCAGTAAGCTCGACTGGGTCGGGGGCGTACCGGAACTGGCTGACGAGCAGCCCGTGTAAACCTGTTGGTTGTTTTCAGGACGTAAAAAAGGGAGCCTGATGGCTCCCTTTTTTCGGGGCTGTTGATTATGGCCCCGCACCTGATTCAGCCGATACG